>JBQVOK010000001.1:0-619099 GCA_052437175.1 Flavobacteriales bacterium
GGGAAGGCTACGGGGATAATATTGCCTTTTACCAGTTCAAACTGCGACTGCGGATGTTCGGTAAGCTTGTAGTAAAAACCGGGGGCCTGGGTTTGCGTTTGTTGCGGAAAACAATAACAAAACTCCCACACTTCACTGTATCCTAAAGAGATACTTCCCGAGCTGGCTTCCACCTGCCAGGCATAGCGTTTGCCTTCTTCCAGCGGCTGAGCTGTGTTGGGGTAGATCTGCAAAGGCATGGGGATGTTCGTTTCTGTATACTTAGGCTGGTTGGCCGTAATAGCCTGCTGTTTACTCTGCCCGTTGAATATCTCGGCTACGCGTAATTTGTACGTTACACTTCCCGAAAGATAGGTGCTGAAGGCCGGCGTCCAGGTAAGTACGGGCGTCGGGTTCTGGATACTGTCGCCATCGGCGGGAGACAATAACATCGGAGGCCACATGGCATCTACCACAACCTGACTGCTGTAATCGGCCAACTCCGTGAATTCACCATCCGAAGGTCTGCCGTAGAGCGTAAACTGCACATTGTAGATACCCGGGGGAAAGAGTCCGCCCGAACTGATGACCTGTTGCAGTACACCGGCATGGTAATAGTTTATGGTAAACGGCTGCACCGTGTACAGGTTGCCTATATTAATTACGGTTACGGTCTGACTCAGGTCCAGGTTGGCGCTGTTCGTTTTGGATAACAGCTGGCTCTGGCCATCGTAGATACGTAACGCGATATAAAATTTGGAGTAGTTGTCCTGTGTATTACTGCGCGTAACCGTAAGGTTCCACAGGTCGTCATGGGTGAATGGAGACGGCGGCGATACGGCCGTGAGTAGATATTGCGCATAGGCACCCGGCAGGCACAGCAGCCCGAGTACTATACTTAAAACGCCGGCTAGTTTTTTCATAATGGATTCAGCGGTTTATGTACATAAAAACAGCACTGCAGAACCCAAACAAACGGCAGAATGCAACGGACCGGGTGTGTAAGGCGGTCTGTCGGAAACGGGGTGTGTTTACGTATCTACAGGTTGTGTAGAAATAGTGCCGCAAGTTGGCAAAGAAGTTCGGGAACGGCAAGTAAACGGATTTGTTTACAAGCCTGTATGAAAAGGCGTAAGATTTTGATAAATACTATACTAAGAAAGTCGTTTCCCGATAACTAAGAAGGGAAACTTAGTTTGCGGGAGGGGAAATTACATGTGTTTTCCCGTTGGCTCAATATATAAAGAAGCGTGCCGGCGGGTCTGTAGTAAAACCTGAATTTCGGGTGCAGAGCGGGCCTTACATGCCTTCTTCCATCAACAATACGTTAAATTTGTGTCCATCGGGGTCGGCAAAGGCAAAACCGTAATAGCCGGCTTCGTCTCTTCCCACTTCGCGGAACAGGATACCTCCGGCGTTCCGCACGCGATCGGCCCATTCATTCACTTCGGCTTCTGTTTCGGCAGAAAGCGTAAAGATGATTTCGCCGCCGGCTTTGGCACCGGGTGTTAAATAGGTATCGATCTGCGAGCCCTGCTCAAAAAAGTGGATCACAAAATCGTCCTCCCCGAAACAGAAGCTGGCCAGTCCGGGGTAGTGGCCTGTATCAAAAGGTGTAAAACCCAGCTGTGTATAGAAGGCGCGGGTATGTTCCGCATCTTTCACGCTAAAATTAGCCCAGATCTTTTTCGTTTGCATATCGTGGAATTTGAGGTTAAGGTAAGAAATAGTCCGGAAGTCCGTAGTCCGAAAGTCCGGAGAACGGGGAGCAAAGAGTCCGTAGTCCGGGAGTCCGAAGAACCGGGGGCGGTGCCGGAGGCCTGAACGGGGAGTAAGCTTGCAGCCATGAGCTGATAGCCGGCGAAGCGGGAGTGAAGAGTCCGGGAGTTTGCATATAGCAGCAGACGCCTACAGCTGGCGGATGATCTGCTGTGGGGTTTTGCCCTGCAATTCAATCCTTTTTTCCGGGATAAGCTGGTTGGGCACTATGTTTCCGGCAGGCCTTATCCATTCTTTTACCCCGAACCAGAATTCGAGCTGTGTATTGGGTGTCTCAAAAACGATCAGTTCTCCAAAATGGTTCGGATGTCCCTGCAGCGGCGTTTCTCCCGCTACAACGGCAAGACGGTTGTCCAGCACGAGCACTCCGAACATCAGGGCGCTGGAAAAGGTGTTCCGGCCAACAATTACACAGGTTTTGCCCCGGAACCGGTTGGGATTTTCAGACGGACGTACCTGTTGCGGGGCTATGGTATAGTATTCACCGGGTGCAATACGCTCATACAGGGAATCCACATACCCGTAACTTTTTAAAAAAGCGGAATATTCGAGGCTTCTTTTCCATTTGCCGCTGTAGGTTTTGTAGGACTTAGCAGAGAAATAGTCGATGAGCAGGCTGCCGATCTCTGAGTTGCCGCCCGGGTTATGCTGTACGTCGATGACGAGTTTCCGCACTTTGTCCTGCCGGATCCGCTGAAAGACCGAATCGATCTTGCTTTTCCATACCGCAAAGGGAAACGTAGCATTGTCGTCGAAGGTGTTCATACTCAGGTACCCGGTTTTTTCGAACTTCTGGTATGTTATGGGCAGGGGCCTGTCCTGCGTTGCAGACGGAGTACCCGCTATGTGTTGTTTTCGCTGCAGGCTGTCGGGGAGGCAAAAGTCTTCCAGTCCGGCATGTTCGTCCTGTAAAATAAGAAAGAGTGGTTTCACCAGGGCATGAAACTCCCGCTGTGTGAGGCCGTCTTTCAGCTGACTACGGATGCCGGAGACCTTCTTATCAAATGCTTCGGCACTTATCTGCGTATAGGGATTGGTATGTGCATTCCGGATCGCGGTCGCCATAAGATCCAGGTCAGCTTCCAGTTCCTGCCTGCTAAAGGTCCGTGACCAGAGTTCATCGCAGTTTTTTTGCGCGGAGGCGTATGGTACAAGCAGGGAAAACAGAAAGAGTAAAGTCAGTGTGGTTTTCATGGTGTTGCGTAGTGGAGACGCTCAAAAATAAGTGAAAATTTCGAAGCGGGAAGTGAAGAGTGAAGAGGAAGGAAGTGGGGAGTAAGCTTATAGCTATGAGCCAATAGCCGGTAAAGCGGGGAGGAAAGAGTTCGGAGTCCGAAAGTCCGAAGAGCGGGGAGAGGGGCCGGAGGCCTGAACGGGGCGTAAACTTACAGCCATGAACTGAAAGCTTACCTCTTTTCCAGCAGGTGTTCCAGTTTTTCGATCGTTTCTTTCTGCTGCGTAAGCATACGCTCGTACAGTTCTACCATTTTATCGATCGGGTTGAAGGTGGGCTGATAGCTATACATGGATGGCCCGTGCATCACGGCATGATCATTATTATTGATCGTATTTGCAATAATGCTGATTGCCTGCTCCTCATCAAAATTCTGAATCGCCTCCACGGGCAGCTTCAGCACTTCGGCGATCTGTTTCAGGATGTTGTCTTCAATGATTTCGCGCTGTTCCAGCAGGGAGATCTTTTGCTGGTTCCACTCGCCGGAATTGCGTTCCTCCAGTTCCCAGGCCAGGGCTTCCTGTTTTATGCCCAACATTTCGCGGAAGCGTTTAATGTTGCGGCCCTGATGTACCTTTTTTTCTGCCATAATGCGTATGATTATCCGTTTCTGCAAACTTAGTTCAACGCCCTTTTCTGCACAAGACAGTAAAACTAAAATCGGGTAGAGCAAACCTCTGTACATCAACAGGAACAAGACTTACATACGCTTGTAAAGTTATTTGGCGCGTTGGTTGGGGGAGTGATTCGTAGTCCGGGAGTCCATAGTCCGAAAGTCCGGAGAAACGAGGAGCAAGCGGATCGCTATAAGCTCGTAGTTGCGTTATAAAGCCCGATTTTTAGGAGAAGGAGTCAAATTTTTAGGTTGTCCTACCGAAACGCTTAGGTTCCGGGGCTAAACCTTTAGGTTATATTGCTAAACGTTTAGGGCCAGAGATCAAATGTTTGGGTTGCATCGCTAAACGTTTCGGTTGCCGGGCTAAACGTTTGGGTTCCTGAGCTAAATTTTTAGGTTATCTAACCTAAACGTTTCGGTTGCCGGGCTAAAATTTTAGGTTCCTGAGCTAAACATTTAGGTTGTGGGGCTAAAGGTTTGGGTGGGGGAGCTAAACGGAGTGTTGTAAGCTTGTAAAAAATCATTTCAGAAATATCATGTGTACAATTATTCTGATTTTTTTGTTAATTACTATTGTATTGCCTTTACAACAACATATTGATTTATATTTCGTCTGATATCAATCGCAATATTGATATACTTATCCATATCTTCAACAAAATCAATCCATTTTACAGTATGTATATAGGAGGAATATCCTAAGTATGGAGGTCTTTCTCCATGGTTACTACATGTTGAAAGTTCCGGCTTTAGAATGTTGAACATGTTGTTTTTTAATATTTTGAAAAGAAAGTCTGTTTTCAGTATTCGACAGTTACAGAAGGGGCATGCGTTTTCTGTAATAAAATAATCATAATTCCCGAATTGGTTTGGAAGTACGACGGCGAGCATAGCATTTGTTTTACTGTTTTTTCCTTCCCTTGATTGTTCTTTTAAGGAATAAGAAATTTCCCATGGAATCCATTGATCCTTTTCTTGTGCTATAGGGTTTTTCATTCCTTGTGAAATCAACACGATCGTTACTGTGCTGTCAAATATTTTATCTCCAAGTTTTGATCCTATTGTTGCGTCCTGTAATGTTGACATACTTTCACCATCATCTTCTCCTTTATAAATGTGATCTTCTCCTTGTTTTATCAGAGAGCTAATTTCATCTACGTAATGTCTTGCAGTCGTGTCAAAAGGATGCATAGGCAATGTTTTTACATTTGCATCTGAATATTTGTAAGAAACAAAAATTTTTTTTCCCATGAGTATAATGAGTTTATAATTTATCTGAAAATAAATCACGAAATAATGCCATATAAGCATACTGGTTCTTCAATTTATCCCCAAATGGAGCATTTAGTCTCTCGTATAAGATCTTGGCAGCGCCGCCGGTACTAGCAACGGGTATGATTAAGGCTTTTGGATGTTTTCCTTTAAAAATCTCATATTCTTCGATTATGCCTTCCATTCCACCAATGAATACGGCGGCATCAAATTTGTGTTCAGATAGCATCTTTTCCCTCATATAGGCAATACTTTTTTCTTTTGTTTCATGACTGTCCGTGTAGATTCTATGTTCGAAGCTTTCGTTGTCTTTTAGGAAGTCTTTTTCAAAAAAAAGAGACTGATATAAAGTAACGTGATCCTGTACATTGGTTCCCATTCTCTGTAACACATACCTGATAAGCGGGGTTATTGACGGATGTCCACCCCATATTAGCTTTGATTGTGGAATAACTACTGTAGCTAGAGCACGTACGGCATCTCGTATTGCCACAATATCAGCAGTGTCATAGTAGATTCTGTTTCTTTGAGGATCGGGAATACTTGCCGAGAGAAACACTTTATTTAAACGTTGTGTTCTAGCCATTGTTCTATGCCTTCAATTTTTAATGCTTTTACTGGTAAATAATTATCAAGCCAGGATAAGTGTTTTATCCATTTTTCTCTGATATTGATATGGTCGTATAAAATGTAAATGGTATCAGTTTTACGCTTCTTTACTTGTTTGATTAATTCTTCGGACTGATTGTATGTAAATGATTGAGGCACTCCTACGGTAGGGATGAAAACTAGCTCTTCGTCGTCTGATTTGTTTATCAAGATAAATTTTTCGGGTTGAAGATTAGCTTCTTTTCCAACCCGGCAAGCACCTTTGATAAACTCTGTAATTATATTATCTTGTCTGGATGCCAAGCTTCTTGCCCTTAGCGATTCAACCTCACTAACGATCTGATTTATTGTCGTGTTTGTTAAGTATTTCTGCGGGGCAGCATATGCACTGTTTCCGAAGTCAGAATCTTGAAGTCGGTAAGGAATAGATAGCTTGGCTTCAAGTTCGAGATCGTGGTCAGGCCAAATTAATTGTAAAATGCCAACAGACATAGCATTTGCTCTTGCAAGTTCTTGCGTGGTCCAATCACTATTTACAAATCCGGGAGTATTTAGTAAAACTACCACGTCTGTATCTGCAAGTCGATGCCATAATTCGTCTTGGAACGGCTCTCCATAACGAACGCTGTGCGTGTCTAAAAACACGTCGAATCCGTTTTTTTCGAATTGCTCAAAAAGCTGAATAGCAATCGTGCTGGATTCATCACGCTTATAGCTAATAAATAATCTTCTGGAAAGTCTTAGTAGACTTAATCCTTCTAAGATAACACTGACTAGCCCTTCTATATCATTTTCTTCGGATAGTTTATATCCATTGATTTTATGTAATTGTTCCGGTATTGATTCTCTAAAAATTTCGAGGTTTTCAACTAAAGGAATAATTAATGTTGCATCACTAATTAAGGTTTTGAGTAAGCTTAAATTTTTAAATGCTTCGTCATTGGCTCCAAAATATAAACATACCGCTGGGGCATTGGCTTTATATTCGACAAAGTTAGTTTCATTTATATATATTATAGAATCCCTTAAAACCCCTAATTCGTCGGTGTGGCGATTTAAAGACTCCTTGATCTGTTCTATAAAAGAGCTTTCATTTCCAATTAATATTATCTGATACTTGGTTTTCATATTTATTTATTTAACCAGTTTTCGATATTTTCAGAAGTGCCGTTTGGATACATAATCATAAATGAATTAGTGTGATAAGGACTGTTTTCTATTCTTGGATAAATCTGAAGATATTCGTTACCGTTCCAAGTACCATTATTATCAGCCAAAGGGAATAAGGCCATTTTTTTGTTATTCAACTTATATGGATCAGCGATACCCACTTCCCAATTACACCATTTTGATGCGACTGCTGTATTTGTGGCAAGAAGCACAAACTTATCGTTAATCTGAATCTTACTTTTAATTTTGAGGGCTGTTTCACCACTTGGTTTTTCCGGCATTGTGTGATCCATCCAATCAACATAAACGGATACCCCTAATGTCCTAAAAAAAGTGACAGCTTGTGCTATCATCTCTTTATCAGTGTGTGCATGAGATAAAAATATGCTTGTTGTATGACTCGCTCTCGAGTATTGTAGGTTTTCTCGTACAATACCGCTTAATCCCTTATAGCCTGCCCTGTTTTGAGCTATTTGGCCTAATTGACTTCTTGTTATTATTGACATATTATATAAGGTTTAGTTTTTAGGCAATGGAATCATATCATATAATGCATCCAAGACTTCCATTGGGGAAAGCGATGAGGACTTATGTATCCATTTTTTAAAAGTCTGATCATTGATAGTAGCAAAGTGGCTCAAATCTACTGGATAGAAGAAATCAAAACTCTCATTTATAGATCTCCTCTCGGACATTAGCTTCGTATATAGATGTAGCCTTCTTTCTGGAATCTTTTTGGGTAGTATGTGCGTTAGCGCGATCTCTGTATATATCCAAGGTGATGTTGTACTATCCGATTCACCATACGGCGTAATAGATTCTGGTTTGTTGTAGAAAAATATGCACTCGGTAGTATTTAGCATCTTAGATAATGCGACTGAGAGCATCATATGAGCATGACTAGATGATTTTCCAACGGCATCATAAGAATATACTTTTTTTTCATAATCAGTCCATGAAAACGTATTGTCCAAAATTCTCTGTAAGGTCTTTGCTGACTCCCATATACAAGAGTCAACAAAGACTTTTAGATCGAATTCTTGATTTAAAAAACCTGCCAACGCCATCACTTCATTTGCATTCCTATGAGAATGAGAAATAAAAATATCAGCATCAATTTGAGGGAAAAATAGGGATTCTATCTCAGCGGCATCAAGTTGATGACTATTTTCAACAACTTTTCTGAATTTGCTTAAGATATTTTCTTTATATTTTTCCTGAGTTGATAGACCATAAGTCCTGTATTGGTCCACAATCCCATTAATCAATTCGGTTTTTAAATTAAATCCTCTATACATAATTGTTTCAAATTTCAGTTATCTTCCCATCTGTGAGGCTGCTTTCTCAATCCAGCTGACAAGGTTATCTTTCCCATTATTCCATTCATAACTATAATTAAAGAATAACTCATCAAAACGGAACGTTTTTCCAAAACCTTCCTTAAAGTGATTATTTTTAATCCTTGGTAGGTCTTTAAATACAACCCACTCATTAGTGTACTCGAAAAAGTTAATCATAGAACCATCGTTACTAATTTCCAGTTTCAAATATTCAAATGGGTTATTACCAGGCCAAAACTTAGTATTCCCCTGTTTATCTTTAATCCAATTTATACCGACACTCAAAAGACCTTTCTTCATAGCAATACTCTTTACTATTTCATATCTAACGAATCTGCGAGCATAAGTTCCAGATCCCGTAAGCACACATGTAACACTTGTGCCAACTAAGCAGTTGTCTATAAGATCTTTTATTTTCCGAATACTTTTTTCCTTTGATTCCTCCCAAATAGATGAATCCCTAAATTTATACTTGTTCATAACCCAACTGTTTCTGACAACATTTGCCCTAAAAGACCTCACATCTTCGTAGTCAAAGGCGAAATACACAGACCTAGCCATTAGTTTGTCCTGTTTTTAGTTGACTTAATGAAAAAAGCTGGCTCGCAGGCCAATCGGCAGTACGTAAAATTTGCATGCTAATAATTATTCTATATATGGTTCGAACCTTTTGCCGGCATCGACCTTATAGAAAAAGAAAATACAGTTGGGGTGGATGGGCATCGGAAACGGGGTTATTACTTCCTGCAATAATACAACAGTCCTGTAAAAATTACAAGTGCTTATGTGCTGATTCCCAGTCAAAATATAAACAGGATATGAACAGGTGGGAGAAAATAGAGAAGGAGCCGCTGTAAACAAAAAAGCAGCCTCCATCCGGAAAACCGCTTTAACTCTTTGATCCCCGAAAGGATTATTTCATGTTCCTTTGGCCCCGACGTGCAGTGGATGAAAAGCATCCAGACCTTAGCAGGTCTGGGTGCTTTTTCCGTTTTGCGCTCGCACGAATAAATTCGGCTCGCCTGATTCTGAAAGGAGTAGTTCCTGATCCTTTGGGCCCGACGTGCAGTGGATGAAAAGCATCCAGACCCTGGCGGGTCTGGGTGTGCTTTTTCCGTTTTGCGCTCGCACGAACAAGTTCGGCTCGCTTTAAACGAAAAAAGCACCCGCTTCGCGGATGCTTTTCATCAGAGTGATCCCGACAGGATTCGAACCTGTGACCTACTGCTTAGAAGGCAGTTGCTCTATCCAACTGAGCTACGGGATCAGAAAAAAAATTACCTCCGGGTTCTAACAAAAAAAGCCTGCCGGAGCAAGCTTCTGTCGGGATGGCAGGATTCGAACCTGCGACCTCCTGGTCCCAAACCAGGCGCGATGACCGGACTACGCTACATCCCGCAAACCCGTTAAGCGGTGAGGGGGGGATTCGAACCCCCGGTACAGTTTCCCGTACGGCAGTTTAGCAAACTACTGGTTTCAGCCACTCACCCACCTCACCAAGCTGAAAATAAATTCCGAAAGAACTTTTTTCGAGAGCGCAAAAGTAAACAATAATTCCATTCCGGCAATAGTCCGCCCGTTTTTTTAGCTCTTTTTGCCGATTATTTTCTTTCTCCACTGATTATCAGTTTGCTTTTCTTTTTGCTTTCTTTGTAGGCTTAATTGCTTATTTTTACAACAAATTCCACGCGGCATGAATATTCGTAACACCCGGTTGTTCGCTCTCTCTGTATGTATTTTCCTGTTCCTGGCTGCCTGCGGTCCTAAAAAACCCGCCGTTACAGTCCCCGAAAAATTTGACGTGACCATGCGCCTGCCCGCCGAACCTACCGGGCTCAACTCCATCGTGAACCGCGACGGTATGAAAGGCCTGGTGCTGCAATACATCATGTTTCAGCCGCTTACGATCGACAACGAATCCCTGAACATATTCCCCATGGTGGCTAAAAATATGCCCATCGTGAACCGTATGGCCGACAGCTCCGTGCATGTTACCCTGGAACTGCGTCCGGAAGCCCGCTGGGACGATGGTTCCGCCGTGACCGTGGCCGATGTGCTGTTCTCCCTGAAACTCTGCATCCTGCCCTGGATCAGTAACGGAGCCATCAAAGGCGGTTTTGCCGATGTGGAGGACGTACTCACCACACCCGGTAACGACCATAAATATACCGTAGTGTTCAAACGTCCGTATTTCCTGGCTTCTATCATTGCCGGGGATATGAACCTGTTCCCCAAATATAAGTACGACCCCAAGGGCGTGCTGGATGCCTATAGCATTCCCCAGATACAGAATAACGATCCGAAACTGATGGCCGACTCTGCCGTGAAACGCTTTGCCGAGGCCTTTAATTCCGAGAAATACAGCCGCGAGATCGTGGAAGGCTGTGGCCCCTACAAACTGGAAAAGTGGGAAGCCGGCAAACGCATTGTGCTGCGTAAAAAAGAGAACTGGTGGGGCAATTCCTTTACCAATAACGGTTCTTTCTTTAAGGCTTACCCGGATAAGATCACCTTCGAGATCATCAAGGACGAAAATACGGCCATCAATGCCCTGAAGGCCGGTACCATTGACGGTATGGCCTCCGTGGACTTTAAAACCTTTACGCAGACCCTGCAAAAGGACGCCGCCCTGCAACAGAACTTTGACTTTCATACGCCCGACATGCTGGCTTTTGAATACCTGGGCCTCAATGCCCGCCGCCCCCTGCTGAAAGACCGCGCCACCCGCAAAGCCCTGGCCTATGCCGTGGATGCGGACCGCATTATTTCTACCCTGATGTACGGCCTCGGCAAACGGATCAAAGGGCATATCACCCAGAACCGCCCGGAAGAAGTGAGCGCGCAGCTTACCCTGAATGAATTTAGCCTGGCCAAAGCCAATGCCATGCTCGATTCCCTGGGCTGGAAAGACACGAACGGCGACGGCATCCGTGAAAAAGGCGGCCGGAAAAATACCCTGAAACTGAACCTGCTGGTGAATGCCGGCAATGAACGCCGCGAGAAAACGGCCCTGCTCATCCGCGACGATATGAAGCAGGCCGGGGTAGACGTAAACATCGAGATCATGGAAATGGGCGCCTATATTACCGCACTTTCCCAGGGCAATTTTGATATGGTGCTGAGCGGTACCGTAGGCAGCGCCCTGGAATCCGATCCCTACCAGCTCTGGCATACGACCTCGGCCGGCGGCAATTTTACCGGTTTTGGCAATGCGTACAGCGATTCGCTCATTATGGCCTTCCGCGTGGAAATGGACCCGCTGAAACGGATCGAGATCAGCAAAAAGCTCCAGGACGAGATCCAGTGGTTCGGCTCGGTGATCTTCCTGAACGACATGAAAGAGCGCATCGTATTCTCTAAAAAATTCGAAGAACTTACCGTATCGGAACAACGTCCGGGTTTCTGGCTGGGTTCCTTACGTAAAAAGCCCTGATAATGCATGGGGAAGTACCTGGCTGCACGTACATTCGGGCTACTGATAACCCTGCTGGCGGTTACCCTGCTGGTAATGGCCCTGGTACGCCTGGCGCCCGGCGACCCCGTAGCCGATAAAACGGGCAGCCCCGAACGTTATTTTGCCGATGGCAACCGTGCGGGCTACGCGCAATACCTGCAGAACTACCGCCAGGAATCCGCTTCCTGGTTTCTCGATCAGCCTCTTTTTTACATTTCCGTTCGTCCCGGTTTTTACCCGGATACGCTGTACAACATATTCCCGCTGGCACGGCGTAAAGCCCTGGCCGATCTCTGCAGCAAAACGCAGAACCGAGGCCTGGCTGCCTTTGTGGATGCACAGTGCGAAGACTGGGCCTTCCGCAGCGATACGGCCGTTGCACATTCCCTGAAAAAACTGGGCAGCGCCTGGCTGCTGGGCGCCACAGAGGCAGAAACGATACCGCCTGCCTTGCAGGAAGCTTTGCAGGAGAAGGACATTTCAGCTGCCGATGCTGCGGTCTGTCGTAAGATCCTTGCGGAATGGGCCCTGCGTCCCGATGCCGGCTACCTGCCGCAGTTCAGCTGGAACCGCCGCAACGCCTTTGACCGCTGGTTTAGCGGTGGCGGGGCAGGAGGGGGGATCATCCGTGGCGACTGGGGATATACCGCCCTGGAGAACCGGCCCGTGCCCACGGTAATTGCCGAACATATCGGTTCCACGTTGGTACTGGCCTTCTGGGCCCTGCTGCTGGCGATCCCCGGAGGTGTACTGCTGGGTTATTATATGGCGTTGTACCACGAACGGCGCTGGATGCGGATCATCCGCGGATTTACCCTCATTCTGTACGTGATACCGGTATTTGTACTGGCCTCTTTTATGCTGTTGTACCTGGCCACTCCCGAAGGCATAGCGCTGTTTGCGCCCTACGGCGAGGCCGAATGGGACCCCGCGGCCGGGTTTGTACACAATCTCTGGCAGAGTTTCCTGCACCTGGCCTTGCCCGTGTGTGCACTGGCCCTGGGACTCACGCTTTTTTTCGGCGCGCAGGTGCGCGACTGGCTGCTGGCCCGCTTTGGCAAAGAATACGTGCGGGCAGCCCTCTCGCGCGGAATTCCCTTCCGGCAGGTGGTACGGCGGCATATTTTCCCGGATATACGGGTGCCTTTGATCAGTATGATCGGTCAGGCCATACCCGAAATAGCCTCGGGTTCGGTGATCATCGAATACATTTTTGCCCGGCGCGGACTGGGACAACTGATCCTGGAAGCCTCCCTGCACCGCGATCTGTACCTGCTGCTGGCCCTGCTCTGGCTCACCGGCCTTTTTACATTCACGGGAAATACCCTGGCCGACCTCATTACGGCCCGCACCGATAAACGCATTGTACTGAAATGAAGAAGGGACGCTGGATATACGTATTGCGCACCCTGCTGCTTCTGCTGCTGGCACTCTGGGCTTTTGCCCCGGGTTTCCTCGCTTCGGAAAGACCTTTGCTGATGCTGCGGGAGGGCAGACTGTTGCGTCCGGCTGTGGCGGATACCTCCGCCGGGACCGTATTGCTGCGTGCCCCGGTACGTTTCGATCCGCAGGGCATGGACCGAAATTACAGCGGCTATGTTTCCCCGGCCGAAAACCTGCGCCGCGGCGGAACGCATTACCTGGGCACCGATGAACTGGGCCGCGATACCCTGGCCGGACTCGTAGCCGGTGTTTCCGCCTCCCTGCGCGTGGGCGTGATCGCCTCCCTGCTGGCACTGGCCCTGGCTTTATTGCCCGCGCTTACGTCCGGGTACTATGCTTCGGAACGTAAAAGGGCCCATTTCCTTATTCTTGTGTGCGACGTACTACTGAGCCTGGCCGCACTCTGGACCCTGTACATCAGCCTGCTTACCCATGCCCGTGCCGGCATTCTTATACTTTGTGCGGTTTCATTACCCTGGCTCTTCCTGCGGAACCGTTTCCGGACCTGGTGCATACGCCGCTTTCCGCGACTGGTATTCCGCTATTCGCCCGATGCGCTGCTGCTGCGTATCACCGATGGCTACGAACTTTTTCCCAAGATCATACTGTTACTGGTAATTTTTGCCTTTGTAGGCTGGAAGGCGGGTTTCCTGGCCCTGCTGCTGGGCGTGGCCGGCTGGCCCTTCTTTTACCGCTACCTGCGTGCCGATACCATGCGCATAAAAGCCCTGCCTTTTGTACGCGCGGCCCTGCTGCAAAACGTGCCTGCGCCTGCACTGGCATGGCGGTATTTCCTGCCTTCGCTGCTGCCGCTGATCCTCTCGTTGCTGCCCTTCATGTTCATTGCTTCGGTACTGGCCGAAACCACCCTGGGCTTTATCGGGCTGGGACTGGACCCCGCCGAGATCACCCTGGGCCGTATGATCGCCGAAGGCCGCACCTTCCCTGATGCCTGGTGGCTGATGCTCTTTCCCTCCCTGGTGCTGAGCGGGATGATGGGCGCTTTTTACCTGCTGGGCAGACGTCTTTCCCGGCGTTTCAGCGAAGAAAAATAGGCCCGGAAAAATCTTTTTTGCAAAGCCGTACAGAATTGTACTTTTGCATTTTGAATGCAGCATGAAACTTACAGAATTAACTGCTATTTCGCCGGTTGACGGGCGTTATTTCTCCAAAGCCGCTTCCCTGAGCACCTATTTTTCCGAGTTCGCCCTGATGCGCTACCGGGTATGGGTAGAAGCCGAATATTTTATCGCACTCTCCACCCAGGGACTTCCCGGTCTGCCGGCCCTCGATCCGGGCGAAAGCGCCTTTCTGCGTGCCCTGTACCTTGGTTTTTCTGACCAGGACGCACTCCGCATCAAAGAAATTGAACGTACCACCAATCACGACGTGAAAGCGGTGGAATACTTTATAAAGGAAAAACTGGCTGGCTCTTCGGTAGAAAGCGCGCTGGAATACATCCACTTCGGCCTTACCTCCCAGGATGTGAACAATACGGCCATTCCGCTTTCCCTGAAACATTTTCACGAAGAAGTATTTGTACCGCTCTGGCAGAAACTGATCGATGTGCTGCGCGATGCCGCCACCGAATGGAAAGACGTGTCCCTGCTGGCCCGTACGCACGGTCAGCCGGCTTCGCCCACCAAACTGGGCAAAGAAATAATGGTATTTGCCGAACGCCTGGAAAAACAGCTGCAGATGCTGAACCAGGTACCTTTTGCCTGTAAATTCGGCGGAGCTACCGGTAATTTCAACGCACATCACGTAGCTTTTCCGCATATAGACTGGGTACAGTTCTCCAATACCTTTACGGCCGAGCTGGGCCTTTCGCGCTCGCAGCATACCACACAGATCGAACATTACGATATGCTGGCCGCGTATTTCGACGGGGTAAAACGCCTTAATAATATTGTGCTGGACCTGGACCGCGACATGTGGACCTATATCTCCATGGAATACTTCAAGCAGAAGACCAAAGCCGGAGAGGTGGGCAGCTCGGCCATGCCGCATAAGGTAAACCCGATCGACTTCGAAAATTCCGAAGGCAATATCGGTATTGCCAATGCCCTGCTGGAGCACCTGGCCTCGAAGCTGCCCGTTTCGCGGCTGCAGCGCGATCTTACCGACAGCACTGTGCTGCGCAATATAGGCGTGCCGCTCGCACACACACTCATTGCCATTGAGAGTACACTCAAAGGCTGGGGCAAACTGCTGCTCAATGCCCGCAAAATAGAAGAGGACCTGCTGCAGAACTGGGCAGTGGTTGCCGAAGCGATACAGACCATACTGCGCCGCGAGGGATACCCGAAACCCTATGAGAAGCTCAAAGAGTTAACAAGAGGCACAGAAATTACTGAAAACAGCATAAAACAATTTATCGATTCTCTTGAAGTGTCTGATAGTGTGAAAGATGAGTTGCGTAAAATTACGCCATTAACATACACCGGGGTTTTTTAACAATAATTTGTTTTTCTTCTAACATTTTATAAATTCGTTGTCAAATGTTAGTTTATGAAAAATATGTACCTTACTCTACCACTGCTCCGGCGGCTGGGAGCGGGTGCAATGTTGATGCTCGGAATTACCCTCTCAGGGCGGGCCCAGTATTGTACCACCGGCCTTTATGTCAACGGCTGTAGCTTCGGCGATGACATCAACGATTTCACATTAGGAACAGGAGGATCTCTGATCAACACAACCGCCACGGGATGTACCGGGGGAACGGCAGGTTATGCGGATTATACCTCCATAAATCCCAGTGTGGCACCCAACCAGGTGATCCCTTTTACATTCACCACTTCTTACGGTTGCTGCGAAGGCCTTGCGATCTGGATCGACTTTAATGACAACTATGTCTTTGAGGCCTCCGAAAAACTCTATGCCAGCGCCACTACCATCGGCAGTGTAAACAGCACCATTACCATTCCTGCCGCAGCACTCGGCGGTACGCACCGTATGCGTGTGCGGGATGCCTGGAATATTGCCGGTACGGGTATCGATGCCTGTACCAGTTACGGCTACGGCGAGGTGCACGACTATTCCATTACCGTGGTGGTTCCGCCTTGTGCCGCTCCCATTACAGGAGGTACGGCCGTGGCCTCACAGCCTTCTTACTGCCCGGTTTCCCCGGTAAATATTTCGGTTACCGGTGCTACCATCGGAGGCGGACTGCTGTACCAGTGGCAAAGCTCTACCAGCGGTCTTCCCGGCAGCTGGACCGATGTGGCCGGTGCTACCGGTGCGGGTTTCTCTGCTGTACAGACAGGGCCTACCAATTACCGCCGCCGTATGATCTGCCCCGCAGGTCCGGACACGGCCTATTCTACCGTGGTATTTGCCGATGTAACGCCTTACCTGAACTGCTACTGTACCTCCTCTGCCGTGAATGGTGGTGATGAAGACATTGTGCTGGTACAGGCCGGAGCGTTGAACAACAGCTCTACGGCCAACTGCGATGTATATACCGACTTTACCGCGCTTACACCGGTGAGCCTGTTCAAGGGCCTTTCGTACCCGGTACGCGTAGATGTGGGCGACTGTAACGGGCCTACCTATTATGCCAACGGTGTGGCCGTATTTATTGATTATAACCACAACGGTGATTTCAGTGATGCAGGCGAACGCGTGTTCTTTACGCCCGTGCAGCCTGCCGCCGCCGTGCTTACGCATGCCGGCAGCTTTTCGGTGCCGCTAAGCGCCCAGACCGGTATTGCGCGTATGCGTGTAATTGCCGTGGAAGGCGGAGACGGCGCGTTGATCAGTCCCTGCGGTACCTATGGCTATGGCGAGACAGAAGATTATCTCGTGAGTATTCAGCCGCAGCCGGCCAACGAGGTGAAACTGATCTCCATCGACAACCCGGGCATTGCTGCCTGTGCGTTTAATAACAACCTGCTGGTGACCCTTAAAAATAACGGTTCGGCAGCCTTAACGGCTGCTACTTTTGATGTAAATACAGGCGGACTTGTTCAGGCGGGCCTGGTATGGAACGGGAATATTGCTTCCGGAGCCACCCAGCAGATACAGGTGCCCGGCACGTTTGTATTCAATGACGGGGATACCCTGGGTGTAACCGTACGCCTGCCCAACGGCGTGGCCGATACCGATACGACCGACAACAAACAGGGACTGCGTACCTGGCTTGCGCTCAGCGGTATATATAAAGTAGGTTATGGGGTGAACGGTAATGACTCCATCGCCGATATTCCCACGGCCATCAGTCAGCTGGAGCTGCGTGGCGTATGTGACACGGTGTATTTTGACCTGCGCAGCGGTACCTATACCGGGCATTACCTGGTGCAGCAGTACCCGGGCTGGAGTGCCGGTAAAATGGCCATCTTCCGCTCCGAAACACAGAATGCGGCCGACGTGATCCTTACCGACAGTATCACCGCCGCTTCAGACAACTATATTTTCCGCCTCGACGGTGCCGACGGTATCGGTTTCCAGCATGTGACCATGCGTCAGAAATCAGCTGCCTTCCGCACCGCCATCGATCTGCTGAACGGCGCGCATTACCTCTTTGTAGACAACAGCCGCCTGCTGGCCGATACGTCCCTTTCCGGCTCAAGCACATCGAACTTCGACCAGATACTGATCCGCTCGGCCAATGCCACTACGGATAATCACAGTACCATCACCCATAACCTGCTCAGCGGCGGAAGCCGTGCCATTAACCTGGGTGCGGCTACCGGTGAGTACGAAAGCGGGCATACCATCAGCGGGAACACGATCGAAAAAATTTCGTTCCTGTCTGTGATTCTCAACGGTATGAACGGTATTACCGTAGAAAATAATACGATTAAAGTGGCTCCGTATACCAACCTGGCCAATCCGCTGGGAATACAGTACTCCGGAAGCATCGGGGGCGGTACGATCTCGGGCAACCATGTAACCAGTAACAAAGAAGGTAGTTCTATCCTGCTTTCGAATGTAAAAGGCGGCGTATCGCCCGTGCTGGTAAGCAATAACTTTATATACAGCAGCGATTCCACCAATGCTACGGGGCATGCCCCCATCAGTGTATTCGATGTAAATACCACCGATGTGACCATTGCCAACAACAGTATTTCCTATTTCGGCAACAACATCAGCTACGGCGGTATTTATGTGGCCGACGGATCGAACATTGCCCTGTATAACAACAATATCGGAGCCTGGAACAACGGTTATGCCGTTAAAATAGACAAGACCTATTCCCTGCAGGCTTCTGACAACAATAACTTTTATACAGAAGGCGCCCAGTATGCCATATATGCGGGTACGGGTTATACAAACCTGTCGGGCTGGCAGTCCGGCACCGGTTTTGACGCGGCTTCACTGAGCGTAAATCCCGGCTTTAACGGAACTGACCTGCACACCTGCACACCGCAGCTGAATGCGGCCGGTATGGCGCTGGCGCTGGTAAGCAAAGACTTTGACGGCGATATCCGTTACAGCATGCCCGATATCGGCGGCGATGAGTTCTTTGGCGGTCCGGAAGGCCTGATCACTACGGAAGACGATTTCCTGAAATGTCCTTCAGAGAGCGTAAGCTTCGGCGGCACGGCCATCAGCGGTGTCAGCTACAGCTGGAACCCGGGAGGCGCCACTACGTCGACGATAAGCACCACAGCGGCCGGTACCTATATTATTACCGGTACCTCGGCCTGCGGCAGCTTCAGCGATACGGTGATGGTAGCCAACAAACCCCTGCCGGTGGCTTCCTTTACCACGGCAAACAGTTTCGGCCTGTCAGCCGCCTTTAACAATACCAGCACCAATGCCAACAGTTATATGTGGAATTTTGGTGACGGAAGCACTTCTACCGATGTAAACCCGACGCACATTTACAGCTCGGGCGATACCTATGTGATAACACTTACCGCTTACGGCGACTGCGATACGGTAACGACCACGCAGACGTATACGGCTGTAGCCTTCGGTCTGAGTGAATCCGGATCGGGCAGCATCGGCGTATATCCGAACCCGGCAGTGGAATCTGTAAACATCTCTTTTAACGGCACCGCTTCCGGCATGGCCCAGTTCGTGATCACGGACATGAGCGGCAAGGTAGCCGGCCGTTACGAATCTGCAATAAGTTCAGGCAGCATCTACACCATCGATATTACGTCGCTGGCCGTAGGTGTGTACGATGTATCGGTTACCCTGAACGATGAAACCACACATTTACGCATTATACGTAAGTAATTCCATCATTTTATTGACAGGAGGCTTAAGCACCTCCTGTCTTTTTTAGTTACAGTAATTTTTTGTTAGTTATAATTATAAACCACAAGCAACTATGACCAAAAAGTTTGACTTTATCCGAAAAGGATTGTTGTCTCTGATCGGTCTGGCGGGTATCTGGGCAAGCGGCCACTCGCAGATCATCATGGGCAATGGCTTCACTACCGCGTGCAGCGGAAACTTCTATGACAGCGGTGGTTCCGGCGGCAATTACGGGAACAGCCAGGATTTTACCTACACCATCTATCCCAATGCAGGTAACAATCTGCAGGTTGTTTTCTCCAGTTTTTCTGTAGAGACCTGCTGTGACTGGCTTCGTATCCACAACGGGAACAGTACCGCTGCTCCCCAGATCGGGCAATATACCAGTAACCCGGGAACCATTACCTCTACTGCCCCCGACGGCAGTCTTACCTTCGTTTTCCACTCAGACGGCTCGGTAACGAGTTCGGGCTGGGCGGCCACGATCTCGTGCATACCGCTGCCTCCCTGTGCCGGCGCCCCAAACCCGGGTACGGCCACGGCCTCAGCCCCGGTGGTATGTCCGGGTATCAACTTTAACATTAACGTGCAGAACGTAGTGAACGCCAGTGGTATGCAGTACCAGTGGCAGAGTTCTCCGAACGGTATCACCTGGAGCGATATCCCGGGCCAGATCAATGCCGGCTTTAACGGAACACAGACCGCAGCGCTGAATTACCGCCTGCGTGCTATCTGTACTACCGGCCCGGATACGGCGTATTCGACCACCGTTTTTGTAGACCTGGGACAGTGTATCAATATGACCAATGCTACGGTAACCACCTGCGGCGCCAATTTCTTCGACAGCGGCGGCCAGGCAGGTAACTACCAGCCGAGCGAAGATTACACCCTGACCATTTATCCGAATGCCGGCAACTATGCACAGGTGGCGTTTACGGCCTTCCAGCTGGAAACCTGCTGCGACTGGCTGCGTATCTATGACGGTAACAGTACTTCGGCACCGCTGATCGGGCAGTTTACCTCGAACCCGGGAACCATCCTGGCCACTTCGTTCGACGGTAGCCTGACCTTCGAGTTCCATTCCGACGGATCGGTGCAGTACCTGGGATGGCAGGCGACGCTTTCCTGCGTGCCGAAACCGCCCAATGAGGTGGAACTGCTTTCGATCGATAACCCGGGTCTGGGCGCCTGTTCGTTCAATAACAACCTGCTCGTGACCATCCGCAATAACGGAACCAATGTGCTTACATCGGCCAGCTTTGATGTAAATATCGGCGGACTGGTAACACCCGGTAACGTATGGAATGGCTCCCTTAACCCCGGTGATGCCCAGCAGATACAGGTGCCGGGATCGTTCTTCTACAACGACGGCGATACCCTGGGTGTAAAAGTAAGTCTGCCCAACGGCCAGCCCGATGCCGACAGCACCGACAACTACAAAGGTATGCGTACCTACCTGGCCCTGCAGGGTATTTATAAAGTAGGTTACGGTATCAACAATGCCGATACCATTGCCGATATACCTACGGCGATCGGCCGTCTGCACCTGCGCGGTATCTGTGATACGGTATATTTTGACCTGAAAGACGGTGTGTACAACGGCCGTTATACCATTAACCAGTACCCGGGATGGAATGCCGGCGAAATGGTGATTTTCCGCTCGGAGTCACAAAATGCCATGAACGTGACCCTGACCGACAGCGCCGGTACGGCCGCCAATAACTTTGTATTCCGCCTCAACGGCGCCGACGGTATCGGTTTCCAGCACGTAACGCTGAACCCGCGTTCAGCTGCGTACCGTACGGCCATCGACCTGCTGAACGGAGCGCATTACCTGTACGTGGACAACAGCCGCCTGCTGGCGGATACCTCACTGGCTGGTACCGGTTCGGGTAACTTCGACCAGATCCTGATCCGTTCGGCCAATGCAACTACCGATAACCATAGTGTGATCACCAATAACGTACTCCGCGGAGGTTCACGCGCCATTAACCTGGGTGCGGCCGCTAATGAGTATGAGTCCGGTCACGTGATCAGGAACAATACCATTTCGAATATCGCTTTTCTGTCGGTAATCATTAACGGACAGAACGGTTTTGTATTCGAAGGCAATACCATCCATATTCCGTCATACACCAATATTGCCAACCCGCTGGGTATACAGTATTCCGGCAGTATCGGCAGTGGTTCCATCACAGGTAACCGTATCAGCAGCAGCAAAGAGGGTAGCCTCATCCTGCTTTCGAATGTAAAAGGCATAGCCAACAATGCCGATCCGGTAAAAGTGACCAATAACTTCCTGTACAGCAGCGACTCTGTACACGTTACCGGTAACGCCGCCATCAGCGTGTTCGATGTGAACTCTGCCGGTATCAGCATTGCCAACAACAGCATTTCCTACTTCGGTAACAATACGGCTTCCGGCGCTATTTACGTGGCCGACGGTTCAGACGTGTCGGTCTACAACAACAACATCGGGGTATGGAACAATGCCTATGCCATTAAGATCGATAAACCGTATTCACTGGTTAATTCAGACCACAATAACTTCTACAGCGAAGGTACTTACCTGGGCTTCTACAACGGCGCAGCCCAGAATACCCTTACCGCATGGCAGTCGGCCACCGGTAAAGACGGCGCATCTATGAGCGTAACCCCGGGCTTTAACGGCAGCGACCTGCACACCTGCACACCGCAGCTGAACGGCGCCGCTATGCCGCTGAACTACATAGCCATCGACTTTGACGGTGACGGACGCATGAGCAGCCCGGACATCGGTGCCGATGAATTCTTTGGCGGACCGGAAGGACTGATCACTACCGAGGATAACTTCCTGAAATGTCCTTCAGAAAGCGTAACCTTTGGCGGTACGGCCGTTACCGGTGTTACCTACAGCTGGAACCCGGGTGGTGCTACCACGCCTTCACTCACTACCACAAATGCCGGTACCTATATCATTACCGGTACTTCGGCCTGCGGCAGCTTCAGTGATACGGTGGTGGTAAGCAACCAGGCCCTGCCCGTAGCAGCCTTCAACATTGGTAACAGTGTTGGGCTTTCTGCTGCGTTCAATAATACCAGCACCAATGCCAACAGCTATATGTGGAATTTTGGTGACGGTACTACTTCTACCGAAGTAAGTCCTACGCATATCTATACCAGCGGCGGCAGCTATGTAATTACACTGACCGCCTACGGAGACTGCGATACCGTAACCACTACACAGACCTACATAGCCGTGGCCCTGGGCAACGAAGAATTCAGCAAGGGCAGCATTACGCTGTACCCGAACCCGGCTGTGGAAAATGTAAATATCTCTTTTGCCGGCGTTACAGGCGGCGAAACGGAGATACTGGTACTGGACATGAGCGGTAAAGCGCTGCGTACGGCCAATACCAATGTAAACTCCGGTTCTGTATATACACTGGATGTAAACGGACTGGTTCCGGGTGTATATATGGTACGTATTACTATGGGCGATGCGGTTTCCGTACACCGTATCGTGAAAAAATAGAGGTATATATCTCTTGAATAATGAGGCCGTCTAGCTGTAAGCTGGGCGGCTTTTTGTTTTAGGGTAATACCGGCAGGAAATGTGAGGCCTTTTTTAAACTATATGCGTACCTAACTCAGTAATAATGCCTTTTTTAAAGGAGATTTTGTGCGTTGGTACGGCTTTTTTTTGCGTAATATTTACAATATATTCATTTGCTATTCATAATCTTAAACAGGTGTTTTTATTAGCTGAAAAATGCTAAATTGCTTTAAAACTTAAGGCATGATGAGAAAAACTACAAAGCAGATGAGGGCGGCATTGCTATTGCTGGTCCTTACGCTCGGGGGCGCTTTCGGCGCCAGGAGCCAGATCGTGATCTCTACGAACCACACGGCGAGTAACGGGAACGCGGTCGTGACATTTAATGTGCAGAACACTACTGCCAACCCGGTTATCCTGACCGGTGTAAGTACACACCTGAATACGGCTACGGTAAACAATATCGAACTGCTGTACCGGGCAACCCCCATCAATCAGCCGGGAGGCAGCTGGACGGACGGTATCGTGGGTGCCGGACAGAACGGCTGGGTCTCTGCCGGCACGGCCAGCCTCAGCAATACCAATAATGCCAACGGGGTAGTTCCTGTGCTCAGCGGTCTATCGGTGGTGATACCGGCAGGTTCCACATACGGGTTTGCACTCGGAGCTACTTCGGTGCGCTACATGGACCTGGGCAGCGGTGTGAATACTTTCAGCGCCAGCGGTATCAACCTGCTTACGGGTGATGGCATCAGCTGGGGAGGTACCTTTCCGCCGACCACGCCCAATAACTACCCACGCGGTTTTGTGGGCAGCATCGAGCTTATCCCGGGAACGCCCTGCAACGGAGCACCGGCCCAGGGAACCACTACGGGCCCGGCACTGCTGTGTCCGTCGGTAGCCGGTTTATTCAGTGTGAGCGGTGCAACCCTGGCGGGCGGTATCGCTTACCAGTGGCAAAGCTCTTCCAACGGTATTGTGTGGAACGACATTGCAGGCGAAACCAGCTTTAACTATACCACTACCGTAACGGGCCCGCTGAACCTGCGCCGCCGGGACATCTGCACAGCAACGGCAGACACGGCCTATTCCACCCCCCATTTTACCGATGCAGACCAGATCAGCAACTGTTATTGTACGTCTAATGCCACGGCGTCTACAAACAACGATATCGGGCTGGTAGAAATAGGCTCGCTGAGTAACAATTCATCCATCGTTATGGGCAACTGCGAGCAGTACACCGATTATACCAATCTGCCGGCTACGCCGCTGTTCCAGGGCATCAATACCGATGTTAAGATCACCACTACCGACTGTGAAGGCACGTCCTTTTCCACGCGGGCTGTGGTGGTGTTCATCGACTATAACCAGAACGGCAGTTTTAACGAACCGGACGAACGCGTATTTTTTACGCCAACCGTTACGGGCGCTTTAACCGTAGACCATACGGGTAATTTTGTGGTACCGCCATCTGCGCTTACCGGCGTTACCCGCATGCGCGTGATCACCAGTACCACTAACGGAGCTACACAAAGCCCCTGTGGAACCTATACCAATGGAGAGACCGAAGATTACCTGGTAGACATACAACCCCAGCCGGCCAACGAAGTAGCACTGGTCTCTGTAGATCAGCCGGGCCTTTCGAATTGTACCCTGGGCAGTCAGCTGCTGGTAACCGTTAAGAACAACGGCACGGCGGCTATTACGTCACTTACCTTTGACCTGAACAGCGGCGGACTGCCCATCAACAATATTGCCTGGACGGGGAATATAGCTCCGGGTGCCACGCAGCAGATACAGGTGCCAGGCACATTCGTGTTTAATGACGGCGACTCCCTGCATGTACTGGTAAAAGACCCCAATGGC
Organism: Flavobacteriales bacterium; assembly: GCA_052437175.1. GTDB lineage: Bacteria > Bacteroidota > Bacteroidia > CAIKAF01 > CAIKAF01 > JACVCJ01. Next base: position 24,508 of record JBQVOK010000001.1, read on the forward strand.
AGTGCCGATTTTACCATAGACAACAGCTTCGGTTTCCGGCATTACCAGTCGCTGAGCGGTGAATACACGGTGGGTTATGGCGTAACCAACCTGGCCACGAAAGAATTTGCGGATATTACGGTGGCCGTGCAGGCAGCATACCAGCGCGGCGTTTGTGATACCGTGTATTTCAACATCAAGGACGATACGTATACCGACCGCTTCCTGCTGCTGGGCGATTACCACAACTATACGCCCGGGAATATGATCGTATTCCGTTCCGAAACCAGGAACGCCAGTGCACTTATTCTGCAGGAAACCGGTACCGGTACGGCAGATAATTACCTGGTACGCCTCGAAAATACCCACGGCTGGGGCTTTGAACATATTACCTTCCGCCCCCTGGGTACTACCTACCGCAGCGCCATTGATATCCTGGGCAGTTCAGGAACGATCTTTATAGACAGCTGCCGCTTTATCGGCGACCCCAGCACCACCGGCATGACCAGCCTGGCTGCGGCCGCGGCTGCGGTTAAAACGGCTTCTTCCTCCGTGCAGGACAACATAAGTGTTACCCACAGTTTTATGCAGGACTTTGCCATCGGCGGGTACTTCTACGGAAGTTCAACAACTGCCTACGAGAACGGTATTGTATTCGAAAACAACGAATTGGTAAAAATGCATGCGGCCGGTTTTTACGGGTATTACCTGAACCGTCCCCTGTTCCGCAACAACCGGGTGGTAATGGATACCATACCGGGCGGCGGCTCCGCTACCCAGTATGGCATGTACATGTATTACACCAACGGGGGAGAGATCAGCGGGAACCATTTTATCTCCAACGACGTTACCTATACGCTGTACCTGTATGATGCACAGGGCGACGTAAATCCCTTCCTGGTGGCCAATAACTTTATTTACAACAGTTATTCGGGCGGTAATGTGGCGGCGGTGCGCTCCGCGGCTTCGGCCAATAACCGCATCGATTTCATCAACAACAGCATTTCGCACCGTTCCACGTCAACCACCTATGCAGTGATGGACCTGGCGCTGGGCAAGAACATACGTCTCATCAACAACATCTTCTACAACCAGGGAACAGCGGCGCTGATCGAGGCGCCGGGAGTGGCCACGCTCTTTTATTCGGACCACAACAACTGGTACAATACAGCCGGACAACTGGGTAATGTAGGCGGCTCTTTTTATGCGGACCTGGCAGCCCTGCAATCCGGTTCGGCCTTTGATGCGGCTTCGGTATCTGTAGATCCGCTGTTCAACAACGAAGATCTGCATACCTGTGCCACGGCCCTGGATGCTGCCGGTGAAGCGGTGACGCTTACGCTGGATATCGACGGCGATACACGCAATAGTTCTGCGCCGGACATCGGTGCCGACGAATTTATGGGCGCCAACGATGTACTGCTGAGCAACGATTACTTCGAGAAATGTCCTTCGGCTGCACTGACCTTCGGTGCCACGCAGTTCAGCGGCGTTACCTATACCTGGGCTCCGGGTGGCGGCAATACCCCCAACATTACTGTAACTGCTCCGGGCCAGTACATTGTATCGGCTATCGGTGCCTGCGGAACCTTTATGGATACCGTGACCGTGGTCGACAAGCCGGCCCCGGTGGCTTCCTTTACGGCGGGTACGCCGGTAAGCCTGGCTGTGGCGCTGAACAATACCAGCAGCAATGCCATCGGGTATCTCTGGGATTTTGGCGATGGCAATACCTCTACTGCTGAAAATCCTTCGCACATATATGCGTCGGGGAACGTATACGTAATTACGCTGACCGTTTACGGCGAGTGCGATACGGTAACCACTACACAGACGGTGTCGGTGGTGGCCTCGGGCCTGGCGGAGATCGAGGGCGGAACACTTAAACTGTACCCGAACCCGGCTACGGACCTGCTGAACCTGGCCTTTGAAAACGTGGCCGATATGCAGGTGAACCTGTCGCTGCTGGACGCCGGAGGCAAAACCCTGCAGAACAGCCGCCTGAACATCGGTAACGGTACCCTGCATACAATGGACATCAGCCGCCTGGCACCAGGTATCTATATGCTGAAGATACACTCGGATAAAGGCATAACAAGCTGCCGTTTTATAAAAAAGTAACCGAATTTTAATAAATTGGTAATCAGGTCCCGGTATAATGCCGGGACTTTTTTATTTGGCGTATTGTGAAAATTCCTTAAATTCGCTCGGCTCTTACGAAAAAAAGCGACTCTTATCACCAATTCCTTACTGAAATATTTAGATTATCTCCCTTATAATGAGGATTTTGAAATTTTAATCAAAATCCGACAATCTTTATGGAGTAAAAATTAAACTAAGCAAACAAGTAGAATAACCTTTAACAAAATACAAAACATAAAGTTATCGTATAGCAATAGACAAAACAGGTAAAACCAAAATAAACATAAGGCATGAAAAAAGCAATTCTCAGTCTCTTTGCCGGAGTTTTATCCTTTACCGCCGCGCTGCACGCGCAGGTCACGGTAGTGATAAATACCGGTACGGCAGGTACGCCTGCTTACAACGCGGGGCCGATCTACAGGTCGGCTTCGAGCAGTGCGTACGACGCCAGCAGGTACTCGTACCTGTACACCGCCGCCGAACTGGCTGCCGTGGGTATCAGTTCCGGGGATGTTATCACTTCCCTGGGCTGGATGAAGGCCAATAATGCCACATCGGCATCCGGGGCCACCTTCCGCATCTTTATGAAGAACTCTGCCACTGCAACGTATGGTAACGCCAGCGAAACCTGGGCCAACCTGAATGCGGGCACCACCATGGTATTCGAAGACCTGAACTACACCGTTCCGGCTACACAGACGCCGAACTATATTCCGTTTGTACTGAATACACCGTTCGTATATACCGGCGGTTCGCTGGAAATATCCACGGAGTGGGACATCAACATGGTATCGGGAACAGCCTCTACAGATGCCTTCGACTGGGAATGGAGCACGGTTCCGAATGCCATTTACGGAACGGGGCAGACCATACTGGCCAATGCCGGTACACTGTCGGCCACAACCAACTCCATCAGTGCCATCGACGACCGTCGTCCGTTCCTGCAGATCACCTATACACCGGGTACGGCCTGTTCGGGTCAGCCTACGGGCGGAACGCTGAACGTGTCTTCAAACACGGTATGTCCTACGGTACCGGTTAACTTTTCTGTAAGCGGTTCTTCACTGGGTTCGGGTATGACCTACCAGTGGCAGTCTTCGGCCAACGGTATCGTATGGAACGATATACCCGGTGCCACAGGCTTTGCATATACCTCTACGATAAGTACTCCGCTGAACTACCGCCGTCGTATGATCTGTACAGCGGGTCCGGATACGGCCTATTCCACCAGCCAGTTTGTAGACGTATCTCCGTTCTATAACTGTTACTGTACTTCCAATGCTACGGCCGCCACCAATAACGATATCGGTCTGGTAGAAATTGCCGGTCTCAGCAACAACTCCAGCATTGTTGTAGGTAACTGTGAGCAGTACAGCGATTATACCAGCCTGCCGGCCACGCCGCTGTTCATCAGTGTGAACAACAACGTAAAAATTACCACTACCGACTGCGAGGGTTCTTCCTTTTCTTCACGCGCGGTAGTTGTATTTATCGACTATAACCACGACGGCGACTTTACCGGTGCCGACGAGCGCGTATTCTTTACGCCGACCGCTACCGGTGCGCTTACCGTAGACCATACCGGCAGCTTTGCCGTACCTGCAACGGCCATGCTGGGCGTTACCCGCATGCGCGTGATCACCAGTACTACCAGCGGTGCCACGCAGAGCCCCTGCGGTACCTATACCAATGGTGAGACCGAAGATTACCTGGTAGACATACAACCCCAGCCGGCCAACGAAGTGGCCCTGGTATCTATCGATGCTCCGGTACCGGCCAGCTGCAGCCTGGGCAACCAGATCCTGGTTACCCTGAAGAACAACGGTACGGCCGCTATTACATCCCTGGCCTTCGACATCAACAGCGGTGGTCTGCTCATTAACAACGTGGCCTGGACGGGCAGCATTGCCCCGGGCGCCACACAACAGGTACAGGTACCGGGCACCTATGTGTTCAACGACGGTGATTCCCTGCACCTGACCGTGAAAAACCCCAACGGATCGGCCGATATCATGATCGACAACAGCGCCGGTTTCCGTCACTACCTGTCACTGAGCGGCGAATACAAAGTAGGTTACGGTGTAACCAACCTGGCCACCCGCGAGTTTGCCGATATTACGGTTGCCGTACTCAGCGCCTACCAGCGTGGGGTGTGCGATACGGTATACTTCAATATTAAAGACGGTACCTATACCGACCGTTTCCTGCTGTCGGGCGATTATTTCGATTACAACCCGGGCGATATGGTGGTCTTCCGTTCGGAAACGAAGAATGCCAGCGCACTCATCATTCAGCAGACCGGTACGGCTGCTGCCGACAACTACCTGGTACGCCTGGACAATACACACGGATGGGGTTTTGAACACATTACCTTCCGTCCGCTGGGTACTACCTACCGCAGCGCCATCGATATCCTGGGCAGTTCCGGAACGATCTTCGTGGATAGCTGCCGCTTTATCGGCGACCCGAGCACAACCGGTATGACCAGCCTGGCTTCGGCTGCTGCGGCCGTTAAAACGGCTTCTTCATCGGTACAGAGCGACATCAGCGTAACCAACAGCTTTATGCAGGACTTCGCCATCGGCGGATATTTCTACGGAAGTTCTACTACGGCCTATGAAAACAATATCGTGTTCGAAAACAACGAACTGGTAAAAATGCATGCAGCCGGTTTCTATGGTTATTACCTGAACCGCCCCGTGTTCCGCAACAACAAAGTGGTAATGGATACCATTGCCGGCGGCGGAGCCACTACACAGTACGGTATGTATATGTACTACATCAACGGCGGTGAGATCAGCGGGAACCACTTTATTTCCAACGATGTTACCTATTCACTGTACCTGAACGATGTACAGGGCGATGTGAATCCGTTCCTGGTAGCCAATAACTTTATCTACAACAGTTATGCCGCCGGTAATGCCGCGGCTATCCGTTCTACATCTTCGGCCAACAACCGTATCGATTTCATCAACAACAGCATTTCGCATCGTTCTACCTCCACGTCTTATGCGGTAGTAGACCTGTCTTCCGGTAAAAACATGCGCCTGATCAACAACATCATCGCCAATACCGGAACGGCTGCGCTGATCGAAGCTCCCACAGCTGCTACGCTGTACTATTCGAACCACAACAACTGGCACAACCCGAACGGACAGCTGGGTAATGTAAGCGGAAGCGTTTATGCAGACCTGAGTGCCCTGCAGGCCGGTACGGCGTACGATGCCGCATCACTTTCGGTAGATCCGCAGTTCAACAACGAAGATCTGCATACCTGCGCCACAGCCCTGGATGCTGCCGGTGAAGCGGTTGCTCTTACGCTTGACTTCGACGGTGACGTGCGTAATGCCTCTACGCCGGACATCGGTGCCGATGAATTTATGGGTGCCAACGATGCCCTGCTTACGAACGACTACTTTGAGAAATGTCCTTCGGCAGCCGTAAGCTTCGGCGCGGCCCAGTTCAGCGGTGTTACCTATACCTGGGCTCCGGGTGGCGGCAATACCCCCAACATTACGGTAACTGCTCCGGGCCAGTATATTGTATCGGCTATCGGGGTTTGCGGAACCTTTATGGATACCGTTACCGTAGTGGATAAAGCAGCTCCGGTGGCCGGTTTCAACATTGCGTCTACCGTGAGCCTGGCCGTTGAGCTGAACAATACCAGCAGCAACGCCATTGGTTACCTTTGGGATTTTGGTGACGGCAATACCTCTACCGATGAAAACCCGACGCATATCTACACATCCGGTAACGTATACGTAATTACACTTACCGTTTACGGCGAGTGCGATACCGTAACCACTACGCAGACCGCTTCAGTGGTAGCTTCAGGCCTGGCCGAGATCGAAGGCGGTACCATTACCCTATACCCGAACCCGGCTGCCGACCTGCTGAACCTGCGCTTTACCGCAGAACTGAACGGCAACGTACAGACCGATATCCTGGATATGAGCGGCAAAATAGTGTACAACAGCAATTTTGCACTTACTTCCGGCGGCACGCAGACCATGGATGTACAGTCCCTGAAACCGGGCGTATACCATGTGCGTATCCGCATGAACGATGCACAGAAAGTGCTGAAGTTCGTGAAGAAATAAGCATGCACAGGTTTTAATTTTTGCGATAAGGGGGCTCCGGCCCCCTTTTTTTATGTGCACCGGCAGGGAAATAGTCTACCTGTATTGCGGACTGTAGGCAGTCTTACCGAAGTTTACTCCTTTTACATACAGTTAACACAGAGCTTGAAAAGGTATTTTTTGTACATATCTGTATTACAGATTCTTATTTTTAATGCCTGCATCATCGTTAAATCAAATTAAGGAATTTTAACAAATGATTTCCCGGCGATAGTTTAGCTTTTCCCGCCTAAGTATCAGGGTGGAAAGGTTCCCGTTTTTAAGTGGAATTTATTATAGTAAAGCACATTAGCTATTTACCGGCCCTTCTTTACCGGGGTTTTGTATATTTGTTAAAATTGTTTAAACAAGCATGAAAAAAGCAAATTTTACACGAAACGCACGTGGTTTTTTATGCGCGCTGTTGTTGGGCCTTTCGGGCCTTCCGGTGCAGGCGCAGACCACCACACAGATCGGCATGGGGACAAATAGCTCCAGCCTTACCCTCTATGCCCCGGTGTACAGGTACTCGGCCACTTCGGCCACAACAGCCTGCCGCAGTAATATTATTTACACGGCCGCCGAACTCGGCGCCGCGGGTATTGCACCGGGCAGCACCATCACTGCTCTTGCCTTTAATAAAACGAATGTGGCCAATTTTGTTGTGCCGGCGAGTTTTAACATGTACATGGGCAATACGGGCAATGTACCGCCCCTGGCCACCACTACTACCTGGGCCTCGATCCTGGCTTCGCACACACAGGTATACCAGAACGCCAGTTTTAACATTCCGTCTGCCGCGGGCTGGATCACCTGGAACGTAACTCCCTTTGTATACACGGGCGGTTCCCTGGAGATCGCCTTTGAACTGAGTATGCAGGGCAACGGCGGCGCTACCGACGAGTTCAACTGGGAATTTACCAGTGGCTTTTCGGACAATATCATCGGTGTGGCCAACGCTACGAGCGCTACGCTCAACGGTACGGCAGCGGCTTACAAAGAGCGTCCGAACATCCGCATTACCTATGCCGGCGGTGCACCCTGTGCGGGCGTACCCACGGCCGGTACCATTACGGCCAGCTCAAATACGGTATGCCCGTCTGAACAGCTGTACCTGTCTGCAAGCGGCGGCACAACGGGTTCTAACCTCAGCTACCAGTGGCAGAGCTCTACCAATGGTATTACCTGGAACGACATCGCGGGAGCTACTTTCCCGTCGTATACAACTACACAAAGCACGCCGAACAACTACCGCCTGCGCGTGATCTGTAATACAGGTCCGGATACGGCCTATTCCAACACCGAATTTGTAGATGTGGCTCCTTTCCTGAACTGCTACTGTACCTCAACCGCTACCAGTACCAACTATACAGACATCGACCATATCCAGTTCTCGAACCTTACCACCACACCATCGGCCACCTGTGCCATGTATACGGATTATACGGCAACGCCCATCGGACTCATCCAGGGTGTTCCCTACAATTTTCAGGCACTGATCACCAACTGCAGCAGCGCTACTTCGTATACTTCAACCACCAAGGTGTATATCGACTATAACCACAACGGTTCCTATACCGATGCCGGTGAAGAAGTATTTGTACAGAGCACCACCTCGGGTAATTACGTGAGCGGCACCATTACCGTTCCGCCTTCGGCACTTACGGGCCAGACCGGTATGCGTATCGTAACCAACCAGACAGCCACCACCACCAGTGTAAACCCTTGCGGTACATACACCAACGGCGAAACGGAAGACTATATCGTGAACATTTCGCCACAGCCGGCCGATGAGGTAAGCCTGGTTTCCATAGACGCCCCGGTACGTTCGCAGTGTTCCCTGGGCAACGAAATACTGGTTACCCTGCGCAACAACGGTACCGATACACTGTACAGCGTGGTGTTTGACCTAAACCAGAGCGGTGCGCCCAATAACAACATTCCCTGGACGGGCGCCATTGCTCCCGGCACGGAACAACAGGTACAGGTACCCGGCGTATACGTGTTCAACGATGGCGATACCCTGGGTGTGGCCGTGCGTGACCCGAACGGCGTAGCCGACAATACGTTCGATAATGCCCGCGGACTGCGTCATTACCTGTCGCTCGGCGGCGAATATACCGTGGGTTACGGCGTAACCGACCTGCTGAACCACGAATTTGCCGATCTTACGGCTGCCATCCAGTTCGTATACCAGAAAGGCGTATGCGATACGGTATACCTGAACATTAAAGACGATACGTATACGGCCCGCTTCCTGCTGCAGGGCGATTATTTCGACTACGATCCGGGCGAACTGGTGGTACTGCGTTCCGAAACGAAGAATGCCGCTAACCTGATCATACAGGAAAACTCGGGTGCTGCCGCAAACAACTACCTGGTACGCCTGGACGCTACGCGCGGCTGGGGCTTTCAGCACATTACCTTCCAGCCGCTGGGTACTACGTACCGTAATGCCCTGCTGCTCGAAGGCGGCACTTCTGATATCTTCATCGACAGTTGCCGTTTTATCGGAAGCACCAATAATACGGGTCTTACCAGCGCTTCGGACAATACCACGGCCATTGCGCTGCCTTCCGGCTCTTCAGAAAAGAATGTGATCATCAGTCATAACTTCTTCCAGGATTTTGCCGGTGGGGTTCGTATGTACGGCGCTTCGGGCAATTACGAGACGGGCAATAAGATCCTGAACAACCAGTTTACGCGTATACACGCTACGGCTATTTATTCCTATTACCAGTCCGGAGCCGAGATCGCGAACAACCTCATCGCTATGGATACGATCTCCGGAGGCGGTGCTGCCACACAGTACGGTATTTATATGTATTACCAGATCGGCGGTTCTGTTACGGGGAATACCTTTATTGCCGATACGGTAAACTATGCCATCTATATGGGTAATACCGAAGGTACGGCGCTGCAGCCTTACCTCATTGCCAACAACTTTTTCTACAACGGTACCACGGTATCCAACGCATCGGCCATTCGTTCGGCCAATGCCTCCAACAGTACCATCGATATTGTGAACAATAGCATTTCCTTTGCCACCAATGCCACTACGTACGCACTTATAGACCTTTCCACAGGTTCAAACTACCGCGTACTGAACAACATTGTTACCGGCACGGGTAATGCCCTGCTGATCGAGGCGGGTACCAATATTACCCTGCTGAGCTGCGACTACAACAACTGGTACAAACCGGCCGGAAGCGGCGATATGGGTAACCTGGTGGGGCAGATCATGCCAACGCTTTCTGACTGGAAAACGGCCTCTACCTTCGATGTACATTCCGTAGAAGTAGATCCGCTCTTTGTGGGTGCAGACCTGCATACCTGCGTGGCTGAACTGGACGGCGCGGGTATGGCCTATGCCGCAGTTACCACAGATATCGACGGCGATGCCCGTATGAGCACACCCGACATCGGTGCCGACGAATTCCTGGGCAGCAGCCTGGGCCTGCTTACTGACGATCTGCTGGATAAATGTGCCGGCGATGCCGTAACCATCGGCGCCCCGGCCGTGAACAACGTAACCTACAGCTGGCTGCCCGGCGGCGGTACCGGTTCACAGATCAGCGTAACACAGGCGGGTACCTATGTAATTGAGGCTACCTCTGCCTGCGGTATGTTTACCGATACCGTGGTGGTGAACGACCTGCCCGGTGCCGCAGCGGCCTTTGACCTCTCCGGCAGCTACGGACTGGCAGCCCTCATCGCGAACAACAGCACAGGCGGTATTTCGTACCTGTGGAACTTTGGCGACGGCAGCACGTCTACCGCCGAAGAACCGTACCACCTGTACGCCGATGACGGTATCTACGTGATCACCCTCACCGTATACGGCGCCTGCGATACCGTGACCACTACCGAAGTGTATACGGCCGTGGCGCTTTCTGCCGAAGAATGGGCGGCGGGCAGCTTCGAACTGTTCCCGAACCCGGCTTCCGATGTACTCAATATCCGTTACACACAGCTGCCCGCGGGCGAAGTAACGGCCGAGATCATGGACATAAGCGGTAAGACTGTGTTCAATACACAACTGGTTAGCGGCCAGAACGGCGCACAGACACTGGACGTATCCACGCTGAAAGCAGGCGTATATCACCTGCGCATACGCACGGGCCAGGCACAGAAAGTGCTGAAGTTCGTAAAGAAATAAACAGAACACATAGCTACGCTATAGGAAAGAGGCGCCTGCGGGTGCCTCTTTTTTTATGCATGCAGCTGCCGCAGGTAAAGGGAATGTAAAAACTTTGCAAAAAAAATATATTTAAAGCCCGAGCACAGTTGAATTCTATTATTTTTGGCCTAAATTTCTCAAACGATGAATTTACACGAATATCAAGGCAAAGAAATACTGGCAAAATACGGCGTGCGTGTGCAGAGCGGTATCGTAGCCGAAACCCCGGAAGCAGCCGAAGCGGCAGCCGAAGAACTGGCAAAACGCACAGGCAGCAGCTGGTGTGTGGTTAAATCACAGATACATGCCGGCGGTCGCGGAAAAGGAAAGATCGAAGGAACAGAACAGCGCGGTGTACAGGTAGCTAAAAATGCAGCCGAAGTACGTACTATTGCCACGAATATTCTGGGTAAAAAACTCATCACCCTGCAAACAGGGCCCGAGGGTAAAATGGTGAACAAGGTATTTGTTGCCGAAGACGCATACTATCCCGGAGCCGAAGAGCCCAAGGAATACTACGTAAGTATCCTGCTGGACCGCGGTACCCGTAAAAATATCATTATGTACTCTACCGAAGGCGGTATGAACATTGAGGAAGTGGCCGAGCATACGCCGCACCTCATCTTCAAGGAAGTGATCGAGCCTTCTGTAGGTCTGCAGCCTTTCCAGGCCCGCAAAGTAGCCTTTAACCTGGGTTGCAGCGGCGATGCCAACAAAGAAATGGTAAAATTCATCACGGCCCTGTACAAGGCCTATGAAGAAACGGATTCCAGCATGTTCGAGATCAACCCGGTACTGAAAACGTCCGACAGCAAAATCCTGGCTGTGGACGCCAAGGTAAGCCTGGACGAGAATGCACTGTACCGTCACCCCGACCTGTACGCCATGCGCGACGAGAGCGAGGAAGACCCCATGGAAGTAGAAGCGGGTAAATTCAACCTGAACTACGTAAAACTGGACGGTAACGTAGGTTGTATGGTAAACGGCGCCGGTCTGGCCATGGCCACTATGGACATGATCAAACTGAGCGGCGGTGAGCCGGCCAACTTCCTGGACGTAGGCGGTACAGCCGATGCCAAACGTGTGGAAGAAGCTTTCCGCATCATCCTGAAAGACCCCAACGTAAAAGCCATCCTGGTAAACATCTTCGGTGGTATCGTACGTTGCGACCGGGTGGCCCAGGGTGTGGTAGACGCTTACAAATCCATCGGGGAGATCAAAGTTCCGATCATCGTACGCCTGCAGGGTACCAATGCCGAAGAAGCCAAGAAGATCATCGACGAGAGCGGTCTGAAGGTATCTTCCGCCATCGCCCTCAGCGAAGCGGCCGACCGCGTAAAAGAAGCATTACAGAGCGCGTAAATACGCCCGTAAATAGATTAATGAAGGCTTGTCTGCAAAGGCAGGCCTTTTTTGTTAGCTAATAGCCGGTAGCTCATAGCTCCTCCGGTTGTTTGCTATCAGCTATTGACTATTCGCTTTGAATGGTTTATATTCGTATACCTATTACCATCGGATACGTATAACGAAAACCGTAACCTTATGAAGTCAAAAAGACTACAAGTCCTTTCCTTCTTTCTTCTTTTATTACTGGCTGCCTGCGGCAAGGATACGCCGGCATTAGCGCCGGGGAAACAGCGTGGCGATTTTATTGACGCCGGTCCCGAAGGCCGCTTGGCCAAAGAAAAAGTAGTGGAATTCGTAAGCGAGGTGCCGCTTGCCGGCCTTGCCCAGTACGACGTAAAGTACCGTTACATTACTTACCGCACCGAGTTCGACGGTAAGGCCATCGATACCCGCGGTATGCTGCTGGTCCCCGACGGGCTGGACACCGCCTACCTGGTGGCCTACCTGCACGGTACACACGTTCCGCTGAAAGCCGCCGGGGCTGAAAAACAGACGCCTTCCAATTACAAAGGCGAGAGTGATAATTTCCTGGAACTGCGCAGCATCGGCCTTTCCCTGGCAACGAGCGGTTATACGGTGTTCCTGCCTGATTACATCGGTTACGGCATCACCGAAGATAAGGAGCATCCCTATGTATATTATCCCGAGCTTTTCAAACAGAATATAGACGGACTGCTGGCCGCCAAGGATTACCTGAACGACAATGGCTATTATTACGACAACCGCCTGTTTATCACGGGCTGGTCGCAGGGGGCCGGAGCCTGCCTTTCGGCACATAAGTACGTACAGGAACAGTACCCGTCCGAGTTTACGGTGGTGGCCAGTTCCGGGCTGTCGGGACCCTATAATTTCCGGGCCTTTCTGCAGGACCTGTTCGATAAAAAAGACCAGGAGGTAAAATACGTAAGCATCTATTCCTGGGGCGTGTATACGGTAAATAAGTTCTCCGGCATCAAGCGGCCAACGGATCAGCTCTGGTCTTACCCGGTGTACGATCAGTTTTCGGCGCTGATCACGCCTTCGCTGCGGCCGGACAAGATCTTCAACAATTATTTTATGGAACGCATCCTCAACGGTTCGGATACCCAGATGCTCGGGGCCATTGCCGGCAATTCCTACCACGAAGGCTGGACGCCCGTGGGCAAGGTATTCCTGCACCACGGCGATGCCGACGAGATCGTGCCCTACTTCAACTCAGTGGATGCCAAAACGGGGCTCACGGCCGCCGGGGGCGACGTAACGCTGTATACCTACCCGGGCGGCACACACGATTCGGAGCTGGATAAATACGTACTGAAAACCATTGACGATTTTAACACCCTGAAATAATGAGGAAACAACTGATCCTGCTCCTGGCCGGCTTCTGTGCCGCCGCTGCATCGTACGGACAGCAGCTGTTCCGTCCCTCCATGCATTTTTCGGATATGACCTATTACAACGTGGCTGCCGGCCCTATGGATACGGGCGCGCGCTTTCGTAATATGGCCTATTTCAAATACAAGATCGTGGATAACGATGTGTGGAACAAGCAACCGAATGTATACCTGAGTCACCTGGGTTACGTAAAACGCATCGGCGGGTTTTACTCGGCCGGCTATTTGTTCGATGGCTATTCGTACTACAACCGTCACACGATCTATGCCGGTTATACGTATGAGATCAAGTTGCCGAAGACACACCGTATCGCCATTGGGGTGCGGGGAGTATTCAATTTCGATGTAGTGAACTGGAACAAGGTACCGCAGTCGGGCCGCAAGGGTAGCACCTTTTATTTTGATCCCGACCTGGACGTAGGCATACAGTACCGTGTAAAAGGCCTGGCCCTGGGCTTTTCGGTAAAGAACACCATCGGCACTACGCGCAAGGTGGACGGAGAGGAGCTGCTGCGCAACCAGCGGGAGTTCTACGCCAACCTGTCCTACGCGTTCAATATTAAGGATAAGGTAGTGATTGCGCCGTATACCCTGGTGTATATGCGTCCGGGTTTTGGTTTGGACGCCGGTTTGTACCTCGATTTCTGGAAGCGCGTGAACGTATCGTATATGTTCCGCCTGACGGAATTCCGCCACGTATATATGGCCGGGGTGCGGGTGTACAAGGGTTTGGCTGTGGGGGTGGGCATCGACCATTCCCAGCTGCATAAGGATTTGAACTTTGACCTGATGCTGAGCCACAACTTCGGCAAACGCAGGTAGCGTAAAACAATACACAAAACAGCCTTCTGTATGCACATACGTAACTGCATGCGGCCCTATTCGCTGTGTGTTTAGGAACGAAAAGCGTACCTTAGCCCAACGAAAACCAATCAACCCGCTTCCGCAAACGCGAATACGAAAAGGAGCGTACGCAGCCTGCAAAGGCACGTACACATACGGAAGCCGAACGAACCGATGGAAAAGACAACAGGCAAATCGATCCGCATCTACCTCAAAGACGGTACGGTATCCGGCATAAAGATCGCCGAAGTGGTAAACCAGACCATACAGGCCACGGCATGTCCGCGCAGCAAGGTGGCCGAGCTGCTGAGCGAAGAGGACATACAGATGCCCGGTGTGTATTTCCTGTTTGGGTATGAAGAAGAGACCAATTTCCCCAAGGTGTACATAGGCGAGGGCGAGCACATCCACAAGCGCATTGCAGAACACGTACGCAGCAAGGACTTCTGGAACGAGCTGGTGATCTTTACCGCCAAGGACGAGAACCTGCTGAAATCGCATGCCAAATACCTGGAGAGCCGCTGCATACAGATCGCTTCCGGCAACCATATTTACCGGCTGGACAACCAGAACCAGTCGCAACCACCCCAGCTGCCCCGTGCCGACCGCGACGCCATGGAAGAGTACCTCTATTACATGAAGCTGCTGCTGGGCGTGTTAGGCTACCGCCTGCTGGAAGACGTATCGCGCATGCCGCACTTCTATTACCACAGCGACCTGGATGCCGATACCCCCAGGACCGAAGAACCGGCCACCACCTACAACAAATACCTGGTGCGCGAATCGGAGGAACTGAGTGTGCAGCGCCTGTACCTGAACCTGTCTGCAGGCCTGAGTGCCGAAGCTTATATCGACGGAGACGGCATTGTTGTGCTGAAAGGCTCCGAAGCGGCCCTGCATACCCAGGCCAGTCTTTCTGCCGGCTACGTAAGCCTGCGCCAGCAACTGATCGACAACGGGGTACTGCGCCCGGAGGGGGAGAAGTACATTTTCCAGTCCAACTACCTGTTTTACACACCCTCCCCGGCGGCCTCCATCATTGCGGGCTACAACCTGAGCGGCCGCCAGTACTGGAAGAACAAGTCCGGGCAGAGTTTACGGGTAATGGAGGAGGAGATGTTTCGGTAAATGTGTACTTTAGGGGGTATGAAACGTTTCTTTTACCTTATCGCATACCTTATCACCGTTTTACAGGCCTCCGCCCAGGCCGGCCGTTTTGAGACCGTTATTTCCGTAGGCCGTGCCGACCTTTTCGTGCTGAAGACCGGCACCAAAGTCATCTACAAGCAATACTGCGATCCTCAAAAAGATTCCGTGATCACCAATGGCATGGTCACTTTTAAAAATTGCTATGCCAATGGTATAAAGTGTACGCACATTATGCACTTTCGCGATACACTGCTGCAACGGCAATACATTATAAGCAAAAGTAAAAAGCAGCTGTGGGCCATATTGCAGTATATAGACCCGGCCATACAAGCCGATACCCAAACGTATTATGCCTTCTGGAAGTCCTTACCCAAAGGCCGGGTTCTGCGCTCTGAAAAGGCGGATTACATCATTTTCAAGACGGGCAGGGGATGGGTGATGGAGTTTTGAGGGATAATTGCTTTAACGAACCGACTTTTTATAGGAAGGTATATGTTGCTTTAGGTACTTACGTAAAGCAGGATCGCAGGCATAAACAAATGTACCACGGATTCCCCGGTACATCATATTTCTATAAATGTTTACGATGAATTTTTTTAGCGTTTCCGGCGTAGTGCCTTTCTTCCCATTAACATCATAGTATGAGTTCGGATCAATTTCTATACTATGAGTTTCGGGGTTATAGCTTATTTCACGTCCGAATATAACTCCTGCATAGTTCAGGTCATATCCCATTGTAGTATGAACACACCCTATTTCATTGCCTGCGTTTGGAGAATGTATCCAACTTTTACTTACCTGGTTCCACTGAAATTCCAAACCTTCTATTTCAATGTCCATCTTACTTTTATCCTTTTTGGACGCCCAGTACCAGGCATACCCGGCTATCATGCGGCATAGTTTATATTTTGCCTCTCTTTTGTCGAGTTCTTTTTTCATATCCCGAAGGCTGTCAAAGAACAATAATTCATATTCTTTCGGCTTATATACATCTTTACTGATTCTTTCCAAACTCAGTAATTCATTTACAAAGCTCATATAGTCATCGCCTCCCATTACCCGCATTTGTGAATGCAGTTTTAAACGTAAGGTGCCAGGACGATTAAGAATAGTAAGAAAATCTGTCTCGCTGACATCTGAAGGACGTATGGATTGATCCCGGTCATAGAAGAAAATTTGGTTCTTACTCTTTAACTGAACCCAGTCGAGCTCATTACCAGACTTGCCAAGCTCTAATTCTGAATTATATTTCTGAAAGGTTCTAGTCCACATCTGGTTTATATCCTGACGTAAACGATGAGCCTCGTCAATGATTAAAAGATCATACACTTCAGAACTGTGAAAAAGTTCTGGAGGGCTCATTACTGTAACTTTATCCAAGCGATATATCTTCTTCAATTCCTTTTGCAGAGTATCCTTAAGAGACTGCATGGATACAACAATGGCAATATTGGCATTAGGATATCTTTCCTGAAACTCTTTTATATATCGTACTTCAGTTAGTGCGTTATTGCCTGTATCAATATCGTCATCAAAGTATATATCAGATTTTAGTAGCTTTATAAGGTAAATAGCTAATACAGTTTTACCGGTTCCTGCATTCCCCTCAATAAATATCCGGTTTGATCCTTTCGTAGTTAATCCTTCTAATATGGTTAACAAGGACTGATACTGACCTTCATTTAAAGACCTGAAGGGCGAAAACTTAAAAGCTTCAGAGTTCTCAATATCAAGTATAGAATTATGTACGATCTTTTTTTGAAGAAGCTTCTCCCAGATTTGACTGAAAAGATCCCGGTAGTTTTTACGTTCATAGTAATTATGTGTCCTTTGACCATAATTACCGTTTAATAGCTTGTATTTACCCTCAGCCGAGATATACTGGATAAGGCTTGACTCGATATCTAGTGTGGCAGATTTGTTAAACCGGTCAGACGCAATAATTGAAATCTGATTGAGTTTGCTCGTTTTCTCAGGGTTCGAAAGATGACTTTTTATGCGGGTTAGGGCATTCGCTGATTCGCCGACATAAGCTATCTTTTCCTTTCTGGCCTCTATAAAGTATACAATGGGCCACTGGTTTTTTACCCAGAGGTTTTGTTCTATTCGGCTAAGTGATTCCTTATTAAATGGGTATGGGTTAGATACCTCAATTACCACCTCACTGATGGGTTGCTTCATAGTTCGTTATATTTCTTTGCCGTTCCCCTGGCCTTATCCACCGGGTATTTTTCGCCGTTCTTTTTCATCTTATCCAGCATGATCTGCTTTACGTCCAGCTGGTATTTGTCAGCCAGCAGAAAGGCATAGTTGAGCACATCAGCAAGTTCTTCCTTTACTTTTTCCAGGTTAGCATCTTCCGCATTCTTCCATAAAAACAATTCCAGCAGTTCTCCGGCTTCTACATTAATAGCCAGGGCAAGGTCTTTAGCATTGTGAAACTGCTCCCAGTCACGCTCGTTACGGAATTGTACCAGTTCCTGCATTATAGTTTCAATATCGGTCATGCGCCTGTATTTTAGTTCGAATGTAGGAAAAATATGGGAGATGACTTATGAATTGAATTATAGGGAGTATGCCTTATATTTATAACGTAACATCAATCAGACTTTATGGAAAGTACTAAAGCAAAAGAAGAATTATGCTGTCTTTGTGGAGTAAGAACGGCGAAGACGAAAGAACATGTTCCACCGAAAGGAATTTTTGTTCCGCCGCGGCCAAGTAATCTAATAACGGTTCCTGCATGTTGGGAATGCAATAATGGGTCATCTGATTATGACGAGAGATTTAAGGCTTATCTCGGATTACATGTAGCAAGATTTGGCCCAGAAGGGGAGAAGGTGTTCAGGTATATCCTTCGATCCATAAATCATAATCGAAAGCTTAAAAGGGAAGTTATTGACAAAATAAAACCTGTTTACCTAACGACAAAATCAGGAATAATACATGACAAGAAGTTTGGAATAGAATGGGATCATGAAGCGCATGACAAGATCATAGAAAAAATAGTCAAGGGACTCTTTTACCATTGTTTTAATGAGATTGTGGCTGGTAAAGCTACCATTCAGGTTCAGTGGTTTAGAACATTTCCTGATCTTAGAATGGAATTGGATAAAGCCACAATTGGTGATGGCGCCTTTACGTATTGGTATCGTCAGGCAGAAGATGCTCCTTTAGCATCAATTTGGGCATTCGAGTTTTACAATGGGCACTGGGCAGGAGGATATACTTTACCTATTTTAGAAAAACATCTGGATTTATAATAAGTCTTCTAACAATTTGCCAATCTGCTTCTTCTTCTACAGTCATATTTTTATTTATTGCAAGACCTTTCATTTTTATATAGAACCTATTATAAAACCCCTTCAGAGCTTTAGTATATTCTATATCAGTATTTTCAATTTTGAAGTCTGAGTAGCTTATTGTAAAGCCTGAGTTTGAATCAAAACTTACATCAAGAATTATTTCTTCTGATAAAATTAATGGTGTATAATCTGTGGTTTCGAGTAAATTAGTGGTAATGTTCCAATCAGCAGATTTCATTTGTTGTTTTACAAGAGTAGTCTTATGTATTTTCCCTCCTTGTGCACTTCGCTTATGGATGATAAAGTTCTCTAACTCTCCTATGTCCTCTTGACTGGGAGGTCTTGTTGTAAGTAATCTTTTGCGCTGCTTATTAATAATTTTATTAGCAAATCTTTTGCTTAAGTCTGTGTCATAATACCCGACTTTATATGAAGCATTGGCAGATTTTATTTTTGAAAGAGGTCTAAATATCTCATTAATTTCTTCTTCAGAGTATACATCTTTTATTGCGTCAATATCGTGATCTGCCAATGGATTTGTAAATATTTCGTTGTGATATTTTATAATTATTGCAGCCTTTAATTCGGTTGTTTCTTCGCTTTCGCTATTTCTTGAGAGAAAGTCATTTGCTATTGAAAATTTAAAACTTCCATAGGCGGAGCTTGTAATTAAGGGATTAACTATTTGATCAATATTATTTCTAATTGCTTGTTCAGCGTCAGGATGTTTTGTCTCAAGTAAATGTTTGAACGTAGAGATGGCATAAGCTTTTAATGACTTTATGTAGTTATTCGCAAAATCCTTAAATGCTTCCAAGCTAACGGATGTGCCAAAGGTAGGGTTGGCAGGCTCAAGTACATAATGAACACTCCTTTGTCTCAGAATATTTAAATAAGTAAATTCAGTATTTACTGTTCTTGTATCGATTTTATTAAAGGAAATAGCAAGTTCTAATGCATCGTTGAGTTGACCGATTATAAATTCATCTTTTGAATTAAGCAAGCCAAAAAAAATAAATTTTTTAGCTTCTTCAATTTTTCCGGCTTTGATATTGAGAAAAGCTGCACTACGGATAATTACACTACGAGTGGGTTCTAAATCAGGTTTATCAAAATAGAATTCTGCTACTTTACTTTCCAGTTCTGCAGCTGTAATATAATGTCCCAAGGCTTCTGCAAAAGCACCCTTTTCTAAAGCCTGTCTGGCCTTGAAAGAATAATCCATAGCCTCCTGATGAATTACTTTAGGTTTCATTTATGCTCTTTTTTAATTGTTTTGGGATGACTGAATAGAGTTACAATAATTGAGGACGGTTTATCATGTTGACGACCCTTTTTTATTTGAGAATGTTTAGTACTAATTCTTTTTTTTAAAGTGTTATTTTTTGATTCTTGTAAGATGCCTGAGATTTCAACATAATGAAAATCGTCCATAAAGTTTAGGTCATCATCATCAGGTATACTCTTTTTAAATCGGTAGTCGACTCCATCCCCAATTTCTGATTGTTCAACATAGCTATAGTCCAGTAAAGTTGACATTACGAACCATGCTAAAGCAACACCACCATGATTTGCCATCTCTGTTTCTTCTTTCATGGCAGCTTTTGAAAAATTAGAGTTCCAGGTGATTTTTATTTTCGTGGAGACGCCTTGTAATTCAAAATCAAAATCAGCTTCTGAGTTTGTGTGAAATTTATCAAGTGCTACGGCAGCCCATTGATTGCATGTATCAATTTGCGCAGATGTTGGGCCGAATAGCTTAATCTTTGTGTTATCAAGGTGGTAGTTTTGCATATTTAATAGGCTAAGATTTCAATTTTTACTTCCCCTCCATCAACCGCTCCAGCCTTGCCATCATCTCATCCTTTTCTTTGAGCATGCGCTCATACAGCGCCATCTTTTCCTCGTGCAGTTTTCTTATTTCTTCCAGGGGATTTATATGGATCGTACCGTAGTTAAATGCATTATCACCAAAGGTACTGGCAATCACATTTACTGCATTTTCCTCATCAAAATTCTGAATCGCCTCCACAGGTAGTTTCAGTACTTCGGCGATCTGTTTCAGGATGTTGTCTTCAATGGTTTCGCGCTGTTCCAGCAGGGAGATCTTTTGCTGGTTCCAGTCTTCGCCCAGTTCCCAGGCAAGGGCGTCCTGCTTTATGCCTAACATTTCGCGGAAGCGTTTAATGTTGCGGCCCTGGTGTATTTTAGTGCTGTTGCGCATTTGGTAAAGATTTAGGTGTTAAAGATATGCTTTTTAAGGGATAGCTAATATAGGGGTTTTGTGGTAATTTACCGCTGGTGGCTTCGTTTTTGTGCCTGTGTTTTTGCCGCGTCCTTACCGGGTAAAGGAATGCGTAGATTACGGCGGCCGCTTGTTGGCCCGAGGTTCCCCACGCCGGCAAAGCGCCCGCTATGTAGTATAAGCCCGCTTTAACAGCTCGGTTTAGGTGCGGAACCCAAACGTTTAGGCGGTATAACCTAAACCTTTAGGTCGGGGACCTAAACGTTTAGCGCAGGAACCTAAAATTTTAGCTTCGGAACCCAAACGTTTAGGTGGTATAACCTAAAAATTTAGCCCGGCAACCTAAACGTTTAGCCCCGGAACCCAAATGTTTGATAGTTTTAGCTAAACGTTTAGCATCGGAACCTAAACGTTTGGGTGGGGAACCTAAAGATTTGGCCTCATCACCTGAATGTTTGAACGGCCCTGCTAAATGTTTGGGCCGGGTACCTGAACGTTTGGCAATAGTCATTCCGAACGTACTACCGCATATAGCAAGCGCCGCAATCCGCGGCTGGTATTTTTATTTGCCCCGGGCCAGCTTACAGGTAAAGGCTGTCTTTTTATCGGTCAGGTCCCAGGTGCAGAGTTCGGCATGTACCAGGTCCGCATGTTTTTTAGCAATGTCGCGCAGGGCATTGCCAACAGATTTACGCAGGTATTCGCTGTCCTCGGCTCTGTGTGCGCTGATGAGTGCTATGGCCACAGCCGGGTTGTCTTTAAAATACGGCCTGCTTGTCCAGATGCGCAGTCCTTCAATAACCGCTCTTTTTACATTCGGGTTTTTATCCCTGAGCCATTTTTTAATCTTAGGCAGACTTTTTTCATAGCCGATCGTCTGGCAATACTGGTCAAACGCTTTGGCTAACATTTCCTGCACCCGCCAGTTGGGGTCCTCTGCAACGCTTGTCTCAAGCAGTTTAAGGGCTGGGGGATGGCTGGCGGACAGTTGTCCTAAAAGATAAGTTGCCAGC
Organism: Flavobacteriales bacterium; assembly: GCA_052437175.1. Classification (GTDB taxonomy): domain Bacteria; phylum Bacteroidota; class Bacteroidia; order CAIKAF01; family CAIKAF01; genus JACVCJ01. Next base: position 46,262 of record JBQVOK010000001.1, read on the forward strand.
ATTCTCAGCTGGTAGCTGCTGTCCGTTAAAAGCGTAGTGGCCAGGGCAAAAGGTTCCTGTGTTTTATCGGCCAGGATGCGATCGCCGGCTGCCAGAATATGTTTAAAGCCGTGTTCAATTTTCTTAAGGTCGTCAATGTATTTTTCCATTCGGTATTTTCTATACGGTTCCCCAAAAGGGTTTTAGCCCTGGTATTACTATCGTGCAGAACAATGGGCGTGTAAATGTACTTAATGGGTGTTACAGACTTCCATTCATCATAGATAGCTGTAAGGGAAACGGCTGCTTCAGACGGATTTTCGGAGTTTTTCCTCTATCTTTTCCTGAAGCCTCTTGTTTACAGGGTGTTTTAGTACCTTCCGGCTTACGTTACGGATGTTGAAATTCCGGAGACTCATAATTTCATCGGCACTTTTGGTAAGTTTTATGTGGAGTTCTTTTTTGTCTGTTTTCTGCTTACTGGCAGGCACATAGTAAGAGCCGCTGTATTCAAAATCCCGGCTCATTATTAAACTGCAAACGCCGTAACTGTTAATGGCACTGTCATCAGGGAGAAAAGCAAAAAATAATTCTTTATTGGTATAATATCCCTGAAAAGTGTAGCGCCGTACATTTGTCTGGCCCGGATCTTCTTTAGAATACAACCTTTTAATTTTACCGGATACCCGGGTTTTAACCTGTTTTATCGTATATTCATCAACTTTGTAAATTTTGTTGTCGGCCGTATAGATAATTAATAACCACCTGCCCGATATAACCGGTTTGGATGAAAAAATGGAGAAAAACACAGATCGTGTCGTTTCGGAAATGGTAATTAATGCGGAGACAGCACCTGAAAAAAAGCCAAAAAGGTTTATAAACAGGGTATTGTCTGTGTAAAATTGTTGCCAGTCCATAAGCAGCAGGTATAACGATGGGGTTAACGTTAAGGTTGTAGAACTAAGGTACATAAAAATAAATATCCTGACGATGTTAATCTCAACGCAACACCGTAAACTTCATCCTTTTCAGCACCGTACCCTCTTTTTGCAGCATCAGCACATACATCCCCGGCGCTGCAGGACCCAGCTGTACTTCCGTTTGCAGAAGCTCTGTGCCGGATGGTAATAATTGCGTATATACCTTGCGGCCGCCCAGGTCTGTAACGCTCAGTTCGTAGTTGCCTTTGCCCGCTGACGGACTACTCAGCATAAAGGTTCCGCTGTTCGGGTTGGGGTAGAGGCTAAACGCTGCGTTGTTTTCGCTTTCTTCCAGTCCGGTAACGGCTATCAGTAGGGTAAGGGCATTGCTCAGGGCCGTATCCGGGTACACGCAGCCGGCGTCGGATCTCAGGCGCGCGGTGATCATATCGCCGGAAACAAAATCGGTACCGGCCACCGCCGTCCAGGTTGCTGTGTTAATACCGGCTATGGGCTGATCGTTCCGCCGCCATTCGTACTGCGGATTGCTGCCGCCGTTCGTGGCTGTGGCGCTAAAGGTAACGGTAGTTCCGTTGGATACCGTATTGCCGGGAGAAACGGAAATGTGCAGGCCCGGAGTCAGCATGTCGATCATTACCATACAATCTTCGGCCTGACCGTATTGCAGGTTGCCGCAGGGCTGAGGGGCCGTAAAGGTCATATCGGAAACGATGCGCATCCGCAGCGGGGTGCAGGTAAGCGCCGTGGAAGGTACGCTGAACGCAGCTGTATGCGTTTCCCAGCCCGTGCTGCCGTTGTGGCTGATGATCTGCTCGGCCGGACTGAACGTTCCGTCGTTGTTAAAGTCGATCCAGCCGCTCAGGTATTCGGCATTGGCGCCCGTGCTTACACTGAGCGTATACGTGGAATCGCGGCGCAGATGTGCCACAGGCTGCCGCTGCGTGCATTGGTACAGGGTGTGGTCCCAGTAAAAACGGTCGCTGTCGTTGCTGTAGCCCTGGCTGGTTATGGTCATATCTGCCAGTGCGATGCGCCGCGGACCCACGTTAAAGTTGTTCCCCGCATTGGCAATAGCGGCCGGAACGCAGGCTGCCACAGGCGAGGGCAGGGGCGTGTCACTGCCCGGCGGGGTAAGGCCCAGCGAAGTAAGCAGGTTGTAGCGGTAGTTGAGCAGGGAGAACAACACTTTACTCTTCTGATCGGGTGTAAAACGATCGCGGCAATCCGTATAACTCATGAAATTGAGCTCCACACCGTTGTAATTGGCACCGGTGCAGGTGTTAACGCCCGTGGGACAGCTGTTCAAGACCATGACCGTAGGTTCCGTATCGCAGATGGCATCACCGTCCACCGCGCAGTTGGCATTGGGCGGACAGGTACTGCCCACACTGCCCTGGAAGGTATGCAGCAGTCCGAAGGCATGCCCCATTTCGTGCGGGAAAACACCGTAATGAAACGAGGTAGGCTGAGCCACATAGGCCATCAGCACGGCTCCATCCAGCTCCGGACCGGAGGTCGGCTGCGTGGCAAAACCGGATACGCCGCCGTTGTTGATCTTGTTCACCAGCCAGATATTGTAGTAGCTGCGCGAAGGCCAGCGGCTGAAGGCCTTGAGTGTAGCGTCGGAAATACCGTTGCCAGAGCCGTCGTTCCACACGCCGTCCGTAGCATAGCCGTTCAGCACGGAACCATTCACCCGCACAATGCCATTGGTGGGATTACAGTCCGGGTCCCTTTTGGCCAGCACCAGGCGGATCGGGATATATACGCCGCCGTTCAGCGTATCGGCAAACAGGGCCGATTGTGCCGCGTACACTTCGTTACAGTTATCGATAAAGGCCTGTACCTGCTGATCGTCCGGATTGTAAAAACTGCCCACCGCCTCACCGTTATGTACAATGTGCACTACCACGGGTATTTCGTATACATATCCCTGCGGGGTAGGAATGATGTCGCGTTTGAGCATGAACTGCTGCCATAGCGCACTTTCTTCCGCCACGCGCCGGGCATAGGCCGGGTTTTGCAACAGCTGGTCCTGGTGTACCTGGTCTGCACCGCAGTTCAGCGTTTGTGCCGGAACGGCAAGGGCTGTAAAGAAAATAAGGGCTGCCATAGATACGAGTCTTTTCATGGTCAGAACGGATTTAGGATGATCTCCGGGGCTGTAAAAAATTGACTATCAAAGGTAGCGTTCCTTTTAAACAAAAGTACGGTGGAAATTTAAAAATGGTTAAGAAGGTAATGGCCTGGAATGCTGAAGAGAAAAAGCGTCTTTGTGGCGGGAACTTTTCCTTGCCAGATGCCCTGTTTTTTTTAACTTTAAACACGAATTCCGATCCTATGTATACACACGCTGCAAAGTCAAAAGAAAGCGGGCGCCGTTCCGCTGCTGAAAATACCGCTCAGAAAAAAAACAGGAAAACCGTTTCCGGTATATCCGGTACCGAAATTTCTGCCGCAACAAAGCAAGAAAATGATACCGGTCTGCCCGATAATCTTAAAGCGGGTATCGAACAGCTTTCCGGCTATTCGATGGACGATGTGAAGGTACACCGGAACTCGGCAGCGCCAGCGCAGTTACAGGCGCATGCCTATGCACAGGGCACAGATATACACCTGGCCCCGGGGCAGGAAAAGCACCTGCCGCACGAAGCCTGGCATGTGGTACAGCAGAAGCAGGGACGGGTAACGCCTACCATGCAGATGAAGGGTCGCTTCAGTATCAATACGGACAACAACCTGGAAAAAGAGGCAGATACGATGGGAAGCAGGGCCCTTGCCATGAATGTGCCTTTTGCACAGAATGCAGCCGGGAAAAAGCAGGCGTCCTCACCCGGTAAAACGATGCAGGCTATGGGTTGGGATGAGATATGGAACATGGCCCAGGGTTTTGATATCTCGTATACAATGATCGCTATTACCATGGCTGCCGTAGGGATAGGCGTACTGTATAACCTGCTGAAAAATTCAAAAGGTAAAGAGGATGCGCAGAAGAAAATACGAAAAATAAGTACAGATGCCTCTACGCCTGCCTTCAAAGAACCTGCAACAACGGACGAACTCAACAATTGTATAAGAACACGCAGCTATCCTCCGGACATAATTACTCTGGGTAATAAAAAAGACTGGGTCCGGCGGATGGCAGCAAAGCTGGGAGTGAAAGAAAAGCAGAGACAAAAATACATAGACAGGGTGGATGAGGCCGAAGGCATAACATCGTCAGGAGCTTCTTCCTCAACATTATATGCGGCCCCTGTAAAGGAGAAATTTGTTCCTTCGGTGGTAAAAACCAAGGTGAAAACAAAAGGAGAGCCCGGCATCGGGGCCGGGGAAGAAGAGCAGGCCCCTGTGCGCCCCCCGTTTGAATTTAATAATTGTGATACCTGGGATATCGGGGAGATTGAATACCCGCCGCATTTTCCGGCTAATTTACAGGTACAGCCCAACTATATTCAGGCACTCAGAGAAGGTATGCTTACTAATAATTCAGTTGCCATGAGCGCTACGGTCGGGGTAAGGTACCATGCACATGCCAATGGAGGCAGCGGGGGGATCGCTTTCCGGTATGTGCGTACACCGGGCACTTCACAGGTTACACCTGTTATTTATGATTTTGCGGCAACCCGTGGCGGAAAGTCGGGCAACGAGTACCAGTGGCGCAACCATGCGGCTTCCAACACAGCCCCTTAGTGCAATAGATTTGGGTGCAGGTTCCCTTTTTGAGCGATTATCCGTACTTTCGCGCCATGAGTGAAGACCTGAAAACCTGTCCGCAGTGCAGTTCGCCCTATGGTTATCCGACCGGGGACGATCTGTTTGCCTGCCCCGAGTGCGGCCATGAATGGAACCCGAGTGAAGAAACGGCCGCTGCCGCAGAAGACGGCCTTGTGGTAAAAGATGCCAACGGACAGCTGTTGCAGAACGGCGATTCGGTGATCCTTGTAAAAGACCTGCCCGTGAAAGGCGCGCCCAAACCGCTGAAGGCCGGTACCAAGGTAAAGAACATCCGCCTTACGGACGGTGACCACAACATCAGCTGCAAAATAGACGGTTTCGGCGCTATGGCCCTGAAGTCGGAGTTTGTGAAGAAGGCGTAGAGAGTATACCGATGTCGTCGACAGGAATAAATTCGGGCAGTTTGATGTTATTTAAATATAAATATATAAATAACTAAAAATATATTTATATTTGAAGAACGTGCTTCAATGTTTGAATACAACAATTGTAGCTTTCTTTATATTACATATATTATTTTGAAACTAGCCGAAAAAATTCTGCTGGCCTTTGCCCTCTTGATCTTCCTGGTACAATTGCTGCCTCTTTTTGCAGGTAAGGCCTTACTTTTTTTATTTTCAACAGGAATTTTGTCCCTTGCTTACCTGTTCGCATCATATTGGTTATTCAACAGTGGTGATAGAAAGAAAGTCCTGGTCCCTTTGCTTGCCGGATTATGTTTTGCCCTGGCCCTGGCCTCCCTTCCCTTCAACATATGGGTATGGCAGGAGTTTGTATGGGATATGCTGCCTATTCCCAATATTCTGTTTTGTATTGTACTGGGCATATTTCTGATGCGGAAGCGTGCTGTGTGGAACCAGGATAGGGATATGCGCCGGATTTTTATCCGTTCGTTGTGTATTGCCGGTATTACAGCCTTTTTTGCGTATATGCCTTATAAATCATCACGCCCGTATCGTTCGGTATTGGCTTTACTAAACCGTGGTGATCTTCTCTTGCTCGCGAATATAGATATGTTTAATTATTCCGATGACTGTGAGGCAGAATTGAAAGCAGGTAACTGTGATCAGGCCCTGCAATATGCTAAAGATGCAAACCTGGCCGGGCGTATATGGGTTGGGCTTCCTGTCGGGGAGGAAAATATGGAAGAGGAATTAATACTGGAGAAACCCTTAGAACCGGATGCTCTTGGTCTTTTGGCGAGGAGTATTCTAAAAACAGATGGGCGCCGCGAAAAAAGAAACAAAATTGCATCTACCTACGAAAACCTTTACTTGGCGTACGACTGTAAGGCTAAAGATATGTATAATGGAGGGCGGTATGGAGAAGCTCTCGAATATTTGAAAAAGGCTGATTGTGCACTTAAATTATGTGATCATAAGGATGAATATTGGAGAGTACAGGAAGTATTTATTTCATATAGTACTGCGCTCTGCTATGCTGAAATGGGACAGAATGAGCAGGCAGTAGCATTGCTCGAGAATGCCGTTGAAGCATATATTACTCTCAGGGACCGCGCCGATATAGAAATAGTTCCCTTATTAAGAAATCTTGCCTATAACTATGCTCAGATAGGATTATATACGTATTCTTTGTATGTAAACAGGGCCGTATTGGATATTATCGGCGAAAATCCACAGACAGAAAAAGAGCGGCATGAGTATGTGGAAAATTACCACATGATGGCTCAGACGCTGCTAAAAATGGACGATCCGGAAGGGGCTATATATTGCGCTGAAAAAGCGGGTAGTTTTGCCGGGAATAATAGCCTGGACTACGCAAATAACTATATGATAAAAGGGCTGGTTAAAATGCGTATGGACAGATACCTGAAGGCTGAATCTGCATTTAGATCGGCGCTTGAGCAGTATATAGCTAAGGGAAGTAAAGAGAAATACCTGGCCCTGGCCTTAGCCGGTCTTGCCAAAGCGGCTCTGGCACAGGGAAAGTACAGCGAAACAGCAGCCTGTCTTGAAAAATGTTTACCTTATACGGTCGCTGCTTACGGAAAAAACAGTACACAATATATTACTGTGCTCAAAATAAGAGCGGTACTTCATATTGCTTTGGCCGGTTATGAAGCTGCTGCCGCAGATATAGATGAGGTCATGGATGTTTACGAAAACGGGCTTTCAGAAGATCGCACAGTAGTTTCGGAAACAATAATGCTGCAGGCGTACATACAGCTTGCCACGGATAAATTGCCCGGTGCAAAACTAAGTACCAAAGAATGCCTGCGCCTGTTAGAGGTAGAGAGTGCAACAGAGCTTAAGGGAAACAGTTCTCTGAAGAATAACATCGCTTATGTATATTATTATACCGATGAATGGAGAGCGTCTGAGGAACTTTATCGCAATGTGATAGATATAGAAGAAGCCGGCCGCATAAAATCGGAAGCTTTGGGAACTGCTTACAATGGACTGGGGCTCATTTATACGGAGAAAAATCGTTTGCCGGAAGCGGATTCCTGCTTCGGTAAAACACTGTCCGTATGGCAGATTATATACAACGGGCCACACCCGCGAATGGCTGCATTGTACCAGAATCAGGCTTTGCTGAGGCTGAAACAGAATAAATCTGAAGAGGCTGAAAATCTATTGATAAAAGCATTGGAAATAAACCAGGCTTTTCTGCCGGAAGATCATGATGCCTTCGGAGACATCTATAAAATGCTCGGAGACATCAGGCAGAAGCAGGGAAGACCAGCAGACGCTGGAATTTACTACGGCAAAGCCCGGGTTATTTATTATGCCAAGTTTGGGTCTGATCATTCCAAAACCCGCATGCTTTCGGCGTATAAATAAGATCAGATCACAGGTTTTAAAATACTGGTAAAACATTGCGCTTTATGGATGAAAAGAAACCATTTATACGCCGGCCCTGCTGCCGGAAATATCTGCTAGGATAGCACGATGATCATTGTCTGTACAGTTTGGCAGGATGAAGCTATGGTAAAATGTGATTCACTTTGTTAGGGAGCGTCTGATTTTTTGAAAATCACAGATTCTTGTGCAGGTATAAATACCTGTTTTTTTAGAAGAATGGATAATTATACCAGGGGAAAAGGACAGGATGTATAACACATACATAAAAAATACTACATTGCAGGCACGTTTAAATTACCTTTATGGAACCCAATACCCCTGTAGCCCCCACTGCTGAAGATATGCAGCGGCAGATCACTGAACTTTTTAATTACAATCCGGCACCCAGAACGGAGTTTGCCCCCGACCTTTTTTCCCTTTCGGGTTTCCCGCATTACGAAGATGTGCTGAGCAACTGGTATGCCTTCTTTTTCCGCAGCGACGAGCAGCACGGATTCGGCCGGCTTTTCGTACATGCCCTGCTGGACCTGATTCGCGAAAAAACAGCGAACACTCCTGACAGTTTTATGGACCGCAGGGTTCAATGCAAGCGGGAAGTGCAAACGGATAAAGGAAATTACATCGATCTGGTGCTCTATGATGAAGAAAATGATACAAATACTTTTAATCAGGCAATACTGATCGAGAATAAGGTCTACCACTTTCTGCATAATGACCTGAAGGATTATTATGAGAGTATAAAAACGGCTGATTCCGCTCAAAAACGCGGCGTTTTGATGACCTTATGGCCGCAGAGCAATCTACCTCCGGAGTACGTAAATATTACGCACAGGGAATTTATCAAAAAAGTGCTTCTATTGCTGCCTCAATACTGGGGACACGCCGGCGAAAAATACCTTATTTACCTGAAAGATATCGAACAGAATATTCAACGTTTAACATCCGAAATGCAAATGAATACTAATATCCGTTTTTATTTTGAAAATACACCGAAGTTTCATACCATGCAAGAGGTGGCTGAAGATGCAGCAAAATTTGTTTATGGGCAGATTGAAGCGACGGCTCGTCTCCTGAAACTCGAACCGGATGGCAAGCAGTATGACTATCGACATATCTGGCAGCGTGGGGTAGACCATATTTACTATACGGTTTTATTGACCGACTTTTTTAAAGATGGAAAAACGATACATGTTGCTCTGGAGCTTTGGACGAAAAAGGCACTGGATTTGATGGCAGCTTATAATACAGCCTGCGCAGATGTACATATTGGAAAAGATGTAATAATGAAAACGGTGTACGATGGAAAATCGAACTTTCATTACTATGCTTTTAAAACATACACTATTGAACCGGAGCAGATTGAAAATCTGTCCGAAATACTGGCCACAGGTATAAAAGAAGACCTGGAGCCGATCCGTAAGGCCATAACGGCAGTATATACAACGGTATAGTTCTGTTTGCCCGCTTCCTATTCACGCTGAAGTAAGCTCCTAGCTATAGGCTCATAGCTTATATTACATAAACGGCGAGATCAGCCGCACGATGCGTTCCAGCAGTTTGCGTCCGCGGGAGCGGCGCTTTTGTTTGGCCAGGGTAAGCTCCCGGGCGTCTTCCAGGTCTTTGTAAAAAATATCGGCCAGCTGTGTGGCAGTCTCTTCGTCATAGATCAGGGCCGAGACCTCAAAATTGAGGTCGAAACTGCGCACATCCAGGTTGGCGGTACCCACAGAGGCCAGCGTACGGTCGATCACATAGGTTTTGGCGTGGACCAGTCCTTTGGTATACTGGTACACTTTTACGCCGGCGCGCAGCAGACTGTCAAAATACGCACGGGAGGCCACATCCACCAGGGTAGAATCACTGCTTGCAGGCACCAGCAGCTTTACGTCTATACCGCTCAGCGCGGCTAAAACCAGGCTCTCCTGCAGACTGGAGTCCGGGATGTAATACGGCGTGGTGAGCAATATCTCTTTGCGGGCCAGGTTAATGGACTGTATAATGGAATACAGGATATTGGGCAGGTCGGAATCCGGGCCGCCGGAAACGATCTGTGCGTGGTAGCTGGCTTTTTCCGGCATGCCGGCATAAGGAAAGTAACGCCGGTCGATGACCAGGTTCTCGTTGCAGCAGAAATTCCAGTCGGACACAAACACCTGCTGCAGCGCCAGGGACGAAAGGCCTTTGATCATAATGTGCGTATCGCGCCAGTACCCTTCGGAATCCGGACTGTTGATGTAGCGGTCGGACACGTTAATGCCGCCCGTGAAACTGGTATGTCCGTCGATCACCACAATTTTACGGTGATTGCGGTAATTGAGGCGGTTGGCAAAACGGATGAGGCGGATCTTATTGAACGGATGGGCCTGGATCCCGGCTTCCCGCAGGGAACGTACAATGGTTTTACGTATGCCGCGGCTCCCGAAATCGTCGTACAGGAAACGTACTTCCACGCCTTCGCGGGCCTTTTGGATCAGGATATCGCATATCTCCCGGCCTATGGCATCGTTCTCGTAAATGTAATACTCCATGTGGATGTGCGAACGGGCTTTTTTCAGCTCTTCGATCAGCAGGGGAAACAGCTCTTCGCCATTGATCAGCAGGCGTATCTCTTCATTGGGCAGCACGTGGTTACTCCCCGTTTTTTTATCGGAAAGCAGCTGTATCAGGCCTTTGTACTGCTGCAATACCTGGCGGTCCGACGCAGACAGGCAGCGTTCGGCCTCCTGCAGAAAGTGCCGGAAATCGGTTTTCACGGCTTCGTCTACCACCAGTTTACGGTTATACAGTTTTCGCTTACGGTAGTTAATGCCAAAGTAGAAGTAAAACAGGATGCCGAAAACCGGCACAAAGATGGCGAACAGGAGATAGGCCAGGGTCTTGCTTACCGAGCGTGTATCGTAAATGATACGCATGCACGTAAATACGAGCAGCAACAGGTAGATCACCTGCACAATAATGTACCACTTAGCATCTACAGACCAGAAAGCTTGGAGCATAGATCGTATTTTTGATATGCGTTGCGGCGGATCGGCACCGTTCTTCAAATGTAGCATAATCTTTCTTAAAAAGGGCAGAAAAATCCAGGCCCCGTAGCCGGACTTTTAGTACATTCATACCCGGCAATCTTCACACACAAATTACCGTATATGCAGCACAAAACGCCATACACACAGACCGACGTACTGATGGTGGGCGCCGGTATCATGAGTACCACCCTGGCCATGTTGTTAAAAGAACTGGACCCGGACCTGAAGGTCCGCATACACGAAGTGCTCGATAAGCCTGCACAGGAGAGTTCCAACGCCTGGAACAATGCCGGTACCGGTCATGCCGCCCTCTGTGAACTGAATTACACGCCCATGCTGCCCGACGGCAGTATCGATATCAATAAGGCCCTGGAAGTGAACACGGCCTTTGATCTTTCGCGGCAGTTCTGGACCTACCTGGTGAAGAAGGGCCTTATTCATAATCCGCAGGCGTTCCTGCACCCGGTGCCGCATTGCAGTTTTGTACGTGGTGAGGCCGATGTGGCCTACCTGAAAAAGCGCTTCGAAGTACTGTCGGCACACCCGCTGTACAAAGGAATGGAATATACCGAAGACCGGGCCCTGCTCAGCCGCTGGATGCCCCTGGTGATGGAAGGCCGCGATCCGCAGGAAAAAGTGGCTGCCACGCGCATGAGCACCGGAACGGATGTCGACTATGGAAAGCTTACCCGTCTGTACCTGGGACACCTGGCCAAAACACAGGATTTTTCCGTGACCTACCACAGTCGTGTCATGGACCTGGAGCGCAGCGGCGATGGCTGGAAGGTGGAGATCCGTAACGAAAAGAACGGGGAACATCAGCACATATATGCAAAATTTGTGTTCGTAGGCGCCGGCGGAGCTGCACTGCCGCTGTTGCAGAAGTCAGATATCCCGGAGGCACGGGGCTATGCAGGCTTCCCGGTGAGTGGCCTCTGGCTACGTACGGATAATCCAGTGCTTACTTCGCGGCACCATGCCAAAGTATACGGGAATGCGGCTGTGGGTGCCCCGCCCATGTCGGTTCCACACCTGGACACACGGCATGTGGACGGTAAAGTATCCCTGCTGTTTGGTCCCTTTGCCGGCTTTTCCACCAAATTCCTGAAACATGGCTCTTACCTGGACCTGTTTGGCTCCATCGACCGCGAGAACCTGTTGCCGCTGCTGGCCGTAGGCCGCGATAATTTTGCCCTGGAAAGATACCTGGTGGGTCAGGTGCTGGAGTCCGACGAAAAACGTTTTGCCGCCCTGCGCGAGTTCTTTCCACTGGCCAAGGAGTCCGACTGGCACCTGGAACAGGCCGGACAGCGGGTACAGATCATTAAAAAGGACAAGAAACACGGCGGCGTACTCAAATTCGGCACGGAAGTGATCTGTTCGGCCGATCATACCATCGCAGCCCTGCTGGGCGCTTCGCCGGGAGCATCTACGGCGCCGGCCATCATGCTGAACGTGATCGAACAATGTTTCCCGGAACAGCTGCAACGCGCAGACTGGCAGCAGAAACTGAAGGAAATGATCCCGTCCTACGGTGTTTCCCTGCAGGAAGAATCGGCCTTCTGCCTGAAGTTAAGGAAAGAAACGGGTAAGGTGCTGGGGATCGGGTAGAATACTACCCGGAAGATACTTGAGAGCTCGAGTATTAAAACGCTACACTCAGTTTCAGCTGTGCACCGAAGCCCTCCTGTATGATACGCATGAGGGTGGAAAGCCGGATGTCACTGGCATTGTTTTCAATGCGGGAAATATACGTTTTGGTAGTACCGCATTTTTCCGCCAGTTCTTCCTGGGTAAGACCTTTTTCACGGCGGAGTTCCTGCAGCATAGCGCCCAGTTTGAACGCCTCAAACTCTTGTTCGTACTTCTCCCGGGTAGCCGTGCCGCGTTTGCCGTACTGCTCGTCGAGGTGATCGCTGAAGGACGTCAGGTTATTTTTTGGCTTTTTCATGGAAGTATTCGTTTTTTAGTTTTTCTGCGAGTTTAATTTCTTTCTTTGGAGTTTTCTGCGTTTTCTTCTGAAATCCATTGATAAGGATGATAAGCCGGCCTTTATCAAAAAAACAGAATACCCGGTAAATGTCTGAACCTGATTCTACACGTAGCTCGTAAAGACCTTCGCTTCCTGTAATGTGTTTCAGAAACTTTTCGGGAATTCTCTGTTCGCTGGCAATAAGTTGCAGTGTCCAGTTGAACTTTTTCCTGGTTTCCGGTCTTAACGTCCGGAAAAAATCCAGGTAATAGCTCTTGTAATAGAGTATTTCCCTGATAAATGGATCTGACATTTTAAAGATTGGTAAAGCACAAAGTTACCTAATCCGGTAACATTTTGCAAGCATTATTTTTGAACTAAGCCTGTTTTTATGAACAACCCTTGTATTTACTGGCTCTCTTTCCTGAATTCTTCCCCCAGCCCCGCTTTCAGAATCCTTAGCTCTTTGATCCTTCCTTTTTCGTCTCGCAGAAATCCCACTACGATCTCCGGCTGATCGGCGCGGTAAAAACGATCCGGAGCTTCAGGGATCAGTTCCTGATCGAAGGTGTTGTGGTACAGTTTCCCTTTACGATACAGAATGTGCTGTGTGCTGTACCGGCCTGCGTAGCGTTTTTGTATACGCGGTGCCGGTTGCAGCGGAATATGCGGTCCGCCCGGCTCTACGGTTTTGCCGAAGACGATACCCGCCAGGGCACAGGCATAGAGATGCGAGGGGGATTGATTATTGGAAAGTACGACGATGGTCAGATCCTCATCCGGGTAGTAATGAAAGGACGTACAGGCGCCGAAAAACAGTCCGTCGTGCATATACAGGCGATGCACCTGGTTAAATGGGGGATCGATCAGCAGGCCATAGCCCCAGTGTTGACCGTTATGTATATGAAGCATGGAATCCCGCAGGGCAGGAGAAAGCAGCAGGCTGTCCCGGAACAGGGCTTTCTGCCAGCGCAGCAGATCAGCGGTAGTGCTGTATACGCCGTCATGGCCGGTGTTTAAAGCCCGGTTTACGGGAGGGCTCGGAATATATATGCCGTTTTTAGGATAGCTGCCGGCCGCTGTATGTGAAGGCAGGGGAGAGCCGTCGCCGGCGAAGGAATGCTGCATGCCGGCCGGGACAAAGATCGAATCGTGCAGGTAGGCGGCCCAGGTTTTTCCGCTTACTTTTTCGAGGATACGGGCTAGTAAGTAATAACCTGTATTGCTGTACGCAACATCGCTGCCCGGGTCAAAAAGCAGGGGCTGTTTCTGCAGGAAACGGATCACAGAATCCGGTGAAATATTGTTGTTACCGACGTAGAGGGAATCGAAGTCCATGTTCAGGCCGGAACTGTGTGAAAGTAAGTGGTGTATCGTAATACGTTCTTCCGAAGGAAATCCCGGGAAAAAATCTTCCAGCGCCGAATACAGGGCCAGCTGTCTGCTTTCTACCAGTTGCAGTACGGCCAGGGCGGTAAATTGCTTGGACACCGAAGCGAGGCTGAAACGTGTGTGGGTATCGTTGGGAACGGCATCCGACGCCATTCCGTACGCTTTATGCAACAGCACCGAGCCTCCCTGGGCCAGCAGCACACTGCCGCTGAAACCGTGGATCTTGTGCCGGCCGTCCATATAATGCTGCAGTCGCTGCGGAAGACTATCCTGTGCAAAGGCCCGGAAAGCCGGACAGGCAGACAGCAAGACAAACAGGAGACGCAATGCCGGCTTCATGAGCGACAGTTTTGAATGATTTTATTCAGACTACGGTACAGTTCTGCCGTTTCTTTTTCCGAAAAACCCTGCAGGGCCGTTTCCCGGTTGAGGCGTATGGCTGGCTCCAGTTTACGCAGGGCCTTCCGGCCTTTGGAAGTGATGCAGAGATTGAACTTGCGGCGGTCCCGGGTGTTCATGGTACGGTCCAGGAACCCGTTGCGGACCATCAGTTCGATCATACGGGTAACCGAAGCGGCGTCTTTAAATATAAGGGCGGCGATCTCTTTCTGCGAGAGATAGGGTTTTTTATCCAGGACAATGAGCACCAGGCACTGGTCTACGGTTATATCGGGGATTACGGCCTCGATCTGTTGCTGGCAGAAACGGCGGTATTCCTTAATGGCTTCTTCCAGCGAATACAATACGGTGTGGGTAGGAGTATCAAAAATCATGATATCTTTATTTGATACAAATATAATTGATATATCAATTATATGCAATAACGAAATTTTTAATCAGGCTTTAGATCATGATGAATATTTTGTGCTGTAAAGCAGAGATCAGCCTGTTTCCATTTGATGCAAATACAATCCGATAACTCAACTATTTGCAGGGAGAAATGTTTGATTCTGACATAAGATTCTGGCAGCCGCTTATCTTAGGCTTTCTGCATTTCAAGATTTTTAAGATGCGATGACTACCTGGGTGCCGTTAAGCATTAATCTCAAACTTCATTGCGTATAACACGCTGTAAATTAGCGTGTAAAGAATCACCATGTCTATATTTGATGAAAATATAATTGATGTGTCAATTATATACGAGCCCATCCCGGAAACTGAATGTATAACGTATGCATACTGCCGGCCGTCTGCCGTTTAAAACAAACCCCCGCCCGTAAGGGCAGGGGCTGTAACCAAACGTTTCTATGGGCAATACCTACAGCTTGCTGAGTAATTGTACTTTCCCGTTCATATCGGCCGAAGCGGTCAGGATCAGATCCCCTTTTTTGCCTCCTTCATAATAATAGAGTTTGTCTCCCTCGTCCATCTTCAGCGTAGTGGTAGCTCCTTTCGTCAACGTGTAGGAACCGCCGCTGCCGGCATTGTAAACACGTACTTCGTCGTCGGTATCGTTTTTGATCTTGATCTCGATACTGCCTGAAACGGCATGACTAAAGGCCGGACCGGGAGCGGTACACACGGCGGCAATACCTGTACTGCCCAGCAGGGCCAGTGTAAAGGCGGATACGATCAGTTTTTTCATATTTGTTTTACTTTATCAGGTTATACTTATTTATTGCGGGCCGCCAGCAGGGCTTCATTCGCCTGTTTATCGGTCCATTTTGCTACCCTGGGTTTGTCTTTGGCGTATACGTTCTGTACATAATCGCCGCCATTGAACGAAAGATCGGGCATGCCCAGGAACTGTACAAATACGCCGGGTTCCATCTCAATAATGAAAATGTCCATATTGAGCATTTTGTAGGTAACCAGTCCCAGCTGTTCACTGAGCGGGCTGTAATACTGCATCAGGTAGTAGAAATCATGTGAGGTGTAGGTGATCTCGTTCACCGGGTTTTCCTCCCAGTCTTTGTCCCTGTGCGTAAAGGTTACACTCTGGCCTTCTCGGTTGTAATACGTTCCGCTCAGCTTCGAAAAGTCCTGCTGTCCGTAGAGCATACCCGTTAACAACAGGCTCAGTAAAAGAATCATGTGTCTCATAACAGAATGTTTAATTTTGATGGCAAAACTATCGGGCAGGAGCGGTGTTTTTCTTCATTTTTGACCGGAACCGGCTCCGGTTTGTTGAACAAGGGATGGTATTGAGTAAGCATACATGGTTATGACTTTACCAAGCCGAAGGGCTTTTTCACCAAACGGGAGCTGTTATCTGCCGGCCGATATCTATTTTTGTACCGTGAAAAAAGGGGGACTGAGTATATTTTTTCTCTGCTGTACGTGCCTGTGCCTCCATGCGCTGAAACAGCCCTTTTTTCAGTTGCTGGGTAAAGCACAGGGCCTGCCTGCACAAACCGTTTATTCCCTTGCGGAAGATTCCCTGGGACGCCTGTTGCTGGGCACGGATAAAGGGTTGTTCCGCTATAATGGTATTGGCTTTACGGAATTGAGCTGTCCCGGAGCCAGCTCCAAAGCCCTGGCCAATATTGTACAACTGGGGCCCGACCTGTACCTGGCTCATAATTTCAATGGAGAATTATTCTGTCTGCAGGGCGGAAAACTGCAGCGGCTCCAGGTTCCTGGCCTGCCCGAAGAAATAAGCACCCTGCGTGTAAAAGGAGACTCGTTGCTGCTGGTATCTATACGAAAAGTACAGTTGTATAACTGGCGTAAGGGAACCCTCCTGCATACATACGGGGGGGCCGCAGAAAAAAAGGGGCATTTCTTCTCGGCTGCTTTTATAGGCGGCAGGGTGGCTTTGCTGGGCACCGATGGCCATATCTATATCGATGGCCGCCTGGAAATGCAGACCACACATAACCTGGCAGAAATTATTGAACTGGACCGGGGTTTACTGCTGGTACCGCTGTTCGGTAGTGAAATTCTTGAATATCGTAACGGGGAATATACCGTCTGGGCAAAAATGCCTTTTCGTAATAATTCCAAGATACATGGAGCCTGTCGTATTGGTACTTACCTTTTTGTATACTCACAGGAAGGCGTGTTTCGTTATGACGTACATACGCGAAAAGCCGATCACTGGTTCCGGGATTACAAGATTACCGCGGTATGGAAAGACCGCCGGGGCCATTTCTGGTTCTCCACCCTCGAAAAAGGACTACTTTTTGTACCCAATATCGAGGTCTCGGTATTGTCCGGCGAAACGGTACTGTCGGTTACCCGCTATGAGGGCGAAACCTATGCAGGCGATAATTACGGCAGCGTGTACCGCATCGGCGACGACGGGCAGGTACTGCGTACATACCGTCCCCGCTTCAGTATCATTGAAGCCGGGCTGGCAGATGTACGGGAAGGACTGCTGCGTACGAATACCAGTGTGTTTGATATACGCAGCGGCCGGCAGATCAATACCCGCTTTGAGTTCCTGAAACATTTTGCAGCGGATGACTCCGGCGGTTTTTACCTGGCAAAACCGTATGGGCTCTTACATGTATCGCGTAAGAATATACCGTTCCCCGGAGCTGAGTACGGTATCACCGATGCCCGTAAAGTTACATTTTTGGCCGAAAAACGTACCCGGAGCGTGAGCCGCAGTGCAGACGGTGCAGTGGCTGCGGCACTGATCGACGGACTCTGGTGCTGGAAGAACGGTGTACGAAGTGAACTGCGCTACCGGGACAAGCCGGTGAAAGCCTCCGGGCTTCATTTTGAAAAGGACATACTATTCGTAAATACCTACAACGAAGGGGTCTTGTTGTTTCGCAGGGGGGAACTGCTTGGGGTCGTCGACATGAAAAACGGGCTTAAAAGCAATCATATACTCCGCACGGTATACCGGCCGGAAGGACTTTATATCCTCACCGATGAAGACTTTTACCAGATGAAGCGGGGGACAGGTTTCTGTCGTCCGCTGAAGAGCGTATTCGGTTTTCTGTCCCTACAGGTCAATGACCTGTGTATAGATGCGGGGCGATATTACCTGGCCACCGATATAGGAGTACTGAGCGCTCCGCTCAGGGATGCGGAGCCTGAGAAGCCCGAACTGCTTATCCGTGGAATCGGGACCAACGGGAATACCGCTGCTGCGGGCAGACAAGTAAAGCTGCCCCATGCGGCCAATGATATACAATTGTTTTTTGAGGCCGTGTCGTACAAGAATGCCGCATCGCTGCATTACCGCTGCCGGCTGGAACGCAACGGAACCGGCTCCCGCTGGATGCGCCTGCCGGTATCTGCTACGTCGGTAAGTTTTCCCAACCTGAAAGCAGGAGAGTATCGTTTTCGTATACAGGCAGTAGATACACTTAGTGGTACCTGCTCGCCGGAGAGAACCGCAGACTTCCGCATCGAAAAACCCTGGTATACGTCCCTGCCGGCTCTATTGGTATACCTTTCTGCCGTGGTATTGCTCAGCAGCTTTTTCTGGTGGCTGCGGGGATTTTATATCAGTAAAAAATACCGTCGCCAGGTGGCCCGGCAGCAACTGATGAAAGAACTGGCCGAGGCCCGGCTTACGGCACTCCGCGCGCAGATGAACCCACACTTTATGTACAACGTTCTTAATTCGATACAAAGCCTGGTATATGCGCATAAACATAACGAAGCCAGTTATTACCTGGGACGTTACGCCGATCTTACCCGCCGCTTCCTGGAACTGTCGTCCCGGGAACGCGTAAGTATACGTGAGGAATGTGATACACTGCGTATATACCTGGAACTGGAAAAACTGCGTTTCGGAGGCGATTTCAGTTACTCGATCGAAACCGGTCCGGAGATCGACGCCGGTTACGATACAATTCCCACCCTGCTGGTACAGCCCTTTGCCGAAAATGCGATCAAGCATGGTCTCCTGCATAAAACAGGTGAAAAACAGCTGAATATCCGTTTTGACAGGTATGCCCGGGGTATAGCGATACATATCTGTGATAATGGTGTCGGCCGGCGGAAATCGGCAGAAATTAATGCCCGTAAGGCAGAACACCGGAGCAGCTACGCTACCGGGGCCGTTCTGAAAAAGATCGAATTACTGAACCGCGATCGTTCCCACAGGATCGAAATGAAGATCTGCGATCTTTATGCAGCACCGGACCTGCCTTCCGGTACCGAAGTTAGTATTCATATACCCGATGAAAATGAAATGCATTCTTGTTGATGATGAAGCCGGTGCACGCGATATGTTGCGCCACCTGCTGCAAAACTGTATCCCCGGCGTGGAAATAGCGGGAGAGGCGGCCAGTGTGCCCGAGGCCGTGAAACTTATTCACCGTACCAGCCCGGACATCGTCTTCCTGGATATTGAAATGCCGCTCTATTCCGGCCTGGAACTGCTCGATTTCCTGGACCGGGATTCAGTGCAGTTCCGTATCGTTTTTGTTACGGCTTATGCCGAACATGCCATCAAGGCCTTCCGGCTGGCAGCCATAGATTACCTGTTGAAACCCGTACAGCTGGAACAACTCCGCGAAGCCGTGCGGAAAGCTTCGGCAGGCAGTCTGAAAGAGGAACAGATACGGGCCCTGCAGCAGAACTACCGGGAGCCTGCACGTCAGCAGATGGCTCTGTCGCTGGCCGAGGGACTTACTATTATCGAACTGGCCGATATCCTGTACCTGAAGGCCGAAGGCTCCTATACACAGATATGCCTTTGTGACGGTCAGAAAATCGTAGCCTCGAGGGTACTGGGCGAGTTTGCCTTTCTTACCGAGCAACAGCCCTTCTTTCGTACCCATCGTTCATACATCGTAAATAAGAACAGGATACGCCGTATTTCGCGGAGCGGGAATGAAGTGGTCCTGCAGGGCGAAATTGAAATACCGGTCACCCCTGATCGTAAAAGTGAACTGCTCGAAGCTTTCCGCGATATTCGTATATAGATAATTTCCTTCGTCAACCCGGAGCATGTGTATACTAAGTAAAGGCCGGTGCTTACTGTGGCAGCCCTCATTCTGTCTGTGAGCCGGATAGTTTTGTGCAAAATTTCAATCAATGACAAAACAGTTTTTACTCAGTACCATGCTGGCGGCAGGCAGCATTTTTTCCCATGCGCAGTCATGGCAGCCGGTAGGCGCAAACGGCGTCGTATCCGATGGCAATGCCAATTTTGTAAAGATCGCCCGTTCGGCTTCAGGAGTTCTGCATGTATCCTACCAGGACCAGTCTGTAAATAATCAGGTAACCGTGCGTAAATTCGACGGCAGCAACTGGGTAGACGTCGGAACCAAAGGCTTTTCGCCCGGGGGAGCCACGTATATCGATATGGAGATATACGGAGAAACGCCCTATGTGGCCTTTACAGACTACAACAACAATCGCCGTCTGCAGGTCATGAAATTCGATGGCAGCAGCTGGGTAAATGTAGGTCCGTATGGCCTTAGTGTGAACGAAGTGGAGTATATTGACCTGGAAATAAATGCAGCGGGCGAACCCGTTGTCGCATTTAAGAATGCCCTGGGCGGAGAACTGTCCGTGCTTCATTACACCGGTGGTAACTGGCAGCCCATAGGTAGTTTCAGCGGTACCCAGGGATGCTACCACACCCAGCTCGAAATTCATCCCCTGGGTGTACCTTTCCTCTTTTTCGAGGATATGAACGACCAGGGGCAGGCACGCCTCGTTCGTTTTAATTCCAGTACCGGTGTGTGGGAAAACGGCATGAACGGTACGGGAGCGATCAGTACTTCAGAGCTGGGACTGCTTATTACTCCGGATGAACGTATCTATCTTTCGCACAGGGAAAACAACGCTACCCGCGATCTGAGCGTGTTTGAACGTAAAGACGGAATGGGTTTTTATTACCCCGATAAACTGAGCGGACTGCCTGTGGAAGCATTCGGGCATATGAACGAGATGGCGGCAGACACGAATGGCGTGCTGTTCATTACCTATATGGAAACATTTAATCCCGGAAGTCAGCTCAAAGTGCGTAAATTTATCACCAATACAGGCAGCTGGCAGGATGTGGACAGTACAGGATCTACCCCGGCCGACGGACATTCGGTTTCGTATCCTGCCATGCTCATTAACGGGAATAATGAACCGGTGGTGGCATTTAAGGATCAGAATCTGCAGAAGGCCGTGTGCCGCTATTTCCGCAATGCCGGCGTTCCGGAAGATACCTCCGGAGGCGGCAATAATACAAGTATTGAATATGCCGGCAGTACAGGTAATGTGCAGGTGTATCCCAATCCGGCCACGGAGCGTATACAGGTCAGCGCCGGTTCTGAAATCAGCCGGCTGGCTTTGTTCAATATGCAGGGACAAGCTGTTTTACAGGCAGAAGGCCTGGAGGGTAAAAATGCATCTATGGATATACGAAACCTGCAGCCGGGGATATACATACTGAAAGTAGAATCCGGCAAGGGAGTGGGTGTACATCGTATTATAAAACGATAAAGTAAACAGGGTATAGTTGTCGCAGGCTCCCGGAGTTTTTTCCGGGGGCTTTTTTTTTACGATACCTCACTCTGCAGGTCCTTACACAAATCCGTTTGCCCGACAGGAATAAAATTTGGATTGTACTGAAAATTTTTTACATTCGTGAAAAGAAACGCCACGTTTATTGTTTAACCCATTATTCTAACCTTCATGATATATTCACCCTGATCCTGATCAGACAGGAAAAATCTTAATGCAAGCGTTTGGTTATAAAGTAACTATTTGTAAAATAGAGTGTGG
Source organism: Flavobacteriales bacterium (assembly GCA_052437175.1). Lineage (GTDB taxonomy): Bacteria > Bacteroidota > Bacteroidia > CAIKAF01 > CAIKAF01 > JACVCJ01. Next base: position 67,767 of record JBQVOK010000001.1, read on the forward strand.
GAAATGAGAGTGTTTTGTTTCTCGGTATAAGAAGATTGTATATTTTTGATCTATAAATTAAATCTATGAAATCCCGCCTCCTTCCGCTGTTCCTCTGCACCGCTCTGCTCTCTGCCTGTAGTCCCTCCGCTGAAAAGCAGGCCCCGGCAGCCGTTTCCGAAGCTGTGGAAAGCCCGGAACAAAAGAACGAGAAACTGGTACGCACCTATTTCGATCATTTTAACCGGCACGACTGGGATAAGATGGCCGCCATGTATTCAGATCCGGCGGAATTCCGGGATCCGTCCTTCGGTAAAGATCCCGTGAAACAGACCCGTGCCGAAGTGGCCAAAAAATACGGGGAAATGGGTGCCGTTTTCCCGGATATGCGCGATGAGATTACGGCCGTGTATGCCTCCGGTGATAAACACGTAACGGTAGAGTTTACGTCCCGGGCCACCAATCCCGACGGATCGAAATTTGAACTGCCCATCTGTGTGGTCTTTACCATCGAGAACGGTCTCATTACAAAGGATTATACCTATTACGACAACGCCGGCGAATAATTTTAGTCTGTATTTCAGGTAAACAGCCAGCGGTTCATGGCCTGGCGCAGCGGTGTGTCCATATCGCTGAGTCCGTATTGCTGCAGTAGGGCGGAAAGTGCGTGGTAACGCTGTTCCGTTTCCCGGCAGACCCGTCCGGCAGAGGTCTCTATGATCTCCCCGGAGAGTTCCTTTACCCCGGTACCAGGTTCAGACTGCTGGTCTTGCCGGCAATATCGTCCTGGTGCCAGTCGGCCAGGTCGTCTACCCAGCCAGAAAGCCGGCCCATGGCTGCGGAAACGGGGCCGATGCAGTCTGCACCTTCGGCATTGCCGGAAAATGATCCGAAAAATGCCGTTAACTAAGGGTAGGAGCCCGTGAACTAAAAATGTACGTTCGCAGGCTTAGAATCTGGGCCCGTTAACTATATGTTGTATATCTTTGGCCTAAGTTTTTTTTAATCCCATGAAAATTTTTACAACGATCGTAATTGCGCTGCTTCCCTTTGTAAGCGCTGTAGCCCAGCAACACCCCTTCCCGGGCTCTGCCGCTGCGCCGGCCTGGACCGAAATGTACCGTATGGGCCCCGGTGCACCTGTAGTGCTGAGCTATTACCGTATACAAGGCGATACATTGCTAGGAGCCGATACCTGGTCCAAACTGTACAGATATAACGAAAATGGTAACATTGCCTATGAAGGGGCGCTCCGTGAGGACAATGCACGCGACGTATATTTTATGCCGGCCGATTCCCTGCAAGCCCTGAAAATTTATGCATTTGACATCGCTGCCGGCGATACGCTCTACAACATAAGCTGTTTTAACGGCTCAGGCTGGTATACGGATACCCTGCGGGTGACCACCGCCGATTCCCTGGACCTGAACGGAGCCTGGTACGACCGCTATACGCTTTCGTCCCTGAACCCGGAACGCCCCACGCCGCTGGAATGGATCGAAGGCATCGGCAGCACGGCTTCCCTGCTCCGTCATATCACCTATGTTTCGATTTCGGGAGAGGTACGGCTGAGCTGTTTTTTCAATAATAATGGCTTGTTGTACCAGTACTCGGCCTGGGGCTGGCCTGGGAGCCATACCTGCTATGCCGGACTGGAGGAACACGCAGAGCAGTCGCTGAACGTATATCCGAACCCCGTGCAGGATGTGCTGTACCTTCCTTACGGCGATTTTCAGCATGCGGCGTACTCCCTTACAGATGTTGCCGGTAATACCATCCGCAGCGGGAAACTGAACGCCAATACGCTGCCGGTGCAGGACCTGAAGCCGGGCATGTATCGCTTACGGATACAGAACAGCACAGGTGTATATACGGCGGGCCTCATCAAACTGTAACACGGAATGAACCTTCTGCCGGCATGCGTGTACAATAACGTATAAAACCATAGCCGGTATGAGATACATAGCCATCTTTCTTCCCGTTTTTTTCCTGGCGCTTTCCGCGCAGGCCAAATGCAGTGCCCGTGGTCTGTATACCTATCCTTCGGATGCGGAGATCAGCAGTAATTCTCTGTTCCTGCTCGAAGGCTACGGTCTCAGCCGCGAAGTGCTGCAGGGACTGAACACGAAATACCCGGTGTATCTTTTATCGGACAAAGGGGAAAAAGTAAAGCTGATCGTAAAAGAATACAATGAAAGCAGCTTCTACCTGGGTCAGGCCCTGTTGCAGCCGGAAAAGGAACTGAACATGGGGGAGACCTATACGTTTTGGATCGACAGTCTGCCGCAGTACGAAAACCTCGGGCGCTATAATTCGTCCACGGGAAAAAATGAAAAAGTGCGTTATACCATCAGTAAAACGGCCGACCAGGAGAAACCGCGGCTGAAATCCGGACCCGTTTTCTGGAAAGAAGAGTACGAAATGTTCGGCTGTGGTCCGGCAAGCTATGTGTATTTCCGCATGGATGTGGAAGACCGCTCACTGCTGCTGGTAAAAGCTACGGTACAGGATATGCAGAGTGGTAAAAGCTCGGTGTACTATGTGCTTTCCGGAGGCAGGGAACTGAGCCTGGGACACGGTATGTGCTCCGGTTCTTTTGCCTTTGAGCCGGGCAAAGAATACGAAGTGCAGTTTGCGTATATGGATGTGTCGGGAAACCGCCTGGAAGACCTCTCCGGTAAAATACGTTTCCGCGGACCGATGCCCGTGGAACGGGGTGGATGATCCTGCATTATTTTTGTACTTTTGAGTACATCTGCTTCTCCATGAAAAAACTACTGCCGCTCCTCTTTATCCTGCTGTCTGCGTCTGTGCAGGCGCAAAACTCTGTTACATATCCTACCTACAAAGAGATCGTAACCCATTTTTTCAGCAGGTATAAGCTGATGGAGGGCGCATCCGGTATGGCTACCGTGTTCGAAAAAAGACCTTCGGGCTGGTGGGTACGTCTGCAGGACGAAATGTATACAGAGGTTGCTTACTATCAGCTCTGGACAAAAGAAGCCGACCGTTATTATACGATTCCCCTGCCTCCTGCGGCTCATGCCCGCGTAAACCAGGCTACCCTGGATGCATTGTTAAACGATACATACCGAATTGCCTATTACGCGCTGGAACCCTATTACGGCTATACCGGCTGGACAGAAGATGTGATCCGCACCTACGGCTCCCGTAACGACCTGACGGATAGTCTGCTCTACGGGCTGGGCAATGCCTATTCCCTGTATGCCTCCGACCTGCTTACGAACAACAGCGGTCTGGCCGATCCGGGGAAAATGTTCCGTCCCGATGAAAAAACCGGCCTCATCAGTGCCGCGGAACTGGCAGAATACCGGGAATACCGGCACAAGGCCATCGAACTGCTGGAACAGCTCAGCCGCCGTAACCCGGATTTCCAGACCCTGGTGGGCCCCATCCGGCTAAAGTACTGGAACGAAGTAGTGGTGGCCTTCTGGGACGTGTGGGAGTATTACGGCGAAGAGGAAGCACGCAAAGAACTGAAACCCGACCTGTACAATGCCTTTTACCTGGACCTGGCCGCCAATCAGCTGGAATCCTGCCCGAAGAACGCCATCCTGTTCAGCGCGGGCGATACCGACACCTTTCCCTTGCTGTATATGCAGGTGCAGAAAGGCCTGCGTCCCGATGTGCGCCTGGTGAACATGAACCTTTACCAGACCCCGCATTATGCGAATGCCCTGCGTCGTCCCTTCTTTGGCGCGGCCCCGCTGCCCTTTGGCATGACGCCCGAAGAGACCGCCGATCCGCGATTTGAGTACGTATTGCTGGAAAATGCTGAAGAGCCGCTTGCTGTCGCAGATATCCCGACCCTGCTGGAAGCCCGGTATCCTGCGGCATACCGGCATAATTTCCGGTTTACGTTTCCCTCTTCCTCTTTTTTGTATAATGATAATCTCACATTGAAAGCAAGGACAAATTACCTGCTGCGCAACGATCTGCTGTTCCTGAACCTGCTGCGTGTGAACAAGGAACAGCGTCCGGTCTGTTTTACCCTCAGTCACAGCGATTACATGCAGGCGGGCGATAATATGAGCATCACGGGCCTGGTATTGCAGCTGCAGTACGACAAACGCTATTATTATGAAGCGAAAGATACCGAAGCCGTGTACGACCTGCTGATGAAGCGGCTCCGCACAAGTCCGGGCATCAGCCTGCAGGCTTCAGAAAGGAGACAGCTGTTTCCCTACACTTTTGGATTCATGTACCTGGCGCAGACCCTGGTTGAAAAGGGCGATAAAACACGGACGGAACAACTGCTCGACCGCTATTTCAGCCTGTTTGGCGAATGGGCGCCTGTGTCCGATCCCTGGAATGTGTACCTGGTGGAACTGTATTATAAGGCCGGCGCCTTTAGCAAGGGAAATGACCTGGCGGCCCGTATGGTACCCGAACTGCAATATTCGGCCGACCGCATGGCCCAGGCCAGCCTTAGCACCCTGCGCGAGCTGATGGAAAAATACAAGCAGCCCGCCATTATTGCCAGAGACAGGAAATGATATCTTTAACGAACTCAAAACTATAGTGCACATGTCCTTAAACATACTGCCCAGGTATTCCGGTATTGCATTTTTACTGCTTATACTGGCCTGTAAGGGTAAAGAACAGCCGGTAACGGCAGCTTCGCAAAAATCTGCTCTCGAAAAACAGGCAGAGAATAATAAAGATTCTACCCTGAATGCCCTGGAAAAGAAACGTTTCGAAAATCTGAACATCAGCGAGGGGGAACCCATCGCTTTCCGTTCCTGCGACGCTATTGCCATACCGCTGGAACTGGAAGAACGCTATGTGGAAAAAGGAGAACGTATTCCTTCGTATTTCAACATTGCCGTTTTGCGTCCGGGAACATCAGGGGCTTCCCTGGTATTTGAAAAGCCGGTCTACATTGAACAGATCCGTGTTTTTGAATACAGTATTTCCGAAGACGGGGAAAATCTGTACCATAGCGAAGAAGATCAGCACTATTCAGCACATTTCAACAGCTTACTTTTCCTGGATGTATACAATTATGTGAATTTCGAAAAAGGGAAACGAAAATTACTGGTATACGATCTGAAAAACGATAAACTGACACAGCTTAGTCCCGATTCGGCCGATCTGCAAAAATGGTACATATTTAACGGTAGCAGTCGTATTCTGATGTATTGTGACTACGGAACGCAGGAGCAGCCGGACGAGAACCTGATCTTTGCTGATTTCCGCAATTTCCGTACACCGGTACCCGCCCTGGAAAAACAGCGCCTGCTGCAGATGAAGCGCGAAATGATCAAAGAGGAAAAGGAGTAAATTGTTTTCCGCACAACATTCCCTTTTTTTGAATAATTTTACCGGGATATGAAAAGTCTTAAACCCTTTGCGGTATTGCTCTTATGTATCCTGCTCCCGGCCTGCGGAGGCTCCGGCTCCATCAACCTGTTTTCGGTACAGGACGATATAAAACTGGGCCGTGAAATGCGCGACGAGATCCTGAACAATACCGTTGAATATAAAATATGGTCCCGTGAGAAGCACCCGGATGCCTACCTGTACCTCGACAGCCTGAAGAACGAGATCATGCGCTCGGGCAAAGTAGAATACAGGGACGCTTTTGACTGGGAATTGTACATCATTAAGGACAACGGCGTGGAAAATGCCTTCTGCCTGCCCGGAGGCTATATTTTTGTGTATACCGGCCTGGTGCAGGGCATGAAAAGCGAAGACGAGCTGGCCGGCGTACTGGCCCATGAGATCGCCCATGCCGACCGCCGCCACAGTACCGCCGCACTCACCAAGGAATACGGTGTGGGTATCCTGTTGTCCATCATCCTGGGCGAGGACTACGAAATGGTTTCCCGCCTGGTGGGTTCCATGATCAGCCTGGAATACAGCCGCGATAACGAAAAAGAGGCCGATCGCAAAAGTGTGGAATACCTTTGCAATACCCGTTTCGATGCGGCAGGCAGTGCCCGTTATTTTAAAAAACTTTCCGAAGATGACGGCGAACAGGAAGTGCCCGAGTTCATCAGCACGCACCCCAGCCACGAGAATCGGGTGAGTCTTATCGAGGAGGAAAAGAAAAAACAGGGCTGCGAAGAGAAAAAAGCAAAAGAATATGCGTTTACACATATTAAGGCTCTGTTCGAATAAGTGAAAAACGGATGATTTGTAGTAATTTTGTGCCCTTGCCATTTTTGCGGTAATTTCTGTATTTGAAGTCAATGAAAGCACAGCCGATAGAAGCATACGATCCCAGGGAATATATACTCATCAAGGGGGCCCGCGTCCATAATCTCCGGAATATAGACGTAGCCATACCCAAGAACAAACTCACGGTAATTACCGGGCTTTCGGGTTCGGGTAAGTCCTCGCTGGCTTTCGAGACCCTGTATGCCGAAGGGCAGCGCCGCTACGTAGAAAGCCTCAGCGCCTATGCCCGGCAGTTCCTGGGCAAGCTCGATAAACCCGATGTGGACTGGATCCAGGGTATAGCCCCCGCCATTGCCATCGAACAAAAGGTGAACATACGCAACCCGCGCAGTACCGTAGGTATATCCACCGAAATTTACGATTACCTGAAACTGTTGTACGCACGCATCGGGCGCACCATTTCGCCTGTGAGCGGAAACACGGTGCAAAAGCACAGCACGGGCGACGTGATCCGTTTTATACAGGAACTGCCCGAAGGTACCCGCGTGGCCGTAGCCTGTCCGCTGGTGCTGAAAATGGACCGCAGCCTGGAAAAACAGCTCGATATCCTGCAGCAGCAGGGATACAGCCGCCTGATAAAGAACGGCGAACTGATCCGTATCGATGACCTGGACGCCAAAGCCCTGAAAAAACTGGACGCTTCGGACCTGGACCTGCTCATTGACCGCTACAGCGCCTCGCAGGACGATGATTTCAGCGGACGCGCCGGTGACGGTATCGATGCCGCTTTTTACGAAGGTGCCGGTACCTGTTACGTGTATGTATACAAAACGGATACCCCCGAAAAATATACCTTCAGCAACCGTTTTGAGCTGGACGGCATGGAATTCGAAGTGCCTTCGCTCAACCTGTTCTCTTTCAACAACCCCTACGGGGCCTGCAAAACCTGCGAAGGCTTCGGCTGGGTGCTGGGCATAGACCAGGACCTGGTGATCCCCGATAAGAACCTTTCTGTATACGAAGGCGCCGTGGCCTGCTGGAAAGGCGATAAACTCAGCGAATGGAAAGACGATTTTGTGCGGAAGGCCGGCAAAAAAGGCTTCCCGGTGCACCGGCCCTACCACGAGCTGAATGAGGCCGAACTGGACCTGCTCTGGCACGGTGACGGTATCGTAAATGGTATCGACGACTTTTTCCGCTTCGTGGAAGAACAGACCTTTAAGATACAATACCGGGTACTGCTCTCGCGCTACCGCGGCCGCACCGTATGCCCCGACTGTAAAGGCACACGCCTGCGCAAAGATGCCAATTATGTGAAAGTAGCCGGAAGGTCCATTTCCGAGATCGTACTGATGCAGGTGGAAGATGCCCTGGAGTTCTTTAAAAGCGTGGAACTTACGGAGAACGAACAGGAAATTGCCCGCCGCCTGCTGCTGGAGATCGTGAACCGCCTGCAATACCTCTGCGATGTGGGACTGGGTTATCTTACCCTGAACCGCCGCAGCAATACGCTGAGCGGGGGCGAAAGTCAGCGTATACACCTGGCCACTTCACTGGGCAGCGCCCTGGTGGGCAGTATGTATATCCTGGACGAACCCAGTATCGGGCTGCATAGCCGCGATACCGAGCGCCTCATCCGCGTAGTAAAGAACCTGCGCGACCTGGGCAATACCGTGGTGATCGTGGAACACGACGAAGACGTGATGCAGGCCGCCGATCATGTGATCGATATCGGTCCCCTGGCCGGACGCCTCGGCGGCGAAGTGGTGTTCAGCGGTCTGCTGAAAGACATTACAGCCTGTAAAGAAAGTTATACGGGCCGCTACCTGGGCGGTACCCTGGAAATACCCGTGCCCGGCATGCGCCGCAAATGGAAAAATTACCTGGAACTGAAAGGCGCCCGCGAAAATAACCTGAAACGCGTGGACGTAAAATTCCCGCTGAACTGCATGGTAGCCGTTACGGGCGTGAGCGGATCGGGCAAGACCACCCTGGTAAAACAGGTTTTTTACCCGGCCCTGCTGAAACACCTGGGCGGTTTTACCGAAAAGGGCGGCGCTTACGAATCGCTCGAAGGACACCTGAAAAGCATACAGGCCGTGGAACTGGTAGACCAGAACCCGATCGGCAAATCCTCACGCAGTAATCCCGTTATCTACCTGAAGGCCTACGACGAGATCCGTAACCTGTACGCCTCGCAGCCGGCGGCTAAACACAACGGGCTTAAACCAGCCGCATTCTCGTTCAACGTGGCGGGTGGCCGCTGTGACGTATGCGAAGGCGAGGGTTTTATTACGGTAGAAATGCAGTTCATGGCCGATGTGACCCTGCCCTGCGAAAACTGTAAAGGCAAACGCTTTAAGGAAGAGATACTCGAAATAAATTACCGCGAAAAAAGCATTTCCGATATACTCGATATGACCATCGATGAGGCCATGGACTTTTTCTCCGCGGACGAAAAACACGGCCGTAAGATCGCCGAAAAACTGCGTCCTTTGCAGGACGTGGGCCTGGGCTATATCAAACTGGGGCAGTCTTCGTCTACCTTATCGGGTGGGGAGGCGCAGCGTGTAAAACTGGCGTATTTCCTCAGCAAAGGTAATACGGCCGGCAATACCCTGTTCATTTTCGATGAACCTACCACCGGTCTGCACTTTCACGATATCCACAACCTGCTCAAGGCCTTTCACGCACTTATTGAGAACGGGCACAGCATTATGGTGATCGAGCACAACCTGGACGTGGTAAAATGCGCCGACTGGATCATCGATCTGGGCCCCGATGGCGGAAAAGCCGGCGGAAACGTACTGTTTGAAGGTACGCCCGAAGACATGCTGAAAAAGGCAAAGGAGAACTATACCGCTTCGTTCCTGGCCGAAAAACTGAAGTAAAACCTTGTCCTTACCCCGTACAGATCGTATATTTACCCTATGTACAGGCAGGGAAACCTATTCCGCGATATCCCGTATTACCTGCTTCCCCTGGGGGGAGTGCTCCTGCTGTGCATCGTAAAATACCGCCTGCTGATGCTGGGCAATTACCAGTCGGACATATACCTGCTGTACCAGGCCGCGAACGACTGGCTTATAGATAAACCCCTGTACACCGAAAACAGTTACGGCAACCTCATGAAGCAGCATACCTATTACCTGCTGCCGCTTTTTGCTCCTTTTACACAGTTGGGCGGGGTTTTCGGGCTGGTAGTGCTGCAGGCCCTGCTGTACCTGGCTGCGGTCTTTTCCTGGATAACTGCGGTGGACAGGCCGCAACGCCTGAAGATAAGCCTGATGCTTACGCTGCTTTTATGCGGTCCGCTGGGTTTTTATGTGTTCGACGATCCCGTTTACGGCTGGCATGCAGAAAACCTGCTGCTGCCCCTCACACTCTGGGCCGCGGCGGCCCTGTACCGGAAACAGCGTTACCTGTCCTGGGCGCTGCTCATCTGCATGGCGCTTACCCGCGAGGACGGAGCTTTACAGGCAGCCGGGCTCCTTTCGGTCTATACCTGGTTCCTGCAGCGCAGTGCAGCATTGCCACTGAGTAAAGCACTGAAGCGCATTGTCGTTTATTATGCGGTGGCAGTCGCTGTGATGGTACTTTCCCTGTTCATTATTACGGCCTTTCCGGGTTCCCGTCTGCACGGGCTGCCCACGGGCTGGGCACTTTTTGTACAGGATTCCGGCACCCGGGACGTATACCTGGGCACACTGATCGTATACTTTATAGCACTGGTGCTGGTATTGCCCCTGGGCTTCCGGCTTTTTTACCAGGGCCGCAGCTACGACTGGCTGGCACTCGTTTTTATTGTACCGGTGCTGCTCAGCGGACTGGCCGGCGGACTTTTCTATTTCCCGGATGCATTTTATTCGGTGCTGTGGCCGCCACGTTTGGTATATACCTGGAGCCTGTGTATCGTTTTTGTATTGTACCTGGTACTTTTTCAGCGGCGCAGTATGCGGTACTCCATCCGCTGGATCTGGGCCCTGCTGCCTGTATTGCTCATAAATGCGGGTGCACTTTACCTGCCTGTTTTCTATAAAACCTATAATCCCTGGTACTTTCTGAGGCAGGCGTTCGCAACACCCGATACGGAACTGCGGCAAACGATCAGGGAACTGAAATGTGTTTCCGCGACGCTCCCGGCGCGGCAGACCCTGCTGGTAGACCGCAATTTTGCCGTATATTTCCAGGAACACGATTTTGTACTTTGTGACGGATTGCAGCATCCGCCGGGTAAGGAGCTTTCTGTAGCAGTGCTGCACGACGATACGTATTTCCGGCAGGCCCCTGCTTTTCAGCCGCAGGATTCCCTGCAGAGCGGAAACATCCGTATTTATTTTGACCGCAGGGCCCACCCCCTGTATAATGTGCTGAAAACCTGCATTCATAACTGATATTTTCAAGTGTGCGGCGAGCTGAAAACCGCTACTTTTAGAGAAAAGTTTACCAACCGTGTTCAACTACCTGGATCGTATACCGTTTCTGAGGCTGGTGCTGGCATTTGCCTGCGGCATCCGCTGTTGCGACTGGCTTTGTCCGCCGGTGCTTTTCCCCTGGATATCGATCGGTCTCCTGTTGTTTTTGCTTCTCCTGTATAAGGAATTCCGTTTTCCGAATGATGCCGGTATTTTAAACGGGACCTGGCTGTTTATTTTCTTTGCTGCCGGGTTCGTATATACATCGTTGTATTACAGGCCGGGAAAGGAGCCTCCGTTGCCTGCCGAAGCCGGTAAATACCTGGTGCATGTGAATGGTCCGCCGCTGCGGAAGAGCAGCAGTATAAAAGTACCGGCACGGCTTTTTGCGTTGAACGATTCAGCCTTTATGCCGGGGGATGGTTTTTTATACTTCCGGTCAGGGGAGGCAGATACGGCCGATATACGACAGGGCGATATACTACAGCTGTACTTTCGCCCGGAGTTGTTCCGGAGCCCTGCGAACCTGTATGAATTCAACCTGAAACGCTATTATGCACGCAAAGGGATACCGTATACCGGTTTTATACAGCCGGGGAGCTGGCGTAAGATCGGGAACCATACCCCGGTCCTGGCAGATCTGCGGCAGCGGCTGGTGCACAGGGTACACGGCGCATTTAACGATCCGGAGGAAGCCGATGTGGCCGCGGCCCTGGTATTTGGTTATGAAGACGATATCGATGCCTCTACGAAAGAAGCCTTTCAGAAAAGTGGTATTACGCATGTGCTGGCCGTTTCGGGACTGCATGTAAGTATTATCTGGTGGCTGTTGTCCAAAGTTTTCTTTTTTCTGCATGGCAAAAAATGGAAGGATATACTGCGTATATTCATTATTCTGGCCGGCTTGTGGCTGTATGCAGCCGTTACGGATTTTGCACCGTCTATACTCCGCGCCACAGTCATGTTCAGCTTTCTTATGTGGGCCGGCTTCCGGAATAAGGGCCATAACAGCTGGAATATCCTGTTCGTATCGGCATTCTTCATCCTGCTGCTTTCCCCCGCCTATCTTTTCGATGCGGGTTTCTGGCTGTCGTACCTGGCCGTAGGCGGCATTATGTATTTTGTTCCGCGCTGGCAGCAGTATACCACAGAACTACATCCGCTGCTGCGTACCCTGGCCGATCTGCTCATCGTAACCCTGGCGGCACAACTGTCCACCGTTTTTTATACCCTGCATGTATTCGGTACTTTTCCCAACTGGTTCCTGCTGAATAATATGATCGCCGTTCCGCTCAGCAGTGTGGCGCTTTTTGCGGGACTGGCCTATTGCATGCTGGCCGATGTTCCCTACCTGGCCGAAATGAGCGCACTCGTTTTTGAACTCAGTACCCGGCTTATGATGGAAGCGGCCCGCTTCTTCGAAAAACTGCCCTATTCTTACACGGAGGGTATTTCCTTCAGCCTGGCCGAATGCCTGATCTGCTACCTGTGTGTAGGTGTACTGGCCTTTTTTGCCCGGCTGCGCAGGGTAACGCAGCTGTACCTGGCGGGCGCACTGGTCTGCCTGCTTCTGCTGTCTTTTGCTTTTCGTATATACAGGGCCGAACGGCAGCATTTTCTCCTGATGTATGCACTGCGTAACGGGGTGCATGTAGAATATGTATTCGGGCGCAGCAGTGTTGTACTCTACAGCCGGAACGCAGAAAACAGCCTCAATTTTTCGGTACAGCCTTTTCACCGCAGGAAACTGCTGGCTCCGGACCGGAATATTCCCCTGGCGTACCGCTATTACCGCCTCTGTGGTCAGCGTATGCTGTTCCTGGAGCATACGGAATACCCGCCCCCGGAGCCAGCCGAAGTATGGCACATCTGCACCCGCAGCAAACCCCGTAACATACTGGAACAGGCGCTGTACAGGCCCCGTCTTATCGTGCTGCACGGCATGGTACCGCCTGCTGGGCTGCAGAAGTGGAAAGCTGAGGCCCGGCGCTTCGGGATACCGGTTTATGTGCTGCAGGAGCAGGGCATGTGTATCTGGCAGGCAGTCTGAGTCTTGCAAATACCGTGTTTTTTCTGCACCTTTGATCTGTAAATGAAAGGGTTTGCCTCTATACTTATCTGCCTTGCATGTATTGTACAGTCTGCAACGGCCCAGTTTGCGGGCTGGGGAACGTACGACAGTACCAATTCGCCCCTGCCTTCGTCTTTTATCACTTCGGTGGCCATAGACGGCGATAATGTGGTATGGGCCGCAACCAACAAAGGCCTGGCTTCGTTCCGCGAGCTGCTGCAATGGGACGTATATACCACGGCAAACACCAACCTGCCCGATAACTGGATATCCCGGGTAAAGACCGATCCTGCGGGAAATATATGGGTAGGTACACTGAACGGTGTGCTGGCCCGTTACAATGGCAATAACAGCTTTACGGTCTTCGATGCGTCCAATTCTCCGCTCGGGGCCTTCTGTGTTACGGATTTTGTATTCGAAGGCAGTACCGTATGGGTGAGTACCGAAGGTGGAGGTGTGTTCCGGTACAACGGCAGCTGGTCTGGCTACAACAGTCAGAGCCTGGGCTTACCGCTGGACCAGGCGCTTTCGGCAGCCATCGACGGACAGAACCGTAAATATTTCGGAACCGCCAACGACGGGGTTTTCCGGCTCTCGGGCAATACCTGGACGCGCATTTATACGCTGAATACCAATCTGCCCTACGATAATATCCGCGCGATAACCGTAGAGAACGATACGGCCGTATGGTTCGGGATCGGGCAGCAGGTGAACGACAGTTGTCTCACCCGTTATGACGGCAGCCAGGTTACCATTTTCGACAGTCTTACGGCATCCGGTTTCCCGATGCGCAATATACGTCACATATACACAGACGGCAGCGGCAACAAGTGGATCGCCTCAAACAATGACGAAGAAGGCGGCCTTTTCCTGTACAACGACACAACGTTCCGGGTATTCCGTGAATTTGCCTCGGGACTGGCTTCGAACCGTGTATACGAAAGCGTGATGGACGACAGCAGTAACCTCTGGGTGGCTACTTTTCGCGGTTTATCTGTGTTTAACGAGAACAACCTGTACCTGTCGGAAGAGCAGCCGGCTTCCGCGGCCCAGTTTGTAAAGGCCTGGCCGAATCCCGCTACGGAGGAGCTCCGTTTCGAACTTCCGCAGAACGGCAGCTATACGTTTGATATGCTGAATGCCACCGGCAGTACGCTGCGCTCTGAGCGCCTGCAGGCCGAAGGTGCGGTGCTGCTGGATATACGTAATTTACAACCCGGCATTTATTTTATGCGTTTTTCAGGAGAAGAACAGCGATATTTGCTGCGTTTTGTAAAAATGTAGAACAGACAACAGGAGAAGTAAAAGTTCTTTTATCCGTATAAAAAGAGTCTGCATACTTATTTTGCATGGACATTTTGTCTATGCGTTTGTCCATGCGTAGCGTCAATTACTGGAACATCAGGGAGAGCATGGACACAATGTCTATGTGTTTGTCCATGTTGATCATTTGGGAGGATACACATACCTGTAATTATTAGACCGTGGTGCTTCCTTGTTATCGGTGATCAATCCAAGTTTTTTAAATTTGGATAAATGTCTGTATGCCTTCTTATCATCAAATCCGAAACGTATGGAATACTCCTTTTTCGAAACAGTTCCCTGACTTTTTACCCAATCAAAACCCACAAGTTCTTCTGCATTTAATTCCGCAAGTTTTTCGTTGCCGGGAATATCTTTCAGAACATTGATGTTTCTTGAAAAGGTAAGGGAAAGATAAGGTGCCTGGTAACTATATACCGGCATGGGAAGATGAAAACGATCCTGCATATTCCGGAACGTTTCCATTCCGAGCCCTGATTCTTCCATCCATCCCATTTTGTTAAAAACGTAAGCTATTTTCGGATTTCGGTTGAGCGAAGGCGCCCGGAGGTCAGATACTTCCTGCAGTGTTACAGGCGCAACAGGCTGTCCGGGACTTTTAATGACAATTCGGGTATCGTCAATTTCTATGAAAATTTTAGCGCCCGATAGTTCGTAATCTCTATGAATGATAGCATTGATAACAGCTTCCCGCAACGGCTCCAGCGGAAATGTCAGATCGAAACTTCTCCTGAATTGGCTTCGGATTACTTCAGAATGCAGGACTTTTGTCAACCAGGATTCTACCTGTTCCGGGATGAGAACAAGTGGTCCGTCAAAATCTTGCGAAGAGAACGGATTACTACCGTATTTAACTTTTGCCTTGATAACTGCCTGAGGATACTTTTCACGTGCATTATGACCGAACAGCAGCAATCCAAATCCAGTGGGAACATAACGGTTATTCACTTTTTCCGTAAGGCCAATTCGTTCAAAATGAGTCCAGAGCTCGTTAGAGTCTATGCCGAACGGCAATTCCGATCGTGTAAGGTAAAAATTCAGGGCTTCCCGGGAAAAATAGCTGAGCGCAGCGGAATGATCAGGTTTTTCCAGGGGAGAGAGTGTTACGGTTTCCTCCTGGATCACTGCCTCAGCCCGTTGAATAGCCTGTTTTAAAAAATCCCGGTTCGCTTCTTCGATCTGACGCTGGAATTCCGGATAAAACATATATACGGAAACGCCATTGTCCTGGAGAAATTTAATGCCTTTGCGGTCTACATCCGGATCCGGGTCTTCAATACCGATCCATACTTCTTTTATTCTTGCATTTACGATGCGTTCGGCACAACCGAGTTTGGGATGCTTTCTGGCGCCGGGTGCACATGGCTCCAAAGTGGCAAAAAGTATACATCCGTCTAAGGCTTCAGAACGTTTTTTCCGCTCAAGCAGTGTATATTCAGCATGATCGCCGAGCCTCAGCTCACCCCGGCAGGCGGTTTCCGTTGTGCCGTCAGGTTTAAGAAGTACTGCACCGACTTTGGGACTTATTTTAAGATCTGATCTTGCTTCAGCTACGGATGTTTTCATAACATCAATAGCCATTTGCATATAAACGGCAGGATCGACAGATCCCTTTTGTGGAGTTAAAGGTGATTCGGGCATAAGTGTTGGATAATAAAACTCAATATACAAAATAAACGAATAGGTTTTAACGGACACAACAGCGATATTTGCTGCGTTTTGTAAAAATGTAAGTATATGTTTGAATTTACGGCACAGCGCCGGGTTACCTACGGCGAGACCGATAAAATGGGCTATTTATATTACGGGCATTATGCCGAATATTATGAAACAGGCCGTGTAGAGGCATTCCGCTCCATAGGCCTGGTGTACAAAGAATTGGAAGAAACAGGGATCATTATGCCCGTGCTGGAACTGCACTGCAACTACCACAAACCGGCTTTTTACGACGATATGCTCAGTATCCGTACCATGCTGCCCAAATACCCCGACGGCGTAAAACTGTACTTTGAATACGAGATCCACAACCAGGAAGGTACCCTGCTGAATACGGGAAATTCTACACTCATCTTTTTTAACGTGGCCAACCGTAAACCGGTGCCGGCGGCGGAGATCATGGGCGAAAAACTGGCGCCCTTCTTTACATAGCCCCGTTCAGGACGAACTGGATGATATTGGCACCCATCTGCAGGGCCTGACGACGTTTTTCTTCGGTGTCGTTATGCACATCCGGGTCTTCCCAGCCGTCGCCCAGGTCGGTCTCATGCGTGTAAAATACCAGCAGGCGTCCCTGGTAGGTAAGTCCGAAGCCTTTGGGCGGTTTATTATCGTGTTCGTGAATCTTGGGAAGTCCGTTCTTAAACTCGAATTTCTGATGATAAATAGGATGGGAGGCTGGCAGTTCCGTCAGTTCCAGTTCGGGGAACAAACGTTTCAGTTCCGGGCGTATGAACTTGTCCATACCGTAGTTGTCGTCGATATGTAAAAATCCGCCCGCCATCAGGTACAGGCGCAGGTTCTTCAGGTCGGCCTGGGTAAACACCACATTACCGTGCCCGGTCATGTGCACAAAAGGATAGTTGAAGATATCGGGACTGGCAGCTTCTACCACATCCGGCTCGGGATGAATGGATGTTTTAAGCTGGTTATTGCAGAATTTGATGAGATTGGGCAATGCACTGGGGTTGGCATACCAGTCGCCCCCGCCGTTGTATTTGAGCAGGGCTATACGGTAGGTCTGGGCCTGCAGGGTGCAGGCTCCCGCCAGGAACAGGACCAGGAGGCAGATTTTTTTAATGGGTACATGCATATTCTATTAACAAAATTCGGCATCATTTATTTTCTTTGCAAACCTTTTTGCGGGTAATGAAACAAAACCCTAACTTTTTTTCGTTGGAGAACCGGGCATGGCAATTGCTGGTACTGCTGGCACTGGGTATTACCTGGGGCAGTTCCTTTATCCTGATGAAGCAGGGCCTCAAAGGATTCAACGGCTTTGAAGTGGCCGTAATACGTCTCAGCTTCAGTTTCCTGTTCCTGTTGCCCTTCCTGTGGAAAGATCTCCGCGGTATACCTGCAAAGAAATACCTGTGGCTGGCCCTGGCCGGCTGGTTGGGCAACGGACTTCCCGCATTTTTGTTTGCCATCGGGCTCAGTAAGATCAACAGTTCGCTGGGCGGCATCATCAATAGTACAGCGCCTATTTTTACGCTGATCATCGGCAGCACCTTGTTCGGACTGCATTTTAAGAAGGCGGCCATCGGCGGGGTACTGATCGGGCTGGCCGGTACGGTGTACCTGGTGGCCACAGGCAGCGGCGGTGGCGACAGTACCAACCTGTACTATGCACTGCTCCCCCTGCTGGGTTCGGTTTGCTATGGCTTTTCTACCAATATCATTAAAACGCGTTTACAGGAACTGAAACCGCTGGTGGTTACCGGTGGCGCACTTTCGTTCGTGGCCCCGGTGGTGATCCCGGCCATGTTCATTATGGGGCTGCCTTCCGAAGCGATGCAGGATGCGGTACACGGAACAGCCTTTTTCTACAGTGCCCTGCTGGGTGTGGTAGGAACCAGCCTGGCGGTACTCGTCTTCAATTACCTTATAAAACATACGAGCGTACTGTTTGCGGCCTCGGTAACCTATATCATTCCGGTGTTTGCTATGGCCTGGGGCTTTATTTTCGGCGAAGACATTACCGTGCACTATTTCCTGGGCATGGGCGTGATCATACTGGGCGTATGGCTGGTGAACCGGGCTAAATAATACTTTTTATGTATCGGAGCGGGCTTTCGTGCGCAGGTTTAAAAACATGGCCACGGCGCCCAGCATGGTCGCTCCTGCAAACACAGAACCGGGCAGTATGCGTTGCTCCCGGATAAGTACGTATGAAAAGCCCATACCCGAAAGTACAATGATAAAGGCGCAGCAGACCCGGATAAAATCTACCGCAAACAGTCTGTTGTGAATACTCCGGACCTCCCGGAGACGAAGCAGTTCGGCACGGTGCCGGTGATCCTGTTCCTTTTCTGTGGCGTAGATCAGCCAGGATACGATCTCAGGGTCAATTTTCTGGTAACGGGCAAGTTCCTCTGCATCGGGCAGGGGATTGTCGTCAAATTGATCCGTCTGATCTACCAGGATGCCCGTACCATTTTCTGTGTGTACGGAAGTGGTTTTCGAATTTCGTTTTATCCGGGCCATATACCTGTTTGTGCAGGTTTATCGCTTTTGTTTCCAGCTTTTACCCATATCTTTTTTTACGCGTGCAAAATCGGAACGCAGCATCGCTTTGTCCTGGCGGCGTGAGCCGGTTTTGCCCTGCAGTTCAGCGGCGTGGTGTTTCAGGAATTCACTGCTGACGGCTTCGAAGCTGCTTTCATAGGATGCGCTGAAGATGCCTGCGAAAGGCAGAAAAATGTTTTTGAGGATTTGTATCATGGCGGTTGATAAATAAAATGTTACCCCACAAAATTCGACATTTTTCAGATATTAAAAAATAGTTTATTCTATAAAATGCATACATACAGATAAATTTTTTCAACTGTCGGTAGATTACTCTACGTGTAGTTTACTCAGTATCCATTCCAGGCATTTTACCGGTTCGGCCACCGACCAGGAATGCGGGTGTCTTTTGCCGCCCAGGCGATATCCGGAGCCTAAAGCCGTGACAAATTCAGCATTTTTATTACCCAGCTGCAGCAATACATTGATCATGGCCGACTGGTCGCTGGCATTCATATCGTAAAGGTCGGCCCGGCGGTTCTCCAGGTACCAGTTAATGTCCGGATCGGAGTAAATGCGAAGGGGTACGTTCTTCAGGAAACGGGCATTACCGCCATACTCCTGGTCTCCTGAGTAAACGGAATTAAGTATATAGGATTCGGGAGATTTATCCGGAGCGCCTCCGAACTGTTCGTTCAGCATCTGCAGATAGGTCTGGGCCTCCTGAACGGCCGGTGCTGAAAAATTCCTGGCCATGGTGCGTGTAAACGAACGGTGCATCCGGGCCCAGTCCAACGGCGGATCGATAGCATACACGGCTTTAGGCATAATGGCGGTCTGCCCGGTTTTCTCATAGGCCAGTTCGGTATAGCGCAGGGCATTCATACCGCCCAGCGAGAACCCGCCTAATACGATCTTATCTGCGGGTGCCTGGTAACGCCGGGTAATATCGCCGAAGCTCAGGTCCAGGAATCGCAGTGCACCTCCGTCGAGGGCCAGGTTAAAATTGAGCGAAGGCACGATCACCAGCAAGCCGCTGTCACAGGCTGTTTGCAACAGGCGTGTATTGTTCAGGAATACATTCTCGGTAATTTCACCACCTCCGGGCAACAGTACCAGGGTACCTTTTATTTTTTCGGGTACGAGGGCCTGGTAAAAAAGCTTTTCAGACCAGGCATCGCCTACGTACAGGGCGCTGCTGTCGCGCATGGGCACTTCAACGGTCTCGAGGCGTTTTACATAGGTATCGGCCAGGCCCGTAGGATGTTCCGTCTGGGCGTTTGCGAGTGTTACGGCGAACAGGAGAACGCTGGTGTATAGGCATTTGTTCATAATCGTGTTCTAAGACCGCTTAAAGGTAAAAGAAACAGGGACCCGCCGTATGCAGAGGCCCTGTTAATGTAGTGTAAATGTATACATACTTAGTAGCGGCGATAGGCCACGATAAGCAGTAAGACCAGGAGTATAAGATTGACCCCGATGGACTTATATTCTTTTTTACGCAGGTGGTAAGCCGCAGCCAGTGCCATAACAAGGGCCAGCGCCATGGCAGCAATGGGCGTAAGCATGGGCGCAATCCCGGTCAGGTAAGGCACAATAAGTCCTATGGCTCCGAGCAGTTCGGCAATACCAATAAGTTTAACGCCTGCGGGAGAGAAGTCGTTGACCCAGGGCATGGACGCGGCAAGTTTTTCTTTAGGCCGGGTCGATTTTATAATGCCGGCGGCCAGGAACATGGTGGCGAGGATTCCCTGAATGATCCAGATGGCAATTTCCATAATCTGTTATTATCTACCTCTTATACAATACGATAAAAGGCCTGTGGAGGTTGCGTTTGTGCATAAGCTTTTCAGGGGAATGATAAACCATAGCGCAGGGCCAGGAAACTGAACATATTGCCGAAGGCGTGCGCCAGTATCAGGGGCCACAGTTTTTTATACCGCAGGTAATACATGCCAAAGACCAGGCTCAGGGAAAGAACGGAAGGCAGCATGCCCCAGCCCTGGTAGGTGTGAAAAGAGGCCCGCAGCAGAAAGGAGAACAGCAGTATCAGCGCAGGATGCCATTGTTCGAGCCGTTTGAAAAGATACCCGCTGAGCAGTACTTCTTCGTAAACAGAATTGATAAGCACAATAGCCGCAACGGGTATAATACCGGCATGGAAGACGGCAGAAGCTACGGGCAGGCCCAGGGCACTGCATAGCTGTACCAGCGGGTAGGCGAGTAATTGACGCAGCAGCACCAGTAACAGTGCAACGGCAATATGCACAGGGCTGAACTGCAGGTTAAGGTCATGCAGGCGCCAGCCGCGGTAGCGCAGCAGCAGGGCAATAAGGCCCAGTGCAAAAAGTTCGTAAAAGACAATAAAGATAAAATCGGCGCCGCTGTACTCTGCCGCATCCGGGTCGGAGGAACGGGAAAGCAGTGTGCGCGTGGAACCGTAAATGAAAATACCGAACCCGATACCCAGGACCAGCAGTATTTCTGCCAGGGTGGCGACTTTGGAGACAAGGGAGTTTTTTGCGGTAGTGGACGATGGCATGGTTCCGGGATATGAACGGCAAGATAGCGAATAAAAAAAGCCGCAGAATTACTCCTGCGGCTGTATCGTAAAACGATATAGTTCTTAATAATAGGTAGCGCGGCGTACTTTGGCCAGGTGTTTGGCCAGGCGTACTACCTGGCGGGTATAGCCGTACTCGTTGTCGTACCAGGCATACAGCGTGGCGGTGAGGCCGTCTTCGCTGATGATGGTGGCCTGACTGTCGAATACTACGGCGCAGGAGTTACCTACGATATCGCTGCTTACCAGCTCTTTGCTGTAGGCGTATTCGATCTGCTCCACCAGGGTACCGAACAGGGCTTCTTCGCGCATCATATTGTTAATGGTCTCTTTGTCGGTCTTGTTTTTAAGACGCAGGATCAGGATGGCCAGGGAACCGTCCGGTGTGGGTACGCGCACGGCATTGCCTGTGAGGCGGCCTTTCAGATCGGGGAATACCTTGAACACGGCTTTGGCAGCGCCGGTTTCGGTAATTACCATGTTGAGGGCGGCCGAACGTCCGCGGCGCGAACCCTTGTGGTAGTTATCGAGCAGGTTCTGGTCATTGGTATAGGCATGCACGGTTTCGATGTGTCCGCTTTCGATGCCCAGCTTTTCTTCCACCACTTTAATTACCGGTACAATGGCATTGGTGGTGCAGGAGGCGGCGCTCCATATTTTTTCGTTGTCTACGTCAAATTCGTTCTGGTTCACGCCGTATACGATGTTGGGCATTTCGCCTTTACCGGGGGCGGTGAGCAGCACTTTATCGGCACCTTTCGATTTCAGGTGTTCGCCCAGCCCTTCGCGGTCGCGCCAAACGCCGGTGTTATCGATGATGAGTGCGTTGTTGATGCCGTAAGCCGTGTAATCGATCTCCGAAGGATGATCGGCATTGATCAGGTATACGGTGTGCCCGTTGATGATGAGGGCATTATTGGCCGGATCTTCGGTAATGGTACCGGCAAAGTGGCCGTGTATAGAGTCGTTGCGCAGCAGGTCGGCGCGTTTGTATATGTCGTTCTCTTTATGACCGCGTACCACAATGGCACGCAGGCGCAGCTGTTTACCGATACCGGCCTGTGCTACCAGCTCGCGGGCCAGCAGGCGTCCGATACGGCCAAAACCGTACAGCACCACATCTTTGGGAGCGGTACCGTGATTTTTTACGTCGGTCAGGTCTTTCAGCTTGTCACCGATAAATTCGGTCAGGCTGGCGTAGTTTGTTTTTTCATTGTCCCATTCTACCAGCAGTTTACCGATATCGATACGCGAGGGGGCCAGGTTTATTTTGCTCAGCTCCTCGGCGATCTGCAGGGAATCGTAGATGGAAAGATGGGGTTTTTGCGAAACATTGCGGGCGTAACTGTGGTGATTGATGATCTCACTGGCGCTCTGGTCGATCAGCGGCTTGCGGAAGATCACGGTTTCCACGCCTTTGTCGTAATACAGTTCGCTGATGAACTTGATGAACTTTACGGCGGTCTTTTCGTAGTCAAGCCAGGTTTTCAGTTCGTTCTCAAAAGTCTCGATGCCCTTCCCTGAAGGTGCGGTTTTTGTTTCGCTCATTATATATGGTTTGTTTATGAATGTTTGTAAAGTAAAAAGAGGCTTGGGGACACCAAACCTCTTATGTATGAAAAATTATTTTAGCCGAGATAGTATCGCAGTAATTTGCTGCGCGAACTCTGACGCAGGCGTTTCAGCGCCTTTTCCTTGATCTGCCTTACACGCTCGCGGGTGAGGTCGAACTTTTCGCCGATCTCGTCGATCGTAAGCCCGTGGTTCATGCCTATACCAAAGTACAGTTTGATGATCTCTTTTTCGCGTTCGCTGAGGGAATCCAGGGTGCGTTCGATCTCCTGCTGCAGGCTTTCCTTGAGCAGGTCTACGTCGGCACGGGGAGAATCGGTGTTCACCATTACGTCGTACAGGGTACTTTCCTCGCCGGAGATCAGCGGGGCGTCCATGGAAACGTGACGGCCGGCGATCATGATGCTGTCCTTGATCTTGTCTTCAGGGATGTCCATCATCTGGGCCAGTTCTTCTTCGGTGGGTTCACGTTCAAATTCCTGTTCCAGTTTAGAGAAGGCCTTGTTCAGTTTATTCAGGGAACCTACCTGGTTCAGGGGCAGGCGTACGATACGGCTGTGTTCGGCAATAGCGCTCAGGATCGACTGACGGATCCACCATACGGCATACGAAATGAATTTAAAACCGCGGGTCTCATCGAAACGCTGTGCAGCCTTGATCAGACCGAGGTTTCCCTCGTTGATCAGGTCGGGCAGGCTCAGACCCTGGTTCTGGTACTGTTTGGCAACCGACACCACGAAACGAAGGTTGGCTTTGGTCAGTTTCTCCAGTGCCACCAAATCTCCCTGTTTGATACGGCGGGCCAGTTCAACTTCTTCTTCTGCAGTGATCAGCTCTTCTTTACCGATTTCCTGCAAGTATTTATCTAATGAACGGCTCTCCCTGTTGGTTATCGATTTGGTGATTTTTAGCTGCCTCATTCTGAAAGATTATGAATTGTTTATATGAGAATTAATTCTACGTTAAGAGAGGGTAAATCAGGGTGCAAAGATACGCCCTGTTTTATGCTTTGTCAAGTGTTATTCTAAAAAAAATGTGGATTTTACGTATGCCGTATACCCCACAAATTATATGCCAAAAGCATAATAGGCTCTCGTACCGTTGGGATAAATTCCTTCGATATACACCGAACTTTCGGAACGGGCGATCACGTTTTCGAGCATTTCCAGCGTTTCTACCGGCTCATTGTTAACTTTTGTTATAATATATCCTTCCTTGATGCCGATGCCGCGGAACTTGCCCGCACCTACGCTTTTTACCCTGAGCCCCTTGATGTTACCCATTTCGTTGCCCAGTTCTTCGAATTCGGCGCCGAACGACTTGATCACGTCCGAACGGGAAGCGGACAGTTCGGGATTACCGTTACTGTTCTTCAGGGTTACGCTCAGCACTTCTTCCTTTCCGTTGCGGTTCACGGTAACGTTTACTTTATCTCCGGGACGGTACAGGGCAAGCTGTTCCTGCAGCTCGGAAACGGTGAAGGTATTGCGCTCGTTGATCTTCTTGATGATGTCGCCTTTCTGCAGCCCGGCTTCGGACGCGGCCCCGTTCTGGGTCACATTGTCCAGGTATACGCCGCGCAGGTCGTTAAAACCCTTGTCTTTGGCAAATTTAGAGTCGATATCGCGTATGCTTACCCCGATAAAGGCCCGCTGTACCTTGCCGTATTCGGCCAGGTCGTTGATGACCTTTTTTACCAGGTTCGACGGAATGGCAAAGGAATAACCGGTATAGGAACCTGTGTTGGAGGCGATGGCCGAGTTGATGCCCACCAGCTCGCCGTTGGTATTTACCAGGGCGCCGCCGCTGTTACCGGGGTTCACTGCCGCATCGGTCTGTATAAAGGACTCGATGGCCAGGTCTTTGTGAATGATATCGATCTTGCGCGATTTGGCGCTTACGATACCGGCCGTAACCGTAGAGGTAAGGTTAAAGGGATTGCCCACGGCCAGTACCCACTGACCAACCTTTACATCGTCTGAATTGGCAAAGCTGATGTAGGGCAGCTTGTTTTCCTGTACCTGTACCAGGGCCAGGTCGGTAGAAGGGTCCGTGCCGATCACTTTGGCCTTGTAGGTACGTTTGTCGTTCAGGGTAACCTCAATTTCATCGGCCCCTTCAATTACGTGGTTATTGGTTACGATATACCCGTCTTCGGAAATGATGACCCCGCTGCCCGAACCGAGCTGCGGACGGCTCTGCCCGAAGGGATTGCCGAAAAAGAAGTCCTGGAAGGGGTTCATACCTGCTTTTCCCTTGGAAACGGTCTGGATGTGTACCACACAATTGATGGTGTTTTCGGAGGCTTTGGTAAAATCGGCTGCCATCATGGCGGAGCTGCCGTTAACAAAGGAAGCCTGGTGTACGGGTGCGGCATCGGCTACGATACCCTGTTCATGACGGTTGAGATCGGAGTAGAGTTTTAATGCGCCCAACGAAGCTGCACCTCCAATGAAACCGGCTAAAACGAAAGATGCAATTTTTTTCATATCACTTGTGTCTTTTTTATGTATTAAATGCATACAAAATTACGTGGTTCCTGCACTTTTTAGTATTTAAAATTAGGTTAATACCTCTAAAATGATTGTTAAAATGCATCAAAAAGCGGTCCGTCGTTTTTTAAAGCGAAAAAATTACCTTTGCGCTAAACCGGATCGATCACATGGCAGAACGTTACAGGATATTGTTTAATTTCGGAAGTATAGGCGGACTGGCAACCTTTGCCTGGTTCCTGCTGATCTATGCCGCGGGCTTTGCGCCCCTGGGCCTGTTGCGCTTTACCGGTTTCTGGATCCCGGCGCTGATCATTTTCCTGAGCATCCGCAGGCAGTCGCGAAATGCCCTGCCCGAAGACGGCTATATGTTCGGCCGTGCCTTCTTCGACGGGGTAACCACGGCTTTCCTGCTGGGAGCGCTCAAAGGAATGCTGGTGTTCGCCTTTATCAAGTTCCTGGCGCCCGAAGTGCCCGAAATGAGCTATGCCGAGCTGGAAAATACCATGAACTGGATGGAAAGCCGCAATATGCTGCTGGCCTCCGACCGCCAGAATATGGAAATGTTAATAGAACAGGGCCGGGCCGAACGCTATACGGCCTGGGGAGTGGTAAGCACAGAAATTTCTATGTACTTTTACGGAGCAGTGCCCGTATCGGTGATCGGCGCACTTATTTTTAAGAAACCCGCAAAGAAGAATGAGCAGCAAGCCTGATATTTCGGTCGTAGTACCGCTTTTTAACGAAGACGAATCCCTGCCCGAACTGGTGGAATGGATCGACCGTGTGATGGTACAGAATGCGTTTTCGTACGAGATCATCATGGTGGACGACGGCAGCCGTGACCGTTCCTGGGAAGTGATACAGGAACTGCGCCTGCGTTTCCCGGAGCTCCGTGGTCTGCGTTTCCGCCGCAACTACGGTAAATCGGCGGCGCTGCACGTAGGTTTCGAGGCCGCCCGCGGTAAGGTGGTCATCACTATGGATGCCGACCTGCAGGACAGTCCCGACGAAATTCCGGAACTGTACCGTATGATCAGCGAAGAAAAATACGACCTGGTATCCGGCTGGAAAAAGAAACGTTACGATAACGCCCTCACCAAGAACCTGCCTTCCAAACTGTTCAATGCCACGGCACGCTATGCCTCAGGCACCAAACTGCACGATATGAACTGCGGCCTCAAGGCCTACCGCCTCGATGTGGTAAAAAGCATCGAGGTGTTCGGCGAAATGCACCGCTATATACCCGTACTGGCCAAAAACGCCGGTTATACCCACATCGGCGAAAAAGTAGTGGAACACCGCGCCCGCAAGTACGGCGTGTCTAAATTCGGTCTCAGCCGCTTTGTGAACGGCTTTCTCGACCTTATTTCCATTACGTTCCTGTCCCGTTTCGGTAAAAAACCCATGCACTTTTTCGGCGCACTGGGCACCCTGCTGTTCATCCTGGGCTTTGGTATCGCTATTTACCTGTCCATGGCCAAACTGATCTGGGGTGTGTATAAAATGACCGAACGTCCCATCTTTTACCTCGGTATCCTGAGCATGATCCTCGGCACCCAGTTTTTCCTTACGGGATTCCTGGGCGAAATGATCAACCGGAATGCCCCGGAACGCAATTCCTACCTGATCGGCGAAAAACTCGGCATCGAAGACTGAGCCGCTGCCCCGGGCGGGTGAAAACACTTAAAAAAAGTAAAAAAGGTATAGTTCTTTACGGAAAAAAACAGTAGGTTTGATTAACCTAAATTCAAATACGTTAATCATGAAAAAACTCCTACAAGCATTCCTGTTATGCCTGCTCTTATTACCGGAAGGTTTGTATGCTCAGATCCAGGGGGAGGGGGGAAGTCCCAGGGGCTTTAAATTTGCGTCGGACACGCGCAATGTGGACGCCTATTTCTTTCCTGCACCGGATGTGAACGCATTACTGGCCGAGGACGCACTGAACGAAAAAACCGGTTCAGGTCCCTGGCGCTTTGGTCACAAATATTTTACCTCGTACAACCTGAACAACAGCGGCACCTGGAAGGCCCTGCCCGGCGGCGCCAAGATATGGCAGCTGAAAATTACCTGCCAGGATGCACTTACGGTGAACCTGCTGTTCGAGAATACACAGATCCCCGAAGGTAACCAGCTGTTCGTATATAACGAAGACAAGGATTTTATCCTGGGAAGCTTTACCCAGAACCATATTTATGAAGGACAACTGGGCACCGAACTGGTCCCCGGCAGCACCATTATCGTGGAATATTACGTGTCGGCAGCCAATAACGGCAATCCCGGCAGTGTACAGATCAGCAATGTAATTCACGGTTACCGCACCGCCGGCGAATTTGCAGAGAAAGCCTTCGGCAGCTCCGGCAACTGCAACATGAACGTGAACTGCCCCGACGGAGCACCCTGGGCCACGCAGAAGCGCGGCGCCGTAATGCTCGTTTCCGGGGGCAGCGGATTCTGTTCCGGCTCGCTTATCAACAATACGCAGAACGACGGTAAGCCCTATGTACTTACCGCCAATCACTGCTACAGCAACCCGGCCAACTGGGTGTTCCGCTTCAACTGGGAATCGGCCACCTGTACCAATCCGGGTTCTTCGCCTACCTTCCAGAGCCTGAGCGGCGCTACCCTGCGCGCACGCCGTACGCCGTCTGATTTCTGCCTGGTAGAGATCACGGGCGGACTGGCAGGAGGTACCGTTCCGCAGAGCATGAATCCGTATTTCAACGGCTGGAATAACGGCAATACCCCGCCTACGGCTTCGGTATCTATTCACCATCCTTCGGGCGATATTAAAAAGATATCTTTCGATGATGCCGCTTCCGTTGCCGTACAGGCTATGGGTTCCAGCGAGGCCGCTTCCAGCTGGCAGGTAGAATGGGACCGCAATACCACTACAGAAGGTGGTTCTTCCGGTTCGCCGCTGTTCGACCAGGACAAACGCATCATCGGGCAGCTCTGGGGCGGCGGCGCTTCCTGCAGCAACCTGTCTTCGTTCGACTATTACGGCCGCCTGTACAACTCCTGGCAGCCTGCGGGCAGTAACAGCACCAACCAGCTTAAGTACTGGCTCGATCCCAATAATACCGGTGTAACCTTTATCGACGGTTACGATCCCTATGCCGTAACCCTGACCTACGATGCACAGATGGCTTCCATCGGCTCGCCCGCCGGTAGTACCTGCAACACCAGCATCACCCCGCAGGTGACCATCAAGAACAACGGTACCAATACGCTTACGTCGGCTACCATACTGTACCGCATCGATAACGGCGCCAACCAGAACTACAGCTGGACGGGCAGCCTGGCCACAGGAGCCAGCACGGCCGTAACCCTGCCGGCACTGAGCACGACCAGCGGAAACCATACGTTTTATGCGCGCGTCACTGCGCCCAATGGAAATACCGACGGCAATACAGGTAACGACTCCCTGAATTCGGCCTTTAGCGTGATCGCAGCGCTCGGACTGCCCCTTACACAGGGTTTCGAGGGTACTTTTGTGCCTGTCGGCTGGACGCGGGAAAACCCCGATAACCAGACCACCTGGGCCAAAGCTTCCACAGGTATGAACTCTGCGGCCTCGGCCTTCATGGACAATTTCGATTACAACGGCGCCGGTCAGCTCGACTACCTGGTGTCTTCGCCCTTCTCTCTTTCAGGCCTTACCAGTGCCACGCTTACCTTCGACGTGGCCTATGCCCGTTACAGTGCACAATATTCCGACGGAATGCGCGTGGAAGTATCTACCGACTGCGGCAATACCTGGACATCCGTGTATAACAAATCGGGTTCCACCCTGGCCACGGTGGCGGATAACACCAATGAGTTTACCCCTACGGCCGCCAACCAGTGGCGTAACGAAACGGTAGACCTGTCTTCCTACACGGGTTCTGCATCGGTACGGGTACGTTTTGTGGGTGTAGCTGGTTACGGTAATAATGTATACCTGGACAATATCCTGATATCGAGCGGTGTAGTGGCTGCGCCTACCGCATCATTCACACCTCCGTCCGTTACGGTATGCCAGGGCGAGGCTGTAAACTTCAGCAATACGTCCACCGGTTCGGTTACCAGCATTAACTGGACATTTGCAGGAGGCTCTCCGGGCAGCAGCACGTCCAACGCGCCGGTGGTTACCTATAATACCGCGGGCACCTACAATGTGGCACTCAGTGTTACAGGTCCGGGCGGTACCAATGTATCCAACGGCACCGTTACCGTACTGGCGGCTCCTGCCACACCGGTAGTGACCAACAGCGGCGGCGTACTGAGCACGGGAAGCTATAACAGCTACCAGTGGAACCGCAACGGGGTTCCGGTTACCGGGGCTAATTCCCAGACCTATACACCGGTGCAGGGCGGTTCTTACACGGTTACCGTAACGGCTGCCAACGGCTGTGATGCAACATCAGCAGCCTTTGTATCGAATGTATCGCTGGAAGAGGCCTGGATGAGCAGCATCTCCATCTGGCCCAACCCGGCATCGGAAGTACTGAATATAAAAGCCGGCGATGACCTGGATATACAGGTGAGCCTGTACAATGCGGTAGGGCAGAAGGTGTACACAGGCGGAAAATCCGCAGCCTTCCATACCATACCGGTACAAAACCTGGCCGCGGGTATGTATATAGCAGAAATAACACGGGACGGCAAACAGACTTTACAGAAAGTCGTGATCCGTTAGGCTAATATTTCTTCATTTTAAGCGGATAGCTGCCTTGTTTCAGGGCAGCTATTCGTATTTTTGGGCCTATGTATATTCCATCGTACTACAGGAATTCTTCTGCAGAACAGGCCCTGGATTTTATCCGGGCAAATTCGTTCGGCATTATGGTATATAAGAACGAAAAGGGAGATACGGAGGCCGTACACAGCCCTTTCCTGGTGCAGGAAGAGAACGGTGTTCCCGTGTTGTATACCCATATTGCCCGCATTCCCGGCCGCATAACCGCGGGAGAGGTGCTATGCATCTTCAGCGGGGCGCACGGGTATGTATCGCCCGTTTTGTATACTTCCGAAAAGAACGTGCCTACCTGGAACTATTCGGCCCTGCATGTATACGGCGAGGCAGAAGAACAGGGCCCGGAACATTACCCGGATTTTATGACCCGCCTGGTAGAATTTTACGACCCGGCCTGGCTCGGAAAGTGGAAAAAGGCAGACCCGGCCTATATCGAAGGATTGTACCGCGGCATTATCCTGTTACGTATTCCCCTGCAACGTTTCGATTTTGCCAACAAATGGAACCAGAACAAACCGGAACAGGACCGCCGGAACGTGGCCGCACATTTCAGGGCAACCGGGAATGCAGCCCTGGCAGAGGATATGCGCCGGAGTATAGATGCCGGAAATAATTTAGACGGGGAAATGTAGCAAAATGCGCAGCTAAGTATACCTTTGCGGCATGAAAAAGCAGCAGGCCGTATTAGGATTATTTTGTGCCATTGGCTATTTTGCCTGGAAGATCGCCTTATTCTATACTGACAACCAACACGATATACTGGCCCGTTTCCCGGTGGCGCCCCTGCTGGGTTTACTCGGACTGGCCATTATTTATGCCGTGGTGCGGTATACGCCGGCTCCCTTTTCACCGGTGGAAGGATTTAAATCGGGTGCACGTACCGCTTTGGTGGCCGCCCTGGCTACAATGGTGTTCGTTTTTGTATACTACCGCCTCATCGATCCTTTTTTCTTCTCCGTACAGAATGCCGAAGTAAAAGCCTCTATTGAAGCCATACCCGATGTAGCACAACGTACGCAGGCACTTCAGAATTTCGAGAACAACAAGAAGTTCTTCGATCCCGTTAATTACTCCGCACTTACGCTTTCGGGCGTGGCGGCCTTCGGTATGCTGATGTCGGCGGTAACGGCCGGTCTCTACGAAATGTTCCGCAAGTTCAACACCATGTAATTACACGGCCGATCCCCAGATGATCTGCACATAATTGTATTCGTACCGGATCTCCAGGTACCCGAATGCTCCGTAGGCGCTATGCTCGATGCGGATGCCCAGGGGCCAGGCATTTTCGCTGCAATCGCTCATAAGGGCCGTAACTGTGTACTCGGCATCGAAACTTTCCGTGGCGCCCTCCCGTTTCAGTGTGCGCGTGTAGGTGGTACCGGCTTTGGGATAATTGTCGCCCGCAGCGATCACATCCCCGAATTCTTTCTGCAGGCCCCGGATAAATATAAAAGCCTGTGCGGCGCTCATATCTTCAATAACGAGGCGGTTTTCATACCATTCGTAGCCGACCCGTGTTTCCAGTACGATATTATTGGTATAGAAAGTCTTGTCCGATGAGTAGCTGAGCTCATCGCTGATCTCTTCGCCACCGGAAACAGGCGAATAATGAAGTGTTCCGGCTTTTACGGCCGTGCGCTTCAGGTATTCTTCCAGGGTTTCGGTGGCTTTGGGCGGGGCAATACGGCTAATAAAGGCGTGTACCACGTAACCGGTCTTCCCTTCGTAGCTTACTCTCTGCCAATAGCTGTCAACCTCTTCGGACTCATAGGGAGTAAGTTCGCCGCCGGGCAGCAGGTCCACTTTGGCCCCGAAAGGGATCTTTACCAGGGCCTGGCCACCGGTACCGGGCGTACTGCGCAGGTTAAGCCCCGAGGCCGCACTTACATACCAGTTGTCCTGGGCGGGCAGGGAGACGGAAAGAAGCCAGAACAGAATGCTGAAGAGAAATGCCTGTTTTTTCATACCGGACCATAATTTTATATGCAAATATGGTTTTAAATTAATTCATTTGCATAGCTTTTTGCAAGCATTCATAACCAACAGGGCATATTCATGATCGTTATAACGGGGGCAACCGGTTTTTTAGGTGCACATGTACTGCAGATGGCGGTAGCAAAGTATGGACGTGTAAAGGCGGTGGTCCGCAACAGTTCGGACCTTTCTTTCGTTACGCGCGTATTTGAGCGCTATGCCGCCAATGCTTCCGATATCGGTAAGGTGGAATGGGTGCAGGGCGATATCCTCGATTATTTTTCACTGGAACAGGCTTTCGAAGGTGCCGAGACCGTGCTGCACTGTGCGGCTGCCGTATCTTTCTGGAAGAAAAAACGGGCCGAAATGTACCGCGTTAATGCCGATGGTACGGCCAATGTGGTAAATGCCTGCCTGCACTGCGGCGTAAAGAACCTGCTGTATGTAAGTTCTATTGCCGCCCTGGGACGGGCCGATCTCAGCGAACCTATATCCGAAAAAACACCCTGGAAAAATTCACCCGAAAATTCCTGGTACGCCGTCAGTAAAAATGCGGCCGAACGCGAAGTATGGCGCGGCTGCGAAGAAGGGCTCGGCGTATTGGTGATAAACCCGGGCGTAATACTGGGTTATGCCGACTGGGAGCGAAGTTCCGGGCGTATCTTTAAAACCCTGGCCAAAGGCACGTCCTTTTACACGGGCGGCAGCAATGGCTTTGTAGATGTGCGCGACGTTGCCGGGGCGCTTTTGGCCCTGCACGAAGCCGGTATCCGGAACGAAAAATTTGTACTGGTATCCGAAACGATGACCTTTAAAGACTTTTTTACCCAGATGGCCACGGCCCTGCATGCAAAAGTACCTGCAAAGCGTATCGGTGCGGGCTGGCTCCGTTTGTTGGCCCGTCTCAGCGAAGGTCTTTCGGCCCTTACAGGAAAAGAACCGGCCCTTACGGCTGAAATAGCACGTACCTCCACGCAGAACAGCGTGTACGATAACCGCAAGATACAGGAGGCCATCGGTTTTGCTTTTACCCCGCTTTCGGAAACGATACGCCGCACCGCACAACTTTACCTCGAAGAAAAAAACACATAGGACTTGTTTTTATGGCGAATGCTCTTAATTTTGAAGGGCTAAACCAAGAAACAAACTCATGAAGAAGATCCTCACTCTCGCCGGACTGCTGGTTTCAGCTGCCCTGTACAGCCAGCACCTGGTATCACACCAATTCCTTAAATCTTACGACAACAGCCAGATCGACAGTATTTATACGTCTATGGGACTACCGTCCATGCTGCTGCCCAACCAGTACAAGATCGATGTATACCGTCTGCTGTACAACACGGTAGGGCCCGACAGCATTACGCCGGTGGTGGCTTCGGGACTGATGGTGCTGCCCAAGGACAAAGGCTGCGGTTCAACCATACTTTCTTACCAGCATGGTACCATGACACGCCGCGTGGATGCTCCCTCGTACCGCCAGGGCGAATGGATACTGGGTGTGGCCATGGGTTCGGAAGGTTATGTGGGTCTGCTGCCCGATTACCTGGGCCTGGGCCTCGATACTTCAATGGTACACCCTTACCAGCATGCCCGTTCAGAGGCTACGGCTGTAATTGATCATATCCGTGCCGCACGCGAAGCCTGCGTACAGCTCAGCTACCCGCTCAACGGACAGGTACTGCTTACCGGTTATTCACAGGGCGGGCACGCTACCATGGCCACGCATAAAATGATCCAGGGCAGTTTTTCGTCCGAATTCAACGTTACGGCCTCCGTACCTATGTCGGGTCCTTACAGCATGAGCGGCGTTATGAAAGACGTGATGCTTTCCAGCCAGCCTTACCCGGCGCCGTATTACCTGCCGTATGTGTTGTTCTCTTTCCGGAATGTGTACGGTGTGTATCCCAATGCGTCCGATTTCCTGGTGGCTCCGTATGATGTGGTACTGCCCCCGCTGTTCAACGGGGTATACGGCAGCGGCACCATCGACAATGCCATGCCCAATGTGCCAAAGAACATCCTGAAACAGGCCGTGCTCGACAGCTTTACGAACGATCCTAACCACATCTTCCGTCAGCTGCTCGATGAGAATGATGTATACAAATGGGTACCCCAGGTGCCGGTACACATGCTGTATTGCGAAGGCGATAATTCCGTTCCTTTTGAAAACAGTATCGTTGCTTACGATTATATGACAAACGCCGGTGCCACCAAAGTGTCTAAAAATAATGTCAACAGCGCCCTGGACCATGGCGAATGTGCCCAGTTTGCCATGCTGGAAATGCGCACCTTCTTCGATACCCTGCGCATGGACAAGGTTTCCCTGAGCTTTAGTACGGTACCACCCTCCGGTGCCGGCGCACAGGACGGTGCCATTACCGTGCACGTTTCGGGCGCACTGCCACCCTATACTATTTCCTGGAATACGGGTGGTTCCTCGTCTACACTCACGGGTATCGGAACGGGCACCTATACGGTTACGGTAAGCTCTCCCTCTGCCTGCGCCCCGGTTACGGCCAGCTACTTTGTGAACCCGATGGGTGTTTCTGTGCAGGAAGCTGAGAAAACAGCATTTTCCGTTTTCCCGAACCCGACCACAGGTCTGCTGAACCTACGATCAGAAACCAGCATCGGTGAAGTAGAGATATTCGATACCATGGGTAAAAAGGTATATGCATCTACAGAAAACAGCACACAGGCCGCATTAGACCTGCAGGCACTGAAACCCGGTGTGTATATGGTAATTGCCGGTCAGAAAGAACCTGCGCGCATTGTTATTTCGCGCTAAGTATATACATTACGCATTTACAGGAAGGGCATCCGTTTCGGGTGCTCTTTTTTTGTCGGCATCCATGGCCAGTTTGAGGTACAGACCCATAAACCAGGCGCCGGCTGCACAGAAGATATGCCACAGGAAATGGGTACCCTGGGGCATAATGTCCAGCGTGGTCTTTTCGTCTACATAGCGGCAGAGCAGGGCCAGCACAAAAAGCAGCAGCGCGCCCGAAAAATAACCGATGCCCGCGCCTTTACTGCGTATGGCGTGCAGCAGCATGGGCAGGAACATAAAGGTGCCACGCAGAAAATAGGAACTGTTCACCCGGTCCTGTCCGTCCAGGAAACGCATGGAAAAGAGCGTGAGACCGATGAAAATAAGAGTAAGTATCACCGTGGTAAGCCATTTGCCCAGCACAATGCGCCACATATAAATACTAACACCCAGGGTAAGTATAATAATGGGCATAAAGTCCATGAAGGTAAGCCAGACACTGGAACGGAAGGCATGGTACAGGGTACTGCCTATGCCGCCGAGGATCAGCAGGGGCGCACAGTAATAGATGAGGAAACCATAGGTTTTACGTTGCGGCCAGAGTTGTATCACAAACAGGAGGGCGGGTATAAGGAAGGCCAGTGATGAAAAGGCGTTCCAGGGCTCTACCAGGAAATTTTCGGGATGGGTTTCCCGGTAAATTAATCCGCCGTCGAGTGGTTTTTGCATGGCTTTGTGTTTCTTTGTAAGACTAACGCAAAAATGTATTTAAATTGTTTGTATGACAAATCCGCAGCTGGTATTTAACGGAAAAATTACTTCTGCCGCGCGCATCAGCCTGTCCGACATGGACCGGGCCTTTCGTTTCGGGGACAGCTGGTTCGAGACCATGCTGCTGCGGGG
This sequence comes from Flavobacteriales bacterium, assembly GCA_052437175.1. Classification (GTDB taxonomy): domain Bacteria; phylum Bacteroidota; class Bacteroidia; order CAIKAF01; family CAIKAF01; genus JACVCJ01. The sequence continues at coordinate 102,938 of JBQVOK010000001.1, forward strand.
GAAAAATATCCGTTTCTGGGCCGATCACCAGCAGCGCATTGCAGAAGCCGCGGCCGTATCCGGCTTTGATGTGCCCGACCTGAGTTCGGTGCCCGACCTGGCCTCGCGCCTGTCGGACATGCTTGCGGATGCCGATGCCTACCGGGTGCGCCTTACCCTGTGGAGAGCCGAAGGCCGGGGATATACCCCGCTTTCCGGCAAAATGCACTGGCTGCTGGAAGTTACCGAGACCGGAATGCCTTCCGGGGAACCTCAGCGCCTGGGCATCTGCACGCGTGCGGTAGTGTTTTCGGGCCGTGGTTTTTCGGGAAAGACCGGCAACAGCGCACCGTATGTACAGGCGTCTGCCGAAGCGTTACAGAAGGGCTGGCAACACATCCTGCTGCTGAATGAGCAGGGCATGATCACCGAAACGGCCAATGCCAATATCTTCTGGAAAAAGGACGATACCTATTACACGCCGGCCCTGTCTTCCGGCTGTATTGCCGGGGTAATGCGCCGCAATGTACTGCGGGCCCTGCAAAGCGAAGGTATTACCTGCGAAGAGGTACTGCTGCCGCCTTCTGTATTGCCGGATGCCTCCGAAATTTTTGTGAGCAATGCGCTCATTGGTATAAAGAACATACATTTGTTCGATCAAAAGCAATATCCTGCCCATGCCGAAAAAATCTTCAGCAGCTTCTTCCAGGCCTAAGAAATCCTCCGGGAAAAAAAGGAGTCCGCTCGCGCGTATACTTCGTTTCCTGCTGTTTGCATTCATCACTTTTTTTGCCGGGAGTATACTCTGGGTATTGCTGTATGCCTTTCTGCCGGTTCCCGGTACACCGCTGATGCTTATACGCAAATGGGAGAACCGTTCCGAAAAAGGTTTCCGTACGCAGTACGACTGGGTATCCCGCGATAAAATATCTCCCCACCTGCAGCTGGCTGTGGTTTGCAGCGAAGATCAGAATTACCTGAAACACGCCGGTTTCGATTTCGGGGCCATTGAAAAGGCCCAGCGCCAGAACGAAGAAGCCGGCCGTATCGTACGCGGGGCGAGTACCATCAGCCAGCAGACCGCCAAAAACGCCTTCCTGTGGCAGGGCCGCAGCTGGTTCCGTAAGGGTCTGGAGGTATGGTTCACCTTCCTGATCGAATTATTCTGGAGCAAGGAACGGATCATGGAAGTATACCTGAACATTATTGAAATGGGCGATGGCATTTACGGGGCTGAAGCGGCTTCCCGGGCTTATTTTAAAAAGAGCGCGGCCGGCTTATCGCCCGAGCAGGCAGCTCTTATAGCGGCCGTACTGCCGAATCCCCGCCGTCTTTCTGCTGCCCGGCCCAGTCCGTATACGCGCGGCCGCCAGGCATGGGTATTGCAGCAGATGCGTTTCTGGGGCATGAAGCTCGATTACGACAAATACGACAAAGCTCCCGAAGGGGAGAAAAAACAGGAAAAGGCCCGAAAAAAGCGTAAAAAGTAAGGCTTACAGGATATCATTCAGGCTTTTGAGCCCGGGTGTACGTGCCGCAATAAGTCCTTCGGCATATTTTACCCCGATAGTAAGCCCGAAATTGGCCGCCCGGAAGCGGATATGGTCCAGGAATTCGGGTGAGGCGATAAGCGTGCCCGGTTCGGTACTAGCCGGATCGTAGAACTGCGAACTATGGGCCAGGATACTCTCCATTTTCAGGTCAAAAAAATCACTGATGTCCACCAGCAGGTCTGGTTTCAGGTCGTAGAACTGTATGTAGTGAAACACGGTCTTCGGGCGCCAGGGCTGCTGTGCGGCTCCGTCTTTATCTTCGGTATGTATTTTGGCCAGTCCGGCATAAAAACAGGATTCCAGCACCAGCGCGGCGGCCCTTCCGTGGTCGGGATGCCGGTCGTGCGGGGCGTTGCACAATACGATATCGGGGCGGTGACGGCGCAGGGCCTGTATCACTTTAAGGCGGTGCGCATGGTCGTTCTCGAAAAGTCCGTCCTCCATTTCCAGGTTTTCGCGCAGGCGCAGGCCCAGTATTCCAGAAGCGGCAGCGGCTTCTTTCAGTCGGCCCTGTACGGTACCGCGGGTGCCCATCTGCCCCAGTGTAAGATCCACAATGCCTACGGCATCGCCGGCAGCTGCATGCCGGGCCAGTATTCCGCCGCAGCCCAGTTCCACATCGTCGGGGTGTGCCCCGAATGCCAGTATACGCAGTTTATCCATTCTTCGATTCGATCCAGTTGATGATCTCGATACTGAGCGGACTTTCCGCAGGCGCTACGTTCGTTACATAGTTGCCGTTCTCATCGATCAGGTATTTATGAAAATTCCACTGCGGGGCCACGGATTCTACGCCGTTCTGTTCTTTTTCGCTGAGCCAGGCAAAGATCGGGTCGCGTTCTTCGCCCAGTACGGCGCGCTTGCTGAACACGGGGAAGGTAACGCCGTAGTTTAGCGTACAGAATTCAGCAATTTCAGCATCGCTGCCCGGTTCCTGGCCGGCAAAATCGTTCGAGGGAAAAGCCAGTATCTCCAGCCCGGAATCCTTATATTGTTCGTACAGCTCCTGCAGCGGCGCGTATTGCGGGGTTAGTCCGCAGGCGCTGGCCGTATTCAGTACCAGCAGTTTTTTGCCTTTGTAGACCGAAAAATCGATCTCGCGGCCCTGCAGGGTGGTAGCTTTGAATTGATGAAAATTCATGTTGTTTCGCTTTAGACTGCAAAAGTAGCATATTTATAGCTTGTACGCCGTGTTCAATGGGCTCTGTATGTCTAAAAAAGAGGTCATAATCCGCTGAAATGAGGTGTTTTTTACGGAAGCGGACCCGCTACCCGCTGAGGGCTTCTTTTTGTTTTTTTAATTTTAAGACCATACCCGGCACTTGTTTCACCGGGCTATCTTGCTATTTTTGTACAATAGCGAATTGTAAGGATCTGTGAGGTATGAAAAAACTGATAGCGGGAAATCATAAAATGTTTACCGGGGTAAAGGAAGGACTGGCACTGGCGTCGGAGATCGCGCGTAATGCGGCGGATTTCGGGAATGCCCAGGTGGTACTGTTTCCGCCGTTTACCCATTTGTGCATGTTTCATCAGCAATTACAGGGCCTGCCCCTGGAAACGGGCGCCCAGAACTGTTCGGATATGCCCGAAGGCGCTTTTACAGGCGAAGTTTCTGCCGGTATGATCAAAAGTACCGGTGCTACTCATGTATTGCTGGGGCACTCCGAAAGGCGTACCCTGTTCGGCGAAGGGCATGAACTGCTCTGCCGCAAGATAAACCAGGCCCTCGATGCCGGTTTGCAGGTGGTGTACTGTTTTGGCGAAAACCTGCAGGATATGGAAGAAGGCCGCCGTTTTTCGAAGATCGAGGAACAGCTGCAGGCCGTATTTGAATCGTTTTCGCAGGACGAACTGGACCACCTGGTACTGGCTTACGAACCCGTTTGGGCCATCGGTACCGGCAAAACGGCCAGCCTGCATGAGGCGGAAGAGGCCCATGCCTTTGCCCGTGAACTCATGCGCAATAAATACGGCACCGATGCCGGCAATGAACTCCGCATCCTGTACGGGGGCAGCGTAAAAGCCGCCAATGCCCGTGAACTGCTTTCGAGCAGCGAAATAGGCGGGGTGCTGGTGGGCGGGGCCTCACTCGATGCCGCCGAATTTTTACAAATCATACAGGCCGCGGGGTAATTTTATGGAATACAAAGAACTGAAAATGGATTTTCTGCCCGGCACGGATGCACAGGTGGCCGAGGAGATACTGGTGGCCGAACTGGCCGAACTGGGCTTTGAAAGTTTTTATACCGAGAACGGTACCCTGAGCGCTTTTATCCCGGCAACGGCAGAGATCGACAGCGAACAGCTGTATATGCTCACGGCGGCCTGGGCTGCCGATCTGCGCTGGACACAGCACGAGCAGCAGAACTGGAACGAAACCTGGGAGAAGTCCTTTGAGCCCGTGGAACTGGGCAGCGAAGTATACGTATATGCCCGTTTTCATGAACGTAAGCCCGGCTTTAAGCACTATATCGAAATTACGCCTAAAATGTCCTTCGGTACGGGGCACCATTCCACCACACGCCTGGTAATGCAGCTGTTGCTGGAAACGGAACTGAAAGACAGATCGGTACTCGACGTGGGCACCGGTACGGGTATCCTGGCCATACTTGCCCATCAGCTGGGCGCAGCGGAAATTGCCGGCACCGAAATAGAACCCTGGGCCCTCGAAAATGCAGAAGAAAATTTCAGCATGAACGGCCTTACCCGTTTCACCCTCTTCGACGCAGCCCTGAAAAGCGATGATTACGGTGTGTACGATGTGGTGATCGCCAACATCAACCGCAACATCATACTGCACATGAAAGAGGTGCTGCTGGCTTCCCTGAAACCCGCCGGTACACTTATACTGAGCGGCTTTTACCAGTCTGATATACCTCTGTTACAGGAAACATTCCGCAAATTAAATGTAGAACTGCAGCGCAGCCTGACCGAAAACGACTGGTGTGCCCTGCTTCTTACCAAACACATGTAAGCATGCAAAAAGTAGTGTTAAGCGCCATCCTGTTCCTGGCATTTACAGGCGGTATACTGTCGCAGACAGAACCGTTCTCCAAAGACAAGACCAAATTCCTGACCGAGCTCAAGACCACGTTCAACAATTTTGACCGGGTGCGCGGCAAATACTATTCCGATAAGATCGATTCCCTGTCCAAGGCCAATGCGTTCCCCGACCAGGCAGTAGCGCCTGCGGCCGACCTGCTGAACGCCATGGCCCGTAAAAAACTGCGGGTAATGCCGCATTATTCAGGGTTTGTGGACGTACTGTTCGCCTTTATTATTAAGGAAAAAATGGCCGAAATGCCGCTCTGGACACAATCGGTACATCATGTAATGAATACCAAGACCCAGGGCAGCCTGAGTACCTACCTCGAGAATTCGGCACTGTTCTATACCTACGGTACTATTTACAAGTCCATGTCGGTACAGTGGCGTATAAGCGGGGGCGGTTATACCTTTATGTACCAGGAGGGAAAAGATCCCTATTTTAAATTTACCAATACCGATCTGCAGGGCCAGAGCAAAGGCGACAGTTCTTTTGTACTGAATACCGATGCCCTCTGGGACCCTTTCCTGGAAACCTGGACCGGCACCAAGGGGAAGGTAACCTGGGAACGGACGGGACTGCCCGCTTCGGAAGTATATGCCGAACTGAACAAATACCGCATCAGCCTTAAATCGGCCGAATATTCCGCCGACTCGGTTTACCTGTACCACTCCGGCTATTTTAAAGAGCCTGTGATCGGCAGCCTGGAAGACAAAATGATGTCGGCCGTGAACGTAGAGAACGTGATCTACCCGCGCTTCACTTCGTACGAAAAACGGGTTAAGCTCAATAACCTGGCCGAAGGCGTACGTTACGAAGGCGGTTTTACGCTCAAGGGTAATAAATTTATCGGTACCGGTGATGTGGCCAATCCCGCCTTCATTTTTATCGACCGGGATAAAAAGCCTTTCCTGGTGATGGGGGCCCTGGGCTGGGTGTTCCGCGAGAACCAGATCCTTTCGGACCGGGCTTCGGTAACCATTTATATGAAGACCGAGACCAAACTCGACAGCCTTTACCACCCGGGCTGCCAGGTAAAATATTTCACCGACCGCAAAGAACTGCAGCTGCTGCGCCAGGGCGAAGGGATACAGCAGAGTAAATTCAACGATACCTACCACAACATCGACTTTGAAACGGAAGCCATCTACTGGAAGGTAAAGGAAGACAAACTGGTACTCAGCTCGGCCAAAGGCTCCTCGCGCGACAGTGCCGTGTTCTACAGCGATAACTACTTTAGACAGCGGCAGTACGACAAGCTTTCGGGCCTCGACGATCCCGATCCCCTGGCCATGATCAAGACCTACTGCGATAAGCACAATACCAATACCTTTACCGCACAGGAAATGGCCAAATGGTTCAGGGACGATGTAAGCGATATCCGCATCCTGCTGGCCCGCCTGTCCATCAGTGGTCTCATCAACTACAACCCCGATAACGAAAGGGCCGACGCCAAAAAGCGTTTCTTTACCTTTGTAGGCTCACGCTATGGCCGCAACGACTACGACGTTATTGAACTCGGCAGCGCCGGACTGCGGCCCAACGGCTTCATAAGCCTCATCGATTACCGCCTGGAACTGGACGGCGTAAAACGTATTCCCATGAGCGACTCACAGCGCGTGGTACTGTACCCGGAAGCCCAGCACGTGCTCATGCGCGAGGATATGGACATGTATTTTAACGGGGGCGTAGTGGGCGGACAGTTCACGTTCCTCGGTAAAGCCTATGAGTTCGATTACGATAAGTTCAAAATAAAAATGCCCACCGTAGATACCATCCTGGTGCGTGTGCGGCGCCTGCTGCCCGACGAGTTCGGCCAGTACCCGCCCATTATCCTGGGTACCCCCATCGAACAGGTGAACGGTGAACTGGAGATCGATGATCCCGCGGGAAAATCGGGACTGAAAGCCATTGGGCGTTACCCCGTTTTTACCAGCAAGAAACCCAGTTATGCCTATTACAGCCAGCGCTGGGTAGAAGGCGGCGTGTATACCCGCGATCGTTTCTATTTCCAGATCGATCCCTATGTACTCGATAGTCTCGATACCTTCGACCCGCGTAAACTGAGGCTGCCGGGTACCTTCACTTCGGCAGATATCTTCCCGGACATACGCGAAGAGCTACAGGTAATGCCTGATTATTCCCTCGGTTTTGTAGGCGAAACAGGCGCTTCGGGACTGCCGGCCTACGGTGGACCGGCCAAGTTCTTTAATACGCTCACCCTTTCCAACCAGGGCCTGCGCGGAAAAGGCGTACTCGAATACCAGAATTCAAAGACCTCGGGCAAGGATTTTCGTTTTTACCCGGACAGTATGAATGCCTGGGCCCAGGGCTTTAATGTACCGGCTTCGGGCAAAACGCCCGATGTAAAAGGCGATTCGGTATATGTACACTGGGAGCCGAAAAACGGCATGTTCGGGGTAAAGAACATGGGTAAACCCTTCGATATGTACGGCGGCAAAGTAGCGCTTACCGGCAGGGTAGAGGTAACTACCGCCGGATTGCTGGAAGGGGGCGGGGTGGCCGATATCGGTAATGCCACCGTGGCTGCCAAGAAATACAGCTTCTCCCCGAAAAAATTCAACAGCGACAGTGCCGATTTCACACTGAAGAACCTGAACGTGGACGCCATCGATACCTCAGGCATTGCGCTCACCACCACCAATATGAAAACGGAGATCAACTTCGAGGAGAAAAAAGGTAAGTTTATCGCCAACGACGAAAATGCCTTTGTGGATTTCCCGATCAACGAATACCGGGCTTTCAGCGAACGGGTGGACTGGAACATGACGGATAACAACGTAGAACTGAAGACCGTAAAGTCGGTAGAGGAAGGCTTCCGTATGGTTTCTACGCGGCACGGGCAGGATTCCCTGGAGTTCAAGGCCCAGAGCGCCCTTTTCAAAACGGCTGAAAAACGCATCGAGGCCGAGGGCATCAAATACATCGATGTGGCCGATTCGCGCGTGTTACTTTCTGACGGTAAGGCCAATATCATCCGCCGTGCAGATATAGAACCCCTTCAGAAAGCAAGTATACAGATGCCCGTGGGCACCCAGAACCACTTGATCGAGAACGCTACGGTAGACATCGGCGGTAAATATGCCATTGCCGGGGAAGGAGAGTATGCCTATAAGGACAAGACCGGCCGCGAACAGAAAATAAAAATGCATACCATTAAGGTAGACAGCATAAAACAGATGACGGCCACCGGCACCCTGGAACCGCAGGACAGTCTTAAACTGATGCCGCACGTACTGTACAAAGGCTATTTTAACCTGTATGCCCAGAACCCGGAGCCGGAGATCAACGGCTTCATTACCATGGACCACAGCTGTCCGCAGTTCTCCAAACGCTGGATGCGTACCCGTGGTTTTATCGGGGACGGCGACATCAGCATACCGGTGCCTGCCGACGCCAAAGACGATACCCAGACACCCATGTTCAACGGTTTTGCCTTTGCCAGCGACAGTTCGGGGATATACCCGGTACTGATGTCATCCAAGAAGACCTATGCCGATTACGAGGCCCTGACCATCAGCGGTTACCTGAAATACGACCTGGCTTCGGGCGAGTACCGCATTGCCAGCAAGGAAAAACTGGCCGATCCTTCACTTATCGAGAATTACGTAGCCTTTAATCCGAATACCTGCATGGCCTACGGCGAAGGTCCGCTGCAGCTTACCGGTAAAATGGGACAGGTACGTATTTCCACGGCCGGCGTGATCCGCTTCCTGCCCATGGACACCATTACCGAGGTAGAAGGGGTGATCGGCATGGACTTTCCGCTCGATAACGAACTCTGGAAATACATCGGCGACAAGTACAAGGAATACGCCTCTTCGGGCCCGGATTTTAAAGAAGACGCCACCATGCGTTCCCTGCTTTACCTGCTGGATACCAAAGAACGCGACCGTTTCCAGTCCCGTATCCGCGATGGCAAGCTGGATAAACTGCCCGAGCCGCTGAACAGCAGCCTGTTCCTTACCGGGGTAAACCTGAGCTGGAACAAACGCAGACGCTCCCTGATGTACAGCGGCAGTGCCAACCTGCTGAGCTTGAACCGCAACCTCTTCGATAAAGGCGTACAGGTATACGTGGAAGTGGTACGCAAACGTTCGGCCGAAGGTGTGAACATGCTCATCGAGTTCGGCGACGGTGTACAGTATTACTTCAGTTACAGGCTCAACGTAATGCAGGTGTACAGCAGCGATACCGAGTTCAATAAAATACTGATGCAGATGGACCCCAAACGCCGCACGTTCGAAGCGAAAGATCAGCCGAACTACCAGTTCACGCTCAGTTCACAGCGCCGTATGGACCAGTTTAAAGCCCAGTTTGAATAATTATGGAATGGATCATCACAGTTGCGGCCGGTTACCTGCTGGGGAGCATTCCCTCGGCGGTGTGGTTCGGTAAACTTTTTCACGGAGTGGACGTACGGGAACACGGCAGCGGCAATGCCGGGGCTACCAATGTATTCCGCGTACTGGGAAAACGCACGGGTTTTATGGTATTGTTTGCCGACATCCTGAAAGGTTCCCTGGCGGCCCTGTTGCCTCTGTGGCTGCCTGCCTTTGGTAAAGAGGCCGGAACAGAGCTGTTGCTCAACGCACAGCTGGCGGGTGGCACAGCAGCCATCCTGGGGCATCTTTACCCCGTATTTGCGGGTTTTAAAGGCGGAAAAGGCGTGGCCACCATGCTGGGTATTATGCTGGCCATACAGTGGCAGGCCTCGCTGGTCTCCATCGGGGTGTTCCTGCTGGTGTGGCTTTTGTTCAACTTTATTTCCCTGGCCAGTATGTCGGGCGGACTGGTATTTCCGCTGGCCTATTTCCTGCTTTCGGATAAACAGGGAACGCTTATGTCGGTGATCGCAGTACTGATCCCCCTGCTGCTTATTTACACGCACCGCAAGAACATCCGCAAGCTGCTGAACGGCACGGAAAGCAAAATGTACGCCTTCCGCAAAACAAAAACTGTTGAAAAATAACACGATGCTGTTTATAAGTGAAATGCGTTTTTTTTTCAATTTCTTGCACAACTCAAATTATTGCCTACCTTTGCCCCTGCTTATTTAAAAATCAATAAAAGAAAAAAGAAAATGAAAGGCTTAACTAAACTTTTCGCAGGCGTATTCGCTGCATCTATCCTGGCTTCTTGTGGTGGTGGTAACACACCTGACAAAGCTGCTACTGAGTTCCTGAACGCAGTTAAAGCTGGTGACAAAGCTAAATACGAAGCTGTTTCTACAGAAGCTACTAAAAGCATGATGACCAACAGCGGTCTGAAAATTGCTGACGTTAAAGACGTAAAATGTACAAACACTTCTGATACTACAGCTACATGTACTTACTGCTGTGAAGAAGGTAAAACAGAAAGCTCTAACCTGAACCTCGTTAAACGTAGCGACAAATGGTTAGTAGATATGAAAAAAGAAGCTGGTCTGAACGACGCTATGAACTCTATGACCGAAGGTCTGGAAGCTGCTGGCGATTCAGCTGCCGGTGCTGCTGAAGCTGCTGGTGAGGCTGCTACAACTGCTCCTGCTGAGACTAAGTAATTTTTTCTGATTACAATATTTAAAAGCTCTGACAATTATTGTCAGGGCTTTTTTACTTTTGCAGCCTACTTTTCTACCTATGTTAAAGCGTAAGATACTCCTGTCTCTCTTTTTTATCGTCCTGTTTGCCGCAGGATTCCTTCTGTTCGATACCTTCCGCGTGGAAGCCGGTGAACAGGCGACCAAAGCCTACGGAGACCCCTCTAAATTCTACCGTTTATCTGCCGAAGACCTGGACAAAATGCAGAGCGGCGATATCATCCTGCGTAAAGGACACGGCTCCGTAAGCGATATCATCGATAATATGTACCCCACGGGCTACCATCTTTCGCACTGCGCCGTGGTGATCCGTGACCCGGACAGCCTGTACGTAATTCATACCGTAAGCAGCGAGCTGAGTATGGGAGACGGTGTACAGACCGAAAATATGGACAAATTCGTGCGGGAAAGCGTGCGCAATTCCATCATGCTGGTGCGCCCCAAAGCCGACTCACTCACCCGCATGAAGATCGCAGATGCCACCAAGAGCTTCATGAACAAGAAAATTCCTTTCGATAATGCCTTCGATATCAGCGATACCACGCAGTTTTACTGCACAGAGCTGATCTACCAGGCCTATCGTAAAGTATACGGTAAAGATATGTTCCCGGAGCGTTTAAGTACCGACCATCCGAACTACCTGGGCATAGATGCCCTGCTCGATACCACCAAGTTCGAGCGCATTATTACCCATCAGAAGATGGACCCGGACCACATGCCGGTACATTAGGGCAGGCCTTAGTCTTCGCTCTTCCGCTTGTTTTTATCCTCGAAACGCAGGTGTTTCACCGATTCACCGCTGTCGCGCAGCTCGATCAGCGAATCGATGCCGATCTTCAGGTGATTATGTACAAAAGTATCGGTTACATGTTTATCGCTGTTCTCCGTTTTTACGCCTTCGGGGTTCATGGGGTTATCTGATACCAGCAGCAGGGCGCCGTGCGGTATGCCGTTGGCAAAACCTACCAGGAATATGGTGGCGGTTTCCATATCGATGCCCATGGCGCGTATTTTGCGCAGGTACACTTTAAATTCATCGTCATGTTCCCACACGCGGCGGTTGGTGGTGTACACGGTGCCGGTATAATAGTCCAGTTCCATTTTTCGTATGGTATGCGAAACGGCCATCTGCAGGCGGAAAGAGGGCAGGGCCGGTACTTCGGGCGGCATATAGTCGTTGCCCGTACCGTCACCGCGTATGGCGGCAATGGGTAAAATCAGGTCGCCGAGTTTGGTTATTTCCTTCAGTCCGCCGCATTTACCCAGGAAAAGCACGGCTTTGGGTTCTACGGCGCTGAGCAGGTCCATAACGGTAGCGGCCATAGCCGAGCCCATACCAAAGTTAATAATGGTAATATCGTTGCTGGTGGCCGATTGCATGGGGCGGCCTATGCCCTGTATCTCTACGCCGAACTGCTCGGCAAACCAGGTAACATAATTACTGAAATTGGTAAGCAGTATGTATTTTCCGAAGGATTCCAGCGGAGTGCCGGTATATCGCGGCAGCCAGTTCTTTACAATTTCTTCTTTTGTCTTCATATCCGTTTATCTCTTTTCCGGGATGCATATTTACAAAAAAACGGGCTCAGGGCCCGTTTTCGTATGGTGTTTATTTCGTTATGCTTCTTCAAGCAGTTCAGCTCCGAGGCCGGCGCGCAGTATGGTGATCTCTTCACCCGTACAGTCGAGCACGGTGCTGGGCTCATTGTTGCCGTAGCCGCCGTCGATCATCAGGTCTACCATTTCGCCCAGGCGGTTATGGATCAGTTCGGGATCGGTGGTGTATTCCACTACGGAGCTATCGTCATGTACCGATGTACTCAGCAGCGGGTTACCGAGGCTTTTTACAATTTCCTGGGATATACGGTTGTCCGGGATACGGATACCTACGGTTTTCTTTTTGTAACCGAAAATCTCGGGTATTTTACCGTTGGCATTCAGGATAAAGGTAAAAGGACCGGGCAGGTAACGGTTCAGTGCTTTGAACACGTTATTGTCCATCGGTTTGGTGTAACTGCCCAGCGGTTTCACGTCGGACAGTATCAGGGAAAAATTGGCCTCGTCGAGACGAACACCTTTGATACTGCATAGCTTCTGCACGGCATCCTTGTTGTGCGAATCGCAACCAAAAGCATACACCGTATCGGTAGGATAAATGATTACTCCGCCGTTGCGTAAAACGGCAACAATCTTTTCGATCTGGGCTTCGCTGGGTTGCAGCTCATTTAATTTGAGTATCATATATATATAATTTTAGTTATCGGAACTTACAAAGCGGCTTTCTGGGCGGCTTTGGCATGGTCTTCCAGGAACTGTTTCAAACCATTGTCCGTAAGCGGGTGCTTCAACAGGGCCATAATAGCGTTGAGCGGACAGGTAACCACGTCGGCTCCCACTTTGGCACACTGCAGAATATGCATCGGATGGCGTACCGAAGCGGCCAGCACCTGCGTTTTATAACCGTAATTGGCATAGATCTGCACAATATCCTCGATCAGCAGCATACCGTCGGTCGAAACATCGTCGAGGCGGCCGATAAAGGGCGATACATAGGTAGCTCCGGCTTTAGCGGCCAGCAGGGCCTGTCCTGCCGAAAATACCAGGGTACAATTGGTTTTTATTCCTTTGGAAGAAAAATATTTTATGGCTTTAACGCCGTCTTTGATCATGGGTACTTTAACGGTGATCTGCGGATGAAGGGCGGCCAGCAGCTCTCCTTCGGCGATCATTTCTTCGTATGTGGTAGCTATTACCTCGGCACTGACATCTCCGTTCACAATATCGCAGATCTTCAGGTAATGGGCTTTAATGTTCTCTTCGCCCGTAATACCTTCTTTGGCCATCAGGGACGGATTGGTGGTAACCCCGTCCAGCACTCCCAGTTCCTGCGCTTCTTTTATCTGTTCCAGATTGGCCGTGTCAATGAAAAACTTCATACTTCTTTAACTATTTTCTAATCGTGAATAAATATAAAAAAAATCGGGTTCATTTTTGTTAATATATCGATGAACCCCGTGAATATTTCGGCGTGTTGTGATACAACAAAAAAGCATTGCCGGTATGACAATGCTTTCTGAATTCCTTATAAATGTCTATTTGAACGCGTTAAGACCTGTGACGTCCATACCTGTGATCAGCAGGTGTATGTCGTGGGTACCTTCATAGGTCACCACCGACTCCAGGTTCATCATGTGGCGCATAATGCTGTATTCCCCGATGATACCCATACCGCCCAGCATCTGACGGGCATTGCGGGCTATGGTCAGGGCCATGTCCACGTTGTTGCGCTTGGCCATGGATATTTGTGCCGGGGTGGCTTTTTCTTCGTTCTTGAGGGTGCCGAGGCGCCATACCAGCAGCTGTGCCTTGGTGATCTCGGTGATCATTTCGGCCAGTTTTTTCTGCTGCAGCTGGAATCCGCCGATCGGGCGGCCGAACTGTTCTCTTTCCATAGAATAGCGCAGTGCCGTGTCGTAACAGTCGAGCGCGGCTCCGATGGCTCCCCAGGAAATACCGTAACGGGCGCTGTTCAGACAGCTCAGGGGGCCTTTCAGACCTTTTACACCCGGGAAAATGTTCTCTTTGGGCACTTTTACATTATCGAATACCAGTTCTCCGGTGGCGCTGGCACGTAAGCTCCATTTGCTGTGGGTCTCGGGCGTGCTGAAACCTTCCATGCCGCGTTCTACCACAAGGCCCTGAATTTCGCCCTGTTCGTTCTTGGCCCATACCACCGCGATATCGGCAAAGGGAGCATTGCTGATCCACATTTTGGCCCCGTTCAGGATCACGTGGTCGCCGGCATCCCTGAACCAGGTGGTCATGCTGCCCGGATCGCTGCCGTGGTTAGGCTCGGTAAGACCGAAGCAGCCCATCATTTCGCCTTTGGCCAGTTTGGGCAGGTATTTCTGTTTCTGTTCCTCGCTGCCGAATTTCCAGATCGGGAACATCACCAGGGAACTCTGTACCGATGCGGTGGAACGGATACCGCTGTCGCCGCGCTCCAGTTCCTGCATAATGATACCGTAAGCGATATGGTCGAGTCCGTGACCGCCGTATTCAGCCGGGATATAAGGCCCGAAAGCGCCTATTTCGGCCAGTCCCCTGATCAGGTGTGAAGGGAATTCGGCACGCTGTGCGTACTCCTCGATGATGGGAGAAATTTCTTTTTTTACGAACTGGCGTACCGTTTCGCGGATGAGGCGGTGTTCTTCGGTAAGCAGGTCTTCGGTAAGGTAATAGTCGTGATACTGGAATTTATCTGCGGCCATAGTCTCAATAATATATAATTGTTCGCTGTATGTTTAAATAATGAGCATTGCGTCTCCGTAAGCAAAGAGGCGGTATTTCTCCTTGATGGCCTCTTCGTAGGCTTTTTCGCAGAGATCGGTACCCATAAAAGCGGCTACCTGCATCAGCAGGGTGCTCTCGGGCAGGTAAAAATTGCAGAGCATGGCATCGGCAATGCTGAAATCGTAAGGGGGGTAAATAAATTTATTGGTCCAGCCCCTGAATTCTTTCAGGTGGCCTTTGGTGGTCACCGATGTTTCGATGGCGCGCATTACCGAGGGGCCTACGGCCAGTATCTTTTTGCGGGCATCGATGGCATTGTTCACGATCTCGGCGGTTTCTACCGGTATAATACATTCTTCGCTGTCGGTCTTGTGTTTGCTCAGGTCTTCCACCTCTACGGCGCGAAAGCCGCCCAGGCCCACGTGCAGGGTCAGTTCCGCAAAGCTGATGCCTTTAATCTCGAGGCGTTTCAGCAGTTCGCGGCTGAAGTGCAGTCCCGATGCAGGTGCGGTAACGGCGCCTTCTACCTTGGCAAAATAGGTCTGGTAGCGGTCAAAATCTTCTTCATCGGGCTCCCTGGAAATATAGGGGGGCAGGTGCGGGGCGCCCAGGCTGTAGAGCAGGGCCTTGAACTCGTCGTGCGGGCCGTCGTACAGGAAACGCAGGGTACGTCCGCGCGAGGTGGTATTGTCGATCACTTCGGCCACGAGCATATCGTTTTCGCCGAAATAGAGTTTATTACCGATACGTATTTTACGGGCGGGGTCTACCAGTACGTCCCAGAGCTTGCTTTCCGCATCCAGTTCGCGCAGCAGCACCACCTGTATCTTGGCCCCGGTCTTTTCCTTGTTGCCGTAAAGGCGCGAAGGGAAAACGCGGGTATTGTTCAGCACAAAAACATCCCCTTCGTTAAAATAGTCAAGAATATCCTTGAATGTCTTGTGTTCGATGGTTCCGGTCTTGCGGTTCACAACCATCATCCGGCTGTCGTCACGGTTAGCCAGGGGCCGGTCCGCTACCAGTTCGGCCGGGAATTTGTATTTGAATTGGGATAACTTCATGAAGTGCTTTTAAAAGTGCGCAAAATTAATAAATAATAGCTGGGTTTTGCAAATTCTTTTGCCGGCGGCCCCGCAGGCGGCGGCAGGCCTCTTGCGCATGCGGTCTGCGCCAAAAAAGAAACGGACCCTCCCGGGGGAGAGTCCGTTTTTCATAAACACAGGACAACTATACTAGTTCAAGACAAGCTTTCCGGTTTGGGTTTTGCCATCTTTCAGGCGGGCATTCAGGACATAGGTGCCGGCTTTAAGGTCCGTGCGGCTTATGTTTACCTGCGATTGCCCCGGCGACACTACGGAATGCACCAGCTTTCCGCTCAGGTCGTAGATATCGATACGCTCCAGGGTACCGTTCTCTTTTATGCGTACGGCAAAATCGCCGTTGCTCGGGTTCGGGAAGATGTCCAGGGCCAGGCTTTGTGCAGGCGCTTCGTCAACACCTACATACACCTGCTCCGGCAGGTTCATGGCCACTACCATGCGCGGTACGGAATACCACATGATGGTGTCGATGTATTTACGGGCATGCGAAGCGCTCATGCTTGGGTTTGTTTCCAGTTCGGAACCGTGAATATCGGGCCATCCGAAGATCGCTCCCGAAGCATTTACGGTAGCCGAATCCCACCAGTGCCAGGGAGAACCCTGCTCGTTACCGTTCAGGCCCGGGGGCAGACGGAACTCATACAGACCTTCGGCCTGCGCTTTGGCGTTCATGGAGTAGCCGCGAGCCGAAACGGCATCGTTAAAGGTAAAGCTTACGATGGGGGCATTGTTGCCAAGACTCACGAATTTTTTCACTACGGTGCGTGTACCGTGCACGTCCACCACGTCTTCCTGGGTGGTCGGTACAATTACGGTTCCGCTGTCGTATGGGGCAAACTGGTCTTTCCAGCCATGGAAACCTACTTTAACGGGTTCGCCGCCTTCTACCCAGCTGATATCGCCGAGGGCGCCGCCCAGGTTCATTTCAAAGGCTACTTTATTGGTAGGGCCGGCGTTGTTGTATACGTTCACCGCACCGCCTATACCGTTCACATCGCCTACATAGGCCGGGTTTACCACAGAGTTACCGTTACTGTCCTGGAATTTGGGCAGGTTGGTTTCCGCCTGTTTGTTCAGCGTAGTGTAGGCCATGGTTACATAACCGCCGGAACCTATGCCGCAGAGGGCAATGCGGTTGGTATCCACACCATAGGTAGCCGCGTTCAGCTTCAGGAAGCGTACCATGGTCTGTACGTCATGGATAGAACGGTATACCGCGTTCAGGATGGTTCCCGTACGCACTTCCTGTGAAGCGGAGGTCGGGTTCCAGCCCAGGCGGTAACGCATGGAGATGGCTACAAAACCGCGTCTGGCGAAACGGTTGGCCAGTTCTACGTTCACACTGTCGTCTTTATCGCCCGTAGCGCTGCCGTTACGGTATTTGGGAAGGAAGTTCCCGGTGTGTACAATGATTACTGCAGGGCGACTGGTCTCTGTATCACCTGCCGGTGCATAAAAGTCGGCCGTAATATCGCCCTGGGTCGGTGTATATCCGAGCGGAGGAATTGCTCCGGGATTTGCCGGTGGTATAGGGGAGCCCTGTAAAGGAATGAAGTAGTAATTGTTGCCGTAAACAACGTCCGCGGTTTTGGTAACGGAACTGAAAAAATTCTCCGTTACGTAGCGCTGGGCGTTGAGTCCACCGATCAACAATCCGACTCCTAATAGTGTAATTACTCTTTTGTTCATAGCTTCCAAGTATTTATTAGGTAAATATAGAAAAATTTACAAATCTTAACGTTTATTCCCGTTTTTTTTATTTCCACGGCCCCACAGCTCATTGTCGAACTGAATGGAGATATAGGCCAGTCTTCCTACGCGCGGTCCGCCGTACACCTGGTATACCATATTGTTGGTAAGATTCTGGGCGCCGATCTTAAAGGTGGTCTTGGCTTTTTTGTAGTTCCAGCTGATCTGTGCGTCCAGTGTACCGTAGGAGGGAATTTCCCCGGTGAACTGCGGCGAACCCTCAAAGCGGAAACCTTCCACCCACTTGTAGTTTATGTTAAAGCCCCAGTTGTTCAGGCGCACTTTTTTGATCTTCCACATAATATCGCGGGCGCCGAAACCTACGTTGAACTTATGGCGCGGCGTGTTGAAGGCCGGTATCAGCGGATCGGTGCTGCCGCGGCGGTCCAGCTCGTTATAGCTGTAGTTCCCGTTGATGTTGAAGAATTTGGCAAAATTGTAAATGGCCTGTACCGAAACTCCGCGCGTGTGTACAATGTCTTTACTGTTGCTGGCCACACGCAGTACGGTGGTGTTCACCGGCAGCGAGGTAAACAGGTTAAAGTCGGTCTCTACACCTATGCGGTACCCGATAAAGTTATTGTACAGGCTGTAGTAGGCGCTGAAATCCAGGTAGAAATTATTGCCCAGCGTACCGCGGTAGCCGATTTCTGCCGTGTATACGCGTTCGGGGCGCACGGGGTCTACGTTGAAATAGCGCAGCTTGCCGAAGTCGGGCACTTCGCCGCGTATATAATCGATGAAGGATTCGGTGGTAATGAGTGAATCGTAGCCCGAAATATTACCGCGCAGTGTGGCCCGGCCTACGTTGTAGTTGAAGTACTGGTCGGCCAGGGTGGGGTTACGTATAGCCGAAGAAAAGCTGAAGCGCAGGGTATGCTTGCGGTGTGGCGTGTATACCACCGAAAAGGCGGGCGACCACAGGAAGGGGAAGTTGATGTTCTTGTCCACACGGTTGGTCAGGCTCAGCAGCACTTTTTCCAGTTTAAGGTCGATACCCAGGTAGGCGCCGGCCTCAAAATTGTAGATGCGGGTGCCTGCCGTATCGATAAAGATGGTACCCTGTGAATTGGGAGCGTACAGGCGGGCGGCCAGACCGGTGGTAAAGGTAATGCGGTTCTTCCATACGCGGAATTTATATTCGCCGTGGGCATGGTACAGGGCGCTGCGGTCTACAAAGCGGCTGCCGCCCTGGCCCAGCGGGTTGGAGGTAATGGAGTCGAATGCCGCCTGGAATTCCGGTGTGCCGGGCATCAGGTAGTACATGGAGTCCATATAGGCCCGCATAATATTGTGCATGGCTACCAGGGAATCGTGGTACAGGGCCATTACGGCGTCGGCCTGCAGGTAGTCGTAAGCATTTACGGGTTGCTGGTAACTGGGCATGCCGGGCAGACCGGGAGCTCCGTTACCGCCGCGGATCATGGCATTGAACGAGGTATTGCCGGGCACCGTGGGGTTGGCCGGGGAATTCAGTGCCCATAATTTTTTGTATTCGGCATTCCAGGCGCGCTGCGGATCGTTCTGGGCCTGGAACAGGTTCGATTCCAGCAGGCGTACGTTCTGCATCAGGAAGGCCGTTACTACGGCATCGTAGGTCTTACCGGCATCTTCGTTGGTGGCATACATGCGGAAGAACCATTTGTCCTTTTCGCGGAATTCGATCTTGTTCTGGAAAAAGAGTATGTCTTTCAGGTTGTAGCGGTTCTCGCCCTGGTATACCGTTGTACCGTAGCCGAAATTACTCACGGCCATGGCCTCTACCTTGGGCGTGAGCATAAAGTGCAGGGCCACATTGGCCTTGATGTTCTTGGAATTGTAATTAACCAGGTCGGTCTCTTTATAACCGGTGCGGTAAATATAGCCCAGTCCCGGGAAGTTCTTCCGTGTAAGGCTGTCGCTTACCCAGTCGTACAGGCCGGCCAGGGCTTCGTCGCCGTAGCGGTTCACGGCATCATAGCCGCCGGGATTGTCCTTGCCGGCTTCACTGTCGGTAGAGGGGTTGTAATTGGTCGCCTGCCAGTCATTGGCACGCATATAATACATGTTTACCTTGTAGGCGAAGATATCGCGGCCTTTTTTGTTCTGGAATTTCTGTGCCCAGCGGGCGGCGCCTTCAAACAGCAGACGTTCCCCGAATTTGGCCGAAACGCTGAGCCCTGTAAAATCGAACGGACTTTTGGTCTCCATATTGATAACGCCGTTAAAGGCATTGGGGCCGTAGAACGAAGAAGAGGCGCCCTGTATAATGTCTACCCGTTTAATATCGAGCTCTGAAGAGCCCAGGAAGTTGCCGAGCGAGAAGTTGAGACCGGGCGACTGGTTGTCCACCCCGTCGATCAGCTGCAGCGAACGTACCGGCGAAGTACTGTTGAAACCGCGGGTATTGATCACTTTAAACCCGATGGAGGCCGAGGTAAGGTCAACGCCTTTCATATTTCCCAGGCCTTCGTAAAAGCTGGCCGAAGGCGTTTCTTTAATGGCAATGATGTCCATACTTTCTACGGTGAGCGGGGCCTGCTTCTGCTTTTCGGATATACGGCTGCCCGTAATTTCTACCGTGCCCAGGGCTTTCTGGGCGGGGTCCATTTTGATCAGGATCTTTTCATTGGGCGATTTTACCTCGTATTCCTGTTTGGTATAGCCCAGGGCGCTTATCACCAGGGTAACCGGCAGCTTGGGAACGGTGAGGGTGAAATTTCCTTCCGGGTCGGTGCCCACCCCGTTGCGTGTGTCTTTCTGCATCACCGTTACGGCATACATGGCTTCGCCGCTGCCCGCATCGGAAACTTTTCCGCTGATCTTCACCTGGGCCAGGGCGCTTGCAACCGAAAGAAACAAAACAGAAAGAAATAGGGTAAAGCGTTTTTTCATAAGCTAAAATCGTAGGTTACACAAAACTAAATTTTTTTTAATACCGAACAAGGAAATCCTGAATTTTAATTTACCGGGATACAAATACGCTAAATGTAGTACAAGCGGTACCGGACAGCGTTCATACCTTTACGGTGCCAAATTTTTTATATGTCTGCACCCCAAACACTCCGCACCGCCCTGAACCTCGGGTTCATGAGTATCCTCAGTCTGCTTTCCGTATATACCTACGGACAGAAATGCATCGATGACATCGGCGAAGCCGCCCGACGCCTGCACGCTTCCACAGAGGCCTATTCACCCGCCGACGTTTCATGGGACTACGTAGATGATGAATACAGACCGGTAGGCGGGAATTACGATTCGCTGATCTCGGCTGGGATGAGCCTGATCGACCGTATTTCTTCCTGTACCGACAACGGCGGCTCGGGTATGGCGGCTTTTGGTATATATAAGAAGGTATATGTACTGCTCGATCTGTACAGCGTGGCACAAAAAACAGGTGACGATGATATGCAGGGCCGCCTGCTGGACAAAATGGAATACTTTTACCGTAACCGGACAGATATTCCTGAAAATATCCCCCACAGCTCCGGGGGCTCGAACTATACCGTGAAATTTAGCTCCGGAGACCAGGCCGAGCTCTGGTACGGTATAAAGGAACGCCGCGGTAAATGGCTGTATTCGGCCCGCCGCTATAAAGAAGCGGCCAACACGCTGAAAAGCTGTTACGAAAACCGCAACAGTTACAAAATGGGTTCCGACGGCGCCCTGATGTACGCGCATGCTCTCATCCGCAATGACGAAAGCCGCAGTACCTACTTTCCCCCGCTTGCCTACAGCATCACCCGCCTGGGCGACGATTATATGAACTGGAACGGGAAAGACAGTACCGTGTACAACAACCGGAAATTTGTACTGAATAACATCCTGAACTATGAATATGCCACTACGGCTGCCCGTAAATACGATAACAACGCCATTGACCCCGATGGAAAATACCGGGCCGAAATAGCCCGCGGACTGTATTACCTGGACGATGCCGTCCTCTCCGGACGCTTTGCCCGGGAGGCTGCCGATTCTTCGCGCGATGTGGAGTTCGCCTATTTCATCCTGGAAAAGATCGCCATAAAAGATGCCTACAACAGCAGTGCCGATGAAAAAGCCGCCCTGCAGATCCTGAACAATGCCCTGCCGCGTATGCAGAACATTCCGGAGGTGCAGAAGGCCCGCGCTTTCTTTGTAACAGCGGGTAACAGTATGTACACGGCCAATGCCGACCGCCGTATCGCTGAAATTGAAGAGGCACAGCGCCTGGCGGCAAAACGGGAACGCATGCTCAATTACCGCCGCAGTATAAGCATTACGCCCACGATAGAACTCATAGGCCTGCCCCTGGGTCACGCACTCATGGGTGTGCGTATACGCAAGGGCAAGGTGCTTAATGAGCTGAATTTCGATTATGTATACAATGGTAAAACACGTTACCGTTTCGGCGGTTATCGCAATAAACCGGCCAAGGTCTCTTCGCCGTTCCGCTATACCGGGTTCAGTGCGGGGTATGGGTTCATTTACCTGATCCCGAACAATACCAGGTACCGTAAAGGACGCAGCATTCTGAACGGGCCTACCGTAGGCTTTGACCTGCGCTACAGCCAGTGGAACCTGGAAGCCCGTTCCGTAAACCGTTACAGCGATGCGGAAATGACCCAGTACCTGGGAAACACTGCCGTTAACCCGGTTACGCGCCGCTTTGAACTGGCCGTTCGTACGGGCTACCTGTTCCAGTCCCGCTGGGTATCTTTTGATTATTACCTGGGTATCGGTATCGGTTACCGTACCTTATCGGATAAAGGTACCGATTACCAAAACGAGTACTGGACGGACGATCATTACCACAGCGGCCGTTTCAACAAGCTGTATGCGCCTTTCCGTTTTGGTATACGCCTGGGCTTTAATATCCTTTAGGGGATCACGGTAAAGACGTCCGGGCTCAGGAGTCCGTCGTTCACCGTGAACCGCTGCAGGGCTTTCAGCCGGAAGGCGTCTTTTAGTACGGCGGCAATGTCCGTATCTTCGCCGGCCGGTACCAGCAGGGCTTCCGACCCGGTCAGTTCCAGGATACGGCGGAGTCGTGTAAGATCTTCGGCCGGAACATCTGCTCCACAGATAATGGCATCGGCATGCTGGCGGAAGAGCATTTCCAGCGCTTCTTCGGCGGTGTTACGAAGGCTGATCTTCAGGTCAGGGTTGGTTTCAAGGGCTTTTTGTACACGGCCTGCAAACACTGCATCGCCGCTCAGTACGATGATCTCTTTTTTCATGATTTCTTTATCCTTTCTTACATCTGCATAGGCACTTCCATCAGCAGAATTTTAGAAGCTGCCAGGGTTTTGATCTGTATGGACGAAGCATCCCAGATGCCCAGTCCGTCGCGTTTGCCGAGTTTCTGTCCGGCAATTTCTGCTTCGCCTTCGATCATAAAGGCATATACGCCGTTCGTGGCATCTTTCAGGGTATAGGTGCGTTCCAGTCCGGCATCCAGGTCGCCCATGTGGAACCAGGCCCGCTGGTTTATCCATACGCCTTTGTCGCTCTCATCGGGCGAAAGCACCTGTACCAGCTCGTTCTTTACATACAGATCGCGTATGGACACCTGGTCGTAACGGGGTTTTACGTTCTTTTTATCGGGGAACAGCCATATCTGCAGGAAACGTACTTCCTTATCGGTATTCTTGTTGTATTCACTGTGAAAGATACCGGTACCGGCGCTCATTACCTGTATATCGCCCTCGCGGATCACGGTAGAATTGCCCATGCTGTCCTTGTGTTCCAGGTCGCCGTAGAGGGGTATGGAAATGATCTCCATATTGTCGTGCGGGTGGGTACCAAAGCCTTTGCCGGCCGCCACAATATCGTCGTTCAGTACGCGCAGCACACCAAAATGGGTGCGTTCGGGGTTGTAATAATTGGCAAAACTGAAAGTATGCCGGCTTTCGAGCCATCCGTGACTGGCATGGCCTCTTGAATCGGATGTATGCAATACGGTATTCATAGTAATATCCTTTTTATTGGGTAAATGATTAAAGCCTACCTGGGGTAGTTGTTTTCCGGTCTCCTCTTTTGCGGAGCTGCCCGTTATCAGGGGTACACCGCCCAGTGCGGCGGCTCCTGCCAGACCGGTCCTCAGAAATTTTTTACGGTCCATTTTTTCCTCCTTTTTTTACAGTACAAAGTTCCGGCACAGCTTCTGCATCCGAAATGCCAAAAGCAGGGTTAGTAAGGTAAAAATGAAGGAAAGGACGCCTTTCTGCCTTTCAAACATTTGGCTATCTTTGCGCCTTCAAAACCAGATCATATATGTCATTGAAGTGCGGTATCGTAGGCCTGCCCAACGTAGGTAAATCAACATTGTTCAACTGTGTATCCAGTGCCAAAGCCCAGGCGGCCAATTTCCCTTTCTGTACCATCGAGCCCAATGTGGGTACGGTAACCGTTCCCGACGAACGCCTTACCAAATTGTCGGAACTGGTAAAACCCGAACGCCTGGTACCGGCAGTGACCGAAATTGTAGATATCGCCGGCCTGGTAAAAGGGGCACACAAAGGCGAGGGCCTGGGAAACCAGTTCCTGAGCAATATCCGCGAGTGCGACGCCATTATTCACGTACTGCGCTGCTTCGATAACGACAATATCGTACACGTGGACGGCAGCGTAGACCCGGTACGCGATAAAGAGATCATCGATACCGAACTGCAGCTGAAAGACCTCGACAGCGTGGAAAAACGCATACAGAAAGTAGAAAAACAGGCCAAGACCGGCGGCGATAAAGACGCCAAAAAGCTGTTCGACCTGCTTACCATTATAAAGGCACACCTGTTGCAGGGCAAGAGCGTACGTTCGGCCCCGGTGGCAGAAGAAGACCGTGAGCTTATTGCCGACCTGGGCCTGCTTACCGATAAGCCCGTGCTGTACCTCTGCAATGTGGACGAAAATTCGGCCAAGACCGGTAACGCTCACGTGGAGCGGGTACGCGAGGCCGTAAAGGACGAAAATGCCGAGGTACTGGTGCTGGCCGTGGCCATTGAAAGCGATATTGCCGGACTGGAGACCTATGAGGAAAAAATGATGTTCCTGGAAGAGATCGGGCTCGAAGAACCGGGTGTGAACCGCCTGATCAAAACGGCCTATCACCTGCTGAACCTGCAGACCTATTTTACGGCCGGGGTTAAAGAAGTGCGTGCCTGGACCATTAAAAAAGGCTTTAAAGCCCCGCAGGCCGCCGCGGTGATCCATACCGACTTCGAAAAAGGCTTTATCCGTGCCGAGGTGATCAAATACAACGATTTTATTCACTACGGCAGCGAAAGCGCCTGCCGCGACAATGGTAAACTGAGTGTGGAAGGTAAGGAATACGTGGTGCAGGACGGAGACATCATGCACTTCCGTTTTAACGTATAAGATACAAAAAGATCAGCATATTTGCAAAAAAAAGCGGGGCAGAGTGGCTCCGCTTTTTTTGTTTTACACATGCGAGTGCCTGTAAATGGCCCGATTGTGTTTTTTTGTGAAAGAAGTTTCCGGAATTTGTGTCCGAACTGTTGACACATCCGAAATTTGCAGTAACTTTGTATCCCGTTATTCAAAATTAAAACCATGGCCAAAACCAAGTATGTTTTTGTAACGGGAGGGGTTGCTTCATCCCTGGGAAAAGGAATTCTTGCCTCTTCATTGGGTAAGTTATTACAGGAAAGAGGATTTTCCGTTACCATCCAGAAACTTGATCCGTATATTAATGTCGATCCCGGCACGCTGAACCCCTACGAGCACGGCGAATGTTTCGTGACCGACGACGGCGCCGAGACCGACCTGGACCTGGGCCATTACGAGCGCTTCCTGAACGTATCCACCTCACAGGCGAATAACGTAACCACCGGTAAAATTTACCTCACCGTAATACAAAAAGAACGTCGCGGCGACTACCTGGGCAAGACCGTACAGGTAATTCCGCACATTACCGACGAGATCAAGCGCCGCATCCAGATGCTGGGCGAGACCGGCCGCTACGATGTGGTCATTACCGAGATCGGCGGTACCGTGGGCGATATCGAATCCCTGCCGTATATAGAGGCCGTTCGTCAGCTTAAATGGGAAATGGGCCAGGACAACGCCATTGTGCTGCACCTTACGCTGCTGCCTTTCCTCTCGGCTTCCGGCGAATTAAAGACCAAACCGACGCAGCACTCCGTAAAAATGCTGCTCGAAGCGGGCGTACAGTGCGATATACTGGCCTGCCGTACCGAATTTAACATCGACGAGGACATGCGCCGTAAAATTGCGCTGTTCTGTAATATAGAGCCCTCGGCCGTAATAGAGGCCGTAGATGCGGATACCATATACGACGTGCCCCTGTTCATGAAAGAGGAAGGACTCGACCGCGAGGTGCTGCGTAAGCTGAACCTGCCTTCGGGCCAGGAACCGAAACTCATCGAGTGGAAGGAGTTCCTCACGCGTTTCAAAAACCCGACCGGTGAAGTGAACATCGGGCTTATCGGTAAATACGTAGAACTGAAAGACAGTTACCTGTCCATACACGAGGCCCTGGTACACGCTGGTGTAAAGAACGACGTAAAAACGAATATCATACGTATCCACAGCGAAGACCTGGAAGAACTTTCCGACGAGGAAGTGGCCCGCGAACTGGGCGACCTGGACGGTATCCTGGTGGCTCCCGGCTTCGGTTCCCGCGGTATCGAAGGTAAGATCAAAGCCATTAAATATGCCCGTACGGGTAATGTACCCTTCTTCGGTATCTGCCTGGGCATGCAATGTGCGGTGATCGAATTTGCGCGCAACGTGCTGCACCTGCACGGGGCCAATTCTTCCGAAATGGACGATACCACCAAGTTCCCGGTGATCCACCTGCAGAAAGACCAGGTAGACGTGGTGGACAAGGGCGGTACCATGCGCCTGGGTCTGTACAGCTGTAAGATCAAAAAAGGCACCAATGCTTTTGCTGCCTACGGCGAACAGTATATCAGCGAGCGTCACCGTCACCGTTACGAATTCAACAACAGTTATGCCGAAGAGTTCGAAAAAGGCGGCATGATCACTACGGGCGTAAACCCCGAAAAATCCCTGGTAGAGATCGTGGAAATTCCGTCGCACCGCTGGTTCACGGCCGTGCAGTTCCACCCGGAATACCGTAGTACCGTACTGAATCCGCACCCGGTGTTTACCGAGTTCATCAAGCATGCGCTGATCTTCCGTAAGGAAAAAGCGACCCCGGCCAAAAAGAAAAAAACAGCTGCGGTATGAGAAAAAAGCTGACAGGTCTTTCGGTCCTGTGCGCCATTCTGCTGGCCGCCTGTACGCCCGGGCATTACCGGGGTAAGTACGTGGCGCCGGAAGGTTCCTGCATCATGCTGGAATACATCGACGTAAAACCTGATCTTACAGCCGATCTCAAGTACATTTCCATCTGGGAGCCCGCCAATTTTTACATCAGTTTCCGGGGTGAGCACAAAGACACCATGGAGATCAGCGAACAGAACCGTACCTGGTATTTCCGCAAGAGCAACGATACCATATACGAGATATCGAACAACGATTATCTGTGTTACCTGGTAAGGGAGCCGTGAATTTATTTACATGGAAACCCTTTCCGGGGGCAGGGTACGGCGCATACGTCTTTCAAGCGGCATAAGCGTGTTTCCCCTTCTCTTAAGGACGCCTTCCTTTACTTTTTGCTCAAACCACGCGTTGGCAGCTTCAAGTTCTGCCAGTTTTTTATCATCGCTGAGCAACAGCGACTGCTGCGTAAGCAGGGTAACTAAATTATCGGAAATAAGGGACATTATTCAAGAATTTTTCTGGTTAATACAAATATAGTAAATTGCTGCGAATCTGCATAATCCGAAACCAGTCGGTGATAATTCTTTATAAGTTCGTATGTAATGGGATCGTCTGAAAAATCGTGCACGCGCAGTTTTATTTCTTCCTGAAGTGTGTGCATATGTATAGGCCTGCCATGAAGTTTCCATCGGTTATTATTGCTCAGGCTCCGGGCAATTTCAAGAGCACGCTGTTCCTGTTCTGCCAGAGATAATAAGGGTAACTCCTTTTTGCCATCCATAGCTTCATTCCTGAAATTATATTTTACGAGCCAGTCTTTCACCAGATCTTCTGCCAGGCTTTTGGCCTGCTCGTAGCCACGTAGTTCTGCCAGGTCTATATCTTTCAGGATAAGGAATTCAGCCTGTGTAAAATCAGGTTCCTGCGCACGCTGCATCAGTTCTGCAACCTTGTCGAGGTAGGCGAGTGCCGCCACCCAGCGCCCTTCTTTATTTTGTACCTGAGGATCAATCGGACCCAGCACCGAAGAATAATCCATATAGATATGATCGCCGCTCATACAGAAAATGGTACCGGCGCTGTATGCATAATCGGGAATGAGAAAATTTACTTCCCGGTAATGATGCCGGATTATATTCACATATCTCTCCACGGCCGTAGCGCTTCCTCCCGGTGTGGTAAGCAGGATCAGCAGTTTTTCTCTTTTGCCGGGATCCGTGGCCAGCTCTTCGGCGATCTCTTTTATCCGGCATTCAAAACCATCTGTGATCTGTCCGTAATAGGTGAGAATATCGGAGCCGAAGTGATGTTCCAGGCGCAGCAACATGCTGCGCAGTGTATTTTTTACTGCGAATTCTAAAGTCATTGGTAAACGTATTGGAAGCTCAAGGTAAGAAATAGAGCCCGGCTGTCTGCGTCCTGCACAAACTTAGCCGTCTGTTACACGTTTTTGTAGCTGTACCTGAACCTGTTAAAATGAACTTGCAGGAATAACGCGGAAAAGTTTCATTTTCATTACGGAATTATTACTTTTGCAACGGCAAGTCTTACACGACCAGTCTCCTTTTGAACCTCCCCAGGACCGGAAGGTAGCAAGGATAGAAAGTCGTAGCGGTGCGATGTAAGTAACTTGCCATTTTTTGTGCCCGAAAGTTTCGTTTCGTTTATGGCTGCACACTATCGCGGCGGCCCGGCTCAAATACCGTAATATTAAAGCATTGTGGAAAAAATACGCTGTCGCGGCGTACAAAATTGCTGTCCAGGAATTTCATAATGGTCGCATCCGGATCGATGAGTGCCGAACCGTCCTGGTAATAAATGATGCGTTTGCCCGGGTTCTGTTGCACGTAATCGCGGGCCATCATTACATTGTATACCGGGTAAATGGATTCGGCCGCCAGGCGTTCGTCGTAATGCTCCGTATCGTTAAAGATCTGCCGCTTGTAATAGTAACTGAAGTTCAGGCTGGTCCAGTGGGGGTGTATGATCACCATCTGCTGTCCGTCTGACTGTGTTTTTACGTAATTCACGGCATTATTTACCTCGCGGTAATAAAACTCCTTCGAGTTGATCTCGATCTTCCGGTACATGAACCAGGCTGCAATGGTGAAAAGTACACCCGTTATGAATTTGCGGTCGCCGAAGAGGTAACTGAGAAAAGCCGCCGCAAAAAGGTATAGTCCCACCGAATTGAACAGGATGTAGCGGTTGATGAACATAGGTACCTTTTCCGATACATAATACATGAACGTGTAGGGAATGAACCACCACAGGAATATCGTGATCAGCCTTTTGGACGCCGGTTTGCGGTTATTGCTCAGCAGCTTGAACAACAGCCCGGCCGCCAGGAACCAGATCAGCAGCTCGTATACCGTTTTGGCGTTGAAGAACATGTGTATCTGGGCCATGTACTCATCATCACCCGGAGGCTGCACCCAGGTACCTTTGCTCGATTTCAGGAACTGTTTTACGAACAGGTAGGCCATGGGCGAAAAGGCAATGCCCGTAATGACCAGCGGCAGCATAAGACGCAGGAATTTTTTGAAGTCGCGCACATACAGCAGGATGCCCAGGAACTGGATCAGTACCACGAACCAGCCGAAATAGTGGGCATATACCAGTACGATATTGGATACAATAAGCCCGGCCAGCATGCGGCGGTCTTTATCGTTCTCTACAAAAGAAAGGAAATAATACAACGAAGCGGCCGTACCCAGCGATAACAGGGAATAGGCGCGGGTTTCCAGGGCAAAATAAAAATGATAGGTAGAAAAAAGGAACAGGGCAGAGGCAAAAAGTGCCACCGGCATATTGAAGAACTTTTTACCCGTGAAATAAATAAACACCACCGTAAGTGCATTAAAGAGCAGGGGCAGGATGCGTACCGAATAGGGACTGTTGCCGAACAGTTCGATCCAGAAATGCAGCAGCAGCATGAACAGCGGCGGATTGGGCTCGTTCTGCGAGGGCAGTATCAGTATTTCCTTTACGCTTTTCTGGGCATGGAAAATGGTAAACGGTTCGTCCATACATACGTCACGGGTACCTATATACGCAAACTTCCAGAAAAAGGCGATCAGGAAGAGTACCAGGGGTACATATATACTGTAGAGCTTCTGTTGTTCCGGACGTATTCTGTTCACGCGGCCTGTATAAAACGGCTAAAAGTAAAACTTCCGGTTCAATAAATCAAACCGGAAGTTTCAGTATGCATACAAGGGATCGGCGATATACGTTCCGTTACCCTTGCGGGCACGGCAGTAAAATCGTCATATAAAGGGTATGATACGGCTGGTCTCCGGGTTGCTCCTGTGCGGCCGGACCTGGTTTTAGGGAAGGCTGGTATATCCTGCCGCAAAGCGTAAACAAAAATAGTGAATGCCTTTCGTTCCGCCCGTAAGAAATGTGCGGTATCCGTGACCTGTAAAAAGCTGTCCCTTAGTAAACTTTATGTGAAAGCTTTTGGTTTTAAGTATATTGATCAGGAGCTTTGGCCCGGGAACGCGTACACAGAGCGTTTTTATTTTCGCTTTTTGTAGGCGGCCAGCAGCTCTTTGTCTTCTTTCGGAAGGTAAGGATTGCGCAGGTACAGGTTTATTTTGGCACGGCTGCTGTCGGCCAGGCCCTGCGGCAGGTGATTTGTCTGTCCGCTGAAATGGGCTTTGCGCAGGCAGGGCAGCTTTTTAAGGTCGAGTTGTGCCAGGTCGGCTGTACCAAAGCGGTATTCGGCCAGGGTAATGTCCTGCAGGCAGCTCAGGCTGCTGATATCGGACGGAAATACGTCAAACCCGGAATGGCTCATACGGATCACCTTCAGGTTGGGCAGCTGTTTAAAACTACGCAGCCCTGCCATGGCCGATTTTCCCGTGATCAGGACCTCGATCTGGTGCAGCCAGGCCGCTGTGGTATCAAGCCTTCCGCCGCCCCATATTTCCAGTACCCGTAGTTTCGGAAAAATACCGGCCCCTTTCAGCGCAGGATCCTTTCCCCGGGGGCCGCCGCCGCTATATACGACCTTCTCTACGCCGCTGAATATACGGAACGAGTCCGGGATATCGCTTATGCCGTTCAGCACCAGGGTGCGTATACGCGTGCGGATACTGTCGTGTGTGTATTGTTCCCATTTTTTACGGAAGTTCTCCGGATTATTTTCTATATCCCAGTGCCTGAATTCTGCGGCCGGACCTTCGTTTTCGTAGGGCGCAACGGTTTTGCAGTCGCACACCGGTACAGCAGCTGCTTTTTCCGTTCTGCCAGCTGTAGTATCGGGCAAAGGCGTTTTTTCAGCGGAGACCGGAGTTCCTGTTTCCGGGGCAGGGGAACGGTGACCGCAGGCAGCCAGCAATAACAGCAAAATGAAGGAAAATGCGTAACGGGTGTACATATACAGGATATTAGTTCCCGTAAATCTACCTTTTTTAAAACGGACTTTTTGTTAATTGATATTAAATCAGCCGATTAATGCTTGCCCTGTACCGACGGTCTCTTGTGTAGCTTTTCCAGTTCTTTCTGTTCCGTTACGCGTATGGCACAGGCTTTACGGCCGGCTTTTTCCACCGATGTGGCAGGGAAACAGATATCGATACGGCAAAACTGTCCTTCGTTCGTATAGTAATTGTACCGGTAGGTGGTCATTTTTTCGCCGGGGATGATCAGCTGGGAACGGGAACAGCCCTTATTGCGGGCTTCCGGCAGCAGAACGGAGGCTGAGCGGAGCAGGGCGGTATCGCGCTGTGTTTTTTCAAAAAGACGCAGGGCTTTACGCATCTTACCTTCTTCCAGCAAATGGATGATCTTTTTCTTGCAGCGGTCCTGTTTCATAAAGGTCCTGTCCCTGGGCACGCCTTGTGCGGAGAGATACAGGGGGATACAGAGTATAAGCAGGAACAGCGCTTTCATTTGGTCGGACTAAAGTACGTTTTTTCGTACTATGTATATGTTAAATATAGCTACATGCATACGGTTTCAGGGACATTTGTCCAGGAAAACCGGATCTACGGCACAGTGCAGCTCCCGGGCCCTGCGCATATCGTCGCATCCGTCCGAACCGCCCAGTTCCCGTATGATACCCCGTATAAAATAGCTATTGCCGTTGTCCGGAATAATGGCCAGGGCCTCGTCGCAATCTTTGAGCGCAGCTTCTATTACGTTCTTATAGCCCGCTTTGGAGCGGTCGAACTGAAACTCGAAACACTCCCAGTAATAGCTACAGCCCGCCGGAAGTACCGCTTTACGGCTGAGCAGGACGCAGCCCGGTTCCAGCATACGGCACAGTGCCCGCTGCGTAAGGAGTTCGCCGTTGCGGGGATTCAGCTCCAGCCCCCGGTTGTAATCGTCCATGGCTTTGGTATATTCGCCCATTACCAGGTAGGTGTTCCCTCTTTCCAGGTAGAGGATCTCTGCCGGCCATTCTCCGCGTTTTATGCCATGACCCTGGTCACGCAGCGCTCCCTTGAAATCATCCAGTATGTACAGGCATTCTGCCAGACAGCGGTAAGCATACACTATATTTTGAGTCATGGCTTTTTTATCCTCGGCCGATGCCTGGTAGTACAGGTCGATCCCCTTCCTGTAAGAGGCTATGGCCGATCTGTAGGCCTGCATTTTCTGCAACAGGTGGCCCTTATAGATATGCAATGCAGGGTAGTCGGGAAAAGCGGCCAGACCTTCGTCGCAGATCCGGGCGGCTTCTACGTACATCTCTTTATCGTAATGATAGGCACAACGTTGTACAAAGTAAACCGGGTTTTTTGTGCTGCAAAGTACAGACATGGATGCGTCTATCTCTTTCAGGAAAGCCTCTTCGCCCAAGGCTTTGGTCAGTTTATAAGCTTCCTCAAAATCGTCGCAGGCGGCATAGGGATCATTGATCTCGCTCCAGCTCAGGCCGCGGTTGTAATAGGGCGTCGGTTCATAAGGCGAAAGGGTGATGCAGTGGTCATAATCGGCAATGGCTTTGCTGAAATCCCGCTGTACATGATAGAATACACCCCGGATCAGGTAAAGTTCATAGGCCTTCGGCGCTATACGGATGGCTTTGTCAATGGCCTGCATAGCCGCGGGCATATCGTTTTGTCCGTAGCGTTCCTGGGCAAGCTCGTAATAGTAAGTATAGTGGCTGCTGTCGATGCTCTGTGCCGATACACTGTGCAGCAGGCATAAACAAAGGAGAGTGCCGTAGCGTTTTTTTAGGATCATGGGAAAGATATTCAGCGTTTTAAAAACATCCGTTTATTCCAGAATTCCATCAGGGCCATCCAGCATACGCCCCAGGCAAAATAGCCGAGGATCAGCAGCCAGAAGGAGGGGCCGGGGAATGCCCGGTTCAGCTCGTCCAGGAATACCAGCAGCAGTACAATGGGCAGCACCAGGGCCGGCAGCC
Organism: Flavobacteriales bacterium; assembly: GCA_052437175.1. GTDB lineage: Bacteria > Bacteroidota > Bacteroidia > CAIKAF01 > CAIKAF01 > JACVCJ01. Next base: position 135,873 of record JBQVOK010000001.1, read on the forward strand.
ATAACAGGTAATAGAAAGCATAGGTAAGCCAGATGAGTCTGCGGCGCAGCGGGGCCGGATGCATACGGCGGTAGGCGGCCGACGTATAACTGAAGAGAAAAGGCATTTGTATGCTTTTTTCGCGTTGCATGGGTGTAATGCGTTCCTGGTACAGGGCGGCCAGGGGCATAAAAAAGACGGTGATCCAGGTAATGGTTTCGTAGGAGCCGTCTTCGGCCCGGCGGTTGCGGGTAAGCTGCATGGTCCCGCAGCCGTTGAAACTCCAGCCTTCCAGTGGTTTCAGCAGACCTCTGGCCGCATGGTAGATCGTACTTTCGGAACGGTCGTGATGTACTTCGGGCGCAGGCTTTGGACCCGCTGCCGCACGCCATTTGCGGCGTGTACGTATAAAAGAGATCATAAGCAATACTCCGGCCAGCAGGCTTACAGCCAGTAATACCAGGGCCAGGGCCAGCTCTTTGGGAGTAGGTCGTACGTCTGCCAGCAGGATAGCCGCGGCGATCAGTACGGCAAAAGACAGAAAGAAGAGGGAAAGGACGAGTTTAAGGCCGTTCAGCACACGGCGCAGTAAAGATACCTTCATAGTCTGGTTAAGTGGCTGCAAACATACAAAAAGAGCGGATATCTTGCTGATAACCGCTCTCTTAAAACTATGAAACCTTAATAACTAACAGAAACCTTATTTACATTCTTCGCCCGGTGTACAGCTGGCGCCGGATGAAAGTATCTCGAGCGGTTCGGGATGTGTTTTCTGCCATTCGGCAAAAGACTGCTGCAGCGCCTCGCTGAAAATGGCGGGCTCCTGTGCACCGGAAACGCCGTATTTACGGTCGATCACGAAAAACGGTACGCCGCGCAGTCCGAGTGCCTGACCTTCTTCTACTTCCTGACGTACTTCGCCGGCATAGGCATCCGTGGCCAGCATCTGCAGCACGGCCTCTTTGTCCATGCCGATCTCTGCCGCCAGGGTGGCCAGGGTTTCGGCATCGCCGGTGTTCTTACCTTCGGTAAAGTAGGCGCGGAAAATGCGTTCTTCCGCAGCATCGCCCAGTCCCTGCGCCTTGGCCATCTGCATTACGCGGTGGGCATCAAAGGAATTGGCGATCACCGCCCGGTCGAAATTGTATTCCAATCCCACGGCACGCGCGGTCTGTGCTACACTGTCGTGCATCTGTTTCGACCATTCCAGGCTCTGTCCCTTACGTTCGGCCAGGTACTGGTACAGGTTTTTGCCCGGCTCGTGCTGCATGTCCGGGTCCAGCTGAAAGCTTTTCCATTCAATTTCTACCCGGTCCTTATGCGGGAATTTTTCCAGTGCCGCTTCAAATTTTCGTTTCCCGATATAACAGAAGGGACACATTACATCCGACCAGATCTCAATCTTCATTTTTTCCATATCTTCTACTGCTTGTGCGACATCCGGAAATTTCCGGGCCCCGCAGTTTTTTTACCGTTCTTTTAATTCCTTCTACAAAGTTACGTATATTTGCTATACTTTTGTAATCAGTATACCCTTATATATCGGTATACTTTAGTATAGCAGAATGTAATTCCATATTTTATGCTGGATAAAGAGGCCTGTAAAAGTTATGTGGTACCCATACGCGATACCCTGAACGTACTGAGCGGTAAATGGAAACTGCCCATTATTGGTGCGCTGTTCTTCGGTGCCCGCCGTTTTAAGGAACTGGAACGGGAAATACCGCAGATCACGCCCCGTATGTTGTCTAAAGAACTGAAGGAGCTGGAACTGAACGAACTGGTGCGGCGTACCGTGTACAACACCACGCCGGTTTCGGTGGAGTATGAGCTGACGGAATCGGGCCGCTCGCTGGAAAAAGTACTGGACGCCATGAAAGACTGGGGACTGGACCACCGGGCGCGCGTTACCGGCAAAGACCCCCGTAAAAAAGAAGAAATGGCCTGAATTTAGGCGGTAATGGCGGGGGCGGACTGCCCTTTTTTTGGTATCTTCGTTGCAAAGAACGCTATATGTCAGCCCCGGGGCCTGTTATAAACTGTCATACCCATATTTTCATAGGGGATAACGTACCTCCGTATATCGCAAAAACTTTTTTACCCGACCCGCTGTACCGGATTTTTTCGGTAAAGTTCATCCTGCAGATATGCCGGTTCTGGTTCATTCATCCCAAAAGTCCGCGGCAGTGGAAATACCTGTCCGTTTATAAAAACACCGAACTGTTCATTTACAATTACCGTATGTTCGTGCGGCGCCGGCCCGTACTGAAATTCCTGGTGCGCGCCTTTAACGTGCTGGTCACCTACCATGCCCTGCTGTACTTCTTTTACTGGATCAGTACCTTCTTTATCAAAACAGATCGCGATACTACATCGCTGCTTTCGGGAGCGGCAGGCTGGCTCAACGAACGCAAACTTTTTTATTTCCCGGAGCAGTGGTGGCTGCGCCTGGCGGTGGTAGCTTTTACCCTGGTCTTTATCGCTACGGGGCGCAAGATCATTTTTTATCTCTGGAAACGCCTGTGGAAGTTCCTGAGCATGCTGCCCGATAAGCAAACGCTGCGTTTTATGGCGCGTTACCTGCACATAGGCCGTTTTGCGTACTACCGTAACCAGGGACGTATATTCATCAAGCTGAAGAACCAGTACGAGCCGGGCACCGGTTTTGTAATTTTGCCGATGGACATGCATTTTATGGGCGCTTCGCCGAAAAATGCCCCGGATACATACGGCAGCCAGATGGCCGAACTGTATAAGCTAAAGCAGAACCGCAAGTACGGCGAACAGGTATTTCCCTTTGTGTTTGCCGATCCGCGCCGTACACAGGTGGACGGCAAAGCGTTCCTGACCTGGACCGCCGCCAACGGTACCGTGTCCCTGGGCGATTGTTTCATAAAAGAATACATCGAAGAAAAAGAATTTAACGGTTTTAAGATCTACCCGGCCCTGGGCTATTATCCTTTCGATGAAAAACTGCTGCCGCTGTGGAAATACGCGGCCGACAACGATCTGCCCATACTTACGCACTGTATCCGCGGCACCATTTTTTACCGGGGCTCCAAGAAAAAGGACTGGGACCGCCACCCGGTGTTCCGCGAAAGGAACGAACGCGGCGAATGGGAAGGTCTGCTGCTGCCCGAAATGAAGAATAAGAACTTCATCAATAATTTCACCCATCCCCTCAATTACCTATGCCTGCTGGAAGAACGCCTGCTGCGCATAGTAGTGGGAGACGCGTCCCCGGAAGTGCAGCAACTCTTCGGCTACCGGGGCCCCGACCAGGAAATGGAACATAACCTTGCGCACCTGAAACTGTGCTTCGGGCATTACGGCGGCGACGATGAATGGGAAAAATTCTTTGAAAAGGACCGCGACGGCTATACCAGCCAGATGTTCACCCAGCCCGAAACGGGACTGAACTTTACGAAACCCGGCGATATAAAACTTTCGCACAATACCCTGGTGCAGATGTGGCATTCGGTGGACTGGTATTCCCTTACCAGCAGTATGATGCTGCAGTACGACCGGGTGTATGCCGATATCAGCTACATTATCCACAACGAGGATACCTACCCGCTGCTGAAAAAATCGCTGCAGAACATTAAACTGCGTAAACGTATACTCTTCGGTACCGATTTTTACGTGGTGCGCAATCACAAGAGCGAAAAGCAGATCGTGGCTACCATACAGGCGGCGCTTTCACCGGTGGAATTCAACGCCATTGCGCGGGACAATCCCATGGCCTTCCTCTTTCGTTAAGTCTCTATTTTACGGCTATGTAAATGTCTACTTCTGCGTTTGCCGGATCGGCAGATCGGGCGTCATACACTTCGAAGTCCGCCGTGAAACGACGGTCCTGTGCGGTGTTCCAGATATGTTCCCAGGTGCGGCCGATGATGCCTTCGTGTATATTGCCCTGGGCCGTGTATATGGTGTAAGTGCCGCCTTCAAAGGCGAGAGCGCGCAGACCTTCGGGCAGTTGCGCCGGCAGTTCGTTCACCCGCACACCCAGCAGGGTGGTATACTCGCCGGTATGGTCAGACTCGTATTCGCAGTACACCGAATATACATCGTCACTGAGTTTCCCGGGAATTTTTGAAGCTACCTGTTCGGAGAAAAAACGCCCCCAGAGCGCCTGTATATCTTGCAGGGCCTGTCCGCCGGCATTGTGCGTGCGTATGGCCAGGCCGGCCACATAAAAAGGTTCTACCTGTATTTTTTCCATAAGGATATTGGTTTGATGTATATACTACAAAAGTTCGGTTTCGATCTGTATCGGGTTGGTAAGGGTTTTATGAATGGGACAACTTTTGGCAATATGCAGCAGGCGGCTGCGTTCTTCGGGGCTCAGGTTGCCTTCCAGGCGGATGTTTACCGTAAATTGAGACGTGTTGTTTACCGTATCCCGCTCAAAGCTCACGTCGGTGGTAATGCCCTGCAGGTCCCAGCCCTTGCGGTTGGCGTACATGCGCAGGGTAACCGAGGTACAGGCCGAAAGAGAGGCCGCCAGCAGTTCACTGGGTGAAAAGCCGAGATCGAGCCCGCCCTTGTCTTTGGGCTCATCGGCAATGATCTCGTGCGTAGATGTTTTGATCGAAGTGGTATAGGTCTCATTACCTATATGTGCCTGAACTTTTGCCATGACTATACGTTTTTAAGAAGGAAGGGGTACAAATTCGGTTTCGCCAGGTATTTTCGGGAAGGTTTGTGCCTGCCAATCCTTTTTGGCCTTGTCGATAAGTTCCTGGCGGCTGGCCACAAAGTTCCAGTAGATAAGCCGTTCTTCGGGAAAGGCCTCTCCGCCGAACACGTAAATAGTGGTATTAGCCTCCATGGTAAATTCGCAAAGACTGCTGTCTTTGGCCACCAGTATGCGTTTGGGTTCAAAGCGCTCGCCTTCGCTTTCGATGCTGCCTTCCAGTATGTACATGGCGGCTTCGCCCTGCAGCTCCTGCCCGATGCGCAGTGTCTGGCGTTCCGTGCTTTTTATCTCTACGAAGAACAGCGGACTGTACACCGGCACGGGTGAGGTATGCCCGAAAGCCTTGCCGGCGATCAGTTTATAGGAAATACCGTTCTCTTCCCAGTGGGGCAGGTCTTCTTCGGAGGCGTGGTAGAACGAGGGTTCGGTCTCTTCCAGTTCCAGGGGCAGGGCCACCCATATCTGCAGTCCGTGCAGCATTTTGCCGGAATGGCGCAGGTATTCCGGCGTACGTTCGGAGTGTACAATGCCTTTACCGGCCGTCATCCAGTTCACCTGTCCGGGCCTGATCTCGATCTCGGTGCCCAGGCTGTCCCGGTGCATAATATTGCCTTCGAAGAGGTAGGTAAGCGTCGAAAGTCCGATGTGCGGATGCGGCGGTACGTCCATGTTCTGGTGGTCGTCCATGCAAACCGGGCCCATGTGATCGATGAAAATAAAGGGGCCTACCATACGTTTGCCACGGAAGGGCAGCAGGCGGCCTACCATAAAATTGCCCAGGTCGCGCGGGCGTTCTTCTATAATGAGATTGATGTTGGACATACAGCGTGTTTATATGCGATAAAACTACGAAAAAAGGAGCGGGAAGGCAAGCCCGGGAACTGGCTTGCCTGTCGGCGGCTGTTGTCTTCGATTTTGTATATGTTACAGGCTTGTGTATATTTGAGAGATGTACCTTATTGTATACAAATCCTGTGCGTTATAAAATGAAAAATCAGCTTATCGAGCAACTGGAAAACGTACTCCCTGCGGGCATGACCTTACCGGAAGAATTGAAATTACTTTACAACTGGATCGAAGAGAACGGACTGTACGTAGATACGAAAGACGGTTTCCGGATCGGGTTTCTGTACCCGGAAAAAGAAATGAAGGAAAGCTGGACGGATAATGAACGGGACGGTGGTACCACGATCGACTTTGCTGCGGGAGGAACGGAAAACCTGAAATACTGGTTCGGCGGAGACGATAACCCGGAAGTGATGGCTCGCCTGTGTGTTTTTGCCCAGAGCGGTGCCGAAGGTTCGGAATGTGCCCTGTGGCTGGCGGACGACGGACAGTTAAAAGTGGTACATCTGGGTTCGGGTTCAGGCTCGGTGCTGGCCTGCGTCCTGGCGGATAATTTTACGGACTTCCTGCGCCTGCTGGCCATCGGCTACGACGAGATATGCTGGGACGAAAATTTTCCCTACCCGCCAAATGAGAACGGCGATTTTATCGTGCGGCCGAATGTGAAATTCCAGAACTGGGTAAAAGAAACATTCCAGGTAGAAATTCCTCAAACGGCATCCGAAATTGTGAAACACCCGGCCAGCATGGATGATGAAAGCTCGGAAGATGCGTTTTTTAACTGGTACCGGAAGTATGTACGCTAAGACTAAGACTCCCGAAGCAAGATTTTTGTTGTATTGGTTTGTTCTTTAGAATATTGAGTATATTTGAAATACTAGTGGTCACTTTATGACAGCTTAAAGACAGAGATTTCATTATGGAACACCCTTATACTGCAACAGAGCTAGACGATATTTTATCGGCCTGTATTGAATTTAAAGAAAATTTCCCGGATCAACTATTTTATGACAGTTATATAGCAGGACGAGGCGGAGTTCCTGTTAACAAAGGCCGGGACTTGTATCAAAAACTACGTTACATATCTGGGCTTGACCTTTATCTTTTGGAATATTTGTCCTATGGGCTTGATAATATTGAATATTTTGACCTTGGACCTAATGCAAAAATCTTTTTAAAAGACGGGGGCTTTAAAAGGTATTTCAGTGAAATAGAAAGTAATAATAGTATTCGAGAAAAAATGAAAACTAATATTAAAAAACTGGATCCAATCCACTGTGATTATGTAATTATTACAGCATTGGAAGATGATGAAATGGAAAAAGTACTACCATTTTGCGTTAGAACAGGGCATATTGATAATGATAAACACTTAATTGAGTATGGCCATTTAGCAACAAATCCGGATAAAAAAATTGCATGGGCTTCACAATTAACGACCGGAATGGTTGATGCATCAATTCTGGCAACGGAAATGATTATTCGTTTTAATCCTAAATTTCTCATAATGCCGGGCGTACTTGGAGGCAAACCAAAAGATACAAAAATAGGTGATATTGTTGTTTCAACGAAAGTATTTACAATAGATAAGGGCAAGTTAACGGATAAAGAGTTCAAAAGAGAAATCGAATCTTCTAATACGAATAGTTCTTATGTGACCGCATTTAAGAGGGATAGAAACAAAATCCTGGAGTTTATAAAAAATAACGATCCAACAAGGAAAACCGATATTGCTATTCATTTTGAACCCATTGCATGCGTGCGCCAAGTGATTGATCAAAAGGGTTTTTTCATAGAAAATATTAGTACAACAGAAAGGAAAGCTATTGGGCTAGAAATGGAATAGCAAGGGCCTGTGAACTAGTTAATGGTGGTAAAACAATTCCATTAATAATTAAGGCAGTTATGGATAATACGCAGGATAAAACCGATAGCGCTAAAACATATGCTTCATGGACGAGTGCAATGTGCATTAAATATGCGTTGGAAAATAATCTGATTTGAAAATACATTGCTACTAAAGCTTTGATCTCAATGTTAACCGGAAAAAAGATTTAAAATGGATGTAATTAGTTTAACAGTAGGTATTGTATTTGGTACTGTAATTACTTATATTATTATGTACTTGTTCAACAAGACAACGACGGTTTCAAAATCGGAATTTAAAGAACTATCTTCTAAACACAACGAATCCGTTTTAAATCTTCGATCGGCTGAAGATAAGGTGCAAATGCTTCAAACAACAAATAGCGTTCTTGATAAGAAATTCGCTTCGAAAGAGAATGAAGTTAGTCAACTACAGATAAAGGTAGCCTCATTGAGTGCAAACAATGATTCGATAACTGAAAATTTATCAAAGCAGCGTGAAATAAACGATAAACAAGCTCAACAAATAGAAGGATTAACATCAAAAAATACGGATTTAGTTGCACAGGTTAGTCAATTAACTGCTAATAACGCCTCTTTATCAGAGAAACTTATAAAACAAAAAACAGAGATTGAGGAACTTCAACGAACTGCGCATTTGCAGTTTGAAAAAATAGCCAACAAATTATTTGAGGAGAAGTCTACAAAATTTACTGAGACAAATAAGATAAATATTGAAACACTTTTAAACCCATTAAAAGAAGACATAAACAAATTCAAAGAAAAAGTTGAAGCGACTCATACAGAAGATACAAAGCAAAGGTCATCATTGGAGGAGCGGATAAAAGGTTTAATTGAACAAACAAATAAAGTAAGTACTGAAGCTAATAATTTGGTGATAGCGTTAAAGGGGAGCGCTCAAAAAAGGGGAAATTGGGGCGAAATGATTTTAGAAAGGATACTCGAATCATCTGGTTTGACTAAAGACAGAGAGTATTTTATTCAACAATCGATTAAAGATGATGAGGGCAAAAACCAAAGACTTGATGTAAGAGTAAACTTACCGGATGATAGAATAATAGTAATTGACTCAAAAGTTTCTCTTATTGCTTACGACAAGTTCACTTCAAGTGAAGATAGCGAAGAGCAAAAGACTTTTCTCAAAGAACACATCAATGCAACTAAGCTCCATATAGACCAGCTAAGCGCTAAAAAGTATGACAATCTTGATGTTACATTGGACTTTACAATGATGTTCATACCAATTGAGCCTGCCTATTTATTGGCGATTCAAGGTGATACCGATCTATGGTCTTATGCATATTCTAAGAGAATTTTGTTAGTGAGTCCAACAACCCTGATTGCATGTCTTAAATTGTTTTCTGATTTGTGGAGACGTGAATGGCAAAATAAAAATGCTATGGATATTGTAAGACGGGGTGAGTTACTCTATGAAAAATTTGTTGGTTTTACAGAGAATTTTGAAGAAATAGGAAAAAAACTAAGCTCAACCCAGAAAGCTTATGACGATGCGTTAGGACAACTTAGTACAGGCAGGGGAAATGTAATGAGTCAGGCTATTCTATTAAAAAAATTAGGATTAAAGTCTGATAAAAAGATTCCAGATAAATTACTTCCATTAACTATGGATGATGATGAAATTAACGACGATGAGATAGCAAAATAGTGATTAGTCATTCGACAAACCGCCTCAGCCCAGCAACGCCAGCAGATCCTCCTTCGTCAGCGACTTCGCTGCGGAAACGTCCGTTTTGATCAGGGTATCGATCAGCTCTTTTTTGGATGCCTGTAATTCCATAATACGCGATTCTACGGTGTCCGGACAGATCAGTCGGACAGCCACTACGTGGTTTTTCTGCCCGATGCGGTGTACCCGGTCTATGGCCTGGTTCTCCACGGCGGGGTTCCACCAGGGATCCACCAGGTATACGTAATCGGCCTGGGTAAGGTTCAGCCCGGTGCCGCCGGCTTTCAGGCTGATGAGGAATACCCGCACTTCCGGGTCTTCACTGAAACGTTTTACCCGGGCGGCGCGGTTGCGGGTCTCACCCGTGAGGTATTCAAAGCCGATGCCTTCTTTTTCCAGGCGTTCACGGATCAGTTCCAGCATGGACACGAACTGAGAAAATACCAGTATCTTATGTTCCGGAGCTTTGTTGCGGATCTCCTCCACCAGGGTATCGATCTTGGATGAGGCCGCTCCGTAATATTTTTCGTCGTTGAGGGTAGCCGGCGAATTACATATCTGCCGCAGTTTGATCAGCCCCTGCAGCACGTGCATACTGCTCTGTGCGGTTTCTTCCTCGCTCTGGCCCAGGATCAGGCTGCGCAGTTCCTGCATATAGGCATCGTACACGGCGCGCTGTTCGGGTTCCATTTCGCAGTAGATCACCATTTCGGTCTTTTCGGGCAGTTCGGCGGCCACCTGTTCCTTGGTCCTCCGCAGGATGAACGGATGTATCTTGCGTTGCAGTTCCTGCGTGCGGCGGCGGTCCTTGAACTTATCGATGGGGATGGAATAGGTGTCCCTGAAATAAGCCTTGCTGCCCAGCAGTCCCGGACAGGCAAAGGAGAGCTGACCGTACAGGTCGAAGGTGTTGTTCTCCACAGGCGTACCTGTAAGCACCAGGCGGTTGCGGGCCTGTAACATGCACACGGCTTTGTAGCGCTGCGATTCCGGGTTTTTTATGGCCTGTGACTCGTCCAGTACGATGTAGTTGAAACGGTAGTTCTTAAAGATCTTTATTTCGGATTGCAGTACGCCGTAGGTGGTCAGTATAATTTCATGCTCATCGAAAATGCGCGTGTCCTTTATGCGTTTGCTGCCATATTGCGTATATACCTTCAGTGTGGGTGCAAAACGTTTCAGCTCGTCCTGCCAGTTGAACAGCAGGGAGGTAGGCAACACCACCAGGTTTACGTTGTGCGTTGTGCGGCTGCGTTGTGCCAGCAGGAAGGCGATCACCTGCAGGGTTTTGCCCAGGCCCATATCGTCGGCCAGGCAGCCCCCGAAGTTCATTTCATCCAGGAAATTGAGCCAGTCGAGCCCCTGTTGCTGGTAACCGCGCAGTTGAGCCTGGAGTTCCGCAGGTACTTCGCTGCGGCGGATATTCTCGAAGCCAGCCAGTTTAGACTGGTACAGGGCAAGCTGTGAGTGGGTCTCCTGCGTAAGCATCTCTTCGTCGTACAGCTCGGCAATACCCGAAAAACTTATGTGCGGCGTGCGGATCTCCTCTTCGCTGATCTCGCCGGCATCGAAGAAACGGGCCATTTTCTGCAGCCATTCTTCGGGCAGTATGCCCCGGGTGCCGTCGTCCAGTTCGATGTAGCGGCTGCGGTTTCGTACGGCCTTGTGCAGCTGCTTCAGGGGCACCTGTTTATCGCCGAAACTTACGTTCACGCGGGTCAGGAACCAGTCGATGCCGCTGCTTACCTGTACGGCTATTTTTACTTTGTTCGGGTTCAGTTTGTTATTGCTGAGCTGACCAAAGCCCAGTACGGTAATGCCTTCGCGTCGCCAGTCCTCGAAGGCGTCGGGAAACCAGCTCTCGTCCAGGAAACGGTCTTTGTGCAGGTACAGGTAGTCGCGGTTCAGCTGTTCTTCAAAACCGCTGTATTGCCGCAAGAGTACGCTGATGAAGGCCACTTCGGCAAATTCATCACGGGGTACGGAAAAGGCCTGGCCGTTGTAGTCGGTATCGTAGATCTGGCGGCGCGACAGCACCGGAACTTCAATGTGACCGTAGCGCATCACCGGTGTAAGCAGTACGTATTTGCCCGATTCGGAAAGATACAGCAGTTTTTCTACGGGCTCTGTAAAGCCTTTTTCTTCCAGTTGCTCCCGGGTGGCGGGTTTCAGGAAGGAATAGCGTATGCGCACCTTGTTTTCGAGCCGGGAAAGTACATTCGTGCGGAAATCTTCGAACTGCGACTGGTGCAGCAGGATGCCCGCATGGCCGCCGCGGAAGAAAGTGATGATCTTCAGCAGTTCGGGGCTGTCGATAAAATACAGCGTAGTGCCCAGCAGCAGGAAATGCCGGTAGCGTAACGGTAATGCATACAGTTCAAATACGGCATCGCCGATATGCAGTTGTCCGCTGATGCGGCAGAAAGGCTCTTCAATGTCTACGCTCAGGCGCACATCGGCCGGAAGCAGCTTTACCCGCACCGGACTGAGCGAAGCGCTGCTCACATTTTCGGATATACGGTGATCGTGGAAGAAGGTTTCCAGTCCGGCGGCATTGCGGACCGCACTGCGCATGGCTTCCAGGTCGGTAGTACTGAGCTCTGTGCCCGGCAGGTTGCGCAAACGGCTCAGGGCATTGTAAAAACGAAGTACGGCAGGTTCGTCGGTATCCGTGGCTTTTTCGAAAGGATCGGCTTCGCGCAGCGGGTTCTTTACTTTGCCTGCTGCGGTAAATGCAGCTTCGTACAGGCTGACGGCAGGACTGTCGGAATACGCGTGTTTACCGAAAACGAGCAGGCTGCGTACATTTTCTTCCTTTTTGCCGGAAGGTAATGCCGTGGTATCATCGGGAAGCAGCTGTTTTTCCAGGTTTTGCCGGGTGTCGCGGTTGTAGGGTATCCATTCTTTTACCCGCGGAAGTACGTCAATGCTTTTATGCCTGTACTGTACCTCGAACCAGGTATCGGGGTCTTCGGTCTCCTGAAGGCCATATTCGCGGGCTACGCTGCGTATTTTTTCGTGCCGGAGGGCTTTGTCGAAGAATATACGCAATTCGCGGCGGTTCATGATGTTGAACAATACCTGGGTCTGGTGGGTGCAGAGTTTGTTTTTGGGTGCGGCACAGGGACAGTTCAGTATCAGCGTATCGTCCTGCAGCAGTATGCTGACGGGTGGTATGGGCGGGTATCCTGCTGCCTGGCTGAAAACGGCCTGACCCGTTTCGATCTGCAGCGGTTCCAGTTCGTAAAAACCGCGGGCCGTTGTATCGGTTTCCGTGCCGTATGTATACAAAAACGTATTGCTGAGCTGAGAAATGGCAAAGCCAGGAAAAACGAATTTTTCCGGGTGTGCGTGTTCTTTTTTTTCCGTTCCGCTCATGCCTCAAAGATAAAGGTTCCTTACTGGTTCAGCCAGCTTTTACGCAGTTTTACCTGTGCTTCCGAAGGTTCGGACATTTCCTGCATGGCCTGGGTCAGCGGCTGGTAACGTACGCCGGCTTTCAGCAGGTATTCTTCCAGGGGCGGCGGATTGCCTCCCTCCACGTATTTTTTGAAGAACTGCCGCACTGGTTTCCCGTAGCTGATGCGTGCAATTTCGTCGAACAGGTCTTTATCCCGGAACGGGGTATCCTTGTTGTAGAGCTTCAGCAGGTCGGCCACCATGTTCTGTACGCCGTAGCTGCCGCCGGAAAGTTCGCGCAGCTGTATATCCAGGCACATGTTCACGAGGGCGCCGCGCAGGTAAAAATTGTAGTACTGGTCCTGGCGCTGTACGGCCATGCGGCTCAGGTAAGTGAGAGAGAGCGTATTGTCGTACTGCTGCATGTCCCTGGCCTTCCGGGTCATGTTTTCCAGGAACGTATAACTGCTGATCGTACCCGAGCGCACCGGCAGCAGCTGGGTAAAGTATTCGGTAAGCCCCTCGTAGAACCAGAGGTGTCTCGACATTTCCGGTTCCATGAAGTTGAAATGGTGTATCTGTTCCGAATGCAGGGCCAGGGGAATGAGCGTGTGCAGGAATTCGTGACTGGCAATGCCGTACACATTGGCACGGATCAGGTGCAGATCGGGCCGCATGTTCAGCAGGATCAGGGTAGAACGGTTGTGTTCCAGTCCGTCGGCAGAATAAGAATCGGGCGCTGCCTGTGCATTGTGATGGAGAAGAAACGTATAGTTATCTACGGGTAGCCGGCCGCCCAGGAAAACCAGCTGTTTCTGCAGCAGGGGCTCCAGGTGTCCGGCAATAAGCCCCGACATGGGCTGGCCCGAAGTGCTGTACACGGCCACGCATACCCGGGTGCTGCCGATATCCAGGAAGGCGGTGTCGGGACGGCAATACATCAGGGGCTGGTCTACAAGTGTGCGGTAGTTCTGTGCGTAAAAATGATCGGTGCCGGCCGTGCCGATGCCTCTGGACAGGCTTGTTGCGCCGTAAAAGTATTCCGGGTACCGTATTTCCAGGTGAAAAGGAAGTTGTTCGCTGCCTTTTATAAAGCCAAAGAGATTGTGCTGGTTAAGAACAAAAAAATCGGGATCAAAACTGCTTTCTGCCGAGTAATACATGCCGGAATTACGGGGAATAAAAGCTTCCCAGCCATCATCCACCTGGTAGCTGATGCTGGCGATCTGTGCTGCTTCGCTGATCTCCCACTCGTTCATATTGAGCCGCTTTATCCGCAGGGCTGCACCGTTCCTGTCAAAGGCCTGCAGGGAGTCGACGTGTTTACCGGAATTTATTTCTGCATAAATGCCAGGCACCACTTTCGGGAAGCAGAAAACGATCTTTTTTTGTTCCGGCGGGTAGGTGAAACGGAGTTTTACGGTGAGGCGGTCGTTATGCAACTCATTCAGATCTACCGTGTAATGATAGCTCTGTGGCGCTCTGAAGGCAGGTATGCTGACTGTTGCAAAAAGCTCCGGCGTGCAGCAGACCAGTATAAAGAAGATCAGGCGGCTGGAAATTGTCATAAGCATTTTGTGTGGGATTCAAAGGTACGGAATGCCCCGCTCTTTAAAAACTATCTGCGGGGATAACGCATCAGCCGTTTTTTGGCCCTGCCGAACAGCAGGTGTCCGGGCCGTTCTGCCGACTGGGAGCTATAAATGCCGTTGTGGCCGGAGAAAAAATAGGCTGTGATGCAGGCGGGCACCAGGTATAGGGCGGTTTCCGGACCGAAGAGCTCTATGCCCATCAGTATACAGGCCAGGGGCGTATTGGAGGCGCCCGCGAATACGGCAGTAAATCCCAGGGCCGTAAGCAGGCTCAGCGGCAGCGGTATCCAGGGCGAAAGGGCGCTGCCCAGCACGGCGCCGGTAAAGAACAGCGGGGTTACTTCGCCGCCCTTGAATCCCGCTCCCAGGGTTAAAGCGGTAAAAAGTATCTTCAGCAGGAAGTCATAGGCAGGTGCCGGGCTCCGGAATGCCTCTTCGATCGCGGGAATGCCCAGCCCGGCATAACGCGTGCCGCCGTACCAGAAGACCGCAGCCAGCACCGTACCGCCCAGCAGGGGCCGCAGCGGAGGCCAGGCAATGTAGCGTGCAAAGAGACGGGTGCAGGTGTGTATGCTTTGTGAAAAAAGCAGGGCGGCCAGCCCGAAGAGCATACCGGCAGCGATACAGAAACCCAGGCTGCTGAGGCTCAGGGCCGGGATTTCGGGCCGGGGATAATGGGTATGCCCGATCTGCCAGGCGCGGCAGCTGAGATCGGCCACCAGGGCACTGAGCAGGGCCGGCAGCAGGGCGGTGTAACGGGTACGTCCGCCATGCAGTACTTCCAGTCCGAAAACGGCTCCGGCCAGCGGTGTGCCGAATACTGATGCAAATCCTCCGCTGATGCCTGTGATCAGCAGTATACGCCGCTCTTTACGATTGAGCCGGAAAGGACGGTTCAGGCGCCCGGCCAGGGCTGCGCCCATCTGTACGGCGGTACCTTCCCGGCCGGCTGAGCCTCCGCCCAGGTGTGTAAGTAAAGTGCCTGTCAGCACCAGGGGCGCCATCCGGAAGGGAATGGGCCTGCGCGGCGTATGAAATTCGTCGATCAGCAGGTTATTGCCGCCCGAAACGGATGCCCCGGCATAGTGATACAGCAATCCGCAGAGCAGTCCCAGCAGGGGCAGCAGTAAAAGCATCCAGCTGTGGGCCTCACGGAATTCCGTTGTCCGTTGCAACAGGGCCAGGAACAAAGCGGAAGCCGAGCCGGAGAGCAGCCCCACGGCGCAACAGAGTACAAACCATTTAAGCAGGTAAGGAAGGGAGCCCGGTTTATGTGTCATTTTCGTGTCTGTTCTCATACAAAAGTATATGCATGGCCACTGGCCGTAAAACAGACGTCATCAGCACCAAAGTGCGGTTCCGGGCAGACATCATTGCCACATATTCTTACAAAGATAGCTAAAAAACGGGTATTGCCCAAATGCAGGAAACGGAAGCCATGAGGAGGACTTCCGTTTCTGCAGGGTATTGTGTACAAGGGATGACGGACGGGAAGAGCGGGTTGGCGGGTATTATTCCACGGTAACGGTCTGGCTGAGCACCACTTCGTTGATGAAGTAGTAATTCTTGCTGTCGATCACCTTTTTAATTTCGTTATAGGGCACGGCCTGCATCAGGGCCTGGTCCGAAGCGGGCAGATCGCCCAGTTCAGAGGCGCTGAAAACGGCGCTGCGGTAATCGTTGTTCGGATCGGCTACCATGGTTTTGGTCACGTATTTGTTGCCGGAAGCGATCACGTAAAGTATTTTATCGGCCTGCGGATCGGCAGAAAGAGTAAAGGTGTAGCCTGAAGAACGTTTGATGGTGGTAGACGAAGAGATCACCGGTTTTTCGGGGAAACCTGCGGTACCGGCTTCGTCGGAAATATTACGGGTAGGTACTTTCCAGAAGGGAATGGTGCCGGTATTGGCCGTTTTAAAACCGGGGCCCTGGGGGTTAGAGGCAGATGGCTTATACACATAGGCATTATTGTCCTGCTTTTCAAGACTGAAGCTGCTGCCGCTCTGACCGGCTGCCACGCTTACACTGCCGGCATCGCTGAAGGTACCGCCTGCCAGGTCGCCGAACACGGCCACGGCCGTACCGGTCTCTACTTCTACGCCGCCGCCGGGCATACCGGGTACGCTTTGTTTGGTAATGGTGCAGATGGCGATGAGGGCGCCGTCGGCATCGGAAGGCATGCCCAGGGTTTTAAGCGGGTCGGTAGTGGCGGGCGTGTCCCCGTCGGGGTCCAGGATATCTTTTTTACAACCGGTAAAGGTGGTGAGTGCAAGGCAGAGGCTAAGTGAGCAGGGAATGAGTATGCGTTTCATAAGTTTTGTTTTCAGCAAAGTTGCGGTATATGGCCGGTCCGAACGCTACTACAAATGGCGTATTTTTTCAGAATGTACGGCAGCCGGTATCACCCGCTTATCGGTGAAACAGGCCGGTTTGTCGCTTTCGGCTTTGTTTTTAGCCCCTGAAGTGTACTTTTGTACTTTAAACGTGCAAGTAGATTGGATGAACAAAAGATAGCCTTTATTGTGAACAAGGGCTCGGGGAATGTATGGAAAAGGGCATCGAAGATCCGCCTGATCGAATACCTGGAGGAATTCACGTCCTATACGGTCTTTCAGCCGGGAAGTGCTGAAGAATCGGCACAGATTGTACAGCGCCTGGTGCAGGAGCAATATGCGGCTGTGTTTGCCTGCGGAGGCGACGGTACGCTGAATGCGATCTCGAAACAGCTTTTATACAGCAATACGGCCCTGGGTATTGTGCCTATGGGCAGCGGCAACGGTTTTGCGCGGCACTGGAAAATTCCCCTGCGCTGGAACATGGCCATTGCCGTGGCCGAAAATCACCGCGAGGTCCTTATCGATACCGGGCGCCTGGGCGACCGTCACTTCCTGAACGTGGCCGGCGTGGGCTATTCGGCACATGTGGCCAAAGCGTTTAAACAGGCGCATGGCCGCGGTGTATGGGGCTATGTGCGTACCATACTGCTGAACCTGAAACTGGACAAACGCCAGGTGGATATAAAAGGCCCCGGCAGCCGCTGGCAGGGACTGGCCTGGACCGTGGAGTTTGCCAATGGTTCGCAGTGGGGCGGTAACGTAAAAGTAGCGCCGGCAGCCCGTATGGACGATGCCAAACTGGAAGTGGCCGCATTCCGTAAAATTCCCGGTATACTGCTTCCCTGGCTCGGGTTACGTGTAGTACTGAACAAAGCGGCCGGCTACAGCAGACGTATCTACCGCACCTCACTGCCACAATGCGATATGAATTTTGAAGGTATCTGGGAAGTACATACCGACGGCGATTATGCCGGCAAAATATCCGGGCAGCTGCACGTGGAAGTTGTCCCTGCGGCTCTGCGCGTATGGGTGCCGCCCGCTACCGGAAAGAATGCACTTAACGGCTGAACGTATACGGATCGTATTCCAGGAAATCAGGCGCTTTTATCTCTACCGAAACCATCTTTTTTCCTTTAAACACCGCTTTTACCGGGTGCATACCGTATCCCGGGTTGTTGTAACTGAGCAGGAACTCGTTCTGGCCCATGTATTCGAGCCTGGCCTTCAGGTTTTTGTGTAGCCCGAAATGTACCTGCAGCTCCTGGTTCTCTTCTTTGATCTCGATAAAATCGTACAGGAAATTTTTGTAGGTACCCGTAATTCCTTTTACAGGAACGGGCAGCGCAGGCTTTGCGTTCACTTTGTTCTGGTATTCTGTCAGCGTGCGTGCGGTTTCCTGCTGTGATTTGCGGTGAAAATTCAGGAAAAAGGCACTGCGGTCTATGTAAGGCATACCCAGGTAGGCGTCCAGGATCTGGTAACGCAGGGCCTCAAAAAAGCTCTGGTTGTCCTGGTTGGTCAGGATCACCAGGCCCAGGTTCTCTTCGGGCACAAAACAGGTTACCGATACAAAGCCGAAGGCCCCGCCGGTGTGCCAGTATATCTGCCAGCCGTTGTAATCGCCGCTGAACAGCCCCAGTCCGTACATGGAAAAATGCTGTGGTGCATAACTGGATTTACGGGTATTTACCACCGTATTGGCCTTGCGGGTCTCATAAACCGCGCCCCATTCCAGGATGCGTTTGCCGTTATAGCGGCCGCTGTCCAGCTGTAACTGCAGCCATCTGGCCATGTCCTGTGCGCAGCTCAGCATGTTGCCGGCCGGACCGATGGCGTCCACCTCGTCGTAAGGAATGGCCTGCAAAGGCGTAAACGAAGTAGAGTAGGGCGTGGCTATATTCGGCCTGGAAATGGCGTCGCTGCTGGTAAGATACGTGTCGAACATGCCCAGCGGCGTCAGGAAATTATCGCGTACGTAGGCTTCCCATTTCTTGCCGCTCACCTGTTCTACTACCAGTCCGGCGGCGGCATACCCTGCATTACAGTAGCCGAAATTCTGCCGGAAAGGGGCCGAAGGCTTCAGAAGGGCCATTTTGCGTACCACCTGCTCGCGCGTGAGTGTGGTGCCCCAGAAGGTAAAATCGCCCTGGAAGGTCTGTGTACCCAGGCGGTGACTCAGTATGTCGCGCACGCTCACCAGCTCGGAACTGTTCTTGTCGTACAGGCTGAACCAGGGCAGGTAGGTACTTACTTTTTCGTCCATTTTCAGGCTGCCTTCGTAGTACAGTTTGGCTACAGCCGTGCCGGTGAACAGTTTGGTATTGGAGGCTATGTAAAACAAGGTCTTATCGTCCACGGGTTTCTGGGTAAGCAGGTCGCGTACGCCGTAGCCCTTACTCAGTACCACCTGTCCGTCTTTTACGATGGCCACTGACATACCGGGAATTTCCCAGTCCTGCATGCCGCGTTGTATATAGGTGTCCAGGCTGTCGCTGATGAATGCGGGAACGGGCGATTGTGCCTGAGTTAATAAGGCCGGAAACAGCAGGGCAAGAAGGACGGAGATCTTTTTCATCTGTGTGGGAATAGGACGCAAAAATAAAATTTATCGCTGCGGAAGGCGGCAGATTTTAGACCAACCCGCCGGAATCACCTACTTTTTGGGCAGCAGTATACGGAAAGTGGTACCCTGACCGGGTTCGCTCCATTTTACAAATACCTTGCCGCCGTGGTAGTTCACAATGATACGTTTCACCAGCGAAAGACCCAGTCCCCAGCCCCGTTTCTTGGTAGTAAAGCCCGGCTGAAAGATCTGTTTACGCATGCCTTTGGGCACGCCTTTGCCGGTATCGCTGATGTCTATGTAAATGCGGCGACCGGCTTCACCTATTTCTACCCGTATGCTTCCTTTGCCTTCCATGGCGTCGGCGGCGTTGCGGGTCAGGTTTTCGATCACCCAGCTGAACAGGGGTTTGCTCAGCGGTATGGCCGGATCGCTCTGCAGCAGGTCGTTAAAACTATAGCTAATGCCTTTACCCGTGCGGGGTTCCATGTATTTCAGGGTTTCCAGCAGGGTACTGCGCACCGGCACGGGTTTTATCTCCGGCACGGAACCCACCTTAGAGAATCGTTCGGCAATGGTCTGCAGGCGTTCCAGGTCCTTTTCGATCTCGGAGGTAATGCTTTCGTCCACGCCGTTCACCTTCAGTATCTCAACCCAGCCGCTCAGCGAGGACAGGGGCGTACCCAGCTGGTGGGCCGTTTCCTTGCTCATACCGGCCCATACCAGGTTCTGTTCGGCCCGGCGCGAGGTAGAGAATAAAAAGTAAGAAACAATAAGGAACAGCCCGATGATCATAAGCTGTACCACCGGGAAATAGCGCAGTTGCCGCACCAGGTAACTGTTCTTGTAAAAAATATAATTGCGTTCCCCGGCATTGATCTCGATGGCAAACGGTTCATTCTCGCTGCGCATGTCTTCGATCAGGGCCAGGTCGTTCTTATAGTTCAGGGTGTCGATATTACCTTTGGCAATGATGCGGGTCTGGCTGCTGTCGGTATAAATCACGGGCACCGAGGCCGAATTGATCACGGTTTCCGAAATAAAGGAATCCACCAGGTCTTTCAGTATTTCCTGCAGTTTGCGGTAGATGCGCGAATCGTCGTAATACAACACATACACGATCTTTTCGCCGAATTCGGTATTGGTAAGCGTAATGGGCTTTTTTTCGGCCTTTATGCGTTCCAGTTCCTGCTGAATGTATACACTGTCGGGGTCTTCGCGTTCCAGGTTACGGTAGGTCCACACGGAACCGTCCTCGTAAGTAATGATCACGGGTATGGTGGTATTGCTTTCCAGCACCGAAGCATAAAACGTAAGGTCTTCGCTTTCGCTCTGTACAATGCTCAGCATGGCCTGGGCCCAGATATTGGCCTTTTTACGTTCGTCTTCTTCGATCATGCTGAACAGGCGTGCGGTCTCCTGTACCAGTTTGGCGCGTCGTTTCACGGCTTCGGCCCAGAGCTTGGCCTTGGCGCGCTCGTCATTGGAAATATTCTTTACCAGGCTGCCCGAATACCAGAGCGTGGCCATTACAATAATGGCGGCAAAGGCGGCAAGCCATAGTTTCCACCGCTGTTTGCGGCTGTATATATTAATTTTCAAAATGCGACCCTTGTTTATACACGTATACAAATAAAGTAAAAAGCGGGGAACGCCGCTGTAATTTTTAGGGAAGAACGCAGTCCGGCGCCGGATGTTGTTTTTTGTCTTATTTTCGTGCCTGTTTGTTTGTACTATGGTAATTTTTAAACCGTTCAGGGCTATACTGCCTGAATTACACGTGCTTGACAAGGTGGTAACCCGCCCCTTTGATTCCTATACCCGCGAAGAAAGTGCAGAAGTGCTGGCTTCGAACCCGCTTTCGTTCCTGCACGTGATCGTTCCGGTGCAGGATGCACGGGCCAAAGCCACCACTCCTTACGACGAGATACTGAACCTGGGCCGCGAAAAACTGGCCTCTATGATGGCCGAAGGCATCCTGGTACGTGAGGAAGAACCCTGTTTTTTCCTGTACCAGCAGGTGAAAGAAGGACATGTGTACACAGGCATCATCGGTCTGGCACACGTAGGCGACTACGAAGGCGGCCGCATCCGCAAGCACGAACAAACCCTGGAACACAAAGAAGAACTGCTGAAACAGTACCTCGATACCATTGATATACATGCCGAACCTGTGTACCTCGTTTTTGAGAACAATGTACTCTGGGACAACCTGAAGGAAGCCTACCTGCGTACTGCGCCCTATGCCTCATTCAGCGGGCCCGACGGTTTTGTGCATACCTTCTGGAAGATACAGAAGGAGGCCGACCTGGAAACGGTGGAAATGCTTTTCGCCGCGCAGCGGTCGGTATACATTGCCGACGGACACCACCGTTGTGCAGCCAGTTACCTCTACGGACGCGATAAAGCCTCCCAATCCGCAGAAGAAGACCCCCAGGCCTGTTACAATTATTTCCTGGCGGCAGCTCTGCCCGAGACCGAAGCCCGGCTCTTTGAATTCTCGCGCCTGGTGCGCGACCTGAACGGCTATACGGGCGAACAGTTCATTTCGCTGCTGGCCGAAAAATTTCACATACAGAAAAGTACGGTGCCCGTAATTCCCGTGGCCCCGCACGAATTCGGCGTATGCCTGGCCGATGGCTGGTATGTGCTGAACCTGAAACGG
Organism: Flavobacteriales bacterium; assembly: GCA_052437175.1. Lineage (GTDB taxonomy): Bacteria > Bacteroidota > Bacteroidia > CAIKAF01 > CAIKAF01 > JACVCJ01. Next base: position 157,529 of record JBQVOK010000001.1, read on the forward strand.
GAATTCCTGAAGAACGATCATCCCGCCGACGGACTCGACCCCGAACTGGCCAATATCCATATTTTCGGCCCCGTATTGCAGGTGCACGACCTGCGCAAGGATAAACGCGTAAAGTTCATCGGCGGAAAGACCGATGCCCCGCGCCTGGAACAGGCCGTACGCTCCGGGAAATTTGCCGCGGCGTTCACCTTTTACCCGGTACGCATGGAACTGTTCAAGCAAATGGCCGACGCCGGGGAAATGATGCCCCCGAAAAGTACCTTCTTTGAGCCCAAATTCCTGAACGGGCTGTTTATCTATAAACTTTCGGAAGAATAATGTTCAGCCAGGCACGATACGAAGCAATAAAAGCACAGCTGCCCCCGCAGGTAACCCTGGTGGCAGTGTCCAAGACCTATCCGGCCGAAGTGCTGCAGCAGGCCTACGATGCCGGTGTACGTATCTTCGGGGAGAACCGTGTGCAGGAACTGCTGCCCAAGTACGAAGCCCTGCCCAAAGACATTGAATGGCACCTGATCGGCCACCTGCAGAGCAATAAGGTAAAATACATCGTGCCCTTTGTGCACATGATCCACAGTGTAGATAGTCTCAGGCTCTTTAACGAGATACAGAAACAGGCCTCGAAAGCCGGACGTATCATACAGGTGCTGCTCCAGATGCACATCGCTTCCGAAGAGACCAAATTCGGCTTTGATGAGGCCGAACTCCTTAGCATCCTGGAAAGTGGCGTAATGCAGAATGCACCCTCTGTAAAAGTACGCGGATTGATGGGAATGGCTTCATTTACAGAAGATACAGAAAAGGTAAAGACTGAATTTGCCGGCCTGAAAAAGACCTTTGATGCCATAAAAGCAAAAAATTACTTCCCCGAAAAAGATTTCGACGTATTGTCGATGGGAATGAGCGGCGACTATCTGCTTGCTGTTGAGCAGGGTAGCACTATGGTGCGCATCGGCAGCGCGCTTTTCGGCGCCCGGAATTAACGTGTTGAAAAAGAAACTTGTAGTATTTCTGAAAAAAAGTTAATTTTGGGGGTTAATGTATTGATTCCCTTGCGAAGACTCCTCTTATACCTTCTCCTGAGCGGACTATACGGCCTCACCCAGGTACAGGCCCAGATCACCTATGGTTTCGTAGAAAACCTGGGGCAGTGGGAAGAGCCCTATGCATACCGGGCCGAACTTCCCGGTGCCATGGTGTACCTGGAAGGAACTTCGGTACTGTTCGATACCTGGGATGCCCGGCTTAAAGCAGAATATGCGCATGCGGCTAAATTCGGCGAATCCCTGGCCGGTTTTCCCGCCAACCTGCAGAAACATGCTTTCCGCCAGGAATTCATCGGCGCTTCCGCAGCGGCCTACAAAGCGGCACAACCTAAAAGCGAATATTACAATTATTACCTCGGTAACGATTCCTCGCGCTGGCGTTCCGGTGTAAAGATCTACCAGGAACTTCGTCAGCCCGGTTTTTACCCGGGTATCGACCTGCTGTATGCGTTCCGCGACAACCAGCTTAAATACGATTTTATTGTACATCCCGGCGCCGATGCGGCTAATATCCGCTGGAAATATGCCGGTATCAAAAAAATGCGGGTCCGTAACGGCGAACTGGTGCTGCAGACAGCCGTGGGCGACGTACGTGAAGTAAAGCCCTATGCCTACCAGCTGCTGAACGGCACTAAGAAAGAAGTAGAAACGGAGTTCCGCATCCGCGGGCAGGAAGTCAGCTTCCATTTCCCCAAGGGTTACGATGCCTCGCTGGAGCTGGTCATCGATCCCATCATCATTTTCTCTACCTATATCGGTTCCCTGAGCGACAGCTGGGGCTATACGGCCACGCCGGACCCTACGGGCGCCGGTTATGCGGGCGGTATCGTTTTCGGTTCTTCGTACCCGACCTCTCCCGGCGCTTACCAGGTTACCTGGGGCTCGGGCAATATCGATGCGGTGCTTTCCAAATTCGCTTCCAACGGCACCAGCCTGCTGTTCTCCACCTTCCTGGGCGGTAACGGCCCCGACATGCCTCATTCGCTCATTGTTACCCCGGCCGAAGAACTCATTGTGCTCGGTAACACGGGTTCGCCCAGCTTTCCTACCTCAGCGGGCTGTTACGACAACAGTTTCAATAATGGTTCTCCGCTTATTTTCTTTGGCGGGCTGATCAATTACAACAACGGTACCGATATCTTTATAACCAAGTTCAATTCCACCGGCAGCGCGCTCATCGGTTCCACTTTCCTGGGTGGCAGCGGTAACGACGGGCTCAATATGAGCGCGGCCCTCAGTGCCAACTATGCCGATGAATTCCGCGGGGAAGTGATCATCGACGGCCCGGGTAATATTTACATTGCTTCGGTAACGCAGAGTACTAACTTTCCGGTGCTGAGCGCCTTCCAGGGCAGTTACGGCGGCGGTGGCAGCGATGCGGTGTTCGCGCGCTTTAACCCGACATTGTCCGCTCTGCAGGCCTCTTCTTATTTCGGTGGCTCGGGCGACGATGCGGCCTACAGTATCCAGCGGGCCACCAATGGCACCATTTATTTTACAGGCGGCACCAACAGCGGTAATCTCACCACTACGGGCGGCGTCATCAAGCCGGCCTACAGCGGCGGGGTAGACGGTTTTCTCGTGCGCCTGAACGCCGCGGGAACGGTTTTGCAGGCCTCAACCTATATCGGTACCTCCAACTACAACCAGACCTATTTTGTACAGCTCGACCTGGCCGACAACGTATTCGTGATGGGGCAGAGCATGGGCGGATATCCCATACAGGCAGGGCCTTCGGGCAATGTATACTCGAATGCGGGCACAGGGCAGTTCATTCATAAACTGAATCCGGCACTCACCAGCACCCTGATGTCTACCTGTTTCGGGGCGGGCGCCTCGCAGATCAACCTGGTGCCTACGGCCTTCCTGCTGCACGAGTGCGACCAGATCTATATTGCCGGCTGGGGCGGACAGGTAAACCAGTCGAACGGTGGCATCGGCGGCACGGTATTTGGCATGCCTATTACCCCGGGGGCATACAAGACCACGACGGACGGTAGCGATTTTTACCTGGCCGTGTTCTATCCCAATGCAGAGAACCTGCTGTACGCCACCTACCTGGGCGGCGGCAGTTCGGGCGACCACGTAGACGGTGGCACCAGCCGTTTTAACAAGGATGGCGTTGTATTCCAGGCTATGTGTGCCAGCTGCGGCGGACAGGACGACCTGCCCACCACCCCCGGCGCCTATTCCGCTACCAATAATTCCACCAACTGTAATATTGCGCTTGTAAAATTTGATGTGTCGGCGCTTACGGCCTATCTCGATGCCAATGTGAGTGCCGTGTGCGAAGGTACCAATGTGGTATTCCAGAACCTGAGCAACGGCGGCACCTCGTTTACCTGGCACTATGGCGACGGCGCTTCCAGCACGGGGCTGAACGGATCGCATACCTACAACGCACCGGGTACCTATACCGTAACACTGGTGGCATCCGATCCACAGAACTGCGTGCCTTCGGATACGGCCCAGATACAGGTGCAGGTACTGCCCAAACCGGTGGCTAACATCGGGCCCGTGGCACCCATCTGTCCGCTGGACAGTATACAGCTGCAGGGTTCCGGCGGTACTACCTATTCCTGGCTGGTGGTGCCGGGTATGCCCAGTTCACAGGCCAACCTGGCCAACCCCTGGGTGCATCCCCCGGGCACAAGCACATACACACTCATAGCCAGCAACAACTGCGGTAACGATACGGCGCAGGTGCTGGTACCGGTGATCAATTTTTCGATCCAGACCTCTGATAATGATACGATATGCATCGGCAACAGCGCACAACTCACGGCTTCGGGCGGAATTTCCTATTCCTGGTCGCCGGCGGCTACGCTCAGTAACCCGAATATTGCCAACCCGGTTGCCACGCCCGGCAGTACCACCATTTACGTAGTAACGGTACAGAATCCCGACGGATGTGTACTGCGTGACAGCACGCGGATACAGGTAGATTTTCAGCCCCAGGCCGATGCCGGTCCGGATACCCTGATCTGCCACGGCGACGCCATTCAGCTTTCGGTTTCCGGGGCCACGCACTACCTGTGGACACCGCCCACATACCTCAGTAACCCGAACATCAGCAATCCGAACTGCACACCCGACCAGGACATTACCTACATTGTACGCGGCCGTAATGCCTGCGGCGACAGTTACGATACCATGTCGGTGAATGTAAAACGCATATACCCCATAAGTGGCCCGGACACACTGATCTGCCCCGGGAACCCCGTTCGCCTGTACAGCTCGGGCGGGATATCGTACCAATGGTTCCCCACGGTGTACCTCGATTCGTCAACCGTGCAGTACCCGACGGCCGTTATACCCTATGCGGTTACCTTCAGCGTGATCATTACCGACAGTATCGGCTGTACCACCAGCGATACCGTACAGGTGAACACCTACGGCGTTACGGATGTATATGCGGGGCCTGATCAGTATATCGAATACGGCGAAAAGGCCATACTCACGGCTTCCGGGCCTTCGCACGGCACGTACCAGTGGATACCGCCTATGGATCTTTCCTGCAATTACTGCCGTACCACGGTATCGTCCCCCTCCATTACCACTACCTACGGCCTGTTGTACACAGATACTAACGGTTGTTACTTTATCGACAGCGTAACGGTTTTCGTTTTAGGGAACATTTATGTACCAAATACGTTTACTGTAGATGAAAACGGTCTGAATGAGCTCTTCCGGGCATACGGGGTAGATATCGAACAGTTTGATATGGTTATTTTTAACCGCTGGGGCGAAGTGGTATGGAAAACCGATTCGTTCGAAAAGGCGTGGAACGGTATGTGCGGTAACAAACCCTGCAAACAGGATACGTATGTGTGGCGCATTGTCTATACAGAAAAGCACGGGCGACAGGGAGAATTGTTCGGCCATGTAAACCTTTTGCGATAAGATAAAATATGAAATCCTCTGTCTCTCTGCATACACATATTTTAAATTTGAACAAATACAGGAATTTATGTTGGGAAATATGATGGAAAAGCTGCAGGAAATGCAGCAGAAAATGAAGGAGAGTAAAGAGCGGCTCGACCGCCTTCGTATTGAAGCAGAAGCCGGTAACAACGCTGTAAAAGTGGTGGTTAACGGCAACAGGGATGTAAAGAGCATAGAAATAGAACCCTCTATGTGCCTGCCCGAACGTCGCGAAGAACTCGAAGATTTTATTGTGATCGCCCTGAACAGGGCCCTGAAACAGGCAGAAGCAAGCTGGGAGACAGAAATGCGTGGTAATGCCGGCGGCTTGCTGTCGAATATGGATGTATGAGAACTGTCAATACCCGCCTGGCACGGCTCGAAAATTCGCGCATACAGCTGGAACAACTGCTGAAGGACTATTCCGTGGAATCGCTGAACAAAACACCTCCGCCGGGAGGATGGTCTCCTGCGGAGGTGCTGAAACATATTCTGGATGTTGAAAGCGCTACCTTGTCGTATTGCAGGCACCGGCTGCAAAAGTACGGAGCCGGCCTTAAACCTGTCGGGTTCCGCCAAAAACGGAATGCCTTTCTGCTGATGCTGGCCCTGCGTTCGCCGCTGCGTTTCCGGGCACCTTCGGCATTGCCCGCCGTAAAAGGTCCATACGATACGGATGCCTTGCTCAGCCAATGGGAAGAGGTACGGGAACGTTACCAGGCCTTTGTGCAGTCTTACCCGCCGGCTTTGGAAAAGGCCGGACTATTCAGGCACCCCAGTTCCGGTATGCTCAGTTTAGCGCAGACCCTGGCTTTTCTGCAGGCGCATCTCAACCGGCATTCGAAGCAGCTGAAACGGGCACTGCCGCGGTCTCAGTAACTTCTGCCGGATCGATCCACTGGTCAAGCTCGATGGAAACGCCCCTGTTCATTTTTACAATGATCGGGAAGGCGGGATTTTTCAGTATCCATACTTCGCCCGTTTTGTCCAGGTTGCTGCACTTCATGCAGGTCATAAACACAACCTTGGAATTGTAAGAAAAGGCTACTTCTTCGTTCTGTGCAAAAAAATAGCTTTCCAGGCCGCTGCCCAGGTCCAGTACAGTTTCGCCGGCTTCCAGCAGGTCCCGGAAGGCCATCTGGCTCAGCAGTAGTGACGACTGGTTCTCGGCAACCGGTTTTTCGAGCGGGAAGACCATCTCGAAACTGTTGGCCGATTTCAGTGCCGCCTGGCTCACCGTCACGTGTCCGCGCGGATTGTCCATGAGGTTCATCGAATAGTCGAAAGCCAGGCTTTCATCCATGCGCTGTATGGTAATGTCGAGCCGCGAACGGATACCATGATTGGCATAAAGGTAAATGAGGCGGGTGCCTTTCTGTGCTTTGGGGAATGCAAAAGAGGTTTCTGAAGGTGGGGTGGAGAGGTCACTGGATCGGTTGCTTTTACAGGCCGTAGTGACAACCAAAAGCAGAGTAGAAAAAATGATCATCGGTTTCATAAGCCTTATGTTTTATTCAAATTTACGAAAAAAAAATTAAACGTGAAAATATGTTAAATAATAAAACGCATTTATTCTCAGAAAAGTATGCCAGGTCTGAAATGATTCCGGGGACTTGCTAAAACGAGTTTAAGCGTTATTTTTGCCCTTCAAAATAAAGTATATGGCAAAGGCTTCAGATATTTCCAACGGTAATTTCATTATGTACAATAATGAACTCTGCCAGATCGTGGAGTGGATCCACCGCACACCGGGTAACCTGCGTGCATTTTACCAGGCCAAGATGCGTGTGATGCGTTCGGGCAAACTGGCAGAAAACCGTTTCCGTCCCGACGAAGAGGTTGAGATCATACGTGTAGAGGAACGCGACCTGCAATACCTGTATAAAGACGGTAATGCCGTGGTGTGTATGGATGCCGATACCTATGAGCAGTACTACGTGGACGAGACCCTGTTCGGAACCGGTATGCAGTTCATGAAAGAAGGCAATATGGTAAAGGTGTTTTTTGCAGACGACAGTCCTGTATCGGCCAAGCCGCCCAAATCGGTTGACCTGGAAGTGACCTATACCGAACCGGGCCTCAAGGGCGATACCGCTACCAACACACTGAAACCCGCCACCCTGGAGACCGGAGCCGAGATCCGCGTACCGCTTTTTATTGAAACGGGCGAAATGATCCGTGTAAACCCGGAAACGGGCGAATACATGGAGCGTGTAAAATAAACAAAGAATATACGAAATACAGGAAAGGCTTCCCGCGGGAGGCCTTTTTTAGTTGGCAGCCAGCCGTACGATAATGTCTGCGGCTTTGCGCGATGCGCCGCCGTCGCCTACGATTGCGCGCAGTTCGGCATAACCGGAACGGATGGTCTGCCGGTATTCCCCGTCTTCCATCAGGCGTTTCAGTTCGGCGGTAATGTTGGGTACGGTCAGGTCGTACTGCAGGTATTCCTTCAGCAGGGGGCGTCCCAGGATCAGGTTCACCAGGGAAACATAGGGAATTTTAATGAGGCGTTTTACGATCTGGTACGAAATGGGATTGCCTTTATAACAGATGGTCTGCGGGGTATCGAGCAGGGCGGTTTCCAGGGTTGCGGTCCCCGAAGTTACAATAGCCGCCCGGGCTGCTGCCAGGCAGGCATAGGTGTGTCCGAAGACCACGGGTACATCTTCTTCGAGTCCGTTCCGGCGGTATACGTTCATATCCAGCGCGGGAGCCCCGGCGATCACAAAGCGGTATTGCGGAAAGAGGCGGCGTACCTGCATAAATACAGGCAGCATGTTCTTAATTTCATCGCGGCGCGATCCGGGCAGCAGGGCCACCAGGGGTTTGTCCTCTGCGGCAAGTTCGGGTATCTGCGGGTGTGCGGCAGCCTTATAGCGGCTGATGGCATCGGCCAGGGGATGCCCTACATAGCGGACCTTTGTGCCGAAACGGGCAAAAAAAGCTTCTTCAAAAGGGAGTATACTGATCACTTCGTCGCAGATGGCGGGCAGGGTATAGGCGCGTTTTTCCTTCCATGCCCAGGCCTGTGGGGCAATGTATAAAGCGGTGCGGTAGCCTTTTTGCTTGGCCCATTTGCACATGCGCAGGTTAAAACCGGGATAGTCGATGCATACCAGCACGTCCGGGGCAAAGGCTTCTATATCCTGTTTGCAGAAGGCAAAGTTGCGGCGTATGGTGCGCAGGTTCTTCAGTACTTCCACAAAGCCCATGAATGCCAGTTCGCGTATATGCTTCACGATATCGGCGCCTTCGGCCTTCATCAGGTCGCCTCCCCAGCCGCGTATCACGGCCTGCGGATCGGCTTCGCGTATGGCGCGTATAAGGTTACTGCCGTGCAGGTCACCGGATGCTTCACCGGCAATAATGTAGTAACGCATTGCGGACTTAGGCGGCGCCCCCTCCGTTTTCCTGGGTCTTCATTTCCGTAGCCACCTGGAAACCGGCCATGTCTTTGTCGAAAAGATACAGCCCCTGACCTTTGAGGCCGATGATCTCGATCTTGTCCAGGATAGAACGCGCCAGTTTTTCTTCTTCGTGCTGTTCGGTAACGTACCATTGCAGGAAGTGCAGCGTGGTGTAATCGCGCAGTTTGGTGCAGGTATCGATGATATCGTGTATAGATTCCGAAATATGCATCTCACTTTTCAGTACCAGTGAAAAAACTTCGGTTACGTCCCTGAACTGGAATTGCGGCTCGGGGATGGACGGTACGCGGGCATGTCCGCCGCTGTCGCTGATGTATTTCATCAGTTTCAGCATGTGGGTACGCTCTTCATCGGCCTGGTTGTATAAAAAAGCGGCACAACCATCCAGTCCTTTGGTATCGCACCAGGAGGCCATGGAAAGATACAGGGACGAAGAGGCTGCTTCTTTGGCAATCTGTGTATTCAGTATTTTTTCTACTTTTTCGTTGAGCATAGTACCGTTTATTTAGGAAAACAAATATAGGGCTTTTGGGCAGAAGCCTTTAAATTTCGTAGGTATTTCCCTCGCGGGCAAGCAGGGTATTGGCAAAAACGGGCTGAGCCTCGTCCAGGAATTCCTGCAGGTCGGTATAGCGGGTGGAAAAATGGCCCAGGATCAGTTGGGCTGCGCCTGCGTCCCGCGCCAGTTCTGCGGCCTGTAAAGCGGTACTGTGGCGCGTTTCTCTGGCCCGCAGGGCGTGCTTCGTGGTAAAGGTAGACTCGTGGTAAATGGTGTGTACGTCTTTTACATAGGAAGCCAGCTGTTCAAACGGGGCGGTATCGCTGCAATAGGCATAGGAGCGTGGTGGCAGCGGGTCGATGGTGATCTCGGCATTGGGATAGAAATTCCCGTCGGGCGCCTGGTAATCGGCACCGTTCTTAATGCGGATGATCTCATCCGGGGTAAGAAAGTATTTGTTGAGCAGTTTCTTATCGAATTTACGTGCCTTTTCTTTTTCGCGGAACAGGAAACCGGTACATGCAATGCGGTGGAACAGCGGGAAGCTGCTGATGAGCATGTGCTCGTCTTCATACAGAAGCCGGGGTTCCCTGTGGTCGGTAGCGATGTATTTTACCGGGAAGCTAAGATAGGCGTCGGATATACGAAAGGTGGTTTCCAGGAAGGTCTGTATGCCCGGGGGGCCGTAGATCTCGAGTGTATTTTCGCGGCCGAGCAGGGCCATGGAAGAGAGCAGGCCGGGCAGGCCCAGGAAATGATCGGCATGCAGGTGCGAAATAAAGATCTTCTGTATACGCTGAAAACTCTGTTTGTACTTGCGCATCTGTATCTGCGTTCCTTCGCCGGCATCGATCAGGAAATGTTTTTCCCTGAAGTTGAGTATTTGCGAGGACGGGTATCTTTCGGCAGTGGGCAATGCGCTGCTGGTCCCGAGTATGATCACTTCATAATTCAATATACAAAAATAAGAAAACCCCGGGAGTATATCCCGGGGTTTCAGGTAAGTTTTTTCAGACAGGTATAAAATTATTTCACGATCATGCGCTTGGTAACGGTAGAACCGTTGTATGTAACGCTGTACATATACACACCGGGAGCGAATGAACCTGCATTGATGTCGATGATGTTTTTACCGGCGTTGGCGCCGATGGTCTTGTCAGAGATCACGGAACCCACCAGGCTGGTGATACGGAAGTTCACTTTGCCGGCAGCAGGTACGTTAAATACGATCTGAGACTCGCCGGTAACCGGGTTCGGGAAGTTCTGGGCAACGTCGAAAGAGTTGTTGCTCAGGTTTTCTTCCACACCTACATAATAGGTACATGAAGGATCAACGGTAAAGCCTACAGGTATACCGCCGGCATTTAACGCGTCAAAAGAAACGTCGAGGAAGCCCGGGCAGGAAGCACCTACTTTGGCGGTACCTCTTACACGGATCGTATCCTGGTAAGGAGCTGTGAAAGTAGCTGAAATAGATACGCAGGCTCTGTCAGACGGGTTTGCCGTATTGATCGGAACCCATGCGCCCGGAGCATACTGTGTGCCGTTCTTAAAGATAGCGAACAGGGGCGGAGTGGTATACATCGGCCAGTTTGAGATAGAATCCACACGCACGCTGCACAGTTTTACAGTGCTTCCGCCAAACGTAACTTCGGTAGGTACCACGATCGTGGACGAAGCCTTGTACAGTTCATTGGGACGCGCGCAGGGAAGGTCTTCGATACCGGCACCTGTGGGACTTGAAGGAGTATAACCCGGGTTGGGCGTACATGGATCAACCTGAGCGTTGGCTACAGAAAAAGATCCCAGTGCTACAGCAGCTACGAGTAAAAGTTTCTTCATACGTTTGTTTTCTTTGTGTTTTTTGTTGTTACAAATATGGAAAAAAAAATAGAATAAGCAAATGCCTTACAAAGATTTTTGGATATCGTCCATGATCACAAAATCAACGGCTTCGGAGTAGGTAGGCGTAATGGTAAGTATGGTATCCAGCTGTGAAATGCTGATGAGTTTGCGCACATTTTCATTGAGGCCCGTCAGTACAAACGCGCCGTTGAGGCTTTTGCAGGAACGGTTGGCCACCAGCAGGGCGCTCAGTCCGCTGGAATCGATATAGCGCACATCGGCCAGGTCGATGATGATATTGCGCTCGCCGTTGCCGGTAACCAGCACTATTTCAGCCTTTACCAGCGGCGCCACCGTGCTGTCGAGCTTCTCGATCTCCGGTTTCAGTACAGTAAACTTATCTTCCTTGTTTACAGTAATTTTCATAGTCATAGAGTAATTAACATTAAACGAATGTACTATTTGTCATTCATTTTTCAAATTCTTGTCCTTATTCTTTTACAGAGGCCAGGCAGTAAAGTACGGCCATACGCACGGCCACTCCGTTCTCTACCTGTTCCAGTATAATGGAATGCTCGCTGTCGGCAATATCGCCGTCCAGTTCTACGCCGCGGTTAATGGGCCCGGGGTGCATAATGGTGATCTGTTTATCGAGGCGGTTCAGCACTTCGCGGTTTATGCCGTACTGCATGGCATATTCGCGCAGGGAGGGGAAGTATTTGATGTCCTGCCGTTCCAGCTGTATACGCAATACGTTGGCCACGTCGCACCATTGCAGGGCTTTGTGCAGGTCGTACTCTACTTCTACACCCAGGGTCTCGATATGGCGGGGAATGAGGGTGGCCGGACCGCAGAGCTTTACATTGGCGCCCAGTTTCTGCAGGCAGTAGATATTGCTCAGGGCCACGCGGGAATGCATGATATCGCCCACGATAAGTACATTAAGCCCTTCGATGCGGCCGAAGTGGTTGCGGATCGAAAAGGCGTCGAGCAGGGCCTGGGTAGGATGCTCGTGGGTACCGTCGCCGGCATTTACCACGCGGGCATGGGCACTTTTGGGATATTTTTTAAGTTCGTTGGCCAGGAATACGCAGGCGCCGGGGTTCTGGTGGCGCATCACCACCATGTCTACCTTCATGGCCAGGATATTGTTCACGGTGTCGGTAAGGGTTTCGCCTTTGGATACAGAGGAACCGGAGGCGCTGAAATTGACTACGTCGGCAGAGAGACGTTTTTCGGCCAGTTCAAAGGAAAGGCGGGTACGGGTGCTGTTCTCGAAGAACACATTGGCCACCGTAACGTCGCGCAGGGAAGGTACTTTTTTAATGGGCCGGTTGATCACCTCCTTGAAGGAAGCGGCCGTGTCCAGCAGGGTATGGATATCGTTCTCTGTAATGTATTTAATGCCTAAAAGATGTTCGGTACTTAGTCTGCTCATACTTCGCGTGTAAATAACGTTACTTTTTCCAGGTTGGTTTGCGCGGCATCCCATTCCAGCAGTACTTTCTGCCCGGCGTGGGTATCTACGGCCTTGCCGCAGTAATTGGCCTCGATGGGGATGTGGCGGGTATAACGGCGGTCGATGAGGGTAAGCAGTTCTACCTTGGCGGGTCTTCCGAAGGCCATGAGGGCGTCGAAGCCGGCACGTACGCTGCGCCCGGTGTACAGTACGTCGTCGATCAGCACTACGTTTTTGTTTTCCACCAGGAAGTCGATGCGGGTGGTATTGGGCTTCAGTATATCGTCGCCCCGGCGGAAATCGTCCCGGAAAAAGGTAATGTCCAGTTTGCCGTGCTGTATACTGTGGCCGGTCATTTGTTCGAGGCGGCGGTGCAGGCTGGCGCTGAGGAGGGCGCCGCGGGGCTGCAGGCCGATGAGTGCGCAGTTGCTGAAATCGCCGTAATTCTCTTTCAGTTCCAGGCAGAGGCGCTGGAGTACGAGCTCGAGGCCTTTTCCTTCCAATAGGGTCTTCTGTTCCTGATTCATTTTCTCTTCTTGAAGCAAAGCCCGAAGGTAGCGCATTTTTGTGTAAAAAAAAGCCCCGATGTTTACCGGGGCTTTTTCGTTGTATTATTCAGCGTCTTCGTCGCTCTTTTTCTTTTTGCCTTTGCTGCCTTTTTCCATTTCCTCTTTCAGATCGGCCAGTACGCTCAGGTCTCCCAGAGTCGTTTTCTCGATGCCTTTCTTCAGTTTGTCAACGCCTTTGGCAGTGGATTTGGCTTCTTTCACTTTTTCCGTTCTCTCGGTGTCTTCCTTATCGGCTTCCCACACTTTGGTATGTGAAACGATGAGTTTTTTCTCGTCCTTGTTGAACTCGATCACTTTGAACTCGGCTTTTTCGTCCAGTGCGATGGTGCTGCCGTCTTCCTTCTTCAGGTGTTTGTTCGGAGCAAAACCTTCGATACCATATTGCAGGGCAACTACCATACCTTTGTCGGTTTTTTCCACAACGGTACCTTCCTGTACGGTGCCTACCTCGAAAATGTTTCCGAAGGCTTCCCATGGGTCAGATTCCAGTTGTTTGTGACCTAATGAAAGTTTACGGTTCTCCTGGTCGATCTCCAGTACCACTACATCGATCTTGTCGTTGATATTGGTGATCTCGCCCGGATGTTTGATCTTTTTGGTCCAGCTCAGGTCGCTGATGTGGATCAGGCCGTCTACCCCTTCTTCCAGTTCTACGAAGATACCGTAGTTGGTGAAGTTTTTAACCACGGCGCTTTGTTTGCTGCCGATCGGGTATTTCTCCTGGATATTGGTCCACGGATCGTCTTTCAGTTGTTTGAGACCCAGTGACATTTTGCGTTCTTCGCGGTCCAGTGTCAGGATCACAGCCGTAACATCGTCGCCTACTTTTACAAAGTCGCCGGCGCTGCGCAGGTGTGAAGAGTAGCTCATTTCGCTTACGTGGATCAGACCTTCTACGCCCGGAGCGATCTCAACGAATGCACCGTAATCGGCTAATACAACCACTTTACCGGTTACTTTGTCGCCCGGTTTCAGGTTGGCATCCAGTTGTTCCCACGGGTGAGCCGTAAGTTGTTTCAGACCCAGGGCGATGCGTTTTTTCTCATCGTCGTAGTCCAGAACCACCACATTGATCTTCTCATCCAGTTTAACGATCTCTTCCGGATGGTTGATACGGCCCCAGCTCAGGTCGGTGATGTGGATCAGACCGTCTACGCCGCCCAGGTCGATGAATACACCGTAAGAAGTGATGTTCTTAACGATACCTTCAAGGATCTGACCTTTTTCCAGTTTAGAGATGATATCTTTTTTCTGCTGCTCGAGTTCTTCTTCGAGGAGAATTTTGTGAGAAACCACCACGTTTTTGAATTCCTGGTTGATTTTCACTACTTTGAATTCCATGTTTTTACCTACGTAGATATCGTAGTCACGGATCGGTTTCACGTCGATCTGTGAACCCGGCAGGAAGGCTTCCAGGCCGAATACGTCCACGATCAGACCACCTTTGGTACGGCATTTTACAAAACCGGTGATCAGCTCATCGTTTGTAAAGGCTTCGTTCACACGATCCCATGCTTTCAGGGCACGTGCTTTTTTGTGCGAAAGCTGCAGCTGACCGTCTTTGTTCTCCAGGTCTTCCACATATACTTCCACGGTATCGCCGATCTTTACATCGGGGTTGTAACGGAACTCGGTGCGCGGAACCACGCCTTCGCTCTTATACCCGATATTAACCAGGATATCTTTAGAATTGATCCCTACCACGGCGCCAGCCAGTATCTGGTGAGGAATAATAGAGCTCATCGATTTGTCGTAGAACGCTTCGAGTGAGTTTTTCTGATCCGCTGAATATCCTTCAAAGGCGGTCCAGTCGAAAGAGGTATCTCCTTCATTGCCGTAATCGGCGAGTGATTTTTTTACGTTTTTCACGCTTTCGGCTTTCAGTTCTTCTGCCATTTTGATAGTGCGGGCCACCCGGGCCCCCGTTAATTGTTAAACATTAAAATTGCGGGTGCAAAGGTACGCTTTTGTTTTCACATCCACAAGCGGTTATCCTCCAAATGTTGATAAGTGTTCCCGGTCCGCCGCCCTTTCCTTGCTCTCTGACTCCTGTAAACCATGCCCAGCGCCGAATTCATTCCGCCCCCTCCATTCTGCACGCAATTGTATTACCTTTGTCTTAAAATTTACAATGTTGCCATGATTACAGCGGATAACAAACTCGATATCTCGAAACTGAAAACGCCCACCGGCACGCAGCTCAATACCAAAGGCTGGATACAGGAAGCCGCCCTGCGTATGCTGCACAATAACCTGGACCCCGATGTGGCCGAACGCCCCGAGGACCTGATCGTGTACGGCGGACTGGGTAAAGCCGCTCGGAACCCCCAGGCTTTTGAGCGTATCGTAAAAGCCCTGAAAGATCTGAATGAAAATGAGACCCTGCTCATCCAGAGCGGTAAACCCGTGGGTATCCTGCCCACCCATAAAGACGCGCCCCGCGTCATCATCAGCAACAGTATGCTGGTGCCCAAATGGGCTACCTGGGAGCATTTCCGCGAACTGGACGCCAAAGGCCTGATGATGTACGGCCAGATGACCGCCGGTTCCTGGATCTATATCGGCTCGCAGGGCATTGTGCAGGGTACCTATGAGACCTATGCCGAATGTGCCCGCCAGCATTTTGGCGGTACGCTGAAAGGTACGCTGAATGTAACAGCCGGTCTTGGCGGTATGGGCGGAGCCCAGCCCCTGGCCATTACCATGAACGAAGGAGTGGCCCTGGTGGCCGAAGTGGAGGAGTGGCGTATCGATAAACGTCTCGAGACCCGCTACCTCGACCTGAAGTATAAAGATATCGACGAGGCCATCGACGCAGCCCTGGCCGCCAAAGCCGAAGGCAAAGCCCTCTCCATAGGGGTGCTCTGCAACGTGGTTGACCTGCTGCAGCGCCTCATAGACCGTAATATTGTTCCGGATACGCTTACCGACCAGACCTCGGCACACGATGAACTGATCGGCTATTTCCCGCAGAACATGAGCGTGGAAGAGGCCCGCGTACTGCGCGATGCCAACCCGGAGAAATACACCGAACTCTCGCTCGATACCATGGCCCGCCATGTAGAACAGATGCTGGAACTGCAACGCCGCGGTGCCATTACCTTCGATTACGGCAATAACCTGCGCGGACAGGCCAAGGATAAGCGCGGGGTGCAGAATGCCTTCGATTTCCCGGGCTTTGTGCCGGCGTATATACGTCCCCTGTTCTGCAAGGGCAGCGGACCTTTCCGTTTTGTGGCCCTGAGCGGCGACCCGGAAGACATTCGCGTATGCGACGAAAAGCTGAAGGAGCTCTTCCCGGAAGATGCGTCCCTGCAACGCTGGCTGAAGATGGCTGCGGAAAAGATCGCCTTCCAGGGATTACCGGCCCGTATCTGCTGGCTGCCGATGGGCGCCCGTCAGAAAGCGGCCCTGGCCTTTAACCAGCTGGTGCGCGAAGGGAAGGTGAAAGCCCCGATCGTGATCGGCCGCGACCACCTGGATACCGGCTCCGTAGCTTCGCCCAACCGCGAGACCGAGGCTATGCTCGACGGCAGTGATGCCGTGGCCGACTGGCCTATCCTGAACGCCCTCATCAACACGGCCGGCGGCGCCTCCTGGGTAAGCCTGCACCACGGTGGCGGCGTAGGTATGGGATACAGCATACATGCCGGTATGGTTATTGTAGCCGACGGTACCGACGATGCCGAACAGCGCCTGGCACGCGTGCTGAACAACGATCCGGCCATGGGTGTGATACGTCACGCCGATGCGGGTTACGACATAGCTCAGGACACGGCCCGGGCCTACCGCCTGGACCTGGAAAGCCGCCTGGGTAAATAAAAAAGAAAAGAAAGGTCGCGAGACCTCAAACGTATAAAGGTCCACCTGTCGATCCGGCCGAAAGGCCGGGTAGGAAAGTCCGGGCAGCACAGAGCACCGCACCACCTAACGGGTGGGGTCCCGCTTACAGCGGGATACGGAAAGTGCCACAGAGAACGATACCGCCTCGCTCCGGCGGGGTAAGGGTGAAAACGTGAGGTAAGAGCTCACGCGTTGTATGGCAACATGCAGCGGGGAAAACCCTGCGGGCTGTAAGACCAAATAGGTCTGCCGCAGCGGGAGTTGCTCGCTCCCCTCTCGCTGTAAGCGAGACGGCAGATGGGTAGGTCGCTGAAGGAAGTGTGTGAACGCTTCCGCAGATAAATGACAGGATAATACAGAACCCGGCTTATGGGCCTTTATGGTATTGATCCCCGTTCTACAGGACGGGGATCTTTATTTTGAACCTTCTGTACCAAAAAGGGTATTTATACGTACTATGTATACCCGATTTATGACTCCGGCCGTTAAATATATCCTGTTTTTCCTGCTTGTACTGACCGGCTGCAGCCGGCAGACCCACAGTACGGGCCCGGAGCGCCTGGCATACCTCTCCCGGCTGGAAAAAACAGAAGATTTCCACAGGCTGGAAGGAAAACCGCTTTCCGATAAGTTTTCGCATATACGTTCGGTAAAAGTGCTGTATGTGCTGTCTTCGAAAAAGATCTATTTTGTGAACGGTAATCACTATACGTACCATCATGAATTTGCCGCACAGGTGCTGGGGTACGGCATTCCGCTCTATGAATTCAACGAGCGCAATTACGGTACTGGCAAACTGGCGCGGGATTTCCTGCTGGGCAACCTGAACCATGTGCAGAACACCGATACCTGGTTCCTGGAACTGTCGCCGTCTGACCAGATGGATATTTCTTACATAGAAACCCTGTACCGCAGTGTAAAGGAGAACTGTGCCTTCAGCGACAGCCTGCGTTTTTATGCCAATAACCTGCGCCTGCTGCAGGCCGCTGAAAAAGGTACGCTGCAACTGCCGCTCATCCGCTCGGAAGAACTCTTTGGCAGCCTGCGTTACCAGCAGGTATCGGCCGGGGAAACCGGGGGCATACTGAAGCGCTATACCCTGGAAGAACTGAAAAACAGGGTGCCGGACCGCAACGAGATCATCCTGCTGAACGGTACGCCGCTGAGCCTCCCCGATGTAAAAGGCATTATCGTTACCGAACTGCAGACCCCGCTGAGTCACCTGGTACTCCTGGGCCGCAACCGCGGCATTCCGGTGGCCGCGTATACAAGGGCCTGGAACGACCCGCGCCTGGCCGCCCTGGAAGGCAAAAAGGTGGAATTTAAAACCCTGCCGGATTCCATGCAGCTGCGCGAAAATGCAGCGCTGCAGCTGGAAGAAAGACCGGTACGGACCATTGTACTGGAAAAAGACCTGAGTAAAAAAGGACTGATCTCCCTGGATAAAGTACCCGACCTGGGTCTGGGCTATGTGGGTGCAAAAGCCTATAATTTTGCCTGCCTGGCGGCTATAAGCCGTAAAAAACAGGAATTCCGTGTGCCGGAATACGCCTTTGCCATTCCCTTTTATTACTATGCACAGCATCTGGAACAAAGCGGCGCTTTAAAACTCATAGTTAAACTTGATAAAAACAGCGCCACACTAAAAGAAGACCTGAAGGCCGTTCGTAAAAAGATACAGGAACACCCGGTAGATCCCGGACTGCTGCGCCTGGTGGAAGAACGCATGAACGCACAGACGGAATTCAGTGCCTTTCGTTTTCGTTCGTCGACCAATGCCGAGGACCTGGGTGAATTTAACGGTGCCGGACTGTACGATTCCAAATCGGCCGTAAAGGGCGATACGTCTAAAACCGTGGCCAATGCCATACGCAAGGTCTGGGCCAGTACCTGGAGCCTGGCGGCATACAACGAGCGCGAAATTTTCGGCATCGACCAGCGCTCGGTGGCCATGGGTATACTGGTGCATCGTTCCTTCCCGGAGGAAGAGGCCAACGGCGTGGTGATCACGCAGAACCTGTACCGCGATTACGAGGGCATAACCGTAAACGTACAAAAGGGCGAAAGTTCGGTAGTATTGCCGGAGAAAGGCGTTACCACAGAGATATTCACAGCCTATCCGTTCGATCAGCCACCCTGGGGCGGCGAGTTGGTGCTGGATTACGTGTCGCACAGTCCGCTGAACGATTATAAGCCCCTGCTTTCGGAAGCCGAAATAAAAAAGCTGTACCGCGCCTGTATGAGTGTGCGGGCGGGTATGCGCCGCTACTGGGGCAGGGAGGCCGTATGCGATATTGAATTCAAGCTGGTAGGCCCGGAACGTAAATTATACCTGAAACAGGTGCGCATGTACTGAAAGGACAGATTGAAAAAAAGCCTCTGCCACGCACCCGATGGGCCGCGCGCAGCGTTATGAGGTACGAATAACCGAAGCCGGCCCGCAGGGACACGGACCTGTATACGAAGATACGCGCCCGATTGCGCATTCCTTTTTTACAGATACTGAGCCGAAACAAAGCGCCAGTTACCGCTGAGGTCTTTGTGGGCCTGAACATGACTGAGCCCGGCTTCCTGCACTGCGGAGCAGGTTTCCTGCGGCAGGTACTGGTTGATCTCGGCATAGAAATACCCGCCTTTGCGGAGGCACTGAACGGCGCCCGCGGCCAGGCGGCGGTAGAAAAGAAGCGGGTCTGTACCTTCGGGGAAAAGAGCGCTGTGCGGTTCAAAATCCAGCACATTGGGATGCATATCCGCTTTTTCAGAGGCCGAGATATAGGGCGGGTTGCTGACGAGTATATCTGTTTTTTCCAGTCGCAGGTATGTATCGGGATCGAGCGCATCGGCCCGGAAAAAAGATACGGGGAGCCCGGTTTTTACGGCATTTTTTTCGGCTACGGCCAGCGTTTCCGGGAAAAGGTCGAAGCCCTGTACTTTCCACTGCGGACGCCGGCTTTGCAGGGCCAGGGCAATACAGCCGCTGCCGGTGCAGGCATCCGTTACGTTTAAAATGGCATCGGTATGCTTTTTCAGGATCATGTCGGCCAGTTCTTCCGTTTCGGGGCGGGGAATAAGCGTGTGTTCATTTACGAACAGCTGCAACCCGTAAAAATGTACGTTTTGGGTTACGTACTGGTAAGGCATTCCTTTTTTCAGCTTTTTTACCGCATTAAAAAACAGCAGCAGTTCGCTTTCGCTGAGTTTGGCGGGGGGCGGCTGTACGCTGCTGAACACCTCGCAGAGGGCATCCCAGATAATGCGCAGTTCGCCCTTGCCGTACAGGGACTGCAGTTCGGCGTATACGAATTTACGTACGGATTCGAGGGTATTATCGGGCACTTTCACCCTGCAAAGTTGGCTAAAAGTAGGCGCAATTCAAAAAAGCGTACCTTTGTTGTATGCACGAGGCATATATACGACGTTGCCTGCAGCTGGCCGCCATGGGCCGGGGCAGGGTGGCCCCCAATCCGCTGGTAGGGGCCGTGATCGTACATAAAGGCCGTATCATTGGTGAGGGATATCACCGTAAATACGGGGAACCGCATGCCGAGGTGAACGCCGTTGCCTCGGTGACGGAGCCGGAACTGCTGCCGGAAAGTACCCTGTACGTGAGCCTGGAGCCCTGTGCGCATTTCGGCAAAACACCGCCCTGTGCCTCGCTGATCATCGAAAAAAAAATTCCGCACGTAGTCATCTGCAATACTGATCCTTTTGAAGAGGTGGACGGTAAAGGTATAGAGATGCTGCGCGCCGCGGGTGTGCGCGTGGAAACGGGCATCCTGGAAGCCGAAGGCCGCCGGCTGAACCGGCATTTTTTTACGTATACGGAAAAGAAACGTCCCTACATTACTCTGAAGTTTGCCCGTTCGGCGGACGGGTTCATCGATGGTACGGAGGCAAAGCCGGTGGCCATAACGCAGGCGCTCACCAATGTGTTCACGCATCAGCTGCGGACTGAATTTGCCGCCATACTGGCCGGCTACCGCACGGTACTGAAAGACGATCCTTCGCTTACGGTACGTTTTGTGAGCGGCCCTGCCCCGCTGCGCGTGATCGCCGACCCGGAACTGGCGCTGCCCCGCACATTGCGTATATTTAACGATGAGCTGCCCCTGGTGGTGCTGAACCGCAAAATGGAAGGGCAGGAGGGCCATATCCGGTATGTGCTGCTGCGCGAAGACCTGCAGGGCGCAGAAGCCCTGAGCGAAGCGCTGTACCGGCTGCGGATCAATTCGGTACTGGTGGAAGGCGGTGCGGCCACCCTGCAGCAATTTATCGATGCAGGGCTCTGGGACGATTGTTATGAATATGTGGCGCCCCTGCAGCTGGGCGCCGGTGTAAAGGCGCCGGTACTGCCGGCCGGACTTCCCGGCGAAATTGTATACGAAAACGATACAGACATTGTACTAAAATACAGCCGTTCCTGAAAAAAAGAAAGGGACAACCGGCTTTTACACCCGTCATCCCTTCCTGTATGTATACGGAAAGCTGACAAATTAAGCGTTGCGCTCCCTGCGGCTGTATGCCATGCGGAAAATGATGGGGAATACCAGCAGGGTAAGCACGGTGGCGGTAATAAGTCCGCCGATAATAACAATGGCCAGCGGTTTCTGCGATTCGGAACCGATACCGGTGGAGATGGCCGCCGGCAGCAGACCGATGGAAGCCATGAGCGCCGTCATGACCACAGGCCGCGTGCGAACTTTTACACCTTCGGTAATGGCTTCGTCCAGCGGGCGTTTTTCCTTCCGGTTGCGGTGAAACTCCGAAATAAGGATCACCCCGTTCTGCACGCATATACCAAAAAGGGCGATAAAGCCTACCCCGGCCGAAATACCGAAGTTCATGCCCGTAACGTGCAGGGCCAGTATGCCGCCAATGATGGCAAAAGGTACATTGGCCAGTACCAGCAGGGAATCTTTTACATTGCCGAACATGATGAACAGCAGTACAAAAATGCCCAGCAGGCTCACCGGTACCACCTGTCCCAGGCGTTTGGTGGCGCGCACCTGGTTCTCGAACTCGCCCGTCCAGCCCAGGGAATACCCTGCGGGCAGCTGTACATTTTTGCTGATCTTTGCCTGCGCCTCGGCGATGGTACTGCCCAGGTCGCGTTCGCGCACAGAGAACTTTACCCCGATAAAACGTTTGGTATCGTCGCGGTAAATAAAGGCCGGCCCGGTGATCTTGCGTATATCGGCAATGGCGCGGATGGGGATCTGGGAGCCGTCGTCTGACGGTACTTTCAGGGCGGCCATATCGTTTTCGTCCTTGCGGTACTCGGGCAGGTAACGCACGCGTACGTCAAACTTGCGTTCGCCTTCGTATTTCTGCGTGGCCGTTTTACCGCCGAAGGCCATTTCCAGCACGGCCTGCGCATCGGCCACCTTTACGCCGTAGGCGGCCATACGTTCGCGGTCGAGCACCACGCTCACCTCGGGCTGACCAATATTACGCAGTATGCCCAGGTCCTTGATGCCTTCCACGTCCTTGATCTGGTCGATGACCTTATTGGCCAGTTCATCCAGCTGTTCCAGGTCGTCGCCGTAAATTTTGATGGCATTGGCGGCCTTGATCCCCGCCGCGGCCTCGGCCACATTGTCGATGATGGGCTGGGAATAGTTGTAACTGATGCCCTGGTGCATGGAAAGCCGTGCATCCATTTCGGCAATGATATCGTCGATGCTTTTGCCCCTGAGCTGATCTTTAGGCAGCAGGTCTACCTGGAACTGCAGAAAGTTAAAGCCGTTGGGATCGGTACCATCGTTGGAGCGGCCTTCCTGGAAGAGCACATTGTTCACTTCGGAAAATTTCAAGAGATCGGTCGTGATCTTTTTAGCCATTTCCACACTTTCTTTCTGTGACATGCTCATGGGCAGTTCCGCTGTGATCCAAAGCGCCCCCTCGTTCAGTTGCGGAAGAAATTCGGTACCTAAAAAAGTAGCGGAAAAAAAGGTAACGACGAGCAGAACGAGGGAGACGGCCAGGGATTTTATGCGGTGCCGGAAGGTCCAGTTAAAGCCCTTTGCCACTATGCGGTTCCAGAAATTGACAAAGGGATTGTTCTTTTCCCGTACATTTTTATTCAGCAGCAGGTGTGTAAGTACGGGCACCAGCGTAAGCGTAAAGAGCAGGGCGCCCAGCAGGGCAAAACCCAGTGTCCAGGCCAGGGGCGAGAACATTTTACCCTCCACTTTCTGAAAGGCAAAGATGGGCAGCAGCGCGGTAATGATAATGAGTTTGGAAAAAAAGATGGCCTTACCCATTTCGGCCCCGCTGCGTTGTATGATGCTGGCTTTGGCCAGGCGGTTGAACTGCGTCATGCCCTTTTTGTGGGCCAGGTGGTCGAGGGTTACAAAAAGTCCCTCCACCATCACCACGGCCCCATCGATGATGATACCAAAATCCACGGCCCCCAGGCTGAGCAGGTTGGCGCTCATGCCCTTGAGTTTGAGACAGAGAAAGGCAAACAGCAGGGAGAGCGGTATCACGATGGAAACAATGAGCGTGGTGCGCCAGTCGGCCATGAAGAGAAATACGATCACCGTAACAAAAACGATACCTTCCAGCAGGTTGTGCATTACGGTGGTGGTGGTATAATTCATCAGGTTATCGCGGTCGTAGAAGGTCTCTATGCTTACGTCCCTGGGCAGTACGTGCCTGTTCAGGTGCTCAATGCGTTCCTTTACGCGCGCCAGCACTTCGCGCGGGTTTTCGCCCTTGCGCATCACCACGATGCCTTCTACCACATCGTCGTTGGTATTGAGGCCCACCTGGCCTACCCGGGGCAGGGAGCTGCTTTTTACCGTAGCCACGTTTTTAACCAGCACGGGGTTACCGTCGTTGTTGTCGATGATGATGTTTTCGATATCGCGGGACGACTGCAGGAGCCCGATACCACGTACCACGTAGGCCTGGTCGTTCTTCACCACTACGTCGCCGCCCACGTTCAGGTTGCCGGCGTTCACGGCCCCGAACACGTCCAGCGGGGTAATATCATACTGGGCCAGGCGGTTTGGGTCCACGCTCACCTCGTATATCTTCTCCTGTCCGCCGAATGCCACTACATCGGCCACGCCGGGCACGGAGCGCATCTGCCGGTCAATGACCCAGTTCTGCAGGGTAAGCAGTTCGCGGGTATCGCGTTCGTCACTTTTGAGGGTATAGCGGAAAATTTCGCCGGTGGGACCATAGGGCGGCTGCACTTCAGGCTCTACACCATCGGGCAGGGACACGTTACGCAGCTGGTTGTTCACCTGCTGCCGGGCAAAGAAATCCTCCACATCGTCCTCGAAAATGATCTTGATCACCGAAAGTCCGAACATGGTCACACTGCGTACACTGGTTTTCTTTTGTACCGCGTTCATAGAAATTTCGATGGGCGCCGTAACGAAACGTTCGATCTCTTCGGCGCTGCGGCCGCTCCATTCGGTAACAATGATGATCTGTGTATTGGTTACATCGGGGAAGGCCTCGATGGGCATACTGCGGAAGGAGATAAAGCCGGCCACGGCCAGTACGGCCACCCAGAAAAAAGTAAAGGCCTTGTTCTTCAGCGAAAAGCCGATGATGTTTTTCAGTATCCTGTTCATGCGTAAGAGGGCTTAATCGTTGATGGCATCGTAGATGTAGAGCTGGTTGGCCGTGATCACCTTTTCGCCTTCGGAAAGTCCGCCCGAAATGTAGGCCAGGTCGCCCAGCTGGCGATAGATCTCTACCTGCCGGGTCTCGATGTTGTAACGGTCGCGGAACACCATCACGAAGTATTTACTTTTATCGAAAATGAGGGCCGAAGCGGGAATGGTCATCATGCGCCGGTCTTCGGTATACGCAATACGGATGCTGGCCCGCATCTGGGGTTTCAGCAAAAAGTCTTCGTTGTGCAGTTTCACGCGTACTTTCATCGATTTGGTCTCCGGGTCGATGATGTTGAAGATCTTGTCCACTTTACCGCTGTACACCTTATCGGGATAGGTAAGGGTGGTCACATAGGCGTCTACGCCCAGTTTTACCTGGTTAATGTCGGCCTCGTTCACATTGGCGATGGCCCATACCTCGTCGATCTCGGCAATGTCGAAAATATTGTCGGTACGGTCGCTGCGCAGCAACATGTCCTGGTTGATGTTCTTTTCGATGATGAACCCATTCATGGGGGAGCGTACTTCGTATATAGATCCGGCCCGTATGCTGTAGATGTTGAAGGTCTCTTTCATGCGGTTCAGCTGGGACATGGCCTTGTCGTACAGGCTGCGGGCTTCCATTACGTCGCGTTCGGTATTGAGCTTACCGGCATACAGTTCCTGGGCGATCTTCCAGTTGTTTTTGGCTACAAGCACATCGTTTTCCGCATCACTGAGTTCTTTTTCGAACCCGGCGGCTTCGGCACTGCGTATGGTAGCGAGCAGCTGCCCTTTTTTTACGTAATCGCCCAGTTCTACATTTACGTTCAGTACATTTCCGCCAACGGCCGGGTACACCTCGGTAAGCTTGTTGTTATCGGCGGTGATGGAGCCGTAGAAGCGCAGTTCGTTACGCAGCTGCTGTGTTTCGGCAGCAGCCGTGGTCGTGGTCTTGAGCATGCTGTCGCTCAGGACAAAGGTCTTGCGGGTTTCGGCCGGGGCGGGTTTTTTACCGCAGGAGGCCAGGCAAAGCATGCCGGCGCATATATACAGAATGGATCTCATATCAGAATACAGGGGTATGGGTGAGGGAATTAATGGCTTCGCAATCGATGATGAAGGTCTTGTAGATCTCGTTGTACTGCAGGATGGCACGGTTATAACTCTCCATAAAATCGGTGAATTCAAGAATGGTGATGTTGCGGTTCTGGAAATTGCCCAGCATGCCGTTGTACACTTCGCGTATGCCGTAATTGTTGTAAATGCTGCCCGCTACTTCAAAATTACTGCGGGATTCGAGCCATTTGGCATATTGCGTGGCGATCTCGGCCTTGATCTGCATTTCGAGCTGCTGTTGTTCGCTGCCGAGCTGTTTCAGCTGTGCCTGTGCCATGCGTACACCGCCTTTATTGTGGTTCCAGAGGGGCAGAGGAATACCGGCCGTGAGGTTCAGCTGGTTGTTGAAGGCTCCGCCGCGCTGGTCATACGCTACCCCTATCGTAAGATCGGGTACACGCAGGGACCGTTGCCATTTCAGGTTCCATTCGCCGGCTTCGGCGCTTTTGGCGGCGGCCAGCAGATCGGGACGGGAAGTAAGGGCATGGTTCTTCAGGGAGTCTATATGGAGTCGTTCTACCGAGGTGTAACGGGCATAATCGGCACTGTCGAGCAGGGGAATGATCTCGGCCTCTGTATTCAACAGCAGCCGCAGATCGGCCTGCCGGTCCAGGATGGCCTCGCGGATGTTCATGCGTTCGTTCTTGAGATCGAGCAGCAGGGTCTGCAGGCGCACCAGGTCCTTGAACGAGATATTACCGCGTATGGCCTGGGCGGAGTAGGCCTGCACCAGGGAATCGATCTGTACGATCTGCCGGTCGGTGGTCTCGATCTTCTGCAGGTCGAAATGCACTGAATAAAAGCTCTCGCGCAGGCGGAACCGCAAATTGCGCAGCAGGTCGCTGAATTCCAGTTCGGCCACCTGTACATGGGCTTTGGCCAGTTCTACCTCGTTCTTTTTCTTTTTACCGAGAAAGAGCAGCTGTTCAACGGCAAATTCTTTCTGCCCGGCATTCCCCACGTCAAACGCTCTTTGGCCATCGGGGTTCCAGGCATTGAGCCCGGCCGAAAAATTGGGGTTGGGCCAGGCGCGGGCCTGTATCACGGCGGCCTGAGAGGCTTCAATGTTGTAGCGCGAAGCCAGCAGGAACAGGTTGCTGCGCAGGAACTGCTCTTCGCATCCGGCCAGCGTAAGGCGCTGCTGGGCAAAAAGTACGCCCGGACACAGGCAGAGAAACAGGAGAAAACGGCAGGTGATAACTTTTACCATGGAAGGAATCTGATTGCCTGGCAAAAGTCCGGGAGCCATCTTTAAGTTGCCTTAAAAGCGACCTTAAAAACAGCTTAAATTTTGAAGGAAAGTATAAAAACGTGTTCGTTTTCGGAGGCACTCCGGTACTGAATGCTGCCCCGGTGTGCCTGCATGATACGCTGGGCGATACGTAAACCGAGCCCAAGCCCTGATTTGCCTGCGGCGTTGCGGCCCCGGCTGAAGGGTTCAAACAGGCGGGCCTGTTCAGCGGCGTCCAGGCTGGCACCTGTATTGCTGAACGATACAAGCAGTTGTCCCGGTTCGCTGTAAATGCGTATACGCACTGTATTGTCGCTGGAATACAGGCTGGCATTACGCAGCAGGTTGAGGCATACGATCCCGAGCAGTTCGCGGTTGGCCGGCAGTTCGGGCAGTTTTTCCAGGGCTTCGTCCAGCTCAAATTCCATACGGAGATCGGGGTAGCTTTTCTGTATCTTTTCGAAAGCGGCGAAGATGATCTCGTCCAGGCGTTCGCGGTCGGGCCACTGTACCATGCTGCCGTCGGTACGGGTAAGCAGCAGCAGGGAATGGATCAGGTCGCTGAGCTGGTGTACCTCGCGGTCCAGTTCTTCCAGGAACTGCAGGTCTGCGGGACTGATGCCGGCTTCGTTCTTTTTGTTCCCGATCTGGGCGCTGAGCCTGGCCAGCGGTGTGCGCAGCTCGTGCGAGGCATAGGCGTTAAAGTCCTTCTGGTTTTTGTACGACAGCTCAATGCGTTCCATCATCAGGTTAAATTCCCTGGCCAGCAGGTTGATCTCGTCGTTGCGGTTGCGGGGTTCGATCTCCAGGCGGTGATCGAGGCTGTTTTCATGAATATGCGTAATCCGTTTCAGGAAATTTTCCAGGGGCTTCAGCAGGCGGCTGCTCAGTTTAAAGGAAATGATCCATACAATGACCGTAAAAACCACGAAAACACTCAGCAGTACCAGTCCCAGGAACTTTAGTTTCCGGTTGCCCGATTTATCTTCGGCCGCGATCAGGGCATAGTAATCGCTGTTGTCAGAGTCGTAAAAAAAACCGTATATCTCCAGCTCGCCCTGTTTGCGGTACAGGCTGCCGTGTTCCTTTATGTAACGGAAATCGTCGATGTCGTAACGGATCACCGCATCGTCCACACTGCTGTATATGAGGTGATAATTGGGGTCGAAAATGAGGGTTTTTTCGTTGTACAGCTGGTTGATGGAATTCTGGTCCACGATGCGCAGCAGGTGCTTGTCCATTTCCTGCACCCTGGTGAGCAGTATAATGGAGGAAATGGCTTTTTCGCGCAGGTGGTCCTTGAATTCCTCCTGCCGGAAACTGGAGAACAGGAGCCCGATGATGACCGTGGACAGGGCAAAAACAACGGTGAACAACAAGCTTATGTACAGCGATATCCGGTTTTTCAGTGTCATCGTTCGCCCTGTTTTAAATAATAGCCGAACCCTGTGCGTGTATGGATCAGCTTTTCGCTGTGTTTGCTGTCGATCTTTTTACGCAGGAAATTGATGTATACCTCGATGGTATTCGGACTGGTGAGTACATTATCGTCCCAGAGGTCTTCTGCAATGTTCTGCTTGGACACCACGCGGCCCTTTGCCCTTGCCAGGATCAGCAGCAGGCGGTATTCTTTGGGGGTGAGACTGATGGGTTCCCCGGCCCGTGTCACGGTACTTTCAGAGACATTTATGCGCAGATCGCCGGTTTCGATGACCTCGGCCATTTCCACCGAGTTTTCCCGGCGGCGAAGCAGGGCGGTCACCCGCATATAAAGTTCATCAAAATGAAAGGGCTTTACCAGGTAATCGTCGGCCCCCTTGCTGAATGCGCTCACTTTGTCTTCGATCTCGCCAAAGGCGGTAAGCATCAGTATGGGCGTTTTTTTGTCCACATTGCGTATGGCCTGGCATACTTCCACGCCGTTCACGCCGGGCACATTAATGTCGAGCAGGTACAGATCGGCGTTCTGCTTGAGAAAATGCCGCAGGAAGAGCTGGCCGTCGTAAATGCACTCGCATTCGAAATCTTTCGATCCGAAAAAAGCGAGCAGCTCCCGCGCCAGCGTATAATCGTCTTCCAGTACCAGGATCTTCATTTGTGCAAATATAAGTTTATAGTCCGGAGTCCGGAAGTCCGTGGTAAAGAGTAAAGAGAGAAGAGTAAAGAGAGAAGTTACGGGCTGTTGGTGATATACACGGTGTTTTTTTTATCGCCGCTTTTGCAGAAGAGTCCCTGTTCCACTCCTTTTTTCAGGTCGCGGCTGGCAGTGGCCGTAGAAATTTCTTTAAAAAGATGCATGTAATCCTTACGGGTAAAAGGACCTCTTACCTGGCTTGCGAAATAAGCGAGACGATCTGTATCGTTTAACGCACGGTTATTGTCTGCTAATAATTCAGACAGGGAGGCATTAATGATCTGCAGCATAAAACGGATAAACGCGGTTGATCGTCCTTCGCGGTCGCTTTGGGAAAGAGCCCTGTAGTAACCGTTCTGGTTATGACGAATGAGCGTTTCGAAGGGCAGGAACTCAAAAACAGGGTAACCCTGCAGCAGGATCACAGCCTGCCAGAGGCGCCCCATGCGACCGTTCCCGTCCATAAAAGGGTGTATAAATTCCAGTTCGTAGTGGAACACACAACTTTTGATAAGGGGGATATCCGGGTCTGTTTCCAGGTACCGGAACAGTTCTTTCATCAGGGAGGGAATGTTTTTGGCGGGTGGCGCAATATGCTGTATGTGCGCACCTTTTACGATACCTACACTTTTCGTACGATAGGTCCCTGCATTTCTGCTTAGGCCTGCCATGAGCACTTTATGAGCGGCAAGAAAACTCTTTTCGGAGAAGGGGCGGTATTTGCCGATGCGGTTGTAGACGCGTATGGCGTTCAGCACTTCCAGGATATCCTTTGGAGGACCGCTTACCCTTTTATTTTCCACAATGGCAGTCACCTGTGCTTCATTCAGCGTATTCCCCTCGATCTGCAGGGAAGAGTGAATTGTACGTATACGGTTCTGTTTACGCAGCTGTGGCGCCGGCCGGTCGAGATAGCGGGCATTGATAGCCCCGATCTTTTCAGACACTTCGGTAAGCAACTGAAGAATTTCCGGGGTAATATCATAAGGTGGCTTCATGATAGTATCATTTGATAGTATCAAAGATAGGAAAATAAAGCTTGTAGCTAGTAGCTTTAAGCTATCCACACAGCTATTCCTTAAAGTAAGCTTGTCGCTAATAGCCTTAAGCTATCCACAGAGCTGTTCCTTTTACGGAAGGTCATAAACTTTCACTTAAGGTAAGCTTGTAGCTATTTGCTGACAGCTATTGAAAGTAAGCTTGTAGCTAATAGCTTTAAGCTATCCGCAGAGCTGTTCCTTTTTACGGGAGGTCATGAACTTTCACTTAAGGTAAGCTTGTAGCTATTTGCTAACAGCTATTGAAAGTAAGCTTGTAGCTATTCGCTGGCAGCTATTGAAAGTAAGCTTGTAGCTAATAGCTTTACGCTAACCACACAGCTATTCCTTTTTACGGAAGGTCATAAACTTTCACTTAAGGTAAGCTTGTAGCCAATAGCTGACAGCTATCCACAGAGCTGTTCCTTTTACGGAAGGTCATAAACTTTCACTTAAGGTAAGCTTATAGCTATTCGCTGACAGCTATGTGAAAGTAAGCTTGTAGCTATTTGCTAACAGCTATTTCCTGGATAAAGCTGTACTGTTCCACGGGCCTGTTGCCGTCGGGATACTGGTTATAGGCCCGGTAGAAAACATAATCCTTGTCTTTGTCGATACCTTTGTAAAGACGGCTCACTTCTTTCTTTACCGCTTCGTATTCGGCTTCCAGGGCGGCCGTATTACTCAGCGGAATGTTCGTTTTGTAATACACCATGGGGAAAAAGCCTTTTTCGCTGCTTTCCGGGAAAATGCGGAATACCACAGGTTTACCCGGTATGTTTTCGAGTACCTGCGGAAAGGCAAAGGTTTTCAGCGCTTCGGCATGTACTTTTTCCGCAAAACCCTCTATTTCTTTTTCGGCCCCGAAATGGAACAGGTCGCCGCCGGGTTTCAGGCAGAGCAGGGCCAGGTCGGCATTGTTCACGGCATCGGCAAGGTATTGTTTTTCGTACGCGGTCTTAGCTGTTTTGTAATAATCGGGTGCACTTTTCCCGAACATGCTCAGCACCCCGAAATAGATGGTGTTCAGTTTCCATTTATCGCCGTACCTGCCGTAAATAGCCGTTATCAGCATTTCCTGCTTGTCTTCTTCCGGCACCAGCAGGGCAATATAGGTCTCTGTATTTACGGGTTTAAAATGGATGGCATAGGGATATGTGCCCAGGCTGCCCGAAAAGATCGTATCGGCCCCCGCCGGATCGGTATTGTACTGGTAATAGGCATCGATCACTTTGTAGGTAAGCGCCGAAAAAGAAGTGCTTGCATTCTGGATCAGCGGAGCCACCCCGTCCTTGTGTTTCTGCAGCAGGGTGTCCGACATCAGGGCCTTTACGGCTTCGGCGTCGTTACGGCTTACGGCACGAAAGAGCTTATCGTTCACGGCGCTGGTCTCTTTGCGCACCTTGTCGGGGATCTGTTCGTTTTTAAGAACAGAAGGTTTTTTGCCGCCGCAGGCGCTGAATGTAAGGAGTACCAGGATCGCGGGCAGAAGTTTTCGGATCATAAAAAGTATAGAGTTACGAAGCGTAAATGTATAAAAAGTTTGGTGTATGGAAACGCTGCTCCGTTCTGCACGGGTATGCCCGCCTCTTGAGACGCTTCCTGTTGCCGGGTGTCCGTTTTTTTTTATCTTTAGAAACTAAACCATCCGTATTATGAAAGTATATTCGATACATGCAGTCGCGGCCCTGCTGTTGTGTACGGCCTGCACCGGTACTCCCGCAACACAGGATATGGCCGGTTCCGTTGTCCCGATAGACAGTATTAAAAGCAAGCCGGCGGCGGAAGAGGGACCGACGTTTACCCGCAGGCTCTGGGCCGATCTGCAGAAGATGAACTGGCAGCTGGCCCAGGTAAGCGTAGGAAAGATCGTATCTCCTTCCGATGAAAAAACGTATACCCTGGAATTCAGGGAAAACGACTTTTCGGCCCGTTTCTGCAACCAGCTGGGTGGGGGATATGTATTGCTGCCCGAAAACAGGATACGCCTGGAAAAGGTTATTTCTACCGAGATGTTCTGCGGTACGCCGGATTACCTGATGGCTGCCGAGGGATTTATAAAGGACGGTATATACGAAATAGATATTACCAAAGGCTATTTAACCCTGGCGCAGGATAATAATTCCCTGGTCTTTAGCCGTAAAAGCACGCCGGAAGAGAACCCGATGGCCGATTAATCTGCCCTTTTTTCCAGCAGGGCCTTGTAATTGCTGTGCAGGAACTCTTTTTCGTATACGGTTAGCACCACTTCTTTGCCGCTGCCGTCGATGATACCGTAAAAACCGGAAACCGACTGGACAATGGCCAGTTCTTTTTCCGGAGAGCCGAATGCATAAATTTTACCGTAGATCAGCGGTACCACTTCTTTACCGCTGTTGTCGATAAAACCATAAAAACCGGTTATTCCCTTCACCATGGCCCAGTTGCTGTGGTACCTGCCGAAACGGTCTATTTTTTTGTAGATCGGTTTTACCACTTCCTTACCGTCTTTATCGATACAGCCCCAGGTGCCGGCGCCGGTCCTTACCAGGGTCCATGCCGGGGCATTGTGGTCTTTCAGCGGTTTTTGAACCGTATATTGTCCGTAGACATGTGTAACCGATGCGGCCAGGAAGATCAGCAGGTATTTTTTCATGAGGGGATAAATATACGTAATTTTTCCGGCCACTTATTTCAGTTTTTGTTCCAGTTCGCGGTACACATTGAAGCGGTAGGTGTTTTCGTTCAGCGTGGCCGCATCGATGGCAGAAAACGTACGGATAGCAGCGTCCTGCCGGCCCAGCAGGTATTCGGCGGCGGCTTTCATCGTAAGCATGTACTGCCGTTCCTCGCCGAGCTGGAGCCCGCGTTCTGCGCAGCGTAGTCGGAATTCCAGGTAAGGTGTTCCCGCCGTATCGCTCAGGCTGCTGCTTTCGGCAAACAGGAACAGGGTCCATACTTCATCCTGTGCGGCCCGGAACAAGCGGTCGGCGGCCTGGCGGCAGGCGGCATCGTCTTTGCGGAAATGGTACTGGTAATACATTTGGTTCTGCAGGGGCTGGTAATACTGTGTAAAAAGCATGGAGTAATCCGTACCCCGCAGCCGGCACTGGTTCTGACTCCAGTGTTGTTCCAGCACTTTTTGGCAGGCCAGGAAGGTACTGCTGTCCCGGTCGGCCGAGGCCTGCTCCAGCCGGGTCTGGGCAATGTAACTCAGCAGGCAGCTTACGGTTACCGGATCGGAGGCGCCGTACAGTTTTTCGGGATGCTCCGTAAAGTAGCTGAAGGAGGCCGAATGAAAGTCCTGCTGTACCTGGCCGCGGTACAAAACAAAATCCAGGAAGAACCGTACAAACAACGGATCACCGTATTCTGCAGGCGGAAAGGCGGCAAACGCATCGGCCAGTACCTCTGCGTTCAGTGTATTGGCGGCCTGTAAACTGCGTACATACAGTTCCATATACCGGTGGTCGGCTTTGCGGGTGGGGTACAGGTTCTGTAAGGCATACAGGTTACTGTCCGGGGAAAGCGCCCTGCGGGTATGTGCCAGGAAGCTGTCTTTTTCAAAATAGCCCACCAGCCGGTGTACAACAACGTGTGCTTCATCCAGGAATACAAAAGCGGGCCGTACGCTCACGCCCAGGCTTTTGCCCATGGCTTCGCCTCCGGGTGTGGAAAGATTTACAGAATAGCTCTGAAAATGCCGGTTCACAAGATCGCCCAGTTCCGGGTCACGGGCTGCATTTTCTTCGAACATCCGGCAGGGTTTACAGCCATCGGCATGAAAATAGACCAGGATCAGCTCTTTCCCGGCTGCATGCAGGTCGGATACACGAAGACCGGAGGCCTCGCTGAAACGGATACCCGTTTGCTGGGAAAATACAGGCAGGCTGAGCAGGGAGAAGAGCCATAGGAAAAGACGTTTTTTATACATGGTATCGGTTCTTCGGAGTGTTAACAATAACGAACGTACGCGAATTTTAGTATGCTGTTTTAGAGGATAAAAGATATGTTCCCCGGTGCTGTTTTTCCTAAAATCCTGTTTTTCCGGGAGAAAAAAACCGGGAAAAGGGGCGCAATTTTGCAACGTGCCGATCCGCTGATCTCCGCACAGTTATTAACTCAAAAAAATGCTGATCATGAAAAAAGTATTGTTGATGTTGTTGCCCCTCCTGACCCTGCTGGCCTCCTGTGAACAGGAAGAGAACCCGAACGATCCCAATAACCCGAACAACCCTTCCACGGGCTGTACCAATCCCGTTAC
Source organism: Flavobacteriales bacterium (assembly GCA_052437175.1). Taxonomy (GTDB): domain Bacteria; phylum Bacteroidota; class Bacteroidia; order CAIKAF01; family CAIKAF01; genus JACVCJ01. The sequence continues at coordinate 191,522 of JBQVOK010000001.1, forward strand.
GGTAACGGTGGATTCGGACATGGACTTTACGCAGCCTGTAACCTTTAAAGCCTGCACGGTATACTACTTTACCGAGGGAGTGACCATAAGCTCCACACTGACCATCGAGGCCGGTGCCATTCTTAAATTCAAGGACATTTATACCTGGTCGGGCCTGTCGCTTACCAACAACGCTACGGGCCGCGTCATTGCCCAGGGTACGGCCGATAAGCCCATTATTTTTACTTCGGAACGCGACGATGCCCACGGCGGCGATACCAATGGTGACGGCAATGCTACCGTACCTGCCCAGGGCGACTGGAACGGAATATACATAACCGGTACCGGCAGTGTGTTCGAGCATTGTAAATTCCTGTACGGCGGACAAAACGGGAGCAGTATGGTGGAACTGTTCGGGGTAGATCCCAAGTTCAACTACTGTACCTTTGCCTACAGCGGTGGCTCAGCGGATGTGTCGGGAAAAGGCGTATTCCATTTTGGCAGCAATACTTCCGGGGCGCGCGTGACCAACAGCTGGTTCTACGGCAATGTAAAGCCCCTTACGATCAGTTGCAATACCAGCATAGATGCATCCAACGTGTTTCATAACCCGGCCGATCCTTCCGAAAAGAACGTATATAACGGCATTTTTGTCATGCAGTCGTCCAACCAGGTAGACATCAGCTGGCTGGAGAACGAGGTTCCTTTTGTATACATGGGTACTTCAGCGAACCAGGGAATAGGCACCAATTTCGATGCCTGGACCTTTACCGTGGGACCGGGTGTGATCATCAAGTTTGTGAGCATCGGCACGGGCGCACCGGGCATCTGGGTACGCAGCGATAATTCGCAGATCGTTGGAAAAGATGCGGCCGGTGTATTCTTTACCAGTTATGCCGATGACGCCCACGGCGGCGATACCAATGCCGACGGCAACGCCACTTCGCCGGCACAGGGCGACTGGGACGGAGTATACGACCCCGCCGCGCAGGTAAATCCGCCCGATTATTACTACAGCTGGAGCAATATTCTATACGCAGACAATTAAACACCGGACCACATCGTGTGTGCGACAGAGCTGCAGGGAAACCTGCGGCTTTTTATACCGAAAGAAAAATCCTGTTTTTAAAGGAAAGGAAACCGGTAGGGAAAGATGCACTTTTGCATCGTGGCGGTATGTTTGGTGATAAGGGTGTACCGCCCGCTTACCACAGGCTTCATTTTACTTTTTACTCAACAGGTTTAAAGGCCGCAGGGATAGTCCTGCGGTCTTTTTGCTGTAAAACGGTTTTACAACCTCCGTATACGTGCAGAATAGCGATATTTACCCGGGAATATTTCGAAAAAAGATACAATGATGCGTGCAGGAATAAAAAACGATACAGGGACACTTCGTAAATTACTCTGGCTGGATACTTTTATGGGTGCATCGGTGGGACTGGCCGGTTTGCTGCTGTATAAAAAAGCGGCACTCTTCCTGGGATTCTCGGATATTTTTGTGCTGATCGTATCGGCCGTTACCCTGCTGTATGCCTGCATGGCCTGTTACCTGGCCCTGCGCAACCCGGTACCGCGCGCTCCGTTAAAGGTACTGATCCGGGGCAACGGACTCTGGGCGGTTGTGAGTATAGTGCTTATCTTCCTGTATTTTAACGAGGCCTCGGTATTCGGGAAGATCTTCCTGGTGCTGCAGGTGCTGGTGGTAGGGGGACTGGGATGGGCAGAGGGGAGAGCGAAACATCCTTTTTGACAGAAAGTTACCAGTCTTCGAACTCAAATAAAGAATCTTTTTCTCTATCCTTTTCTTTCTTTATACTATTCTTATTGAAAATTCGAAGCAAATCTTTGTCAGTTATTATCAGGTATCTAGGCGTGATATTATGAATCATCCGGTAGTCAGTTAAGAATTTATTATCTGCATTTTCCCATGCGGTACCATAGCCGGAAAGCCAGTTGTACAAAAGTAAAGCCTGCTCGTCATGGGATAATAGCGCTCTTAATATTCTCAAATATTTTCGTTTAGCTTCGTATTCAATTAAAGAGTCAGGTTGTGTGGCAACGAATTTTACTAATTGGAATAAATGTCTATAATAATGCGCAAGCATTTCATTTCTGCCATTAAATATATGTTTGGGCAAGTTTGTTACCGTTATCCCATAAGTTTTTTTTAAGTCGGAACACAATTTAAAGTACAAAGAGTTTTTTTTGTTTAAGGTGATTTGTATAGTTTGAATTTCTTGCCAAAAGGGGTATATGTCTCCTATCTCTTCGTTTTTACTTATTCCTGAGAAAAATATGCCATAAGCCTTGTAAATGGCTTCTAAATGAATGCCTTTCTCACTTTTTTCTTTATGAAAATGCAAAGCGATTTTATACGCAATTTCAAATTCAAGTTTGAAATATGAAAATACCTTGCGCCCTCTTTTTACATCATTATCCCACGTAATTTCAAGCTCATTTACGTTTTCTTTGTGCAGCCGTAACATTTCGTAAAATTGCTGTTCAAACGAATCTATCTTTCTTTGTTTTGCTTGGGTATTGAATTGTCTTAGAAACTGTTGATATTGTTGCCTATTCGCCATTAATTGAATATAAAAGGCTCCAAAAGTTAATATCGCGGCGGTAAGACCAATGAAAGGCCCCATTGTTCCGCCAATCGTATCTCCAATAAATCCAGTTTGTTCAGAGAAGACAGTATCCTGGTATATTGCAGGTCTGCTAAATACGAAAGGTGCACAAAATGAAAATGCAACTACACCCAGAGCTATAATGATCGTACTCCAAAGAATAATTCTGTGTTTTTTTTCATAAGCTTCTAGCTCTTTTGAATCCTCTTCTACACTATCATTTTCTTTATTCATACAGTTGGTATCTTATTCTATAAAGTTAAGAGTTAAGTTTTGTTTTAAGGCAGTGACTATTAGTTGTTACGAACAGAGATATTAACCTATATACTAAAACAAAAACGCAGCCTCCTTCCGAAGACCGCGTTCCTGCTTTTGCCTGTTGTATAGTTGTTGCCTGCTAAAGTCTCTATCAGCGGGCGATGATGAGTTTACCGCCGTTGTAAACCTGTTCTTTCTGTTGTATACGTACTACGTACATGCCCGCAGCAAGGGCAGAGATATCAGCGCGGCCGTTCTGCAGGGGCAGCTGGAACGTACGTCCGTACAGGTCGCTGAGCAGCAGGGTCGCGTTATCTGTTATACCGTCTATTTGTACCAGTTCCGCAGCGGGATTGGGATACAGCTGCAGCAGGTCCTGCGTGGGGGAGGCTTCATCTGCCGAGAGGTAGGCCAGGCAATCGGCTCCGGAGGCGGCAGAGTAGCGGCGCTGTTGGGCCTGGCTAAGCAGGGCTTCGGGCTGGTTGTAATGTACCGGCAGACTTTCCGGGGTGGAATGAAACACGCCGCGTATATATGTGGCAGCTCCGGGCGCAATGGAGGCCTCTGTGCGTGTAGTGGCCAGTACACCGTTTAATTTCTGTGGAATGTCCAAATCGGACTCGGGCATGCCATAAGGCATAAAAAACGAAGCAGGAACGCTGCCGTTCTCTACGTTAGGAGGCAGGTGCAGGGCCGAACCCTGGGGCCAGCGGCCGTTCAGTGCATGTATCAGAGGCAGGGACCTATACCCCGCCTGCGGATTTGTAAGGTCCGGCCGAGTAACGGGCATACTGCTGCGGAGCGTATGTGCACAGAAATAGGTAAAGCCGAAACGCCGTACCTCGTTCGTGATCTCCGTTGAGTCTGCCACAAACACCGTATGTAACAGCGAATCGGTATAGTAGTGCGTACCCGGATTCTTAAAATCGGAGAACAAGGCCACGGAAGCTTCAAGTTCTTCCAGCGTTTCCTGTTCACGGTTCCGCAGCTGCATGTCCATGTATACGGAGTGCGAACCGTTTTTGGTATACAGGGAAAGGTAGAGGTCGGTACGTATATTCAGGGAATCGCTGGTGTATGAAGATTCCCGGGCACTGTTCAGGATCAGGAAAATACCGGCATCGCCTTTTATTGCGGGATAATCGCCCTGTGCCGGGTCGTAACTGCCGTTGTTATTGGTATCGATATAGGGAGCCATAGCGGCCGGTTCTCCGTTGCCGGTATTCCCGTGTGCAGGCCAGTTTTCGATCACCTCAGGCAGCTGGTAGCCGGCCTCGTTGTAATGCGCTCTGTGGTTTTGTATCTCCTCAGCCGTCAGCTTCCATACACGCCGGTATCTGGTATCGTAGGCCTGGGTATAGGCATTGCCCTGCGGACCCGGATACCAGGCAGGGTAGACCGATTCGGAGCGGAGCGGCCCCCGGCGTATCACAGAACCTTTCTTCCCTTTCAGTAAAAAGTTAAAGTGGCAGTAGGTACCTTCCGTGGTATTTTTTATGCGTACAGAGCCATTGCTCATGATGCTCAGGCTCAGGTTATCGACCGGGTAATTCTCCAGCAGGTAGTAGATCGTTTGGGAAAACCCGGGTATACTTATACTGAAAAGAAAAACGAATGTAAAAACAGATCTCATAGGCTTGTGTGTTTGGATAGGTTCAAAACTATAGCGCAGGGATACGATTGCCAAAGACAAAAAGGATCGTTTGTCGCGGAGAGTGCCCTGTTTTCCTGTCAGAATCCGTATGCCGCAGCTGTCGTCCCCCTGTATAGCCGTTGCCGTTCTCCGGCGTTGGGGTATACAAACTCCTTTACCGCAGGAGCATACCCCGGGCAGAGGAGCCCCGTACCCCCTGCATGGCAGGTCTCAGACCCCTGCATTGGGGTATACCGGGTGCAGGGTTGGGGCTAAACAGGTATGGCATAGCAGGGCAGGGGCGCACTTCGGGTGTTTTACAGGCCCGATACAGAGATGTTAAACTAAAATTATCGTTAAAATGTAATGCGTTTATACCATTTTAATGTATTCCTGCGTATTACTATACACACCTTGCGGTATCTGCATGACATTTTATGGAATATTCATTAAAAACATAAATAGTTATGCCCGTAGAACTGAATAACATGCACTTTAGTGCAGCCGAGATCAACAGCGCAAAGAGTATGCTGGCCAGCCTGCACGCACTCTTCCTGTCGAAAAGCAGCAATCTTACACCGGCCGAACGCCAGCAATATGCCAGTGTAAAGGAGCAGAACAAACTGTTCATCCATAAAGGTACGCGATTACCGGAACGAACAGCCCGCCATGAGCAGTCCGGATGTGGACTGGAACGAGTTTGAAGCCGATTTCCAGGACCGTAATTTCCTGGAAGATATACTGCGCGAACTGAAAGTACTGTCCGAGATAGCCGGGGATGCCAAAATTATGCACGATTACGATGTATACCAGGCCGCACTGACCGATTACGATTATACCAAGTACAAGACCGGTACGCATAGCCCGGGCTTCGATGTGAAGTACGAAGACCTGAAATCATTTTTTGGTCCGGGTAACCGCTCACCGCGAAAAACGGGAAGCACAAACGAAAATGCAGATCCGGAGACAGGTCCGGAAACCTAAGGTGTAGGCCCCGCCCTCAAAAGCGGGGCTTTTTACAAAAGGAGCCACAATCGCAAAAAGGGTAGAGACATAGCAAAAAAGGAGCGCAATCTTCGTAAAGAGGATTGCGTTCCTGTTGTATTTTATCGTTTGTAATGGTGTATATCAGCGGGCAATGATCAGCTTGCCGCCGTTGTAGCTTTGTTCTTTCTGCTGTATGCGTACGATGTACATACCGGCAGCCAGTGTGGATACATCGGCACGGCCGTTCTGCAGGGGCAGCTGAAAGGTACGTCCGTACAGGTCGCTGAGCAGCAGGGTAGCGTTACCCGTTATGCCGTCTACTTGCATCAGTTCCGCAGCGGGGTTGGGATAGATCGTTACGGTTTTCTGCGGGCCGCTTTCTTCATTGCTGAGGGTGTAGAAATAGGTGAGCCGCTGTTCTCCGCCCACGGGAGACTCTATACTGTGGACCCGGGTTTCCTGGTGCAGGCTGCCGTCTGCATTGTAGGTATAGTGAATTGTGTATTCATCTTCCAGTGTCAGGTCGCTGTTCAAATCCGCCTGTTTCCGCACCATACTTAGAATATCGCCGGGTGTATAACTGTACTCATATTTTTCATAAGCTGTCCAGCCACCGGAGGTTTTAGACTCGATCAGGCGGGTTTGTATTTTGTTCTGTAAGGTATAGGTATAACTTTCGCGAAAGGAGGTATCCACGACATTACCGAGCGAATCCGTATACATGTCAAAACGTTTGATCAGATTGCCGGAACCATCGTAAACAAAGAATTCAGAAGCGTTTTCCATCCAGTTTCCGGCAGTATACGTGTATTTGCGTATATACACCTTTTGCTGATTCTGATCGTATTGGTAATCATGCCGGAGGCCCTCTGACCAGCTGCCTGCTATATACGTCTGATGGTACATATTGCTGACAAGTCCGTTTGCATTATAAGTATACAGTTCACGGTGCAGGTCCACCCAGTTATTCTGCTGCATGGAGGAATAGGTCCAGGACGTTTTGCGGTTCTGACTGTCGAACGTATAGGTATCTTTACCTTGTGGCTGAAACATGCCCGTAAGCGGGTCTACGGAATGAAGCAATGTTGTTTCCAGGGAATCGGCCGGGGTATAGGTATACTCTAACAGGCCTGCGTTATTCCAGGGACCGGTATCGGAGCCGCGGGTTTCGTAGAGAGCCTGAACGGGTTTCTGTGCCTGGCTGAACATAAGGGAAAGGTAAAAGCCGAATAAAAGTAAAAGTGTTCGTTGCATAGTGCCTGGGTATTATATGTATAGTTATCTATACCAAAAATACCGAAGTGATATGGGGGCCGCAAAGACAAAAAAGGAGGGTTGTCGGGGGGCTACAAAAAAAACGTATAGGGATTATTTTTTTGATTTCGAAAATTATTAAAAATATTTTTTTTAAAATAGAGAATTCGAATTGGCATAATTGTTGAATTATAAATAGACAGACTAGTAATGCAAGGCTAATGACAAGAAAAATTAACCAATTTGTTATTGAAATATAATTACTAAATTTGATTTCAATTTTATTCTTCTCATCATTTATTGATGATTCTGGTAATCCGGAATTTAACTTGATTATCTCAAAATCTGAAAGAAAGTCTTTTTCCAGCTCTCTAATATCACGTTTGTATAAAATTTGAATCCTAATATAGAAAGCTGTATATAGGATGAAAGATAGTAGTATTATTAATAGTGTTAATGGCGATTCACTAACTTTATATGTGGCAAAAATAGTTGCTGAAATTGATATTGGAATGCCAATAGCTTGACTGAAAATTTTGCTTATGATTTCACGTAAATTGCTGAAATATTTGTCTTTTTCTTTTAATAGCTTATCCCTGAATTCTTCAAAATTGAATTTTTTAGAAACTAAGTCAAAATCTCTTTCGGAAGCTTCTACAATTTCTCTTATTTTTACTAATATGGAGTCTACGGAGATTATACAATGATCTTCTGAAAATGCAAATAATGAATTTTTTATAAAAGGTTTTATTTCAATTTTTTCTGACATCTCGATGAAAAGGTCAATCATTTTGTAATTCCATTCAGTTGATTCTATTTGAGGAATAGACGAATATGTTATTTTAAGAATTCCTCTAGCTGAACTGTAAATCACAATTTCTGTATTTGCATCATTATGATGATCTGCAAAATTACTTGAAGTTATGTGGCGGTAAAATTTATAATAGTATAATATATTTTGAGTCTTGTTTTTGAATTGTTCATCTATATTTTTCTTCCAAGTATAATTGAAAGAGTCATGTTGGTTTACTATACAATAATTTCCAGCAGTATCAAGTATTATGAATTCATCATTAATATTTTCTATTTCGAAATATTGGGTAAACGAATCAATATAGAATAGGAGGCTTATATTTATGTACGATTTTATTTTGAGACTTCCATCAATATCTATAGAAATATTATATTGGTCACAATAACTTCGAATTTCATTGTTTTCTTCCTCGCTTGTTGGGTTTAATATGAATTTATTATTCTCCCATATAAAAGAAGTTTGGTGGTTGAAGAAAAGCTTACTAATTATGTCTAATTTTTCTTCGTTAAACATTTATTCTTCAGTATTTATATTGTTTTTAATTTGCTTGACAAGGCTTTCTGATTTTATAATGATCTGAGATTTATCTTTTTCATCCAATCTTACAATTTTCTTAAGAGCGCTAAATGGGAATGATATGTCTACCCCATCAGCTTTAGCTTTAATTTGGACGAACTTCTTAAGAGCTCTTGAATGAGCTTTGAATTCACCATTTATCTTAAGTTCTTGTTTCTCTATCTGATTACTTAAGAAGTTTTCGTCATTAAAGAGGCTTTCGCTTAAATTCCTTATGTTTACTAGATTTTTACTACCTTTTATATAAGAATGTACATTTTCAAAAAAGAGTTCTCTTTCCATTTCTTTATTTGTAGCAGGATCAATAGGAGGTGGGACTTTTTTGAGAAGTTTATACAGTAAGTTGGTATCCTCCTCATTTGTTTCTGTATCTGTAGCTGATATCCATCTGGTGAAATATTGGCTCATAGCATCCCCCCTTCTATTAACGAAACTCAGATACCGGATTTCATTTTTTTCATAGGAATTAATGCTAATTCTACAAGCCATTGCTAGATTTTCAAAATCGATATGTTTTACGTTATCCAAATCAAATTTTTTACTTTTAGTATTCTTTCTCAAAGAAAGACTTGTTATATTTCTTACAAGAAAAATACCGACAAAATTTCTGTTTTGTTCGTAATGTGCAAAGATTAAGTATCCTCCCCGGGCAGGTGAAATTGAATCAATTCTAAGTTTTAAATCTTGGGAAGATTCTGAAGCGAATTTAATGAACTCATCTTCTATTTGATTATTATAGTATTGTTCGAAAGATCTATGGAAAACTGTTGGTTCTTTTTCATCGAATATTCCATATGTTTCACTTCTATTTTTATAGCGATTGTTTAATTCTGTAATGAGTTTAATCACACGCTCATCAGTTTTGTCAATAGCGGAATTGAAAAGAGTGAGAGATGCTCCAATTTTTCCTTGTTCTTTTTCGAGTTCGTGTATTACTACGTGAAAAATTTTCATTGAATTGTTATTAAGGTTTAGAATATAATTTGATAGGTATCATTCTTGAAAAGAGTACTCCAAGAGTGACAATAACGCTCTATAGGAATAGGTTAACTATCCTTACTGAAGCTAAAAATTTAGGATATACCGAATAACATTAAAATCTCAAATAAAATAGGATGAGATAGTTGATTAGCAGATATCATAGTAAAAGGTGTTAAACGTAACACGAATTTACCAATCTTTACATTACTGCCAAAAATATTTTCAACTTTTTGTATCCTTTTACGTTAGGCCAGGCCCGAAGCCTTAGGCAAAGCGGTTTTACAGCGCCCGGCCTCCAATACCCCGCGCGGGCGCAGCGGGTAGCTGGCCGTCACGCAGTGCGGACACTACAAGCGGAGCACGCGGCTGCCACTTGCATGGGAAAAAAGCGCCGGCCCGGGCATAAAAAAGGGAAGACAAAATGCCTTCCCCCGTATATTTTGGTATATGTATCGTTTTTAGTACACCGCCTTGGCAATATCCGCCGTTTGCTGGCCCTTGCCCATGGTGTAAAAGTGAATGCTCGGCACACCGCTTTGGATCAGCTCTTTGCACTGCGCAACGGCCCATTCGGTGCCCAGGGCGGCCACATCCTTGTCCGTTCTGCATTTGATGAGCTCCATGGTGAGGGCCTCCGGAAGGTCTACATGGAAGAACTTGGGCATGAATTTGATGTGACTCAGCAGCGAAAGCGGCTTGATGCCCGGGATGATGGGCACCGTGATGCCTGCCTCGCGGCATTTGGCCACAAAGTCGAAGAACTTAGTGTTGTCGTAAAAGAGCTGGGTTACGATGTAATCGGCCCCGGCGTCGATCTTCTGCTTCAGGAAATGGATGTCGAGTGCCAGGTTGGGCGACTCGAAGTGTTTCTCCGGGTAACCGGCCACACCCACGCAGAAATCGAGCGGATCGGCATCTTTTACGTCCTCGTCCATATACTGGCCGCGGCCCAGGTTGCGGATCTGCTGCACCAGCTCCAGGGCGCTGGCATTGCCGCCCTCGCTGGGTACAAAATGCGTTTCGGTCTTGATGGGATCGCCCCGCAGCGCCAGTACATTGTGTATGCCCAGGAAACTGAGGTCGATGAGGGCGTTCTCGGTCTCGTCGCGCGAGAAACCGCCGCAGATCAGGTGCGGCACCGCCTCGATATTGTACTTGTACTTAATGGCGGCGCAGATACCTACCGTGCCCGGGCGTTTGCGTACGGCCACCTTTTCCAGGTATCCCTTTTCGCGTTTTTTGTAAATGTATTCCTCGCGGTGGTAGGTTACGTTTATGTACGCCGGATCAAAGGGCAGCAGGGTGTCGATGGCCTGGTAGATATGGTCGATGTTTTTGCCTTTCTGGGGCGGAAGTATCTCGAACGAAAACAGGGTACTGCCTTCGCGGAATTTATCGGTGACTCTCATTATTTGCGTACGTATTGAAAATCAAGCACACGATTCTCAACAGGGGCGGGGATCACCCGTTTCAGGTTGAGGGCATTGGTGTTGAGGTTGATGATCTTATAGCCCGTGGTGTCGTTCAGGTTATCTAGGTACAGGGAATCGGTGCCCTTGGAAAAGAACCAGCGGCCCGTGGCGCCCTGCACCTGTTCGTTATTGTCTACAAAAGAGTAGGTATACGAACGGTCATCGAAGTACGAAATGGTATAGTTTTTATACTGCTGATCGAATACTTCGGTAGAGTCCTCGGCGTTTACGATGAATTTTTTCAGCTGCCAGCCGCCCAGCAGTTTTTTGGACTTGAGGTCTTCGCGGCCGCAGGACAGTACCAGCAGCGCGAACGGCAAAAGATATAGTAGCGTTTTTTTCATCGATCTATCGGTTTCGGAGCTTCGAAATGCAGCAGCATGGGACAATGGTCGCTGTGCCGCGCCTCGGGTAAAATTACGGCTTTTTTTAATGCGGACTTTAATTTTTCGTTCGCAAAAATATAGTCGATACGCCAGCCCTTGTTATTGGCCCGGGCATTGGCCCGCATGCTCCACCAGGTGTACTGGTGCGGTTCCTGGTTAAAGAGGCGGAAGCTGTCTACATAGTCCTTTTCCAGGAAAACGTCCATCCAGGCGCGTTCTTCGGGCAGGAAACCGCTCGATTTTTTGTTACCGACGGGGTCGTGGATATCGATGGGCTTATGACAGATATTGATATCGCCGCAGATGAACACCGGGGCGATCTGTGGCTGCAGCTCCCGCATATAAGCGTTGAAGAACTCCAGGAATTGCATTTTAACGTCCTGACGCAGATCGCCGGAACTGCCCGAAGGGAAATAGGTGCTCATGATCGAGAAAGTACCAAAATCGGCACGCAGTACCCGGCCTTCGGCATCGAACAGGGGGTGACCGCAACCGAACGAAACGGCTTCGGGCTTGCGTTTGCTGAGCAGGGCCGTACCGCTGTATCCTTTTTTCTGTGCGGGATACCAGTGGCAATGATAGCCCAGGGCCTCGAACTGGCCTGTGTCGAACTGTTCGGGATTGGCCTTGATCTCCTGGAAGCAGATAAAATCGGCGTCCACGGCGCGCAGCCAGTCCACCAGGCCCTTGTTCATGGCCGAGCGTATACCGTTTACGTTGTAGGTAAGGAGCTTTAAGGTGTCGGGAGTTTCCATAATTTTTTATACAAGTTGAAGTTCTATACCCGCCAGGTACAGGATAATGATGATGCCGCCGGCCAGGATGCGGTACCAGCCGAACCATTTAAAACCGTGTTTCGTAAGAAAACCGATAAAGAAACGGATGGCCAGCATGGCTACCACAAAGGCCACGATGCAGCCCAGGAGGATCAGCCCCCAGCCGCCGTCGGGTATGGCCTGGGTTTCGTCGGTAAACATTTTAAGCACCTTGTAACCGGTAGCGGCCATCATGGTGGGTACGGCCAGGAAAAAGGAGAACTCGGCCGCGCTTTTACGGTTCAGCTTCTGGGTAAGTCCGCCTACGATGGTAGCCGCTGAACGCGATACGCCGGGGATCATGGCCAGTACCTGGAACAGGCCGATGACGGCTGCATTCTTATACGTAGGTTCCCGGTCCGGCTCTTGTTCGTTGCGGGCAAAGATACGGTCCACGAACAGCAGGAATATACCGCCCAGGAACAGGTTGATGCCTACGACCACGGGCGTTTCCATGGCTTTTTCGATCCAGTCGTTGAGCAACAGTCCGAAGACCATGGCCGGAATAAATGCAATGAAAAGTTTAACGTAGAACTGTATATCTTTAAAGAAGCGCTTCCCGTACAGTACCAGTACGGACAGTATGGCGCCGAACTGGGTAATGATCACGAAGTTCTTCATCAGCGCGTCGGGCTCTACGCCCATCAGTGCCGATGCAATGATCATGTGTCCCGTGGACGAAACCGGCAGAAACTCGGTAATGCCTTCTACAATGGCCAGGATAACGGCCTCCAGCCAGGTCACGGTAAGCGTTTAGTTTTTGGATTTAAGCATAATGCCCACCCCGGTAACGGTAAACCCGGCCAGGATAAGCAGGGGCGCTACGGTAATGCGTGTGCTGCTGAAGATCTCGGGATTGAACACGTGCGGGTCCTGTGAACCGCCGCCGGACATCAGTACAAAGCCTATAATAACCATCAGTACACCGCCCAGGATCACGGGAACGCCTTTTTTGGAAAGGGCGAAACCGCCTGTACGTACTTCGGATTGTTTTTCTTGGTTTTCCATGTTACAATAAGTCTACGGTTTTGGCCCTGAGATAACGGTTTACGGCAAACCAGGTGCTGATCACGGCAATGCCGATACCCAAAGCCGCAACGAAAATAAACAAAATACCGAGTTTTTCCATACCGATCTCCGGTAAAATTTCGGCAAAGTTTCCGCTTAGCTGCCGTATGCCTGCATACAGCAGTGCATTGGCCAGTACCGAAGAGATGAACCCGATGAACAGGCCCTGCAGCAGGAACGGTTTGCGGATATACCCGCGGCGGGCACCCACCAGCTGCATGGTTTTAATAAGATGACGGCGCGAATACACCGAAAGACGGAAGGTTACGTTCACCAGCACCAGCACAATGAACAGGAACAGGCCGCATACGGAGGCCAGCACCAGCATAATGCCGTTGATGTTGCGCAGGGCTTCGGCCTGCAGGTTGCGCTGCCGCGATACTTCAATAAGCTGCTCGCCCAGCATGTCGGTGACGCGGGTCTCAAAATCAGACATGGCCTCTTCGTTTACGAACTCCGGCTTTAGTTTTACCTGCAGACTGGGTGGAATAGGGTTATTCTCCAGTACGGAAAAGAATTCTTCGCCGTTCTGCTCCACCATGCGTTCTTTGGCCTCTTCGGGCGAGATGTACAGCACCTCGCGCACCGTTTCGATGCTTTTTACGGCCTGCACCAGGCTGTCGGGAGCCTGGCTTTTGGGATCGATGTTCAGGAACAGGTCGATGGCAAATTTTTCTTTTACATTATTCACAGCTTCGTTTACGGAAAGCAGTATGGTACCGATGATGCCGGCGGTAAAAAGTACCAGGGATGTTGCCAGTATCGTGGCGGCAAAGGCTGTGGTAAGCCCTCTTCTGCGTTTTTTTTCAATGTCTTCGGCCATATCATTGCGAAGATACGCCTGCTGCCGGGTACCCGGAGCCGTATGCACAAGAAGTTTTCAACGAAGGGGCGTGTATGGAGACGAATGCGGCAAAATCTGTATTTTATAACGATACTATGCTGGTATTCAGAAATGTGTTATTTTATATACTTTAAATCTCTGTTTTTCTTTTGGATTCCCGTAAATAACAGTTAGTTTTGGCTAAACTTACCTTGCATGCACTCCGGAATTAATTCTCTACTCAGACGTATTGCCGTTCCCGTTCTTGTACTGGGCATCTGCCTGTTTACGGCCTGCGGCAGCGGGCACAAACCTTCGGACTACGTTCGTTTTATCGAAGATCCCGCCAACGGTTTTGTACAGTCGGCAACCAAAGGCAGTACCTCGCTGGAATGTATCTACCTGCCCACCGATTACATGGCCGTACAGTACTTTAAACGCAATGACATCGATCGTTCGGAATACGAAAAAGTGAAGAACGATATGAAAAATACGCTCTATTTCAAGATCATTATCCACGGACTGAAAGATATGCAGGTGCCGCAGGGCTATTTCGATTTCGGTTTCCAGCAGCAGATCGAAGGCACACTGGCCGGGGCCGACCTGAAACCGGCCTTTTACCTGCCCGAGCCCGACAATACCATGAAGGACGAAAAACAGATCCTGATCGGTTTCCCGGTAGAAAAAACGCCGTCCAAATGCGATATCACCATCCACTGGATCGATGAAACGGATGTCTTCTTCTCCTTTACGAAACTGAATGAGAACCTGCCTTCCGTAAACATATAGACAGATATACTAAATTCATAACTTACCTGAGATTCTCTTTTATGAAAATGAAAAAAACACTCCTGCTCTTTGTAAGTGTACTGGGGATTGCCTTCCAGGTACAGGCCGGTCCCTGGGACGAGCTGAACCAGCTGAACGAAAAATACGCAAAGGCTACCTCGTACTACACGCGCATCCGCTATACCCTGATGGATGCCGATAATCCCTCTACCCTGATCGATGACCGTAACGGAGAGGTGAAACGCAGTCCGCTGGGGCTCTATAACAAACTGGACCAGCTCGAATACGTGGTGAACAAAACCTATGCGCTGCTCATCAACCACGATCTGCAGGAATGTGTGGTACAACGCAACACGGCCATGGAAAATCCCAATTCCGAAGGAACGGACTACACCTGGATCAATACCCTGTTGAAACAGAATAATGTTATGTATTACGTAACAGCAGATGTACAGGGGCAGAAGGCCTTCCGTATCGACTTTAAGCATAACGTAATGCTCAAGTACCGTTACATCGATATTCATTTTTCAGCGGAGAAACTGGAGGTGACCAAAGTGAAGATGTTCTACCGGCACGACGCCTCGCTGTACGGACTGGAAGGGGCCTACACCCCCCTGATGGTGATGGAATACAGTTCCCAGAACTTTGCACCGGTATTTACGGAGAACGATTTTTCAGAAAAAAATTACGTGAGCATTAACGGTAATAAGGCCCAGGGCGTGAACAGCTGTAAGGATTACAGCATCCTGCTGGACATAGCCGAAAAAAAATAGAACAGCCGTGAAAATATAGAATGAAAAGGGAGATACGCCACGGCATATCTCCCTTTTCTGTACCTGGAATACCCGTTTTAACGGGCAATAATCACCTTCTGCTCGAGTGTGCTGGCGTCAGCAGCGGTACTGCGCAGTATGTAGACTCCCGGGGTCCAGTCTTTTACTTCTATCGTAAAACGTTCAGCCGTGATGCGTTGGCTGTATACCTGCTGTCCCTGCATATTGTACACCGTAAGGCGGCTGCCCGCTGCAGGGCTCAGTTCCACATAAATGACATCGTCTGCCGGTACCGGCCAGGCATGTATAGCAGAGTTGCCGCTTACTGCGGAGACCTCTGTATTTTCGGGGCATGGATTCTCAAACACCGCTTTATCATCGATATGGCGTTGTATGAACATACGTGCCCGTAGCACAGACTCGCCATATTCCTTGTAGCAGAGGCCGGCAATGGCGTATACCCGCTTCAGGTCCGCTTCAGAAAGCAGTTCCGTGCTGCCGTTCCCGGCTTTTTCCCAGGCGGGGATCAGCAGGGCGTTTATTTCCTGTAAACGGGCTGCATAGGCGCAGGAGGCCTGCACGGCTTTATTTGTTTCTGTAGCCAGCGCATAATTGCGTTCAGCCAGCAGTTGTTCTACTTTGTACAGCTGCCCGATATCGGTACCTGCCAGGGAATCGCTGAGGCGTGCTGCTTCTCCGGCCATTTCTGTGTCAAGGGCTATGTCGGGGTTTTCGTTCAGCAGGCGGTACAGGTCGGCCTGGTACATCCAGCGGTGTGCATCGGCAAAAGCATCGGTAAAGACCGGTTTCAGTATGGTATATTCATCAAAGCGTGATTTTATACCATCTTCCGTTATACGTCCGCTACGCTGCATACAATAAACGGACGCCGGCGGAACGCCGCTGGTGCCGGTGAGTGATAATACCAGTCGGGGTGACGTGTAGCCGCTGGCGCTGGTCGTTGCCGGGAAACCATTGTCGTCGATGTTTATATTGAGGATGTTAGAGAGGGTATTCGGGTCCGTGCTTTCGAAATAGAAAGGGGAGGCCGAGCCCGTGATACTGTAGTCCGTTACAAATTCCAGGTCGGTACCGCTGCTTTTACTCCACTCGTTCTTAGCGGCGCTGCCCGACAGGTACTGGGGGCCGATACGTGCCTGGTTCACAAAAAATACACCTTGTTTATAGCTGCTCATACGGTTGTGATGCAGGTACGAAAGATCGCAGTTGGCGTCCAGCCAGAAGCAGCAGCCGGCAGTGGATACATTGTTACAGGAGATCACCGACTGCGGCGTACGGAAATAACGTATGCCGATACACTGCCAGTCGGCATAGTTGCCGGTAACGGTATTGTTGCTGCTCTCTACATTCAGCGAGGATTCGATCCATATTCCATGATGCTGTACATTGTAATTGGCCAGCAGGTTTAGGGTATTGCCCGAAATGCGGTAGCAGGAAATGTAATTGCCGTAGATACCCCGCTGGTGCCGTCCGATGGTATTGTTCTCGATACGGCTTACAATACCGGGGCAGGCGCTCGGGGTATGGCTGATGTTCTCCACAGAGATACCGCGGCTGTTGGTAATGATGCTGCTGTTGCTGATCTGGTTGCCGCTGATGGTCATGGTGGTGCGGCTGCAGTTGTAGGTGCCGATGCCCATAAAGGTATTGGTGATGGTATTGTTGTATATACCGATCTGTGGTGTGGTAACACCGGCGGCGGGAAGGGAATTCTCATGCCAGATAGCCTTGCCGGCAATGTTGGCAAAGGTGTTCCCGGTAATTTCTGTGCGGTAGTTGTAAAAGGCGCCGATGCCGTTATCGCATTGCTGAAAGAGCGTGGCACCGGTAGACGTATTTACGTTGGCCTTATACAGGTTGGTATACATGCTCTGGTTGTTCAGCCGTAAAGCCCAGCTGGTGCCCGGTTCATAGGCCCGTACCTGGTTGAACTGGATATTGCTGAACGTAACGGAGGTATTGTTTACCAGTATGCCGTTGTTCTGACGGATAAAGCGGTTCTGGTTGCCGGCTCCCGACGGCGTGGCGCTAACCTGTGTGATGTTCTCGAGCAGCATACCGGTGTAGGGGTGCTGGCCGGTGTAAGGTGCTTTAAGTCCTACCGACCAGTTGAACCAGGTGTTTTCCATGGTCAGCGGCCAGGTACCGTTATAGTTGCGCAGGTGTACCCCAATGTAATTATTGGTAAAACGTGCCCCGGAAAGGATAATGGTATTGCCGTTCTGCGCCAGTATGGCTGTGCGTGCGTCCTGTATATAGGAAAGGCCGTTTACCGTAACGCGTGCATTGGAGGCCGTGGCGTCGATACCATACCACATTTCGTTGCAGCCGCCCAGGAAAGAACCGTTGGTAATGGTAAGCAGGCGGTTGGCCTGTACCGTAATTTTAGACTGCGGACTAAAACGTACGTTGTTGTTGTTAAAGGTATAATTGACATCGGCGATCAGGTGCCCGTCAAAAAACACACTCTGTCCGGGTAAAATGGTACCGACGAGAGAACTCAGGTAAATGGGCTGAGGCGTGCCGTACATATCCAGCGGATTGATGAAAACCAGGTCGGCATCGCAGCAGCCATACCGTTCAAATTCTACGGTAATATCGTCGATGGCATAATAACAGGCCTGTGTGGAAGCCGAAGAATAGGGCAGTGTGGGTGTAATGCCGGTAATGGCCGATGCCAGTGTATTGGCATTGTTGTTAAAGTTACCGATGGTAAGGTGTTTTACCGGAATACCGGTAGTATTTGTCCAGCTCAGATTTACGGTAGTCCAGTTGTTTACATCGGCATTGGCGGGTACAATAACCAGGTTGGCCGCGGGAATACTCATGGAAGCAGGCGCGGATGCAGTGAATGCTACATGGAATGTCGTTGCCAGTTTGGATATTTCAGATAATACATACTGAAAGCGGATGTTTACCTTTTCTCCGGGTTCGATCGGTTCCAGCAGTTCCTGGTGCATAAACTCGCGCCAGAGGCCTGCGGGGTCGGTCGGACTGGTATATTCATAGGTGAAGAAACCGGCGTAGGCCGTCTGTGGAGTACCATAAGGTGAGGAAGCCAGTACAGGCTGGTTGATGTAGGGCGCAGTGGGCGGACTAAAATCCATGGTGCTGGCGTCCGGGTAGCCACAATCGCCGGTGGGGTGCGGGTAAGGTACAAAACCGGTATGGAACAGGTCTACATCGGTTCCCGAACTGCCTAATTCAAGATTGGTCCAGCAGCAGGCTTTCTCCAGGTGTCCGCGGCAGCGGGGCACATTCTCCACCTGTTCGAAAGACGGGTTTTTTACAATATTACCGCAGGTGACCGGCCGGTCGTCGCAGGCGGTAATTTCGCACTGACTGTAAGATACCGCCGAAAGGCCGGTCCAGAGCATCAGCAGCGGAAGATGCCGGGTGCCGCGCAGGCAGGTGCGCACCCATGTTTGCAATGGTCTTTTTTTCATAATGTTTGGGTATTTAAATAAGAACAAAAAACGAGGTAACGGAGGCGGTGACGCATGCCATACCGCAGGGCTTCCGGTCTTATAAAAACATAGGTTCCCGGCCGCGTAACAGTATCGTTGCGTATCGGTTCAAAGTTGCAAAGATGAATACGGATGCGCCGGCCCCAATGTATAAGCGAGCCTGTGTACTGTATGACAGGTAGTTTATACTGTACGAGCGGTTCAGCTGAGCCCTGCGGGTAATACCAGGCGTGCGGTAACACCGCTGCTTCCGTCTTCGGTCCGGTGGTCGGTAAGGGTAAGCAGGAAGGGCTGCCGGTACATATCGCTGAGTATCTGCAGGCGCTCCCGGATCATGTCCAGGCCCATGCTGTGGTGCATATCGGGCTGGGGCCCGCTGCGGGGGAGGAACCCGGGGCCGTTGTCGCGGACCGTCACCACCAGGTTGCTGGCTTCGAGGCTGAAACGGATGTCTACCCGGCAGATGCCGCCACCCGGGGTGATCCCGTGTTTGATGGCGTTCTCTACCAGGGGCTGTATCAGCATACCGGGCAGGGAAACGGTTTTCGGGTTCAGTTCCGGACCGGTCTGTATGCTGTATTCGAGCCGCTGCCCGAAACGCAGTTTTTCCAGTTCCAGGTAATTGCGTATATAATCGGTCTCGGTCTCCAGCAGGATCAGCGGGTCCCGGCTGCTTTTGAGGCTGCTGCGGATCATGCGGGAGAACATGCTGAGGTATTTGTTGCCCTGGTAGGCATCGTGTTCGTTCATGAACTGCTGTATGGCATTGAGCGCATTAAAGATGAAATGCGGGTTCATCATGGCCTGCAGGGCTTTGATCTCGAGCGAGGCGATGCGCAGTTTCATGTCGTTCTCGTGCATCTGCCGTTTCCGGAGGCGGCTGGCATACGCCAGTGTAAAGATAATTACGCAGAGGGTAATGAGGCAGTACAGCAAGACCTGCACACGCGTCTGCCGTAAAAAGGGAACGGGTACCTGTAACTGCAGGGTGCTGATGGCCGACCAGGGACTCTGGCCTTTGCGGCAGCGGAGTTGCAGGGTCTTTTCTCCTTCGAACTCAACGGGAATGGTAAACTGCGGGCTACCGGTCTCGATCCAGGATTGGGCATCGTTGAAGCGGTAGGCAAATACGGCCGCTGAATTATGCTGCAGGTCCAGGGCGGCGCACTGCATGTGTATTTCGCTGCTGTGTGGCGGTAATTGTATGGTCTGCGCCGGGGATATCCAGCGTTTGCCCATGCTTTCCATGCTGTGGATAAACAGCCGGGGAGCTCTTCTCGGGCGGAAAAGCAGGCTTTTTTCCAGCTTCTGCAGTCCATATTGCGTATATACATAGAGAAAATGACTGTCGGTACAGAACGCCAGTACATCGTCTGAAAGCAGTCCCGAACTTTTATCGATCAGTTGTTTCAGCCGCAGCTGCCGGTCCCGGATATCAAAAACGGCAAGTCCGGCCGTACCCGATATCCAGAGTTCCGACCCGGTGATGCGGGCTTTACGGATAAGAGCCCGGCGCAGTTCCGGGCTGCTCAGCACCTGCACGATACGGGCATCCTCATCGCAGAGGGCCAGGCCCTGTCCGTCGCTCACCAGCACGTACAGGCCCTGTCCGGCATCCAGAATGTGCAGTATGCGTTTCTGCAGGAAAGGATGCGCCGGGGTGGGCAGTGTACGGCCATCGGGGGCCAGCAGGTGCAGTCCGTTCAGGTCGGTATAGATCAGCCGTCCCGAAGCGGTCCTGCATACGCTGTACTTGCGCACGGGGCTTTCCTTCGGTTCGGGGACCCGTATACGACGTTCTCCCGTTCGTGTATCGTAATCCACTACTTTCGTATTATCGTTGTAGGTAAGCAGTCCGCCGGGATTGAAAGAGAAGCCCTTCAGGGCCTTGGCTTCGAAGCGGTGCAGTTGCGGCGTCTTCTTTTTATCGTACCATGCCCGCAGGTGATAGCCGCCGGCTTCGCTGCCCAGGATATAACTTCCTTCCTGTGTGTGGTCCCTGAAGATCATCAGGGTAGGCAAAAAACCCTGTGTGCCGGATACGGAGATGCGGTTCAGCAGGTGCAAGGTACTGTCGAACACCCCGATGCTGCTGTTTTCAAAACCGGCCAGCAGCAGCCCGTTACCGATATATTCCAGCGCAGTGATCATTTTACCGGGCCATTCGCTGCGCGGGGGTACAGCCAGTGCATTCCGTCCGGACGGAGGATAATAGAACAGGCCGCCGGTCAGCGAAGGTATCCACATACCGCCTTCCCTGTCTTTGAGGAAGGTGCTGGGGGCCATTACGCCCCGGAACGTTTGCGTAAGTGTGTAGTGTCCCTGCGGATCACGGCTGTATTCCAGCACACCCTTATCGTGTGTGAGCAGGTAAAACTGATCGTGCTGTTTTATCTTGAAGCGGGCGCTGTTGGGCACGCTGTCGGGCCATGGCAGAATAAGGTCGTTGGAACCGTTGCAGTAGCGCCGTATGCCTTCGCGGGCATGGTAATAAAAGCAGGAGTCGACGGGCCAGAAGCCGGAGAGCATCCTGATGCCCGTGTCGCAGAGCGCCCCGTTCCGCCAGAAATGATACCACATATATTTGTAGCTGTCCCGGCCATGTTCCCAGTAGGCGAACATGAGCTCTGGCACTTCGCGGGCACCGAGGATACCCTGTGCAGGCGCATGTATGCGTATGGTGTGCCCGTTCTGCCCGTGTATGTGTATGGTATCGTCGCGGGTCTGGTAAAAACCCAGCGGAATATTCCGGAAACGTACTTTGGCCAGTACCTGGTGATTCCCGGGATGCATAAAACGGCCCTTTTCATAAAAGGCGATGCGTCCGTTATACCCCTGGAACCAGATGCGTCCGTAGCGGTCTTTGTTCAGGCGGATGATCTCGTTATCAGACAGCCCGTCTTCGACACTAAAGGCCTGGAAGTGCGTACCGTCGAAGCGGTACACGCCCATCAGGGAGCTGAGCCAGATAAAGCCGTCGTTATCCTGCAGGATATCGTACAGCATATTGGTATGGAGTCCGTCGGCCGTGGTATATTGTACATAGGTGCCCGGCTGCGCCCGGCTGTAATTTATGAATATACTAAAAATGAATGCAAGAAGCAGTACAGGCAGGCTCCGCTTCATATTTTAAGGCGTTTGCAGAGTTCAATGAACTGGGGCAGTTTCCGGCGGCTCACCGGTACCTCGTGGCCCTCACTCAGGTGTGCGGTGTGGCCCTCGCGGAAGGAGTAGCCTTCCAGGTAACGTATATTGATGATATAGGATTTATGCGAACGAAAGAAAAGCTGGGGTGGCAGCAGTTCTTCGTAAAAACCGATCTGTTTGGCCGACATGATCTTTTTGTGTCCCTGCAGGTGAAAGGTGGTATAATTACCGTCGGCCTGTGCAAAGAGAATATCCTCCCCGTTGAGCAGGTTAAAGCCGCTGCCGTGATTTACCATCAGCTTGATTTCGCGCGGGGCATTCTCTTCGGTATGGGCCTGCATGCGTTTTTCTTTCCCCAGGAAATCGCTCCCTTTTTTCACGGCCAGTTTCAGTTCGTCGATATCTACAGGTTTCAGCAGGTAGTCGAGTGCGCCGGCTTTCAGGGCCTGCAGGGAAAACTCCTCATGTGCGGTCACAAAAATAAGCGCTTTACCGGAGAGGTTGGCCTGCAGGTGTACGTCGAAACTGGTGTGATTCCCGAGTGCCACATCAAAAAAGAGAAAATCAGGGGCGTACTTTTCCATGATCTCGGAAGCGCTCTGTATATCGGCTGCGGTATAAATGTTTACAATTTCAGGACAATAACGGCTCAGGAGTCCGTGAAGAGTTCTGCGGGCTGCTTCTTCATCGTCGAGGATAAGTGCTGAATACATAGGTCCGTTATGGGTTTAAGATAGATGCCGCTGCAACAGGTATTTCAGTATCCGTAAACGAAGGGTACAGAAGCCGGAAAGACAGTTGTGCACCGGATGTACATATTTACAAATTTAATTAAATAAGCGACCTGGACAAATACGTTGGTTGCTCATATATATACGTTGATTAATTAAAAAAGCTGAAATGAAGGGTTTAAACACAGGAAATACTATTTATTTCGGTATATAGTTTAATCCGTTATTTTTTTGTTAGTATCTTTTTTGATTGTTTAAATATTTGATATTCAGTGGTGTTTTGTTTATTTTTACAGCGGTGTTGTGGTTTTTACTTGTTAAATTCCGGATTTTGTTTGTGTGTAAATGATAAAATAGTTAAATAGCACTCACAAATATTGGACCCTGAAACTAACTTACACTTGCACCGTTTACATGTAGCCGTACGGTGGTCCTGAGATACGGGCACCGTTCCTTTCCACAGAGCCAATATTTAAACCCTGTCACCGGGAGACTTATGGTCCGGGCGTTGTAAAAAACGACCCTGATACTGCTATGCATTTAACGGGTAAAATTATATATGAAAAAACTAAGAACCGGAATTTGTATCGTTGTGTGGCTCCTGTGTATACAGGCTTTGCGTGCCCAGTACGTGGTAACGGCGATAACGCCTCCGCCCCAGTTCGGGCATGACGATCTGTGGAACCTGAGTATTACCCGCACCAATACCCAGGATAATTACAAGCAGTTTTACCTTTCACTGCGTATTTTCAACGAGCAGCAGCAGCTACAGGTAAAAACCAATTCGGCGGGTATTTTCCTGCCCGAAACCGTTACCCTGATCAACCTGGGCAACCTGTCGCAGGTAAAGCCCTTTACCATGAATTATTATAATGCTACGGTACTCAGCCAGGTGATCGCCGGCGGTGGATTATTCCCTCCCGGCGCTTACCTGGTTGATTTTACCCTGTACGGGCGTCCGTCGGACGGGGAGTTTACCGAGCTGGCCAGCTACAATTACCAGGCCGTGATAGATGCCATCTGGCCGCCTATGCTGCTTTCTCCGGCCGATGGCGATTCTATACCCGATCCCTTTCCGGTACTTACCTGGACCCCGGCCTTCAGCACCTACCTGCAGGGAACGGTTACCTATTCCCTGCGCCTGACGCACATATTCGACGGACAAACCAAACAGCAGGCCATTACGGCCAACCTGCCGCATTATACGGCAGAAGAGATCGGTATGCCTTTACAGGTATACCCGGGTTCTGCCCGGGCCCTGGAACCGGGACAGCGTTATGCCTGGCAGGTAGAGGCCCGTATGGGCGGTTCTTCGCTGGGATACAGCGAGGTGTGGGAGTTCTGTTACTGCTCCCGCACAGCGCAGCAACAAACGACCGGCAATTTCTATTATAAGCTTACCGAACACCCGCAGTCGCAGTTCGAGACCGTAAAAGGGGACTGGCTGCCTGTAGCCTTTCCTGAAAAATACGTGCCTAAAGATGAGACCCTGCATTTCAGCCTTAAAAATCTGCAGGGTAAGGAACTGGCCAATGAAAAGAACTTCAGCGATGTACGCAGGATCGGAATGAACAGGTACCAGATAGGGCTGTGTTCCGATGCCCGGCTCGATCTCCCCGAAGGCTATTACGTGGTGGAATTCCCCACAGAAGGCCGTATCACCTATTACCTGCGTATTCATCTTACCGAACGGGGCAGCTGTAACTAAACCACGGCCGTCCTGCTAAAAACTGAACCTATTACGTATGAAAAAAATACCTCTTTTCAAGAGAATCCGCGAAAGTAAAGCCGGTAAAGTGCTGGCTGTTATTATGGTAGCGGAACTTACCGTACAGTGTATACAGCCGCTGGCATTGCAGGCTCTTACTTCGGGGCCTACACAGCCCGAGGTGCAAGGCTTTCAGCCGGTGGGCATGTCCCAGATGGTAGACCCTTTTACCGGTGATTTTTCCTATAATATTCCCCTGATGGAAGTGGGCGGTTACCCGCTGAACCTCAGTTACCAGTCGGGCATTTCGATGGACCAGGAAGCCAGCTGGGCCGGACTGGGCTGGAACCTGCACACCGGGGCCATTACCCGGCAGATGCGCGGCCTGCCCGACGATTTCTGGAACGATGAGGTGATCGAACGTGTAAACCTGAAACCCAACAAGACCGTGGGCGTGAACGTGGCCTTTGATATGGAGCTTTTCGGTTTCGAGGCCAATAACATCATTCCGCCTTCGGGAGGCTCGGGCAGCAGCGGAAGCCTGTCGGTAGGCCTGGGTATCGAATACAACAACTACGCCGGTGTAAGCCTGAGCACTACGGCCGGGCTTAACCTCTCCGGCGGATCGAACCTGCCCATGAACGCCAGCCTGAACCTTACCAGCGGCAGCGACGGTCTGCAGATATCGCCCAATATTTCGTATTCGGGCAAGCTTACCGGTAACAACAGTAAGGTTACGGGCCGTGCCAGTATCGGTATCGGGGCCAGCATCAACTCACGCAAAGGCCTTACCGACCTTACCCTGAGCGGCGGCGTAAATGCCAGTACCAGTAAGACCAAAACAGATCCCAACGATAAAAATAAAGTACTGAGCCAGACAGACGGCAAGGTGGGCATCAACAACAGTTCTACCATCAGTTTCGGGGCGCATACGTTTACCCCGTCCATCGAAAATGCCATGGAGACCTATTCTTTTTCCGGCCGTTTCAAGATCGGCGGAGCCACGCTGAACCAGGACTTCGGCGGCAGTATTTCGGGTTATGGAAGTGTACAGCAGCTGGTAAGCAAGGAATTCCGTGCACCGGCCTATGGATATATCTATGCCGAAAAGGCCAATAACAACGATAATGCCCTGCTGGACTACAACCGCGAAAAAGACAACAATTTTTCCAAGCACCACAAGCACCTGCCCCTCACGGCCTTTACACAGGATATGTTCTCTATTGCGGCCCAGGGACTGGGCGGCTCCTTCCGGGCCTTCCGCAACGATGTGGGTTATGTGTACAACAACAAAAAAACGAGTCCGAGTACTTCGGGTTCCCTGGGACTGGAAATCGGTCTGGGTAACATCGTAGACCTGGGTCTGGACCTGGGCCTTAACTCCGTACAATCTACCTCCGGCCCCTGGCGCGACGATAACCAGGCCATCGGGCAGATCCCTTTCCGGGGCAAGGTAAAGAACGATATCAAAGAGAATTATTTCCTGCGGATGACGGGCGAAAAGATCCCCGAACAGGATATGAACTTCATGAACAATACCCTGAAGGGCAAACAGGCGCTGCGCTATAACCTGAGCCATACCTCGGGCCTGCCCAAAGTAAAGGCGGCCAACAGTTTTACCAATGCCGATAACGGTTCGGTGGCCGGCATCAGCAATAATGCCCGCGACAAACGTCAGCCCCGCAACAATGCCATTTATTTTCTGACGGCCCAGGAGCTGAAAAGTGCGTATCCGCACAAGGCCAATATGGTATCGCCGCACGCCAAACCGCACCATATTGCACAGATCGTGGTGGTAATGCCCGAAGGCATGCGCTACGTATTCGGCCTGGCCGCCTATAATACCAAACAGGTAGAGAAATCTTTTGCCGTAGGCGGTACGCGCAGTAATCCCAACAGCGGTTTTGCCAGCGGTACAGCCGAAAATGCCGCCGGACTGGTAAATTACGACAACACGGCCGCTTCTTCGGGCAATAACCGCGGCATCGACAATTATTACCAGGAGACCGAAACCCCGGCCTATGCCCACAGCTGGATGCTTACCGAAGTACTTTCGCCCGATTACTCCGACCTGAAAGGCGATGGCCCCACGCAGGACGACCTGGGATCTTATGTATTGCTGAACTACGGCAACAAGGACGGCAGCGGCAATCCCGTACCCGATGTACAGGGCTACGGCTGGCGTACACCAACGGCCGGTTCCATGAAAGCGGGGTATATGGAAGGACTGAAGACCAATCCTACCGACGATAAAGCCAGTATTGTATATGGTACCAAAGACATCTGGTACTGTCATTCCATCGAATCGAAAACACACCGGGTATTGTTTGAGCTGGAAGACCGCCTCGACGGCTGTGGCGTAGACCCCAACGGAAACGTGGTGGCCTCCAAGAAACAGAAATGCATCAAAAGCATTTCCTATTATACGGTAGAAAGCCCGGCCAATACCAACCCCGTTAAAAAAGTAAATTTCGTATACGACTATACGCTTTGCCCCAACAGTCCCAACTCCCTGGATGCGTCCAAAGGCAAACTCACGCTAAAGCGTCTGTTTTTCACTTACGGGGATTCCTATGCCGGACAGTACAGTCCCTATGAGTTCAACTACAACGCTACAGACAACGGCGGTAACCCTTTTGCTTATGTACACGGCAACAGCGACCGCTGGGGACAGATCAAGAAACCGGCCGATAACCCGGCGGGTATGAGCAACTCCGATTTTCCGTATTCCGTACAGGACAAAGCCAAGCAGGACATGTATGCCGCGGCCTGGTCGCTCAATGCCATCGACCTGCCGTCGGGCGGAAGGATCAATATAGGGTATGAGTCCGACGACTACGCGTATGTACAGGACCGCCGGGCCAGCAATATGTACATCATCAAGGGCTTCGCCTCATCGCCTTCGGGAACGCCTTCTTCGAATGTGTTTACCCTGAGCGGCCTCAGTCAGAACATCAATGAATACCTGATCCTGAATGTACCCGATGCCGGCGCCACGCTTACGCCGGACGAGTTCCGGAAACGTTACCTGCAGGAAGAAAAAGTACCCGGTAATCTCTACGGGCCGCTCAAATACCTGTACTTCCGCTTCCTGATGAACGTAAACAAACCTTCCAGCCCCAAATACGAGTACGTATCCGGCTATGCCGAGATCGATTACAGCAGCACGGCCAATTACGGTATGATAAACCCGACCACGGGCTTTGTAAAGATCCGCAATATGCAGCCCACACCGGCAGGCGTAAATTCCAGTCCGTTCGCTTATGCGGCCTGGTCCTTTTCGCGCGTGCAGACCCCGGAATATGCCTATAATCAGCCCCAGTTCGACGATACGGGCTTTGAGCAGATCATAAAGACCATTGCGTCGGCCAGTATTGCCAAAAACCTTTTCGAAATGCTGATGGGCGTGAACCGCCGCATGATGCTGGAAGGCTATGGCAGCAGCGTGGACGTGAACAAGTCATGGGTACGCCTCTTTGACCCCGACGGGCATAAATTCGGCGGCGGCCTGCGGGTAAAGACCATATCGGTACAGGACAACTGGGATAAGATGTCGCCGACAGAGACCGGCCGTAAATACGGACAGGAATACCGTTATGTGCTCGAAGACGGTCGTTCGTCGGGCGTAGCTGCATACGAGCCTTCGATGGGCGCCGACGAAAATCCCTTTAAACTGCCTGTGTACAGCGATAATCCCAACCTGAAACTGGTGATGGAAGAACGCTTTTATATAGAAGAGCCCTTTGGCGAGAGTTTCTTCCCCGGCGCCGGCGTAGGCTATGCACGGGTGGAGGTAAAAGATATCGTATACGATGCCGGTGTTACCAGCAAGAGTACGGGCCGGTCGGTGGAGGAATTCTACACCGCCCGCGATTTTCCCATCATCACGCGGAATACCAAACTGGACGCCGTACCCAAAAAATCGAACCCCATCGTAAGCCTGTTGTCTTTTAACTCCTGGAATTTTATGAACGTAAGCCAGGGGTACAGCATTGAGGTGAACGATATGCACGGCAAGAAAAAAGCCAGCCGCATCTATGCCGAAGGCGCTACAGAGCCTTTATCGTACACCGAATATTATTACCGTACCGACGCCAATGGCCGCCTGGATAATATGTTCCCCGTGCTGGATACAAAGGGCGAGCAAACCATCAGCGAGGTGGGCGTGGAATACGACATGGTGGCCGATTTCCGTGAGCAGAATACCGAAAGTATGAGCGGCAGCCTGGCCTTTAACCTCAACTACGGGCAGGCGGGTCCCATACCCATTATTTCCTTCTCGCTGTTCCCGGGCTTTAAGCGCGATCATACACGCTTCCGCAGCGCGGTGGTCACCAAGGTGATACAGCGCTACGGCCTGGAAGAAAAGCGGGTAAGCTATGAAAAAGGCGCCCTGCTCGAGACCCGTACGCTGGCCCTGGATAAAATGACGGGAAATACCCTGGTGCAGGAACTTACCAATGCCTACCGCGACAAGTATTACCGCACCGAACTGCCGGCACACTGGGCCTACAAAGGCATGGGCCAGGCCTCGGAGAATATCCTGTTCAGCTTTGGTACCAGCGGCAGCAGTGATGTAAGCCGTTTCGACCGCAGTACGGGAGAAATTAAACCGACGCTTTACCCTTACCTGCTGCCCGGCGACGAAGTATTCATGTACCGCAAGATACTGGGCCTTACCCCGCCGGTGAACTCCAATGCCTACCGCTACTGGGTGGCCCGTGATGCCTCTGAGAATAAACTCTACCTCATCGATTATACCGGCAATAAGGCTACGTTCTCCAGCGCTTACCCGGCCGAACTCACGTTCTATGTGGTACGTTCGGGGCACCGCAATGTGCAGCATAACGAGCTGGGCGGCGTAACCAGTGTATATAACCCGATACAGAATGTAAGCGGCGTGGATAAACTGGTCTTTAACGACGATATGAGACCCATCAATACCAATGCCAACGAATATGCAGAGCAGTGGCAGACCGATTTTTCGATACCCCGCGTGGAATCTGAAATGGTGGTACATACATACCAGAACCAGCAGGCCGACGATTTTATAGCGCTGCTGAACCTGATGTACGGCAACGGTTTCCTGGGGCCGTATCCCGGTCCGATCGGTCCCGGCGGCTGGCAGGGAACCCGGGTACTGCATACGAATCCCTACGGGCCCTACCTGCAGCCTCTGTTCGGTTGTACTATGGCTTCGCTGGGGCTTTCGATCTTTGATAATCCCGGAACCTATCCCGATATTTCGGTGCCGCTGACGGCCTTTGGCTATTCTACCGCAGGTATAAACACGGTGTTGTCCTTTAACTTCGGGCCGATCGAGAACAACTCCTGTATGAGCTGTCTTAAGTTCCAGATCGTTTCGGCGCAGGATACGAACTCCTTCACGATGGACGACTGGTGGAACATCGGGTATTTCAACAGCATCAGCAGTACGCAGGTGCTCACTATCCCGGGTTATGCCAACCCGGTGGCCTGTCACCTGATCAGTGCGGTAATGATTACCGGTGTCACGCGCCAGTTTATCATCATGGACCACTGTTTTGGCATGAATACCGAAACGGTGATCGAGTACATTACCAAATACAACTGCATCAATACCAACCAAACCATAAACCCCTATATAGCCAATATACTCGGGAACTGGCGTGCCAAACGCAGCTGGCTGTTCCAGGGCGACCGCAATAACCGCAACGTGAACCAGGACGAAAACCTTCGCCGCGACGGTTATATAGCCAAGTACCGTCCGTTCTGGACCTACAATACCACTTCGGCATTGTGGGAGAAGAGCAGCGGGGTGAACAATACCGCCTATAACAACTGGAACTGGACCAGCGAAATGACGGTGTACAGTCCCTACGGCTTCGACCTGGAGAACCGCGATCCGCTGGGCATCTTCTCTGCAGCCATGTACGGCTTTAAGAATATGCTGGCCACAGGCGTAGCCTCCAACGCTATGAACAAGGAGATCGCCTTCGACGGTTTCGAGGATTATTACACGGCCACCTTCGGTGAAAAATGTGCCCGTCCGCAGTCCTGGTTCGCCAACCAGCTGAGCAAAATAACCTCCGCGGATGCCCACAGCGGCAAATACGCCATGGTACTTACGGCCGATTACACCAAGGCCTTTAAGCTGACGCCGGCACTGGGCGCACAGCAGAGTCACGAAGTGCCTTATGTGCTTAACAGCAACGACCTGCTGCAGGGCTTTGCACCAAATGCAAGTGCGGTGGCGGCACGTAAGTTCATTCTTTCTTTCTGGGCCAAGGGCAATTACACCAATGCAACGTACGACTATACGAATATCAGTGCCGATGTACGCCTGAACGGCAGTACGCCGCTGCTGGTGGCGGGTTCGCTCCGTAAGTCGGACCTGGTAGAAGGCTGGCAGAAATACGAGTATGCATTCAACATACCCGCAGGTTCCACGGGTACGCTGGACATTACCTTCGGCACCGGCGGACAGAGCACCCTGTTTGACGATATACGCATACATCCGTTCGACGGACACATGAAAACCTTCGTATACGACCGCGAAAGCTTCCTGTTCCGTGCCGAAATGGACGAGAATAACTTCGGTACCTTCTACGAGTACAGCCCCGAAGGCAAGCTGGTACGCGTGAAGAAAGAGACCATGAACGGCATGGTTACCACCCAGGAATCACAGACCAATATGTTTAAACGCTGATCCGTTATGAGAAATTCTATGAATACCTCCGTACAGAACAGCGCCGGCATATTTGTAACCCGGGTACAGCCTGTTCTTAATGAATATACTAACGAACCAAAATCAGCGCTTATGAAGCCTGCAAAAACCATGCGCTTACTGATTTTAACCTTTATAGGCATACTGCTGGCACCCTGGGTGTACGGGCAGCCGAACATTCCCAACATCGTGGCCGATTACCAGGTGTACCAGTACACGGGCGGTTCGGTGCTGCTGGGTAATGTTACCGACCCCAACTACACGGCCATCTCCTCAGGTACGGCAAATTTCCGGGATAAGCAGGCCGACCTGCTGGTATCGCTTTTTATCGATCCGGACGATAATGTCTGTTACGAAGGTTACCGCAAAATAACGGTAGACCTGGAGGTGAAATACCGCACGGTGAACCCCTTCGGAAGTCCCTCGGCCATACTTACGGACAATATTACGCTGGAAGTGTATAAATACCCGGACCTGCGTTCCGAAGACCGCGAAAGGGCCTTTAAAGTGTATAAGGATGCCTACTGGTCCGAAGTGCGCGTTACCGCGGTGAATGCCGAGGACGAGACCGGCACGCCGGTGACCGTGAGCGATATACCGGAGGACGTAAAAGTAGAACTGCAGTTACAGCGTACCCGCTACTACAATCAGAATCCGCTGCAGCTGGCCACCACCTTTGTAAACCTGGGTACGGCATACACCAATACCTTCCGCGACCAGCACAACGTATTCGTGGTAGAATGGGTGCCGCTGAGCTGGGCCTCTGAATATGAACTGGAATGGACCTATGTAGACAATTTTGCCGGCAGCGGCGGCCTGGGGGCCGAAATTGCCATGGCCAGCCTGCCCCTGCGTTTCCGCAATAATTCTTCGCGGGTGCGGGTGCCGGGTTCCCAAAACCGTTTTCATGTGCCGCTCATCTATTCCCGGGGGTATGTATGTGTACGGGTTCGTCCGCTTACCAAAGGCGGGCCTAACCTGGACAAGGACCTGTTCGGCAACTGGTCGTTCGATCCTTCCAACAGCGGTTCCTTCATGGTCTCTTCCATCCCGGCGCAGTGCCGTTATAAGATCGACCTGTTCAACGGTTCGCTCATCAACAATCTGAATGCGCAGTACGAGACCACGTTCTCCGAAGACGGTAAAATACTTCCGCAGGGTACCTATGCCGATGGTTCCATGCGTATACGCCAGGACAATATGGCGGTGACCGTGAGCAGCGGCTCTATAAACGATTACAATAAACTGGGCGTGGTGGTAGAGAACATCTACGACTTCCTGGGCCGTGCGGCCATTACTACGTTGCCCGGGGTTACCGAGCCGGGTTTCTGGTACAAGGCCGACTATAACCAGGACATGTCCGGCAATAAGTACAGCTATCTCAATTTCGATTTCGATACGCCGGTAGACGGCAAATGTTATTCCGAATCCCAGGGAATGGGTACCACCCGTGGCGCCAGTATGTACTACTCGCCGCAGAACCCGGACCAGAACGGTGCACAGAGCCGCCTGGCCGATGCCCGTAATTTTCCCTTCACCCGCATTATTTATGAAGCAGATAATGCCTCCCGTCCTAAAATGCGCAGCGGTGCCGGTATCGACCACCGCATCGGCAGCGGACACGAAACACAGTTTATTTACGGGAATCCCTCACAGGATGACCTGAACCGCCTCTTTGGTACCGACGCCGGTTATGCCGGTTATTACCAGAAAAGCATGGTGATCGACGCCAACGGCCAGGTAAACATTACCTATACCGATATGGAAGGCCGCACCGTTGCCACCTCGCTGGCAGGACGCTCGCCCCGCAGCATGACCCCGCTGGAGGACGAGAACGGCGAACTGCAGGACCAGGGCGTAGAGGTAGTGGAAGATCAGCTGGAAGTTACCGCCGATAATCCGCACGGCAACCAGAACCTGCCCAATGCAGAAGGAGACGGTTACACCGTGAACCGCTTCCTGCTGGTGACCAGTACCAAGGAATACCTGATCGACTACAAGATGAACGCAGAAGATTTTTCGGATGAATGCGTGCCCGATTTCTGTGCCGATTGTATCTATGACCTGGAAATAAGCCTGCTGGACGAATGCGGCAATTACGTGGTAGGTAACGATAACCTGGACGGCCCCATGATCGTACGTATTCCCGGAGCAGAGATCAATAACGAGTGCGACGGCGAAAACGGGTACGACTATAGCGTTAACGTAGAGCTCGACGCCGGCCTGTATAACCTGGTAAAAAAACTGACGGTGGCCAACGATGCCATGGAGAGCTACCTGGACAGCATTATGAAAAAGAATGTCTGTCTGAAGGACCTGGACTTCTTTTACGAGATGCCCGACGTATCGGACTGTTACATAACCTGCGAGACCTGCCTGGATGCCCTGGGCACGCTCAACGATTTTGTGGCGGCCAATGAGGCGGAACTCGGCGGGGTAACACAGGCCACCATGGCGTACAACGATCTTAAAGAACAGTGCGAAAGCCTGTGTGCTGAATCCTACAAGGACGAATGTACCCTGGGGTACGAAATGCTGCTGCAGGACGTATCGCCCCTGGGACAGTACGGTATGCACGATGCCGGTGATCCCTCGCCCTATGAGCTTTCGGTATTCAACCTAAGCAATGAACTGCCCCGTCGCGGTAATATACAGTTCAATAACCCCTTCAGCGGGGGCAGCCAGGCCGGGTCCGGCATATTCAGCAGCCTGCCTGCGGCCACCTGGCGCAATCCCAAGTACCGCGATCCCATTAGCAATACCTGGGTAAACGGTTACTATGATGATTACGGCAACCGCGCCCGCGTGATCCTGGGCACCAACTCAGACGGAGACCTGGAACCGGCCTTTATGGTTGGTGTAATACCTATGGTAGACGGCGTAACGGGCGATCTGTACATTTACCCCGAACAGCTGCTCAATACCTCCGACTTCCTGGCGCTCTGGCAGAATTCCTACGCAAGATCACTGGTGGTATATCACCCCGAATACTTTAAATACGAGTTCTGCAGCGAGGCCTTCGGCTATACGGTGAATATGGACAACGGTTCCGGCACCGGTGTAGACGTAAATACCTACGAATATGCCAACCTGCTGGAAAAATATACCGCCGCACAGGCCATAGCCGAGCTGGGCCTTACCATGCCGATATCGACCACGGCACTGATCACCGCACTCGTGAATAATGATCCGTTCTTCTCCAACGCTTCGTCATACGCCTACGGCAACCTGCTGGGCTCGAGCCCGGTGTTAACGGCGCGCGACCTGTTCCTTTCCAAGCTGAACAATTACCAGTTCAATCCTTCGGTGCCCCTGCTGCTGAATATTGTAAAGGCGGCCTATGCCAATGTACATTGCGGCATCAACGCGCCGCTGTCCTGCCTTACAACGGGTATGCCAACTACGATCGACCTCAGCAACCCGGCCATACAGCCCGACCAGGTGTGGCGCCAGATCGCCATACTGTATGCAACGGCCCGCCAGCAGTCTATGGCCGTATCGATGCATGTATTCCCCATTACCAAAAGGGCAGGGGTGTATACCGATTGTATCGGCGGCGGCAGTTATACATTTCCCTTCTGGTTTACCGGGGTAACTTTTGCCGGCGTACCGGCCAACCCCTGTAATATCTTCGATTTTTACCGTTATTCTTCCAAACAGGAGCGTTATCCTACCTTCAGTTCCCTGCTGGAGCAGGCCGGGTTCAACGATCCGCCTTCCGCTTCGGAATTCGATGAGTATGCGGCCCAGTCGGGCAGTGCAGCCAGTGGCAAATGCCCGATGCAGATCGATTTCGAGAACCTGGTAGGCACCCTGGCCATGAACGGCAAACTTACGGCCAGCGGCCTGGTAGACCTGAACTCAGCCGGTTACATGGGCAGCACACTGTACGATTACCTGGTGGCCGCCGGTAACGGTTTCAACGCCAATATTATCGTAAGCCCGTCCACCGTGCAGATCATCATTGCCGGTAACTGCACCACCACGCTCAGCTGGCCGGGCGGTGCTCCTGCGGGTTTCGACTGGTCTGACGTATATTTTGCCACCGACGTGCATAACGGTCCGGGCGGACCTTCGCTCTACGGCTATATCCAGAACGGGTATCCGACCTATGTGGAAATACCCTTCACTACCTGCCTCAGCCTTACCGGCTGTACCATTACACCGCAGGCCGTGTGCAAACCCACACAGGATATAAAAGATCTGCATGCCCTCATGAATGCCCTGAGTGCCAACGGCGACCTCTGGTCCACCTCGGCCATTGCGTTAACCGCGTATGCGCCGGTGCTTACCACCAACCTGAAGAGCATACTGGGCTCGGGTCCGGCCTCCTCCTATACCTGGAAGTTTACGGGCGGGGTGAGTCCTAAGTTTGAACTAAGTTTTGGCGCAGCAGTGATCACCATCAGCATCAACACGGGCACCAGCACGCTTACGGTGCCGCCTTCGCTGCCACAGACCCTCACAAGTATTTACCAGTCGCCGGCTACTACGCCAACGCCTACCAATATCTCCACCTTCAGTTTTGGTTCGGTGGAAACCACCAATGCCACACCCTTCTTTATAGCGCCGGGTACCCCGGAACTGATACTGAACGGTTCCCTGTCGGTAGTGAACGGTTTACGTGACCTGTATGCGAGCAGCTGCGAAATGCTGCCCGATCCGCGTTGTAACACACAGGAGCATAAGAACCTCGAGAACCTGAAAGACCGCCTGCGCCAGGCCCAGGAAAGCAATATGTACAATGAGCTGGTACAGGAAATGGGTACCTGCTTTACCTGGCCGCAGACCTATACGGACGGCAACGCGATCGTAACCGGCAATATCATCAGCATAAACAGTGTAACGGCTATTATGTCCCTGTCGCAGAACGGCGGCGAAAGTACCCACTTTGCCAAAGTGAACGTATCGCTGAGCGGCGGCGGACAAGCCTCGTTCATCGTGGAAAGCTGCAATGCCTTTAAAAACTGCGATCCCTGTAACGAAGCGGATACCTGCCTGAAAATACTTACGGCATTCGATTTCGGTGATTACATCGAGAAATACGGTCCGGGAAATGTACCTCATGGTAACTATATCATCAGCTTTACGGGCGAGTGTACCATGTTTCCGCCGCACAGCTTTGTACTGGACAGTTCCTACACCGATTTTTACGACTTCCTGAATGCCTGGGCCGCCGAGCTGAATAGCCTGTACGGTGCCAGTTACGGTATTTATGCCTTTGTGCAGGGCGATTACCTGGTGATCGAAAAAGACCGGGCCTTTATGCCGCCCAACTGCCGTTGTGAAACGTATCGTCCTTCATTGTCCTATAACCGTACCCGTATTCTTACCGGAAGCATGAACTGCTGTTCGATGCTGGACACGCCGCCCGTGGTACAACACCGTATGGCGGCCGAGGCCGAGGACGGCTGGCAGGTAGTGGTAAAACCCTTCGATTATGAAATAGACTGTTACGAACCGGTAACGCCTTTCCCCACAGATACCATCGAAGATCCCTGTATCTCGTACCTGCTGGAGCTGGCTGCCGAAAATGCCTGGAACGATTACCAGGCTTACCTGGACAGCGTACGCAATGCGTATCGACTGGCCTATACAGCCAAATGTATGCAGGCGCTGGAATCCTTTAAGGTACATTACAGCAGCGACGAATATCACTACACGCTGTACTACTACGACCTGGCCGGGAACCTGGTACGCACCGTACCGCCGCATGCGGTAACACTTATCGGCTACAGCGATATGGCCGCCGTGAACAGCGCCCGCTCGGCAGGTACGGAGTTCAAGCCCGAACACAACGATATTGCCGCAGGTAATGATAAGTATGCCCTGACCACGCGCTACCGCTACAACGTGCTTAACCAGACCGTGATCCAGACCAGTGCCGACGGAGGTCAGCAGCTGATGTTCTACGATAACCTGGGCCGCCTCATTGTAACCAAAACACCGCTGCACAGCAAGGCCGAATACTCCTATACCCGTTTCGATGCCCTGGGCCGGACGGTAGAGATCGGCGAAATGAAACGCAGCGACGCCCTGGTGGCCAGCCTGGCTTTCCTGCATAACCCTTCTAATGCCAGTACCTTCCTGGGCAGCGGTTACGTCAAAAGTGAATTTATACGCACGTATTACGACGCTGCACCTACGGGGGCGGGCTTTTACCCGGCTTCGTTCTTTAGCCAGGATAACCTGCGCAAACGTACAGCCTATATGACCTACCAGCCCGGTTCCGGTTATGCGGTGAACAATGCCAGCTTCGAGAATGCTACCTATTTCGATTACGACTACCACGGAAATATACGGCAGGTGCTGCAGGACAATAAAGGCATGCCCGACAGCGATCCTTCCGATTTCCTCTATAATTTCCGCTTTCACCGCATCGAATACCGCTACGACCTCATCAGCGGCCGTACTACCGAAATGGTACTCAACCGCGGTCGCCAGGACCAGTTCTGGCAGCGCTACGACCACGATGAACAGAACCGTATGATACGCTCCTCGAGCAGTGCAGACAGTTATTGGTTCGATACCGATGCCGAATACGATTATTTCTACCACGGCGAACTGGCACGTGTCGAATATGGCCCCTACAAAAGCCAGGGTAACGACTACACCTTTACCCTGCATGGCTGGCTCAAGGGCATCAACAGCGAACAGCTCGATCCCAAGCGCGACCCCGGCCAGGATGGTTACAGCAGCTCGGCCAACCAGTTCACGGGCCGCGATGTATATGGTCTGGGACTCACCTATTACCAGGACGATTATGTGTCCATCGCCGGCAGCGCAGATCACCTGCTGAGCGTGCCACCGGCCTATTACAACGGCTACGACCTGTACAACGGCAATGTACGTGCTGCGGATAATACGCTGAAGCTCTTCAACGGTAATTCCGAGGCCCTGCTGCAGGTATTTGCATACGATCAGCTGAGCCGCATTACGGAGAGCCATGCCTGGATACAGGAAGCACATTACCCGCATATCGACAACTGGGATCCGGGGGCTCCGCAGACCAATATGTTCGCTACTGCGTATAGGTATGACCTTGGCGGAAACATGCAGCGCCTGAACCGTTTTGACAAAACGGCCACCCAGTTCGACGAACTGCGCTATACCTACCAGCCGGGTTCCAATATGCTTACTTCGGTGTCGGACGCTGTGCCCGATCCGGTGGTGAACTACGACGTGGATAACCAGGACGGCGGCAACTATAAGTACGACCAGATGGGTAACCTGGTATACGATAAGGCCGAAGAGATCGCCTCTATTGCATGGAATGCCTTTGGCAAGGTGCTCTCGGTAAAACGTATCGCAGGCTCTGCCAGACCGGACCTGTATTTCGACTACAACTCCGCGGGCTACCGCATAGCCAAAACGGTGGTGATGCCGGGCGGAGAGACCTGGAAAGAGTTCTACATACTGGACGCCCTCGGCAATACCCTGGGCATATACCGCGGCGACGAACTGAGCGAAAGCGGCAGTCCGGCCAAACTGAAACTGGAAGAGAACGTAATGTACGGCACCCTGCGGCTGGGTACCTGGGAGCGTGACAAAAAGCTCAGCTTTACGGCCCAGGCTCCGCAGAACGGCTCGCTACTGCGTGGTACCAAACGCTACGAAATGAGCAACCAGCTTACCAATGTACAGGCTCTTGTTACCGACCGTAAAAAACTGGTATGCGAGGGCGAACAGCCGTCGTACTA
This sequence comes from Flavobacteriales bacterium, assembly GCA_052437175.1. Taxonomy (GTDB): domain Bacteria; phylum Bacteroidota; class Bacteroidia; order CAIKAF01; family CAIKAF01; genus JACVCJ01. The sequence continues at coordinate 230,237 of JBQVOK010000001.1, forward strand.
CGAGGCGGAGGTTACCAATCTCTACGACTATTATGCGTTTGGTATGCTCATCAACGAACGGGTATACACGGCTTCGTACTGCGATACGCTTGTAGATTCGGTGAGGGTAACGGTATTCGATACTGATTTTAATTCAGAAATACCGGCCTGGAGCATCTTTGACACCGGACATACCTGGTACCACTACGGCGATAGTCTTACCCGCACAGCCGGCGGCCGCCTGAAACTCACCAAGTATTATTACGACTACATGAATTCCGCTGCCTACGTGATCCTGGATGCAGGCCCGTCGATGCCCGAACTGGACGGAAATACCACGTATTACTACGAGTTCGACATAGATATGGGTAACTGCGGCGGCCTCGACAGTATGTACTTCTGGGTAGATGATCTGAACGGTAACGACATGATCTACCAGCAGAATGTAATGAGCGGCGGACACTTCAGCGGCAGCTTTACCACCACCGTACAGGATGAATACCAGATATTCTTTATCCTGTATGGCGATACCTGCACGGCTTACCTCGACAATTTCCTCCTGTGGACCTATGCCGATTCCAGTAGTATTGTCTGCGGTGATTCCATCGGTGCCGGCTACTACAAATACCGCTACGGCTACAATGGCCAGGAGCGCGATGATGAAATGAAGGGCCCGGGCAACTCCCTCAACTACACCTTCCGTATGTACGATCCGCGGATAGCCCGTTTCTTTGCCGTAGACCCGCTTACCGACAAGTTTGCCGAACTGAGCCCGTACCAGTTTGCAGCCAACAGTCCCATTGTGAACGTAGAACTGGAAGGTCTGCAGGGTGATCCAAGCTTCTTCGGCGATCGTATTTACGGTCTGGGTATCATTACCAACTTTAAGTTCAGTAAATTCCAGCTCACGGGCGGTATACGCCAGGATATAAGACCGCTGCAGGGTGTGGATATCGATCCGTACAAGAATATGTTCGGTATTACACCGCGTATGGAGATCAAAGCCACGGCCGACTTCCTGCCGAGCTTCAATTTCCGGGTGAACTTTACGGCCACCGCCAATATGAATATCCCGAACGGGACCATCGGCGGAAACTTCTCCCTGACCATGGGCACCGATATGGACGCCCAGGCCAAACTGATGGGTACCAGCTCGGGCAAAGGTTCTACCGATAAGGCCATTGCCAACCAGAAACTGATGATGGCCAAGAAGATCGTACCGGTTGAGTTTACGCCGCCTTCACCGGTGGCGCCGAAAGACGATCCGGTATGGCCCAAGATCAAAGCGGTAATGGGTGGTTACCCGCCGCTGGTAAAACCGATCACACCGCCTGCATCGGGTAAAACGCCGGTACTGTTCCTGAAAGGACTGCCGATGCCGCCTTCTGCGAACAACGGTGGTTTTGGCGGAATGACCCCGGGAGGTATGGGCTTCCCTACAGCGCCTTCGCTGAACTATACGTTACCGGGCTTCAACTTTCAGCCAACAACCCTGCCGGCTCTGGCGCCACGTACGCTCAACTTCCAGCTTACTACGCCCAACCTGCTTACCACGCCTTCTTTCGGAACGGGTTACCGGCCGCTGATGTTCAAATCGGGCTTTAGCACCACAACGGGTTCCGGCAGCAGCAGTAGCGGTACTACGGGTAATGCCGGTACTACGGCACCGGGCGTGGGTACAGGCACAGGAGCGGGTACCGGAACGGGCACCGGCACCGGCGGTAATTCAGGCGCACCTGCCCAGGGCGGACAGATTGGACCCTTACAACAGGACGGAAGTTTTTAATAACTTTACCAGGGGATAAGAAAATGAAATGCTCAGGATACTACTGCTAAGTATAGGAATTTTAACCGCTTCACTGCTGCGGGCCCAGACCCCGCAGCAGGCCGAAGCGGAAAAACTGCTCACAGAGGCCGAGGCCTATTTCCTGGAAGCGAACGACCTGGATGCGGCCTCCGTACGCCTGCAACGCGTAATGGAACTGGATGCCACCCGTTTTAAAGCACCGCTGTACCTGGGCTGGATAAAACTGCTCCGCGAAGACTATGCGGCGGCTATGCCCCTTTTGGATAAAGCCCTTGCCCTGGATACCCAAAAGGAACAGGAATACCTGGTCCGCTTTCTGAAGGGAACCATATTTTTTAACCAGAAACAGTACCCTGAAGCCATAGACGAGCTTACGCGTTCGCTGGCTCTGCAGCCCGATAATTCCGAGGCCTACCATACCCGCGCCATGAGCTATATGCAGCAGGGACAGTACCTTAAAGCACTGCCCGACCTGAATACGGCCATAGCAGCAGACCCGGCTTCGGCAGCCCTGTACTTCGACCGCGGTCTTAGCTACCATGCCATGAGCATGTACGGCGAGGCCCTGAGCGACTTTGAAAAATGCCTGCAGACCGATCCGGCCTTTGTACGCTGCTACTACTACATGGGCAGCTGTTACATGGCTATGGAGCAGTACGAACGTGCGGCCTCCAATTTTGAGCTCAGTCTGCGCAAGGCAGATCATTCCGAAGAGTATACCTATGCATTGCTCCGTTCCGGAATTGCGTATATACATCTCAAAAATTACGGAGAGGCCACCCGCAGGCTGAACCAGGTGATCGAACGCGCTCCCGGTCAGCCCGCACCGTATTCGTACCTGGGCTTTATATCCGTGGCGCAGGGGAAAGAAGACGAGGCACGCAGCTGGTTTCAGAAAGCCCTGGACAAAGATCCTGCTTACGACGAGGCTTTGTACCACCTGGGCCTGCTTAACTATGAAAAAGACCCGCTGAAAGGGCTGGCCCAGCTGGAAGCGGCTGGCAGATCGGCCGCGGCTGGCGGACATACCGACCTTTTATCGCGCCTGGCCAACAGTTACATCGAACTGAAAGATACCCTGAAGGCCCTGGAAACGCTGGACCTGCTGCTGGAGAAAGCTCCGGCGGACGTATATGCCCTCAAACGGCGTATAGAGATCAGCACCTATTACAGACCACGTTACGATGTACAGATACTCGATGATTTTAACACCCTCATCGAAATACATCAGAAACCTGCTGCACAGGCATATTACATGGTAGGCAAAGCCCTGTACCTGGCTGACAGCGGATACCTGAAAGACGCGGAAGAACTCGTAGGCGAGGCCATAGAGACCGACCCGTCCAATCCCGAATTCCTTGCCATACGTGCGCAGTTAAAACTCTTTATATTGCAGGAAAAACTACGTAAGGACAACCGCAGCAGTGCAACGGCAGAAGAACAGCAGCTGGTACTGGCCGATATAGATCTTCTGCTGCGTTATGCACACCGGCAGGCGGATGCCTACCTGCTTAAAACTACGGTGCTGATGGTATTCGGCCGTCATAAAGAAGCCTGCGAAGCCGCCGGGGAAGCTGTAAAACAGGGCGGACAGATCGAAAAGCCGGTATTGCAGTATATCTGCAAGGGTAAAGAACCGGCCGATAAAAGCATGAGATGGTCTTTCTTCTACGAATTATCGAAACCCTGAACGCATTCCCTTTTTTCGTATATTGAATGCATGAATGCCAATGATCCACTTCTTGCAGACATCCGGCAGAAACTGGCTGACATGCTCAACGGGCGCCACTGTACCAGCGGCCATTTCCGGATGGAACGCCCCTCGTCGAATATGCTGCTGACCATGCACGGCGAACGACCCGATCTGCCCAAACCCGTATTCTTCTGGGAATGGCCCAACCCGGTAAAACGAAGTATATCCGTTTTCCTGGATGCCAACCCGGATCTTGCCGTGCTGGAAATGAAGCTGGACCTAGTACGGAATGCGATGGAGGTATATACGCAAAACCGTGCGGAATACAACGAGCAGAAAGAAAAGGAAGCACAGCAGCGGCAGGCTGAACTACAACAGGCGCAACTGGAAAAACGCCGGCAACTGGCTACACTTACGCAGCCCTATGGACCCGAACTGGCCCTGCGCGTAACGGAACAGCTGCTCAAAGGCTATTTCCTGGGTTACGGGCACCGGGATTACTGCGGCACCGGGCTGGAACGGAATGAAAAGGGACAGATCGTGTACGGAGAGATCTACGACGGCGGCATGATCCTGCCCCTGCAGGTCTTTGAAACGTCCGGGGCCTTTGCCGAATGGCTGGCTGTACAATCCGATGCGTCCATGGCCCGGCTCGATTCCACAGAACCTTTTTACTGGGGCAACCAGACCATTACCGAACAGCGCCTGCGGGAGTTTGCGCCTTTTACCCCGGGCAGTTTCCAGGGCGGAAGATAAATTCAGGAAAGTACATGCAATCCTTCTTCCATTTCGCCCCGGCGGAAGCGGTTCACCATTTCGTGCGCCAGGCGTGTGGGTTCGGGTATGCGGTATTTGCCGGTGCAGAGGCGAATGATGTCCAGGCTGTTCTGCATGCCCAGTCCGTGCCCCGGTGACACAAATACCGGCAGTGTGTTGTTTTTGCTGCGGTAGGCCCAGGCAATGGTTTCGGGGCCGTCCATCACGGGGCTGTAGTCGCCACGCATGGGCCCGGGCTCCCTGAATTTACCAAAGAGTATTTTCTTGGCGCAACCCATAGAAGGTTGCCCCGTAAGCGTACCGAAATGCGCCGCAATACCCATACGCCGCGGATGGGCTATACCATGCCCGTCTACCACCAGCAGATCGGGTTTCACAGGCATACGTTCCCAGGCTGTTTGCAGGGCGGGCACTTCACGAAAGGCCAGGTAACCGGGCACATAGGGAAAATGTGTTTCCGCCTTTACCAGGGAGCAGGCCAGGGGTTGCAGGGTAGGGAAGGAGAGCAGTATGATGCCCGCGTAAATGGTGGTACTGTACAGGTTCAGCGAGATATCGGCCCCGGCAATGGTCTGCAGGTGCAGGTCGCGCTCGGCTACGTCCAGCTTGCTGCGCAGTTCGTTCTGTATACGTGTGGCTTCAGGGATCCGGATATCGTCGTACAGTTGCGGCATGTGTATACGTTTTAAGTCGGTACAATACTTAAAGATACAAAAAATAAGGGAGATTTGCGTACCTACAAACCCGAAAGATAGGCCTGCAGGCGTTGCAGGTTCTGCTTTTGGCCTTCTTCGGCCTTGTGGGCTTTCACGATGATATCGCGCTGTTCGGGCGTGTCAAATACCATGGTCCATTCCAGTAGCGTGTATTCCCCGTCCGGCTCAAACAGCACCGTGGTCATAAAATGCGGGTTGAAGTGCTCGAATACGATTTTATGCAGCGGAACGATCTCTTTAAAAACACTGCGGTTGGGATAATTGGTGCCGTCGGGGCCGTGTAGGGTAAGGCGCCATTCCCCGCCTTCGCGCAGGTCCATTTCGTGTATAGTGCTTGTAAAGCCGTCGGGGCCCCACCAGTGGGTAATGTGTTCGGGCTGGGTCCATGCGGCCCATAATTGCTCTACCGGGGTTTTAAAGCGATGTTGGATGCGTATTTCGCGGTCTGCGGTGTTTTCCATGTTACTCTGAAAATTTTGAATCGTTAATCTATCCAATGCTCGGGTTTTGGATATTTTCCGGTTCTATTCGGGTCGAAACGGCAACGCATGTTAGTATTCCCCTCCTGTTTAGCATACGTGGCAATCAGGTTATCGTTAAACGTTTTTGAGTTCAGGAAGGCTTTATCCGGTTGTACCTGTTCTTTTTCCAGGTCTACAAGATGAATGCGAAAGTCCGTGACCGTATCAGGAGCAAATTCGTTGTATATAAATTCACCCCAGGTATAGCTGCAGGCATACGATTTGGGATTCCAGCCTCTGCCGGAGATCAGCAGGTCTAAACGTTCCCCGTTGTGGATCTCCCCGATTATATCGAACGTACAGGCACAGGTGTCATCGCTGTCTTTGTCCGGAGGTACGGAGCTTACCGATGCTTCGGGGTTATGGTGCGTCCGGGCACTGACAGGTACCCCGGAACTATTCGTTTGGGTACAGGCCGAAACCAGGAAAAGACCTGGCAACAGCAGGAATATTTTAGCGAGCGGTTTATGCATAAGCAGTTTATGGCCTGGGTTTACAGACAGGCTAAAATAGCAATAACTTATTTACAGTTGCACACCCGCCAGGTTTTGGCGGTGATCCCGAACAGGGCCACATTCAGCAGATCGGCTTCGCTGGCATATACTCCATCGGCCTGTTGACTGGTAATTTCCTGCGGAATTAAGTTCTCTTTTATGGCATCGGTATGTATCTGGTAATTTACTTTGGCCAGGGTGCGCCGCAGGTTCCAGTCCATTTTATTGTGGCGGCTTTCCTCGTTTTTAAGGCGTTGAAATTCTTTGATGAGGTAGAACTTAAATGGCGCACTCAACCAGCTGGCAAATTCAAACGCAATATCTTTATGGGCAAAGGTGCCACCGTTTTTTCCTTGTTTGGATACAATGCCTTTGGCGTTTGTAGCTTCAGCCCATTTGGAGGGGGACAGCGTAAAGGTATTGCTGCCTGCCTCGTATAAAAAGGAGTCGAAATAGACCCCTTTAAAACCGGGATTGTTCAGTTGCTCCCAAAGGCCTAAAAACTCAATGCTTGTGCGGGGACGCATCCAGTTTTTAACTACATCTTTAGGTTCATTGGGATTTTTATACCGCGCAATATCGGTCAGTGAAATGTAGTCCTGCTCATTATCCTCGTAAAGACTAATATCGATGTGCTGAACGGTTATTTTCTTACTTTTTGCCATATTTCATATTGGTAAATTTTATATAGCCCAAAGCAGAACGGCCGCTGCGAAAACGACGTTTGATAAGGGCTGCGTATCCGGGTTTGTATAGGATGACTAAGATAGCCTGAATGCCCTAAAGAAAGTAGCTGCTTTTTCTGTAAAATGTTTAGCCTGAATATGTCCTGTGTAAAAGCCCGGATGTTTGTCTTGCCGGAGAATGTGTAAAGATGTAGTTCCCTGTGTTTTTATATAAGGAGTCGAAATCGACCCCTTTAGCACAGGCATGATTCCGGTGGTGTATTCACATTTCTACACCTACCGAATTCGAGAAGTTTAAAAAGGGGAAGGGCTGCCGCTTTGTGCCGTACGTAGGTTAATTCCATCGAATCCGATGGGTTTACAGGCGGGCGGGCCGGGGATGGTGCAGCTATCCAGCGGAGCTTTGCCCGATGCCGTAGCGTATGGCCTCTTCCAGTACGTTGAGGTCTATATCTTTCAGCGCTTTAAAGGCTATGCAGTAGCCCGTAACCTTAGCCTTGCCTATGCGGGCAGCAAAATGCTGCGGCAGGTATTGTTTGTCCGCCAGGCCCATAATGTATACGGAAATGCCTTTGCTGTTGCCGCTGAGCCCGATCTGGTAAAACGCCTTCGCCGAACCGTCTTTATAGCGTATGCTAAACTGTCCGTAACCGATATTGGGATTGCTGACCACCTTGCCGCTCTCGTCTGTACCATCCAGGAACCACAGCCGGCCATTGGGCAGCAGTTGCAACATGAGTTGATGCAGGGCCAGCAGGTCTGTGCGTTTGGGTTCTTGCTGGCTGGCGAGGTAAGCGTTGATCTGTTCCTGTGTGTGCATGGAAGGGAAGTTAGGGATTTGTTTTGTTGGGGTGGGTCTAAACCTGTCGAATTCGAGGGGGTAAAAGGGCAACTACATTATTCCACAGGCTTCCATCTGTCTCTGTGCCAAACCTCAAAATAATTGTCCTGCTCTGCAATGTAATGTGTAGCAGGGCAGTCAGAATAATAGGTAGTAAGGGTAGTAGGAACAAGCGCATAATCAAATTGCCAGAGTTTTGTCTTGTCATTGCTTGTTATGCCTTCAAAGTCAGAGCCATCCTGCATTTCATCTGTGAAGTAAATGCCTGTTTGTTTAAATTCTCGGTGCATGGCCAGGCTTATGGTTTTAACCAGGTCATACGTATGCGGGTAAAATGCACCGTCTGCTGCACGTCTTAACTGTTCTGCTTCAATGAGTAAAGAACATTCCATCCAGGTATCTGTAAATATGCTGTCAACGGCGGGCGTATAGATACAAACATGAGGGCGGATAGTAATTCCATAATATACAGACAGAAAGTAACCAAACTGAGCCAGGGATGAAAAAACAAAACCATTTTCTTCTTTCCATTCGGCCCTGGTAAAGGTTTCTGCAATTTCAGCGTTCCACAGATCAATATTTCTAAGAACTGAAGCAAAGCGCTCGGCTACGGATGAAAAATCAGAACCGTTGATCCGTTCATAGGTCTGTATATTACTTAGGTCTGGCATAGTTTAGCGATAGACTAAAGAGAATTGAAAAGATCAGTAGTATTTGCTAAAACTTCTACCGGTACTTCAATCATATTTCTCACTGTTGTATACAATTCAACATCCTGTGCAGGTGTATCCAGTGAAATAATCAATGAATAACGTGTTTGTTGTTTTACTTTTCCCAAATGCTTTCGCTCACGCCACCAACCAATAACGGGATAAACCGCAATATGATTGCAAGTTGCCAATGCGGCTGCAGTTCCTTCCCAATAATCGGAATGTATTGACCCAGTGCTACGGTTGTTAGTTCCTATTACCCAACGGTTACTGCCGGTATTTCCGTTTACTTCTTCGTTTTCTTCCCGTGCTGCAATATTTACACGCTTTCTGAAATCTTCTTCACTTTCGCCTACGTTGTTTACGTCAAATCGTAAACCGTGCGACTGATAGCGGTATTTATCTTTCCAACCGATTTCGCCTGCTCCGGGTTCTATGAAATAGGAAAGCGTAATTTTCAGTTTCACGGGTGTTTCGCTCATTTGCAGTAACAAATCACTTGCCCACGGCAAATTAAAAAAATGAATTTCGTTGGTTTCGGTCGTACTACTTTCTTCTTTGAAATTGAACGGTTGAATGGTTTCTTGGGCTATATAGGTTAATGCACTTTCCTGACTATACAATGCGCGGTCTAAATCGGGAACTCCATAACCAAAGGTTCGCAATAAATTTCTATAACTTGCTCTGTTACCTTGCTGCACTTGCATTTGAGCAAGCATAGCCTGATGCCAGTTGGCAGAATGAACCATTAGACCCCTAATTGTTTCTGGCCAGGCATTTGGATATTCATACGCAATTTTTGCAGCAAACCAAGATGCTTGTGCTGCCGCAGCACTTGTGGCGTTAATGGTGTCAAATGGTTTTATGTTGAATGACCTTGATGTGGATAGTAACTCCAAATCTTCGTGAGCTGTAACGCTGTTGTCGGGTGCTCTCAACAAGTTTCCGCCTTCAAAAACCACATCGGGTTTTACGGGCCACTTCCTTTGTTCCCAAGTTAAAGATGTGGAACTGTAAGGTGAAAGTTGTCCTTCATTGGCAACAGGTATATGATTTTGAAAATTCGGAGCAGTTATCTGAATTTTTTCGGTATATGCTCCCACAACCAGCGCATTCCATGCTTGGGCGGGATTTTGAACAGGTGAGGTTTCATTTGACTGTGGATAATTACGCCACATTTCCTCATCACGGATATTTCCTGCGGAAACAATTATCAAGCGATGATTCTCGCCTTCGCCATAAGCCAAATTGTCTATTGCACCTGACCAAGAAGAAGGTCTGCCTTTGTCGGTATCTTCTTGTGAAGTAACAGACATACAATACACCAAAACCATATTGGGGTTTTGAATTTCGGCTCTTGCAACGCCTTGTATTGTTATATAACCCCATAGTTCCCGTGGCGTTTGTGCCTGATTTGGACGTGGCAAGATTTTTACAGAACACAATTTATGCGTAATCGGAACAACATCTTGTGAAAGAAGCACTTGTTCCATTTGTCCGTAACCTGCAAGCCCCGCCATTAGTGTTCCGTGTCCTGCTCTCGGTTCATGGTCGTCTGTTCCCCAAGCATTGTCAACGGTTAGTGTATTTGCATCGTCAATCAGTGGTTTGAGTAATTGATGCCCATTGTTTACACCCGAATCCAATAAGCAAACTTTCACATTGCTTTCAACCAGTTCAATTCTTTGCAACAAATTATCAGTCCATGCTTGTTGCTCAACGCTGCTTTCGTTTACCCAGAATCCTGCGGGCTCCTGTCCAGCTCTGAACTCTGCCAGCAAGTCGCTTTGCAGCATCAATTCGATTAACTGTTCACGATTTGCGTTTACAAGTAAAACGGCTCTTTCAGGAAAAATAATGCTGTTGTGTTTGTATGCTATTCCAATGTTGTCAAGAGTTGCAAAAAACTGTGCAATTTGTTCCTGCTCTTGGTTGTCTTTTGTATTCACATTCAGCCATGCTTCGATCCATTTGGCGACATCTGTTGGAATAAGTTGAGGTTTGTCAGTCCATAATCCTTCCAATAGAGCTATACTTACCTCTTCAATACTATTAACTAACCGTGCGTTTTTAGGTTGTCCCTTTGCCGTTTCTTCGTCTTGATATTTTTGGATTTTGGAAATGAAATGTCCTTCTTTCCCGTTGGGAACATATACGGTTGCTCTTATTTGTGCTTGGTTTTCACCAACAGGAATTTCTTTGATGTTAAGCAATCGAATGCCTTTTCTAAGGTCTTCCAGACTTTTGGTAATCAAATCGTGGTCTGCCGAACTGGTAAACTGGATATACGTTCCTTCTCTGGTAGCAATTTGTTCTGCATTGCGTTGTTGTTGCAATTGCTCTTTTTGCTGCCAGATTGTGGCAAACTGTTGTAGCAATTTTTGACTTTGGGTTGCCCTGTCACGGGCTGGAATACGTGGTTGCGCACCCCTTGCTGAAGGTGATTTGTATTTTTCGCTCTCCACGTTTCCAATAAGAAAGAAGTGTTTGTGAGGGGTTGGTGACATAGTGATTAATTATTTATGGTATGCTGCGTTTCGGTCTTTAATGGCTTTTAGAATTAATTGATTATTCATTTGCTGCTTCTCATTTAGCACCGTTTCTTTAATGGCATCAATGCAGGCAAGCGATATTTCAGCATGACTCAAGCCATTAATATTGGGCAGGAGCTCTTCAAAATTTATTCTTTTTCTGAAACGTGCAAGTCTGTTTTTCAGCAGGGCACGTTTCTCCTCTATGCTTGGTAGCTGATATAAAATCACATCGTCAAACCTGCGAAAAAGAGCCTGGTCTAAAAGTTCTTTATTATTGGTAATGGCAATAATAAGGCTATCAGAATTATCCCGTTCAATAAATTGAAGAAAAGAGTTTAGGACTCTGCGCATTTCGCCTACGTCATTCTCTCTACTACGTTCACCGCCTATAGCATCAAATTCATCAAAAAGATAAATACCCTGTTTCTGCTCAATTAGATCAAATATTTGACGAAGCTTAGCACTGGTTTCTCCCATGAATTTTGTTACCATTTTATCCATTAAAATGGTGTAAAGTGGTAAGTTCAGCTCGTTGGCAATAATCGAAGCAGTCAGGGTTTTTCCTGTTCCGGGGGGGCCTGAAAGTAAAATTTTCCTCCGATTTTCTAAGTCATGTTTGCGAAGTTTGTCTCGCTGTACAAACTCTGAAATAATCCGGTTGATTTTGGACCTTATGTCTTCAGAAGCAATTATGTCTGAAAGATTGACAGCAGGTACATTTTCCTGTATTAATCCTTGTAAATCAGGAGTGAATATTTTTGTTTTATGTTTTGCTTCTTTTGCTTTGTCTATTATGCTCTTAATATCATTTGCTACTAAGGTGTGTCCTAATTTAGCTTCATGGGCTGCAATTTGTAGGGCAACGGTAGTAAAGCGTTCCGGCTCATTATTATAGTGAGCCTTAATTAATGAAATTATATAATCAGCTTTTGCCATTCAAATCTTGGGGGTTACACTATTCGTGTGCTATTTTATTATCTATTGATTAACATCTCTAACCGTTGGAGCATCTCATCCTTTTCCTTCAACATGCGCTCATACAGTGCAATCTTTTCGTCATACAGGCTGAGGATTTTATTCTCATACAGCTCTATGATCTTTTCCAATGGATTGAATTGGTTCTGAACAGAATTATCGTGAAAGTTGTTATTGATATTATGAATGGCCTGTTCCGCGTCAAAGTTTTGTATGGCTTCCATGGGCAGTTTCAATACAGTCGCTATCTGCTTTAGGATATTGTCCTCAATGGTTTCGCGCTGTTCCAGCAGGCTTATTTTCTGTTGATTCCAGTCCTCGCCCAGTTCCCAGGCAAGGGCGTCCTGCTTCATGCCCAGCATCTCGCGGAAGCGTTTAATATTGCGGCCCTGGTGTATTTTAGTGCTGTTACGCATTATGGTAAAATTTATGGTAAAGGTATGCTTTTTAAGGGTATTGCAATATAGGTGTTTTATGATAAAATACAGGTAAAAAACGGATGAACCTACTGGAAAATTTCAAGTAGGATATATGTATTTGAATGGGTAAAAACATAAAGAAAAGCGCCCTCCCGGCAAGGAAGAGCGCTTTCGTTACTCTATGCGCACTTTAGTAAAATAGTTACCGGCTACCCGCCATCGGCTTCTGTGCCGGGTGTCTGGTCTTTTTTGCGGCGCAGGCCCGTGCTGGGGAACAGCCGTCGGATGTCTTCCATTTTAACGTCGTAACCCGGAGCTTCGGTGCCGGCCATGTAGCGGGTGTACTGGTAGTCGTTCAGGGCGGTCTTGTACACGTCGTGGTCGTGCAGGATCTTGCAGTCAGACGTCATGTCCAGCAGGTTGCGTATGCGGCTGAGCAGTTCTTCCAGGAAATTGCGGTCCGTGAAATCGGCCTCGAATTCGTTCCAGTCGATCTGCGGACTACTCAGCGCAGGCTGCTGCTGCCGGTAATCGCGTACCTTGTGTACTACCAGTTTGTTCTGTTCGTTGATGCTACCGTATTCCTGGCGTTCCGCGGGACTCAGGTTACGGGTTTTGGGGGAGATGGCATTGTGCAGAGAGTCGAGCAGGGTGCGGATCGTGTTCATATCAGCCGGACTGAAATGCTGATCCGTTAAATTGTTTATGGGCATAGCAAAACTGTGTTATTTGGTTATTAAATTGAAAAAATGCTATGCACAGCGCTGTGACTATATCCTATACACGCAAAAAAAGACAGTTTCGTATATAGAGACCGGCCCTGTTTTCTAAAAAAATACTTAAATTTTAGTTTATATCTACTTAAATAGCTGTAGAACATAGGTTTAATGAGTTTGGAAACGGTGTGCTTTTTCTGCGGAAATGGCCGTACATACGGCTACAAATGGGTATAAGCGGTAGGGTAAATGGGTGCAGCTGGTTGCGGAGATAGTGCAGCCGGCAGGCAGAATGGGTATAGCCGGTAGCTGAGGTAGTGCAGTTGCTAAGGGCAGGTGGTGTACCGGGTCCCCAACGTAGTACAGCCGCTTATGAGTCTGCTACAGCCGGTATAAGAACCGGGTATAGACACTATACCCACTGGGTACAGCCAATTTAGATATTCCATACAGATAGTAGAGGGAATATTTGCAGGGGATGCAAAGGTTGTGTGCAGACAGGTTTCTGAATGGCTACAGGGGCTATGTGCTATGTATGTACACAGGTTAGGGTATGGTTATAGGGACTCCGGGGTTCCGGCAGGATACCTGCGAACAGGCATACAGGCAGTCCGTGCCGGAAAAGAACAGGAAATGCATCACCCTGTACCGGAGTTTAGTGCAGGCGCTGAAAGCTTTAGTAAGAGGTATATAATGTTCAGCCATACTATGAAATACCCGGCGGGGCGGCATAAGCGGTTTTGATGCGTGCTGCGTTTGAAATAAATTTGCAAAATAGTTTCCTTTTGTGAAACATTTTACCCGCTCAAACGTTATAGTATGCAGGTACGATTGTTCTTGAGCGCTACCATTGAAGATTTTGTGCGCGACCATGCCAACGCGAAAGTACATTTCCGCAATTTTTTGACTGCCATCCGTTATGCAGACTGGCATACGCCGGCAGATATTCCCCGGAGCATACGGGCTAACCTGCTGGGTAACGGTTCCGACAGAGTGGTGTTCGATATCGGGGGCAACGGCCGTAATGCCTTCCGCATGATATGCAGTTATAAATTCGGTTGTCCCTACCGTAAAAGCAATACCGAAAAAGTGCAGCTGTACGTGAACCGGATCGGCACGCACGAAGTATACAATATGCTCAGCGAAGAACAAAAGCGTACGATTACCGACTATTAAAACGCATTGCCATGAACAACATTAAAGTAATAAAAAGCAAACCGCAATACCTGGCCTACAACCGGCAGCTGCGCAAACTCTGGGAAGATCCTTCGCCGGAGAACGAGGACGAGCGCGAACTGCTGGAGGTACTTATCCGTGTGTGGGAGCAGGAGCATCTGCCGCATGAAGACAGCGACCCCATAGAGCTGCTGAAGTTCCTGATGGAAAACCACGAGCTGGACCGCAGCCGCATGATGGAAATTATGGAGGTGAACAAGGCCACGCTCAGCAAGATACTGAACTACAAAAAAGGGCTTTCCAAGAATGTGATCCGGCGTCTTTCGGAACACTTCAACATTTCGCAGGAGGCCTTTAATCGTCCTTATCTATTGCAGCCGGATACCGATACCTCCGCTCCGAAAGCAGAAACTGTGTAAATTTGTATACTATGCTCAACGCGATACATCCCAAACTACCGATGCGCAACAAAGCCGCCACGCGCACTTTTTACATAGACGGACTGGGTTTTGAACCAACCGGCCCGGTGGATTACGACGGCTACCTGATGCTGCGTAAAGACAACATCGAAATACACTTTTTTGAATTCCGGGAGCTGGACCCGCTGCAGAACTACGGACAGGTGTACATACGCACCGCGGAGATCGAAAAACTGTATCAGCAGGCCCTGGACAAAGGTCTGAACATGCCCGCCGCCGGTCAGCTGCAAACCAAACCCTGGGGACAAAAAGAGTTTTCCCTGCTGGATCCCGATCACAACCTGCTTACCTTCGGGCAGAGCCTGTAATGTTCACAGGCGATAGCGAATGACCCATAGCCCGGTTCCTGGGAGCATGGGGTATTCTTTTTTGTTAAAATCAATCATTATTTATTGTTATTCGATAAATAATTGTTCCTTTGCAATCATAACCTTAAAATGAATTGACAATGGAAATCAAGATCAGTACCCGGCAGACGCTTCGCTTGCTGAACATTATTGCCTGGTATCTTTTTATCGGTATGTGCATTGAAGCAGGCAGTTTTTTCTTTAATGCATTCTATACAATAGCTATAAACCCTGAGGCAGCCGGTTACTTTCGCCTGGCCGAGCTTTATGCATACGATCAGGGTTATTTCCTGGTGCAGGTTTTGCTGGTAAGCATACCCGCTGTGCTGAAGGCCCTGCTGTTCTTCCTGATCGTAAAAATACTGATGGGCAAGAAGCTGAATGTGGCCCAGCCCTTCAACAGGGAAATGGGACGCTTTTTGCGGAATGCTTCCTGGATATCGCTGGGCATAGGTGCGTTCTCTTTCTGGGCAGGAACGTACAGGCTATGGCTGCAGCAAAAAGGTATACCCATACCCGATGTGGAAAAGCTGAATATAGACGGCGCAAGTGTATGGCTGTTCATGGGCGTTATTCTCCTTATCATTGCCCAGCTGTTTAAACGCGGCATTGAAATACAGTCCGAAAACGAATTAACGATATAAGCCTATGCCGATCATTGTAAACCTGGACGTAATGATGGCCCGGCGTAAAATATCGCTGAATGAACTGTCAGAGAAAGTAGACATCACGCTCTCGAACCTTTCCATCCTGAAAACGGGCAAGGCCAAAGCCATACGCTTCAGCACGCTGGAGGCGATATGCAAAGCCCTGGACTGCCAGCCGGGGGATATACTGGAGTTTAGAAAGGATAGCTGAAGGCTATGAGCTGGTAGCTATTAGCTTTTTTTCAGTACTTTTGCCCTGGCAAACCGCGCTGCTGCGCCTTGCCGGAAGGAGAAAAAATGATCCATTTAAAGACCAGAGAAGAAATAGAGCTCATGTACCAGTCGGCACAGCTGGTGTCGAAGACACTGGGGATGGTGGCGCGGGAGATCAAACCCGGCGTTAGCACCCTGCAGCTGGATACCATGGCCGAAGAATTTATACGCGACCACGGCGGAATACCGGCTTTTAAAGGCATGTACGGTTTCCCGAAAACACTGTGTATGTCGCCCAATGAACAGGTGGTGCACGGCATCCCCAATAATACCCCGCTGAAAGACGGCGACGTGATCTCCGTAGACTGCGGCGTACTCATGAACGGCTACTACGGCGACCATGCCTATTCCTTTGAAGTGGGCGAAGTGGCCCCCGAAACCCGCAAACTGCTGCAGGTGACCAAAGAAAGCCTGTACAAAGGCATTGCGCAGTGTGTAAAAGGTAACCGTATCGAGGACATCAGTTATGCTATACAGTCGTATTGCGAAGAGCATGGCTATGGCATTGTGCGTGAACTGGTGGGCCACGGCCTCGGTAAAAAGATGCACGAAGACCCGCAGGTACCCAATTACGGTAAACGCGGCCGGGGTAAAGTAATTGCCGAAGGACTCACCATTGCCATTGAACCCATGGTGAACATGGGCACGGGCGAAGTAAAATTCCATAAGGATGGCTGGACGGTGACCACCAAAGACAACAAGCCCTCCGCCCATTTTGAGCACGATGTGGCTGTGATCAACGGCAAACCCGTGCTGCTTTCCACGTTTAAGTACGTATACGAGGCCCTGGGCATTGAAAGCGACGAAGAAGAACCGTTTTTGTATAATGAAGTTAGCTTATAGCCGGTAGCTAATAGCTAACCTCAGAGTGTACAGATATGGCCGTATACTTCACTATATGCGATAAAACCGGCATATAGTAAGCTACAGGCTATAAGCCATAAGCTCTTCTGAACTTCAATGGGCACAGATATGGCCGTATACTTCACTATATGCGATAAATCCGGCATATAGTAAGCTACAGGCTATTAGCCATAAGCTCTTCTGAACATCAGGGTGTGCAGGTCTGGCTGTATACTTCACTATCTGCCATGGAACCGCTATAAAGTAAGCCACAAGCTGTCAGCTGATCGCTCTTCTACAACCACGTTTCCCGTTGTACACAAGCCATAGATTTAATCTCAGGCAAGCTATAAGCTGAAAAAGGCCTTCCGCGGGGAAGACCTTTTTCTCTCTAAAGTGTTATGCTGATTATGCGTTTACGGAGTTCATCTTGTCCAGGACATCGCAAACTTCTTTCACGGCAGCGGCTGAGTTTTTCAGGAGTTCTTTTTCCTGGTCGTTCAGTTGCAGTTCGATGATCTTTTCGATACCGTTCTTACCCAGGATCACCGGTACGCCCAGGTACAGGTTGTTTACGCCGTACTCGCCGGTGAGCCATGCGCACACGGGGAATACACGACGCTGGTTACGCACGATGGCTTCTACCATCTGCGCAGCCGCAGCGCCCGGGGCATACCAGGCCGAAGTACCCATCAGGTTCACCAGTTCGCCGCCGCCTTTTTTGGTGCGCTCGATGATGGCATTCAGGGTGTTTTCGTCCAGCAGTTCGGTTACCGGGATACCGCTAACGGTCGTGTAACGTGGCAGGGGAACCATGGTATCGCCGTGCCCGCCCAGCAGCATTGCCTGGATCTCTTTCGGAGATACGTTCAGGGCATCGGCCAGGAAGGCGCGGTAACGGGCCGTATCCAGGATACCGGCCATACCCATAACGCGCTCCGACGGAATTTTAGCCGTGAGGAAAGCGCAGTAGGTCATTACGTCCAGCGGGTTCGAAACCACAATGATCTTGGCATCGGGGCTGTATTTAATTACGTTTTCGGTTACGCTTTTTACGATACCGGCATTGGTAGCGATAAGGTCGTCGCGGCTCATACCGGGTTTGCGCGGCAGGCCGGATGTGATCACCACCACTTCGGAACCTGCGGTAGGCTCGTAGTTGTTGGTATATCCCTTGATGCGCGAATCGTACACATTGATAGGGGCAGTCTGCCACATATCCAGTGATTTACCTTCGGCCACACCTTCTTTGATATCGATCAGGATCACCTCCTGGGCCAGTTCTTTTTCAGCGATCACGTTGGCGCATGTGGCACCTACGTTTCCTGCTCCTATAACGGTAACTTTCATTGTAATTTGAATTTGAGATTATGAATTATTTTTTGGTCTTTTTTACGTTCTGCGTAAGGGTATCGATAAAGAAGGCCAGCTGGTGCTTCAGGTCCTTGCGGTGTACGATCTTGTCCAGGAAACCGGTCTCGAGTACGAACTCGGCCGTCTGGAACCCTTCGGGCAGGTCTTTCTTGATGGTCTCTTTTACCACCCGCGGACCGGCAAAACCGATCAGGGCCCTGGGCTCGGCAATATTCAGATCGCCCAGCATGGCAAAAGAAGCCGTTACACCACCCGTAGTGGGATTGGTGAGTATCGAAATATAGGGCAGCTGCGCGTCGGAAAGCTGGGTAAGCTTGGCGGAGGTCTTGGCCATCTGCATCAGCGAAAAGGCGCCTTCCATCATACGGGCCCCGCCCGATTTGGAAATGATGATGAACGCTTTCTTGTACTTGATGCAATGGTCGATGGCACGTGCGATCTTTTCGCCCACTACCGAACCCATACTTCCGCCGATGAAATCGAAGTCCATACAGGCAATTACGGTCTCGTGCCCGTCGATACGGCCTGCGGCTGTTTCAATGGCGTCTTTGAGGCCGGTATTGGCAATTACGCTGCGGATACGGTCGGTGTATTTCTTGGTGTCGGTAAAGTTCAGCGGGTCGCCCGAGGTAATGTTCGGGTTCAGCAGGCGGTATTTGCCCTGGTCGAACAGGATGTGAAAATATTCCTCGGAACCGATACGGTCGTGGTGCTGACAGTTGGGGCATACGTAGTAGTTCTCGGCATGCTCTTCGGACCGTATGATGTTTTTGCAGGACGGGCACTTGTACCACAGTCCTTCGGGGGTTTCTTTCTTGTCTTCCGTTTCGGTAAGAATTCCTTTGCGGATACGCTTAAACCATGACATTTCTTCTTCCTGAACAGACATTGTTTTTTCCTTGTTTTTAGGTTTACACGGGTTTAGGCAATGGTTACGGCCGGGTCCAGGTATACGTCCTGTATCGTATTGAGCAGGGCTATACCTTCGTTCATCGGCTTCTGGAAGGCTTTGCGGCC
Source organism: Flavobacteriales bacterium (assembly GCA_052437175.1). Classification (GTDB taxonomy): domain Bacteria; phylum Bacteroidota; class Bacteroidia; order CAIKAF01; family CAIKAF01; genus JACVCJ01. Next base: position 249,261 of record JBQVOK010000001.1, read on the forward strand.
GCTGATGAGACCATGTCCGCCGGCACGTTTGTTGATAACGGCTGTGGCCACGGCTTCCTGCAGGTCGCCTGCACCTTTGGAGGCTCCTCCGGAATTGATCAGACCAATACGTCCCATGTAGCAGTTGGCCACCTGGTAACGGGTAAGGTCGATCGGGTGGTCGGTGCTGAGCTCGGTATACACGCGCTTGTCGATCTTACCGTAGCTGCTGTCGCCCATCTGTACGGCCAAATAACCGCCGTTGTTCTCGGGCAGTTTCTGCTTGATGATATCGGCCTGGATGGTAACACCGATGTGGTTGGCCTGGCCCGTAAGGTCGGCCGATACATGGTAATCTTTATCTTTTTTGAAGGCGTTGTTGCGCACATAGCACCACAGCACGGTGGCCATACCCAGTTCGTGCGCCATTTCAAAGGCTTTGGCAATATCCACGATCTGGCGGCTGCTCTCTTCAGAACCGAAGTAGATGGTTGCACCAACAGCTACAGCGCCCATGTTCCAGGCGTCGCGGATGGTACCGTACATCACCTGGTCGAATTTATTGGGATAGGTGAGCAGTTCGTTATGGTTCACCTTTACAATGAAAGGAATTTTGTGTGCGTATTTGCGGGAGTTCATAGCCAGTACGCCGTAAGTGGAGGCAACGGCGTTACAGCCGCCTTCGATGGCCAGCTTTACAATATTATCGGGGTCGAAATACGCAGGATTCGGGGCAAAACTGGCACCGGCACTGTGCTCGATACCCTGGTCAACCGGCAGAATGGATACATAACCGGTACCTGCCAGGCGGCCGTGGTTGTAGATGGACTCTATGCTCCGGAGGGTTTGATTACTGCGGTTGCTGTGCGAAAAAATGCGGTCCGTAAAATCGGCACCGGGTAAAATGATCTGTTCTTTACGTATTCCCGTACAGGTGTGGCCGAGCAGATTTTCAGCCTCGCTCCCCAGTAATTCTTGTATTTTGCTAACTGACATAAAGATATGTAATAGTGCGCAAAGCTAATATTTATACATCACTTGGCCAAAAGCAATCCCGAAAACTTGGTAGCGCCGGGGAATAAGTGTTTTCTGCCTGCCGCAGGCAGCTTCCGGGGCTCCCTGTGCATCAAAAATGCGGCCGTGGATAAACACAGCCGCATTTGCCTTGAAGTTGCCTGTAAAAACCTTGCGAAACGCATGACATGGTATTTTCACAGACTGTTTGTCATAAAATTGCTGAACCTATGAAACATAGCCGTTTCCGGCAGTACAAGATTAGCACTTTCCGGCCGGGATCATTTACTCATAAAGGCCATAGATTTATTCAGAACGGCCACATATAGCTAATTAGCAATTTTATACCGGAGGATATACGATAAGGCGTATTTTTGTATAGCAAGTATCCGGCCTATGGAACAGCAGGAACTACCTAAATATTACATTACGGAAGTAGACCGTTATACCGATTCCGTGTACATACACCACGACCTGATGGGCGAGAAGTTTATTCCGCAGCATGCCCACGACAAGGCGCAGTTCCTGTATACCGAGGGCGGACTGGTGTACGTGCAGACGCCACAGAAGACCTATTACCTGCCGGCCCGGCATTACATGTGGATCGCACCGGGTGTGCCGCACAGCATACATCCCAATTCGCCGGAGGTAGTGATGCGTAACCTCTACTTCCCGGTAACGGCAGACGAAGATGTGTTTTTTGAACGCACGGCCATTTACCCCGTGAACGATCTGCTGCTGCATTACCTGTTGTTCACCGGCCGCTGGAACGGCAATATCTTCCGTAAAAACCGTGAAGACTATACCATTTTAAATGCATTCAAATACCTGCTTCCGCAGTTAGGGCAGTATGCATTGCCGCTCTCGCTGCCCTTCCCGAAAGATCACCGCCTGAAAGCCATCGTGGAATACATGTCCGGGAACCTGGATGCCGCCTTCACGTTTGAACGCATTGCGCAGCGCTTCGGCTTCAGCGAACGTTCGCTGTCCCGCCTTTTTCAGCGCGACCTGCAGATGACCTTTGTGCAGTATTTCACCATCCTGCGTATGCTGCGTGCCCTGCACCTGCTCATAGAACAAAGGCTCAGCGTATCCGAAATTGCCCTGGCCGTAGGCTACAGCAGCATGCCCACCTTCAGTAATACGTTCACACGCATCATTGGCATGCGCCCCACGGAATACATGCGTATCAGGGGGATACTTGCCTGAAGTAAAAGCAGGAATCCTGCACCGGGATACATTTGATTTTTCAGTTGAAAAAGAGGTTATTTGCATAAAAAGTATGAAATTGTTCTATGAGCCGCTACTGTATTTTTTTGCTTGGTTATTTTTATGTCAGCCTCTTACACGCACAATATTTTGTGAAGGATGATAACGTTAGTGATCAATTCCGGGTGGGATGGAAGAAAGGATTTCAGCTGACAGACCCGGTGGACAACAGTTATTATCTCGTGTTAGGAGAGATGAAAGGTCTGCTTTATTATTATTCATCCCCGGAGGCGGAACCTCGTACCATCAAGATCACGGAGGAAAAGAAGAGGTATGTAGGAATTGGGTACAGCAAACTTTTCAATGGAATTTTCTATCATACGTACAATGAATCCAATTACACATGCATCGTGGCGATTGATGTGAAAACAGGGGAAGTAATATACCGCAAAAAGAAAATTTATAAATTGGACAGGCGCTTTGACTATCGCATGCTCATCGAAGAAGTATCGCCGGATAATGAGTATATTCTTGTTCGCTGGCAGAATACGACCCACCCGGACAAGGAATGTGTATTTTATGTAGTGGACAGAGAGGGAAACATACAGTTTACAAAAAATATTACTGATTTTACAAAGGATAAGGAGGAGCAGAAAGGTTTCGTTTCGGAACTGGATAAGGAAGGGAACTGGTATGTGCACGTACCCGGTAAAATTCAGGTGTTCGACAGGTCCGGAGTGCTGAAAGAGGAGGTAAAGACAGCTCAGAATGAATTTATCAATTTTTACTGGAACCCGCATACGTCTGAGATCGTCTTTTGGAAAATGCGTATAGAGGGTAAGCGAAGCGGATTTTATAGTTCGACGGATATGGATGAAATTACCGGGAACGACGGAACTTTTTATCCGCTGCGTTTATTGCCGATGCCTAAGTTTAACCGGAGTTCCGTAGGATATTCACTGAAAACACAATTTGATGATGTTACAGGTAATATGCTTCTTATGGTGGAAATGGAGGTTGTTGACGAGCGGTTTTTATATGGCTTTAAATACGCTACCGACGTATACCTGTTTTCAGGTAAAAATAAAGTAATTTCTTCGTTCCAGGTAGGGGCCGGCCGGCTTAAAACGTACTTTTATAAAGACCGGCTGATAATCACATACCAGGCAGCCTACAGGCATTGCCAAACCAATAAGTCCCAGGTAAAGGAAATTAAAGGGGCAGGTAGACGAACCTATCTGAATGTAATTGTGGTAGATCCATCCGTCGGAAAGCCGGAATGTGTGGATCTATCGGAGTTTTATCCGAAAAAAAGAAATGGTCTCTGGCATTTTTGGAATAATCATTACAAGAATAAACCCGGTTTTTATACACTGGAATTTAATTAAGGCAGTTCGGCCATTTTTATCATCAGGCGTTCCATTTTGTCGGTAAGTTCCGAGGTGGAACAGCTGTAGTTATTGGCCATTACGCAAAAAGCGATCGTTTTGCCGCTCTGCGTCTGTACATAACCGGCATAGGATTTTACCCGGCTCATGGTGCCGCTTTTGGCATGTACGTTGTTGGCGGCTTTGGTGCCCTTGCACAGGTTGCGCAGCGTACCGTCCACGCCGGCAATGGAAAGCGATTCGTAAAAGGTTTTGTAGCGGCTGCTTTTGTACATGTATTCAAAGATCTTTACAATGCTGTTGGGCGAAACCGCATTGCTGCGCGAAAGTCCGCTGCCGTCGGTCATAAAAAGCTGGGGCGAGCTGAGTCCGCGGTTCACCCAGAAGCTTTCGATGATGCTGTTGCTGCCCTTGTTGCTGCCTTCGCTCTGGGTCTTGGCCGAAATGGCCTTGTGCAGGTGTTCGGCATACAGGTTGTTGCTGGGTTTATTGGTAAGAGCCACCAGTTTGCTGAGCGGGGGAGATACAATACTGCCGATCTCGGTGGCCTGGGTATAATTGATTTCAATACCTGCCCTGCGGGCATTACGCGGCAAGCCCGTTACATATAACCCGTTATCGATAAACTGCTGATAGAACGTAAGCGCGGCAATATAGGGCGGGTCGGGCATGGAGGCATGCACCTCAAATTCGGTCTGGTTGGGCGTGATACGGCCGTTGATGTAGCGGTGCTCGCTGTATTCGGCTCCGTACACATAGGCATTGTCGCCGCTGCCGCCGGCCACTACGTCGGCACGTACCTTAATGCTGGGTATATAGGGCCGCACCCCGATAAATTCGGCCGGGCGCCCTTCACGGCCCGATTTGAATTTGTACCAGATGGTATTGTCGGCAAAGGTAAGCCCGCTGGGAGCCGCCCCGTAACGGTTGCCGATATCGCTCCAGTTCCAGCCGCCGGGCGTCATCAGTTCTTCAAAAAAAGTATCGTCGGCCAGTATGTCGCCTGCAATTACTTTTACACCGCGTTCCCGCAGTTTAAGCAGGGCTTCGTTCACCACGCAACTGGCGCACAGGCCCGAATTTTCCTCGGAGCCGAAGGTAGGGTCGCCTCCGCCGCGTATAATAAAATCGCCGTTCAGTATGCCTTCTGAAGAAACTTCCCCGCGTATGTAATAGCGTGTCTTAAAGGTATAATTTTCGCCCAGTATTTCCAGTGCGGCCGCGGTGGTCACGGTCTTCATCACGCTGGCGGGCACCATGCACATCTGTGCATTGTGTTCGGCGATCAGTTCTCCGCTCTGCAGGTTCACAGCTTTGAACCCCCAGGCGGCAGAAACCAGTCCTGCATCGGTTTTTAAACGGTTTACTTCGGAACTTACTGCATTCTGTGCCTGAACACTAAGCAGTGTAATGTAAAATACTACGGAAAAAAGAAATCTGTTCATGCTCTGCTAATATACTAAACCCATTGGTTTTTCAACGCAGGCGTACAGAAAAGCTTATAAATGCACCGAAATTTTTTCGGTATTCTGCTCGTCGGTCTCGATCACGCCATCGCGCATACGTATAATGCGGCGGGTATGTTTGGCAATATCTTCTTCGTGGGTAACAATTACAATGGTATTACCGGCTTCGTTCAGTTCCTGGAACAGGCCCATGATCTCGTAGGAGGTCCTGGTATCGAGGTTACCGGTAGGTTCATCGGCCAGCAGCAGCGAGGGATTGTTCACCAGGGCACGGGCTACGGCCACACGCTGGCGCTGTCCGCCCGAAAGCTCGTTGGGCTTGTGTTTCATACGGTCGGCCAGGTTCACTTTTTCCAGGGCCACGCGGGCGCGCTCTTCCCGTTCTTTTTTGCCGATACCTCCGTAGATCAGTGGAAGAGCCACGTTTTCGAGTGCGGTATAGCGGGGCAGCAGGTTAAAGGTCTGGAAAATGAACCCGATCTCCTTGTTGCGCACTTCGGCCAGGGCATTATCGCTCATGTGGCTAACGTCGGTGCCGTTCAGGAAATACTGTCCGCCGCTGGGTGTATCCAGGCAGCCCAGTATGTTCATATACGTACTTTTTCCCGAGCCCGAGGGACCCATTAAAGCCACATACTCACCTTTTTTGATCTCAATATTGATCCCTTTCAGTACATGCAGTACTTCCTGTCCCATTTTGAAATTGCGGGTAATGTTCACGGTCTTGATTATGGATGTCATCGCTTTCGGGATATAAAATTAGTAACGAATATAATAATGTTCTTTGGTAAGGTCGGGGTTGAAAAACACAATGCCCATGTGAAACAGGTCGAGGCTGAGGCTTACTTCGGGCCGGGCGCATATTTCCTGCCAGGCCTGCTGCATACCTTCGCTCCAGTAAATATCGTCGAAAATGATACAGACCGGTTTCTGCGGGGCTCCGGCAAACATGCCGTAATAGCGCAGCGTGGCCTCGTAGGTATGGTTTCCGTCGATAAATACCATGTCCGGGAGCGGCATCTTTGGTAACAGAACGGGCAGTACCTCGTCAAAATTGCCTTCGTGGCTCAGTATATTCACAAAACCGCTTTTTTCGAAGTTCTGTATGGCCAGGTTGCGTATATAGGGGTTGCCCTCGATGGTGTGTATCTCGGCATGCGGACAGGCATCGGCCAGGTACAGGGTAGAAATGCCCAGGCTGGTACCCAGTTCCAGTATACAGCGGGGCTTCAGAAAGGCGGCAATACGGTGCAGCAGGCGGGCTTCACGTACAGGCTTTACGGATACGGAGGCGATCCGCCGCACTTCTATTTCGCTGCCGTTGTTCTTGCGGCTGCCGGCCCCCAGGTCTATATTGGGCACGCGTGCCCTGCTGTGCAGCATTTCAGCACGCAGCTCTTCCACAGCCTTCAGGGAATGGTCGCCCCGCGAGGGTGCAATGGCCCGGGTATAAAAATCGTACAGGAAGGGCGAATGGATGCCATGGGCATTTACGCTCTTCATACGCCACTGTATATAGGACCGGAACCATCTCACAGTACAAAAGTAATTTTTACGGAGCGTATGCCTTTATTATTTCGATAAAGGCACGTTATTGCTATACGTTTGATACCTTTGCACAGAAATTTTTGCATTATGAAGAAGTTCACGGTACTCCTGTTCTTACCCCTGCTGCTGCTCACGGCCTGTGTTTCGCCCAAACAGAAGGAAGAAAACCTGGCCAAAGAAGTAATGGCCATACACGATGAGGTAATGCCCCGTATGGGCGAAATATCCTCGTACCGCCGCGAACTGAAACAAAAGCTGAAAGCCCAGGAATTCCAGTTCTCTGCCGAAACACGCATTGAAAGACAACAGATGGAGACCCTGGTAATGAAGCTCGACAGCGCCGATAAAGGCATGATGGACTGGATGCATAATTACAACGGAGGCAAGGACCTGTACACGCACAAAGAGATCATGGACTACCTGGAAGCGGAAAAGAAAAAGATCAGCGATGTAAAAGTGTATATGGAAAGCACACTCGACGAAACCAAAAAATACCTCGGTAAATGAAACTGAAATATTTGTACGGCGGACTTTTGTTCGCCTTTTTTATGAGCTGCGGACCCGGAAAGAATACACCCCCCGCACAGAGCGGCCCCAAAGAATTCCCGGTACTGGGAAACGGCCCCGTAACACCCTTCGGTTTTGTGGCACACACAGGCGATACCATTACCGAAAAGAATATGGACGGTAAGCTTACCGTGATGGACTTTTTCTTTACCTCGTGCCCCACCATCTGCCCCAAAATGAAAACGCAGCTCCTGCGTGTATACGAAAAGTATAAAACAAACGACCGCGTGCTGATCCTTTCGCATTCCATCGACCCGGAATTTGATACGAAGGAAGTGCTGGCCGATTTTGCGAAACGCCTCGAAGTAAGCGGCGACCGCTGGTATTTTCTTACCGGGGATAAAGACAGTATTTATGCCCGTGCCGATCAGTACATGATCAGTGCCAAGGCCGATGCTTCCGCGCCCGGAGGCTATGCGCACAGCGGAGCATTTCTGCTCATTGACGGCGACCGCAATATCCGCGGCATGTACGACGGTACCCGCGAGCAGGCTGTAGACAGTATGATGGCCGATATGGACATCCTTCTGAAACCCTGACGTAAAAAGCAATAAAAGAAGACGGCCGCCTTGCTATGAGCGAGACGGCCGTCTTTCGTTAAGTAACAGCAGGATTTTCGTTTGTGAATGGCTTGCTATTTCCAGCCACCCCCGAGGGCCCTGTATAATTCTATTTTTGCCAGGTACAGGTTGCAGGTAATGGCAGAGGCTTCCAGCTCGCCCTGTAACAGGTTGCCCTGCGCGGTGATCACTTCCAGGTAATCGGCCAGGCCGGTCTGGAACAGGAGCCTTGCATCCGTAAGTGCGCCCTGCAGTGTTTTTACGCGGGCTTCGGCGATCTGCTGCTGCTGTTTCAGCTTTTCCACTTTTACCAGGGCATCCGAAACTTCGGTCACGGCGGTCAGCACCGTTTTTTCAAATTCTATGATCGATTTGTCGCGCTCGATCTTGGCCAGTTCGAACTGGGTCTTGAGGCGGCGGCGGTTAAAGAGCGGCTGGGTAAGTCCGCCGAAAAAGGTACCGAACAGCGAACCGGGTATATTGAACCAGTTGCCGGCGGTAAAGGAGTTGAGTCCGGCCCCCAGGTTGATCACCAGCGAGGGGTACATACTGGCCTGGGCCACACCGGCACGGGCATTGGCGGCTTTTACGCGCATTTCGCTGGCTTTAACGTCGGGGCGGCGGCTCAGGATACCCAGCGGGAACCCGGCGGCCAGGCTGTCGCTCAGCAGTACGTCGCGCAGACGGGTGCTGCGGTCCACGGCCGAGGGCTGATCGCCGGAGAGCAGGCGCAGGGCGTTCTCCTGTATCGTAATACGTTGTTCCAGTTGTGGTATCAGCAGGGCTGCGGCCTGTTTCTGTGCTTCTACCAGCTGTACGCCCAGCGAGGTGGTCTGGCCTACGTCTTTGCGCAGCTGTGTCATTTGTAAAATACTGTCGTTCAGTTGCAGGTTGCGGCGGGCAATGGCCAGCTGTGCGTCCAGCATCAGCAGGTTGTAATAGCCCGTAGCTACGGAAGACACCAGGCTGGTCTGTACGGCGCGTACGCCTTCGGCACTCTGTATGTAATCGGCCTGTGCGGCTTCTTTCTGGCGGCGCATCTTGCCCCAGATATCGATCTCCCAGGACAGGCTTACGCCCGTGTTAAAGTCCTCGATATGGGTGGTGCCCAGGAAATTACTGAGGCTGATGCCGTTGAGGCTGGAACCCGAAGGGCGGTTACTGGCCGCGCTGATGTTGAAGTTCAGGTCCGGCGCAAAGGCGGCACGGCTCTGTTTCAGTGTCTGGTTGGCGCTTTCGATGTTCTTCAGGGCCAGGCGCATATCAAAATTGCGTACGATCGTATGGCTGATCATACCCTGCAGGGTCGTATCGGAAAAGAAATCTTTCCAGGCCAGGTCGGCCACGCTCGACGAGTCTTTGGTCTCCGGCGCATTGCGGAAGTTCTGGGGCAGGTTGGTCTGGGGCCTGCGGAAATTTTTGCCTACGCTGCACGACGCCAGGAACAGTACCAGGGCGGGGAACAGCAGTGTGCGTATATATCTGTGTTGCATCATCGTTGTGTTTTTATCCGGTTTTAATGGGTTTCGGCGGGTACCGGGGCCGCTTTTTTACTTATTTTTTCGTGCAGGTGCTGGAATACCACGAACAGCACAGGTATGATGAATATACCCAGCAATACGCCCGAAAGCATTCCGCCTACCGCGCCGATACTGATGGAGTGGTTACCCAGTGCCGAGGGCCCTTTGGCGCCCATCATCGGTAACAGACCCACAATAAAGGCCAGGGAGGTCATCACGATGGGACGCAGACGTAAACGCGCCGCTTCCAGGGCCGCTTCGGTGATGCGCATGCCCGCCCTGCGCCGCTGTACGGCATATTCCACGATCAAAATGGCATTCTTGGCCAGCAGACCGATGAGCATGATGAGCGCTACCTGTACGTAAATATTGTTTTCGATACCGGCAATGCCGATGGCGATAAATACGCCCAGCAGACCGGTAGGGATAGACAGGATCACCGACAGGGGCAGGATGTAACTTTCGTACTGGGCTGCCAGCAGGAAGTATACAAAAATGAGACAGAGCGCAAAGATATAGGTCGATTGTCCGCCGGAAGAGATCTCTTCGCGGGTGATACCCGAGAACTCGTAGGTATAGCCCTGCGGCAGGTCGGTCTTGGCCACTTCTTCCACCGCTTTGATGGCATCCCCGGTACTGAAGCCCGGTTTCGGGATCACGTTCACCCCGATGGAGTTAAAGAGGTTGTAGCGCGTCATGTTCTCGGGGCCGTATACGCGCTTCAGCTGCACAAGGGTGCTGAGGGGCACATTTTCGCCCTGCATGTTCTTTACGTATACGCCGTTCAGCGCCGAAGGATCTGCACGGTAGGGGATATCGGCCTGCACCATTACGCGGTAGTATTTACCGAAACGGTTAAAGTCGGAGGCCTGCATACTGCCGAAATAGGCCTGCATGGTAGTGAGCGCTTCACGTACGCTTACGCCCAGCTGTTTGGCCTTGGCGGCGTCGATGCTGAGCTCGAGCTGCGGGTAGTCGGCCCGGAAAGGGGTAAAGGCCACCGCTACTTCGGGGCGTGCCATCAGGGAACCGATAAAGCCGTTGGCCACACCGCTGAATTTATCTACGGGGCCGCCGGTACGGTCCTGGAGCACCATGTCCAGACCGTCGATATTACTGAAGCCGGGTACGGTAGGGAAGGTGAACACAAAAAAGCTACCGCCCTGTATGGTGTTCAGTTTGCCCTGTATGGTGGCCATCAGCTCGTTCAGGTCCTCCATCTCGCCACGGGTACCCATGGGTTTCAGTTCTACAAAGCCTACGCCCGATGAGGGACTGGCGGAGTTGGACAGCAGGTTGAAACCGCCGATCAGGTTCACCGATTGTACGGCTTCCATTTCGCGCATCATCTTACCGGCTTCCTGCAGTACGCCATTGGTGCGGTCCAGCGAGGAACCGCCCGGTGTGGAGAGGGCAAAGATGGCAAAACTCTGGTCCTCGGCCGGTATAAAGCCGGTACGTGTACTGCGCATCAGCAGCACGGTGGCTACAATGATGAGGGCCAGTCCGCCCAGGCTTACCCATTTGTTGCGGATAAGGAACTGCAGGCTGCGGCCGTAGCGGGTAGTAAGGCTGTCGAAGCCTTTGTTGAAGCCGCCGGCCAGGCGTTTAACCATATTCTGGCGCGGTGGTTTTTCGCCTTTAGGGGCAGCGTGTGAATTTTTAAGGAAGAGGGCCGAAAGTGCGGGGCTCAGCGTAAGGGCGTTCACCGCCGAAATAAGAATAGCAATGGCCAGGGTAAAGGCAAACTGCCGGTAGAACACCCCGGAGGAACCCGTCATGAAACCTACGGGCAGGAACACGGCCGACATCACCAGGGTAATGGAAATAATGGCGCCGGTGATCTCGCTCATGGCCGAAAGGGTGGCCGTTTTGGCGTCCATGTGTTCGTTCTCCATCTTGGCGTGTACGGCTTCCACCACCACAATGGCGTCATCCACCACGATACCGATGGCCAGTACCAGGGCAAAGAGCGTGAGCAGGTTTATGGAGAAGCCGAATAGCTGCATAAAGAAGAAGGTACCGATCACGGCTACCGGCACGGCAATGGCCGGTATCAGCGTAGAGCGGAAATCCTGCAGGAAGATCAGTACCACGATAAATACCAGTACAAAGGCTTCCAGCAGCGTACTTTTTACCTGGTCTATCGACTGGTCGAGTGCGCGTTTGGTGCTGTACGGTACAATGTATTCGATGCCCGCCGGGAAACTGGCCTCCTGTTTTTTCAGCAGGGCCGTAAGGGCGGTCTGTATCTCGTTGGCATTGGAGCCGGCCGTCTGGAATATGGCTATACCCACGGTAGGCTGTCCGTTCACGAAACTTTCGCCCGAGTAGGTAAAGGAACCCAGCTCGATGCGGGCCACGTCTTTCAGTTTCAGCAGAGAACCGTCGGGGTTGGCCCGGATGATCATGTTCTCATACTCTTCCGGGCGGTTCATTTTGCCCTTGTACTTAATGATGTACTCAAAGGTCTCGTCGCTGCCTTCGCCAAAGCGGCCGGGGGCGGCGTCCATGTTCTGGTCCTGTATGGCAGCCATCACTTCCTGCGGGGTAATGTTGTAGGATGCCATCTGTGGCGGATTGAGCCATATACGCATGGAATAGTCCTTGGGACTGCCGAAGGCCATGGCCTGGGCTACGCCTTTTACACGCTTGATCTCCGGTATTACGTTGATCTTGGCGTAGTTTTCAATAAAGGCATGGTCGTATTTTTTGGGGTCGGTGCTGTACAGGTTCACGAACATCATGATGCTGTTCTGCTGTTTGGTGGTGGAAACCCCCATCTGCAGTACCTCTGCGGGCAGCTGGTTACTGGCCTGTGCCACGCGGTTCTGTACGTTCACGGCGGCCTGGTCGGGGTCGGTGCCCAGCTCAAAGTATACACTGATGTTCAGGGAGCCGTCGTTACCGGCCGATGAACTCATATAGGTCATGTTCTCTACCCCGTTGATGGATTCTTCGAGGGAAGGAGCTACCGAACGGATCACCGTTTCGGCATTGGCCCCGGGATAGTTGGCGGTAACCAGTACCACGGGCGGGGCAATATCGGGGAACTGGGTTATGGGCAGCGTTGCCAGGCCCAGACCTCCGAGCAGCACCAGCAGTATGGAAATTACCGTGGCCAGCACGGGTCTTTCAATAAAAATTTTAAGCATATCGTCGTCTACGTTGTTTTACATAAACCGCCCGGCCTCTGCTAAATATAAAGCCAGGCGGTCTTTTATCTTTATATATGGGATGCCTTATTTGCCGGCAGCTTTGGCTGGTACCGGGCTTATCTCGGCACCGTCCTGCAGCAGGTGCAGGCTTCCGGTTACGATCTTGCTGCCGGGGTTCAGACCTTCGCTGACCAGGTAGGCATTTTCGTGTTTGCCACCGATGGTGATGGGTGTCATTTTTACTTTATTGCTGTCTCCGAGTACGTATACAAAAGTGCGGTCCTGTAGCTCAAAAGTGGCTTCCTGCGGTATCATGAGCACACCCTGGTGTACCTGGTTGAGGCGTACCTTACCGGTATTGCCCGAGCGCAGCATGCCGTTCTTATTGGGGAAGTTGGCGCGCAGGCTGATGGAACCGGTGGTCTTGTCGAACTGTCCGTCCACCATCTCGATGCGGCCCTGCTCGGGGTACAGGTTCCCGTCGGCCAGCACCAGGGTAACCGGCAGCAGGTTCTTGATCTTCTCGGGAATGTCTTCGCCTTTATTATCGCGGTTAAAGGCAATAAAGTCCATTTCGCTCATGGAGAAATACGCATATACCTCGTGTACGTCCGAAAGGGTAGTGAGGGCCTGTACGTCCATACGTCCCACCAGGTTGCCCAGGCGTTTGGGAATACGCCCGATGTAACCGCTCACGGGAGCTTTGATGAGCGTATAGTCCAGGTTGATGCGGGCCATGGCCACGGCGGCCTTACTCTGTGCCACATTGGCTTTGGCGGCTTCGTAGGCGGCTTCTACCGTTTTAAGCTGAATTTCAGAAACCACGTTGTTGCGGCTCAGTACCTTCATTTTGTTCACTTCCAGTTCGGCGTTCAGCAGGTTGGCCTCGGCGGCCTGTTGTGCGGCCATGGCATTGTTCAGCTGCTCGCGGTAAGGCTGGTCGTTGATCTTGAACAGGGGCTGACCTTCTTTTACAAAAGCACCTTCGTCTACAAAGATCTTATCGAGGTAGCCGTCTACCTGGGCGCGGATCTCTACGTTTACGCGGCCTTCGAGTGCGGCTGAATATTCTTTGTAGGTTTGTGCCGAGGTAGTATCGGTTACCAGCACGGGTACCGAAGGTGCACCGCCCATATTGCCCGGACCGTTGGCCGAGCCGGAGCTGCATCCCCAGGCCAGTAGCAAAGCGGCAAGTATGGCAAGCATACCTGTATGTTGGATGGAAATTGTTTTGTTTGACATTTTGTTTTTTTTTTGAGGGTACAAAGCAACGAAACGTAGAAATATTTAAGAAAGCAGAATGACCAATAAACTGCTGAAATGACGAATTCAATTCGTCATTTTTTATTGCAGTAAATCCCTATATTGGGTTCCTTTGCATTCACATAACATATAGATTATACACATTTGTTATACATGAAGCATACCTGTTATACCGGTTCCATCTGTACAGCCCCCGGCTGTGCGGCGGGATCATATATTCATTTAAATAGGGAACGGTTTTGAGCGTAGCAACCTTAAGCGTAAAAGAACTGGTTCCCTCGTTCCGCGGAAATATCCTGGAACAGCGCTGGCTGCAGGAACTGCTGGTAGTAACCACCCTGTTTACGCTGTTCACCCTGAACGAGTGGACCTATATCTCCAGCTGGGACGATCTCCGCAGCGGTATAGCCTATTTCGGCATCCTGTATGCACATGCCCAGGTGCACCGTTTCCTGGTGCTGCCCATCCTGCTCGACCGGCACAAACCGCTTCCATACATCAGCTATTCCCTGTTGCTGCTGCTGGTGTTCTCGGCCATACTGCATTTTGTGAGTATTTACTGGATCTATCCCGACTGTTTCCTGTATAAATCCGCCGCCCAGGACACCTTTATCTTTCACGTGGCCACCTGCGCCCTTACCCTTATTGCCATGCTTACGCCCTTCCTGATCCTGCGTTTTTACCGCCAGCAGAAACGGGAGGCCATGTCGCGCATCTGTGTGAACGAAATGGAGCTGAACCTGCTGCGTTCCCAGCTGAACCCGCACTTTATGTTCAATATGTTCAACAACCTGTACGGCATCAGCCTTAAAGAGCCCGAACGGATGCCCGACCTGATACTGCAGGTTTCGCAGCTGATGCGTTACCAGGTGGAGAACAACAGCCGCATGTGGGTATCCCTGGCCGATGAACTGGCTTTTATCGAAAGCTGTATCGCCCTGGAAGAAGAACGGGTGAGCCGCCGCTGTAAAATTCATTACGAATACGAAAATAATTCAGCCAGGGTATACGATCAGATCGCCCCCATGATCCTGATCCCCTTTATTGAAAATGCCTTTAAGCACGGCACCAACAGCATGGAGTCCTGCTATGTGTGTATTTGTATACAGGTAAAAGACGCCTGCCTGCAGATGGAAATTGTGAACTCCATACCCAAAAATGCCGATATTTCGAAAGTTTCTACAGGTATCGGACTGCAGAATGCCCGGCAGCGTCTGAACATTCTGTATCCCGGAACAAAACACCGGCTTAGCATAGAAACCACAAAAACCGAATATAAGGTTAAATTAGCGCTGCGATTATTTTCAAAAGAAGAACTGCATGACCGAGAAATTCAGGTGTCTGATTGTAGATGATGAATCCGCCGCCCATTACGTACTCACCAGTTATATTGAACGTATCGAGCGGCTCGAACTGGCCGGACAGTGCTACAATGTGCTGGAGGCCATCAATTTTTTGCACCAGAACCCGGTAGACCTGCTGTTCCTCGATATCAACATGCCCGAACTCAGCGGGTTCGACCTGCTTAAAACGCTCACCAATCCGCCCAAGGTAATTATTACCACCGCCTATTCGGAATTTGCCCTGGAAAGCTATGAGTACTGGGTGATCGATTACCTGCTGAAACCCATTGAATTCCCGCGTTTCCTGAAGTCGATAGACCGTTTCCTGATCACGCTGCCGGCCGACACTGATCCGGAAGCTTTCCCGGCCGCACAGCCCGATCCGGATCTGCCTTTTATGGTAAAGGTAGACGGCGAACAGGTGCGCATACATCCCGATGAACTGCTGTATGCCCAGAGCCTGGGAAACTATGTAAAGCTTATTACCACCCGGCAGACCTTCCTGGCCACCATTACCACTACGGAGCTGGAACACCGCCTGCCTTCCGCACGTTTTATGCGCATTCACAAATCGTACATTGTAGCCCTGGATAAAGTTACACGTTCGGGCAACGGTTTTGTGATCGTGGGCGAAACCGAACTGCCCGTGGGCATTACCTACCGCCGCGAACTGGCCGAGCGTCTGCGCTAAAAAAAAGAGCCCCGCAATGCAGGGCCCTTTCATACAATATTTCTGTTTTTTTATTTTTTGATGAACAGGGAACTGAGTGTACGTTCTGCCGTTTCGAGACGGATGATGTACATACCGCTTTGCAGTGCCTGCAGATCTATGCTGAAGGTATTTTCCGTAATGTTCCGGCGCTCCTGTACGGTTTTGCCGGCCGCATCGCAGATCGAAACCGAAGCGGTCCCGAAAGACGCGGGCAGTACCAGGTTCAGCAGCTCGCCGGCCGGGTTGGGGAACATGCGTATACCGGCCGCTGCAAAATCAGGGTTGCCGAGGCTGTTCACCGTGATCTGGGTACAGTGTTCGTCTACGCAACCGTTGGCCGCTGTGGCAGTAAGACAAACGGTATAGGTGCCCGCCGCTGTGTAAATGTGCACGGGACTTTGCAGGGCCGAAGTGTTACCGTCTCCAAAATCCCAGCTGTAGGTAGCCGCCCCGGTAGACGTATTCTGGAAGCTTACCGCCTGGCTCTGTGCGCTGGCGTTGGACGTGAACTGTGCTACCGCGGAAGGAAGCAGGGTCACGGTAAGCTGGTCGGTCTGGTCGCAGCCGTTAATGTCGTTCACCGTTACGCTGTAGGTACCTGCGTTGCTGACATTGATGGAAGAGCTGGTCTGTCCGCCGTTCCACAGGTAGGTATTGTACATATTGCCGGCGCTCAGCGTCAGCGGTGTTCCGGCGCAGATACTGGTGTCGTTGCCCAGGTTCAGCGGTATAAAGGTGTCGTATATTTTTACAAAGGCCGAGTCTTTGGAAGTACAGCCCAGTGCATTTACCGCCGTTACGCTCACAAAGCCCAGGCTGGCCGTGTGGGTAGAGTTGCCGGTGGCGCCGGTGCTCCAGCTGTAGCTGTTAAAGCCGGTCTGTACAAAGGCAAAGGCCGAGTCGCCGGGGCAGATAAAAATACTGTCCATCGGTATATTTACATACAGGAAGCTGGTGGCTTCTTCCATGCCAGCGCTGAAGGTAGGCGTAAGCGCAGCGTATTTGCGGGCGCGGATCCAGTTGATGTTGATGGAACCCGTACCCGATGAAATGCCGCCGATACACAGGCGCAGGTCTGCATCGCGGGGGTGCTGGTTATCGGTGGTGCTCATGCCCGCGGCGCTGGGGTGTGAACCGGTGATATCGCCCGTACCGATCCAGGTTGTGCTCCACAGACCGGCATTGGCACCCAGGGTAAACAGGCCGCTGGCCCAGTTGTGTCCCTGGCAGTAACCGGTATTGGTGCCCGATTTGGAGATACGCACCTGTCCGCCGCCCTGCAGGGTTCCGTAACCGCGGTTATCGGCATTGTTCTTGAGCCAGTAGATGCCCGGCCAGTCGCCCGAGGCAGATACCACCTGTGCTTCGGCGGTATATACGCTGGTCTGCGGGAATACGGTATTGGACGTAAGTATATGGGATCCGGTCCAGCTCATGTTCAGGTTGCCGCCGCTCAGGGTATTGGTACCGCTGCCGCAGGCATCCACGCTGAAGTTCTGCAGGGTATTGCCGTCGAAACCTTCGAACAGGCTGAAGGTGGCGCTTCCATTGGAACCTGCCGCTGCCACAGCGTTGCCGTAGATCATATAAACGGTGGCCGAACCATTGGCCGGTACAGAAGGCACTTTTACCCAGATGGAAGTGCTGGCCGTATTGATGCCCGACTCAATGAAATAGGGGAGGGAATCGCAGCAGCCGGTACCGGTAAAACGGATATCCTGGCCCTGTGACTGCATTTTGCCGGCCGAAATGAGCGCAGCCGTATTTACGGTAATAAGCACTTCATGTGCCGTAAGCGCCGTAGCATTGGGATTTGTTACCTGGATAGGCATGCGGTACAGCCAGCCCGAAAAACAGGCCTGACCAAATACCACGCCTGCCGGCAGCAGGGCCAGCAGCATCAGCATGTAGATCTTCTTCATTGTTAAGTTAAGGTTTTAAGGCGTTAAAACTATAACTTTTTATCAAAAAATCATAGACAGGGGGGGACAGAAATGAAAAGGACCGCTTTCGGCGGCCCTTCTTTAATCAGTTTAACATCATCTCGTATTTGGGTAGTACGCGTCCTTCCAATGTCCGGTAAGCGGCGGCGTAACCCAGAACCACTTTGATCGTATATGCACTCGGTAAAACCATCGTTTTAATGGTAAGAGTGCGGTCAAATGGTGAGTTCGTGTTTTTGGAGTAGATTTTGAGCATAGGCGCTTTTACGTTGTTTTTCTATAAAACGCCCTGTTCTTTTTTTTATTGCAGGTATTCCCTTATTAAAATATGTTAACTTCTGAAGCTTCCAGCGGACTCTTTTCCACCAGCTTACGCAGGTTGATGAGTGCATAGCGCATACGGCCCAGGGCGGTATTGATGCTAACGCCGGTCTGTTCGGCAATATCGTTAAAGCTGAGGTCGGCATAATGGCGAAGGATGAGCACTTCTTTCTGCTCTTTGGGCAGCTTTTTAATGAGCTCGCGCACCAGGGCCACGTTCTGTTCGCGGATCATTTTGTCCTCGGCGCTCTGCTCGGGGATACGGATCAGCTTAAAGATATCGAAGTCTTCGTCCTGGGTCTTGATGCCGGGCATTTTTTTCTCGCGCCGGAAATGATCGATGATCAGGTTGTGCGAAATACGCATCACCCAGGGAAGGAATTTTCCTTCTTCATTGTACTTACCTGCCTGCAGGGTATGTATTACCTTAATGAAAACATCCTGGAAGATATCTTCGGCAGTTGCTCGGTCTTTAACAAGCATATAGATGTACGAGAACACCTTGCGCTTGTGGCGGCTTAACAAAACTTCAAAGGAGGCGTGATTACCTTTCAGGTACATGCGCACTAATTCCTTGTCTTCCATCATTTGCAGCATCATAACAGTATATTTTTGATGTAGGGGGCAGTGTTTCTGCCTGGACAAGGTATAGGTTCTATTCTATAGGCGCGTGTGTTTTTTGTTTATTCGGACAAATGTAAGTGAACAATTTGTTAAAACCAAATTTACTTAGTTAAAACGATCCTAAAGCAAAAAGGTTACATTATACGGTTCCATTCGTAAAAAAAGAGGGTGGCACTGATGGCTGCATTCAGTGATTCCGGGCGGTCTGCGGGGTTAGCGGCGGCAATATGAACAAATTCATCGGTCATCTTCCGCACCGTTTCCGATACGCCCCGGCTTTCGCTGCCCACAATAATCAGTGCGTTTTGCTGTTGCCGTACCTTTGTCAGGGGCTCTCCCTGCATATCGGCGGTATATATTTTTCCGTCCTGTTTAAACTCCGGCAGCTTTTCACGGTCAATATACAGGAAAGGAACGGATAAAAGACTGCCCATGGTGCTCTGTACGGTCTTGGGGTTGTACCATTCCACGCTGTCGCTGCTGAGCAGTATGCTGCGTATGCCAAACCAGTGTGCCGAACGGATAATGGTGCCCAGGTTGCCGGGGTCCTGCAGCCCGTCCAGGAAAACGCGTGTACCCTGCAGAAAGTGCGCCTGCCCGGCATTGTACTGTTTCTGGCGGAATACGCCCAGGATGCCCGGGGGAGCCGATTGCAGGCTGAGTTTGGCCAGTTCGGCCGCGCCGGTCTCGATAAGCTCGGCCGGTTTGCCCGCAGGGGCCTGCCAGCCGCCGGTATGTACAATGAACTCGGCTTCGGCACCGTGTGCAAGCAGGTCTTCCACGCATTTATAGCCCTCGGCCAGGAAGAGATTTTCCTGCTGCCGCTGCTTCTTTTGATGCAATAAGCGGATAATTTTTCGTTTCTTTTCAGACAACATACGTGCTCAAAAATACAAAGGCTTTTCACTTTCGTATAATGTTGGTAGTATATTTGCAATCGTCAGGACATTCATGAATAAACAAACGGCATTTGTTGTAACGCTTATCGTACTGCTTTTTACCGCGGAAGCCTGCAGCCCTACCCGGAAGCTTAAGGAGGGCGAACGTTTGCTTATTAAGAACAAGATCATCGAAGAAGATAAAAAGGAAAAGGGCTCCGCACTTGAGACCGAAGACTACGTGCTGCAGAAGCCCAATAAAAAACTGCTGGGCATCTGGCGTTTTAACCTGTGGGTATATAACCTGGTGAACCAGGAAAAAATGCGCCGCAACCAGGTGCGCAAAGATTCCCTTACCGAAGTGAAAAATGAGGCCCGCCTGGCCAAAGGTAAGCCCGAAAAGGAACCGAAACCGGTTTTCGGGGCCCGCCTGCTTAAATTCGGGGAACCGCCCGCCATATACGATTCTTCGCTTACCCAGATGTCGAACCGCAATATGGAGCAATACCTGTTCAACAAAGGCTATTTTCATGCCCATGTGCGCGACAGCACCTCATTCCGCGGAAAGAAAAAGGTACTCAAGTACTACTTTATTACCTACGGCCCGGCGCATACCTACCGCAACGTAAGTATGATCATCGACGACCCGCGCTTAAAAAGTGCCATGGAAAAGGAACGTATCTTTAAGGATACTCCCCTGAAGACCGGTGAACGCTTCGACCTGGACCAGATCGACGAGGAACGTATGCGCATTACCAAGGCCATGCGTAAACAGGGCTATTTCTTCTTTAATAACCAATATGTAGAGTTTGCCGCCGATACGGGCCTGCCCGATAACAAGATCGATATCAGCCTGCGTATCCGCGACCCGCAGATATCCATGCGCCGCGGCAACGATACCGTGGTGATCAGCAAACATATACCCTGCAAGATCCGCTACGTATACGTAGAACCGGAGTACCGCCCGGGCGTGGACCAGAAATACAGCCATGCCGATACCTTTTACCTGGACCGCAACCCCTACATTATCCTACACAACGGCAACCTGAAGTATACGCCGCGCATCCTTACCAAACAGATCATCATTGAATCGGGCAATTATTTCAATACCGACGATAACGACATCACCTACCAGAATTTTTCTTCCCTGCGCAATTTCAAGTACATCAATATCGACTTTTCCTATATAGAGACCAAAGGCAATGTCGGGTACCTGGATTGTTACATAAAGCTTTCGCCCAGCAAACGGCAGTCGTTCAGCGCTTCGTTCCAGGGTACCACCACGGGGGCCTATCCCGGGCTGGAGGCCTCGTTCTCGTACCAGAACAAAAATGCCTTCTTTTCGGCCGAACAGCTGGAGTTTCGCCTCTTCGGACGTGCCGAAAGCCAGATCATCAACGATACCACTTTCCAGAATATCCGCCGGGTGTTCAATACGCTGGAGTTCGGGGGCGAATTTTCCATCAAGTTCCCCAAATTCCTGGTGCCGTTCAATATAGGCCGCTATTCCAAACGGAATAACCCGCTTACCACGCTGCGCCTGCCCATTACCTACCAGACCCGTCCCGACTATGCACGCTTCCTCAGCAATATCTCGTTCGGCTACGAATGGAACGAAACCCCGCAGAAAAGACACCGCTTTAACCCGGTAGAGTTCACCATTATCCGGGTACAGCTGTCCGACCATTTCCGCAAGACCCTGCAGCAGAGCCAGGACCGCTTCCTGCTGAACAGTTTTACGAACCATATTATTTCCTCCACTTCCTATACATACCTGTATTCCAACTACAAGGCCAACAACACGCCCGGCAATTATGTAACGCTGAAGGCCGGTATCGAGTACGGTGGCAATATCCTGTACGGGCTGGCAAAGGCGGGTAAATGGAAGCAGGACAGCACGGGGCGTTACCTGATCTCCTACGTACCCTTTGCCCAGTTTGTAAAAACGGAATTCGATTTCAGGGACTACTGGGTCATGAGCAAGCGGAATACCCTGGCTTTCCGTGCGGTACTGGGGGTGGGGGTGCCCTATGGCAACTCGAACGTAATGCCTTTCGAAAAATCGTTCTCGGCGGCCGGGGCCAACGACCTGCGCGGGTTCATTGCCCGCCGCCTGGGGCCGGGTTCACACTATTCGGGCGGCCTGTTCGATCAGTTCGGCGATATTAAACTGCTGTTCACCCTGGAAGAACGCTTTAAACTTACCGACCAGATCGAGCTGGGCCTCTATGCCGATGCCGGTAACATCTGGCTCATGCGCAAAGACCTGGACCGCGAATTCGGGGAGTTCCGCTTCGACCGTTTCTATAAGGAAATTGCCATCAGCGCCGGCCTGGGACTGAGGCTTAACCTGGGTTTCTTTATCTTCAGGCTCGATCCGGCCTTCCCGGTGTATAACCCGGCCTCGGTAAATAATTTCGACCCCAATACCACCGAAAAAGACCGCGATCCCTGGCGCATTAAATACCTGCGGTTTAGAGACCTGCGCTGGAATTTTGCCATCGGCTACCCGTTCTGATGCGCCTCTTAAAAAAAGTTATTTACTAAAATAAATAATCATTTGCGCAGTTTAGCATAATATATACCTTTGTTGCAAACAGAGATTAATTTATGAAAAAATTAGCAATCTATTCAGGTGTTATAGCCGTGTTGACGTTGAGTTCCTGTGCAGAAAAAGTTTGTATCAAATGTACGCCCATCCCGGGCCAGGCAGGCGAAGACCAGACACTCTGCTCCCGTAATGCCGATGAACGCAAGCAGTTCCAGACAGACTGGATCTACCAGGGCTACAACTGTGCTACCACTGAAGAGACTTCAGCAGAGTAAGGGTAAAATTGGGTTAAAGTAAAATTCAGATAACTATGAAAGTAATGAAGTTAAGCGTACTGAGTACGCTGGTGGCTGCCGGGCTGATGCTGGGCGCCTGTGGTGGAACAGGTTCGAATGCCGAACTGGAAAAACTGAAAGCTGAAAATGCAAAGTTACAGGACGATTTGAAAAACCGGGATTCTCAGGTGGACGAGATGATGGCCGATTTCAATTCGATCGAAGATAACCTCCTGCAGGTTCAGCAGAAAGAGAAGGCCATCGCTGCCGGCGATGTGCAGAACAGCGCTGAAACAGGCGGAGATGCCAAAGCACGCATCGAGGCCGAAATTCAGTCGATCAACGAACTGATGGCCAAAAACAAGGAGCAGATCGCTTCTTTACAGAAGAAGATCAAAAACTCCAACATGAAGATCGGTCAGTTCGAGAAAACCATCGAACGTCTCAACCTGCTGATCCAGGAGAAAGATGCAGAGATCACCGCTCTGAACGAGAAACTGGTTGCTCTTAACTACCAGGTGGAAGGTCTGAACCGTTCGGTTGACTCCCTGCGCGTGGATGGCGAGACCAAAAGCGCTACCATCGCGAGCAAGGACGATGAGCTGAATAAAGTATACTACGCCATGGGTACCAAAAAAGAACTCATTGCCAACGGTGTACTTTCTAAAGACGGTGTTTTCAGCGGTGGAAAAGGCAAAACACTCAACTTTAGCAGCAATTACTTTACACAGGGTGATGCACGTACACTTTCTTCCATCAATATCGGTGGTAAAAAAGTGAAACTGCTTTCTTCGCACCCGACCAGCAGCTATACCCTTAGCGGTGAAAAGCTGGAGATCAAAGATGCCGCAGCATTCTGGAAGGCTTCCAAATACTGTGTGATCGAAGTACGATAAACCAGGATATTAAACGTTCTATAAAGACCGTTCCGCTGTGGCGGAGCGGTCTTTTTTCTTGTCCATACGCGCCTTTTTGTGCCATTCGTAGCTACTACCCATTACACAAAACGGCAAAGAAAAAATTGTACAGTTCGGTAATTTTTGTAAATTGTATTTACTAAGTTGTTTTGTCTATGGAAAGAGTACCAATGATCGCCAAGGAAGAAATACGTTCCGTGGGAGTAGGTCACCGCGCTGCAGCCATCAGTGATGAAGAGCGCTCGCTGCTGCAGCGGAAAATTGAAAGAGCCGCGTTGCTGGGCAACGGGTATAAAAGTAAGGTACGCATTGTATTTGAAACCAATGAGGGGCCCAGGGCCGTGGAAACCACGGTGTGGTCGGCCGATGAAAAGGGAATAGCGCTCAAGAGCGGCGTGTTTATCCCGCTCGATGCCCTGTACGATGTAGAATTATAGAACGCCCTGTTTTTCGAGGGCTTTTACAATACCCGGCAGCTTACGCAGTAAGATCCACTCGCGGTTTTTGGCAAATGCCTCGCTGGTAGGATTACCCAGGTAACGTTTACCGGCTTCCAGATCTTCAATTACACCGGATTTGGCCAGGACCTGTGCACCTTTACCGATGTGTACTTCCTTGGTAACGCCGATCTGTCCCCAGAGGATCACTTCGTCCTCGATACGGCATACGCCGGCTATGGCACATTGTGCGGCCATCAGCACGCGTTCGCCGATATAGGTATCGTGTCCTACGTGTATCTGGTTATCGAATTTACAACCCTTACTGATAATGGTATCGCCGGTAACGCCGCGGTCTATCGTACACAGGGCGCCCAGTTCCACATCGTCGCCGATAAGCACGCGGCCGCAGGTCTGGAATTTATCGTAATACCCGGGGCGGCCCTTGAAGTAAAAGGCGTCCGCACCGATCACACAACCGGCATGAATAATGCAGTTCTTCCCGATCACCACATCGCGGTAGATACACACGTTGGGGTGCAGGATGGTGTTATCGCCGATCTCTACATTGTCGCCAATGGTTACATTGGGACTGATGACCACATTTTTACCGATGCGGGCCGTGGGCGAAATGCCGTTATTGGGCTTTTGCAGGTCGGGCTTGCAGTAGGCGATCAGTTTATTGAGTGCCGAAAAAGGATCGCTGTGCACCAGCAGGTGCTTGCCGTAGGTATTTTCGGGAACGGTGTTGATAATGACCACCGAAGCGGCCGATTGCAGCGATTTTTTGTAGTATTTGGGATGGTCGGTGAAGGTAATGTCCCCTTCTTCCACCATGTGGATCTCGTTAAGCCCGGTGGCTTTGTAGTTTTCGTCCCCGTGCACGGTGGCCCCGATCAGTTCGGCGATCGTGCGCAGGCTGAGGGCCTGTTCGAATTTCATCCGGCTTTATTTTACGCGTTCTTTATACTCACGGGTCTTGGTGTCCACACGGATACGCTCGCCCTGCTCCACGAAAAGCGGAACCATAATGCGTACCTCGTTCTCTACGGTGGCGGGCTTCATCGGGCTACCGGAAGAATCGCCCTTAACGCCGGGTTCGGTATATACGATGGTGGTTTCCACGAACTGCGGCAGTTCGGCAAACAGCGGAATTTCCTTATCGGCATGGAACACTACCTCTATATTCTCCATACCGTCCTGCAGGAACTCGGGGGCATCAATGAGGTCGGCGGTCAGCAGCAGCTGTTCGTAGGTCTGCGAGTGCATAAAATTGTAGCCCTGTTCGTCTTTGTACAGGAACTGGTGCGGACGGCGTTCGATGGTCTGTATGTTTATTTTCTCGTCACCGCCAAAGGTATGGTCGATGAGTTTACCGCTGGTAAGACTTTTCAGTTTGGTACGCATATTGGATGAACCGCGTCCGGTCTGAAAACGGAGAAATTCCACGACCACGAACAGGTCGTTGTTATGCTCGATGCAAAGGCCGCGTTTGATATCTGCTACTGTTGCCATAATTTATTATAATAGAGTGCAAAAGTAATAATTATCTCCGAGCCGCGGAAGGGGAGCGGCGGAATATCCGGAGCGCTGCAAAAAGGCATAAAAAAAGCCCCAACAGAGACTGTTGAGGCTTCCAAAAATGGTGTCAGATTACTTTTTAGCAACTGAAGCAGACAGATCAGCACCAGCTTTGAAACGTACCACTTTTTTTGCAGGAATTTTGATCTCTTTTCCTGTCTGTGGGTTACGTCCTGTGCGGGCTTTGCGCTCAGATACAGAGAAAGAACCGAAACCTACCAGAGATACACGGCCGTCTTTCTTTTTCAGAGCAGCAGTAACTGCATCAGTGAAAGCATCTAATGCTTTTTTTGAATCAGCCTTTGTCAGGCCGGCTTTTGATGCGATAGCATCAATCAATTCAGCTTTGTTCATTTTTGATTTTGGTTTTTGGTTAATAACTTAGTTATGAACGTTTATAGTAACAAATGTAGGCGCAATCTCAATCTGTGCAATAGGTGAGGGTAAAAAAAAGCTCTTTTTGTTAATAAAAACGGGCTTTTGTTAATAACGCAGTCCCGTAAGCCCCGTTTTTAACGGTTTTTTACTATTCAATAGCGGTGTAAACCTTGCCAGCATTGGGAAAATTCCGCATGCCTCTCAGGAAATCGGCTGCAGGCATACGTTTTTTGCCCTCGGCCTGCATTTCCTTTATGCGTATGCTGCCGTCCGCCGCATGCAGGTAAATGCCTGTCTTAGCGTCGCTTGTATAGGTCCCGGGGCTTCCCTGTACATCGTAGGCCGGTTCGGCACTGAATATTTTCAGCATCTGTATTTTTCCGGTACCCGGGTCCCAGTAAATGCGTGCCCCGGGATAGGGGCTCAGTCCGCGTACCTTATTATATATGTTGCGTATGCTGTCTTCCAGGTCCAGGATACAGTCTTCGGGGAAGATCTTGGGTGCGGCGGGTAATGCGTCGCTGTTTACAGGCTGCGGCTGGGGCTGTATCTCTCCTTTTTCCAGTCCGTCTATGGTGCGTGCAATGAGCGGACCTCCGGCTATCATGAGGCGGTCGTGCAGGCTTCCGGCGTCTTCGTCCGCACCGATCTCCAGGCTTTCGCTCAGCAGGATATTGCCGGTATCGATCTTATCGTCGATCAGGAAGGTGGTAAGGCCCGTACGGGTCTCTCCGTTCATAACGGCGTGGTTGATGGGTGCCGCTCCCCGGTAGGCGGGCAGGAGAGAGGCGTGCAGGTTAAAGGTGCCCAGGCGCGGAATTTTCCATACCGACCGTGGCAGCATACGAAAGGCCACTACCACCATTACATCGGGGCGCAGGGCTTCCAGGGCCTGTATAAAGGCTTCGTCGCGCAGTTTTTCGGGTTGCAGCACCGGTATATGGTGTTTCAGGGCGGTCTTCTTTACATCACTTTGGTGCAGTTGCAGCCCGCGTCCGGCCGGTTTGTCGGGAACGGTGACCACTGCAGATACGTTATAGCCGTTACGCAGCAGGTATTCGAGCTGGGTGGCCGCAAAAGCCGGCGTACCCATAAAAACTATATTCATGGGCACAAAGGTAAACGATTTCGGGAGCGGCAACCGCAAAAGCACTGTGGATAACAGGCTGAAATATTGTTTTTGTGGTTCGGATGTTAAGCTTTAGTTTTGTGCCATGAATCCCTACAGTATTTCGCAGGAAAAATTACCTGAGCTGTGCCGGCAGGTCCGCCGCGACATTGTACGTATGGTACACGCCGTAAATTCGGGTCACCCGGGCGGTTCGCTCGGATGCGCCGAGTTCTTTACGGCCCTTTACGGAAGTATTATGAAGCACGATCCTTCGTCTTTCCGCATGGACGGTATCGGCGAGGACATCTTTATCCTGTCCAACGGGCACATTTCACCGGTATGGTACAGTATACTGGCCCGCACAGGGTATTTCCCGGTGAGCGAACTGGCCACCTTCCGCAAGCTGGATTCACGCCTGCAGGGGCACCCGGCCACGGCCGAACACCTGGAAGGTATACGTGTGGCCTCCGGCTCCCTGGGGCAGGGTCTTTCCGTAGCGCTGGGCGCGGCCCTGGCCAAGAAGCTGAACGGGGACGACCGCCGCGTATTTACCCTGCATGGTGACGGCGAGCTGCAGGAAGGCCAGATATGGGAAGCGGCCCTGGCTGCCCCCAATATGAAGGCCGATAACCTGATCTGCACCGTGGACTGGAACGGACGCCAGATCGACGGCGATACCGATACGGTTATGCCCCTGGGCGATCTGAAAGCCAAATTCGAAGCCTTCGGATGGCTGGTGTTCGTGATCGAAAAAGGGAATGACCTGGCCGAGGTCACAGCAGGTCTGCAACGTGCGGTGGAAGCTTCGGGCAAAGGCCGCCCCGTAATGAACCTGATGCGTACCGAAATGGGCGCCGGGGTAGACTTTATGATGGGTTCGCACAAATGGCACGGCGTAGCTCCGAACGACGAACAGTTGCAGAGTGCCCTGGGCCAGCTGCAGGAAACTTCATTCGGCGATTATTAATCCCTTAAACTGTAAACGATCATGACCAGATACGAAAGCAAAGGAAATAAAGATACCCGCTCGGGTTTCGGCGACGGACTCACCGAACTCGGACGTACGAATAAAGATGTGGTGGCCCTTTGTGCCGACCTTACCGGTTCGCTTAAGATGGACACATTTGCCAAGGAGAATCCCGAACGTTTTTTCCAGGTGGGCATTGCCGAGGCCAATATGATGGGCATGGCAGCCGGCCTTACGATCGGCGGCAAGATACCTTTTACGGGTACCTTTGCCAATTTCAGCACGGGCCGCGTGTATGACCAGATCCGCCAGTCGATCGCCTACAGCGGTAAAAACGTAAAAATAGCCGCTTCGCATGCCGGACTTACCCTGGGCGAAGACGGCGCCACACACCAGATACTGGAAGACATCGGGCTGATGAAAATGCTGCCCGGTATGACGGTGATCTGCCCGGCAGACTATACACAGACAAAACAGGCCACCATAGCCAGTGCTGCCTGGGAAGGCCCGGTTTACCTGCGTTTCGGCCGTCCGGCCTGGCCGGTCTTTATCCCGGAAGATATGCCGTTCGAGATCGGTAAGGCCCAGCTGCTTTCCGAAGGAACGGACGTAAGCATCATTGCCTGCGGACACCTTGTATGGCTGGCGCTCCAGGCCTGCGAAACACTGGAGAAAGAAGGTGTTTCGGCCGAGGTGATCAACCTGCATACCATAAAACCGCTGGATACGGAAGCCGTATTAAAGAGTATACGTAAAACACGCTGCGTGGTTACGGCCGAAGAACACAATATATGGGGCGGCCTCGGGGAGACCATTTCCGGTCTGCTGGCGCGCGAACTGCCGGTTCCCCAGGAATTTGTGGCGGTGAACGATACCTTCGGCGAAAGTGGTACGCCTATGCAACTGCTCGAGAAATACGGGCTGAATGCCGGAAGCATTGTTTCTGCAGCCCGCAGGGCGATTGAGCGTAAGGGGTAATCTACTGATTCAGTAGGAATTGAATCCTTGTTAAAAGGATTTAATTTTTTAGCTCTCGTTGTTTTATTTAATGAAATGTTTATATACATTTGATGAAAACTAAACGTTGAGAGACATGAAAAAAAGTTTACTCTTTGCAGGCTTGTGCCTGGGGGCTATTAACTTAGCCAGTGCTCAGATCTTTTCTGAAAATTTTAACGGAGTGCCGCTGACGGGCGGTACAGGTGTTTTACCTGCAGGCTGGGCCCAGTACAATGTAGACGGTCTTACGCCTGCTTCTGCAACCTCTTATATGGGTACTTCGGCCTGGGTGGTACGCGCCCAGAGCGGTAATAATGTAGCTACCAGTACCAGCTGGTATAATCCGGCCGGTGTTTCCAACGACTGGATGGTTACGCCCGCCATTACTATTCCCAATACGGGCAACCCATACCTGCGATTTAAAGAACAGGCCTTCGAAGCGGCCTATGCAGACGGATACCGTGTATTTATCTCCACTACCGGTAACACGGTGGCCGATTTCACAAATCCTCCCGTATTAACGGTTGCTGCCGCCAATGCTACCGGACTTACCACCAAACTGGTGAACCTCTCCGGCAATATGGGCCAGACCATTTATATCGCTTTCCAGAACAACAGCAACGATAAAAACCTGCTGTTCATCGACGATGTGGAAGTAGTTGACCTGCCGGCTTACGATGCCCGCCTCAACAACATCAACCTGCCGCGCTACGGTGTGGTGAATACCAATACGTCTATGATCCTGAACGTAAGCAATGACGGTTCCCAGGCCATTACCAGTCTTACCATCGACTGGAACGACGGTGCCGCTCACAGTGCTACCATCAGCGGTCTGAACATCGCCCCGGGCGCTTCGGCCAACGTTACACACACTACACCGGTGAATTATTCTACCGTGGAAGAAAAAAACATCAGCGTAAACATTACCCAGGTAAATGCCAATACCGATGCCGTTCCGGCCAACAACACCGGTACAAGCCGTTTCAACTCCACCAGCTCTGCTCCCGATAAGGGCGTGCTGATCGAGGAAGGTACGGGTACATGGTGCGGATGGTGCCCGCGTGGTGCCATTGCCATGGAATACATGTACGATACTTACGGTGCACAGGGCTTCATCGGTATTGCCGTGCACAACCAGGACCCGATGACCGTTTCTGCCTATGACAATGCGGCCAACTTCGGCGGTTACCCGAGCTGTAACGTAGACCGTACTATCCTGGATGCTTCTGTATCACAGGGGCTGTTCGAGCAATACTTTGCTGCCCGCAAAGACCTGCCGGTTCCGGCTTCGATCAGCATTACCCCTACGGTAAGCGGTCAGGACATTACCATCCCGGTATCTGCCCAGTTCGTAACAAAATTTGCTGCTGCTAACTTCCGCCTGGCTGTTGTAGTGGTTGAAGACGATGTTACCGGTACTTCTTCCGGTTATAACCAGACCAACTATTATGCCGGCAATGCCAATGGCCCGATGGGTGGTTATGAGTCTAAACCCGATCCGGTTC
This sequence comes from Flavobacteriales bacterium, assembly GCA_052437175.1. Lineage (GTDB taxonomy): Bacteria > Bacteroidota > Bacteroidia > CAIKAF01 > CAIKAF01 > JACVCJ01. Next base: position 279,475 of record JBQVOK010000001.1, read on the forward strand.
CGGCTGCCGATATGGTATACGATCACGTAGGCCGCGCCCTGCTGGGAGGTTACAACGGACAGACAGGAAGCGTTCCGGCTGCCATCAACGACGGACAGACTGCCAGCTACACCTTTAACTACACCGTACCTGCCACCAGCGATATGGCCCAGATCAAACTGGTTGCCCTGCTCATTGACCAGGCCGACGGTTCTGTGGTAAATGCCAAAGAAGTAAAAGTACAGGGTGGTGTTTCTGTAGAAGAGAAAGACGAAAACGCTTTCAGCTTTAACGTATACCCGAACCCGAGCACCGATTTCCTGAACGTAAGCCTGGAAAACAACAGCAACGTGAATACACTTACGGTTGTGGACATGAACGGTAAAGTGGTTTACACACGCGAGATCAGCGGTTCAGAGAACCTGCTCAGCATTCCGGTATCGCAGCTGTCAAATGGCAACTACCTGATCAGTGTTTCAGGTGCCGCTGCCAGCTACACCCAAGTATTCGTGAAAAACTAATACGTATACATAATTTTTACAGAAGACCGTCCCGTTTCGCTACCAGCGAGACGGGACGGTCTTTTTTATTTTACAGCTGTGTAACCGGACCTTGCAAATTCTGTGCAGATTTTTTGTTAAGTTATCTGTTCTCAAAAGAGTATGCTTGCATAATAAAAATGTTTTTTATTACTTTGCTTCTCACCAGATAAGAAAATAGTCTCTAACTCTAATCATTAATCCCCGGATAATCTTTCACCATCCCCCGCACATTTTACTGATCTAAGCACCCGGTATCGCCTGTTCATGCTGCACGTATGTGGTATGAGCCTACATTACCGTATGCCGGCCTGTAAAGACAAAAAAACGTATATGGTATCTGCAGTAAATTACAGCCTGTTTCGTTTCTTTTTCGGAATATTAATGATTCCGCAGGTGCTGCATTTAACCCCACACGTACACGACCTCTCCAAATCGGCTTTTGTGTTCCATTACCCGGGTCTTTCCTTTATCGAGGCGTATTCTCACGGGTTGATCGACCTGTTGCAGGCTTCGGCGATCGTTTCTGCCGTTCTGCTGGCCCTGGGCATTATACCCCGTGTGGCGGCCCTGTTGTTCATGTGTTCGTTCGGGTACCTGTTCCTGATCGATATATCGTTCTATAACAATCACTACTACCTGTGGTGCCTGCTGGCCTTTCTTTTTGCCTGCACCGAGGCGGGACTTTCGATCTCCGTATTCGATGTTTTCCGGCGCCGTTTTAACAAACAGATGCATGTATGGAATTATGCGGCATTCGGTCTGCTGATCACGATCGTATATTTTTACGGAGGAACGGCCAAACTCAACGGCGACTGGCTGCAGGGCTATCCCATGCGCCTGTATACCCATGCCAAGGGGTTTCCGTTTCCCGATCTCAGCGGGTATTTTCTCAGCTACACGGGTTTACTGTTCGACCTGCTGATCGGTCTGCTGCTCTGGCGTTTTGCCCGTTCTGTATGGGTAGTAGCGCCGATGCTGGTTTTTCATATCAGCAATTATTTCCTGTTCGATATCGGCGAATTCCCGCTGGTCATGATCGCCGCCTGGCTGATCTATATTCCGCTGAGCCGTTTCCCTTTGCGCGATATCCTAAAGGAGACAAAGGCCCTGAAAAAGCCGGTTTTTGCAATCCTGGGCCTGTTTTTTGCCTTTCAGCTGCTTTTCCCCGCCCGGGCCCTGCTGTTATACGGCGGTAATGTGGCCTGGCACCGGCAGGGGTATAATTTTTCCTGGCGGATGATGCTCAATAATCACAAGCCTTCCTATTTTCAGTTCCTGGTGGATATGCCGGAACGGGACGACCGCTATCATGTAGACTTTGAAAAACTGCTTACCTACCGGCAGTTCTATCATACCTATCATGAACCCTATATGATCTGGCAGCTGGCGCAGAAACTGCACAGCGACGCACAGAAAAAATACGGGAACACGCCCATACATGTATACTGTAAATCGCTGGTGGCACTGAACCAGCATCCGCCACGGTCACTGATCAATGAACGTGCTGACCTGGCGGCTGTGCCTTTTCACCATCTCAGCCCGAATCACTTTGTAAATACATTCACTCCATGAATAAAACGTATACCCTTCTGTCACTATTCACCCTGTTCTTTGGCCTTTTTGCGCTGCCGGCGAAATTCCATGCTCAGATCACCAACGGGCAGGTCAATTATGAGCTGCGTGTAGACCAGTGGTACCAGTCCTGCGATAATGACTGGATAAATGCGGACGACAATGAGATTCGTATTGGTCTAAGCAGCGATGGTAATACGGGAGGCACGGCTTCCTGGACCTCCGGGGGTAACGGGGCCAGCTGCGGGGGTAACCTGTATGTGCGGCGCTGGCAGGCCGATGCTCCGTCTACGGTAACCAACAGCAATACCTTGCTGTATTACTGTACAAACCGCAATAATATAAATGATAACTTTTCCATTTATTACAATTCCTGGGAAGAAGACGGTTCGCCGGACTGTGACCCCGGCGGGGATGCCTGCCAGTCGAACGGTACCTACACCTACACGTTTAAAAGTGCGTCCAAAACGCCTTCACTCTGGTGGGGCTACACCGGAACTGCCGGAGGCTCTTTTATGACGGGGAACAGCGGCGACTTTTTTGCCAAAACGGTATGGCGTTATACATACGGGGATGGCTGCGGATCGGCGCTGAATTTCGGAACGCTTTCTTCGGGTACCACCTATTCGCACGTGAATTCAAACCGTCCTTCACCAGGCGGTGCTTCGGGCAATATGGGATACACCTCGGTATCGGGTAATAGCTCCCAGGATGTATTTTACCAGTTTAGCATTTCGTCTCCTGCCAGTGTGGTTATTTCTACCAATAATGCAGGAACGGATTACGATACCTATCTCCGCCTGTATAATTCTACGTCCTGCGGTACACAGATCGCTTTTAACGACGATTACGGCGGCTCTGTGAACTCTACGATCAATATGGACCTGTGCGCCGGCACCTATGTGATACAGGTGGAAGGTTTTTCTACCAGTTTCGGGAATTTCAACCTTTCGGTGCAGGCGACCAACAGACCTGTGAACGGGGGCACGATAGCGGGCATCACCAATGGTGTAAATATCTGTCCCGGAGATGATCCGGGTGCTTTTACAAGCAGCGTGGATGCCACAGGTGCCGGGGGAGTTACGTACCAGTGGGAGTCTTCTACAACAGGTGCCGGTTCGGGTTATAGTAATATCGTGGGGCAAACGGCAAATACCTATGATCCGGGAGCTCTGACGCAAACGACCTGGTTCCGGCGCCGGGCCACAGATGGTTGTGGTCAGGTGGGGTATTCCAATGTGATCCAGGTGGTTATGAATACTGCATCGACAGCGCCGACGGCTATTTCAGGAACTACCACTATTTGTGCCGGCAACAGTACCACGCTTACGCTTTCGGGCGGCAGCGCAGGCACGGGAGCCACGGCCCAGTGGTTCAGCGGCAGCTGTGGCGGTACCCTGGTAGGTACGGGCAACAGCATAACGGTATCTCCGACATCGAACACCACATACTTTGTACGTTATTCAGGCACCTGTAACACCACTACCTGTGCTTCTGTAAACGTAACGGTAAATACACTATCGGTAGCGCCTACGGGCATTACGGGTACAACAACGATCTGTGCGGGGGCTTCCACCACGCTTACGCTCTCGGGCGGCAGTGCAGGAACGGGAGCCACGGCCGAGTGGTTCAGCGGCAGCTGTGGCGGTACATTAGTAGGTACGGGCAACAGCATAACGGTATCACCGACTTCGAACACCACGTACTTTGTACGCTATTCTGGAACCTGTAACACCACTACCTGCGCATCTGCAACGGTAACGGTCAACAGCCTCTCCACAGCTCCCACAGCCATTACGGGAACAACTACTCTTTGTGCCGGTAACAGTACCACGCTCACACTTTCGGGTGGCAGCGCGGGCACGGGCGCTGTGGCTGAATGGTACAGCGGCAGCTGTGGCGGTACCCTGGTGGGCACGGGCAACAGCATCAGTGTATCCCCGGCTTCGAACACTACGTACTTTGTACGCTATTCGGGCACTTGTAATACAACCAGTTGTGCATCCGTGGCGGTGACGGTAAATGCAGCACCGGCAAGCTTTACGCCTTCGGTACTTACCTCCACACCGCTGTGTTACCGTGGAAATGCGGAGGTATCCAGCGGCGGCAGCCAGTCAGGAGTTACGTACCAGCTGCGCGATAATACCACCAATGTAGGCACTTCGCAGGCCGGTAACGGATCTGCACTCAGCTTCCTGACCGCCAACCTTACGGCCGGCAGCAGCAGCTATAACATCCTGGCCACGTCGGGCGCCGGTTGTACACTTTCTGTGAACGTACCTGCCATTACGGTAACATCAGCGCCCAACGCGATCGGTAACAATAACGATACACGTACCTGTTACGTAAATAATAACAACAACTTTGTAGAATTCATTACTTCCAACCGCGATATCCTGGCCATAAATCCCGGTAGCCAGAACCTGGGCAATGTAACCGTAACGGAATATGTAGACGGCACACCGATCGGTGTGCAGGCCTGCAACACTACCCAGCCTGAGTTTATGGTAACGGCGCTGAACCGCCGCTGGGTGATCAGTTCTACGGTGCCCCCCGTATCCCCGGTAAGTGTACGCCTGTACCTTGCCGATACGGATGTAACGGCCCTGGCCGCGGTGGCCAATGCCAACCTGAATACCACGGACGACGTATCGGGCCTGGGTTCACTGCAACTGACCAAATACAGCGGTGCGAACGAGAACAGCACCTTTACGGACAACTGTAACGCAGGCGGAACGGTTACCCTGCACAGCCAGGCGGCAAACGGCAGCATCACGGCTCCCATCGCGGGTAATGCCATTGTAGCCGGTTCTTACGTTACCTACAGTATCCCGGGATTCTCGGAACTCTGGCTCAACGGTACCAGTATCAGCAGCCCGCTGCCGGTTACGCTCAACAGTTTTGATGCCGTGTGTAAGGACGGCCGGGGACTGATCAGCTGGAGCACCGTTTCTGAAGTGAACAACGCCTACTTTACAGTGGAACGCAGCGCCGACGCACACAGCTGGGAAGTGCTGCAGACCGTGAGCGGGGCAGGGAACAGCAACAGCCTGCTTAGCTACAGCGTTACCGACGAACGCCCGGAAAACGGTATTACATACTACCGCCTCCGCCAGACCGATTACAACGGCGACGAAGAACTTTTTGCGGAAAAAAGCATTTTCTGTTCGGCAGAAGATACTCCGGTACTGCTTCTGTTCCCCAATCCGGCAGAAGATGTGCTGAACCTGAGATTCTACCTGGACGAAAGCTCGGATGTGGAAATGAGCATCTACGATGCCCGCGGCGCCCGCCTGCAGCTGGAGAAATGGAGCGGGGTACCGCAGGGTGAACTGGCGCGTACGATCGTACTTTCGGACATGGCCCCCGGGGTATACAACCTGCGCCTGCGTATCGGCAAAGGACTGTACACGAGCGCTTTTGTAAAGCGATAGTGAAATTTTTTATGCATAGCCGAATAAACGGTCCCTCCGGGGGCCGTTTACGGCATGTTTTTTGTAGACGGATTTGCATATTGAGAAGAAAAGTTCTTTCTTTGATATAACAGTTAAATAATTCGATCACCAAAAAACAAGAAATTTAAACCCGATATCTGTCACCTGAACCGTACTATCACCAAAAATCCGATAACACAGATGCGTCCGTACGTAACCCCCTGTACAGGACCTGACACAGAACCGAATACCTGAACAGATGGTGTGGTGTGGTTGTGGCCGGTAAGGAGCCTCAACACCATGAACAGGAAAGTATATACACTGCTTTTTCTGGTAACGATATGTATCGTTAGTCTGTTTGTGCGCTCCTGTGTCATACACAGGAAAACGGTTTATTTCCGCTACGATATCCCCCCGGAACTTCCGCAGGCCTACCAGCCTTCGCATAATGCAACCACCGAGGCCGGCGTGGCCCTGGGCAAAACGCTCTTCTTCAGTACGGAACTTTCCCGCAACAATACGATCTCCTGCAGCAGTTGCCACGACCAGGAAAAGGCGTTTGCCGAGAGCAGGACCACGTCTGAAGGGATCGACGGACAAAAAGTGAACCGTAATTCCATGCCCCTGTTCAACCTGGCCTGGGTAGACCGTTTTTTCTGGGACGGCCGTGCAGCTTCGCTCGAAGAGGCTGTGAACTTCCCCATAACGGCGCACAACGAGATGGACAGCGATACCAACCGGCTGGTGCAGCGCCTGAACCGCTCCGCACGTTTCCGCAGGCAATTTTACGCCGCATTCGGTATAGAAGAAGTGCGCTATGTACACGTACGCATGGCCCTGGCGCAATACCTGCGCAGCATTACCTCCTACGCCAGTCCGCTCGACCGTATGTATCCCATTGTAAGCGAACTGATGGCACAGGGTCTGAGTCAGCCCCAGATCATGCAGCGGGAGTTCGGCTTTTCCGACAAGACCATACAGACCCTGCAACTGTGCGAAACCTGCCATTCGAACATTACCTACGGTAACAACAAAATGAAGAACAACGGCCTGGATATCTCCAATGCAGGCGATATTGGTTTTGCCGTGGTAAGCGGTAAGAAAACGGATGAGGGCCTTTTTAAAGCGCCCAGTTTCCGGAATGTGGCGTTTTCAGCTCCTTATATGCACGACGGACGTTTTGCCACCCTCGAAGAAGTACTTGAACATTACAACTCCGGAATACAACCCAATCCCAATTTAAGCGAAGAACTCCGCGATGAGGCCGGAAATCCCCTGCGTCTGCACCTGGGAGAACGCGAAAAGAAGGAAATGCTCTTTTTTTTAACCCGACTGATGTCGGACACAAGTTTTATCACCAATAAACAATACGCTCTATGAACCGAATGTTACCTGTTTTTTTAGCACTGATGCTCTGCCTTACGGCCGCTGCCCAGAAGAGTGAGACCGGTACGGGAGAGAACCCGGTATCCCGCAGGGAAGCTGCGGATCCCGTGATCATGAAATTATACGGTGCGTCGGGCCCGTATGCAAAGTACGATCCGGCCCGGGAACTGCCTGAAAAACGTACGGAAAATGCGAAGCACTTCCGTAACGAAGACGGTACCGAAACCGCCCTGCTTACGGCCGGCCCCATGCACTATTTTGAAAACGGCGAATGGCTCACTTCGTCCAACGAGATCATACCCGTGTCCATGCCCCTGTACCCGGGCTATGTGCTGATGAACCGCCATAATCAGTATAAAACCCTGTACGGTACGGCGGGTAAAGGTATGGCCATCAAAAAGGCCGACGGCAGCGATCTCCTTTCCGGCTACACCCAGGAAGGTGTTTTCCTGTACGACCTGGATAAAAAAATGCAGAAAAACGTATTGCAGTACAACAAAGAAGCGCTGCCGCTGCGGTCTGCCGAAACGGACAACCATCTGGAATACGGCTTAACGCCCGATATCAGCCTGCAGGTAACACAGCTTACAGGCAAGATCAAATCGCAGTATTTCATTGGTTCGAATCCCTTTGCGGCGTATGGCGGTTCAAAATACCTGGGCTTTGCCGAGCAGCTTACTTTTGCCGAACCGGTAGAGATCGTAAACGATGAACAGAAAAAAGGCCTGCTGGTAAAAAATGCCGCCGGCGAAGTGCTGTTTTCGTACAATGAAGCTTATTATTTTCAGCAGAACCGCAAAAGCTCTTCGGAGTATGAAGAGGCCGAATACCTGGTAACCAAAGTGGACGATTTTACGTATAAAATAGTACTGCTGGTGCCTATTGACTGGTTCAATAACCCCGAGCGTGTGTACCCGGTGATCGTGGACCCAAGCATTACCTGCACGCCCAACGCTTCTATTTACTGGACAGGAACCACCAATGAAGATGCAGATGCACACAGTTCAGACAATATCAAGGTCGGTTTTTACGATTGCAGTGGCTGCGATGACGAAACCTGGGCGCCTTATGCCAAGATCAATCTTTCTTCCATCCCCGACGGGTCCTGCATACAGAATGCATCTTTCTCGATGTACCAGCATACCTGGCGCAACGGGGGCGGTAATGACGGACTGCGTTTCGAGATCGGCTGGGCCAATGTGGAACCGGTATCGGCTTCCTGGGCTTCGATCCGCGATAATGTACAGGGCCTTTCGGAACGCTACGCCAACTGGGACGTTTGGGGAACACCGGGAAACTGCGGCGGTTGTAACGGCGGTTACGATTATCCCGAATCGCCCAACGGATGGAAAAACTTTAACATCGACTATGCACTGCACCGTAACCGGGTGGCGAATCGTTTAACTACGGATTACATCACCTATGGTCTGGATATGACCTATAATGCAAACGACTGTTTCTGGTGCTGGGGCGATGAAACCAATGAGCTGGAATATTACGGCTGGAGCAATGGCAGCCGTCCGCAGCTCTCAGTCACCTACCAGAGCGCTTCGGTAGCGCCCACCGCCATCAGCGGAACCACAACGATATGCAGTGGCGGCAGTACAACGCTTACCGCGTCCGGTGGTTCGGTAGGTTCAGATGCCACCATCCAGTGGTTCAGCGGCAGCTGCGGCAGCACGGTGATCGGCACGGGCAACAGCATTACGGTGTCTCCTGCATCAAATACCACCTATTTTGTGCGTTATTCCGGCAGTTGCAACACCACCGGCTGTGCATCCGTTACGGTAACGGTAAATACGGTTTCCTCAGCTCCTACAGGTATTTCAGGAACTACCACCATTTGTGCCGGCAACAGCACCACGCTTACGCTTTCGGGCGGCAGCGCGGGCACAGGCGCCACGGCCCAGTGGTTCAGCGGCAGCTGCGGCAGTACGGTGATCGGTACGGGCAACAGCATAACGGTATCTCCAACCTCGAATACTACGTATTTTGTACGTTATGCAGGTACCTGTAACACCACTGCCTGTGCCTCTGTAGCGGTAACGGTAAACACTCTGTCCACAGCCCCTGCGGCTATTACAGGCAGCACCAGCATCTGTTTGGGTAACAGCACCACGCTTACGCTTTCGGGCGGCAGCGCGGGCACAGGCGCCACGGCCCAGTGGTTCAGCGGCAGCTGCGGCAGCACGGTGATCGGCACGGGTAACAGCATAACGGTATCTCCAACCTCGAATACTACGTATTTTGTACGTTATGCAGGTACCTGTAACACCACTACCTGTACTTCGGTTTCGGTTACGGTGAATACTCCGTCGGCAGCCCCAACGGCCATAACAGGCAGCACTACCATCTGCACGGGCGGCAGCACTACGCTTACGCTTTCGGGCGGCAGTGCGGGCACAGGCGCCACGGCCGAATGGTTCAGCGGCAGCTGCGGCGGTACAGCGGTAGGTACAGGCAATAGCATTACGGTATCCCCGGGCTCGAATACCACGTATTTTGTACGTTATGCAGGGACTTGTAACACCACTGCCTGTGCTTCTGTAGCGGTAACGGTAAATACCCCGTCGGTAGCCCCAACGGCCATAACAGGCAGCACTACCATCTGTGCAGGCGGCAGCACTACGCTTACGCTTTCGGGCGGCAGTGCGGGTACAGGCGCCACGGCCCAATGGTTCAGCGGCAGCTGCGGCAGCACGGTGATCGGTACGGGCAACAGCATTACGGTATCGCCGGGCAGCGCTACTACGTATTTTGTAAACTACGCAGGCAGCTGCAATACAACGGCCTGCGCATTCGTACCGGTAACGGTAAATCCGGTACCGGCAGCCTTTACACCGCTGATCAGTACTTCCACACCAGTTTGTTACCGCGGAAATGCAGAGATCACCGTAGCTTCTTCTGTGGCGGGCCTTAGCTACCAGCTGCGCGATAATACTACCAATATCGGCAGCGCACAGGCCGGCACGGGCAGCACACTTACTTTCCGCACGGATAATCTTACCGCAACCAGCACCACCTATAATATACTGGCTACCGCTGGCGCCGGCTGTACACTTTCGGTGAACGTACCCGCCATCAGTGTTGCGGCCTCGGCTACTTCGCTTGCCAATAATAACGATACACGTACCTGTTACGTAAACGGGAACAATGCCTTTGTGGAATTTGCTATGTCCGGACGCAGCATCATTGCCGTGAACCCGGGTACACAAGACCTGGGCCTGGTAACGGTAACCGAGTATGTAAACGGTACACCGGTGAACATACAGGCCTGCAATACCAATTCTGTAACGCAGCCGGAGTTCAACAGCGCGGCCCTGAGCCGTCACTGGGTGATCACGTCCTCCAATCCGCCGGTAACGCCCGTGAATGTACGCCTGTACCTGGCAGACGGCGATGTAAGCTCCCTGGCTGCCAGCGCAAATTTCAACGTAAACCCCGATGACGACGTAAGCGGGATCGGTTCTCTGAAACTGAGCCGTTACAGCGGGCCGAATGAAAATGCCACTTTCAGCGATAACTGCAACACCGGTGGTAATACCTACCTGCATGCGCAGAGCGGAAACGGTACCATAACCGCAGGGATATCCGGCAATGCCATTGCAGGTGCTTCCTATGTTACCTATACGGTGAACGGGTTCTCCGAATGGTGGCTGAGCGGTACCGGTGCCACCAGTCCGCTGCCCATCGTACTCGGTAGTTTTAATGCCGAATGTGCTAAGGGTGGTGTAGAGATACGCTGGACCACCATGTCGGAAGTGAATAACGCCTACTTTACCATAGAGCGCAGTGCCGATGCAGAGCACTGGGAGCTGGTACGCGAAATAAGCGGTGCAGGCAACAGTAATACGCTGCTGAATTACAGCATCACCGATGATCGTCCGCTGAACGGTATTTCATACTACCGCCTGCGGCAGACCGATCATAACGGGGACAACGAGACCTTTGCCCCGCAGAGTGTTACCTGTTTCGGCAACGCCCAGAATGGCCTGCTGATCTACCCCAATCCTTCGAACGACTATTTTGTACTGAACTTCAGCACAGCTGCGGATATGGCAGGTTCCGTAGAACTCATGGACATGACCGGGCGCCGGGTGGCCATACAGAACGGCAGCTGGCAGAGCGGTATGAACAGCTTTACGTTTAAGGACCTGGCCGCTTTCCTTCCAGGTGCGTATACACTGCGGATCAGTGGCGAAGGGAAAGTACTTTATACGGCGCCTGTAATTATAAAGCGTTAAAAATTAATTGCATAAACACAGCAGGAAGGCCATCAGAAAATGATGGCCTTTTTTATTATCTATTTGTAATTCTCCTAACTAATAGTAATTTAGTATCAGTAAACATCAAAAAACCTTTTCTATCATGAACACACCATATCACCGCAGCTCCTGTACCTGAAGCTCCACAGGTATTTCTTTCCGTAGTTTTTTATCGTTTTTACCGCCTTCCCCGGACGCTGACGAAGCGTACCTGAGATTATATCACCCTTGTTTTATCTAAAAACAAAAAACGTATTAATCCTCTGTGACCAGTATGAAGACAAATCTACTTAAACCGTTCTGCGTGCAGCTGCCTGTAAAAGGACTGCTTGCGGCAGTAATCACGTGTACGGCCGCTGCGCTTTCGGCGCAGAACGTATCGGTAAATACCGACGGAACCTCGGGACCGGGACTTTTTAACGTGGGCAATACTACCACGCCGCCTTTCCAGGTAATGCCCAACGGGCAGGTGCTGGGCTGGGCATCGGGTACGGCGGGTGGGCCCTCATATTCTTTTGTGGGCAACGGCAGCACGGGTATGTTTCGTCCGGGTACCGATATCCTGGGCTTTTCTACCGCATCCACGGAGAGACTCCGCATCCTGGCCAATGGCAATGTAGTAGTGGCCGGAACGTCCACTAACGCACGTTTTGAGGCCGTAGGGCCGGCTACGGGTTCCGGGGTGGCCATACAGGCCGGCGGTGGGGGCGATGTGCTGCTCAACAGTGGCGGAAGCCTCTTTTTCGACGGCAACTATTCCTATGCCGGAGGTAACTATATACGGCCCCTGGCAGCCAATACCCAGGGCTTTTTTACGGCGGGTACCGAACGTATGCGCATTGCGCCCAACGGCAATATCAGTATGGGAATGGCCGGTACGGCCGGTGGCTATGGACTGGAACTGGGCGGCAGCTTTGGTTATGGTAACGGCACGGCCGGTTCGTACCGTTCGCGCACGGAAACCCGTAACGATGCCGGCCAGATCGCTTCCCAGTCGGGCTTTTTCGAAACATCGGCCCCTGCTCCGGCTGCTAACTGGTATAATGGGGCATCGGGCTGGCAGCACCTGCTGGACGTGCGGCACAGCAATAATTCCAATAACTACGCCATGCAGTTTGCCGGCAGTTTCTTCGATCAGCGCCTGTACTTCCGCAAGACCAACGGTAATGCCAACCAGAGCTGGAGCGAAATTATGGTAGTACCTGTGGGTAATGCCGCTTCTTCGAATAATGCCTGGAATCTCAGCAGTAATATAGCCTACAGTCCCGACGATATTTCGGGAGCTTCGGTGCTGAGCGGAGATGATGCGACCGTGAATTATACCATGCCTTTTTCTCTTACGATCGACGGGGTAGCCTATAACGTGATCACGATCTCTACCAATGGCTGGATATCTTTTGCGAACCCCGGCAGTTCCTATACAGGCAATAATACATTGCCCAGCTCTTTTTTTTCAGCACCCACCATATTCCCCTACTGGGACGACCTGGTGACCAATGGCAGCAATATACGTTATTTTAGTTCGGGCACAGCGCCTAACCGTGCAGTGATCGTGGATTATGAGTGCCGTACCTATACCGGTTCCTACAACGTACGCTTCCAGGTAACCATACACGAAACTTCGGGTCTCATCAATGTACAGTACCGCGATGAAATGAACCCCAGCGCCAACGGACAAAGCGCCACCATAGGCTTCCAGATGGCGGGCGGGGCCAGTGCCAAAGCATTCCCCATTATTTCGGACGGCAAGATCCTCGACGACAACCGCGATAACAACTCCGGCTGGTCCATTTCACCCGTACGCTGATGAAATACCTGTTAACCCTCTTTTTCTGCGGAAGCCTGTGCGCTTCTGTACAGGCCCAGACCAAAGATACGGTACTTGTAGTGGATAAGGAGACCGTGGAACTGCTGCAGCTGCTGCATCCCCGTTTCTTTTATTCGCCCGATTCCTCGGTATTCAGGTCCAACCTGCAGAAATACCTGCTGCAGGACCTGGTATTGTGTGAAGAACAGCGTGGCACATTGGAAAAGGATTCTGCACTGAACCAGCGTTATGCGAAGTTCATGGAGCTGGCAGCCCTGCATTTCTGGGCGGATGAGATACGTAAAAATTCAGTAAGGCAGGAGCCGGAAGAGTCAGAGATACTGCAGTATTACGAAGCGCACAGGGAGAATTTCCGTACGCCCTACGTTTTTACGTTCTACCAGGCCTGGACACCCAAAGAGGCAGCCGGGAACACTGAGGCCGTAAAAGAACTGCAACGGCGCCTGAAACTGTGGAAACAGGGTAACCCGGACGCCGGCAAAATGCAGCTGGGACAAACCGCCCTGAACCTGGAACAGCGTATAAATGCAAACACCGATAACCCGCTGTACCCCCTGCTGCTGAAAACCGGCCTGATGGAGGTATCGGAGCCCTATACCGTAGGTACACATACCGTGTACATTGCCCTTACGGAACGCAGCGGGGGCGAAGTGATGCCCTACGAAAGCGTGCGCGAGAACTGCCGCCAGCAGGTACTGAACCTGAAAGCGGCCGAACAGGAACAAAATATGCGTATACAGATGGAACGCATTACCCTAATCAATAATGTAAAGTGATGAATATACTTAAATACAGCGGCCCCCTTACAGCGATGGTATTGCTGGTGCCGGTCTTACAGGCACAAAACGCCCGCCTGGTATTGTCCGGGGGGGCTATATGCCTGAACAGCAACGGCGCATCTGCACAGATCGTACTGCAGAACGCCAACTGGGAGAACAATGCCTCTGCGGCCTCTTTTGTACCGGGAACGGGTACTGTTCTTTTCAGCGGTGGTACTACGGCACAGCTGGGCGGTACACAGAACAGTGCCTTTTACAATCTTACAAGCACTAAAAGTGGCGCAGAACTGCAGCTGAACCGGGACATCAGCGTAAGTAACCTGGCTACGCTGGGCGCCGGCGATATCAACCTGCAGAATGCACAGATGGACCTGCTTACGACCGGCAGCCTCAGCGGCGAGGTATATCCTTCGGGCAGCCGTGTTTACTGTGCAGATAACCAGAACGGACGCATACGTGCCGTACGCAGCCTTACAGCGGGTGCCAACAACAATATTGCCGGACTGGCCCTGAACCTGACGGTAAGCGGCGCAGCTCCCGGTTCAGCAACACTCTTCCGCGGGCACGACCGGCAGACCAGCACGGCCTTTGTGGGCGCGGGTACGTCTATCGGACGCTATTACGATATTACACCTGCCGTAAGCAGTGGTTATACCTATACGTTCGATTTTCGTTACCATGAGCTGGAGCTGTATGGCATGGCTGAAAGTAATTTCCTGTTCTACCGTTCGCCATCGTACGGAGTAACTACGGGCGACTGGGAAGAGTGGGGCGGAAGCCCGGCCGGACCGCTGAGTCCGGGTTATCCTACGGTAGGCACGGCCGGCCACAACAGCGCTGCCAATGTGGTGAGCCTGTCGGGGATAAACAGCTTTTCGCGCTGGACACTGAGCAATGCCCTCACAACGCCTTTGCCCGTTGAACTGGGCAGTTTTACGGCTACCTGTGACCAGGGACAGGTACAACTGCAATGGACCACCGTTTCTGAAGTGAACAATGCTTATTTTACCATAGAACGCAGCGCCGACAGCCAGAACTGGCAGATACTGGGCGAAGTAGCCGGCGCAGGCAACAGCAACAGCCCGCTGCAATACAGCCTCACGGATCCGCGTCCCTTCACGGGTATATCGTATTACCGGCTTAAACAGACCGATTATAACGGCGATCATGAACTATTTGCCCCGCTGAGCATTCCCTGCGATCCTGCTGCGGAGAAGGGAATGCTGCTTTTCCCTAACCCGGCCGACCAGGCCTTTACGGCTCGTTTTATAGCTGCGGAAGCTCTTACCGACGCACGTATCAGCCTGTTGGACATGACCGGCAGAAAAGTTTCTGAACGTTCAGTAAGTATTGAAGAAGGTGTTAATGAATATACGCAAACAGAACTTGGTATATTTATGCCCGGCGTATATACCGTGCGTATATCGGCAGGCAGTAAAGTTCTATATACGGCTCCGCTGGTAATACGGCACTGATTTCAGAGCGGTTTTATCCGTTCCATCAACAGGGATTTGTGTGCCCGGCTTACCGGTATGGCCCGGTCGCCGATGGTGATGGCGGTATCTTCAATATTGTTGATCTTGGAAATATTCACGATAAAGGCCCGGTGCACCTTTACAAAATCGGGCAGGTCCAGTTTTTCGATCATGGCCTTAATGGTACCGTGTACCACGTACTTCTGGTTTTTGTCCATCACAAAGGCTACATAATCGCCGATGCTTTCGATGTACTGTATCTCTTTCAGCATCAGTTTTACCAGTTTGCCGTTGCTTTTGATGAATATGTATTCCTGGCCTGATTTGTTCTGGTCCTTCAGTTGTTTTTCCACGCGTTCCACCGCTTTCTGCAGGCGGGGCAGGGTAACCGGTTTCTGTATGTAGTCGGTAACATCGTGTTCAAAGGCCTGTATGGCATATTCGGCCTTGGCGGTGGTAAAGATCACCTGGGGCAGGTTGCTGATGCTTTCTACCAGTTCCAGCCCGCTGAAATCGGGCATTTCTATATCCAGGAACAGGATATCCACCGTATTTTTTTTCAGGTAGGCAATGGCGTCGATGGCATTATCGAATATGGCGGCCACTTCGAGTCCGGGGATCTTTTTACATAAAAAATCGAGGCTGTGCAGGGCTACCTGGTCATCGTCAACAATAATCGCTTTCATACTAAACGGGTGTTTTGCAGTTGTACAAGGCGGACCTCTTCGGCCTGGATCAGCGGAATAACTTTGTGGATCTGGTCCAGGAGAGGTTCCATCATATACGGAAGGGGCATGAGTTCGGTTTCGGTTTCGGCCAGTTTGTTCTCCACAGCTACCATAGACTGGTGTACCTGGGGCAGGCCGATGAGTACAAAGTTCGATTTTATCTTGTGCAGCAGGCGCCGGGTTTCGGTTGTATCGTTGTTTTGCACGGCCAGCTGTATCTTTTCGATCTCGGGCAGGTTAAAACGGCAGAAATTGGTAAAGGTCTGCTGCATGTATTCCAGGTCGTCGTGAAAATGTTCGCGGATAAGGTCCAGGTCAAAATCCTTCTGGAAACGGTACATTTCGTCCTCGGCATCGTGTGTGCCGCCGAAGGGTTCCTTTACCAGTTCGGCCTTGAAATGTTCCTGGATCAGCTGTATCAGTTCTTTTTCTTCGAAAGGTTTGGTAATGAAGCCGTCCATACCGGCCTGTATGCAACGTTCGCGTTCGCCTTTCACCGATCCGGCGGTAACTGCTATGATGGGCGTGTGGGCGCGCTTGTGTATATGTTCTTCGGCACGTATCAGCCCGGTGGCTGTAATGCCGTCCATTTCGGGCATCTGTATATCCATGATCACCAGGTCGGGCTGCCGTTCGCGGAACAGGGGCAGGGCTTCCATGCCGTTCTGGGCCTCGTCGATCACGATGCCGGTAAAGTTCTTTTCAATGATCTTTTTTACCAGGCGCAGGTTCAGGATATTGTCTTCCACCACCAGTATACGTCTTTCGTTCAGGAAGCGGTGTACGTTACCGCTGTAGCCGGCAGGTGCCGTATGTTTTTCCAGGGCATTGTGCATGGTGTACAGCAGATCGTCGGCTGTGATGGGTTTTACCAGGTGGGCCGATATGCGCAGGCGTTTGCAGGCTTCGTTGATGGTGTAGTCTTCTGCCGAGCTGTGCAGCAGGATCACGGGCAGCTCACGCAGGGACGCACTGCGGTGTGCACGCAGGTTCTCGATGAACTCGATGCCATTGGTCAGCGGCATGTGGTAATCGACAAAAAGCATTCCCGGCGTATTTTTTTCCAGCAGCAGAAAAGCTTCCTGGGCGCTGCGGGCCAGCAGTACTTCCATGCCGCGGTTAGCCAGTATGTTCTGCAGGATGATCTGGTTGTTCTCGTTATCGTCCACCACCAGTACCGAACGGATATCGGGCAGGCTGATGCCGGAATCGGTAAAGGTATAGCTCTCGAAGGGCAGCTGCAGGTCAAAGGAAAAAGTACTGCCTTCGTTCAGTGCGCTTTGCAGCTGTATATTGCCGCCCATCTTCTGTACCAGGTTGCGGCTGATGGCGAGTCCGAGCCCGCTACCCCCGAATTTGCGGGTAATGGTGGCATCGGCCTGTTCAAAGGCACGGAAGATAATATGTTGCTGTTCGGGCGAAATACCGATGCCGGTGTCGCGTACCGAAAAGTGAAAAATGCCTTCGCGTGGACTGCTGCCGGCACTGAATGAAATACTCAGTTCCACCTCGCCGTTATGCGTAAACTTGATGGCATTGGTAATGAGGTTGAGCAGTACCTGGCGTATGCGCACCTCGTCGCCGTACACGATGCGGGGCACGGTGGGCGCAATGTTGATAAGGATCTCAATTTGTTTGGAATAGGCCTGGTATTTGATCACTTCCATGCAGAGCTCAGCGGTGCGCAGCAGATCGAAGCGCTGTATGTCCAGTTCGAGCTTGTTGGCCTCGATCTTCGAAAAATCGAGGATATCGTTGATCAGGTTCATGAGTGTGACCGCGGAAGTATTCACGCTCTGCATATACTCGTTCTGTATGCCGCTGAGCGGGGTGGACTGCAGCAGGTTGGTAAAACCCACAATGCCGTTTAGCGGCGTACGTATCTCGTGGCTCATGTTGGCCAGGAAATCGCTTTTGGCCCGGTTGGCCTGTTCAAGGTCCAGTTCCAGCTGCTTGCGCATTACGGCTTCGGAGATGGACTCGGCAAAGGATTCCAGGATGGCGTTCTCGGCCGGTGTCCATATACGTTCGGTCTCGCAGTCGTCAAACCCGATAAAACCCCAGAAACGTTCGTGGTGCATCACCGGGATCACCAGTATGGAGCGGATGTCCTGTCCGGCCAGTATTTCCCGGGTACCGCCGTCCGGCATCTGTGATACCAGGGTGCTGAACGACTGTCCCTGCTCCAGCGGTGCAAAAAAGTCGGGCATGCTGTCGAAAGAAAGTCCCTGTAAGTCGGGGTTACTGATCTGTGCGGAGGTATTGTCCGAACACCATTCGATCAGCTGGCTGCAGCTGCGTTCTGTGGGATCGTTGCGGAAAAGGTATACGCGGTTCACGCCGGTTGCCTCGCCGATAAAGGTAAAACAGCGGGCTATGGCCGCTATATAATCAGGATTTTTAAGCAGTTCTTTGGAAGAGGAGGCGATGGCGGCCAGCATTTTTTCTTTACGTTCCAGTTCGAGCGTAAGACTTTTGCGGGCGGTGATATCGCGCGAAGTGATGAGCCCGGTACCCAGTTTTTCGGCGCTTTTATAGAATACGCCCGTTACATCGAGCCAGATCCAGCCTTTTTCGGGGTGCTGGTAGCGGAATTCGGCCGAAATATCATTGCCCGGCATACGCATGGCCTCCCGGAAACGTTCGTTTACCAGCTGCCTGGAATCGGTATCCACCAGTTCGAACACGCTGTTGCCGATCACTTCATCACCCCGGCCGAACACGGTGTAGAACGAAGGAGAAACGAAGGTGATGCGGAACTCTTCGTTGATCTCGATCACCGCATCGCTGATGTTCTGCAGCATGTAGCGGCTGCGTTCCAGCTGCAGTTCATAGTTCTTGCGCAGGGTAATGTCCTGGAAAATACCGCGTATCATGATCAGCTCGCCGTCTTCCCAGATGGGTTCGCCGGATACACGTACCCATTTTTCGGTGCCTTTGGCCGAAATGAAACGGCATTCCGTATCAAAAGGTCGTCCGTTTACCAGCAGTTCGGTACGCAGGCGCTTCATTTTATCCCGGTAATCCGGGTGATAAAAATGCATGCCTTTGCCCAGTTCAGGAACAAAGCTTTCGTCTACCTCGTAAATGCGGTATACTTCTTCGGTCCAAACCACCTGCTGGGTGGCTATATGCATTTCCCAGCCCCCGAGCTGACTGATGCGCTGGGCTTCGCTGAGCAGGGCCTTGCGTTTGTTCAGTTCTTCTTCACGGCGTATGCGGTCGGTGATATCGCGGGCTTCGGGCAGCAGCAGGATCACTTTGCCCTGCTCGTTAAAGATGGGTTTTATGGAAAGGTCCACCACCGAAAGATTACCCTGCGGACTGATGAACTGGGACTCGAAGCGGGCCAGTTTACCGCGGGCGGCGCTGCGTACGGCCTTGCGGACCTTGCCGGCTTCGGCCGAATCGCGGAACCAGGGCGAATCCCATAGTTTAAGCCCGATCACGGTCTCATGTGTTACTTCGCCGTATTCGAGCGTGGTGTCGTTTATTTCGAGTATGGTACCGTCCGGACTCATCAGTCCCGAGAACTGGAACGAAGAATTGAACAGCGTACGGAAGCGGGTTTCCGTTTCCTTGATCTGGGAAAGGTTGGTGGCAATACCTACATAACCGATGATCTCCTGTTTTTCGTTTACGATGGCGTTTACCGAAAGGTGCACGGGAATGGCGCTGCCGTCCTTGGTTATATAGGTCCACTCGCGGGAGTCGGCCGTATCGGCGCTTACCCCGGCCGTAAAAACGCCGAAGCCGCTTATTTTGGTTTTGCCGGCACGGGTAAGCTGGGCAGCGCGCTGTTTTATCTCCGATTCTTTATGGATGATGAGCGGGGTTACATTGCCGATCACTTCTTCGGCGGTGTAGCCCAGCAGTTTTTCGGCCCCCTTGTTAAAGAAGGTGATGATGCCCGAGGCGTCGGTCCCGATCATCGAAACTTCGGTGCTGGCATTGAGAATACCGTTCAGGTGGGTATTTACCATGCGCAGGTCTTGCTGGGCCTGTTTTATATCGCTGATGTTCACGATCTGTGATATAAAATGCAGGGGACGGCGGTTTTTATCACGAATAAGTGATACGCCGAGCAATACCCACACAATATCTCCGTTCTTGTGAAAGTAACGTTTTTCGATGGAATAGTTGTCGCGTTTGTTCTGCAGGGTTTCCTGCAACAGCAGCAGGTCGGCATCCAGGTCTTCGGGATAGGTAATGTCCTGGAAGGTAAGGGCCAGGAATTCGCTTTCGGAATAGCCCAGCATGGCGCACAAGCGGTTATTTACCTTAAGCCATTTGCCTTTGGTAGAAACAAGGGCCATACCGATGGTAGCATGCTCAAATGCATTTTTAAAATGCAGTAACCTGGTACCGGTGTCCAGCTGAATCCGTTGTCCCGAAACTTTGTCAACCATGTGTTTCCTTACTGATTACCCATAAAGAGGTAAATCTAAAGCAAATATCGTGATGTTTTGCCAAATATCGAAAAAGTTTCCCCAAACTTCGAAAAAGCAGGTGTTATGTAACGTTTCATGCTGTATATTTGAACTATGGTTAGACAAATAGTCTGCCATAAGTTGTATAGATTATTGTTTGGTTCAACTCTCTGTCCTTGTCAGTGAGGAGAAAAACTGCTTCGAGAGAAGCAGTTTTTTTGTCTGTACTCTTTTATCCCTCTGTAAATGATCCGGTCCGTATGCTTAAACCTACTGTTTTTGTAGGGTATTGGGCGCTGAAAATGCAGGAAATACAGGTGTCCGGTACGGATTATCGAACACTTTTTCCAAGTATCGTAAAGAGTATACCAAACTTCGAAAACTTAACGGGATCTACAGGCTTATGCAATACCTTTGGATCAATGAATGACGGAGCTAAACGTTTTTCAGGCTTGTATAGATTATTGTTTGGTTATCTTTCTGCTATCACGAACGTGAGGAAGAACAGCTGTTCCGAGAGGGCAGCTGTTCTTTTTTTGTCCCGGGCTAAAAGCATCGTAATTACGGCTGTTCTTTTTCCAACCCGATTCCGTACAGGAAATGGGCATGCTGTTGCAGTACCGCCGGTTTGTTGCCTGAATGCGTTCAGCAGTGCGGGGCAGTTACGGTATCAGAAAAAGGCCCGCACCTGCATGCCGGCCACGTGCAGCGGACTTATGGCCCGTCCGGCACGGCCTTCGTAGGTAATGCCCGCCTGCATATTGTTACCGATGTTTCGCTGAAAATTGGCGCTCCAGGTGCCGTTGAGGCCGTTGCCCAGACCGCTGAGCATTTCAAACGCCAGGTTGTTGTTGAGGCTGTTGTTGTACAGGATATGATGCAGTTTCAGCTGCAGGGTAAGTACGCCCTGGTTCAGGAAGTTCACTGTACTTTCTACGCCGCCCTGGTGTATATGTGCCATTTCGCCGCCGGGGTTCACCGGGTTGCTGGCATTGTTCTGGTTGCGTTTGTACTGGAAGCCGTATACAAAGGCAATACGCCAGCGGGTGTCTTTCTGTACGGTAAATTTGCCTTCGGCCCGGGCCAGGTCCAGGTTGTAGTCGCGGGTACGCAGGAATTCGGAATTGTAGCGTTTGTTGCCTTTTTCGAACAGGGCGCTTAATGTAAACAAACGGGATACATTATAGCGGCTGCGGATCTCCCAGGATTCCTGCGAACGGCTGTCGATACCGTTGGTGAGCAGCGAGCGGTTACGCAGGTCGCGGTACTCGATATCCACCCCGAACTTACCTTCGTTGCGGTTGATGTAGAACGTGTTCCGGAACGAATAGCCCAGGGCCAGCAGGGCCGTATCGGAATACGAAGCCGAAAAGGGACTGATCACCGAGCCGATATTGGAGTTCTGTGATTTGCGGGTAAGGCGGTATATGGTCTGGTTGCTGAAAATGCTGAGGACCTTCTGCCAGGCCTTGCCGTTCTTCCAGCGGGCCGGGAAACGCAGGTTCAGGCTCTGGTTGAACTGTGTATTATAGGTTTTGATGTATTCCAGCGAAGGGATCAGGATCTTGATGTAATTGCCCTGTCCTGTGAACTGGGCTTCCTGGAATTCGTCCAGGTCGGGAACGCCGTTGCCGTTGTAGTCCAGCGAAGCATCCCAGAAATGTGTGCCCTGTCCGTTGGTCACCTGCAAAAAGGAATATTCCCGTTTGTTCTCCAACCCGGAACCGATCTCGTAATAGGTATTGACGGTAATGCTCTGTTTCAGGAAACGGCTGTTGTACTCGATGCGGCCGGTGGTGCTTTCGTCGTTTTTCTGTCCGGGCAGCAGCAGACTGTCCTGTACGCGCAGGGTGCGGTAATTGAGCAGGAATTTCAGGGTGTGGTTCTTACGGATCACGGCCTGGGCCTCGGCACCCATGTTCTGTCCCAGTCCGGCAAAGCTAAGGGCGTTGTTCAGCACGCGGTGGTCGGCACGTGGCCGGTAATATACCTTCCAGCTCAGGGCCGAGGTATCCGAAGAGCCCAGGTACACTTCCCAGTCGTTGAACATGTAGCTGTTGCCCAGCAGGGAATCTTTGCGGAAGACATTGTATTCGTCCTCCCCGTTGAGGCCGATCCGCAGGTATTTATGAATGTTCTTGTAAAAACGGGTGCGGTGTCGCAGAAAGCGGGTTTGTACGTCACCTTCTGTGATCTGGGCGCTGCCCCAGAAATCCAGGAACCAGCCCCGGGTATTTACCGATGCCTGCAGCTGGTTGCGGTAGGCCGTGTAATCGCTTCCCTTTATAAATGCGCCGCCGGAATACAGGATACGGCTCCGGTTTTTGGTATTCAGTTCGATCTCCAGCGATGGAATGTATTCATTGCCCTGGGGGCGCAGGCTGCTCAGGTTCAGGTCGCGGTCAAATTCCACGGTACGCCAGCGTACAATGGGCGTAAAGGTCTTTTCTACCTGCTCGTAGGTAAGGGTGGTACGCAGGGAATTCTGTTTCTGTTCGCCCCGACCGAAGGGTTTGAGCCAGTTTATCTTTACCCGGTAGGCATAGCCGTTGTCGTCCTTATTATCGAGGGTGGAAAAGGTGTTTTTGTCCAGGGTGCTCAGGGCGCCTTCGGCTTCAATGCTCAGGCCTTTGGCTATGTCCCAGCCGCCTGCAAAGGTCATCATGCGCTGCAGGCGCGGGGCCACCAGCTGTATGGCGGCAATATAATCGCCGGTATTGGGCCCGGTATAGCGGTATACGCGCCCGTTGGCAGTAGAACGTTCCAGTACGTAATCGCCGCTGCCGGCCGGGGTCTGACTGAAAAATACGCGGTATTGCGCGCTGTCCGGGTTGGTGCTGTAGGTAAAGATGGGGGTAAGCACGCCGTTTACAATACTGTCGTTGCGCTTGTACAGTACTTCGCTAACATTAAAGGGCACCTGGCTGTAGGAGGGGCTCACGGCGTTCTGCAGACTGTCGCCCACGGATGCCAGCAGGGTCCGCTGATCGGGAGTAAGGGACTGTTGCAGGGGCTGATTTTTGAGGTCCTGTTCGGCAAAAATGTTCACACGGTACCAGGCCTTGCCCAGCTGCCATTCATTGTTCACGTGGTACATCAGGCGCCCGTAATTGCGGTCGCTGTATTCAAATTCTACCACAATACGCCGGTCCTTGGTAATGAGCTGTTTGGCGGTAAAAGTAAGTTCGGCGGTATTGTAGTCGATCACGTAATCGTTCTCCCGGCCGCGCACCAGTTGTCGTCCGTCAATAAAAACACGTTCCGTGCCCGAGAGTACTACAATAAAACTTTCGCCTTCGCTGCCTGTGAGGCGGTAAGGGCCCTGGTTCCCCTCGATGCCCTGTATGCGGTTCTGGGCGAACTTTCCCCGGGCAATGGCCCCGGAGGCCTGTACCTGTAAAAAACCGGCCGGAGCCTTCTTTTTAAAGATCATCGTATTCTCGAACTGGGTCTGTACCTGTAATCCCTGGCCTTTTTTCAGGAAATTCAGGAAGTACGATTTCGGGCGACTGATGATAAAATCCCCGGCAATGATCTTCTGTTTATCGATGCCCACCTGGATAAAGACCCGGTCAAAATCCTGTATGCGCTGCGTGGTACCTTCGGGTTGAAGGGGTACGTTCTCATCGGAGATGGCCGCCTGTATCTCCACGTTTTCGGCCAGTTTGCCGCTCAGCTGTACGTTCAGGGCCGAGTTCAGGGCCAGGCTCTGGGCGTTGCCGAACGCAATGCCGCGGGAAATACTGCCGTTCTTTTCCAGTCCGTCGGTAATAAAAATGCTTTCGTCCCGGCTTTCTTCCGGAAATGTAAGGGTAAAGGGCAGGGCAGCGGCGGCACTGTCTTTACGCAGCGGAATACGCTGTACCGTTTGCCCGAACAGGTAGGGCCAGGTTTTATAGGAAAGGGTAAGCTGCCTTACGCCCGGGTATCTTTTCAGGAACTGTGTGGTGTCGACGCTGAGTATGGCCCCGGACCAGTTGAGGCTGTATAAGCCGGGCGGCAGGGTATCGGTGCCGGCCGTCAGGGTAAACGAAGAGGCGCGTATGCTTAGGCTGTCTACCTGTATCCGAGCGGCAAGCGGCACCTGCCGGATGATCTGTGCGTGCACACCCAGGCCGGTAAGGAAGAGAAAGAGAGTAAAAATGCAACGCGCGGTCATCGGCTAAAAATCACGCTAATGTACAAAATACGAACGGAATGGAACTTCCCGGGAAAAAGACCCGGTTTCTTGTTTCATAGTTTATTCTACTTTTGTGAAGTTGTTTTGACGAAAGTTATGGATACGAAAGTTCTCATTATCGGTTCCCAGGGCCAGATCGGCACGGAACTTACCGCATATCTCACGGCCCGCTACGGTGCGGCGAATGTTATTGAAAGCGATATACAGCAGAAAAATCCGTCGCCCTGCACTTTTGTAGCGCTCGACGCCACGGACAAAAATGCCGTGTACGAACTGGTGAAAAAGGAAAACATCGATACCGTATACCTGCTGGCAGCCATGCTTTCGGCCACGGGCGAAAAGTTTCCCGATAAGGCCTGGGCGCTTAACATGGACACCCTGTTCATCTGCCTGGACCTGGCCAAAGAAAAACACATCAAAAAATTATACTGGCCCAGCAGCATTGCCGTGTTCGGCCCTACCACGCCGCGGGTGCTTACGCCCCAGTTCACGGTGTGTGAGCCTACTACAGTGTACGGCATCAGCAAACAGGCCGGCGAACGCTGGTGCGAATGGTACCACAATAAATTTGGTGTAGACGTGCGCAGCATCCGTTACCCGGGCCTCATCAGCTATACGGCACCTCCGGGCGGCGGCACTACCGATTATGCCGTGGATATTTTTCACAAGGCCCTGCAGCAGGGTTCCTACGAGTGCTTCCTGGGTGCGCAGACCGAACTGCCCATGATGTACATGCCCGACGCCATCCGTGCTACGGTGGAACTCACCGAGGCCGCGGCCGATAAGGTAAAGATCCGTTCGGGCTATAACCTGGCCGCTTTCAGCTTTACGCCGGAGCAGCTGGCCGCCGAGATCCGCAAACATATTCCCTCGTTCGAAATACAATACAAACCCGACTTCCGCCAGCAGATCGCCGATAACTGGCCCGCTTCCATCGATGACTCGGTGGCCCGCGAACACTGGGGCTGGAAGCCGGAATACAGCCTTCCGCAGATGTGCAGCGACATGATTCTGCACCTGCAGGAGCAATACGCCCTATAAACTACCCTACATGACTAAACACTGGTTCGTTGTATCCAACACCGCTTCGGGCAAAGGAAAGGCCGGGGCATTCATGCAGACCGTTCAGGAATTTATGAACCGGCACGGGCTCGATTTTGAACTCGATTCCCCCGATGATCAGAATACTTTTATCAAGGTATCGAAAGCCCTGCGCGCCGGTCAGCGTAATTTCCTGGTCTGCGGCGGCGACGGCACCCTGAACCAGTGCGTGAACGCTATTTTTCAGCAGTCACAAGTACCGCATGCCGACTGTAAAGTGGCTTTTCTGCCCTTCGGTACCGGTAACGACTGGATCCGTACTGCCGGCATTCCTGCCGACCCCGAAAAAGCCCTCGACATACTGATCCACGGCCGCGAAGTGCTTATGGACGTGGGTAAGGTGACCAGCCAGTGGTTCAATGCACGTAAAGACGCCTACTTCATCAATATAGCCGGTTTTGCCTACGACGCCTTCGTAGTGGAACAGATGGAACTGAAGTTCCGCAAGGACAAAATGGGCAAGATCGCCTACCTGCTGGCCGTATTTTCGTTCCTGCTTCGCTACAAACGTACGCAGGTAAAGGTACGCTCGGCCGAATACAATTACGACGGCCCCCTGTTCAGCGGCTGCGCCGGTATCTGCAAATACAACGGCAACGGCATGATGCAGGTGCCACACGCCGATCCCTACGACGGGAAACTGGCCGTTACCCTGATGCAAAACACCAGCAAATGGGATGTACTGATGCAGACCAAAAACCTGTACAACGGCACCTTTATAAAACATAAAACCATACATACGTTCCAGACGGAACATTTCACCCTGGAGTCGGACCCGCTGGTACGGCTGGAATGCGAGGGTGAGATCCTCGGTTTTTCACCCTTCGAATTTTCCGTAAAACCGGCTGCGCTCCGTATTATGGTACCTTAAATAAAAGACATGCGTATATTTTTCGGCATACCCGTTTCCGGCAGCGTCATCCTCGACGAGGGCGAAAGTCTGCACCTGGCCAGGGTGCTGCGTACAGAGGCCGGGGAAACCGTACACGTATGCGACGGGGAGGGGCACATGTACCGCTGTGAGGTGGTATTGCCGCATCACAAACGCAGCGAACTGCGGGTGCTGGCCGAAGAAGATGTACCGCACGTACACACGGGCCTGCACATTGCCTTTGCACCCACGCGGCACAACGACCGCACGGACTGGTTCCTGGAAAAGGCCGTGGAACTGGGCGTGCGCAGCATTACACCCCTGCGTACCACGAACAGCGAAAAGGTAAAATTCAATGCCGAACGGGCACAAAAGATACTGGTAGCCGGACTGAAACAGAGCGGCAATGTATTCCTGCCCCGGCTGCATCCGCTGAGCGACTGGGACCGTTTCCTGCAGAAAAATACCCTGCCCCTGGCGGTGGCCTACTGCGGACCGGAACAAAAAGCGGGCCTGCCTGCCTGGGCGGCAGACAAAACGGAGGTCTGCGTGTGTATAGGTCCGGAGGGCGATTTTACGGCAGCCGAAGCGGCGGTGGCACGCGAAATGGGCGCACAGATCGTGGAACTGGGAAAACACCGCCTGCGCACGGAAACCGCGGCCCTATGGGTGGCGGCCTGGTTTTACGGGCGAACGATCAACGAATTCTATGGGTACAAAAAATAATTACACAAATTATTTGCTTATTAAATATTATTTGTATTTTTGCAGCCCAATTTTAAGAAAAACCGATACGAAATATGGCAAAGATTTGTGTTATAACCGGTAAAGGAGTTCAAAGAGGAAACCATGTTTCTCACTCAAATATCAAAACCAAGCGTGTTTTTAATCCGAACCTGCAGACGAAACGTTTCTGGCTGGAGGAAGAGCAGGAGTGGATCACACTGAAGCTTTCCGCAAAAGGAATAAAGATCATAAACCGTATTGGTGTTAAAGAGGCACTGAAACGTTCCTGGGAAAAAGGAATCATCGGATAATATCCGTACAAATATATTGTGTGGCCTCGCTATCAGCGGGGCTTTTTTTTTGCCCCGGAGCCAAAAATGTGTGAAATAGCGGTGACGGGATGTAAATAAGTGTTTGTTTATTAAAAGAAAAAGACTACTTTTGCCGTCCCAAAATCTGGGAACGTATATTTTTATTATTTAATAATCTGAAATTTAATCAAGTAAAGAATGCCTACAATTCAACAGTTGGTACGCAAGGGCAGAAACAAGATTGAAAAGAAAAGTAAATCTGCTGCGCTGGATTCCTGTCCCCAGCGTCGTGGCGTGTGTACACGTGTGTATACCACCACTCCCAAAAAGCCGAACTCGGCTATGCGTAAAGTAGCAAAAGTTCGTCTGACAAACAAAGTAGAAATCATCGCCTACATTCCGGGTGAAGGTCACAACCTCCAGGAGCACAGTATCGTACTGGTTCGTGGCGGAAGGGTAAAAGACCTGCCGGGTGTACGTTACCATATCGTACGCGGTGCACTGGATACTTCGGGTGTGGATGCACGCCGTCAGCGTCGTTCCAAATACGGAGCAAAACGTCCTAAACCGGGTCAGGCAGCTGCTCCGACAAAAGGAAAGAAAAAGTAATTAAACAGAATCAACGTATTTTTTAAATAACAATGAGAAAGAGTAAACCAAAAGTTAGAATCATTCTTCCTGATCCGAAATTCGGAGATGTGATGGTAACTAAATTCGTAAATAACCTGATGTATGACGGTAAAAAGAGCTTGTCTTACGAGCTGTTTTACAATGCACTGGACGAAGTAGCTGCCAAAACAAGTGAAGATGGTCTTGAAGTGTGGAGAAAAGCATTGGAAAATGTTACTCCGCAGGTTGAAGTACGTTCACGCCGTGTAGGTGGGGCCACTTTCCAGATACCGCAGGAAATCCGTTCTGCGCGTAAGACTTCAATGGCCATGAAATGGATGATCGGTTATGCCCGTAAGCGTAACGAAAAAACAATGGCCCGTAAGCTGGCTTCCGAAATCGTAGCCGCTTACAAAAATGAAGGTGGCGCCTTCAAGAAAAAAGAAGACACCCACCGTATGGCCGAAGCGAACAAAGCTTTTGCACACTTCAGATTCAGATAATAAAGTAAATATACGACAATGTCAAAAAGAGATTTAAGATTCACGCGTAACATCGGTATTGCAGCGCACATTGATGCCGGTAAAACCACTACAACAGAACGTATTCTGTACTATGCAGGGGTTAACCACAAAATCGGTGAGGTGCACGACGGTGCTTCTACCATGGACTGGATGGTCCAGGAAGCTGAACGTGGTATCACCATCACGTCGGCCGCTACTACCGTATACTGGAATTACCGTGGAAACAAATACAACGTTAACATCATCGATACCCCGGGTCACGTGGACTTTACCGTTGAGGTAAACCGCTCCCTGCGTATCCTCGACGGCCTGGTGTTCCTGTTCAGCGCGGTTGACGGCGTAGAGCCCCAGTCAGAGACCAACTGGCGCCTGGCTGACAACTACAACGTTGCCCGTATCGGTTTCGTGAACAAAATGGACCGTTCCGGTGCCGACTTCCTGAACGTGGTAAAACAGGTGAAGGAAATGCTGGGTTCAAACGCCGTTCCGCTTCAGCTGCCGATCGGTGCCGAAGATAACTTCAAAGGCGTGGTTGACCTGGTGAACTTCCGCGGTATCGTATGGGACGAAGAATCTAAAGGTATGACCTATACCGAAGTTCCGATCCCGGACGATATGATGGAAGAAGCCAAAGAATGGCGCGAGAAACTGCTCGAAGCCGTTGCCGAATACGACGAGAACCTGATGGTGAAATATTTTGATGATCCTACGTCGATCACCGAAGATGAGATCCTGACCGCTCTGCGTAAAGCAACCATCGACATGGCCATCGTACCTATGGTATGCGGTTCGTCTTTCAAAAACAAAGGCGTACAGACCATGCTCGACTACGTTATGCACCTGCTGCCTTCTCCGCTCGATCAGGAAGCCATCACAGGTACAAACCCCAACACCGGTGAAGAAACTTCACGTAAGCCGGATGAATCAGAGCCTTTCGCGGCCCTGGCCTTCAAAATTGCTACAGACCCCTTCGTAGGCCGTCTGTGCTTTATCCGCGCATACTCCGGTGTACTGGAGGCCGGTTCCTACGTGTTCAATACACGTTCCGAGAACAAAGAGCGTATCTCACGTATCTTCCAGATGCATGCCAACAAACAAAACCAGATCGAACGTATCACTGCCGGTGATATCGGTGCGGTTGTAGGTTTTAAAGATATCAAGACCGGTGATACCCTGTGCGATGAGAACCATCCGATCGTACTGGAATCTATGGACTTCCCTGAGCCGGTAATCGGTCTGGCCATCGAGCCTAAAACACAGGCCGACGTGGACAAACTGGGTATGGCCCTGGCCAAACTGGCCGAGGAAGACCCGACCTTCCGCGTACAGACCGACGAAGAGACCGGGCAAACGATCATCAGCGGTATGGGTGAGCTTCACCTCGAGATCATCCTCGACCGTCTGAAACGTGAGTTCAAGGTAGAATGTAACCAGGGCGCTCCCCAGGTGGCTTACAAAGAGTCTATCCAGGGTTCTGTTCAACACCGCGAAGTGTACAAGAAACAGACCGGTGGCCGTGGTAAATTCGCCGATATCATCGTTAAGATCGAAGGTGGAGATAAAGAGAAAGAAGGACTGGAATTCCTCGACCTTATCAAAGGTGGTTCTATCCCGCGCGAGTTTATTCCTTCCGTTCAGAAAGGTTTCGCCGAAGCTATGAAAACCGGTGTACTCGCCGGCTTCCCGATGACTTCGCTGAAAGTGTCCCTGATCGACGGATCTTTCCACGCGGTTGACTCCGATGCCCTGTCATTCGAGCTTTGCGCCAAAATGGCTTTCCGTGAGTCGCTGCCGAAATGTTCACCGGTTCTGCTCGAGCCCATCATGAAACTGGAAGTTCTTACTCCGGAAGAAAACATGGGTGACGTGGTAGGTGACCTGAACCGCCGCCGTGGTCTCATCGAAGGTATGGACAGCCGTAACAACGCCCGCGTTGTGAAAGCCAAAGTTCCGCTGAGCGAGATGTTCGGTTACGTAACACAACTGCGTACCCTTACTTCGGGGCGCGCAACGTCTACCATGGAGTTCTCACACTATGAGCCGGCTCCGCGTAACGTGCAGGACGATGTAGTAGCTAAAACAAAAGGTAAAGTAACTGCGTAAGCAATTACACCGCTAAAATAACGGAAAGAGCTGTTCATTACGGACAGCTCTTTTTTTGTGCCCATACCTTTACTATACCTTTTCGGTAGGATAATTAAAAAATAGCTTGTGAGGTTTCCGGAAATATTGTTTATTTGCTTCTGACTGAATCTCTAACTTACTATGATAAAGCTTTTTTATTCCCTGTTTCTTCTTCTTTTCCTTTCTCATTCTGCTTTTTCACAACATTCAGCTGCTCCGGAAACACAACGCTGTTACTATGCTTTTGGTCCTTCCCCGGGAACTTTAACGGAATCGGCCCTGCTGAAGGAGATCGATGCCCTGCCTGCTGTGCTGGAATCAAAGATCAGGCAGAAGGAAGATACGGGACAGGCCGAGCTGATCATTCGTTTCAGCGCCGGAGCTCCCGAAGGTGAAGCGCCCGGGTTTTCACCGGCATCCGTAAAAAGACTGCTTATTCAGTACGACCTGGTACCCGGTGATTTTGTCATCCGGGAAGACTAAACCCGCTTATCTATGAAAAAACTTTTACTCCTTATGGTTCCCCTGCTGGGAACGATCAACCTGTATACACAGTCCGACGGTTGCAGTGCAGCTACCACACTGCCCGTCAGCGCAAACTGCAGCAGTCCGCAGGCCGGTACCACCACCGGTGCCACCCAGACCATTCCCGGGTGTTCGGGCACGGCCGACGATGACGTATGGTATAAATTCACGGCCACTTCCACATCACACCAGATCACAGTAAACAGTTCCGCGGGCTTCGATGCCGTGGTGCAGCTTTTTTCCGGTCCCTGCGGCAGCCTGGTGTCCCTGGTCTGTAAAGACGACAATTTTACGGGGCAGCAGGAAGTGATCAATTACAGCGGACTTACCGTGGGCGCCAGCTACACGGTACGTATCTATCACTATGGCGCAGGCCCGGGTTCCGGCAATTTCGATATCTGTGTGACCCAGGCCCCGGCTCCGCCTGTGAACAACAACTGCTCAGGTTCCACTTTGCTTACGGTCAATACATCCTGCTCGTCTACGGCCGGTACCACACTGGGTGCAACGGCTTCCATCCCCGGTTGCGCCGGTAATGCCGACGACGATGTATGGTACAGCTTTGTGGCTACCAATGCCCTGCAGACCATTACGGTGAATCCTTCCGCCGGCATCGATCCTGTGGTACAGCTTTTCAGCGGTTCCTGCGGTACGCTTAACGGTCTCTACTGCCAGGACGCCGGTCTAACGGGCGGGCAGGAAGTGATCAGTGCGGTAGGCCTGGTACCCGGACAAACCTATTACATCCGGGTATATGATTATTACACCGGGAACGCCGGAACGTTCAATATATGCGTTACGGGCGCGGTGACACCCACTCCCACGAACGACGAGCCCTGTTCGGCCATTGCATTGCCTTCGGTAACGGCGGCCTGTACCTATTCTGAATTTACGACCATAGGCTCTACGGCCAGTGCCGTACCGGCACCTTCGTCCTGTGCGGGCGGGAGCGGAGCGGCCAACGGAGGCTGGTCGGCATCGTCACACGATATATGGTTCTCCATAACCGTGCCCGCCAGCGGAAACCTGTACATACAAAGCAAACCCAATATGCCGGCCGGCCGTATTACCGACGGGGTAATGGCCCTGTATTCCGGCAGCTGTTCCTCGCTTACGCAGATCGCCTGTTCCGACGACAACCCCGTATATCCCGGCAGCAACAACGATAACCTGCCCCTGCTCACGGCTACCGGGCTCACACCGGGTTCTACCGTATACCTGCGTTATTTCGGCTACGGATCATCACAGGGCACCTTTGGGCTCTGTGTAACCACCGCCGTGAACGATAACTGCGCCAATGCCCTGTACATCTGCGATATCAACGGGTACAGCTCATCCACCAGCGGCGCTTACACGGCCGATCGCCCCTGCAATATGCGCGGTAACAACGAAGATGTGAACGGCGTAAACCAGCCCGATGGCATCAATACCGGCGGCATCTTCGGACAGGGAGGTCCCTGGGGCACCGGTTCGCCCAATTACGATGTGATCATCAACAACAACAGCTGGATCAAATTTACGGCCGCCGCCGCTACAGCTACCCTGCAGGTAAGTATTTACGACTGCTGGGTGGGCAATTACCCCAGCGGGGGTATCCAGATGCAGATATTTTCAGGCACGAATTGCTGTAATTTCGTTCCCGTTTCCAATTTTGAAGAGAGCTCTACCGGCTTCATCATCACGGCCAACGGCCTCACGGTAGGGCAGGACTATTACCTGATGGTGGACGGTTTTGCCGGTGATATCTGCAACTACACCATTACGGCCCAGAGCGGGGTGCTTTTCCCGGATATCCCGGATGTACCGCCTGTTTGCGAAGGCAGTTCAGTAACGCTCAGTGCTCCTGCGGGTGCCACTACGTACCTGTGGCAGCATAACGGGGCCACCACGCAGTCGGTAACGGTTACACCAGCCACTACCCAAACCTACTATTGCGAAGTAACGGGCCTCTGCGGCCACAAACAAACCCTGGACGTGGTGGTGGCGGTAACGCCCAAACCCATCGTATCCATCAACAACGGTAATGCGGTAAGTACCTGCCAGGGCAGCCCGGTAACGCTTACGGCTTCGGGCGCGGCGGGTTATGTGTGGAACACCTCGCAGACCAGCAGCTCGATCAGTGTAAACCCGGCGGCCAATACCAGCTACTCAGTGATCGGCACTTCTGCAGGTTGCAGTGATACGGCACAGGTGACGGTAACGGTGAATGCCCTGCCCACGCTGAGCGTAAATCCTACGGAAACGCCCAGCAACTGTTCGCAGTCCACGGGCGCGCTCACGGGCGCTGTGGCCACGGGCAACGGAATGTTGCAATACGCCTGGTACAATAACCTGGGTATACAGGTAGGCAATACGGCCAACCTGAACAATCAGCCGGCTGGTTTATATACCCTTACGGTTACGGATGGCAATAACTGCCAGCGTACCTTCGGACCCTTTTCCATTACAAATCCCGGGGCACCACTGGCGCCCACAGTTACACCTTCGGCCAGTGCCTCGTGTATAGGTGGAAATATACAGATATCGGCTACTTCGGCTTCGGCCGGTGCTACGTTCAGCTGGTCGGGCCCGAACGGTTTCAATGCCTCTTCGGCCCAGGTGAACCTGAACAATATACAGGCTTCCGCACAGGGAAATTACTGCGTGGTAGCCACGGTGGCAGGCTGTACCGGGCCGCCTGCCTGCGTAAACATTACGGTATATCCCGATCCGGACGTACAGGCCACTGTGCTGAACCCCGGAGGGATCTGCGCCGGAACCCAGCTGAGTCTTTCCGCAACGGGTGCACAGCAGTATTCCTGGAGCGGTCCGCAGGGCTTTACCGGTAATACGGCCCAGGTATCTGTGAATCCGGCGACGGCCGCCAATGCCGGCATGTACATTGTAACCGGCACGGACGCCAATGGTTGTTTTGCTTCGGATACGGTGCAGGCCCTGGTTTTTCCGCTGCCGGTAGCGCAGGTTTCCACCTCTCCCGCAGGAAATGTACTTTGCGAGAACGGAAGCATTATCTTAAATGCTTCGGGCGGTGTACAATACAGCTGGAGCGGTCCGCAAGGATTCAGTGCACAGCAGGCCTCCGTTTCTATAACGGATAGCAGTGCCAATACCGAAGGCTGGTACTACATAACGGTGACCGATGCCAACGGCTGCAGCGCCTCCGACAGTATCTATGCCGATGTGATCACGGATATTCCCCTGCAGATCGAAACCGGCGATGTTACCCTGTGCCCGGGTACCACACTCGTACTCACGGCCACGGGCGGTGTAAGCTACCAGTGGAGCGGTCCGCAGAATTTTTCGGATAGTACGGCTACCATACAGATCCCTAATATAAGTACCGGCCAGGCGGGAATATATACCGTAACGGGCTACGATGCAAACGGTTGCTCCGGCAGCGATTCCGCCCAGGTAAGCGTGGCCTACAGCGCCAACTGTATGAAAGTGCCCGAACTGGTAACCCCGAACGGCGACAACCAGAACGACGGCTGGGTGATACACGGACTGGAGAGCTACCCCAATGCCGCCGTGCAGATATTCAACCGCTGGGGCAACCTCATCTTTTCGGCACAACCCTACCAGAACGACTGGTATGGACAGGTGAACAAAGGTCTGAACGTAGGCAATGAGAACGGAAAAGTACCGGCAGGGACCTATTATTACCTGCTGGACCTCGGCAATAACGAGCCAGCGATGAAAGGATTTATTGAAGTACAATATTAAACGGAGCAGCCCATGAAAAAACTTCTCTACATACTTTCGGTACTTCTCTGCGGCAGCCCGCTTTTTGCCCAGCAGGACGAGCAGATGTCGCTCTATATGTACAACCCGCTTTATTACAATCCGGCCTATGCCGGCAGCCGCAATGCCATCAGTATGACGGGGATGGCCCGTTTTCAGTGGACCGGCTGGAAAGGCGCTCCCATGACGCAGTGGTTCTCGGTACACATGCCCTTCCTGAACCAGACCCTGGGGGCCGGACTGCACATGGTGAATGACCGTATCGGGGCACGGCGCCGCACGGCCGCTTTTGCCGATATTTCTGCGTCGGTACGGCTCAATAAAAAAGGGCACCGCCTGGCTTTCGGACTCTCGGGTGGCGTGGATTTCCAGCAGTTCAATTTCAGCGACCTGCAGGTGAACGATCCCAACGATCCGCTGTACGGACAGAGTTTTGTGAAGAACACCGGCAATTTCGGTGCCGGCATCTATTACTACGGAGAACGGCATTACATCGGTATTTCCTCGCCGCGCATCCTGCAAAACCAGATCAACAATATAGATTCGCTCTCGGCTTCGCTGAACCGCCGGCACTTTTTCCTGGCCGCGGGTTATGTATTCCGCCTCAACAGCGTGCTCGACTTTAAACCTTCCACGCTCATAAAGATCACGCCCAATACGCCGCTCACTTTCGATATAAACGCCAGTTTCCTGCTGTACGAACGCGTGTGGCTGGGCGCTATGTATCGTTTCCATGAATCGGCCGGGCTCAATGCCGTGGTGCGGATCAAAGAAATACTACACATTGGCTATGCCTACGATTTCCCCGTCAACCGCCTGCGCACCAACCAGCGCGGTACACACGAAATTATGGTACAGCTCGATATTAAACCGAAGAAGACCGGCTTCACATCCCCCCGATATTTTTAAGGCCTATGAAGAACGTATACACTTCCATTCTTACGCTTCTCTTCTGTATGCCACTGATGGCACAGGGCCTGCGGAAACAGTCCGCCGAAAAATACCTGGGTCGCCTCGAATACTTTAAGGCCGAACCCTTGTTTGCCGAGCTGGCACAGAAACAGCTGAAACGCGGCAATGGCAGCTGGGAAGACGTGAGCAAGGCCGCCCTCTGCAATTACAAAATATTCCATTTCGACAGGGCTACCCTGTTTTACACGGCCCTCCGCAAAAGCGGGCAGGCGCTTACGGAAGAGGAATACCTGAACAGCATACAATCGCTGCGTTTTACGGCGCGCTATGCCGAAGCGCTGGAACTCACGAACGAAGCCCGCAGCAGATTCCCGGGCAACATCCGTTTTGCTGTACTGGCCGAAAGTCTCGAAAAACGGGAACGTTTCCTGCAGGATTCAGCCCTGTACCGGGTAGATCCGCTGGCCCTGAATTCAGGCTACGGCGATTTTGGCGCCACTTACACGCCCGAAGGCATTGCCTATGCATCCAGAAAGACCAATGCCGGTTTCCTGAATACACGCTACGGCTGGGACAACGGCTATTTCCTGGAGATATTTCATGCCGAAAAAGTGAACGACTCCACCTGGCAGAAAAGTGAACGCAATGCCGGTAAATTTTACTCACGCGCACACGACGGGCCGGTATTCTTTAACCGCAGCGGTACAGAGGCGTACATTACACGTAACATCGTACGCAAAAAGAAAGGCCGTAACCTGGTATACCTGGCTATATATTATACGTTTAAAATGGAAAAAGGTTGGAGCAAACCCCTGATGCTGCCTTTTTGCAGTCCGGATTTTAACACGGGACATGCGGCGCTGAGCCCGGATGAGCAAACGCTGTATTTTGTCTCCGACCGTAAAGGCGGAGCGGGCGGAACCGACCTGTACCGCATTGCCCGGAAGGGAGGCGGATGGGGAGGGCCGGAAAACCTGGGCCCTGCGGTAAATACGCCGGGTAACGAAATGTTTCCCTTTGTGAGCCGGGACGGCAGTACGCTCTGGTTTTCCTCGGACGCTTACCCGGGCCTGGGCGGACTGGATATTTATTCCGTACCCCTGGCCGGCGGAACGGTACAGAATGCCGGCTATCCCGTAAATACACAGGCCGATGATTTTGCGTATATAGAAGACTCTACAGAGATCCGCGGACTGTTCTCCTCGAACCGGGGCGATTTTACCGACCGCCTGTATACCGTGAAAAAACTACCGGTACATATAGACCTGGAAGGTACTGTGTACATTGTGTATGAAGAGAACGGGACCCCGGAGCCCGCCACCGGTGCAAAGGTAACCCTGAGTGCCGGTGAAGACGGACAGTTACTGTCCCTGGGACAGGATGCCGGTTATACAGAAGCGCTGGAAAAGAACCGGGAATATATACTGACGGCGGACCTCGAAGATCATGAACTGCTGAAAACAGAAACTTTTTCTACCACAGGCATCAGCCGGAATACCCGTATAAAGCGCGACCTGTACCTGAAGCCGCTGAGCATTTATGTAAAAATAAAGGCCATCGATAAAGTTACGAAGGAAATATTGCCCGGCGCACGCGGCACGCTTACCGACGCACGCGGAAGAGTATACGAATTTGAGACCGATTCGGCCGGATATGCCCTGTTTAAAGCCGAACGCTACCTGAAATACGATGTTTTTGCACGTAAAAAGGGGTATATAGACGGCTTTTCGGCCTTCGAAACGCGGAACGAACGCCTGCGCGAAGTGGAGGTACCCCTGGAGCTGACGAAGATAAGCAAGGGGGAGAAATTTAAAGTGGACAATATCTTTTACGATTATAACAAGGCCAGTCTGCGCCCGGAAAGTCAGAATGCGCTGGACCTGCTGGCCGCCTTTATCCTGGAGAACGATATCCGTGTGGAACTGAGTTCACATACGGATGCCCGCGGAAGTGATACCTATAACCAGAGCCTGTCCCAGAAACGGGCCCAGAGTTGTGTGGATTACCTGGTGTCGAAAGGTGTTCCCCAGGCAAAGATCATCGCAAAAGGGTATGGCGAATCCCAATTGATCAACCATTGCCGGAATTCGGTTCCGTGCAGCGAGGAAGAGCACCAGCAAAACCGCCGCACGGAAATAAAAATTCTGGAAGTCAGGTAAGTGTATATGTAAAAACTGTTATATTGTTGAACCAAACAAATCTAAAACAACTATGAAGAACAACCTTATGAGGGCGCTGACCGTCGTCCTGATGCTCTATTTACATCCCCTTATTTCAAGGGCCGGGTTTGTCCCCAACAAGGGGCAGGTCGCCGATAAGAACGGCAAACCCCGACCCGACGTACTCTTCACTTTTGATACACACGATGCACGCCTGTTCTTTATGAAGGACCGGATCGTATATGCATTGTACAAGATGGACCATGTGGAGAACGACCGCAGCCGTGAATTACGCGAGAAGGGTGATATTGAGGGCGCAAAGTACGCTTCCTTACGCATCTTCGAACAGCGTATAGACATGGAATTCAAGGGCGCGCTACCCGAGCCCGGCATCCTGTTTGAAGATCCGCAGGGCGAACGCACCAATTTTTACTTTGCACACTGTGCGCAGGGTATAACCGGCGTACAGGCCTACGGACAGGTTACCTACAAAAACCTGTACAACGGCATCGATGTGGTGTTCAAACTGGTGAACGGTACCCTGAAGTACGACCTGGTGCTGCATCCCGGTGCAAAACTGTCGGATATACGCTTCCGGTACGACGGGGTTTCATCCATATCCAAAAACGGGAAGAACTTCGAAATGAAAACCGAAGTACGTACCCTGCGGGAAAGCATCCCGGCCTCTTACTGGCAGGATGATAAAAAACCGGTGAACGTGGATTACCGGTTGATGGAAGATAACACTTTCGGCTTTACAGCAGAAGGTATCGAAACCGTTGACCGTACCCTGGTGATCGACCCCACACTGGCCTGGGCCACGTATTTTGAACGCTCTACCACCGGTGCTTCCAGCGCCATCCGTGGTAACGTGACCACCGATGCTTCGGGGAACTTTTACTACCAGATCAATACCTATTCTCCC
This sequence comes from Flavobacteriales bacterium, assembly GCA_052437175.1. Classification (GTDB taxonomy): domain Bacteria; phylum Bacteroidota; class Bacteroidia; order CAIKAF01; family CAIKAF01; genus JACVCJ01. Next base: position 318,601 of record JBQVOK010000001.1, read on the forward strand.
GACCTTCCGGTTGTGAACCCGGGTGGCGGGGCCTGGTTCGACCCTTCGTACAATCCTTCGTCGGGCCTGGACGTTTATTTTGCCAAATTCAACGTGAACCGCCAGCTGGTATGGGCTACCTACCTGGGTGGCACAGGTTCGCAGAACAACTATTACGACCATGGTATTGCCGCTACGGGAAATACTTTCTACGTATCCGGGGTTACTTCCAGTACCGACTTTCCCCTGATGAACCAGGGCGGCGGCGCTTATTACCAGACCAGTCCCGGAACGGGCGACAAGGGCTTCCTGTCCAAGTTCAATTCGGCTACGGGTGTTATGCAGCACTCCACCTACCTGCGCTGTTACAGCGAGATCAATATGGCGGTGGACGGCAACGGGAACGTGGCCGTAAGCTCCTTTAACTACAGCTGGAGTACAGCCCCGACCGTGGTGGCACGGGCCGGCGCCTATAACGACAACACTTTTAACGGAAACAGCGATGTGTTCCTGTACATGTTCGACGCCAATATGGTGCAGACATGGGGCACCTGGCTGGGCGGTACCGGTTACGAAGAACCGATGGGCATCACCTTCGACAGTAACAACAACCTGTACCTGTTCAACCGTTCCGACAATGCCACCGTTCCCCTGGTGAACCCGGGCGGCGGCGCTTTCTTCGATAATACGTATAGTGATAAATACGATTACTGGCTCATGAAGTTCAACGCTTCAGGCGGCCTGGTATGGAGTACCCTGCTGGGGGGGAACGGACTGGAAGGTCTGTCGTACTCACAGGTGACCACCAACGCCAACAACGACGTGATCTTTACGTCTACCACCCGAAGTACCGTTATGAACCTGGTGAACCCGGGTGGCGGCGCCTATTACCAGACCATGCCGGCCGGTCTCAGCGACGGCTTTGGCGGTACAGGTTACTGCGCCGGTTTCATTATGCGCTTTAACTCGGCCAGTGCCCTGATACACGGTACGTATATGGGAGCCAATAACGAGGAGGTGTATATCCAGGGCCAGACGCCGGGTAACTGTAACCAGCACTACCTGATGCTGCAGTCGCGCACCTTTGCTACCACACCGCAGGCTGGCTCCTACAATGTGAACAATGCCAACACGTCGCAATACGGGTACATGGCCATGGAGATGACCCCTGCCTTCGGCATTGGCTGGTCCAGCTATATACACAGCGACAGTACCTTTATGGAACGCATGGTAAGTGACCGTGTGAACGGCCGCCTGTATGCCACAGGTATGACGCAGGCCCGCGATTTCCCGGTAACGAACCCGGGCGGTGGTGCATACTATGATAACGTGATCAACTCCGGAACGGGAAGTTCCTATGTATTTGGTATCGTGCAGTTCGATATCGGTGGGCCTCCGGTACTGAGTGTCTCCGGAGGAGGGCCGGCCACGGTCTGTGCCGGGCAGAGCATTACACTTACAGCCACAGGCTCGGGTACCATTAACTGGTACAATGCCCCTTCAGGGGGAACACTGTTGGGTACGGGTACCACGCTTAATTACACACCGGGTGTTACCACTGTGTATGCCGAAGCTGTAAACGGAGGCTGTGCCAGTACGCGTACCCCGATCACCATTACGGTGAACCCGCTGCCGTCTACGCCAAACTTTACTACAAACTCTCCATTGTGTGCCGGTTCTACCCTGAACCTGAACGGTCCTACAGTAGGCGGTGCCACTTATATATGGACGGGCCCCAACAGCTTCAGCTCATCGGTGGAAGATCCTTCCCTGACCAATATTACGGCAGCAGCAGCAGGTACCTATAACCTGCGTGTGGTGGTAAGCGGCTGTACCTCGGCGGTAGCCACACAAACGGTAACCGTGAATGCTATTCCGGCTACGCCGAACTTTAGCACGAACTCTCCGGTATGCGCCGGTTCAGCTTTAAACCTGAACGGTCCAACGGTAGGCGGTGCTACGTATGTGTGGAGCGGCCCGAACAGCTTCAGTTCTTCGCTGGAAGATCCGTCCATAGGCAGTGCCACGGTTGCCGCCGGCGGTACCTATAACCTGTATGTGGTAGTAAACGGCTGTACCTCGGCCACAGCTACCCAGGCAGTAACGGTAAACCCGCTTCCGGCCACGCCAAACTTCACGACCAACTCACCGATCTGTGCCGGTTCTACATTAAACCTGAACGGCCCGACGGTAGCGGGAGCTACTTACCTGTGGACAGGCCCTAACAGTTTCAGTTCATCGGTGGAAGACCCCAGCATCAGTAATGCCACGGCAGCGGCCAGTGGTACCTATAACCTGCGTGTAGTAGTAAGTGGCTGTTCATCGGCGGTAGCTACCCAAACGGTAACGGTAAACCCGATCCCAGCCACCCCGAACTTTACCAGCAATTCTCCTTTATGCCCGGGCGCTACCCTGAACCTGAACGGTCCAACGGTAGCCGGCGCCACTTATGTGTGGACGGGCCCCAACAGTTTCGGTTCTTCGGTAGAAGACCCGAGCATCAGCAGTGTAACCGCAGCAGCTTCCGGTACGTATAATCTATATGTGGTGGTGAGCGGATGTACTTCGGCCACTGCTACAGGTGCGGTAACGGTGAACCCGACCCCGGCTGCCCCGACCTTTACCACCAACAGTCCGATCTGTTCCGGCGGTAACGTAAGCCTCGACGGTCCGGCGATCGCGGGAGCTACTTATGTATGGAGTGGTCCCAACGGCTTTACGGCATCTACAGAAGATGCCGCAGTAAACAATGCCACGGTTGCGGCTTCCGGTGTGTACAGCCTGTACGTGGTAAACAGCGGCTGTACCTCGGCCACGGCTACGCAAACGGTAACGGTAAACCCGACGCCTGCCACCCCGAACTTTACTACGAACTCTCCGGTCTGCGCCGGTTCTACGCTCAACCTGAACGGTCCTACCGTAGCGGGTGCCACCTATGTATGGAGCGGCCCTAATGTATTCAGCTCATCGGTAGAAGATCCGAGTATTACGAACGTAACCACAGCGGCCTCAGGTACCTATAACCTGTACGTGATCGTAAACGGTTGTAACTCGGTTGCCGCCACACAAACGGTAACGGTAAACCCGCTGCCGGCTACGCCGAACTTCACGACCAACTCGCCGCTCTGCGCCGGTTCCACACTCAACCTGAACGGCCCTACGGTAGCCGGCGCCACCTATGTGTGGACCGGCCCGAACAGCTTCGGTTCTGCGCTGGAAGATCCTTCCATCAGCAATGTCACCGTAGCTGCTGCCGGAACCTATAACCTGCGCGTGGTGGTCAGCGGCTGTTCATCGGCCGTGGCTACCCAGAATGTGGTGGTAAACCCGATACCGGCTACGCCGAACTTTACCACAAACTCCCCGCTGTGCTCCGGTTCTGCCCTGAACCTGAACGGTCCTACGGTAGCCGGCGCCACGTATGTATGGAGCGGCCCGAATAGCTTCAGCTCTTCGTTAGAAGACCCGTCGATCGCGGGAGCTACCACGGCGGCCTCAGGCACTTATAACCTTACGGTAGTGGTAAGCGGCTGTTCATCGGCCACAGCTACCCAGGCGGTAACGGTAAATGCTACTCCGGCCACCCCGAACTTTACCTCCAATACTCCTGTTTGTACGGGAAATACCTTGAATCTGAACGGTCCTACGGTAGCAGGAGCTACCTATGTATGGAGCGGTCCGAACAGTTTCGGTTCCTCGGCAGAAGATCCAAGTATTGCGGGCGTTTCTGCTGCGGCTGCGGGTACCTATTCGCTGGTGGTAGTGGTAAACGGCTGTTCATCGGCCACCGCAACCCAGGCAGTAGTGGTAAATACCACTCCGGCCACACCTTCGTTTACGACCAATTCCCCTATCTGTTCCGGCTCAGCACTGAACCTGAGCACGGCTACGGTGAGTGGCGCTTCCTATGTATGGACAGGCCCCAACAGCTTCAGTTCCGGTGTACAGAACCCGGGCATTCCTTCGGCAGGAACGGCTGCTGCCGGTACCTATAACCTGGTAGTGGTGGTAAGCGGCTGTTCATCGGGTGTTGCTACCCAGACCGTGGTGGTAAACCCGACCCCGGCCATTACCATGGGTACCTTTGTTAACCCGAATGCCTGCGGGGCCAGCACAGGTTCCTTCAGCATTAACGGAACAGGCACGGGCAACGTTACCTGGACCGGTGCGGCTTCCGGCGCTGCGGTATCTGTTTCACTTCCCTATACTATTTCCAATGTTCCGGCGGGCAGTTATGCCGTTACTTTCGTGAGTGCGGCCGGTTGTTCGTCCAACGTGCTCAATACGTCCCTTTCTGACCCGAATCCGCCTTCCACTCCGCTGTTTACCGTAAGCCCGGCCGTTTGTGCAGGGGCTACGCTGAACTTTAACGGTCCTACGGTTGCGGGTGCCACATACGTATGGACGGGTCCGAACAGTTTCGGTTCCTCTGTGGAAGATCCCACGCTGAGTTCTGTAACGCCGGCTGCTTCGGGCACCTATTCCCTGTACATTGTGGTAGGCGGTTGTACTTCAGCCACGGCTACACAGGCCGTAACGGTAAACCCGATCCCTGCGGCCCCGGCCTTTACCATTGGTTCGCCGGTCTGCGTAGGCGGTTCCGTAACGCTTGACGGCCCCACGATCGCTGGTGCTACCTATGCATGGAGCGGTCCGGCCGGTTTCAGTTCTGCCGCGGAAGACCCCATACTTACGGGCCTGACCAACGGCAACACGGGTAGTTACAGTCTTACCGTAACGGTAAACGGCTGTACTTCTCCGGCTACAATACAAACCGTAACTGTAAATGCCCTGCCTGTTATCGGTGCCAATGCATCGGCACAGCTGGTATGTACGGGCAGTTCGGTAACCCTGACAGGTAGCGGCGGTGTAAGCTATACCTGGGATAATGGTGTAACCAACGGCATACCGTTCGTACCTGTGGCCACCGCGCTGTATACCGTAACGGGTACGGCAGCCAGCGGCTGTTCTTCTACCGATACCATTACCGTAACGGTAAGTGCAACGGGCGGAATTAACCTGGCCATTGCCGTTTCTGATGCCGACACCACGGTTTGTGCCGGTTCAGAGATCACACTGACGGCTTCCGGGGCTACCTCGTACCTGTGGGTACATAACGGAGCTTCTACAGCTGCCGTTACGGTGAATCCGACTACGCCCACTGTGTATACGGTAATCGGTTCTGCGGGTGTGTGCAGCGATTCATTACAGATCGCCGTAGATGTACTCCCGGTACCGAATTTCAGTATTACCGTGGCCGATAACAGCATTTGCCAGGGCGATTCTGTGGAACTGACCGCCGTAGGCGGAATCGGGGCTGTACTGCTCTGGAGCACGGGTTCCAACCTGCCCAGCATCTGGGTGAGTCCTTCAGCCACCACGAATTACACCTTGACGGCTACGGACAACAACAGCGGTTGTATAGACCTGAATACGGTGACCATTATCGTGAATCCCGAGCCTGTGATCAATATGCAGGATTCCGTGCTGGTGTGCGGCAACAGCCAGACCACGCTGAATGCCGGTGCCGGTTTCAGTGCGTACCAGTGGAGTACGGGCGCAACCACATCTACCCTGGTGGTTACCCAGAACGGTATGTACCAGGTAGTGGTGACCGACGCCAACGGTTGTACGGGCACAGATGCCAGTTATGTGACCATCAGCGCTTACGATCCCAACGCCGGAGCTACGGGTGAGACAAATGTTGCTCTCTGCCAGCAGGATAATTTCATCTTTGCGGCCGAAGGCGGTGTGGCATACAGCTGGACCGGTCCGAACAACTTCAGCAGTACCAGCGCTTCCAACGAGATCAACAATATCGGCAGCAATAACGCGGGCGACTATATTGTAACCATTTACAACAAGGATAACTGTACGCTGCAGGATACGGTTACACTCAGCCTGCTTTCGGACGGAGAGTGCCAGACCATTACCGAGCTGGTTACCCCGAACAACGACGGCAAGAACGACCTGCTGATCATCGGCTTCCTGGATAAATATCCCGATCATAAGCTCACCATCTACAACCGCTGGGGCTCGCCCGTGTACAAAGCACAGCCCTATGCCAACGACTGGAACGGCAAAGCCAATATGGGTGCCGTGGTGGGTAAAGACGGTTATCTGCCTGTAGGTACGTACTTCTACATACTGGAAACCGGTACGGACGATAAACCGGTGAAAGGATTTATTGAACTGCAATACTAAACTAAACCGCCCCAGAAAAATGAAAAAGTTACTATATATCATAAGTACGGCACTGGCCGTATCCGTAACGGGCTTCAATGCTTCTGCACAGCAGGACGAGCAGATGTCGCTCTATATGTATAATCCCCTGTACTACAACCCGGCCTATGCCGGTTCCCGCAACAGCCTCAATATTTCGATGCTGGGCCGTTTCCAGTGGGTGGGCTTTAAGGGCGCTCCCATGACACAGTGGCTGTCGGTGCATTCCCCGGTAAAAGGACAGACCCTGGGCCTGGGTGCCCACCTGGTGAACGACCGCATCGGGGCACGCCGCCGCACGGCCGCTTTCTTTGACATATCTGCCGGTATCCGTCTCAACAAAAAAGGACACCGCCTGGCCTTCGGGCTTTCGGCCGGGGTGGATATCTCGCAGTATAATTTTACAGACCTGGCCGTGACCGATCCCGACGATCCGTATTACGGAACTACGTTCAACAGCGTAAAACCCAATTTCGGGGCCGGTATCTATTACTACGGCGAGCGCTTTTACCTGGGCGTATCTTCGCCCCGCGTACTGGAAAGCCGCAAGGACGTAAACACCACGGAGCTGAAACTGATACGCCGCCACTTTTTTGTGACCGGTGGTTACGTGTTCCGCCTCAACAGCGTGTGGGACTTTAAACCGTCTACCCTGGTAAAGATCACGCCGTATGCACCGCTTACGTTCGATCTGAATGCCAGTTTCATGGCGTATAAAAAGTACTGGATCGGCATTATGTACCGCTACAACGAAGCGATGGGCGTAAATGCCTCGGCCCTCATCGGCAAGGTGTTTACCCTGGGCTATGCCTTCGACTTCCCGCTGAACGGCCTGCGTGGCCAGCAGTACGGAACGCATGAGGTAGTGCTGCAGTTCGACATTAGCCGGTACAAGAATTCAGGCAAGGTTTATTCACCGAGGTATTTCTAACCAAACCGTAAATCCCACATGAAAAGATATGTATATACGCTTGTGCTGGCTGCGGGTATCGCAGGTGTGGCACAGGCTCAGAAAAGTAAGATACAGTACGGCAATAAGCTGTTCGACGATTTCGAGTACTACGAATCGGCCCGCGTTTTTGACGAAGTGGCCCGGAAAGAGATCCGCAGGAACAACTTTAATTACGACGTACTGCTGAAAGCCGCACAGTCTTACCGTTATTCCGGTAACCTGGAAAAGGCGGCCTATTATTACGACCTGCTGGAATCGAAAGGCCAGCTGAACGAACAGAACCTACCCGAGTACATACGCGTGCTGATGACGCTGGGTAAGTACGAAAAGGCGAGGGACCTTTCCACGAAGTATGCCGGCAGCCTGTCGAATTCCAAAACGGCTTCGGCCCTGGCCAAAAATCCCAATTACGTGGCCACGCTTAAGGAAGACAGCGCCCGCTACACGGTAAAGCCTTTCCCGTACAATTCGGGCCTGGGCGATTTTGCCCCGGCCCTGCGTAACGGCGACCTGTATTTTTCCTCTTCGCGCAAGGCCGTAGGTTTTTCGGCCACCCGCTACAAATGGGACAACAGTTACTATGTAAAACTGTACACCAGCCGCAAAAAAGACAACGAAATGCAGGCCCCGCAGCTTATCCGCAAGGAATTTGTAAGCAAGTATCACGATGGACCGCTGAGCTTTAGTCCGGACGGCAACACGGCCTACCTTACGCGCAATGTGTATGCCCGCAAGGGAAAAACGGAAGTAAAGCGCCTGGGTATTTTTATTTCGGAATACAAAGACGGTAAATGGACGGAGCCACAAGCCTTCCCGTACAATAACGGCGAATACAATGTGGGCCATGCCGCCGTAACTCCGGATGGCAAAACGCTGATCTTCGCGTCGGACAAACCCGGCGGTTATGGCGGTGCCGACCTGTATGCCAGCCGCCTGGAGAACGGTTCCTGGTCTGTACCGGTAAACCTGGGTAAAAACGTGAACTCCGACGGCGACGAGCTTTTCCCTTCTGTAGGCGGAAAAGGTACGCTGTTCTTTGCATCGGACGGTTTTGCCGGCCTGGGCGGACTCGATCTGTTTTCAGCCCGCAGCAGCAAAGACGGTTTTGCTCTGGCCGAAAATATGGGATACCCGGTGAATACCCGTTTCGACGATTTTTCCATCGCCGTAAATGCCAATGAGGACGGCGCCTGGTTTGCTTCGGCACGGAATGATTTCAAAGACCGCATTTACCAGACAACGATCCGGGAGATCAATATTTACCTGGACGGAACCCTGTTTGATGCCACTACGAAAGAAATTCTGCCGAATACCCTGGTGCACATCATCAACGAAAAAACCGGGGAAGTGATCGAAGTGACCACCGATTCACTGGGCAAATACACCGCCAAACTCGATAAGAATGCCGATTACCGCATCACGGCCGAAAAAGAGAACTACGAACTGGTAGAAGAAGGCAAGCTGACCACCCGCGGCGTAACCGAGGGTAAGATACTGCCCTCAGACCTGTACCTGCGCCGTTCGGTAATGGAATCGGAAATTACGTTCATCGACAAAAAAACCCAGCAGCCTCTGGCCGGTGTAAGCGGTACCATTACCAATAAGACCAATGGTAAAAAACTGGCTTATACCACCGATGCCAACGGAAAAGCCAAAGTGAAACTGGAAACCAACAGCGATTATGACCTGTTTGCCCGTAAAAAAGGCTACCTGGACATGAACAAGAAGTTCTCCACGGACAATGAGCTTACGGCTGAACTGGACATCGATACGGACATGCAGCCGATCGAAAAGAACATCAAGTTCGAAGTACGCGATATCTTTTACGATTATGCCAAGTATACCCTGCGTTCCGAAAGTATGAGCGAGCTGGACAAACTGGCCGGCTTCCTGATCGAGAACGACAACATCCGCGTGGAACTGAGTTCCCATACGGATTCGAGGGGCAGCGACAAATCGAACCAGAGCCTGTCGCAGAAACGCGCCCAGAGCTGTGTGGATTACCTGGTATCGAAAGGCGTACCTACATCGAGCATTATTGCCAAAGGATACGGCGAATCGCAACCGGTGAACCGTTGTAAGAACGGGGTGGAATGCAGTGAAGAAGAGCACCAGCAGAACCGCCGCACAGAAATTAAGATCCTGGAAGTGAAATAGAGGATGCATATATAACATGCAAAGCCCCGTATCCATTGTGGTACGGGGCTTTTTTTTAATGCAGAAAGCGGTCTTAAGAGGAGAGGAGCGTTACGAAGCCCCGATATTTTAGACCAAGCTCGTCCGACGTGCCGCCTGAAGTGTTAAAATTTTTTAATAGCTTTGATCTTGAGCCTATGAAAAAACAGCTACGACCATTCAGATGTATCGCTGCCCTTATACTCTGCATGTTGTTTCCTTTTGTGTCGGTAGCCCAGACGTACTGGGGCGCACAAGGGGGCGGACTTACCATTGAAGAAGCCGCTTCGGTAGCCCTGGACCCATCTATGAACACCGTAGCCACCGGTTATTTTACAGGCAGCAGCTCCTTTCAGGGACAAACGCTCAATGCTGCCGGGCTCAGCGACGTTTTTGTGACCAAATACGATCCCGGCGGCACGCTCATCTGGGCACGGCGCCTGGGCGGGACCAATAATGAACGCGGTACTTCCGTGGCCTGCGACAATTTCGGGAACATCTTTGTTACGGGTTACTTTTTCGGAACGTTTACGGCCGGATCACAAACCCTTACCAGCAGCGGCCAGCAGGATGTGTTCCTGGTAAAGATGAACGCTGCCGGGCAGGTGATCTGGGCCCGACGGGGTGGTGGCAGCATGGCCGATATCGCCAATGATGTGGCTGTAGACAACACGGGTGCGCCGGTGATCATCGGGCAGTATTCCGGTACGGCTGCTTTCGGTGCGATTTCCATTACAGGGGTGGCCGAAGACATTTTTGTGACCAAGTACGACTCTGCCGGTACGGTACAGTGGGTAAAGAACGGTACGGCCCCCGCGGTGGACCGGGGTTTTGCCGTAAGCTGCGATCAGAACAACAACGTAGTGGCCACCGGGCAGTTCTCACAGACCATCACCTTTGACGTTACACATCCCAATACATCGAACAATTCCATTTTTGTTATAAAGTTCAATGCAGCGGGCAATGAGCAATGGTTCCGTATCATCGGCGGGGCCACCAGCAGTATCTCCCACGATATCGGCTGCGATAACACGGGTGCGGTGTACGTCACAGGCGATTTTACCGGGAACCTTTTCTTTTTCCCCAACCTGGGCACACCACTCACCAATACATACAGCAACCGTATTTTCCTGGCCAGGTACGACGCCTCGGGCAGCCTGCTCTGGTCCGAAGCCGACGGCAGCGACAGCGAGATCAGTGCCAAAGGACTGGCCGTGGGCAGTAACGGGGTATACATTACCGGTTACTTTAAATGCAAAATGAACGAATATGCCGATCAGTACGGGCAGGGTACCTTTAACAGCGTAGGTTATAAAGACTGTTTTGCGGCTATGTATAATCTTTCGGGCAGCCGGCAATGGGCCCGGCAATGGGGCGGCAAAAAAGACGATGAAAGCAACAGCGTGGCCGTAAGCGGAACCACGCGCCCCGTTTTCTGCGGCAGTTTCGAATGCAACCTGAATATTCCGTCCGCGACGGCAAACGGCTCTTTTATTCCGACCCAGGTAACGCTGGCACCCAATATACCGGGTACCTGCAGCGATCCGGACTATAACCGCTACAACAGTTTTATGGCTATTGGCAATAAGGACGTATTTGTAGGCGGACTGGTAAATCCGGCCCGGCAGCCCTACGATTATTATCACCGCACGTCCACGGCCTGCAACCTGCCTTTTGTAAAGGGCTGCATCAACGATGTAGTGGGCGATCACAGCAGTTGCCTGGGCGATTCGGTAACGGCCTGCGGAAATGTGATCCTGCATGCATCCACGCAAACGGGGAATGATTCTACCGCCTGCGCCGGTATCGGTCCCAATTATACCTACCAGTGGTCTACCGGTGGTACCAATGACAATATCAATGTGGTGAACTCTGGTTTGCGCAGCGTAAAGCAGACCACGGAAGACGGCTGTTTCAGCAGTTCGGATACCATATACGTAAACATAAAGCCGCTGCCACCCAAGCCCACGGTTACCGATAACCAGGGGGTGAATAACAACGCACTTTTCCCGGAGGAGATACGCGTGTGTCGTCCGGCCCAGGTAGTACTCACTTCGTCTACGCCGCCGGGTACCACCATCAGCTGGGGTGGAAATCCGCCGGGTGTAAACCCCATTACGGCCCCGAACAACGGCACCTATACGGTAACGGCCACGGGGGCCAATGGTTGCACACAGCAAACGCTGGTGGCGGTGATCTATGAGGATTCACTCATTAATATCGACCCCACGCTTTTTCTCATGGGCGATGCCGACGGCAACGATTCCATCACGGTATGCGGAAACATGCCGGTATACCTCGGTATTTTCGATCTTATCAGCAATCCGGGTCAGCTGCCTATACCTATACCCAATATTGATGGTCAGTGTACCTTTTCTCCATCGGGTACCATCGGTAATGTGGTAGATGTACCGCCGTTCATGGGTTATTCCTACGTATCGGCCATACTGCCCCAGAGTGGTACCTATACCTGCAATTGCAATATCAAATACTATAATTCCTGCGATACCTTGCTGTACACCACCAGCGATACCTTTTACGTGGATGTGCTGCCGTACCCGCAGGTAGATGTGGAAATTACCGGGCCTTCGAGCCTGTGCCCCGGTCAGGTTGGTTATTATGGCGCGTCCGGCGGATCGAACTACACCTGGTACGCCAATTATGTATATACGAACGGATTCGATACCATTGGTGTAAACAGCACGCAGCTGCTGTATGTAGCCAGTTTTGAGTCCCTGCCCAACGGCTGTACGGCCAGCGATTTCGATACGCTCACGGTCACCGTGGTTTCACAGCCTGCCATTACCACCAACCCGGCTTCGGCGGTGATCTGTCCCAACGATTCGGTAGAAATTCTATGTTCAGGACCGGGCGTGGTGCAGTGGTCGGGGCCGGGCGGCGTACTTTCAGACAGCACGCACAGCATTTACGTGACCACACCGGGCTCTTACTTTGCCAATGTTATTTTTAACCCGGGTTGTACCCTGCTTACCAATACGGTGGTGGTCACCGAGTTCTCATCGCCTTTTCTCACTACAAACAAGCCGCCGCTGATCTGTGCCAAAAACGATTCCGTGCAGATTTCTGTGGTGGTCTCGGGGCAGACCTCCATACAGTGGATCAATCCGCCCGGAGCCACAGGAACCTCCGTATACGTAAGCGATTCGGGCTGGTATTACTGCGAAGTGGTTTCGCAGTGCGGCACCATAGCTACCGACAGTATTTATGTGCAGGTGAACGATCCCAAAGCAGATATCCTGGACCCGGTCACAGACCAGCTTTGCGCGGGCGATACCATTGTACTCTATGCACAGCAGGGGCCGTATATCTACAACTGGCAGCCGGGCGGCAATACGGCCGACAGCCTGCTGGTAACCGAAGAGGGTACCTATCATGTAACGGTAACCGATACACTGGGCTGCTCCAATCAGTCGGAAGATATGAACATCGACCTCATCAACGACGACGATTTTGTACCCGATGCAGACGATGTAGAGTTCTGCAAACCCAATGCGGTAGAGATCTTTGCCGAGGGCAACGGCACCATCAGCTGGTATGCCAGCGATACGGATACGACGGCCCTTTTTGTGGGAAACCCTTTTGTAACGCCTGTATTGCAGGGCGCAACGGTGTACTATGTAGACCTGAGCCTGAACGGCTGTTACGGGAAAAAGATCGCGGTACAGGCCATAGACGTGCCCTGCGACAGTATTCCGGTGCCCAATGTGTTCTCACCGAACGGCGATGGCATCAACGATTTCATCGACTTCTCCCTGTTCGGACTTACCTGCTTCGAGATCTACATCTATAACCGCTGGGGTGAGCTGGTGTTCGATTCCGACGATGTGAACACGATCTGGTACGGACAGTCGAACAACGGAAGCAAACTGGTTTCCGGCGCGTATTATTACATCCTGGAGTACTGCCCGCAGAACGGCGATAAGAAAAAACAGCACGGAATATTTCATATTTTTAAATAGAACCGGAAATATCCTGAAGTTCCCGGATGAAGCTAAATTGGCTGTTGCATAAGAAGCGAAAAAACCGTATATTTACTCTGTGAAAACTGCCGGAAATAAGTTGTTGTCGCCTTTTATCAAAGATAAAGACGCTGTCAAAAAAACGGCTGTAATGGCTATGCGAAATTCATTTGAAATAGAAGGAATCTATTTCAATGATATACAAATGAACCATCTGATAGAAAAAGCCCGCTCCGGTAATTCAAAAGCCTTCGCAAAATAACCGGTACATTTTCTCGTAATCCTGCAAAGCTGCTGCCTGTACGGCTGCTATATATTCTTCTTTTCTTTCGTTGAGCAATTGGTCGATATCCGGGTATGACCGCGTATGGTACAGATATATCATAGCCGTCAGTAAACGGGTAGTACGGCCGTTTCCCTCGCGGAAGGGGTGTATAAACAGCAGTTCGGCATGCATTTTTGCCAGGTCCCTGACCAGGTCACCTTTCTCTTTGTACGTATGATTTAGCGGCAAAAGTATTTCCTGTTCAAAAGAATACATTGCCTGTGGTAAGAAAAGGGCAGAAGGAAAGGAAAAACCGCCTTTTGACATATTAACGGTCCGCAGCTTGCCTGCAAAGGAATATACGTCGTGCAGGGCTTTTTTATGCAGCGCATACAGGTATTTCAGGTTGAAACGGGTCTTTTGATCCAACGTATCAATGAAGTATTCCTGGGCCCTCAGGAATCCTATAAATTCTGCTTCTGAGATCTCCTGTACAGTCGTATAGCCCGGCTTATTCGGCAGAATTTCTCCTTCATTGGCCGGAACATCGTATTTACCGGCATCATCATTAAGGACCAGAGGGTGGTGGGGCATTCTTTAAAAATACGGATTTTTCCCGGATATTCAAAGCGTTGTTATATCCCAAGGCCCCGAAAACAAAGCGGGAACCCTCCGATAGAAAGGTTCCCGCGAATGCTGTTTTATAAAGACCGGTGTTACATTTTCAGGATGCGCTGTGTGCTCTTACCGGCAGGGCCGGAAAGTGTAAGCAGGTATATGCCGCCCGGGAGCGATTGTATATTCAGCTGGGCAGGCAGCGTAAGATCATTGCGTTGCAGCAGCACGCGGCCCTGCATATCGCTCAGGGAAACAGTGTTCAGCAGGGTACCCGTCTGAGCGGAGATCGTAATAAAGTCCTGTGCCGGGTTGGGGTAGACGTTCAGTTCGGGAATACCGGCTTCGTTCAGGCCCACGGTATTTATCGTGAAGCAGGCCGAGGTATCCGTGCAGCCGTTCTGCGTAACCAGCACGGCAAACTGACCGTTGAATGTAGCGGTATAGGAGGCCGAAGTAGCTCCCGCCAGGAGCGTGGAGGTCTGGCAGTTGAGCCACTGGAAGGTAGCTCCGCTGGCATTGGCTGTAAGTACATGACCGGACTGGCTAACACTTAGGTCTACGCTGTTTACCGTAAGGGTAAGCTGCACAATACTGTCGCAGCCTGCGGCCGAAACCAGGGTGTCGTAATAGACGCCTGCAGCGGAAAGAATATCCCCGTTAAAGTTATAGAAATCGCAGGTGCTGGCTGTGATGCTGTGCGTAGGTACCGGGTTTACACTCAGGGTAAGGGTATGCACACTGTCGCAGCCGGAACTGCTGCTGAGCGTATCGGTATAGGTGCCGCCCGCAAATACCGGGTTGCCTGCAAACACGATGGTATCGCCCTGGCAGATGCTGAGCGTACTGCTGCCGCTGAGCGGAGTTTCTCCCGTGCCGGTGATCACCAGGTCGGAGGCTATCCAGTTGGAGGAGGCGCCGTTGAGCGCAAAGTTGTTCAGGGTTCCGGTGGCCGTACCCGTAAGGTCGGGCAGGGAAGTGGTACCTGCGTTTGCACCGCCGGCCGTGCCCTGGTCAAAGTTGTAATAGTGTACCAGGCCTGCCTCATTGCCGTTCAGTATATGATGCATGGAGGCATTGATCTCACAGGCGCTGCGTACATCCTGCCAGATGCGGAATTCGTCCAGGGCTCCGTTCAGGTTCTGGCTGCCGTCGGTCTTGCTGCCGATGGCCATAAGACCATTGGGGCCTCCGCTGGTAGAACCGCCGGAAGCCAGGGTTTGCAGCACGCCATTGATGTACATCTGGGTCTGGCCGGCCGAAGCGTCCCAGGTTACCGCGAGGTGCGACCACTGGCCTGCGGGCAGGGTGTTGCTGGTATTGAGGCCGATGGTAGTGCCCCCGGTGCTGATGTAAATATACGGTGCACCGGCAGCATTCAGCAGGATACTGGCATATACCGAGCTGCTCTGCTGGGCAAAGAATATGCGGTTGGTGCCGAAAGCGCCGGGTTTAACCCAGGTCTCTACGGTAAAATCGTTCGATGCAAGATTGGTAAAGACGGCCGGAATGGGGCAGGAAACATAATCGCCGGAACCGTCAAAATGCAGGGCATTGCCGGGTGACTGGGCAAAAAATGCCTGACTGCTGAAAAGAATACATAAGAGCGTGAAAAAGTGTTTCATAAGCTTAGATGGAATAAAGAATTTGAAGTGTGAACAGAATGGAGGGCAATGGCGGATAATGATGCAGATTACAGGTTTACGATACGGATGATTGATTTAAATGCTCCCAAACAGAAAATAAAAGTACAATTTTTTTTCGGCAAAGGTCTATCACGTTAAAAATAAGATAACTATGAGGCATGTCTTCCTCTATGGGTGAATAGCGTGATTTTTGAAAATTTCAAAGTGGCTAAGTTGTTGTTTGTTATTTAGTTGACCCTTTTTATGTAAAGGCTTGGATCAGTGCGGGTACATTAATCGTCTTTGTCTTATGTGATTCATAGTTTATCTTTTTATTTACTTTTTTGATAATGTTAGTTTACATGTTTTTGAATTAAAATATTGTTTTTTAGGTGTTTGAAAAATATAATCTGAATTTTAGATGAAAAAAGGTGCTGAATTTTTTAACAAGTTGGTCACGTTTAGTTTATTATTCTAAGTTTGTATAACAACGACCGCAGTTTCTTTCTGCCATGACCTATCGCCGGCAGTACGGTCGTAACACCGTTTCGTAAACCTTTTACTATGAATACAACTAAATCTAAGTGGATTTTGATGCTGTTGTTATTCTACCTGACGGGCTATTTAACGTTCGCGCAGGTGGCACAGAACCGGCAGCCATCAAAAGAAGTAGTACACCAGTGCTACACCGATGAGCTTATCAGGCACATGGAGGCCTCCGACCCCAGTGTGCGGAAACGGCTTGACAAGATGGACGACAACCTGAGTAAGGCGGTTGAACAGTTCCTTGAAAAGTCGGGAAACAACGGGCAGTTAAAAAGCTCGGGTGCCAATCTTATTATACCGGTAGTGGTATATGTGGTGCACCAGAACGGGCCTGAGAACATCAGCGATCTGCAGGTGACCAGCCAGATCGATGCCCTGAACAATTACTACGATAACTATGGTATCAAGTTCTGCCTGGCCACCACCAAAGGGGTAACGCCGCTGCAGAGCATCAACACCCCAACGGGCATCAGCAGTGCCACGCCGGGGATCTTTCACTATTACAGTCCAACGCTTACGAACCATAACGTATCGCAGCAGGCGGCCCTTACGGCCATTTCTTCGGTCTTACCTTCGGAGAAATACCTGCGTATATGGGTGGTAAAAGGCATTACATCGAATACCTTACCTCCGGGAAATAAAATTCTCGGCTATTCGATGCTGCCTGAGTTTGCCGCCAGTGCTACCGATGGTATCGTAATGTCTTACGATGCCTTTGGCGATGTAGCCACCTGCGGATGTAGCACTCTGGCCCCTTACAGCCAGCTGGGCCGCATCCTGGTGCATGAGGCCGGTCACTACCTCGGCCTGTATCACACCTTCCAGGACGGATGTATGGGAATGACCCCATCTACCTGTCTCTTCCAGGGCGACCGCGTATGCGATACGCCGCCCGTTGCCGCTCCGAACTCCGGGTGCCCCGGTGCAGGATGGAATACCTGTAACGAATCGCCGAACCTTCCGGACGACATCAACAACTACATGGACTATGTACATGAGTCCTGCATGAGCGGTTTTACACAGGGCCAGAACGACCGTATGCTGGCCGCCATTGCCCTGTACCGCTCCGAACTGGTATCCTCCGCCAACCTGGTGTATACCGGTGTAAACTGTACAGGCGGCCTGCTGGCTGATTTTACGGCCAGCAACTACACGCCCTGTACCGGCAGCTCGGTTACGTTCACGGCCGTGTCCATACCCGGAGTTACCTATACCTGGGATTTCGGCGACGGTACCACGGCCAGTGGTAATCCCATCTCGCATACCTACACCTCCGTGTATAGCCCGGCTACGGTAGTACTTACCGTTAGTGACGGGGTAAACAGCGTATCCGGCACACAGCTGGTGTTTGCTGAAGCCTGTCCACCCATCCTCAGCGACCAGGGTAACTGGTATTTTT
This sequence comes from Flavobacteriales bacterium, assembly GCA_052437175.1. Classification (GTDB taxonomy): domain Bacteria; phylum Bacteroidota; class Bacteroidia; order CAIKAF01; family CAIKAF01; genus JACVCJ01. Next base: position 336,359 of record JBQVOK010000001.1, read on the forward strand.
CTACCTACGGCGGTCTTAATTTTGCCGGCGGTGCTCCCGTATACAGCAACGGATCATACGTAAACAACAACTACATTGACGAGGCCAGCGCCGTACTGAGCGATGCCTCGGGGAACCTGCTCTTTTATACCAACGGAGTACGCGTATGGCGCAATAACCACTCGCAGATCAACAGCGGGAACCTGCTGATGGGAAATACCAGCTCGCGCAGCGGCGCCGTGATCGTTCCCGATCCGGCCAATGCAGGGCAGTACTACATCTTTACCAAGCCCAGTACCAATTCCATGAACGATGTGGGCATGGACGGCTTCCGTTACAGCAAAGTGCAGGTAACAGGCGGTATCGCTTCCATGACCTCTTCGGTAAATGTGCCCATAGCGCCTCCCGCGGGAATGGGCTATGACCTGGGCAACAACGGAACCCTGGTGGGCGGCGAGGGAATTGCCGCAGCCTATTCCTGCAATGGTTACTGGATATTTACTTCCGGTAAAAAAGGCAACAGCAACTACATTGTGGTGTATAGCCTTACCACCAGCGGACTGGCCTATCACAGTGAGTTCCAGACCTCGATCATCGGTAACCAGTTTACCATAGACATCGCCCCGAACGGTACCAAACTGGCGGTAGCTTCCGGCAGTTCGTACTATCCTACACCCGGCCCGGTAATCTCCGGCCTGGCGGTGTACGACCTTAATATTTATAACGGTACACTTTCCAACGAACTGGTGCTGAACCAGCGCCGTATCTTCGGCCTGTCCTTCAGCCCTGATTCCCGTCTTATATACAGCGACGGATGGAACAATGACCGCAAGCTGTTCCAGCACGATCTTACCGATCCGGCGCCGGCAGCCAGCGAGATCATGGTAGCCGATATCAATACCACCTGCGAGATACAGCGCGGTCCGGACAACAAACTGTACATGACCCGCATCGGCAGTCAGTACATGCAGGTGATCCACAAGCCCAATGTACGCAGTTCGGTAAGTAACCCGAATGCCTGCTACCATACCTTCAATGGTCCGCAGATGCAGGCCAACCTGAGCTATGGCGGTCTGCCCAACATGATCGACGCCAACCAGCTGTCGGTATTCAACAATACCATCACGGCCACGCAGATCAGTTGTCTTACCTACCAGTTCAGTCCGGGTATCTGCAGCAATACCTTCCAGTGGAACTTCGGCGATCCGGCTTCCGGAACGTCCAATACTTCGTCCCTGGCCAACCCGGTACACGTATTTTCGGGTCCGGGCACCTATACCGTAACGGTAACGGGCAATGGCACCACGGTGACCACTTCGGTACAGATCGGTCTGGATGCCGAGATCTACGGCTCCAATACGGTTTGTATATCCACGAACAACCTCTCCAATTTATCGAGCAACCTGCAGCCGGGACAAACGGCCGTATGGACGGTAACGGGAGGTGGTATCGCGGGGCTCAACAACCAGTCGAACGTAGACGTGATCTGGACCTCGCTGCCGGGCACCGTTACGCTCACGATCACCGATCCGGCCACAGGCTGTGTATCCGTGGAAACCATTACGGTTATTGAAAACTGTGGCGAGGCCTGCCCCTGCGAACTGAACCCGGCATTTAAATTCGCGATCGACGAATTCTGTAATGTGGCGTTCAAAGCTACCAGCGGAGGGCCTTCCTGCCTGCAGAATGTAACCTACAGCTGGGATTTCGGCGACGGTACCACCGGCACAGGTAACCTTACCTCACACATATTCCCGGGTCCCGGTGTATATGTGGTGTGCCTGGAAGTGACCGCTTCCAACGGAACTGAGATATGTACCAAGAAGATCTGTAAGGAAATATTCATTCCCTGCGGTCCGCAAGGTTGTCCCTGCAATCTGAGCCCCAATTTCCAGTACAATGTTACGGCCGATTGCAATTACCAGTTTTATGGTGTAAGCGGCGGTCCGGCCTGCCTGAATACCATCTATAACTGGGATTTCGGCGATGGAACTACCGCTACAGGCGCCAATCCTTCGCACGTATTCCCGGGTCCGGGCGTATACGTAGTATGCCTGGAGGTGATCGCCACCAATGCCCAGGGAGAGCAATGCCGCGAAAAGATCTGCAAGGAAATTTTTGTGAACTGCGAAACACAGCCCTGTCCCTGCGATCTGAGTCCTTCGTTCCAGTATAATGTTACGGCCGATTGTACCTTCCAGTTCTTCGGAGCCAGCGGTGGCCCCACCTGCCTCAATGTAAGCTACGACTGGGATTTTGGCGACGGAACTACCGGAACGGGTCAGAACCCGACGCACGTATTCCCCGGTCCGGGCGGTTATGTGGTATGCCTTACCGTAACGGCTACCACGCCTACCGGTGAGCAATGCCGCAAACAGATATGTATGGATGTGGTAGTGAACTGCGAAACACAACCCTGTCCCTGCGACCTGGCACCGAACTTCCAGTACAACGTTACGGCCAACTGCAACTACCAGTTCTTTGGCATGAGCGGCGGTCCAAACTGCCTGAACGTAACCTACAGCTGGGATTTCGGCGACGGAACCACCGGCACGGGTCAGAATCCTTCGCACGTATTCCCGGGTCCCGGCATTTATGTGGTATGTCTCGATGTAATTGCCACTACGCCAAGCGGTGAGCAGTGTCATAAGAAGATATGCAAAGAGGTTGTGGTAACCTGCGGAACGCAGCCCTGCCCATGCCAGCTGAGTCCGAACTTCCAGTATAACGTTAGCTCAGACTGTGTCTTCCAGTTCTTCGGAACCAGCGGAGCACCGGCCTGCCTGAACGTTAGCTATACCTGGGATTTCGGCGACGGAACCACCGGTTCAGGTCCGAACCCGGCACACGTATTCCCGGGTCCGGGCATATACATTGTATGCCTGGAAGTGATCGGCACCACACCGACCGGTGAACAATGTCATAAGAAAATATGTAAAGAGGTTGTGGTAACCTGCGGCACCACGCCGTGTCCCTGCGACCTGAGTCCATCCTTCCAGTACAACGTGATCCAGGGTTGCAGTCTCCAGTTCTTCGGAGCCAGCGGCGGTCCTGCATGCCTGAATGTGACCTATGACTGGGATTTCGGCGACGGTACTACGGGTACCGGCCAGAATCCGGCACATACCTTCCCGGGTCCGGGTGCGTACGTGGTATGCCTCGAGGTAACGGCCACCACACCTACCGGTGAACAATGCCGTAAGAAAATATGCCTGGATGTAGTGGTGGATTGTGAAACACAGCCCTGCCCATGCCAGCTGAGTCCGAACTTCCAGTATAACGTTACCCCGGACTGTGTATTCCAGTTCTTTGGAGTAAGCGGCGGTCCTGCCTGCCTGAATGTAACCTATGACTGGGATTTCGGTGACGGAACTACGGCCAGTGGTCAGAATCCGGCACACGTATTCCCGGGCCCCGGCGTATACGTGGTATGCCTGGAAGTGACCGGCACCACACCTAGCGGTGAGCAGTGCCGTAAGAAGATCTGTAAGGAGATCGTGGTGAATTGCGGAACCAATCCGTGTCCCTGCGATCTGAGCCCGTCCTTCCTGTACAACCCGATATCTCCGGGCTGTGGTCTCCAGTTCTTCGGGGCCAGCGGTGGTCCGGCCTGCCTGAATGTAACGTACAGCTGGGATTTCGGCGACGGAACTACGGGCACCGGTCAGAATCCGGCACACACCTTCCCGGGTCCGGGAGCCTATGTAGTGTGCCTGGAAGTGCTCGCTACCACGCCTACCGGTGAACAATGCCGTAAGAAGATCTGCCTGGATGTGATCGTGAACTGCGAAACCACGCCGTGTCCCTGCGATCTGGCACCAAACTTCCAGTACAGTGTTTCATCCGACTGCGTATTCCAGTTCTCCGGAGTAAGCGGCGGTCCGGCCTGTCTGAACGTGATCTACAACTGGGATTTCGGTGACGGAACAACCGCTGTTGGTCAGAATCCTTCGCATGTATTCCCGGGTCCGGGCGTGTATGTGGTTTGTCTCGAAGTCATCGCCACCACACCTTCCGGCCAGCAGTGCCACAAGAAGATCTGTAAAGAGATCGTGGTAAACTGTGACGGCAATCCGTGTCCATGCGACCTGAGTCCGTCCTTCCAGTACAACGTGATCCCGGGCTGCAGTATGCAGTTCTTCGGAGCCAGCGGCGGCCCTGCCTGCCTCAACGTAACCTACAACTGGGATTTCGGCGACGGTACTACCGGCACCGGCATGAACCCGGTACACACCTTCCCGGGCCCCGGAGCCTATGTGGTGTGCCTGGAAGTAATTGCCACCACGCCGAGCGGTGAACAATGCCGTAAGAAGATCTGCCTGGATGTGATCGTGAACTGTGAAACACAGCCATGTCCCTGCGATCTGAGCCCGAGCTTCCAGTACAATGTTTCGGCAGACTGCGTATTCCAGTTCTTTGGAGTAAGCGACGGCCCGCAATGCCTGAATGTGACCTACAACTGGGATTTCGGTGACGGAACTACCGGAACCGGTCAGAATCCTTCGCACGTATTCCCGGGACCGGGCGTATATGTGGTATGCCTCGAGGTAATTGCCACCACGCCAACCGGAGAGCAGTGTCATAAAAAGATCTGTAAAGAGGTGGTTGTGAACTGCGGAGGCAATCCGTGTCCCTGCGACCTGAAACCGAGCTTCCAGTACAATGTTACGGCAGACTGCGTATTCCAGTTCTTCGGAGTAAGCGGCGGTCCTGCCTGCCTGAATGTGACCTACAACTGGGATTTCGGCGACGGAACTACCGGCACGGGTCAGAATCCTTCGCACATATTCCCGGGTCCGGGTGTGTACATGGTATGCCTTGAGGTAATTGCCACCACACCTACCGGAGAACAGTGCCGCGAGAAGATCTGCAAAGAGATCTTCGTGAACTGCGGACAACCCTGCCCCTGCGATCTGCAGCCGGACTTCAACTTCAGTATCAATGCCGACTGCAGTATATCCTTCAGCGGTATTTCCGGCGGTCCGTCCTGCCTGCAGAACGTGACCTATGACTGGAATTTCGGCGACGGTACCACCGGCACGGGTCAGTATCCCACGCATACATTCCCCGGCCCGGGCGTATACAACGTATGCCTCATCGTAACGGCCGTGAATGCCAATGGCGAAGAGTGCCGCAAGGAGATCTGCCACCAGGTAGAAGTAAACTGCGATCCGCCATATTGTCCGTGTGAACTGAGCCCCGACTTCCAGTATCTTGTCAGCTCGAGCTGCGGCGTATACTTCGAAGGCTTCTCCGGCGCTCCTGCCTGCCTGCAGATACTGTCTTACAACTGGGATTTCGGCGACGGAAGTACCGGCACCGGTCAAACTCCCATGCATGTATATGCAGGCCCGGGTGTATACCTGGTGTGCCTTGAAGTAACGGCCATGAATGCCAGCGGACAGATCTGTCAGAAAAAGATCTGCAAAGAGGTCTACATCGATTGCTATATAGATCCTTGCCCCTGCGATCTGAAACCGGAGTTCAACTTTACGATCAATGCCGACTGCAGCGTATCCTTCCAGGGTATCTCGGGCGGTCCGCAATGCCTGAACGTGACCTACAACTGGAATTTCGGCGACGGAACCACCGGTACCGGCCAGTATCCCGTGCATACATTCCCTGGTCCGGGTATCTATGTGGTTTGTCTCGAAGTAACAGCCATTGCCCCGAACGGCCAGATATGCCAGAAGAAGATATGCAAAGAGATCTTTATCGATTGCCATACCGATCCGTGTCCGTGTGAACTGAAACCGGACTTCAAGTTTGCGATCGATGAACAGTGTAATGTATACTTCGAAGGCGCTTCCGGTGGCCCGGCCTGCCTGCAGGTTGTGAGCTATGAGTGGGATTTCGGCGACGGAACTACCGGCACGGGTCAGTATCCTGTGCATGTGTTCCCGGGTCCGGGCACCTACTACGTATGTCTTACCGTAACGGCAGTCAATGCCAATGGCGAAGAATGCCGCGAGAGATATTGCGAGGAGATACAGATCGACTGTCAGCAGCCTCCGTGCCCCTGCGATCTGAAACCTTCGTTCACGTATTCCATCGATGCCGCATGTAACGTACATTTTGTAGGTGTATCCGGTGGTCCGGCCTGCCTGCAGAACGTAACCTATACCTGGGATTTCGGTGACGGAACTACCGGCAGCGGTCAGTTACCTACGCATACCTTCCCGGGTCCGGGCATCTACAACGTATGCTTCACGGTAACAGCTACCAATGCCAGCGGTGAAGTGTGCCGTAAACAGGTCTGCAAAGAGATCTATATCCAGTGTGAGGCTCCGCCGTGTCACTGCGAACTGAAACCGGAATACAAGTACACGATCGATAACCAGTGTAACGTATACTTCGAGGCAGCTTCCGGCGGACCGGCCTGCCTGCAGAACGTGACCTATACCTGGGATTTCGGTGACGGAACCACCGGCAGCGGCCAGTTCCCCGTACACGTATTCCCGGGACCGGGCGTATATCATGTATGTGTATACGTAACCGCCTATGTGAACGGCCAGGTGTGCGAGGATAAATACTGCGAAGACATCGTGATCCATTGCGAAGCTCCGCCGTGCCCCTGCGACCTGAAACCGAAGTTCGAATACAGTATCGACGAACTGTGCAATGTACACTTCGAAGGGCATTCCGGTGCACCTTCCTGCCTGCAGAACGTTACCTACAAATGGGATTTCGGCGATGGAACCACCGGCTCCGGCCAGAATCCGGTACATACCTTCCCGGGTCCGGGCGTATACTATGTATGCCTCATTGTGGAAGGAACCAACGGTACCGAAGTTTGTAAAGAGAAATACTGCGAGTACGTGGAGGTACACTGCGAGGCTCCGCCTTGTCCGTGCGACCTGAAACCGGAATTCAACTATACCATCGACGAGCTGTGCAATGTACACTTCACGGGTATTTCCGGCGGTCCTGAGTGCCTGCAGATCATCTCCTACAAATGGGATTTCGGCGACGGAACCACCTATACCGGTCCGAACCCGGTACATACTTTCCCTGGTCCGGGCGTATACACCGTATGCATGCAGGTAACGGCTACCAACGCCAGCGGCGAGGTATGCAAGAAAAAAGTATGCATGGATGTAGTGGTGCAATGCGAGGCTCCGCCTTGTGAGTGCCGCCTGGAGCCTGAGTTCAAGTATGGTATCGACTATGCCCAGTGCCTGGTTAGGTTCAAAGGCTTCTCCGGTGGTCCGGCCTGCCTGCAGAACGTGAACTATCACTGGAGCTTCGGCGACGGAACCACGTCCCTCGGACAGGAAGTAGGCCATATCTATACCAACCCGGGTACATACTATGTATGCCTGGTGGTAACGGCCACTACCCCCGACGGACATACCTGCGAGGAGAAATACTGCGAATACGTTACGGTAGACTGCTCCGGCAGCTGCGAATGTAAACTGGAACCGCAGATATTCTACCAGAACAATGCATGCGAATACACCTTTACGGGCGTGTCAGGCTCCAACTGCGTGAATATTACCAGCTATGCCTGGTATGTGAACGGCAGTGGTCCGTACTACGGACAGACCATGACACAGGTACTGAGTCCTACCCAGGGCTACCAGATCTGCTTCGTTGTGGAAGGTTATACCGACCAGGGCGAGTGTAAAAAAGAAGTCTGCGAATACATATTCAATACAGACTGCTATTACAACAAAGGCAGATCGGCCGGCTATGACGTAGAACTGTACCCGAACCCGGCCAGCGAAGAAGTAAATATCCGCTTTACCGAAGACGTAAGCGGTGACGTACAGGTAGTGCTGCGCAGCATGGAGGGTAAACAGCTTGCCGTATTCAAATACGCACAGGCTTCTGCCGGAAGAGAGCTTAAAGTTCAGCTTCCTGCAGGAATCTCCGAAAGCCTTATTCTTGCCGAGATCATCGCCGGTGAAAACCGTGTGGTGAAAAAGATCGTGATCGTTAAGAAATAAGCGCTTCTGATACCGGATAAATGATGTTTCGCCTCGTCCCGCTTAAGCGGGACGAGGCGAAACTCTTTTTTACCTCCTGTAAATGCCGGAAATGCGGACGGGCTTCCCGGAACTACGGAATGTAGAGGAACCTTTTCTAGGTACTATGTATGTTAAGATGTCGGGGAGAATGCCTATCCGTAAGCTTTACGGGCACGGTCCATTTCCATGCGGGCGTCTTTTTCCTTCAGGCTGTCGCGCTTGTCGAAATGCTTTTTACCCTTGGCCAGCCCGATCTGTAGCTTGGCCAGTCCTTTTTCGTTCACGAACATTTTCAGCGGAACAATGGTAAACCCTTTTTCGCGCAGCTTGGCCGCCCATTTGTTCATTTCCTTTTTCTGCAGCAGCAGTTTACGTGCGGCTTTGGGCACGTGGTTCCAGTGGCCGCCTTTTTCGTATTCGGAAATGTGCAGGTTCAGCACAAACAGTTCGTCATTGACAAAGGTGCAGAAACTGTCGGCCAGGTTCACCTTCTGGTTACGTACGGATTTGATCTCCGTACCCTTGAGTACAATACCCGCAACGAGCACGTCCACGATCTCATAATCGAAGGTAGCGCGTTTGTTTTTGATCTCTATTTTAACGGGAGCACTCATAACGAAGGGTGCAAAGGTAAGGAAAAGCAGGGAGCAAAAAAAATCCGGAACACAGGCTCCGGAGTTTTAGGTTTGGGGGCTACAGGTTACACAGGTCAACAATTGTCTTTATAGAGCTCAATATACGAAAAAACGGATGCGATACTGGCTTCGGGCAGGTCTTTTACCAGGTCTTTGTTCATGCGTACATCATCACACACGCGGTACACCTGGCACCAGGTATTGCCGTCGTCCATGTAGACCTGGGCACGTATAAGGGCGTTCACCAGGTGTACGGTATAGCTTTTGCTGCCCATGGCTATGGCGGCATTACTGTATTCCAGGGCCTTGCTTACCTCAAAGTAGTTGCCCAGCGCATAGGCGTAGGCCAGCAGGCAGTATTGTTCGGCGCTGGGACTTTTGGCTCCCAGGGCCTGTTGTATCTCCAGGGCATTGTTCATGGCATTTTCGCCCCAGCCCAGGGCATTGATCACCGCTATTTTTTCGCCGATGGCGCCCTTGCCCGAGAGAAATTTAAGCAGCTTCGGGCTTATTTTTCCGCCGGACTGTTTTGCCAGCAGTACATTTTTACTTTTCGGGTACCCCGGTGTAAAATCGGTGGAGGTGAGGGGTGAATCGGCCAGCGCCGTAAATGGCAGCGACAGGCACAGCAGGCAGAACAGCAGTATTTTTCTCATGACGGAATTTTATGCCGGAAGATCGCAAAAAATCGCTTCTTTCCCAAAAAATCTGCCCGGGCCTTTTCGACGTTCTGGCATATTCGTACTACGTTCGATTAGGCTATATCCACTGGGCTTTATACCTTTAGCGCATAAATTTAATAGTATGCTGAAACGTATCCTGCTTTTCATCCTGCCTGTGGCTATCGGCACCGCCCATGCCCAGAAAGCCGATATTACCCTGGAAGATATATGGCTCAATTTTAAATATTACGGTAACGGTATCGACGATCTCCGTTCCATGAACGACGGCCTGCACTATACCATTGCCGAAGGCGGCCGCAACGGCAGTAGCGTCATTGCCAAATACGCCTATAAGAACGGGGAAAAGATCGGTGACCTGCTTAAGCTGGACGGAACCGTGGACCCGCTGCAGAATTTCGATTCCTATACGTTTTCAGCCGATGAAAATAAGGTGCTGCTTTCCGTGAATGGTGAACAGATCTACCGCCACAGCTCCCGTGCCGACTTCTATATCTACGATTTTAAGATCAAAAAATGGACAAAGCTCTTCGATCGTGGTAAAGTCCTGTACCCCACATTTTCTCCGGCCGGGGATAAGGTAGCCTTCATTTTTGAGAACAACCTGTACTACAAGGACCTGAATTCAAATACCGTTACCACTGTAACTACCGACGGTAAGGCCAACGAGATCATCAACGGTCTGCCCGACTGGGTATACGAAGAGGAATTTACCTTTTTCGAGGCCTATGAATGGAGTCCCGATGGTAAAAACATCGCTTACCTGCGTTTTAACGAGACCGATGTACCTTCGTACACCATGCCCGTGTTCGGTAAAAGCCTGTACCCGGAGAATTATGTGTTCAAATATCCCAAAGTGGGCGAGAAGAACAGCATTGTAGAGCTGCATACGTATGCCCTGGATACAAAAAAAGATACAAAGATCGGTCTGAAAGAAAGCTATGAGTACATTCCGCGTTTCCGCTGGATCAACGCTTCGGAACTGGCCGTGTTCGTTATGCCGCGCCTGCAGAACGAGCTGAAGATACTGAAAGCCGGCCTCAACGGCAATGTAAGCGTTATTTATGCAGAAAAGGCCGATACCTATATCGAGATCGGCGACGAGTTCGAATTCCTGAACAGCGGTTTTGTGATCAAAAGCGAAAAGGACGGGTTCTACCACCTGTACATGTACGATTATACCGGTAAACAGAAGGCTGCCATCACCTCCGGAAATTTCGAGGTGACCGACCTGCTGGGTGTGGACGAGGCCAATGGTATGGTGTATTACACGGCCGCATTGCCCGATCCGATGAACCGCCAGGTATACCGTGCCTCGCTCGACGGTAAAAAGAAAGAACTGCTCACGCCCGCCAAAGGCAAGCACGATGTAAAGTTCAGCAGCAATTACAAGTATTTTATCGATAACCATTCCGACCTGAATACTCCGCCCACTTTTACCCTGTACGACGAGAAAGGCAAAGCCATCCGCGAACTGGAAGGCAATACCCAGCTGAAGGCCGACCTGAAAAAACTGAACCTGAACGCCGGGGAATTCTATTCCTTCACCACTTCGGAGAACGTACAGCTCAACGGCTGGATGATCAAACCGGCCAACTTCGATCCGGCTAAAAAATACCCCGTCCTCATGTACGTATACGGCGGCCCGGGCTCGCAGGAAGCGCTCAACGAATGGGCGGGCTTCAATTACATGTGGTTCCAGATGCTGGCCCAGAAAGGCTACCTCATCGTCTGCGTGGACAATCGCGGCACAGGCGGACGTGGCAAGGCCTTCCGTACGGCCACCTACGAAAAACTGGGTTACCTGGAGACCAATGACCAGATGGAAGCGGCGCAGTGGCTGGGCAAACAAAGTTATGTGGATGCCAAACGCATCGGTATCTTCGGATGGAGCTACGGTGGCTATATGTCTTCGCTCTGCATCACCCGCGGTGCCGACATATTCTCCACAGCTATTGCCGTAGCCCCGGTATCGAACTGGAAATTCTACGACAATATCTACACCGAGCGTTACATGGGTACCTTTGAGACCAATCCCAACGGGTACGACGACAATGCACCCATCAACTTTGTAAAGAAACTGAAAGGCAAATACTTCCTGGTACACGGTACGGCCGATGATAACGTACACTGGCAGAACGCCGCGGTGCTTTCCAAAGCTTTGGTGGATAACAACAAACAGTTCGACCAGTTCATCTACACCGATAAAAATCACGGTATCTACGGCGGATATACCCGTTTTCATTTATATACGAAAATGACGGATTTCCTGCTGAAGAACCTGTAAGCATAAACCTACATACAGCAACAAAGCGGGATCAAGGTCCCGCTTTTTTTATGCCCGCAGGGGCCGGAAAGGTAGCAGCACTTTTTCTCTGGGCAAAATATTACCTTTGCAGCAAATTTTCAGAGCACATTGGATCTGCCCGTTAAATCATATATACGAAATCCGCTGTTCAAAGCGGTGTCGTCTGCCGCCGCCGAACTAGGCATAAATGCTTACGTGATCGGGGGCTACGTGCGCGACAGCCTGCTGGGCCGCGAATGTAAGGATATCGACATTATGTGCGTGGGCGATGGCATTGCCTTAGCCGAAAATGTGGCGCGCCGGGTGGGCTATAAAGGGGAGATCGTGCTGCACCGGAACTTTGGTACGGCTGCGTTCCGCTACCAGGACCTGGACGTAGAATTTGTAGGCGCCCGCAAGGAAAGCTACCGTTCCCACAGTCGCAATCCCGAAGTACAGGCAGGTACCCTGCAGGACGACCTCAACCGCCGCGATTTTACCATCAATGCCATGGCCATAGCCCTGCATCCCGATGAATATGGTAAATTCGTAGATGCGTTCAAAGGTATCGACGACCTGGAAAAAGGCATCCTGCGTACTCCCCAGAACCCCGATATTACCTTCAGCGACGATCCCCTGCGCATGATGCGTGCCATCCGCTTTGCGGCCAAATTCGATTTTCGTATCGAGACCGAAGCTTTTGAGGCCATTAAACGCAATGCCGCCCGTATCGACATTGTGGCCAAAGAACGTATCGCCGATGAACTCAACAAAATGGTACTGTCCGACAATTGCTCCCTGGCGTTCAAGCTGTTGTTCCGCTCGGGCCTGCTGCAGCACATCTTCCCGGAAATGGTGGCCCTGCACGGTGTAGAAAATATGGAGGGCAAGGGACACAAAGACAATTTTTACCATACGCTGCAGGTACTCGAAAATGTAGCGGCGGTTTCGGATAATCTCTGGCTGCGCTGGGCGGCGATCTTTCACGATATTGCCAAACCACCCACCAAACGCTTCGATCCGGAGCATGGCTGGACCTTTCACGGGCACGAAGAACTGGGCGCCCGCTGGGTACCCCGCCTGTTTAAAAAACTGGGCCTGCCGCAGCACCAGCCTATGAAGTACGTACAGAAACTGGTACGCCTGCACCTGAGGCCCATAGCCCTGGTAAAGGAAACCATTTCAGACAGCGCCATACGCCGCCTGATCTTTGAGGCCGGCGACGACCTGGAAGACCTGCTGGAACTCTGCAAGGCGGATATTACCTCGAAGAACGAGGATAAGGTGAAAAAATACCTCAGCAATTACGAAAAGCTGAAAAAGAAAATTGCCGAGATCGAAGAAAAAGACCGCATCCGCAACTTTCAGCCGCCGGTATCCGGGGAGGACATTATGCATATTTTCCAGATGCAGCCCTGTTTTGAGGTAGGCGTGATCAAAAATGCCATTAAAGACGCTATTCTGGACGGCGAAATTGAAAATAACCGCGACATGGCCCTCGAAGTGATGCTGCGCAAAGGGGCAGAACTCGGTTTTGAACCTAAAATGCCGGTAGAATGAAACGCCTGCACGTAGTCTGCGGGCCTACGGCTTCGGGCAAGACCGCCTTTGCCATTGAACTGGCCCTGCAGTTACATACGGAGATCATTTCGGCCGACAGCCGCCAGGTATTCCGTGAATTACCCGTAGGCTCTGCCGCTCCCACAGCCGAAGAACAGGCCCGGGTACCTCATCATCTCGTCGGACATTTATCTGTGGCCGAAACCTATGACGCCGTGCAGTTTGCCACCGATGCAGACCGCATTATCGGAGAGCTGTTTAAAACGCACGACGATGTGGTCATCTGCGGGGGAAGCGGTTTGTACATACAGGCCCTGCTGTTTGGGTTTGATGAAATTCCCTCCGTACCGGCTTCTGTCCGTGAAGAAGTAGAAGAGCTTTACCGCCATAAAGACCTGGCAGGCCTGCACGAGGTGCTGCAGCAACTCGATCCGGAATTTATGGCCGGCAACGAAACCCGGAACCCGCGCCGCTGCATGCGTGCCCTGGAAGTAAGCCTGTACAGCGGCCGTCCCTATTCTTCCTTTAAAAGCGGAGCACAGGAAGCGCGCTATGCCGTTGAAATTTATTACCCTTCGGCAGACCGGGAAACCCTGTACAAACGCATCAACGAACGCGTGACAAAAATGGTGCAGGCCGGCCTGGAGAACGAAGTACGCAGCGTGTTGCCGTACCGCGACCGCCAGGCGCTGCAAACGGTGGGATACAAGGAATTTTTCCTGTATTTCGACGGGGTGTACGATCGGGAAACCTGCCTGGAAGAGATCCGTAAGAACACCCGGCGCTACGCCAAACGCCAGGAAACCTGGTTCCGGCACCAGCTGCTCGCCCGGCTGAGTCCCGCACAACTGCACGCGTTCTGAACCGCCGGCTGTAAGAGGTGTACAGCCGTTGCGCAAATATTTTTTCAAAATCATTCTACGGAACGGAATACACTCGCTATTTTTGCAACAGATGCTGAAACGTCTGCATATACGAAATTACGCACTGATCCGCGAACTGGACATTGAGTTCCGGCCCGGGTTCAATATCATTACCGGGGAAACAGGTGCGGGTAAATCCATACTGGTGGGAGCGCTTTCGCTGCTTACGGGTAAACGCGCCGATACCTCGGTGCTGCGCAACAGCGAAGAAAAATGCGTGGTGGAAGGTGCCTTCGTCATCGGTCCGGAATTTGAACTGATCTTCCGGGAGCTGGACCTCGATTTTGAAAAGGAGAGCGTCATCCGCCGCGAAATTGCCGCCAACGGAAAATCGCGTGCCTTCATCAACGATACGCCCGTTACCCTCGACACCCTGAAACTGGTGGCCGGGCGTTTTATCGATATCCATTCCCAGCACGAGGTCTTTGCCCTGGCCGATCCCGTTTTTCGCCTGCAGATCACCGATGCGTTTGCTCAAAATTCTGCCCTGCTGGACGAATACCGTGCTTTGTTCACCGAATATACCTTTGTAAAAAAAGAGTGGGAGCGGAGCCTGGATACGGCCGAATCTGCTGCCCGTGAACTCGATTATAACCGTTTCCTGTACCGCGAACTGGAAGAGCTGGACCTGAAACCCGGCGAACAGGCCTCCCTGGAACAGGAGCAGGAGTGGCAGACCCACGCCCTGGAAACGGGCGCCGCGCTTACGGCCTGCACAGCGGCCCTGAGCGATGCGGATGAGAACGTGATCGCTTCGCTGCAAAGCATCCGTGCGCAGCTGCAAAAGATCGCGCGCCGTCACCCGGGTATCGAAACCCAGTTCGAACGGCTGAATTCCCTGGTCATTGACCTGAAGGACGTTTCGGTGGAACTGGCTTCCATTGCCGGCGAGGTACAATTTGATCCCGAGCGCCTGCAAACGGTGGAAGACCGTCTTTCGGCCCTGTACACCCTGATGAAAAAACACGGGGTACTTTCGGGTGAAGATCTCATCGCCCGTCGCGAAGAACTGAGCGACTGGCTGGAGAATGTCTCCCGCGCGGAAGAAAATTCCGGGGAACTGGGGCGCCGTGTAAGAGAACTGGAAGCCGCAATGGAAACCTGCTGCGAACACTTGCACGAAAGCCGCATAAAAGGTACAGAACTATTCTCGGGCCTGGTAAGGGAACGTTTACAACAGCTGGCCATGCCCGATGCCGAATTCAAGGGCGAGGTACTAAGCACCGATACCTTTACCATGTACGGTAAAGACGAAATAAAATACGTATTTACGGCCAACCGCGGGCATGCGGCGCAGGAGCTGCACAAAGCGGCTTCGGGCGGTGAAATGTCGCGCGTGATGCTGGCCATTAAATCGGCTATGGCCGAGATCAGCGCCCTGCCGGCCATTGTGTTCGACGAGATCGATACGGGTATTTCGGGCCGTGTGGCCGATATGGCGGGCGACCTGATGAAAAACCTGGCCGGAAGTATACAGGTGATCGCTATTACACACCTGCCGCAGATCGCAGGGAAGGGCAATGCCCATTACCGCGTGGAGAAATTCCTGGAGAACGATATTACCTCCACCCGCCTGGTCACCCTGAAGGGCGAGGAACGCGTACGCGAAGTAGCGGCCATGCTCAGCGGGGAAAACCTTACGGAAGCCGCGCTGGAAAACGCGCGTATCTTACTGGGCAAATAATTGCAGAACGCCTCTTCACCGTTGTTTATACCATAACAAACACCATATAAACAATGAACGTAAAGGATAAAGTGATCGTAGTGACCGGTGCCGGCAGCGGTATGGGCCGTGAGCTGACACTGCACCTGCTGTCTAAAGGCGCGCGTGTGGCCATGGCCGATGTGAACGAAGCCGGCATGCAGGAAACGATGCGGCTGGCGGGCGACAAGGCCTCCGGACTTTCGGCGGCCGTACTCGATATTACCGACCGCGACAAGGTGAATGCCTTCCCCGAACAGGTGATCGCCGCCCACGGTGCGGTAGACGGTATCATTAACAACGCCGGTATCATACAGCCTTTTATCCCGGTGAAGGACCTGGACCAGGAGCGGATAGAACGCATTATGCAGATCAATTTTTTCGGGCCGCTGAATATGGTAAAGGCGTTTCTGCCATACCTGCTCCAACGGCCGGAAGCGCATATCGTCAATGTGTCCAGTATGGGAGCATTTATTCCTTTTCCCGGGCAGACGATATACGGAGCCTCCAAAGCGGCGGTAAAACTGCTCACGGAAGGCCTGCATTCCGAACTGAAGGACACCCGTGTAAAAGTAACCCTGATCATGCCGGGCGCCGTAAACACCAATATCATGTCCAATTCAGGACTCGGGGCCGCTTCGGCCTCACAGGATGCTCAGGCTACCCGTATCCTGCAGCCTGCCCGTGCTGCGGCCCTCATGGTGCGGGCTATTGAAAAGGACCGTTACCGCCTGCTGCTGGGTAAAGACGCTAAATTCCTGGACCTGCTGTATCGCCTGAGCCCGGTGCGTTCGGCCGGTTTTATTGCCCGGCAGATGAAAAAGATGTTGTAGGCGGAACAACGGTCAGATCTTCCCGAACAAAGCCAGGAATTCGTCTTTACGGCTGCGGCTCAGGGGCAGACAAACCCCGCTGCGCAGCATTACCTCGCCGCCTTCGCCCCGTATGTACTGGGCCACACAATGCAGGTTAATGATGAAACTCTTGTGTATACGAAAAAAGCGTTCGGGGTCCAGCAGATCTTCAAAATGTACCAGCGATTTGCTCAGCAGGTGCTGGGTACCGTCCTGCATATACACATTGGTATAGTTCGATTCTGCTTCGCAGTACATGATCTCTTCCGGCCGTATGAACAGCAGTCCCTTCAGCGTACTGAGCCCGATGTAGGGGAGTGGGCTGCCCTGTAAGGCCTGTTTCAGTATTTCTTTCTGGCGTTTGCTGCCGCTGTTGCCGGCTTGCTGCTCCCAGCGCTGCACACAGGCTGTAAGTTCATCCGGTTCGATGGGCTTTAACAGGTAATCGAAGGCGCTCAGTTTAATGGCCCGTATGGCATACTGGTCGTAGGCCGTGGTAAAGATCACCTGTGTGGGGCCGGGCGACAGTTGCTGCACCATATCGAGGCCGTTCATAAGGGGCATCTGTATGTCTACAAAGGCCAGCTGCGGCTGTTCTTCCGCGATCAGGCGGAGTCCGTCCGTGCCGTTGAGCGCCGTACCCGCCAGGGTCCAGCCGGGCAGATACTTTTTCAGGTAGATCTCCAGCGTACGGATACAGGCCGTTTCATCGTCGATTATGACCGCTTTTTTCAGCATTTTACGTTCAGGTAAATCTGTACATGCGTGCCGGCTGCTTCTCCGGCCGCATTTTTTATATCGGTAAAGATGAAAAAATTCCCCGGATCGGCCAGCTCCAGGCGCTCTTTTACAATGCTGAGCCCGTGACTGGTATGTTTCCGGGATGCAGCGCGTTTGCGAGCCTCTTCACGGCCAATGCCGTCGTCTTCGATGTGTATGCAAAGTGTATGGTCGTTCTTGCGCTCGTAACGAATGCGCAGGGTGCCACCACCTGCAGGGCGGTTTATGAGCCCGTGCCAGATGGCATTCTCCACAAAAGGCTGCACCAGCAGGGGCGGTATTTCTGTGTGGCTGATGTCCAGCTCCGGATCGATGTACAGTTCCCGGCGGAAGCGGTGACCGGTACGCTCGGATTCAAGCTGTATGTAAAGTTCCAGGTTTTCGATGTCGTCCTGCAACGAAACGCTCTCTTTACGGGTAAGATCGAGGGTATTACGGATGAGGCGGCTGAATTTTCGTATATACAATGAGGCCTCGTCCGTTTTATTATCCAGCACCAGGCTGTTAATAGAATTGAGTGTGTTGAAAATGAAATGTGGGTTCATCTGGGAACGCAATGCCAGGTTCTCGGTCTCCTGTATGCGGCGGCGCAGCTGCTCCCGCCGGCGTATGGTACGTATAATGCCCTGTATAATGAGGCCGGCGAGGGAAATGGCTATCAGTATACAAAAAAGGAGAAAAGAGGGACTGTCGTACCAGGCCGGCCGTATGTATATATCTACTTTTTCGGAGGCGATCGTATACAGATCGAAAAGGCATGCTTCCACATGCAGGGTATAGTTCCCCGGGGGCAGGCGCTCAAAATAGATCTCCCCCGATTCCCCGGGCAATACGCGCATGGAACCGCGGTCGCCGTTCAGGTAGTACCGCAGCTGTATTTCACGTGCGGGCAGCGAGGACTGAAGCCCGGCGTGCAGGTGTATAAAGTTGCGGTTCGGATCGGGTTCCAGTTTTCGTATAGGATTCCCGGAAAGGTTGCCCGCTTCACTGATGTGTATACGTACATTGGGTCTGCGCTCCCCGGGATGTATATACCACCAGCTGCGCAGATCGGGCAGCAGCCAGCTCCGGCTGCCGGGAATACGAACGGCGGCGCCGGGGCGTACGGCACTTGCCGGCAGGGGTACAAGTTCCCGGGCAAACGGTTTCCGTATATCGGGTATATAGGTCAGGGCCCGCTGATCCTGCAGGTACAGGGCCCTTGCTTTACCCGCGTATGCATGCCAGAGCGGCCGCTTATGGAAGCTGAAAAGAAGCTCCGCACTTTTCTGAGCGCCTGTAAAACGATACACGCCGTCGGGTGTAAAAGCCAGTATGCCATAGCCCGAAGGGTGGGGCAGCAGTGTTTTTATTTCGTGGGGAAATTCGCTAAGCCCTTCCCGGTGGAATACGCCGTTTTCATACCTTCCGTACAGGAAAAAGGAATAATGGGCGTGTATGTACAGGCGGCCTTCCCCGTCGAAAACGGCATGGGTATAATGTGTATACGTTTCATTGCTGAGGCCTTCGAGCGGGACCACTTTCCCGTTCTTCAGCAGGTAGATGCCGCGGTCGCTCAGCAGCAGCGGTCTGTCCTGAGGATCGGCCATAATGACATTGATGCGGGTACGGTAGGCCTGTGGCGGAATGGCAAAACTTTCGCTGTGGTCTTCGTATATACGGTATAAGACCTGGTTGTCAGCCGCCCATAGAGCCTCACCGCTAAGACCTAAGGCCTGCAGTCCGGCGGGCAGGCCGGATATGCCCTGCACGCTATCTGGATGCATATACGAAAAAAGCCGTCCCCGTCCGTCCAGGAAGTACAGTTTGCCCTTATATGCCGTAAATGCGGAGGACGGCGAAAGTTCAGCGGCGGGCCGTATGCCCAGCGGGTTGCGGCTGAGTGAAATGCTGCCCGCGTAACCGTTGCTGCCGGCGTAATACAATATGTTATTACGTATATGTACCAGGCGGATATCGTTATCGGCCGGGGTGAACATGTTCTCTTCGGCATGACGGAAAGCAGGCTCTTCCCGCCCGCGGGCAATATTCCATATACGTATTCCCTTACCGGTTGTGGCGCAGTACAGGTAGCCATTCCGCAGGGCCAGCTGATGAATATACGAATCCCGGGCGAACAGCGGCCTGGGCTCTTCTTCGTTCTGGCTTTGCCATACGCCGGCCGATGTGGCAAAATAGACGGTTGTGCCGTTCAGCAGTACATCGCTTACTTCCAGGGCCTGTTCCCCCAGGTGGAAGAAAGCCCGTTCCTCTGCCTGTCTGCCGCTGAAGCGCAGCCGGAAGGCACCCCGGTTCTCGGCATACCAGAGCTCTTTTTTTCCATCGGACCAGTTCACTTCCCGGAACCCGTTATACCCCCTGCCCATCTGGTATACCCGGTTTTCCGCCGGACAATACCGGTACAGGGAGGCCTGGTTGTAGCCGGTATATATCCACAGGCAGCCTTCGGGATCAAAACCCAGGGGCTGGAAATAGGCTTTCAGCGGCCGGTTGTGATGATCGCGCAGGTCGGGGCGTTGCAGCAGTTCACTTTTTAATGAATATACGTAAATTCCTTCCTGTGTGCCGATCCACAGTTTTTCGTTCTTTTCGGGTACAATGGCCGTAATATAGGCGTTGAATGCCTCGTTGCCGTAATATACCGGCACTACTTCACCGCCCCGCATCAGGAACAGGCCTTTTTCGGTGCCTATCCACAGGCGGCCGTCCTCAGCGGCATACAGCACCCGTGGCGGATAGGGCGGTAGTCCCTGTTCGGTGCCCCGGTTGCGTGCAATGCCCGTGAAATCCTGCGCCGTCAGGTACAACAGCGAGAATAGGAATAACAGCGTAAAAAGCAGTATCTTTCGTTTCATACGGGGTATTTCAAAGGTAAGTTATTGTTTGCGAACCTGTATCCCGCACACAAATACATACCCGCATTTCACACACTGAACCGCGCCGCTGACGCAATGCCGGTTACAGGTACCTGTGGAACGGTCTACTTTTATACCCTAAAATACCGGAAGGATGAAAAAAGTATATCTATTATGTTATTTGCTGCTGTCGGGAAGCATTGTCCCGGCATTCAGCCAGGAAGAGACCATGTATGTAACGGGAAATACCCTGTACGACGTGTGCGGCAATGCCGTGGTGATGCAGGGAGTGAACCATGCGCCCTATAACTGGGGCTGGTCGCCGGCATATAATGTATTCCCGGAGATCGAAAAAACGGGTTCCAATACCGTGCGTATCGCCTGGTACACCTCGCAGGCCTCGGGTGGGGGAGCGCCCGCGTATGCCGACCTCAGCCTGCTCGATTCGGCCGTTACGCGCTGTGCCGCCGCTAAAATGATTCCTGTGCTCGAACTGCACGATCATACCTGTATGAACGATTCGGCACAGTTCATCAGCATGGTTGCCTTTTTTACCCAGCCCGCGGTACAGCAGATCGTACATAAACACCGCAGCTACCTGGTGCTGAACCTGGCCAACGAAGCCCTGCACGTAATGTGGGGCGGCACGGTACAGCGCTATGTCAATATATATACGAAAGCGATCGGTATGGTCCGTGATGCGGATATACACGTGCCCCTGATGATCGATGCGCCGGACTGCGGGCAGCACCTGGACGTGTTTCAGCAGGCCGGGCAGCAGCTGAAAGATGCCGATCCGGACGATAATCTTATTTTTTCGGCGCATGCCTACTGGAGCGCCTATGCCAATAATATGGACAGTGTAAGCGTACGTGCCAAACTGCAGGCCGCCGTAAATACGGGGTTCTGTTATGTGCTGGGCGAAGTGGCCAACCGCCAGTCCGACGGTAACAACGAATGTGCCTATACCCTTAACTACGGGCCCCTGCTGCATATTGCGCGTGAGATGCACATCGGTTACCTGGTATGGTCCTGGGACAATGATGTATGTGCCCCGCGCGCCATGTCTTCCAACGGTATGTTCAGTCAGCTTACGCCCTATGGCTCCGATATGGTGCATAATGCGGGTTATGGTCTGCTGCTCAGCGAACGTTCGCCCTGGCTGGCCGCCGGTATGGAATGTGCGCAGGGTACAGGCCTGGCCGCGCAGGAACAGTACTTCCGGGTAATAAAGAACGCAGACCGTATTTACATACATTCCTCCTGTAAAAAGGACGCCTCGCTGCAGCTGCTTTCCATGGACGGCAAGGTATTGTATAACGGACGTATGGCCGCTTTTTCGGAGTTGTCCCTGCAGGACACCTGGACCGGCATTAAAATTGTGAAGATACAGACCACAGAAGGAATGTATATACGCAAAATATTCTGATCGTATATACTAAAATACTCCTTTTGTGGAATATATAATTATTATATGAAATTGCCGGCGGATTTACTATACGGATCTGCCGGCTTCTCTTTATACACAGGCGCTTCAGCACTGCATGAAGATGCGGCGTAAACCTTAAAATATTACCGGGAAAAAGAGGAAAAACTATTTCTTCTTTTTGCGGTAAAGCAGGCTTTTGAGGTATGCTGAAAAGTAGGTGCTGCCGGCCGACTCATTACGGCAACTGCGGAATATGCTCCACAGTACGTCCATCACCACGCGTTTGTTCAGCGCGGAAAAGGTCCGGTGCTCCAGTTTACGGAAAGGCTCGGTCCTGTTCAGGTCCAGGGCGTCTTCCAGTATGTTTTCAATTTCGTAATAGCTGTACTTCCCTTTGTTCAGGGCTACAAAGCCAACCTCGGGCATTGTTTTCAGCGTGTCGAAAAGCGCATTGAGCACTGTATCCGGTGTTTTATCCGCCATATTTTCCAGCACACGCAGCTTCTGCAGCAGTATGCTAAATAATTCCTCCAGGATCTCGTCCTTGGAATTATAGAAATTATACACGGTTGCCCTGGAAATATTGGCTTCCCTGGCAATTAACTCGATGGACACAGCTTCAAATCCGGATTGGGAGAATTGTTCTGATGCAACTTTTAAGATTTCGTTCAGCGTTTTCTGCTGAGTTTTGCTTGGATTTTTGATTTTGGACATCGATTCCCTCTACAATTACCGTGTAATAATACGAATAAAGTAGAGAATTGAAAAAAATTATCCGGCAATTTCCGTTTTAAATTCGCTGGTGCTGTGAAACACGATCTCCGGGTAGTCCTGTTTTGCCATGTTCAGCATCCACGCACTGGGCGCGAGAAACACGGGGTTATCGTCTTTATCATAGGCAATTTGGCCCTGTTTTACACGAATAAATTCCTGAATTTTTTCTGCATTTTCGCTGGTCAGCCAAAGGGCTTTATGAAAGGCCATGGATTCGAAACGACATTTGGCTCCGTACTCGTGTTCGAGGCGGTACTGGATCACTTCGAACTGCAGGTCGCCCACGGTACCTACTATTTTACGGTTGCCGGGCTGCATTACAAAAAGCTGGGCAACGCCCTCGTCGGTCAGCTGGCGTATTCCTTTTTCGAGCTGCTTGGTCTTCATCGGGTCCATATTGATCAGTTCCCTGAAAATTTCGGGGCTGAAGCTGGGTATGCCGCGGAACTGCATGTTCTCGCCTTCGGTGAGCGTATCGCCGATCTTGAAGTTTCCCGTGTCGTACAGGCCGATCACATCACCCGGCCAGGCCTCCTCGATCACGTTCTTGTCCGATGCCATGAACGAAGTGGGGTTGCTGAAACGCATTTCCTGGTTGAGGCGGGTATGTTTGTAGAATTTTCCGCGCTGGAACATGCCGCTCACAATACGCAGGAAGGCGATGCGGTCGCGGTGACGCGGGTCCAGGTTGGCGTGTATCTTAAAGATGAACCCGGAAAATTTGCTTTCATCGGGTTCTACATTGCGCGTGTCGGTGCTGCGGCCGATCGGTGTGGGCGAAATGCGTATAAAGGTCTCGAGCAGTTCTTTTACCCCGAAGTTGTTCAGGGCCGAACCGAAGAACACCGGTGCCGTTTCCCCGGCCAGGTATTTCTGCTGGTCGAACGGGTCGTACACCCCTTCGATCAGTTCTACGTCCGTACGCAGCTGGTCTGCTGGTCCTTTACCGATAATGGCATCCAGCTCGGGCGAATGGATATCTTCGATATTTACGACTTCTTTTTCAATTTTGGTCTTATTGGCGGCAAACAGGTTCAGGTTTTTGTCGTACAGGTTATAAACCCCCTGGAAGCGGGAGCCGATACCGATGGGCCAGGCCAGGGGACGCACGCGGATGTTGAGCTTGCTCTCCAGTTCGTCCAGCAGGTCGAAGGGGTCCTGTCCCTCGCGGTCCATTTTATTAATAAATACGATCACCGGTGTATTACGCATACGGCATACTTCCATGAGGCGTTCGGTCTGGGCTTCCACACCGTTGGCGGCGTCGATCACCAGTATTACGGAGTCTACAGCGGTAAGCGTGCGGTAGGTGTCTTCGGCAAAGTCTTTGTGGCCCGGCGTATCCAGCAGGTTGATCTTGGCGCCCATATATTCAAAGGCCATTACCGAGGTGGCCACGGAGATACCCCTTTGTTTTTCGATCTCCATAAAGTCGGAGGTGGCCGTTTTTTTGATCTTGTTCGATTTTACGGCCCCGGCGGTCTGTATGGCTCCCCCGAACAGCAGCAGCTTTTCGGTGAGTGTCGTTTTACCCGCATCGGGGTGCGAAATAATGGCAAATGTCCGGCGCTTTTGTATTTCTTGTTCCAGGCTCATGCCGCAAAGGTAGCTATTCCTTACAAAAATCGAAGTCTTGCCGCACGTCCTTCGTGGAATAAGAGGTCGAGTATGGAAAGATCGTCGGCAAAACCGTGTCGGGCGCTGAAAAGCTGGGGGTAAGGCCCGATGCCCGAAAGACGTTCGGCTTTGGAAGAGAAGACCTTCCGGTAATCTTTGTCTGCCGGTGCAGCTTCTGTGTATACTTCGGTAACATGTGTGCATTTATCGCGGAAGCCCAGTTCTTCCAGGCTCCAGGCCAGGGCTTCGCGGCTCAGATCGCAGAGAGAGGCGGGCTCTGCCTGCAGCATGGCATTGATCTCCGGACCGTAATAGGCATAAAAAGGGGTATTGGCATAGGCCGTTTTCAGGGCGCCGATGTGTTGCTGCACCCATTTTTCGGCATAGGAGACCTGTACCTGCTGCAGGGGCATTTTTTCGTTTTTGCCTTTGCGCAGCGGCACAATAAGTACTTCGCGCCCGTTGGGCCCGCATATCTCGTAGCGGTTACGGAAACTCTGCTTTACAAAATATTCGCCCGTATCGATCAGCGGATCGCTTGCCGCACACAATGCCTTTATATAGGACAGCGGCGGAAACAGGAGCAGGGGAAATATCTGCCGGGATTCGGAACTCATGGGTATCTGTATAAAAGAAAAAGAGATAACCGCGTGCAATTATCTCTTCTCCGGAATGTTTTTTGTGTTTACAGGAAGGTGAAGATGCGGTTCCAGCGGATGCCGTCTTCGCCCGAGCTGAAGAAGATCATGGATGCTTTACCCACCACATGGTCTTCGGGTACAAAACCCCAGTAACGGCTGTCGAGCGAGTTGTGGCGGTTGTCGCCCATCAGCCAGTAATAGTCCATTTTAAAAGTGTACGAGGTGGCCGGGGCCCCGTTAATGATGATCTGTCCGTTCTTTACCTGCAGGCTGTTGCCTTCGTACGTATCGATAATGCGTTTGTAGATGGGCAGGTTCTCTGTGGTCAGCTGCACGGTCTCGCCGCGTTTGGGCACAACGATCGGTCCGAAATTATCAATGGACCAGCCGCGGCCGTCATGCGGGAAAATGGTGTGCTTGGTGCTGTCTTTCTCATAAATTACCTGCTCAATGGAGAGTACATTGGAGAAGGTCTTCAGCTTTTCGGCCTGGGCCGGGGTAAGTGTAAGCTGACGGCTGTTTTTGCCCAGTCGTTTGCTTTCGGCATTGAACTCGTTGTCCTGGTCTTCGGAGGTTACGCCCATGTTCAGCAGGTTCTTGCGGTTGAACTCGGAGTTTACCGTAAGTATATAATGGAACTGACGTTTGGTGTTTTCCTTTTCGGGCGCATCGTTAATATAAAGAACGCCGTTTCGGATCTCCAGTTTATCGCCGGGAATACCCACGCAGCGTTTTACAAAGTTCTCGCGTTTGTCTACAGGGCGGGTTTCCAGCGGGTATTTGGCGGGGTTGCTGTGGATGTCCTTGCGGATCATGTTTTCATAGTATGCATAGGGCTTGCTCCGGTCGGCGGCGTGGCGGTACAGCATGTCTGCCGAACCGCGTATATAGTTGTAATAACTCTGTGCAAACAGTTCGGGGGTATTGATAATGGTATCGGATTCCGGGAAATTAAATACCATAATATCGCCGTTCTTCGGTTTGGAAATAGCCGGGAAACGGGTGTACGGGATATGCGGCCGTTCCAGGTAGGTGCGGCTCAGCGGCATGCCGGGCAGGGGCAGGTCGGCCCATTTGTTGTGTGTGAACGGAATGGTAAAGGGCGTATTGGGCAGGCGCAGGCCGTAGTGGAACTTGCTTACGAACAGGTAATCGCCCACCAGCATGGTCTCTTCCATGGAGGATGACGGGATCTTGTAAGGCTCAAAAGTATACCCCTTGGCAATGGTAGCCACGATCACGGCAAACAGGGCGGCCTCGGCCCACTCGCGCCATACTACGCGCGGGCGCTGCGGCATCTCGTCAACCGGGATGTACTTTACATTGGGATCAAAACCGTATTTCGGGAGAAAATAAAAGGGAGCGATCAGGCCCAGCAGGTGTTTGCTGAATCCGTTAATGCCGAAACTTTTGTACAGGTTCACCAGCATACCCCAGATCACCAGCAGGCCGATACCGGGGAATATGGTACCGATGACCCAGTATTTGGGTTTACCGGTGATCTTTTGAATGATCCAGAAATTATATACGGGAATCAGTGCTTTCCAGGATGCTTCCCCGGCTTTGGGGAACAGTTTCCATAATCCGACAACGAGGCCCACCGACGTAGCGATGAGATATAGTAACACAATGTAATACATACCCTTCTTTTGTAATTGGTACAATGATACAAATTACCCCTATAAAATCCATTTTTTTTTAGATGAGGAGCCCGTAAAAGCAGAAAAGTCACTCGTATTGAGCGACTTTTCTTCGGGTAAGCCTGTTAAGGCGCTTATTTCTGGAATACTGTAACGGTGGTTTCGAACTTGGCCAGTTCGCCGTCGCAGTTATTGTAGAAAATGGTTATGAAATAAACACCTTCTGAAAGGTTCTTGGGCTGCCATTGTATACTGGGATCTTCGGTCTCGTATACTTTCTTGCCCCAGCGGTTGAATATCTTGCAGCTGAATTTTTCGCTGTCGTTGAATTCGGTAGTGGTATAGATATCGTTCTGCCCGTCGCCGTTGGGCGAGAATACGTTAGGCATGGCCTGCGGATTGGCGCCTTTCTGCAGCACCACTTCAGCCGTATCCGAAATACTTCCGCATGCGTTGTCAATGGTTACGGTAAGTTGCCCCGACTGGGTAACCGTAGTAGTTGGCATATTGCCCGTACCTACACCGCCCCAGCTGATGGCGTCGCTGCCGTTGTAATTGCTGCTGTCTATGCCCACGATCAGTTCGTCGCCGTCGCAGAGTACGATGGTCGGCGGCAGGTTGGGTGTAGACGGCTGTGCGATCACTACGTAGATACTGTCGGTATTTTTGCAGTTTACGTTATCAGTTATGGTCAGGTACATCCAGCCTTCGCTGCCGGTGGTAGTGGTGTCTGTAGTGGCACCGTTGCTCCAGCTGAACGAAGTATACGGCGGATTGCCGGCCGGCGGAATGGTGTCGTTGTACAGGGTGAGCTCATTGCCCTGGCAGATGGCCGTGGTATCGGCATCCGGACTGATCTTTACGGCCACGGTGGGGTTCAGCACCACGGTATAGGTGCTGGTACCGCAGGCCCCCGAAGAGTCGTAGGTAACGGTAAAGTTAATGGTCTGTGTGCCGGGACCCGGGTTAGAACCGTAGAAGTTCGGGTTCGGGGAGTTCGGGTCGGACAGGAACTGGGCCGGCGACCAGGAGTAATTTACACCCGGTATATTGTTCGGGTTCGATCCCGAAGGGGCATTCAGAATAAAATCGGTATTGGAACAGATAAAACGCGGCGGCCAGGTAAGCACCATTTGTGCCGGCTGGAATACTTCTACCGTATCGCGCAGGATACAGCCGTTGGCATCGGTTACCAGCACCACGTAACTGCCTGCACCGAGCCCGCTGATGTCCTGGCTGCTGCCGCCGCTTACCGGCGACCCGTTCAGGGCGGTCCATGTATAGGTAAATGGGGCCAGGTTACCGTTCACGGTCATGTCAATGGCGCCGTCTGCAGACTGGAAGCAGGACAGGCTGTCGATATCATACACCATGCTGAACTGCGGTGGCTGCACCGTGAGGTAAAAACTGTCCTTAACGGCCGTGTAAATACCGCAGCCCTCCGATGCCGTGACGACGCACCAGCCCGAAGTAGTGGCGGGCAGGGTAATGGGATTGGTGCCCACGGCTCCGGGTACGGTCCAGGTTATGGTATAGGGGGGCACCCCGCCCGTGACGGTAGCATTGGCGGTATACGGTATGCCGGGACATCGTGTAATATCAGGCCCTGCATCCACCACCAGCGGCAACAGGTCGTGTATGTACAGGGTGACCTCCGATTCCACCGTGTCTCCGCAAAGCGTTACAATACTTACGTTAAAGATAATGGTTTCGACACCTTCGGTAACACCGTCAGCCGGGAAGCTGATGGTTACCTGAACGGAGTCCTGTCCGGCCGGGAAGGTGATCTGGTTCGGGAACGGATTACCGCCCACGTTGTAGTCCACACCGTTGGTAGCCGTTCCGCTGATGTTCACATTGGATACAAAAGGCTGGGACAGGCTGCCGAAACGCTGGAAGGTAAGTACCACGTCCGAACAACCTTCATAAATAACGGTATCGTTCGGGGCCGAAGTATAACTGTAATCCGGTGTAATGGTTACGCTGTTGGCCGTAAAGGAGTTCTTTTCAAAGAACACCCAGGAGTCGAAGGCGCTGTCTCCCCCGTCGGCAATGGCCAGGCGTATGGTATAGGTCTGGCAGGGCACTACGTGTGCAATGGCCGTAAGACGTACCGTGAACCCGTCGCAGGCTACTCCCGAAGGCGCGCCGCAGAGATTGTCGATATAATAGTTGCAGTTGGGGTTTACGCCCGTGTTGCAGGGGCCTGTACAACCCACGGCATTGCCATTGTTCACCGTATTGATACTCACCGGTGTGGTGGTATTCGGGATAAGGGCAATGTTCATATTGGTGTAGTTACCTCCCAGCGGGTTTGGCCCCGACAGCAGGAAGGCAAATACGTCGTTCACCGATCCGTTCACATATTCATTATACTCTTCAGAGCCGAATACGTAATCGAATTTCAGGGTGTCGCCCGAGGGCACAAAATCAAACTGCAGGATGGCGGCATCATTGGTAGTTACCCCGGCAATGGCGGCCAGTGTAGGATCGCCCGGGGTATTGTTGGCATTATCGCAGAAATTGCCCGGAGGGCCGTTGAACAGGGGATCGTTGGCATCGCCCGTGGAGATCATAAGACCGCTTGCTATCGGCAGGTTGGTACCGCCTGCCGTAAATTGTGCCAGCGCAATGGGATTTCCTGTATAGGAAATATTGGAGACATTCAATCCTCCACCCACCAATACATTGGTTACTGCCTGGACCGGAGTTACCGGAGCTGTGGTAACCTGTGCTTTCCCCCCATGCATGAAACAGAAAAATGCAGCAAAAGCCGCAACAGAGAAGTTTAGACCTTTCATACGCTTAACTATACTTTTCTCAAATATATTAACTTTTTTTAAAAGTCATAAAGTATAGTTAAACTTTCCTTATCATTCTGGACATATAAAAACCGTCGAATCCCTGCTCCGAAGGATAAACGGTTTGTTCTGCAACGGGTTCAAAGTTTTTATTCTCAAGTAAAAAGGCCTGGGTCTGCTGCTGGTTCTCTTCGGGCAGCAGGCTGCAGGTGGCGTAAACTAAGGCGCCTCCGGGCTTTACCATACGGGCGTATTCTTTTAGTATATACCCTTGTAATAGTTTAAGTTCGTCCACGAAGCTGTTCGTGATCCTGTATTTGGCGTCCGGGTTGCGTTTCAGCACGCCGCTGCCGCTGCAGGGAACGTCCAGCAGCAATACGTCGGCCCGGTTCTCCTTGTTCTTAATGCCGGCGAGCCCGCGTATCTGCTCGGTCTGTATGGTATCTATGCCGGCGCGGGCCGCCCGTTTTTTCAGTTCTTCCAGTTTCCAGGCTTCGGTATCCATAGAAATGATACGGCCTTTGTTCTGCATTTCGGCCGCCAGGAATAGGCTTTTACCGCCGGCGCCGGCACAGGCGTCGATCACGGTCATTCCCGGTTTTACGGCACAGATCTCGGCAATTTTCTGGGACCCGGCGTCCTGTACTTCAAAGCAGCCGGCCCGGAACAGCGGACTGCTGAACACATTCCAGCGGTGTTCGCAGATAAGGGCATAGGGCGTAAAGGGCGTCTGCCGGGTCTGTATACCTTCGGCCGCCAGTTTTTTCTGTAGTTCGGCCACGGAATTTTTCAGGATGTTGCAGCGCAGGATCAGGTCTGCAGGTTCGTTCATGGCAGCCAGTTCGCGGTTCCAGCGTTCCGTATCCAGCTGTGCCAGGGCGCGTTGCTGCAGCTCGTCCCCCACAGAATAACGTATCTCAGGCTTCTGTTCTGCTTCCTGCATGCGCCCGCGGAAGTCCTTCTTCTGCAGGTCTTTGAATTCACTCCAGTCGGGCAGGCTGTTCCCGGCCGAAAGCCAGTATACCCCGAACACTTCCCAGAGCTCTTTCTTGCGGAAGCCGGGTTCACGTTCCAGCAGGTAGTGCCACAGGCGCCAGTAGCGGATTATTTCGTAGGCGCTTTCTGCAATAAAGGCCCGGTCGTTACGGCCGTATTTCCGGTTGGCGGAAAACAGCTGTTCCATGGCCTTGTCGGCTTTGCGGCCATGCGCGAACACTTCTTCGAGAATTTCGCTGATGGCCTGTATCCATGCCGGGTTTATGCGGGTGTTCATCATTATTTTTCCGGGGATATAAAAATGGAAGAGGGGTAAATAACGTCGCTGAGATGCAGGCCTTCCGGGGCGGCGTTCTCCCCCGCCTGTGTACGGTCCAGCGCGGCCAGGATCAGGGGCATGTCTTCCGGGCGGCGTTTGCCGGCACCGATCTCGAGCATAGTGCCTGTGAGACTTCGTACCATATTCATTACAAATCGGTTGGCGCGTATGGTAAAGGTCAGCATGCGTTCGTCCTGCTGCCAGTGTGCCAGGCTCACGGTGCAGCGTTTATGCGCTACTTCGGCCCGGGTGCTGCAGAACGAACTGAAATCGTGCTCACCCAGTATATACGGTGTGGCCTTTTGCATGGCCTCCAGGTCGGGAACGCGGTACAGCTGTAATGCGGTATCTTTCAGGAAGGCAGATTTACCCAGGTGAATAAAATACCGGTATTCCCGGGCCTCGGCACTGAAGCGGGCATGAGCATCGGGCTGTACTTCCCGTATCTGGTGTATGGCAATGTCCTGCGGCAGCAGACGGTTGAGCTTGTAGCTAAGCGTATCGTTGTCCATCGGGGCTTCTTCCAGCTCAAAATGGGCAAAACTTTTCAGGGCATGTACGCCGGCATCTGTGCGTCCCTGGCCGGTAACGGGAACTTCGCGCCGCAGGATCAGGGCCAGTGCCTCTTCCAGGGTCTGCTGCACCGAAGGGCCGTTGGGTTGTACCTGCCAGCCCGAATAAGCCGTGCCTTTATAGGAAAGTTCGATGAAAAAACGCTTCATACCGCCGCAAAGGTAATGCAATCTTCAACGTATAAAATAATATGCCCGAAGAGCGGCTGTAACGAGCCGGGTATTTTAATATATTTGCACCTCAAAAAAAATCGAGCATCATGTTTGAAAATCTGTCCGAAAAGCTGGAGCGCTCGTTTAAGCTGCTCAAAGGCCAGGGGAAAATTACCGAGATCAACGTAGCGGAAACCATGAAAGAAGTGCGTCGCGCCCTGCTGGATGCCGACGTAAACTATAAGACCGCCAAGGAATTTACAGATACCGTTAAGGCCAAAGCGCTGGGACAAAATGTACTCACCGCCGTTTCTCCGGGGCAGCTCATGGTAAAGATCGCACATGACGAACTGGTGCAACTGATGGGCGGCACCGCCAGCGACATCAACCTGAAAGGTTCCCCGGCCGTGATCCTTTTATCGGGTCTGCAGGGTTCGGGTAAAACCACCTTTTCTTCCAAGCTGGCTTCGTACCTCAAAACCAAAAAGGGCAAAAATCCCCTGCTGGTAGCCTGTGACGTATATCGTCCTGCGGCCATTGACCAGCTGCATGTGCTGGGAGAGGCCATCGGGGTGCCCGTATATTCAGATAAAGACAACAAGAACGCCGTTCAGATCGCAGAGAACGCGATAAAACATGCCAAACAGAACGGCAATAACGTGGTGATCATCGATACGGCGGGCCGCCTGGCGGTAGACGAAGAGATGATGGCCGAAATAGCCCGTGTAAAAGCAGCCGTAAACCCGGATGAGATCCTGTTCGTAGTGGATGCCATGACCGGTCAGGATGCCGTAAATACCGCCAAGGCCTTTAACGACCGCCTCGATTTTAACGGGGTGGTGCTTACCAAACTGGACGGGGATACCCGCGGTGGTGCGGCGCTTTCCATACAGTCGGTGGTGAACAAGCCCATCAAATTTGTGGGTACGGGCGAAAAACCCGATGCGCTCGACGTATTCTATCCCGAACGTATGGCCGACCGTATTCTCGGTATGGGTGATATCGTATCGCTGGTAGAAAAGGCCCAGGAACAGTTTGACGAAGAGCAGGCCAAAAAACTGCAGAAAAAGATCGCCAAGAACCAGTTCGACCTGGAAGACTTCCTGGACCAGATACAGCGTATCAAGAAAATGGGTAACATGAAAGACCTGATGGGCATGATCCCCGGTGTGGGCAAAGCCATTAAGGACGTAGATATCGACGATAACGCATTCAAGGGGGTAGAGGCCATTATCCGTGCCATGACGGCCGAAGAACGCAGCAATCCCGCCCTCATCAACGGTTCGCGCCGTAACCGTATTGCCAAAGGCAGCGGTACCAGCGTGCAGGAAGTGAACAAACTCCTGAAACAGTTCGACGAGATGCGTAAAATGATGCGTATCATGAGCGACCGCAACCAGATGTCGAAACTCATGCGCAATATGCCCAAACCTCAACAGTAAACATGACACAGATCTTAGACGGCAAGCAGCTTTCAGCCCTGATGAAACAACAGATCAAGGCCGAAACAGAAGAGTGGACACGCAACGGCGGTAAAAAACCGCACCTGGCCGCTATACTCGTGGGCAACGACGGCGCCAGTGAGACCTACGTGGCCAGCAAGATCAAAGACTGCGAAGAAGTAGGCTTCGATTCCACCCTGGTCCGTTTCGACACTTCCGTGAGCGAGGAGGAACTGCTGGATGCCGTACGCCGTATCAATACCGATGCGGGGATCGATGGTCTCATTGTACAATCGCCGCTGCCGGCGCATATTTCCGAGCAGAAAGTGGTGGAAACCATCCTGCCTTCGAAAGATGTGGACGGTTTTCATCCGGAGAACGCAGGCCGCCTGGCCCTGGGTATGCCTTCCTATGTAAGCGCCACGCCGGCCGGCATTATGTTCCTGCTGGAGCATTATAAAGTGGAAACTTCCGGCAAGCACTGTGTGGTGCTGGGCCGCAGTCATATCGTGGGTACGCCCGTGAGCCTGCTCATGTCGCGCAATACCTACCCGGGCAATGCCACGGTGACCATCTGTCACAGCCGCACGCAGGACCTGGCTCAGATCACCCGCTCGGCCGATATCATTATTGCTGCCATCGGTAAACCCGAATTCCTGAAAGGCGATATGGTAAAAGAAGGCGCCGTGGTGGTGGACGTGGGGATCACCCGCGTGCCCGACAGCAGCAAAAAAGCCGGGTTCCGCCTGGCGGGCGACGTAGACTTTGCCTCCGTAGCCCCGAAGTGCAGCTGGATAACCCCGGTACCCGGTGGCGTAGGGCCTATGACCCGTACCGCTTTGCTTTTCAACACGCTGAAAAGTGCCCGCAAAGAAGTATACAAATAGTTTTGGCTATTCTATATATTCTTAGTACTTTCCAAGCCCAAACTCAAGTGTTATGAAAAGACTTCTGATCCTTTCCCTTACCCTTGCAATCTCCGGCTCGGCGGCCGCCCAGAGCAATGTGGCCAAGATCGGCCTGCTGAAAAGATTTGTAACGGAAGAGAACTGGGACGGGGCCGTGTCCGTGGGCGAAAAGCTGCTTACGATCAACAGCAAGGATCCTGCCGCTACCTATTACACCGCCATCGCTTTTGTAAATACCAACCGTCCGGCCGATGCCCTGCGCCTGCTTAAAAGCCTGGAAGGGAACGAAAAGCTGAAATCCTTTAAAGATTATACGTTCTGGATGGGCCGCGCCGCCCTGGCCAACGGTAAACCCCAGGATGCGGTGAGCGCTTTCGAAGCCTATAAAACGCAGCTTAAGGGAAAAAAGGCCGTTTCTACCCTGGAATTCGACCATTATTACTCCCAGGCGAAAAATGCGGTGCATTACATGAACAATCCGCTGCCGATCAGCTTTAAAAACCTCGGTGAGACCATCAATACCGAAGTGCAGGAAATGAAACCCAGCGTAAATGCCGAAGGCAACCTGCTGGTATTTTCTGCCCGCCGCTACGGTAACGTGGGCGCCACTACCGACCCGTACGACGGTAAACCGTTCGAAGATATCTGGTACTCCACCTGGGATACCATCAACAACCGCTGGGGCGAGGCCGAGAACCTCACCGCCGTGAATACCGGTGAACATGAATCGGTAATGTCCCTTTCTCCCGATGGTTCGGTAATGTTCATTTATGTGAATATACCCGGCAAGACGGGCAGCGGCGATATCTGGTACAGTAAGTACCGCGGAGACCTGGAATGGAGCCGTCCTACCGAGTACGAGGGGCCTTTCAATACATCCTATTTTGAATCTTCGGCCAGCCTGGCCACCGGTGGTAAACGCATGTTTTTCGTAAGCGAACGTACCGATGGCAAGAGCCAGGGCCAGGGCGATATCTGGGTGTGCGACCGCAAAGGCCGCCGCGAATGGGATAAACCCGTAAATGCCGGCGAAATGATCAATACCCGCTGGGACGAAGCTTCGGTGTACGTTGCGGTAGACGGTAAAACGGTGTTCTTCAGTTCCAACAGCGACAGCAGTATGGGCGGTTACGATATCTTCCGCACTACCTATGTGAACGGTAAATGGACAACGCCGGTGAACCTGGGCTATCCCATCAATACCACGGGTGATGAAGTGAGCTTCTCGATCTCTGCCGACGGTAAAAAAGCCTATATGGCCGCTAAAAGACCCGAAGGCTACGGCGATTTCGATATTTATGAGGTTGACCTTTCCAAAGTGAATATCCTCGACAATACACAGGTATTCGGCGAAGGAGCCGTGCTCAGTATCCTGAAAGGTACAGTAGACGGAGACGACGGTATGCCGCTGCCTGAAGCAAAAATAAGCGTGTACGACGAGAACGGCACCGCTCTGATCTCGACCCACGATGTGGACGAGGACGGTAATTTCTTCATTACCCTCGAGGGCGGAATGAAGTACACCGTTACCATTTCAGCCAAAGGCTTTACATCCGTAACCCAGAAAATTGCCCTGAGTAAAAAAGAAGGGTCGCAACCCTTTACATTGAATAAGGAATTCGTTTTAGATAAAGAGTAAGTTATGAAAAGGCTGGTTTTATTGCGTCACGGGCAGAGCGCCTGGAATAAGGAAAATCGTTTTACGGGATGGACAGACGTTCCGCTGAGTGAAACCGGGGTGGAAGAAGCCCGCAAAGCCGGCAGGGATATGCTTAGTGCCGGTTTCCATTTCAAAGTAGCCTACACTTCGTTCCTGAAACGCGCGATAAAAACCTGCTGGCTGGCCCTGGAAGAAATGGACCGTATGTACATACCCGTGTATACGTCCTGGCGCCTGAACGAAAAGCATTACGGCATGCTTACCGGCCTCAACAAAGCCGAAACGGCCGAAAAATACGGCGATGAACAGGTGCTGCTCTGGCGCCGCGGGTATGCCATAGCGCCCCCGGCCATCGACCCGGAGAATGAATTCAGCCCCTACCTCGACGCTAAATACAGCGCCATTCCCAAAGAGCAGATACCGCTTACCGAATCCCTGAAAGATACTATTGAACGCATCATCCCGTACTGGGAAAGCGATATACGTCCGGCTCTCTTCCGCGAGGGAGAAGTGCTGGTGGCTGCCCACGGCAACAGCCTGCGGGGCATTGTAAAATACCTCAAGAACATGAGCGAAGAGGAGATCCTGGAACTGAACCTGGTTACCGGAGTCCCTTACGTGTTCGAATTTGATGATGAGGGTAAACTGCTGCGCGACTACTTCCTGGCCGATGACGAAGAACTGAAGAAGCAGATGGACGCCGTAGCATCGCAGGGCAAAAAATAAAGGAATGAACACCTTTGCCGTTGGCGATATACATGGCTGCAGCCGCACGCTGCGCGCACTGATCGAAGATTACATCGTACCTTCGGCGGGGGACCGTTTTATTTTTCTCGGCGACTATATCGACCGCGGGCCCGGCAGCCGGCAGGTGATCGATTACCTGCAGTCGCTTTCTGCACAGGGTATCGATACGGTTTTTATCGGCGGTAACCACGAAGAAGTGGCGCTGAAGGCCTACGATACGGCAAAGGAACAGCATAAGAAAAGATCGTTCTTTTTTAAACCGTCGAACCCCGCGCTGGCCTCCTGGCTGCGTATGGGCGGCACGGAATGCCTGCAGAGCTTCGGCCTCGATTCGGTACTGGCCATTCCCGAAAGTTATATCGACTGGATGCGGGCCTGCACCGATTATTATGAACACCCGCAATACCTGCTGGTACACGGGGGCTTTAACTTTTCGCTCCCCGATATATTTTCGGACGTGCATGCCATGCGCTGGATACGCGAATTTGAAGTAGACCTCGCTAAAACCGGCAACCGGGGCGTGGTCCACGGTCATGTGCCCGTTTCGGTCGACCTTATAAAATTATGTGCTGCCGATGAAAATTCGGTGTTTTTCCCGCTCGATAACGGTTGTGTGTACAATAACCGACCGGGTATGGGTAACCTGGTAGCCATGCAGCTGGAAAACAGGCGCTTATTCATAGCCCCGAACCAGGATATGTAATTGGTACGAAAATTGCATACAATTCCGTTTAAGTCTCTATAAAAATTTTTAACGGCCTGGTTTATATTATTTTAAAAAAATGAATCCGGGTTTCAAAAAAAAGCGTTTACTTTGGAATGATTATGCGCACCACATTACACCTGCTAATAACCACAGCTGCGTTCTTCTGTACCCTTAAGGCAAGTTCGCAAACCTATGTTTTCGCCCAGTTACAGGGTTTTATTACCATGAATACCACGGGCTGGAATATGAACGGAGCTGCTGCCGTGGGAGATACTCCCGGAGACGTTGACCCGTTTAATAACGAAATGGTACTTACCAATGTAGTACAGAATACCAACGGAGGTATTTTTTACGGCACGCCCATCAACCTGGCCATGTGTACCAAATGGACGGCCGAGTTTGAATACCGTGTATGGGATGGTACCGGGGCCGACGGACTGGCCTTCTGTTTCCTGCCGAACCCGCCCGTAGGCTTCCTGATCGGCAGCGATATGGGTCTTCCGCCCGCGGCTCCGGGACTGAAAGTCGTATTCGACTCCTTTGACAACTGCGGAAATATGAACCCCGAGCTGCAGATCTACGAAGGTACCGGCTACGGGGAATGCATCGCCGGTATTTCCAAGATCGACAATGCCCTGGGCAATATGTGGTTCCTGCGTTCCACCAACTACAATGCCGCGCGCATCACATACAACAACGGACTTATCCAGGTATATGTGAACAACAACCTGATGCTTTCGGCCAATTTCCCGATCAATTATGTGGGTTACATGGGTTTTACGGCCAGTACGGGTAACAGTACCGACCGCCATTCCATCCGCAACGTAATTATCTATACCGAGCAGGCCACTTCCAATGCCGGCCCGGACGTATCCATCTGTTCCGGGGGAACAACCCAGATCGGCGCGGCCAATAATGCAAACTATCATTATTCCTGGAGCCCGGTGAACGGCCTCAACCAGACCAATATCTCCAATCCGCAGGTAACGCTTACCAACGGGGCCAACACGCCGGTGGTAGAGCAATACATCGTTTCTACCTCCATGGCCAACAATGCCGGGGTATGTCCCACCAACGACACGGTGAACGTTACGGTGAATCCTATGCCGCTCGCCGATTTCAGCATCGCAGACGATACCGTCTGCCTCAATACACAGACAGCCATAACCTATACCGGTAATATGACGGGAACGGCTGCCTATACCTGGAATTTCGACGGTGGAACTGTGGCTTCCGGAGCCGGGCAGGGGCCTTACCAGGTATCCTGGGCTACGCCGGGCAACAAAACAGTTACCCTGAGTGTGACCGAATACGGTTGTACTTCCACATTGTTCACACAGAATATAGAAGTGCTGCCGCAACCGGTGGCCTCTTTTGCGGCTCCCCCGCAACTCTGTCTCAACGAAACGGGCAATATAAGCTATAACGGAGCTCCGCTTGGTCCTACGGCTGTTTATACCTGGGATTTTGACGGCGGAACGGTAGCTTCGGGAACCGACGGCGGCCCTTACGACGTATCCTGGGGAACGGCCGGTACCGTAAACGTGTCGCTCGAGATTTCGCAGTTCGGCTGTACCTCGCCCGTGCAAACGCAGGCCATAACCATTTATCCCATACCTACGTCTGCCTTTACCGTAGCCCCGGCCATTTGTGAAGGCAAGACCACCACACTTACCTATACCGGTACGGCCGGTGCAGGTGCCGGTTACGACTGGGATTTTGACGGGGCCCAGGTGATCTCAGGTAACGGACAAGGCCCCTACCAGATGGGCGGCAATACGATCGGTACGTTCCAGATCACGCTCAGCGTAACGGAGAACGGTTGTACCAGTACGGAGACCATGCAGCCCTTCGAAGTGCAGGAAGCGCCTTCGGTAGATTTCAGTGCCAGCACCGTTACCGGTTGCAACCCGCTGCCGGTACAATTCAATAACCTTACGCCTGCGCAGCCGGGTAATACCTTCCACTGGCTGGCCAGTAACGGAAATACCTCTACCCTGGAAAACCCGGTGATCACCTTTCCGCAGACCGGTTCGTTCACTATTTTTCTGAAAGTGACCAATGCCCTTGGCTGTGCCGATTCGCTTACACGTACCAATTACATCAGTGTAATTCCGCAACCGGTGGCCGGTTTTAACGTGGTGCCGGTAGAAATTACCATGGCCGATCCCATGGCCACGATCTCCGACGAATCGCAGAACGCCGATTTCTGGACCTACACCGTGGGCGATGGCAATACCTATACCGTACCTTCCTTCACGCACAATTACACCGCCCCCGGCGATTACATCATTCAGCAGACCGTAAGCAATACCATTGGCTGTATGGACATAATGACCATACCGGTGCGCGTAATGCCTGCGTCCAGCGCCTATATCCCGAACTCGTTCACACCCGGACTGAACGGGATCAACGACCGCTGGCTGCCTATGATCTCTTTCATTACCCATTACAACCTCACCATCTTTGACCGCTGGGGCGGGGTAGTGCTGGAGTCTGAAAATATTTATGAAGGCTGGGACGGAACGTACCATAACGCCGGCGATCCGGCCAAAGGCGATGTGTTCAGCTACCGCATCCGTTACACGGAACTTACGGGGAAAGCCCGCGAGTTATTCGGTCATATTACCGTAATACGATAAGTAATGCTGCAACCCGGTTTTTTTGTACGTTTATACTTCTAAAAAACGTATGTATGAAACCAGGGATTATTTTTCTGTTACTGAACCTTCTGACCCTATTCGGCACCTATGCACAAAAAAGCGTTTCCTGCTGCGCTGTGGCCTCGGTACACGGCGAGGTGGCCATGCTCAGTAAAGACAGCGGTTTTGTAGCTTCGCACCTGTCGCCTGCCCCCCTGGCCTTTACAGCCGTTACGGGAGAAATGGTCCGCTTTGCCACCAAAGGGGCCGAGGGACAGGCTTTCCTGGTAAAGTCACCCGAACCTTCTGAAAAATACATCTTTGTTTTCCACGAATGGTGGGGACTGAACGATTATATCCGCCGCGAGGCCGAAGCCCTGCAGCAGGCGCTGGGGAATGTAAATGTACTGGCCATTGACCTGTACGACGGGCAGGCCACCGCTGATCCGGATTCTGCCGCCAAACTTATGGGTGCCTCCAAACCGGAACGTTGTAAGGAAATTATCGACGGAGCCCTGGCTTATGCCGGAGAGGATGCACAGATAGCCACCCTGGGCTGGTGTTTTGGCGGAGGCTGGTCTTTACAGGCCGCCCTGCACCTGAAAAAGCATGTAAAAGCCTGCGTCATCTATTACGGAATGCCCGAAACGGATGCCGCCGTGCTGAAACAGCTGAACTGCGACGTACTCGGCATTTTTGCCATGCAGGATAAATGGATATCGCCCGAAGTGGTCGCTAAATTCGAAGCCGGTATGAAAGCGGCCGGCAAAAAACTGACCGTGAAAAATTACGATGCCGGGCACGCTTTTGCCAATCCGAGCAACCCGAAATATAACCAGGAATACGGCAACGATGCCATGAAACATGTGGTAGCCTTTCTTTCTGAAAAGCTGCATACGGCTAAAAAATAGTCAGCTGTACTTTGTATAAGAAGCCGCATGCGGAAGCCGGAAGCCCGGTATGGCGGAAAACTGCTAAATTTACAGCGTGCAGCCAAGTGATATTCTAAAAAAGTACTGGGGTTTTGATACCTTCCGTTACCCGCAGGACCTGGTGATCGATGAGGTCCTGGCCGGGCGGGATACGCTTGCACTTTTGCCTACGGGCGGCGGCAAATCGGTTTGTTACCAGGTGCCGGCGCTCGCCATGGAGGGAGTATGTATCGTTATTTCGCCCCTGATCGCCCTGATGAAAGACCAGGCTCAGGGGCTTACCGATAAAGGCATTAAAGCCGTTACCCTGCATTCCGGGCTCCACTACGCACAGATGGACGGTATACTGGACAATGCGGTGCAGGGCTACTACAAATTCCTGTTCTGTTCGCCGGAACGGGTACAGACCGACCTGTTCCTCAGTCGTTTTCAGCAGATGCAGGTTTCCCTGATCGCGGTAGACGAAGCACACTGTATTTCGCAGTGGGGCTACGATTTCAGGCCGGTGTACCTTAAAGTAAGTGAACTGCGCAAATACCACCCCAAAGCTCCGGTACTGGCCCTCACGGCTACAGCTACGGACGAGGTGGTGACCGACATCATGGAAAAACTGGCTTTCCGTAAGCCCAATGTGCTGCGCAAGAGTTTTGTACGCCCCAACCTGGTATATGCGGTGGCCTATCACGAAGATAAACTGCGTTTTATTACCGATATATTGCAGCGCACCCGGGGCTCTTCCATCATTTATACGCGGAACCGCCGCCGTACTATGGAAATTGCCGAATACCTGGAAAGAAAAGGCATTTCAGCGTCGTATTACCATGCCGGGCTGGACCAGGAAACGCGTAACCGCCGGCAGGACAACTGGATGAAGAACCGCTTCCGGGTGATGGTAGCTACCAATGCCTTTGGTATGGGGATCGATAAACCGGATGTACGCTGGGTATTGCACGCCGATACACCGGATACGCCGGAAGCCTATTTCCAGGAAGCCGGAAGGGCCGGACGCGACGGTAATACGGCCTTTGCCATACTGCCTTACTCCAGGTATGACACACGACAGCTGCGCGATTTTTTTGAACAGGGCTATCCGCCTGCCGAAGAGGTGAAACGGGTGTATGCCGCCCTGGGAAACTACCTGGGTATTGCCGTCGGGGGAGGTGCCGGTGCCGAATTCCGCCTGGACATGAACGTGCTTTCAGGCAATTATAACCTGCCGCTGAACCTGGTATACCGCAGTCTCAAAATACTGGAAAAAGAAGGCTACCTGCTTTTTGACGAGAGCAGTTATGCCCCGCCGCGCCTGTATTTTACAGCGTCTTCTGAAGACGTATATGCCTTTGGGGTACAGAAGCCGGCCTACCGTTCCCTGATCCAGGCCCTGCTGCGTTCTTACCCGGGCTTGTTCAATGAACCCGTTAAAATTTCGTTGTTTGCTATGGCACAGCGTACGGGCAAATCGAAAGACGATGTGGAAAAACAGCTGCTGCAGTTACAGAAAACAGGATTGCTGCGCTATGAACCCGAGTCGGAACTGCCCGCCCTGGTGTTTCTGAAAGAACGTTTTTCTCAGGATAACTTCACCCTGAGCCGCGCCATTTACGGCTCGCTGAAAGAAAAAGCCCGCGCCCGCATGGAGGCCATGATCGCCTATGCCGAACGCACGGATAAATGCCGGAGCCGCCTGCTGACCGAATATTTCGGCGAAAACGACACCAGCGACTGCGGCATGTGCGACATCTGTAAGAAGAAGGACCGGCTGGAATTTTCACTGCAGGAATGCGAGGTGATGTACGGCCGCGCCCGCGATGTGTTTGACGGAGAGCCGCTTTCGGCAGCCGGGCTCCTGGAGCGTATCGGTTACCCGCTTTCAAAAAAAAACCTGCATTTAGTTCGTAATTGCGTAGAAAAAGGTTTTTTTGTACTCGACAATGATCTAATAACCCAGATAACCGAAAGAAAATGAAACGTGCCAGGATAACAGGAGTGGGGCATTATGTGCCCGAACGCGTCGTACCCAACGCCGAACTCGAAAACTATATGGATACCACCAGTGAGTGGATCATCGAACGTACCGGTATCGAGGAGCGTCGCTTTGTGGATTACGGACGTGAGACCAATACCTACATGTCGGCACGGGCCTCGGAAATGGCACTGAAAAGAGCCGGCCTCGAGGCTACCGATATCGACTGTATTGTTTTTGCAACCCTCAGTCCTGATTATTATTTCCCGGGTAACGGTGTGCTTTTACAGCGAGAACTGGGTATTGCCTCTACGCATATTCCCTGCATCGATCTGCGTGCGCAGTGCGGCGGTTTTATATATGCCCTGTCCGTGGCCGATCAGTTCATCAGATCGGGCATGTACCGCAATATCCTGGTGGCCTGTTCCGAAGTGCAGTCGAACCTGATGGAACTGAGTGACCGCGGCCGCAGCATGAGCGTGATCTTCGGCGACGGCGCGGGATCAGTAATATTGCAGGCACATGACCAGGAAGGCAGGGGTATTTTATCCACGCACCTGCATTCCGACGGCACCCTGGCCGAAGAACTCATTATGAAGAACCCGGGCACCCTGCAGGAAAAACGAATGACACCCGAAATGCTGGAAGACGGTTCCATGCTGCCCTATATGAACGGAAACCTGGTCTTTAAACATGCGGTGGTACACTTTGAGAATGTGATCCGCGAAGCACTCACGCATAATCAGCTGGGGGTGGACGACATCAGCCTGCTGATACCTCACCAGGCCAACCTGCGTATATCGAAATACATACAGGGGAAACTGGGTCTGCCCGACGAACGGGTGTTCAACAATATCCAGAAATACGGTAATACAACGGCCGCATCCATTCCTATTGCATTGAGCGAAGCCTGGGAAGCCGGTCGTGTAAAAGAAGGCGATCTGCTTTGTTTTGCGGCTTTCGGCAGCGGTTTCGTATGGGGATCTACCCTGGTACGATTCTGATCGTTTTATTTTTCGAGATGAGGTTTCAGGCGTTCGGTTACCTTTTCGGCCCAGCGTAAAGCGGTTTTGCCATAGAAATGTGCCGAAGTGAGCGTATCGTTACCCACTACATCGTCGCTGCGCACCAGGGGAATCTTATACTTGGTGGTGGTGCGGATAATGGGATCGATACGTTCGGAAAAACGACTCCTGCGGAAGGGCCCGACCCATATAATGTGCGTGGAAGGTGCATTGGTCTGTATGATCCTGATGAGATCGTCGTGTGCATTGGTATAATTGCTGCCGAGCGCAATGATCAGGTAATCGGGCAGCAGCACTTTAAGGTAGGAACCCAGTTTGCCGCCGTGATCTTTCAGGATCACCTCGCCGGTGTATACGCCCGAACGTTCCAGTACGCGTACCCGGGCTTTGTCTGCAATGATCTCGCCTTTTTTACTCTCCCGGATCTTATAGCCGCAGCAGAAATTTTTCAGTGTCTGTGTAAAATGCATGG
This sequence comes from Flavobacteriales bacterium, assembly GCA_052437175.1. Taxonomy (GTDB): domain Bacteria; phylum Bacteroidota; class Bacteroidia; order CAIKAF01; family CAIKAF01; genus JACVCJ01. Next base: position 380,023 of record JBQVOK010000001.1, read on the forward strand.
TGCCTGCGCCGCCGATGCCTAATGAGGTCACATCGAACATATCGAGCTTATGGATCTTACGGTGCAGGTATTCCCCGAAATCGCCCACCAGGTGTGAGTCGCCGATGATCAGTACCCGGGGGACCGCCGCCGAGTCTGCCGGTGTCAGCGCGTCCTGGGCATGCAGGGCCGGTTGTATCAGCATACAGCACAGCAGGGGCAGCAGACGCATAGAAAGCGCATGTTGCTTTGCCGTTACGGATCGTGGAAGGAACTTCTGTAGGAAAATCATAGACCAAAGGGTTTCTGAATGCAAAATAATGTAATTTTATCCGACTAATTCAACATTGAATTCAAATTATTTATGCCCTGTACAAAACTGCTCTACCTGAAACAGATCCTTACCCTTACGGCCTTTACGCTTACCCTGCATGCCGCTGCGCAGGTAAAGACCCATATCTTCCGTTTTCATCCTTACTGGCTCAATCAGCCACAGGCGGTAAAAAACAACGAGGAACGCAAAAAAGAGATATTCCGCCAGATGTATACGCAGGCCCGCGCTTCGCAGGAGGCCCTGCTCTCGGCAATGGAACTTTATCCCGGGGTGTCTGCCATACGTCCGCTTACCGTAATAAACGCCGTACTGGCAGATTGCAGTCCGCAGACGGCCGCGCTGCTGTCCCAGGACTTCCCTTATGTGGATATCACAGACATCAGCGGATACCGGTATAAAATGCACGAGCCGGTGGGTATGCGCCCTGATGAAGGTGCCGCTTCGGAAAAGGCCACAGGTGCTGCGGAACCCGGCGTTCTTGCCATTGGTACCCGCGCCATCTGGCAGATGGGCTACACAGGAAAAGGTGTAAAAGTGCTGAGTTTCGATACAGGCGTATGGCCGGAACATCCTGCTCTGGGCGGACGTTTTATGGGGAATTTTTACCGCTATTCCCAGGCCTGGACCGGCTATTTTGCTGAAGAACCGCGCGATAAAAGCAGCAGTCACGGTACACATACGCTGGGTACCATGCTGGGCCTGCAGCCACAGAACGCCGATACGCTGGGGATCGCCTTCAAAGCCTATTTTATGTCTACGGACCCCATTGTTTCGGACCTGGCCGACCTGCTGCCTTTTGCCACCATTATTGCCGCTTATGACTGGGCCCTGAACCCGGACAACGATACGTCCACCGTATCCGATATGCCCGATGTGATCTGCAACAGCTGGGGCTGGGTAGATCCACCCGATGCCGCCCTTTGTACCGGTTTTGTGCTGGATATGCTCGAAAATATTGAAAATGCCGGTATCGCCAGTGAATTCTCGGCCGGTAATGAAGGCCCCGGTTCCACTACGGTGGGAGCTCCGGCATTTGTTACCTCGAACCTTGTAAACGCCTTTGCCGTAGGGGCCATCAACGGGAATACGCCTTCGTACCCGATCGCCTCTTTTTCGAGCCGTGGCCCGGGCGTATGCGGCGGTGCCGGCGGACTTGCCATTAAACCCGAAGTAGTGGCACCCGGCGTAAACGTACGTTCCTGCATCGGTACCAACAGCTATGCTTTTTACGACGGTACCTCCATGGCCGGTCCGCACGTGGCGGGCGCGCTCATGCTGCTGCGTGAGGCTTTCCCGGCGGCTACCGCCAAAGAACTGAAGGAATCGCTCTATTTTACCGCGGTCGACCTCGGCACTCCCGGCGAAGACGATACCTACGGAATGGGCATCATACACCTGCCATCGGCCTTTGCGTACCTGCAGGGACTGGGTTACACGGCGGCCACACCGGCCGATCAGACCAGCGACCTGGCCGTGGAACTGCTCAATTATCCCGGGAACTGGGCCTGCGACGCAACCTGGCAACCTGTATACGAATTTCACAACAGCGCAGCCGTACCGGTTTCTGCCTTCCGTTACAAAATTGTACACAACGATGTAGTGGTGGATTCAGGCACCGTAACCCAGACCATTGCTGCGGGGGCCGACTGGACCTTCAATACCGGCACCACCATCACCTGGGCGCCCGGCCGCAACGAAGTATGGCTGCATGTGGAGAATCTCTCGTATACAGAACGCGATATCATCAATAACAATGCTAATTTCCGCACTACCTACCAGCCGGATGAAGCGCTGCCTTATTCCATGCCTTTTAATTCGGTACTGGGCGAGTGGGCCGACTGGGAGATCCGGAACCCCGATGGTCTGCGCACCTGGGAAATGCTGCCTTCGGACGGTATGCTGTACTGCGACAGCAGTGTGGTGATGCGTTTCCCGCTGTATGTGAACGGGGCCGGAGCTGCCAAAATGGATTACCTGGTGAGTCCGCCGGTGTTTATCCCGAATACGGCCGATACCGTGTATGCTTCGTTCTGGGCGGCGTATCACCTGCGCCTTACCAACCAGAGAGATACCGTGCAGCTGCTGGCGGCCACGGACTGTAAACAGAATTTCAATACCGTACTTTTTACCGGGGATAAAAGCAACCTGACCACGTACACGGCCACTACGCCGGTGCTGTTCATTCCCTCGCAGGAAGAACACTGGAAACGCCACCTGGTGCCCCTGCACGATACGCTGAAGGGCCGTACACTGTATTTTGCCTTCCGCACAAAGAACTACCAGGGCGGCAATTACTATATGAACAAGTTTGCCGTACATACGGGCAGCAATTACACGGGGTTGGAAACAAGCGCAGACGGTACCTTTGATGTATATCCGAACCCGGCTGCCGATGTGCTGAACGTGCGTGCCAACAGCCAGAGCTTTGATGAACTGCACCTGAGCGATATGCAGGGTAAAACCGTGTATATACTAAAAACCCCGGGTGCACAAACGGCACAGCTGCCTGTACATGCACTGGCGCCGGGTATGTACCTGTTAACGGTGAAACATAAACAGGGCCGGTCCGTATATAAAATAATACACTAACGGGTATTTTCCCAGATAAAACGGGTGGCCCCGGCGTGCGTTTCTACGTATTCGCGGGCCTGTTTGCCCATGTACCTGCGTTCTGCGGTATGCTGCAGCAATACCCGGATGCATTCTGCTATTTCGGCCTGGGTGGCAAACGCGGCCGCGCCTTTGCATTGACGCAGACTCAGGGCTTCATAGAATTTGGTATGCGCCGGGCCAAACAGCACCGGGTTCCCGAAAACGGCCGGTTCCATGGTATTGTGCACCGCTTTGCCGAAGCCGCCGCCTACGTACACAATGTCGCCATAGTAATAGGCCGCCGCCAGCTGTCCCATGGTATCGAGCACCAGCAGTTCGGAGCCGGCCAGTTCTGCGGAAGTGGCGCGGGTATAACGTACGCCGTTAAAGCCCATATTATGGCAAAGCTTCTCTATAAAAGCCTCGTCCAGGTTATGCGGGGCCACCAGTATACGAACTTCGTCACGAACGGGGAGCAGGCCGCTTAGCACGGCTTCGTCCGCAGGCCACATACTGCCCAGGATCACCAGGGGCTTATCCCGTTTGAACTGCCGGATCTTTTCGTTCTCCTGCACCTGGTCGCGGATCTCGATCACGCGGTCAAGGCGGGTATCGCCACAGACCTTTACCTGCTTAATGTCGTAACGTTCCAGCAGGCCCCGGCTTTTTTCATCCTGTACAAAGATCATACGGAAGCCCTGCAGACATCTACAGAACCAGGCCCCGTAGGAGCGGAAGAATACCTGCTGCCGCCGGAAAAGTCCCGAGATAAGGTACAGCGGTATACCGCGTTCCTGTACGGCGTATAAGACATTGAACCAGAACTCGTATTTCACGAACCAGACCTCATCGGGCCGGAACAGGTCCAGGAAGGCCCGGGCGCGTGCCGCTGTGTCGTGGGGCAGGTAGCCCACCCAGTCGGCATGTGCATAGTTCTTGCGTACCTCATATCCCGAAGGCGAGAAAAAGGTCAGAATGATCTGTACTGAAGGTTCCTCTCGTTTATACAGCTCGATCAGGGGCCGGGCCTGTTCAAATTCGCCCAGGGACGCACAGTGGAACCAGACCGTTTTCCCTTTTTTTTCGAAGGAGGTCGGGTAGGCTTCTTTCTTACGTCCGGCCGTCCACAGTGCCGCTTTTTTTACAAAAGGCGAGGCCAGTTGCAGGGCGGCGGAATACGCCCGTACCGAACAGCTGTATAAAAAGGGGATCAGCATTTTACCGTCTTTTTCTTTTTGGTGTAACTGCCCCGGGCAATGGCTTTATCGATATACGTAACCACATCGGGTACTTCGCAGCTTGTCTTGCCCAGGTTAACCTTCACTTCCCCGATGGCGGCGGCCGCTTTTTTACAGGCATCCGTAAACGCGGGATCAGCGGCCCCGGCAGTGATCAGGAAATTATTCATGGAATAACGGGCCCGGTTGGGCGCCTGTTGCAGGGTGTTCTGCACCCGGCCGATCAGGCTGAGGTACAGGTCTTTATCGATGGGCGTATTCAGCTGGGTGCGATAGGCGAGCGTGTACCAGCCGGCAGAAAGCAGCAGTTCAGCACCGGAATCGATCCATTCCAGCGCACATTCCTGTCCGGCCGTGCTTTCAGCGGCATTCCAGGCCACGCTGTAATCGCTGATCATGTGCCAGGATGCATGATCGGCCCAGTAATGCAGCTCGTTCCTGTCCATTTTTTTCGGATCGGCGATCAGTCCGGCATAGTACTGGGCGTCCGAAATGCCGCTGCGGTAAAGTTCCAGGGCCAGGGCATGGTCTTTGCCGGTCAGTTTCAGCAGCGTTTTCATATCGCCTATTTTTACACCCATCAGGGATTCGGGCGCGCCATGATTGCTGAGCACGCTTTTTATTGCAGCGCTGCTGTGGTCTTTCAGCCATTGCATTACTTCCGCTGTATTCATAACCGGATCGTTTTAACTGCGAAGTTCCGATTTTATAGCTAATCAACCAATTTCCGCCCGAATTATCAGCCGGCGTTCATAAATGGAGGCGGCGGGCGTCCGATCTCTGCAGAAATTTGAGTAGGTTTGCACACAGCAAGATGAAAGCAGCGATAATTGCCGGCGGAAAAGGCACCCGTTTACAGCATCAGTATACCGTACCCAAACCCCTGGTTCCGGTAGGGGGTAAACCTGTATTGCAATACCAGCTGGAACTGCTTTCCCGCTTCCAGATCACAGAAGTGGTATTGCTGCTGGGGCATGGTTCCGAACAGATCATGGATTTCTGTGGCGATGGTTCCCGCTGGGGCCTGCACATTGAATATTCCATAGAACCGGAGCCGCTGGGCACGGCTGGAGCGGTACGTTATGCGGCGGAACATTTCAGCGATGATTTCCTGGTGATGCATGCCGATATGGCCATCAATATGGACCTGCGCCGCTTTATCCGTTACCACCGCAACAACAAGGCCGAAGCCACCCTGGCGGTGCATCCGGCCGAGTTTCCTTCGGAAAGCGACCTGCTCGACTGTGACGAAAACGGCCGCATCACGGCCTTTTATCCCCGGCCGCACCGGAACGGAACCTGGTACCGGAACCTGGCCGCCGCATCGGTATACGTATTGAGCCCGGCCATTGTACAAGCCATTCCGGAAGGCCCGCAGGACTTTATGCAGGATGTTTTCCCGGCCTTGTACCAAACACACACACTTTTTGCCTACAATACGGTGGAGTATATCCGCGAGATGCCTACGCCCGCAAGGGTAGAGCAGGTGGCCCGCGACATGGAATCGGGCCGTTATAGCCTGGCTTCCTATGAACATCAGCAGAAAGCGATCTTCTTTGACCGCGACGGGGTGCTGAACCTGGACCCGGGATTTGTAAAGCATCCCGACGAGTTGCTGCTGTATCCCTTTACCGCAGAGGCCGTGCGCCTGGCCAACCGGAGCGTATATGCATCTGTGGTGGTCACGAACCAGAGCGGAATTGCCCGCAATATGTATACCGAGCAGGACCTGCGCCAGATCCATAATAAACTGGAATGGCTGCTGGGGCAGGAAGGTGCCCGCCTGGACGCTATTTACTATTGCCCGCATCACCCGGACCTGCTGCCGGAAGGCGGTAATCCGCAGTTCCGCCAGGTATGCGACTGCCGTAAACCCAAACCGGGTATGCTGCTGAAGGCGGCCCGCGCATTTTGCATAGACCTGCGTGAGTCCTGGATGATCGGCGATACCCACCGCGATATAGAAGCTGCCAAAGCCGCCGGTGTAACACCTGTAGGCGTACGTACCGGTCATTCGCTCTCGGATACCGACGAAAAACCCGATTTTTTCTTCGATAATGTGCTCGATGCGGTGGATTTTATCGTAAATAATCCCTGCGAAGAACTTTTCATCGAAATATACAGGCAGTACCTGCAACACCGGAACGAGCGGGGCGAGCGGCCCTTTATCATTGCCATAGGCGGCAACAGCGGTTCCGGCAAAAGTACGGTGGCGGCCTCACTGCGCAAGAAGTTCAATGATATCGAAGAAACCGCGCTTACCATACATCTCGATCACTGGATAAAACCCGCCCACCTGCGTAATGCGAATGAGAACGTATTTTCACGTTTCCGCCTCGACGATCTCGACGAAGATATGGAGGCCCTGCTGCAGGGCGAGATCATCAGTATTCCCAAATACGACATGCAGAGCCGGGCACATAAAGGGCATATACTGTATGGCCTGGGTGCTTCGCGGATCGTGATCATCGAAGGTGTGCCCGCCCTGGCTTCGGCCGTATGCAACGCACATGCCCACCTGAAAATATTCTGCGATGTACCCGAAGACCTGTACCGGCAGCGCTTTTTTGCCCGCTATATATGGAAAGGGCTCGATGAACAGATCATACAGCAGCTTTTCGAAGAACGCAAGAACGACGAACGTCCTTTTATTGATCCCCTGCGTGCCAACGCAGATATTATATTTACACTAAATGCAGAAAATCATGACAGATTCCGGCGTAATAAGCAGGATTGAGGCCGCATGGAACGACCGCAGCCTTTTACAGGAGAAAGATACACAGGTAGCCATACGCGACGTGGTGGAAGCCCTGGACAGAGGCAGCCTGCGCGTGGCCGAACCTTCGGCGAACGGCTGGAAAGTGAACGACTGGGTGAAAAAAGCCGTGATCCTGTACTTCCCGATACAGAAAATGCAGGTGATCGAAGTGGGACCCTTTGAGTTCCACGATAAAATGAAACTGAAAAAGAACTATGCCGAACTGGGTGTACGCGTGGTACCGCATGCCGTGGCCCGTTACGGGGCTTTTATCGCTTCGGGTACCATACTGATGCCGAGTTATGTGAACATCGGTGCCTATGTAGACAGCGGTACCATGGTGGATACCTGGGCAACCGTAGGTTCCTGCGCGCAGATCGGTAAGAACGTACACCTGAGCGGCGGTGTGGGCATCGGCGGTGTGCTGGAGCCCGTGCAGGCGGCCCCGGTGATCATCGAGGATAACTGTTTCATCGGCTCGCGCTGCATTGTGGTAGAAGGTGCCCTGATTGAAAAAGAGGCCGTACTCGGCGCCAATGTGGTGATCACAGGTTCTACCAAAATTATCGACGTTACGGGGGCAGAACCGGTAGAATACAAAGGCCGGGTACCTGCACGCAGTGTGGTGATACCGGGTTCTTACACCAAAAAATTCCCTGCCGGCGAATACCAGGTGCCCTGCGCCCTGATCATCGGTCAGCGCAAGGAAAGTACCGATCTTAAAACCTCGCTCAACGACGCGCTCCGCGACCATAACGTAGCCGTATAAAGGTGAAGATACTCATTATCCAGACCTCGTTCCCCGGTGATGTGATCCTGGCAACGGCCCTGCCGGAAACACTCCGGCGCTGTTTCCCGGATGCTGAACTGCATTTCCTGGTGCGGAAAGGGAACGAATCGCTTTTGCAGGGACATCCCTTCCTGCATAAGGTGTGGATATGGGACAAGAAGCGCAGGTGGAGCAGTGCCCTGGAACTGGTACGGGCCTTCCGCCGCGAAAAGTTCGATCGCGTAGTGAACGTACAGCGCTTTTTTATGACCGGCCTCATGACCATACTCAGCGGCGCTCCCGACCGACGTGGATTCGACAAAAATCCCCTGTCCTTTATGTATACGAAAAAAGTACCGCACCTGTTTCAGGAAGGTTTGCATGAAGTGCAGCGGAACCAGCTGCTGATCGCCGATCTGTGCGGTACGGAGCCGGAAAGGCCCCGCCTGTATCCGCCCGCCCTGACCTTACCCACGGATAAGCCCTACATTGTACTGGCCCCGGCTTCGGTATGGTTCACCAAACAATGGCCCGAGGCTTACTGGAGCGAACTGGCCGACCGGCTGGACCCTGAACTGGACATTGTGCTCAGTGGCGGCCCGGCCGACCGTGAACTCTGCGAACGCATTGAAAAAGCGGCAAAAAGGCCCCTGATCAATACCTGCGGAAAATACAACCTGCTGCAATCGGCAGGCATTATACAGGGTGCAAAGGCGATCGTGTGTAACGACAGCGCACCGGCCCACCTGGCCACGGCGGTGAATACGCCCACGGTACAGATCTATTGCAGTACCGATACCCGTTTTGGTTTTTCGGCCCTGGCCTCCCCCCACATTATACTCGAAACGCCGGAACCGCTTTCCTGCCGCCCCTGCACCACGCATGGCCGCGAAGCCTGTCCGCTGGGGCATTTCCTCTGCGGAAAAAATGTTACGCCGGCACTGGTGGCAAAGGCCCTTACGCAGCTTTTGCAGGCGTAGCCGGTTTACAGCAGGGCGTCCAGCAATTCGGCAGGGCGGGCAATAAGCGCTTTATTTCCCTTAATGATCACGGGCCGCTCGATCAGCTGCGGATATTCGCTCATGGCCTGCAGCAGTTCTTCTTCAGCGGGAGCGCGATCGCCAAACAGTTCGCCGTAAATGCTTTCTTTTTTACGTACCCAGTCGGCTGCTTTCAGGCCCAGTTTTTTCAGCACGCTTTTCAGTTCGGCCGTGTCCGGTTTTTCCTGCATATAGCTGCGGACCTGGAAGGGTATGCCCTTTTCTTCGAGGCGTTTTATCGCTTCCCGGCTTTTGCCGCAGCGGTTATTGTGCCATACGGTAATTTCTGTGGAACTCATACCTGCAAAGGTAAAAATATCGGCGCAGCTAAACATTTGATGCCCGCCGTTTGTTTTAACGGGATATGGCTTTTACACAGGAGGAAAAAACGGCGGTATTCTGGTTTCGCAGGGATCTGCGCCTGTACGACAATGCAGGCCTGTACCACGCCCTCCGGGCCAACCGGGCGGTACGCTGCATCTTTATTTTCGATACGGACATACTCGATAAACTTGAACTGCCGGACGACAGCCGGGTAAGCTTTATCTGGCAGCAGCTCCGGGCCCTGAAACAGCAACTGCGCCAACGGGGCAGTGACCTGCAGGTGTTGCACTGTAAACCGGCAGATGTCTGGAAAAAACTACTGGAAAACGATGCGATAAGCGCCGTGTACGCCAATAAGGATTATGAGCCGGACACCCGGCACCGCGACCAGGAAATAGCCGCCCTGCTTATGGAGAAAGGCATTCCCATGCACCTGTACAAAGACCACGTGATCTTTGAGGAAAGCGAGGTGCTCTCCAATGCCGGCACACCCTATACCGTGTTTACGCCCTATGCCCGTAAATGGCAGGAACAGCTTACCCGTTTTTACCTGAAACCCTATCCCGTAGAAAAATACCTGCAGGCCCTGGAGCCGGTGTCGGACGAATATACTTTTCCTTCCCTGGAACAACTGGGTTTTAAGCCCTGGCCGGGAAGTTTTCCGCCGCCGGAGCCCGCAGACGGTGTCTTACGCAGCTATGACCAGACCCGCAATTTTCCGGCCCTGGAGAACGGTACCTCACGCCTGGGCATACACCTGCGCTTTGGTACGCTGAGCATACGAAAACTGGCCGCCGAAGCCCTGAAACAGAATGCCACTTACCTGAAAGAGCTGATCTGGCGCGATTTTTTCATACAGGTGCTCTTTCATTTTCCGCATGTACTGCAGCATTCCTTTCGTAAAGAGTATGATGCCATTCCCTGGCGCAACAACGAAGCCGAATTTGAACGCTGGTGCCGCGGTGAAACGGGTTACCCGCTCGTAGACGCCGGCATGCGCGAACTGAATGCCAGCGGCCACATGCACAACCGGGTACGTATGGTTACGGCGTCTTTCCTGTGCAAACACCTGCTGGTGGACTGGCGCTGGGGCGAACGTTATTTTGCGTCCCGCCTGCTCGATTATGAGCTGGCCTCGAACAACGGGAACTGGCAGTGGGCTGCCGGCACAGGCTGTGATGCAGCCCCGTATTTCCGGGTGTTTAACCCGGCCGAACAGCTTAAAAAATTCGATCCGCAGGGTATTTATGTGCGCCGCTGGGTTCCTGAATTCGATACTATTTCGTATATTTCTCCTTTGGTTGAACACCGCTTTGCCCGCGAAAGAGCCCTTCAGGTGTATAAAAACGCTCTGTCTGCCCCGGCCGGCGCTTAAATTTCTCACGCATTTTGGGAATTCTTCAGAAGTATTACTTTTGTAGGGAAATAGCAAAACAAAAACCCGCACGAAAGTGCTTTGCACATGGCAATGAGAAAAGTACCCATACATGTAGTCGGATTAAGTTACAGTTCTACACAAACCGGTGCCTACGCACTGGTCTTAGGCGAAACAGGCGGAAAAAGGCGCCTGCCGATTATCATAGGGAGCTTTGAGGCACAGGCCATCGCCATGAAAATGGAAAACGTAAGTGCATCCCGCCCGCTTACGCACGACCTGTTCCAGACCTTTGCCGATTCCTTCGGCATCCGTGTAAAGGAAGTGATCATCTACAACCTGCACGAAGGGGTTTTTCACTCTAAAATTATCTGCGACGACGGCCTCAAGGAAGTGGAGCTGGACAGCCGTACTTCGGATGCCATAGCCATTGCCCTGCGTTTCGACTGTCCCATCTTTACCTACGAATTCATTCTCTCTTCTGCCGGTATCGTAATGGACGACACCAGTGAAGAGCCGGAGAGCAGCAGTCCCGAAGAGCCCGAGGCCGAAGAAGCCGAGATCAGCGGGCAGCCCCCTGTATCTCCCGATTCCTACGAGACCATTCCCATGGCCGAACTGGAATCTGAACTGCGCAAGGCCATTGCCGAAGAAGCTTATGAACGGGCTTCCAAGATTCAGAAAGAGATCGACCGCAGAAAAAGCAATTAAAACACCATGATGAAAATACTTACCACACTGGCGCTGGCCCTGCTGACATTATGCCTTCCGGGCAATATATCGGCCACGCAGGATACCCTTCGTACAGACAGCGTGTATGTGGACAGTTTGCAACAGGCTGCTACTGTTGTTACAGATACGGTAAAGACAGCCGTGGTGCCGCCGTTCCGGGTGGCCAGCGAAGGCGTTAGCCTCATGAGCGTCAGTCGCGGTATGCTGGGTATTCTCATTTGTGTGATCATCCTGTTCCTGTTCAGTAACAACCGCGCCAAAATAAACTGGAAACTGGTTATTTCGGGCATCGTTCTGCAGCTGTTACTGGGTATACTGGTACTGAAAGTGCCTTTTGTAAAGAACGTATTCGAATACCTGGCCAATGCTTTTGCCAAACTGATCGGTTTTGCCGATTCGGGCGTGGCCTTTCTCTTCGGTAGTTTTGCTTCCGGGCAGACCATCGTGGAGCAGCCCCTGGTAAACTTTGCCATAAAAATACTGCCTACGGTGATCTTCTTCAGCGCGCTTACCAGTGTCCTTTTCTACTTTGGCATCCTGCAGAAAGTGGTGTATGTACTGGCCTGGGTACTGAAAAAAGTTATGCGTCTCAGCGGTGCGGAAGCCCTGGCAGCTTCCGGTAATATCTTTCTCGGGCAGACCGAAGCGCCCCTGCTGGTACGTCCTTATATTGAAAAAATGACCCGTTCGGAGATCATGTGTCTCATGACGGGCGGTATGGCTACCATTGCCGGTGGGGTACTGGCGGCCTATATCGGCTTCCTGGGCGGCGACGACAAGGCCCAGCAGACCTTTTATGCCATGCACCTGCTCACCGCTTCCGTAATGAGTGCCCCGGCAGCTATCGTAGCTGCCAAGATACTGGTACCCGAAACCGAACCTTTTATCGAAGACCTGCAGGTAAGTAAGGAACGCATCGGGTCCAACTTCCTGGAAGCCATCAGTAACGGTACTACCGACGGACTAAAACTGGCCGTGAACGTAGGTGCCATGCTGCTGGTATTTACCGCGCTGGTTACCCTGGTGAATGCCCTGCTCGACGACGGACTGGGTAGCATTACCGGTCTGAATGCCGAAATTACCGCGGTTACCAACGGCCGTTACAACGGGTTGAACCTGCAGTTCATCCTGGGCTGTATATGTTCGCCTATAGCCTGGTTACTGGGCGTGCCTACCGCAGATATGATGTCCGTGGGCCAGCTCCTGGGCGAAAAAACGGCCATCAATGAATTTTATGCCTATACGCAGATGGGTAAAATGAAGAATACCGGTGTTTTTGTGTATGAAAAATCGCTGGTAATGAGTACGTATATTCTTTGTGGATTTTCCAACTTTGCGTCCATCGGTATCCAGATCGGGGGTATAGGCTCCCTGGCGCCGTCTAAAAAAGCCCTGCTTTCTGAATTGGGTTTCCGGGCCATGCTGGGCGGTACCATTGCCTGTCTGCTTACGGCCGCCATTGCCGGTATGTTCTACTAAAAAACGGTTTTAAGGACTTTGCCGTCTGCCACGCACCCGATGGGCGCCGTGCAGCGCGCTGAGGCACGAAGCGCCGTAACAAGCCCGCAGGGACACGGCGCTACCAGGATGAACGGGCCTTGCCTGCGCATAAAAAATTGCGTATATTTAGATCTTACCCTCTTGTTATGGCATTACACAACAAACTGGGCCGGGCCGGCGAAGAAGCTGCCCTTGCCTTTCTGCAGGAGGCCGGACTGCAGGTATTACACAGCAACTGGCGCACACATCCCTGGGAAGTGGACATTGTAGCCCTCGACGGCAATATACTGGTATTTGTGGAAGTGAAGACCCGGGCCGATCTGCGGCACGGACTGCCCGAAGAAGCCGTTACCCGGCGCAAGGAACAGCACCTGTACAGCTCGGCCGAGGCCTACCTGGAAAAATACGGTATGGAGAACGAGGTCCGTTTTGATATCATGGCCGTGCTGCCGAAAGACGGCGGCTGGCAGATACGGCATATTCCCGGGGCCTTTAGCGCATTTGGCGGTTAAGCGCTAAATTTGTAGCATTGTAATAAATGCAGGCTATGGAAAATTTTACATTTACATCGCGCGACGGGCTACAGCTGGCCGCCTCCTTCCAGAAAACGGAATATACCCCTTACGTGGTAGCTATTGTGCACGGTATGGGCGAACACAAGGGCCGTTATGCCCATGTAGCCGATTTTTTCCTGCACAGCGGGTATTCCGTAGCCCTGTTCGACCAGCGCGGGCATGGTAATTCGGGCGGTAAACGCGGACACACGCCTTCGCTGGACGCCATGCTGAACGATGTGGACGATTTCCTGGCCGAAGTGCGCAAACGCATGCCCGGACAAAAAATAGTGCTGTACGGGCACAGTATGGGCGGCAATATCGTACTCAATTATGCGCTGCGCCGCAAGCCCGACATAGCCGCGGTGGTGGGTTCATCGCCCTACCTGCGCCTGGCCTTTGAGCCGCCTGCATTTAAGCTGTTCCTGGCCAAAACGGTAGGCAAACTGCTGCCCGGACTGCAACAGAAGACCGGGCTGGACGCCACGGCCATCTCGCGCGACGCACGCGTGGTAGAGGCGTATAAGAACGATCCCCTGGTGCACGAATTTATAACGTCTTCCTTCTTTAACTCGGTGCATTTTGCCGGTGTATACCCGATCGAACATGCGGCTGAATTCCAGGTGCCCTGCCTGCTCTTTCACGGAACGGAAGACCGCCTTACCAGTTATAAAGCCACGGTAGAATGTGCAGAGAACGCAAAGGGCAAGGTGGAGCTGAAACTCTGGAACGGCCTGTACCACGAATGCCATAACGAGCCCGAACAGCACGAGGTGCTCAGTTATGTGAACAACTGGCTGAAGAATACCCTCAAGTGAGTCAGCTTTAAGCTATTAGCTGATGGGCATAAAAAAATCCGCGGGTATACACCATGCGGATTTTGTTGAGGTATCGAGCGGATTCGAACCGCTGTAGCAGGTTTTGCAGACCTGAGCCTAGCCACTCGGCCACGATACCGTTTTGGGACTGCAAATATAATGGTGTTTCCACAAAAACCAAAAAAATACGCTAATTGCCGCTAAAATCGCGGTATACGTTCAGGCAGGCCGGACATAAACAGTCTATATATGTGCAGCGTAACTCCTTCAGTGCCTGCCGCGGAATGTACAGTTTTTCGCACCAGCAACCCGCTTCTACCGTACAGTAGAACTCTTTACCGCATCGGGGACAGGTTTTCCGGTCCATTGTTTTGTCTGTATTCTGCATACGTACTTGCTAAAGTAACGGATACCGGGCCGGCTTTACTGCCGAAAGGCGGGTCCATTTTTTCTACCCGCACTTCCAGGTCCAGTATCTCCGGGAACTGTATCCGTATGGAATGAACAATCTTAGCGGCTAAATGTTCCAGCAGGCGGCAGGGTGTTTGCATGATCTCCGCTACCAGCCCGTGTATGCGCTGGTAGTCCACGGTATATTCCAGCTCGTCGGAAAGGGCGGCCCGGGCCATATCGTAGGTATAGCTTATGTGCACACGGAAGGTATTGCCCTTTTCACGTTCAAAGGCGTGCCAGCCGTGAAAGGCAAAGAATTCGAGTGCATTCAGCTGAACCCGCCCCGTCATTCTATCCGATAAAAAGTGAATGAAAGCGTTCCATGCCTGCCCGTACACGCTGTGCCGAAGCATCGGCGCCGATCAGGGCCACCATATCGAAAATACCTGGTCCGGTGCTTTCGCCGGTGAGCAGTATGCGGAATACAGGCATAATGGCTCCGAAACCGATCTTGTTGGCGTCCATCCATTCTTTGGCTTTGGCCTCCATTTCGGCGGCATTATGACCATGTTGCAGGGTAATGACCAGCAGTTGCTCCAGCTGGGCACGGGTTTCGGGCTTTACCTTTTTCTGCAGGGCAGCTTCGTCGAACTGGGTGGGTGTACCGAACAGGAATTTGCCGTTGTCTACCAGGTCGGCAATGAACTCGGCCCGTTCTTTCATCAGTCCGCATACGCCGGCCAGGAATTTCTTTTCCACCGTATAACCGGCACGCAGGGCGTAAGGCATGGCGGCGTCGGCCAGTTCTTCGTTGCTCATGCTGCGGAGGTATTGCTGGTTGAACCAGAGGGCTTTTTTATAATCGAATTTGGCTCCGGATTTGCTTACGCGCTCCAGGCTGAACTGCCGGCAAAGTTCTTCCAGGCTGAAGATCTCCTGGTTCTCTTCGGGGTGCCAGCCCAGCAGGGCCAGGAAATTGATCACGGCTTCCTTAAAATACCCTTTTTCGCGGTAGCCCGAAGATACTTCGCCGGAGAAAGGATCGGTCCATTCCAGCGGGAATACCGGGAAGCCCAGGCGGTCGCCGTCGCGTTTGCTCAGTTTTCCGTTGCCTTCGGGTTTCAGGATCAGGGGCAGGTGGGCAAAGGCCGGCATAACGGATTCCCAGCCCAGTGTGCGGTACAGCAGCACGTGCAGGGGAGCCGAAGGCAGCCATTCCTCTCCACGGATCACGTGTGTGATGCCCATGAGGTAATCGTCTACGATATTGGCCAGGTGATAGGTAGGCATACCGTCTGACTTGAACAGCACCTTATCGTCCATATTGGCGGTATTTACCACCACTACGCCGCGGATAATGTCCTCGAAGCGGACCTCTTCGTTGCGCGGTACTTTAAAACGCACCACATAGGCCTCGCCGGCGGAGAGACGTCGCTGCACCTCTTCGGCCGGAAGGGTGAGCGAGTTCTTCATGCTCATGCGGGTAATGAAATTATAGGCAGGCGAAGTATTACCGGCTTTGGTCATACGTTCGCGCATTTCTTCCAGTTCTTCGGGGGTATCGAAGGCATAGTAGGCATGCCCGGCTTCGATCAGCTGATCGGCATACCGGCGGTACATGGGCTTGCGTTCGCTCTGGCGGTAGGGGGCATGTTCGCCTTCCTTACCCGGACCTTCATCGTAACCGATGCCCAGCCAGTTGAGCGCTTCGATAATGTACTCCTCGGCGCCCGGTACAAAACGGGTCTGGTCGGTATCTTCGATCCGAAGCAGAAAATCGCCTCCGTGTTTTTTAGCAAAGAGGTAATTGAACAGGGCCGTACGCACTCCGCCGATATGCAGCGGACCGGTAGGACTGGGGGCAAAACGTACACGGACTCTTCTTTCCATCTTGGTGTATTGAATTTAAGGGAGCAAAGGTAATAAATTCCGGCGCGTAAACCGCAGCCCGCATGCGGAAAAACAAAAAGGCCACCGCGCTTGCGATGGCCTAAAATTCAAAAAAGAAAAACGATCTGTGATGGTTATTTTTTCGGTGTAGCCTTCAGGTTCAGATCGAACTCCACTTCGTTGTTGATCACACGGTCGCCCAGGATCTTCGGATCGAACTCTACAGAACCGTATTTTACGTTCCAGTCCTGGCGGTTGATGTTGAATTTGGCAGCAGCCTCAAATTTGGTGCTGTCCACAACCACTTTCGACGGGATCGTGATGTTTTTGGTGATGTCTTTAATGGTCAGGTTACCCATTACGTCTACGCTGTCCGGGCTTTTACGCTTGGTGCCGGTAATTTCGAATTTAGCGGTGGGGTATTTGCTCACGTTAAAGAAGTGATCGGCAGCTTCGGGTTTGCCGGTACCTTTCAGGTGGGCTTCCAGGTCGGCCTTGCCGGTTTCGGGCGTAAGGTCGGTGCTCTGGATGGTTTCCATGTTGATGGTGAAGTTACCTGCAGTAATTTCGTTGTTCTCTACATTGATGGTACCTTCGCTCAGCTGTACGTTACCGTTGTGTCCGCCGCCTACTTTTTTGGTGGCTTTCCAGTTCAGAACAGAACCGGCCGCGTCTACGGTAAAGGCTTTGCTTAATGAACTTGCGGCAGCTACGTTCTGCGCTTCGCCTGCGTTATTGGCTTTATTTCCGCATGATGCAATACTGAATGCAACAGCTGCTACGAATACCGGAATAGTTACTTTTTTCATTTTTGTATTATAATTTCTGTGTTGCAAAGATTACAAAACAGAAGGCATACATTCTAACAGGTTCTGTATTTTTACATGATAATCCGTAAAAAATTCACCATGTTGATTAAACCTCACCCGCCCGGGAATGTCCTATATATGAAACCGAACTAAAAAGGCGTTGCATGCAGGAGAGAGATAAGGAAGCTTTGTTCGCCGGCTGGATGAGGGAATATACCCCGCAGGTGTACGCCGTGGCGCGTAAGATGACGGGCAACCACCACGATGCCGATGATATTGTGCAGAACGTGTTTGTGAAAGTGTGGCGGAATATGGACCGTTTCCGGAATGAAAGTAAACCCGGCACCTGGATATACCGCATCAGTGTGAACGAAAGCCTGAACTACCTGAACCGGAAGAAACGCTTCTCCTGGCTGCGTTTTTCTGACTTCGGCAGTGAAAAACCGGGCGTACCCGAAGTGGCCGATGAACAGAAGGCCGATTATTCGCAACTGGAAGCACACTTTGAAAAAGCCGTGCAAAGCCTGCCCGAAAAACAGAAAGCCGTATTCGTACTGCGGTTCTACGAAGAAAAATCGTACGAGGAAATGGAAGAAATTTTCGGCACCAGTGTAGGCGCGCTTAAAGCATCGTATCACCATGCCGTAAAAAAAATAGAAAAAATGATCGGCGGGGATTAAACCCGGCAACGAAATAAATGTCTTATCAATAACATACTCAACTTGCTATGGACTTTGAAAATAAATACCGGCACCTGCGCAGCAACAAGGCCAATATGCCCGAAGGCTACCTGGAAGAACTGCAGCAGAAGGTAAACCGTAAAAAAGAACTGAAAAAGGTGTCGCTTACCCCGTATATTGTGGGTACAGGCATTGCGGCCATGCTCATTATCGGGCTGTTCGTGGCCCTGCCCGGTAAGGAAAAACCGGCAGAAGTGGCCGTTGCCGATACCGTAAGCAGCGAAATGGCCGACCAGTATGTACGTACCCTGATGGACGATGACAACCTGCTGGCCCAGAATACGGCGCCTGTTAAAAATACGCTGCCGGCCGACAGTCCCGCTACGGACCTGCGCATACCCACAGCCGTACAGCCTGCCACAGCTCCGGCCGACGTATTTGCCGACAGCAGCTTCAGTGAGGACGAGCTCTTTGAATACCTCCTGGAAGAAGGCTTTGAAGAAATTTAATATGCAACAAACGCTCCCCATATAAAACAAGATAGAATGAAACAGAAAATCGTAATGATCGCAATGGTACTGATGTTACCATTGGCCACTCTGATGGCACAGACACCCCAGGGCGAGGGCCCGGGCCGCGGAAAAGGTGAAAAATTCCGGGAAAAAGTGATCGAAATGCGTGTGAACTACGTAAAAGAGAACCTCGGGCTCAGCGACGCCCAGAACGATAAGTTTATCCCGGTATACAAGGATTATCTTCAGAAAGCGGCCGATCTTATCAAAGAATCCCGCGCAATTAAAAAAGAGCTGAAGGATAACTTTGAAATGAAATCTGACCAGGAACTGGAAACCCTGTTACAAAAACAGTACGATCAGGAACTGAAACAGCTGAACCTGAAAAAAGAGGCCCAGGATGCCTACAAAAAGATCATCCCGCTGAAAAAGGTAGCCAAGCTGCAGCTGGTAGAAAAAGAATTTAACCGTACCATGCTCCGTAAAGCCGCCGAGCGTATGCGCAAACCCGGCGAGCCGCCTCATGCTCCCGCACCGCCCGCGCCACCGGCAGCACCACGCCAGGACGGAAAATAGTACCGTTTGCTTAGACAGCCACCCGAATTTGTAAAGTTTGCAATTTTCGGGTGGTTTCTCTGACAATATTTCGGTAACTTTGTCGTTATACAGAGAAATGAGCGGAGTCTTGTAAAACCGAAAACGTACTCCGGCAAAAAGGAAAAGGCCTTCACCCGGCCATACTCCCGGCGCACCGGAAATACGCATTTCAGTTTTTCGTTAAAGATAAACTTTTTACAATTCAGCTTCCCTGGTTTCATAGTTTCTCGCTTACTTTTAACCATCCGTTTTGGTCCACCCCAAAACGGATTTTTTTTGTCCGGGCCTTTTGTAAACCTTACCGGGAGGGGAATGTATTAGTTTTTTGTTAAAGCCTCGGCGCCATTCGGCGGAACCGTTGTATTTTATAGTTTTGTAAAAAAGAATCCGCATGAAACAGATCATTCTACTTCTTACCCCGGCCCTGCTCGCGGCAGGTACCCTAACCGCGCAGAAACCTCTGAAATCCAAAGCCGTTTTTTACGAAGCCGTTACAGAGGACGATAATTATAAAATTCACCTGGTGGACGTGGTAGCGACCAAAAGCTATACCAAAATGAAGGTGCGTATACAGAACAAAACCAAGGATTTCCTGGTATTTAAACCTGCCGAGACCTTTATGACCCTGCCTGCCGGCGAACTGGCCGCTACAGCCAAACTGCTGCAGGTAAAACCCTTCGACATCGAGAGCCGCGTGGTAGAAGTACTTTCCAGCGGACTGGTACACGATTTTAAATACCTGATCAAAGGTCTGTATCGTGTTCCTGCCGGCGGCAATGTAATGAGTGCCCCCGACTTCCTGTTGCCTGCCGCTACCAATTCCTTTACCGCCGGTCCCTTCGAGGTGATGTATTTCCCGCAGCACAGCTCCAAGGAAACACAGCTTACCGATGTATCGTTCCAGGTAACCTATAAAGGCACCAAGATCGGTATCTCCGACCATACCAAGGCCATCTGCCGTCTCGACAACGGGCAGGAGTTCAGCATTGTGAACGCCGGCGATAAATCGGAGCTGCTGTATCCCGGCGAATCGAAAAAATTCCGCCTCAAATGGACCATTCCGGCCAATATAGCCGATATGCAGTTTGCCAATATGACCATCATCTGGCGCGAAGCTTTCCGCGAAACGGAAGAGAAAAAGATGCCCGAACTTTCGTTCGATCTTAAATACAATCCGGCCGAATCGAAATAAGAAGCTTTTCTTTAAAACAACAGATATATGAGGCTGTTTCGCTTAGCGCGGGACGGCCTCTTTTTTTATAGCTGACAGCCGGGAGCTATTAGTCCGTGGTCCGGAAGTCCGTGGTCCGGAGGTCTGTAGTCCGGAGGTCTGTAGTCCGGAGGTCTGTAGTCCGGAGGTCTGTAGTCCGGAGGCGGAGCGGGATGTAAGCTATAAGCTATGAGCTATGAGTTGCAAGCTATGCGCTTTTTTACAGCATAGGGTGCTTGCGGGCGTAGCGTATGCGCAGCCATTCGCACAGCAGGGCAAAGCCCAGGGCTACGTACAGGTGCACTTTGGTAATGATCTCGAGGTGCAGGCCTTCAAAGACCAGGTAGGCACCGATAACCACCAGGAACGTAAGCGCAATGATCTTAATACCGGGGTAGCGTTCGATAAAGTCGCTCACGTATTTGGCAGCGAATACCATAAAGATCATCGAGGCCACTACGGCGGCGATCATAATGCGCACATCGTTTACGAGTCCAACGGCACTCAGGATACTGTCAAAGGAGAAAATAAGGTCTATGAAGATGATCTGGGCAATGGTGCCGGGAATGGATGCGACCCGGGGTGTTTTGATAGGTTCGCCGGTTTCCGTTTTGGGCTCATCCTTGATCTTATGGTAGAGTTCGATACTGGTCTTTACAATGAGGAAAATACCCCCGAAGAGCAGGATCAGGTCCTTGCCGGATACGGGATGTCCGTTGGGATCGAAACCGCAGGAGGGGTCCAGGTTCACATGCGTGCCCGGGATATGGAAGGGCAGCTCGAACAGCGGGCATTTTAGACTTACGATCCAGCCGATGAGCATGAGCAGTAAAATGCGCATGAGCAGGGCAAAGGTAAGCCCGATGATACGTGTGGAGTTCTGCTTTTCTTTGGGCAGTTTGCCGGTAAGAATGGATATAAAAATGATATTATCCACCCCGAGGACGATCTCCATCAGGGTAAGCGTAAAAAAGCTCACCAGGGCATCCGTAGTGAAAAGTTCAGCCATCATCGTAACTATTCGCTCAGCGTATACAGATTATTTATTCGCGGGGGTGGAAGCGGCCGGTGTTTCGGTGGCAGAAGGCTTATAACGGTCGTTCAGACGCTTGGTGGCATCGAGGGTGATGTCGAGCGTGGGATTATAGTACAGGGCCACGGGCAGGGTTTCGCCAACGGGGATCACGAAATCGGCTTTTTTCTCGATCGCGATCTCCTGGGCCACCTTTTTCAGGGAGTCGGTAATGGTGGTGGTCAGGGCCTGCTGGTCCAGCATGGTCTCCTGCTGAAGTTCCTGCTGCATCTGCATCAGTTCGCCCTCGAGGCGCTGTATCTTTTCGATCAGCGGCTGCAGCTGGCGCTCGGTATCGGTACGCTGACGTACTTCCAGTTCGCGCATGGCGGCCGTATAGGCGCCCTGTTTGGCCTGGAACTTCTGGGCTCTTTCATTGGCCTTGGCTTCCAGGAAGCGGCCTTTTTCTTCGGTGAGGAGATAATTCTGAGCCACACTGTCGATATTTACAAAGAGGTACTGGGCCGTTTCCGCCGTTTTAACGCCGGTAACCGGGTTTACGGTAACAGAAGAGCCTCCGTTCGCTTTAAAGTGTAAATAAAAGAGCACGCCAACACAGATCAGCAGTACAACGACCAGGGCAGTCAGGATGTTTTGTTTCATTTCTTCAGTTTCGAATATACGAGGCAAAAGTATACAATTCATTCGGGAATCGGGCAACTTTACTAAATTTCCCGTTGTTGTTTTAGATCATAAATAATATATTTGTTACTAATCAGTTAACTTAAACGACAAATTGTATGGGAAAAGGAGACAAAAAATCCGCTAAAGGAAAGCGGGCGAGGGGGTCGTACGGTGTACGCAGACCCCGCAAGAAAGAAGCTCCCGCGGTTAAACCAGAACCTGCGATCAAAGAGCCGAAACCGAAGAAAGTGACGGAACCCAAAGCAGAAAAGCCCAAGGCGGAAAAACCGGCCAAGGCCGCTGCTGATAAACCGAAAAAAACAAGCACAGCCAAAAAGACCAAAGAGCCTAAAGACGCTGCAGAATAGCAAAAAGCCCCTTCGGAATACCGAGGGGGCTTTTCTTTTTCAGGTACGTTTGATCTGCCAGGCACTTTTGCCGCCGGGCAGCGGACTTTCGATCTGTGTGGCCCTGCGGAAGAAATAGCCGGCGCTGAGCGCAGCCGCTTCGTCCATGGCCGTATTACCCTGTGTACGCAGTACCTCGGGCGTAAAATATTTTTCTACGAATTTTGTGGTAAAGCTGGTATCGCGGAAGGCTTCGTGATCAATGGCGAATTTACAGAAACGTAACGTGGTCTCGATACCCCCGATGATGTAATTGTCGATGGCATCCAGGGTCTTTTCAATGGCCTGGTTACGGTCGGCCGCATGTACCACCAGTTTGGCGATCATGGGGTCGTAATACACCGGTATGTCCATCCCGCGCTCAAAACCGTCGTCCACGCGTATGCCTTCGCCTTCGGGAATGCGGTATTCGATCAGCCGGCCGATATCGGGCAGGAAGTTATTGGCCGGATCTTCGGCATACACACGTACTTCGAGGGCATGGCCGTTTATTTTCAGGTCGTCCTGTGCAAAGGGCAGCGCTTCTCCCTGGGCCACCAGGATCTGCTGGCGCACCAGGTCCACCCCGCTGATCATTTCCGTTACCGGGTGTTCCACCTGCAGGCGGGTATTCATTTCCAGGAAGTAGTAGCTGCGGTCGGCAGGATCGTAGATGAACTCCACCGTACCGGCCCCCGAATAATCGCAGGCGCGGGCCACGTTCACGGCATGGGCACCGATCTCGGCACGTTCGGCCGGTGTAAGCACACTGCTGGGCGCTTCTTCGATCACTTTCTGGTGACGGCGCTGTATGGTGCATTCACGCTCGAACAGGTGCAGGTAATTACCGTGATTGTCGCACAGCACCTGCACTTCGATATGTTTACTTTCGGCAATGTATTTTTCCAGGAACACGCTGTCGTCGCCAAAGGCCGAACGGGCCTCGCTCTGGGCGCGCTGCAGGGCTTCGGCGAACTCGTCTTCCTTCCATACCACACGCATACCTTTTCCGCCACCGCCGGCAGAAGCTTTAATGAGTATGGGAAAACCGATCTCTTTCCCTTTGGAAAGCGCTTCCTCGTAAGAGGCTATGGCATAGTCGGTACCGGGTACCAGCGGAATTCCGAAAGCTTTTACGGCTTTTTTGGCCTTGATCTTGTCGCCCATGATCTCCATGCTTTCCGGCGAGGGACCGATGAGCGTAATGCCTTCTTCTTTCAGGCGGCGGGCAAACTGCGCGTTCTCCGACAGGAAACCGTAGCCGGGATGTATGGCCTGGGCGCCCGTTTCTTTGGCCGCGGCAATGATCTTGTCCATTACCAGGTAACTTTGTGCCGAAGCCGGCGGACCGATAAACACAGCCTCGTCGGCCATTTTTACATGTTTGGCATTGCGGTCGGCTTCCGAAAAAACGGCCACGGTGGCAATGCCCATTTCACGGCAGGTACGCATTACCCGGCAGGCGATCTCCCCGCGGTTGGCGATCAGTATTTTTGAAAAAGAACTCATAGCATTGTTCAATAAGGTGCAAAGGTTAATAAAATTTGGGGTTCCGGAAGCTTTTCCATCGTATTTTAGCAAGATATGTACTCGTACTTTCAGGTAGAGCGCTCACCTGAAAAGGTGAAAATAAAAATTTTCCTCCCCTTTTTCAGGGTTCTTATTTAAAATAATTCTAAATAATGTACTTTTGATGTCGTTATGGTAAAAGAAATAGGCACAGACACCGTAGACCTGGTGATTGCAGAAGGCAATTTCCTTGTACGCCAGGGACTGCAGGCCATTTTTAAAGAAGAGGACGGTTTCAGCATTGTTGGGGAGACCGAGAATTACGACCAGATGCTGGAAATGGTATCGGTACGTAAGCCGGATGTACTCATTATCGGCATCAATTTACAGAGTGAGTCCATTATTACCTACATACAGCAGGTGCGCATACTGCATCCCGAGGTAAAGATCCTGGTGATCGATATCAAGGAGGAGGTCTCGGAGATCGTAAGCATCCTGAAAGTGGGCGTACAGGGCTATATCCTGAAGCAGTGCGACAAGGGCGAGATCATGGACGCCATGCGGGCCATCCTGCGTGGTTCCAACTTCTTCTGCCACAATGTAATGAAACTCAATAAGACCCTCAGCGAACGTACGGTGACCCTTACCCAGCGCGAACTGCAGGTGCTGAACCTGATCTCGGAAGGCCTTACCAATAAAGAGATCGCTGACCGTATCTTTCTTTCGGACCATACGGTGGCCTCGCACCGCAAGAACCTGATGAAGAAGTTCGAAGCGACCAATAATGTGGACCTGGTGATCAAAGCCATCAAGGAACGCATTATTTTCCCCTAAACACGGGTGTAAACTACCATCATAGATTAATTAAAAGAAACAGCAAAGCATTCCATTAGACCGGGATGCTTTTTTTGTATAAGCTCATAGCTATTGGCAGATAGCTTACAGACCGGCAACGTAAGCCGATAGCTATAAGCTCATAGCTGACAGGGGGCAAAGCAGGCATCCGTTAAACGAAAAGAAACCGGAAATAAGCTCATCGCTATTAGCAGATAGCTTACAGACCGGCAAGGTAAGCCGATAGCTATAAGCTCACAGCTGACAGGGGGCAAAGCAGACATCCGTTAAACGAAAAGAGACCGGAAGTGAGCTCATAGCTATGAGCGGATAGCTTACAGACCGCGAAGTAAGCTGATGGCTATAAGCTCTTAGCTGATAGGGGGCAAAAAAAGAAGGCATCCGTTATAAAACGAATGCCCTCACACACAATTAAAAATGCGGTATTAAGCTCTGGCCAGGCGTATAATGCGCATAGTATGCATCATACGGATTACCAGGTAGGTAGGATCGAATTCGAACCACTTAACGCCGAAACGCGGACGGTTAGGCAGTTTGTGGTGATTGTTCTGGAACAGTTCGCCCATGCAGAGAAAATCGAACACCAGGGTGTTTTTGCTCTTGTCGTGGTTATCGAAGTTCTGATAACCGTACTTGTGTCCGCTCCAGTTTACAATGGCGCCGTGGATAGGGCCCATGAACCAGTGGATCGGCAGAAGCAGGAAGAACGCCCAGTGAAAATCCCAGATCAGGAAGGCGATAACGTAAATAACGGTGTACAGAACGCCCCAGGCGATACGTGAAAAATAGCCCTCGGCAAAAGAGTCGAGACGTTTTTTCTCAGGAAATGCCTTTTCGAATTCTACATCCGTTTTAAAGATACGGCGGTACACCTGCATGTAATAATCCTTGGTCTTCCACATCATGCTGAAGGGATTATTACTGTTGTGCGGAGAGTGCGGGTCCTTGTCGGTATCGCTGTGCGCATGATGCAGACGGTGCAGGATAGCGTAGGCCCGAGGAGTAAGATACGATGAACCCATTGTGATATAGGTTAACCAGTAAAAGAAACGTTCCCAGCCTTTAGACATGGTAAACATGCCGTGCGCCGCGTAACGGTGCAGGAAGAACGACTGGAAGAAAAGGCTGCCATACCAGTGCAGCGCGAAAAAGATGATTATAAACCACATATTTTTTTATTCAAACAAACTTGTGCAAATATAGGCACTATCTGTCAATGCCTGCGTGAGCATAGTGTTAAATCGGGCTTAACGTGCATAAATATACCATAAACGGGGGAGGGGGAAAATAGTTTACAAGAGCGTTGTGTTGATAATGAGTGTCTTACGGAAAAAGTGAAGAAAAGGTTAAACTTTTATCCCCAAAACGGGTCTAACCATTAAACAGGGAATAAACACCTCTCCTCTATAAAAGGCTGTCTCATTCCGCACCGCGGGATGAGGCGCCTGTTTTTCTGCGGGCGGGGAATAATACGTACCTTTAGGCTTTAAACATGTATGCTATGAGACCAACGATCGTTTTTTGCTTTTTTTGCGCAGGGGCGCTGCTGTTTGCCTGTAAGAGCACTTCCCAAACGAAGCGCGCGGAACCTGCCGCTGAAGAACAGCCCACCGGGGGTATAAAACCACTGAAGCCCTCTAATTATACAAAGCTGGAAGGCAGCTGGGAGCTGAATTATATCAGCGGGCCGCGCATAACGTTCGAGAGCCTTTATCCCAACCGCAAACCCGAGATCACCTTTGAAACGGCTGCAAAACGGGTAAGCGGCAATAACAGCTGCAACAGTTTCAACGGACCGCTGAATGCCGACGACGTTAAGATCAGCTTTACCGAACCGATGGCCGTTACCAAAATGGCCTGCCCCGGCGACGGCGAACGTGTGTTCATGGAAACGCTGAAGACCGTTACTTCGTATGATGTAAGCGACGGGCAGACCCTGAACCTTATCTCGGGCGATATTGCCGTGATGCGTTTTACAAAAAAATAAAAGACCTTTTATACTGTGATGCAAGAGCCTGTTTCCCTGGGGGGGAGCAGGCTTTTTACGTTACGCTAACAGATTTTTCACGTTTGGGTCCCGTTTTTTCGCGCTTCCCTTTTGTACTTTTGTGCCCGTATGTCATTCAGAGCGGAAACAACACGTACCTGGAAATTATCGGGCCCCATCATCCTCGGCGAACTTACGCAGATGGCGCTGGGCATCATCGACAATATGATGGTGGGCGCTATTTCGTATAAACACCTGGCTGCAGCAGCCCTGGTGCTGAGTGTGATGAATATTCCCTTTGTTCTGGGCATCGGCATTACCATGTCGGTTTCGCAGCTGGTTTCCATGGCGCACGGCCGTCGCGACGGGCAACAGGTGTCGCACTACCTGTATAACGGTTTCTGGATGTGTGCGGCCACAGCCCTGCTCATTGCCATACTGCTGCATACCGGCAGCGATATTCTTTTTTACCTGAAGCAGGATCCCGAAGTAGCGGCCCTGGCCAAACCCTACCTTATTATTATGGGCTGGTCTACCGTGCCCATGCTTATGTTCATGGCCATTAAACAGTTCACGGACGGGCTCGAATATACGCGTACGGCCATGATCCTGTCCCTGGCGGCGCTGCCCATGAATATTTTCCTGAACTGGATACTGATCTACGGAAACCTGGGTATGCCCCGCCTGGAACTGGTGGGAGCGGGCATCGGTACCCTGGCTACCCGCGTTATTATACTCATTGCGCTGACCCTGATCGTGTTCCGGCACCGCACCTTCCGCCGGTACATTGCGGTACGCCGCAGCCAGTGGGCCCTGAAGTGGAAAACCGTGAAGGAACTGCTGCACATCGGCATTCCCAGCAGCCTGCAGGCGGGCATGGAATCGGGTGCTTTTGCCGTATCGGGTATCATTATCGGTACACTCGGGGCCGTGGAGCAGGCGGCACACCAGATCGCGCTGAGCTGTGCGGCTTTTACCTTTATGGTATCTATGGGACTGGCGCAGGGAGGTTCCATACGCATCAGCAATGCCTGGGGCCGCCGCAACTGGGCCGATATTTCGCTCATCGGGCGCAGTACCCTGGTCAGCGGACTGGCTTACGGTATCTTCTGTTCCATCTTCTTTATAAGTGCCCGCAATTACCTGCCCCTGGCTTTTAACGACAACGCCGCCGTGGTGGCCATTGCCTCCGTGCTTATGTTCTATGCGGCAGTTTTCCAGATATCCGATGCCACACAGGCCATCGGCGTGGGTATACTGCGCGGCATCAAAGACGTAAAGATACCTACCATTTACGTGGCCCTGGCGTATTGGGTCATTGGCATACCGGTGGGCTGCCTCATGGCTTTTGGATTTAAAATGGGAGCGGCCGGCATGTGGATCGGCTTTGTGACCGGTCTTACGGTGGTTTCGGTACTGCTCAACAAGCGCTTCTTTAACCGGCTGCGCCGCGAAAAAGCCAGCGGTAATTTATAAGATCAGCTGTTTTTCAGCATGCGCTTCTTCATTTTACTGAAGAATTCGGGCGTAACGCCTATATACGAAGCAATGTGCTTATTGGGAATGCGGTGCACGAGTCCGGGGAATTTCCGTTCAAAATTCAGGTAGCGTTCTTCGGCGCTCAGGCTCAGGTTATCGTGGATGCGCTGCAGGGTAGATACGTAGGCGTTTTCCATCAGTACCCGGAAATAGCGTTCCATACGCGGGTATTTATCATAGATGTCCCATTGTTTTTCACGCGGCATTACCAGTACTTCGGAGGCTTCGAGGCATTCGATGGTATAATTGCCCGGCTTGCGGGTGATGAGGCTGTACATATCGGTGATCCACCAGTCGTTGGTGGCCAGGTGCATTACATGTTCATCGGCCTTGTTGTCGAGGGTATAGGCGCGGATGCAGCCTTCGAGCACAAAATAAGACTCGCCGGCTACCTGGCCCTGCTGCAGCAGTATTTCCCGGGCTGCGGCCGAGCGGTGGCTCACCAGCGAAACAAAGTATTCGGCTTCTTCTGCGGGCAGCTGTACGTAGCGGCCGATGTGGGCCAGCAGGCGTTCGCGGTATTCAGGCTTGATCATGGGTATGCAAGATAGGGGAATTGCCGGATAATAAAAAAGTCCCGGACCTGCGTCGGGGACTTTTAAACCAAAACCTTTATAAAAATGAAATTATCTTGCTACTTTCTTTTCTTTGATACGGGCGTTCTTACCGATGGCGTCACGCAGGTAGAACAGACGGGCACGGCGAACCTTACCACGTTTAACTACTTTAATTTCGCTGATAAATGGAGATTTAACGGGGAAGATACGTTCCACACCCACACCGTCAGAAATTTTACGTACAGTGAATGTTTCGGTAGTACCCTGGCCACGACGCTGAATAACAACACCCTGGAAGTTCTGGATACGCTCTTTGTTACCTTCTCTGATCTTATATGATACGATTATAGTATCGCCTGCATTGAACTGTATAAGTTCGTTTTTGGAAACAAACTGCTGCTCAACAAATTGTACTAAATTTTCCATTTTCAAAATATGTTTAGCCCGTATTTTGGGGGTGCAAACATACGATATTATTTTTAAAATAAAAACCTTTTTGCAAAAATATCAGCCATTTCGCTTAAAAAATTCTTCTTCAAGCAGATCGGGCTTTTTCAGTACGCTGCGGATCCAGCGGTGCATGGTTTCGGTCTGTTCTTCTTCGCTGAGACCGGGGAAATTTTCGCCGCTGCGCAGTTTCCAGGTGGCGTGGTGCATACATACGGCTGCGCATACGCTTATGTTCAGGCTTTCGGTAAAACCGACCATGGGCACTTTCAGCCAGGCATCGGCATGTTCGATGGCCTCGGGGGTAAGCCCCTGCAGTTCGGTCCCGAATACCAGGGCGGTCTTCTGACTGAAATCGTATTCTTCGAGGTTCACATCGTCTTTGTGCGGGGTGGTGGCCACAATTTTATACCCCTGTTCGCGCAGGGCGCGGTAACAGTCAAGTGTATTGTTTTCGCCGCCTTTGTAGTGTTTTACGTCCAGCCACTTACTGGCGCCGAGGGCCACTTCGTCGTTCACCCGGTACTGGTAGCCGCGCTCGATCACGTGTACGTCCTGCACCCCGAAACAGTCGGCGGTACGCAGTACGGCGCTGATGTTATGTTCCTGGAACAGGTTTTCCACCACTACGGTAAGCTGCCGGGTACGCTGTCCGATCTTTTCGCGGAAAAGCTCCATTTTATGTGCTGTAATAAACCCGCCCAGGAATTCTACCAGTTCTTTACTCATAATGGCTGTAGAAATAAAAAATGTGCAAAGGGCTGTTACCTTTTGCACATTTAAAGTATCGTTTTACGTAATTATTTAATGATCACGCCGCTGGCCTCGAAGCTGTACTCCGTTTTGGGCTCGGTGATGGCGGCAATTTCTGCTTTGCTTTTACCGGCATCTTCGGCATAGTGTTTCTGCATGTCCACGCTCAGCACTTCTTTGTAGGCTTTACCCTGCACAACGGCCGTTTTTCCGGCAGCGTCCTTCGGTACAAAAAAGGCATAATCTTTAAAAGAAACGCGGATGGGTTCCCCTGCGGCGTTCTTCAGTTTCATCCAGCAGCCTTTTACCTGGCATACGGATTCGATCTCGGCGGTCATTTTAATATTTTCGAGGCTGTCGTGACTTCCCAGCTGAGCCAGGATATCGGCGGTGGTAATGGCTCCGGCCGCAGAGATCTTTTCGCCGAAGTGTTCTTCTTTGGCTTTGCCGTGTGCGTCGTGTCCGCCGTGTGCACCGTCGTGCGCTTCGGTGTTATCGATCACGGGAAAGTTTGCATTGTTACCGTTGTAGCATGAACTTACGGCAAATGCAGCGGCTGCCAGTACAGGGATAAAAAGCCTTTTCATATTCAATAAATTCTGTTGTTGTTGAATGATCGTTTCGGGTGCAAACCTACATATTTTTTGGAAAAAAGCCTACAACGGTTTAAAAGTGCTTTATTAAGAGCAGGCTTACTGAATCTCGATAACAAAAGGAGCACTTTTATCCGGGAATGTAATTGCAGCTTCCCTGATATAAATATTGTGATGGTCCTGTTTTCTGTTATTGTGTAAAAAGCTGCCGGATTGGGTAAGATGTAATCCGTTTTCGTATTTAATTCCGGCCTTTGAGTAGCTGAAAATGTGCATGCTTACGGAAACTCCTGAAAACAGATATTCATACCGGGGGATGTCAGTTTCAATGGTATATGATTCAGATTTACCGGAAGCAGGAATCGTGTCTGTTTCCAGTTCTTTAGCATCCAGGGCGATCATAGCCTCTTCAATGCAGTACGAAGTAGTATTGTGTATTTGAATAGTTCGCTTGATCTTTTTGGTGCAGGATACCATAAGGAGCAGGGGGCAGGTAATGAAAAGGATACGATTTTTCATGGAAAGTAGAATCCTTACTTTGCCTCCTCTTTCTCTTCTTTCTTAACCTTCGGCTTTTTCACCACCTTAGGCATGGGGCCCAGTTTTACGTTGAGTGTAAGTACATTGGGCGAACCGGCCAGGTGATAGGCCGAACGGCTGTAATTGAGCTCGAAACGGTGAATGCGTAACCCCACGCCCCAGCTCAGTCCAACCGTACCGCCGCGGGCATCGGCCTTCATTTCGTAACGGCGCATAAAATCGTAGGCCACACGCACCGAGATCAGCTTTTTAAAGGGAAACACCTCGGCCCCGATCACAAAGTGACGCAGGATCTTGCTGCTGAGCGTTACCTTATTTTCTACGGGCTGACCGCTGAGGTCCACCTGGTTGTTGTTCTGCGGATTTATATACGAAAGATCGGGTTGCTGCAGGTTGTGTGCCACCACGCTGAGGCGCACCGGTACCTTACCGAACTCGTGCGAGGCCCCGATGCTGAACTCGAAGGGCAGGGGCTCGCGTACGCCCTGGGTAAACACCTTGAGCGGCATGCCCACATTACGCAGTACGATAGACGTAACAAACAACTTGCTTTTACTCACATAGGCCGCACCCAGGTCGAAACCCAGGGCTATGGCCGAATAGGACTCGTATTGCGAAACGGCAAACTTGGTATTGAGGCCCACCGTAAAAAATTTACCGAAACTGCGCGAAAGTCCGGCCGAGATCATATAATCTGCCGCGTTGAACTTACCGGTGATATTCCCGTTCTCGTCTGCCGCGGTAAAATTACCGTAATTGATGTACTGGATGCCGCCGGCAAAAGTGCCCACCTTGTCAAAATGGCGTGCGTAGGCAGCTGAACCCATATTGATGCCCGAAAAGAAGTTTACATAGGTAAACGAAGTGCGGTGGTGCATTTTGGGGTTGATCATGGCCGGGTTCTGGGTGTAGAGCGACACATCGTCGTCGAGCACGGAGTACACTCTTCCGCCCAGGGCTTCGGTACGGGCCGAGAAAGGCATTTTCATGAAGGCAAAGGCCGAGCTGCCGCCGATCTGGGCATACAGGCCGTTAAAGCCGCATAGTAAGGTACATAGGAGTAGAAAAGAGTGCTTCATCCGCTACGAAAATAACAAAACCCTGTCAAAACGTTAAAAAAAGTATTTTATTTTATTCCAGGGCTTTTACAAAGCAGCGTACCCGTGGGGAAAGCAGTTCCGGGTCTGTATCTGCGCCGGGTTCCAGCCCTTCGGGAATAAAGTATACAATGCCTTCGGGATGCCCTTCGTAAAAACTCTGGCCTACGGTTTTGGCCTTGATGAGCCACAGATCGCTGCGGAAACCTTTGGCATACAAAGGTTCACCGGGCCGGAAACCGAAAAAGACCTCATCTTCCTGCAGCCAGTATTTTTCGCTCAGCAGTCCGCGCAGATGTACTTCTATTCCGGAGGCCATTCCGCGTTCTACCACCAGTACCGGTTTATAGAGCATGGCAGACAGGGCCATTTCCACCGGGGTATCGATGCGCAGGTTGTACATCGGGCTGGAGAACGGGGTATCATCGCGGTTTGGGCGGAAACCGGAGACTTTCAGCGTATTCAGTAACTGAACGTGAAAAGGAAATATCTTGCCGGGAATGAGGCGCAGGTTGGCGAACTTACTCATGATCATCAGCATGGGAACGGCAAACAGCAGGGTGATCTGCAGGGTGTAGCCCAGCCAGCCGTAGGATTGTCCGCGGGTATTGAATTCCATCCCTATTTCCAGCGCGGTGAGCAGTACAAAGCCAATGAGCAGGCGGTTGCGTATACTCTTGAAATTGGGTACGGCCTGGCGGTTGAACCAGGGCGAGAGGTTCAGCAGGTTGTTCAGCTGGGTAAGCCACACTTCGATCAGCACAAAAAAGAGGAAAAAAGCGAGGATAAAAAGCCCGCTTACCAGGAAAAAATCGTAGAGTCCGTGGGCGACAACGGCCAGCAGAAAGCCGGAGAAACTCTGTAGAAAAATGGTCGGAGCATCCCGGCCCAGGCTGCGTCCGAGGATAAAGGCATACACCGGCAGTGCGGTAAAGGCCATGTGCATAAATACCGAAATAACGGCCCGGCTGCGGAGCACGTCGATCCCGAACTGTTTACTATACAAAATATTTTCCACCGCGGCAAATCCGCAGGCTACGGCAGCGGCATGTACCAGGTAGTCTACGGGTTCATCGGTGCGTACCAGGAAGCGTAGCACCAGGAAAACGATCAGCAGTTTGCCGCTTTCTTCCACCAGGCCTATATCGACCAGGAAGTAGAGAAAACTGTCCGGAACGAACAGGGACGATTGCAGGAACACGGTGCCCAGGGCCGGCAGAACGGAAAACCAGCCGGCAAAGAAAGACAGCAGCAGTTTTTTCCAGGAATCGGGCCGGAACACGTCCACGGTCTTTAGATAGGAGAGCCACAAAAAGGCTACTCCCGACGTAACCAGGAAAAACAGAATGTATTCGAACGTCAGCTGCACAGAGACACTTACAGTACGTGTTTCAGCAGTTTACGCATGAAGTTGAGGCTTACCTTGTTGTACGGCGGGTAGCGCAGGGGCGCGTCCAGCCAGAAGGCACGGGTAAGTACCGGCTTTTTATGGCTGAAGGTATCGAAGGAAAAACGGCCGTGATAGGCTCCGATACCGCTGTCGCCCACGCCGCCGAAAGGCAGGTGTGCACCGCTCATGTGCATTACGGTATCGTTTATCGTAACACCACCGGCAGAAGTATGTTTCAGGATACGGTTGCGGAATTCGCTGTTGTTACTGAAGATATACATGGCCAGGGGCTTGGGGCGCGCATTTACTTCGGCGATCACCTCATCGGCATTTTTAAAGCTGATCACGGGCAGTACCGGTCCGAAGATCTCGTCCTGCATAACGGCGGATGTACTGTCGGGCTCTACGATGGTGGGGGCGATCTTGCAGCGGTTGCGGTCGGTCTTTCCGCCGGAAAGTATGCGGGCGTCGCTCAGCAGGGCCTCCAGGCGTTCGAAATGCCGCTCGTTGATGATCTTGCCGTATTCGGGATTGCTAAGCGGGTCCTTGCCGTAGGACCTTTCAATTTCGGCTTCCAGGGCCTGTACGAAAGGAATTTTTACCTGTTCGTGCACCAGGATATAGTCCGGCGCCACGCAGGTTTGCCCCGAATTCAGGAATTTACCCCAGGCGATGCGGCGTGCGGTAAGTTCCAGCGGACTGTCCTTATCTACAATGGTGGGACTTTTACCGCCCAGTTCCAGTGTTACCGGTGTCAGGTGACGGGCTGCCGCCTCGTACACGATCTTACCTACTTTGGTGCCGCCGGTAAAGAAGATGTAATCCCATTTCTGCTCCAGCAGGGCTACGGTTTCCTGTACGCCGCCCTTCACCACATGCAGCAGGCCTTTGTCAAAGTTTTTATTGATCATTACCTCGAGCACGGCCGCGGTGTGCGGTGCCAGTTCCGAAGGTTTTATCACCATGGTGTTACCCGCCGAAATAGCGCCGATGGCGGGGGCCAGGGCCAGCTGAAAGGGATAGTTCCAGGGGGCAATGTTCAGCGTTACGCCAAAGGGTTCGCTGTGTATACGGCTTTTACCGGGGAAATTGATCCAGCCGGTCTTGGCACGTTTAGGCCGCATCCAGCCGCGCAGTTTTTTCAGGGTATGGTGTATATCGGCCTGTACAAAGCCCACTTCGGTGGTATAGGCTTCCATGGCACATTTGCCCAGGTCGGCCTCCAGGGCCTTGTAGATCTCGGTCTCATGGGCCGTGATGAGTTCCTGCAGTTTCAGCAGGGTAGCGCGGCGGCTTTCGTAGCTGAGCGTTTTGCCCTGTTCAAAATAACTGCGTTGCGCCTGCACCTCTGTTTTTCCCGATTGTATCGTGGCTTCCATAAATATATCAATATTTTATACCTGCTTTTTTGTACAGAAAATGCATGAGCCATGCCGGACCGATCAGCAGGAACTGCAGGTCCTTGAGGAAAGAGGGTTTCTTCCCTTCGATCTTATGCCCCCAGAACTGACCGATCCAGGCCAGCACAAAGGCAATGAGCGCCACCAGCCATACTTTCCCCGGCCAGATATGCGTATCTATTATATAGGAAAGGAAGAGGCAGCCCGTGGCATAGAGCAGCAGGCCGAACGAAAGCGGTATGCTCAGCGTAAGGTAATAGATCAGTGCGCCCGCAAGGGCCAGTATGGCGGCATTCAGCGGGACTTCGGTCCCCGGTATGTTCCAGGGGAACTGTATACTCCACAACAGCCCGGTTACCGTCCAGAAGATGACGGGCACACAGATCCAGTGTACCATTTTGTTCGTAGGGTTCTGGTGACTTTCGCCGTATTCATTCAGCAATTTGTCGATGGCGCGCATGATCCGATTTTCTCTGTGTTAAGTTTAGTCGAAATATACGGATTTTTTTTGCAAAAAAAGGTATGCATGCATATTTTTGGTTGCCCTATGAATCAAGTATATATGTTTCAGCGATTTCTTTTACTCCTGGCCCTGCCTTTCGGCATCGGCGTGTCTTTTGCCCAGAAGAATACAACGGTCATTCCCGATTTTATCCGCAGGGATAGTATACAGATCGTGCGCGATCAGTGGGGCGTACCGCATATTTATGCACCTACCGATGCCGAAGCGGCTTACGGACTGGCCTGGGCCAATGCCGAGGACGATTTTGTGACCATGCAGAGCATCCTGCTCATCGCCAAAGGCATGAACGGCCTGGCCAGCGGGGTGGACGGCGCTAAGATCGACTATGCCGTGGGACTGCTGGGGGTGCAGAAAGAGATCGATAAACGATACAACGAGGTGGTGAGCCCGGCTTTTGACCGTTACCTGCAGGGGTTTTGTGCGGGTGTGAACCGTTATGCCGAGCTGCATCCCGAAGAAGTACAGGTTAAAAAAGCATTCCCCGTGGGGCCCAAAGATATACTGGCCGGCTATACGCTGGGCCTGGCGCTTATGAGCGACCTGCAGGAAGGACTTACCCAGATACTGGACAATACACTGCCGCCGATCACGGAACAGAAGCCCGAAGGATCGAACGGTTTTGCCCTGGCGCCGCATAAGACCACGGACGGCAAAGCGTACATCGCCATCAACTCACATCAGCCGCTGGACGGCGTGTTCTCCTGGTACGAAGCCCACATGGTAAGCGGCGAAGGCATGAATATCCTCGGCGGCGTGTTCCCGGGGGCCTGCGTGATCGGGCACGGGGTGAACGAAAACATTGCCTGGGCGCATACACTGTCGTACCCCGACTCTTACGATATCTACAAGCTGGATATGCATCCTTCAAAAAAGAACTGGTACCGCTACGACGGGGAATGGAAAAAACTGCAGAAAAGCAATATAAAACTACGCGTACGTTTCCCGAAATCCGGTATACGCCTGGGCATAAGCAAAGCGGCATTCCGCTCGGAACACGGCCCGGTAATGAAGACCAAACACGGCGCTTACGCCATACGGATGCCCGCCTTTTTCAAGCTGAACGCGGCCGAACAATGGTTCAAAATGAACAAGGCCCGCAGTTTGTCTGAGTTCCGTTCGGCACTGCAGATGCAGGGTTTGCCCTGTTTCAATATCATTTATGCCGATAAGGGCGGCAACATCATGTACCTGAACAATGTACTGCTGCCGCACCGAAAACCGGGCTACGACTGGAAAAAAGTACTGCCCGGCAACAGTTCCGAGCTGGTCTGGAAACCGGCCTTTATCCCGATCGACAGTCTGCCGGCCGTGATTAACCCGGTGAGCGGCTACGTATACAATGCCAACAGTACGCCCTTCCGCTCCAGCGGTGCGCGCGATAACCCGGACCCAACGGCCTTCCCGCGCGAAATGGGCTTACAGACCCAGCACTGGAACCGGGCCCGCCGCCTGGAAAAACTGTTCGGCGCAAAAGAACAGTTCAGCTACGAAGATTTTGTGAACATTAAATACGACCGTACGTATCCCGATACTTTGTTCTTCTTTTCCACCATCGATTCCCTGTTTGCCCTGGACGAAAAACAATACCCCGATATTGCCGACGCCATCGGCATGCTGAAGCGCTGGGACAAAAAAGGGGATACCAGCAGCGTGGAAGCTTCCATGTTCTACCTGTCCTGGGTGTATTTTAACAAACGCACGGGCAGCGTACATTTCAACGAGGAAAAGATCACCACGCACAGCTGTGCCTATTATGCCGAATGCCTGCGCGACGCAAAAAAACACTTACTTACCTACTTTGGCACAATAAATGTGCCTTTAGGCCGTTTACAGAGATTAAGAAGGGGAAATGTAGACCTGCCCCTGGGCGGAATGCCCGATATGCTGCGGGCCATGTACTCTTCGCCGCGTGCCGACGGAACACTGGCTCCCTGGGCAGGCGACAGTTACATAATGCTGGTTAAATTCGGCGCGGACGGACCGGAAATTGAAACGGTGAACGCCTACGGAGCTTCGGCCCGGCCGGGAAGCCGGCATTATACCGACCAGATGGAGTTGTTTGTGAACCAGCAATGCAAACCGATGACACTGGACTGGAAGAACGTTCTTAAAAATGCGGTAAAAGTGTACAATCCTGAATAAAAAACAGGTTCCGGAGGCGGAAGAATAAAAAATTAAGAAAAAATTAGCAAAAAAGATTCAGTACCTTCGGATTTTTTAACTACTTTTACAGCATCATAAGTCGGCAACGACTTTTAACCAAGGCAGAGAGAAACCCAAACAAAGAAGAAGGGCTGTCCTTCAGCCCTTTTTCCTGGTTGGGTCCACAAAAATACTTCAAAGAGGCATCACATAGGTGCCTCTTTTTTTGTGCCTGAACGCCTGGCAGTGCGCACAAAAAAACCGGTCTCCCTGCGGAAACCGGTTGTATATTTTCATAAACGTACGTGTTTAGAACGTTCTGTTCGGATCGAACTGCTCCAGGTAATCGGCCACACGGCGTACAAAGCTTCCGCCCAGGGCTCCGTCTACCACGCGGTGGTCGTAGGAGTGGGAGAGGAACATCATGTGGCGCACCGCGATCACATCGCCGTATTCGGTCTCGATCACGGCCGGGCGTTTACGCACCGCACCCAGGGCCAGGATGGCCACCTGCGGCTGGTTGATGATGGGCGTGCCCATTACGTTGCCGAAAGTACCCACGTTGGAAACGGTATAGGTACCGCCGGCGATATCGTCCGGGGTAAGCTTGCCGGCACGGGCACGGGCCGCCATATCGTTTACGGCTTTGGTAAGGCCGGTAAGGTTCATGGTATCGGCATTTTTGATCACCGGAACGATCAGGTTACCGCTGGGCAGGGCCGTGGCCATACCCACATTGATATTTTTACGCATAATGATGCGGTCGCCGTCCACCGAAGCGTTCACACCCGGGAAATCTTTAATGGCACGCACCACGGCTTCCATAAAGATGGGCGTAAAGGTGAGCTTTTCACCGGTCATCTTCTGGAAGGCGTCTTTAACTTTCTCTCTCCACAGTACGATATTGGTAACATCAGCTTCTACGAAAGATGTTACGTGCGGCGATACACGCTTGCTCATCACCATGTGATCGGCGATCAGTTTACGCATACGGTCCATTTCAATGATATCGTCGCCGGCATTTACGGAAACGGGCGGACCCTGTACCGGTTTTTCCTGCACTACTTTGGCCGCCTGGGGCTGGCCGGGGCTGGTCTGCTGCGTGGCAGGCTGAGCCTGGGTAGCCTGTGCAGCAGCCGGTTTACGGCCCTGTTTCAGGTAGGCCATGATATCGTCTTTGGTCACACGGCCGTCTTTACCGCTGCCGGCAATGGCATCCAGTTCCTGCTGGCTGATGCCTTCCTCGCGGGCGATGCTTTTTACGAGCGGACTGTAGAAACGGTCGCCCGTAGAAGAAACGGATGACGCAGAGCTGTGATTATCAGAAATATTACGGATATCGTTCTCAATTTCAGTGGCCTGGGTGATAGCGGGTTCTGCAGGAGAGGTCTCGGCCACACTGGCAGACAGGGTCACCGTAGTGCCGGGATTATCGGCATCGGTCTCGATGATGGCAAATGCATCCCCGATCTGTACCACGGCACCTTCTTCGTGCAGGCGCTTTACCAGTACCCCGCGGGCTGTAGACGGAACTTCGCTGTCTACCTTATCGGTAGCGATCTCCACGATGGTCTCATCCATATCCACCGTATCGCCTACATTTTTACTCCATTTGGTAATGGTAGCCTCCATTACGCTCTCGCCCAGTTTAGGCATTAATATCTCAACCTGTGCCATATTAATCAAAATTTGCGCTGCAAAAATAATATTTCCCGCCGATATCCCCCGTCTAAAATGTATATTCCCTGTAAGTGCGGCAGAATCCGCTTTTTACACCAGGCTGCATTTCTTAACCTGGATTAAGTAGTTATATGCCGAAGTGGCCCTACCTTTGTCCTGTTCTTAAATTAAAAACCAAAAACAAGTAATAGTTATGTCAACGTGGAACTTAGACAAATCGCACAGTGAAATTAACTTTAAGGTAAAACACATGATGATTACCAACGTAACCGGAAGTTTTACCGATTTTGACGTGAACGCCGAAGCGGAATCTGACGATTTCAGCGGGGCTAAGATCAGCTTTACGGCCCGCACGGCTTCTGTGAACACGGCCAATGAACAACGCGATGCGCACCTGAAAAGTGCCGATTTCTTTGATGCAGAGCAATTCCCGGAACTGAAATTCCAGAGTACGGCTTTCAGCAAAAAAAGCGGCGATCTGTATACGCTCGAAGGCAACCTGACCATCAAGGACGTTACCCGCCCGGTGACGCTGAACGTAGAATTCGGCGGTATCAATACCGATCCCTGGGGCAATGTAAAAGCTGGTTTCAGCCTGGGCGGCGTAATCAACCGCAAAGACTTCGGACTGGGCTGGAATGCTTCCCTGGAAACCGGTGGCGTTCTGGTTGGCGAAGAGGTAAAACTGCTGGCCGAGATACAGCTGGTTAAAGGATAAGCTCTAATACGTCTACTTCATATAGACCAGGTCCGGCACTTTTGTTCCGGGCCTGTTTGTATTCTTAATGTATTCATCCTGAAAGGGATTAATTTTGTATCTTTAAAGTTATGACGCGTAAGGATTTTCTGCAACTGGGCCTTGCCGGCGGCGGAGCGGCTGCGCTCGGAACCCTGGAAGTACTGGCCCGCACGCTGGGCAACAGCGATACGGTAATGCCGGCCTACTTCATCGGGCACGGTTCGCCCATGAATGCCATTGAAGACAACCGGCATTCCGCAGCATGGAAACACATTAAACTCGGTGCCGAAACCCCGCGTATGATCCTCTGCGTATCGGCGCACTGGCTTACCCGCGGCACCTATATCACCTCGAACGTAACACCGCCTACGATACACGATTTCGGCGGATTTCCGCAGGCGCTCTTCGACGTGCAGTATCCCGCTCCGGGTAGTCCGGAACTGGCAAAGGACGTAGCCTCCGAAATACACAGCGTGCAGGCGGAGCTCACGGAAGACTGGGGCCTGGACCACGGTACCTGGTCGGTGCTGAAACACATCCGTCCGCAGGCCGATATTCCGGTACTGCAACTGAGCATCGATTATAAGGAGCCGGCTTCGTTTCACTATGCCCTGGGCCGCGAACTGGCTAAATTGCGGCGTAAGGGCGTACTCATCATCGGCAGCGGCAATATGGTACATAACCTGCGGATGGTGGCCTGGGACCATACGGCAGACACAGACTACGGGTACGACTGGGCTTTGCAGATGAACGAAACCTTTAATGAAAAACTGCTCAACCGCGATTTTGATGCCCTGGTTAACTACCAGCAATGGGGCGAAGCAGCCCGCAACGCCATTCCCACGCCCGACCATTATTATCCCATGTTGTACACACTGGGCCTGGTAGAAAAGGAGGATGAACTGGCGCTCTTCAACAACTCCGTGATCATGGGTTCATTGTCGATGACTTCCTTCTCGCTGACACAAAAATCCTGACTGTATTTTTTTTAGAAAAATAGTATTTGAGGGGCCGGAGAAAAAACGTAAATCTGGATTGTTATTAAAACCCTTTATACAATGCAGAAATACAGAAGATCCCGTTTTGGTTTTCTTTTTCCGAAATCTTCTTTTTTAATTGGCATGGGCAGTGTTCTGAATATTGTCGGCAGTTATTCCCGCTTCAGAGATTCTCTGAAAGACCCGGATGCAGATGCAAAGGCCCTTGCTTCAGACTGGGAGGCCATCGGAACGATTTCCGTGCAGCCATGAACGGGTTCGATAAAACGCAGGAACAAGGCTAAATTTCCGGATGGTTGAAGACTCCAACCCCGTGCAGACCGAAACCATTTCTGCCGGAGCCGTACCGGAAGCCGTAAAACAAAAAAACTCCGGACTTCCTCAATCGGATGACGATAGGGAGCTGTCACAGGCTTTTATAAGTACAACCGTACACGAAGCGTTCCGTGGCCCGATGCCCCCGCCCATATTATTTACGGAATACAACGAAGTGATAAAAGACGGGGCCGAACGGGTGTTTGAAATGGCTCAGAAACAGGTATTGCACAGGATGCAGCTGGAAAATTATGCAATAAAGGAAGAACTGAAACAAAGCCGCAACGGACAGCTGTTCGGGTTTGTGCTGAGCCTGACAGGTCTTTCCCTGGCGACCCTGTTTGCGATGTCGGACCGTGAAATGCTTGCCGGTATTTTTGGAACGACTACCGTAATCGGCCTCGTAACAGTGTTTGTGATCGGAAAGCGTATGCGGCAGAAAGATTAGGCGTAAAAAGAGAGATGCGGAATAGCCTCTTCAGGCATTGGGATTTCCCGCAAAAATCTGTTTCCTTTGTGCAAAATTTACAGGCATGAACTGGAAAGACAAAGTGGTGATCGTAACGGGAGCAAGTTCGGGCATAGGAAAGGCCTATACCGAAGCCTTTGCCGCCGCCGGGGCTGCCGTGGTCATGGCCGCGCGTAACGCCGAAGCCATGGAGGAGATACGCCGGAACCTGGAACAGAAAGGCACCCGTACCCTGGTGGTCAAGGCCGATGTAAGCCAGGAAGAAGACTGCCGCATACTGATCGAAAAAACCCTCGAGGTCTTCGGCCGCATCGATATCCTGGTGAACAACGCCGGTATTTCTATGCGTTCTTTGCTCGAAGAGACCGATCTTTCGGTGATCCGCCGCCTGATGGACGTGAATTTCTGGGGCATGGTATACTGCACCAAATACGCCCTGCCGCACCTGCTGGCCAGCCGGGGAAGTGTGGTAAGTGTTTCTTCCATTGCCGGTTACAAAGGTTTGCCGGCCCGCAGCGGTTACAGCGCTTCCAAGTTTGCCATGCAGGGTTTTATGGAAAGCCTGCGCATCGAAAACCTGAAAAGAGGCCTGCACGTACTGATCGTATGTCCCGGGTTTACCGCCAGTAATATACGCAATGTAGCCCTGAAGGGAGACGGCAGCGCCCAGGGAGAGACCCCGCGCGATGAAGGCCGCATGATGCAGCCCGAAGAAGTGGCCGGGCATACCTTACGTGCCATCGTACGCAGAAAAAATACACTGATACTTACCGGTCAGGGCAAAATGACCGTTTTACTGAATAAATTTTTTCCTAAGTTTATGGATAAAATGGTGTACAACACCATGGCCAAAGAACCCGATTCACCCTTTACATAAATGCAGAAGAAGCCTTTTCTTACAGACCGTATCCGTTACCGTTACCGCAAGTTCCTGCTGTGGTTCATACCGGTACGCGTATACGTGCTGCATACCCCGCTCGATCCGGATGAGATCAGCAAAAGGCTTACCCGCATCATTAAGGTATACCGCTGGTATTTTCTGTGGGCCCCCGATACCGGCGACAAAAAATATTCCGGGCGTTTCGAGCCCAATGCCTTTACAGCCATCAAGACCAATCCCTACGGCGTGAACCGCAGCATCAAGATCATCGGGAATTTTTTCATGGTAGACGAAAAGATCTACGTACGCCTCATTCTTTCCAATCCGTTTGGCATACTGAATATTACCCTGCTGGGTATCGTTTATATACTGCTGCTGCTGTTCCGGGTAGCGCCCTTCCATTCGTTGCTGGCCAATATGGGCCTGTACCTGCTGCCGCTGCTTATGGTCTACTTTGCAACCAATATTTCCTTTCAGCGTATATATAAGAAGGAAAAGGTGAATTTTTTCAAGCTTTTTAAAGGCCGCCGGCTGAAAGACGATGAAATTACCCGGCTTGGAATCTGAACGTATATGGATCACGGGCATGCCCTTCA
Source organism: Flavobacteriales bacterium (assembly GCA_052437175.1). Taxonomy (GTDB): domain Bacteria; phylum Bacteroidota; class Bacteroidia; order CAIKAF01; family CAIKAF01; genus JACVCJ01. The sequence continues at coordinate 423,218 of JBQVOK010000001.1, forward strand.
GCGGTAAAAGCTCTGCCGCCCGAAAACTGGCATCCCTGCTGCATTGGCAACGGACCGATACCGATGCACAGATCGAAAAGGACACGGGCATGAGCGTTCCGCAAATTTTTGCGTCCCTGGGCGAACTGGAATTCCGCCGTAAAGAAAAGGAACTGACCGAGATGTTATGTTCTGCGCAACACCGGGTTATTTCCACCGGGGGCGGATTACCTGTCTTTTACGGCAATATGGATACCATGTTGCAGAACGGTACCGTAGTGTTCCTGAATACATCGGTGGAGATCATTGCGCAGCGTTCCCTGGAACATAGCGACCGGCCTTTGGTGCGTGCCGTGGAGGAAACACTGGAAGCCCGCGTCGATTTTTTCCGCAAGATGTTGTTCGAGCGCCTGCCTTACTACGGGAAAGCCCATTATACCTTCGGTTCCGAAAAAGCCCTGCTGGAATGGGGCCAAACCCTGTTGTAGTATTATTGAGGGGAATATTGTAGGTTTGAAAGATGAAAAACATCCTTTTTTTCCTGCTGCTTTTACCTGTGCCTGCCGTATATGCGCAAAAAGCGATGCCCGTACTGCAGCTGATCGTGATACAGAACGGAGATACCCTGCACGGCAGCGGGGATGAACCTAAACTGCTTTTTTCAGGAAGCGGGGAAACGGATGTGTACGAACGGCATGTATCGTATTTCGAACCGGAAAAGATCAGGGGCCGAAAATACAATACCCTGCGTATTTTAACCGCTACGCTGGACCTGCACATTGCTACGGCAAAGCCTGACGAATATTTCGACACGTATTTTCCCGCGATCTACCCGGTAAACAAACTCATTGTAAACTATTACCCCCGGGCCGATGAAAAAACCTGGAAACGCCTGGTAAAAATGCAGGCCTGGACGGGTACACAGGATGTTATTGTCTGGTCCACGGCCTTTTCAGATTCCGAGGTGATCAATATACGTACTTCGGCCCGCTGAGCTCAGGCCAGGGCGGCGATCTCGCTTAATACCTGTACATCTTCAATGGTACCGGGCACCGTATATTCCGTATGATTCATGATGGCCCGCAGGATATTGCGCAGTATTTTACCGCTGCGGGTCTTGGGCAAGCGTTTTACAAATAACACTTTTTTCAGGGCGGCCACCGGACCAATATCCCGGCGTATGGACTGCACGATCTCCTGTTCCAGCAGAGCATGCGTGTTTTGTACACCGTCTTTCAGCACTACAAAGGCCAGGGGTACTTCGCCTTTCAGGTCGTCGTGCACGCCGATCACGGCACATTCGGCCACGGCAGGATGTGCCGCCACAATTTCCTCCATTTCGGCCGTAGAAAGACGGTGTCCGGCCACATTGATGATATCGTCCACCCGGCCCGTGATGTAAAAATAGCCTTCTGTATCGGCATAACCGCCGTCGCCGGTAAAATAATAGCCCGGGAAACGGCTGAGGTAGCCGTTCACAAAACGGGGATGATTCTGCCACAGGGTTTGCAGGCAGCCGGGCGGCAGCGGCAGCTTGACGGCCACGTAACCGGCTTCTCCGGCAGCGGCTTCTGTGCCGTCCTCGCGCAGGATGCGTATATCGTAGCCACAAACGGGGCGTGCAGAAGAGCCGGGCTTCACGGGCAAAAGTTCCAGTCCGGCCATATTGGCCAGCATGGGCCAGCCGCTTTCGGTCTGCCACCAGTGGTCGATCACAGGGCGCTGCAGCAACTCCCCGGCCCATTGCAGGGTAGCTACGTCGCAACGTTCACCGGCCAGGAAGAGCAGGCGCAGCGAGGAAACATCGTAGCTGCGAAAGAGCTGAGCCTCCGGGTCTTCTTTGCGTATGGCACGTATGGCTGTGGGCGCTGTAAAGAATACGTTCACCCGGTGCTGTTCGATCACCCGCCAGAAAGCACCGGCATCGGGTGTGCGTACGGGTTTGCCTTCGTACAGTATGCCGGTGGCGCCCATCATCAGCGGACCGTATACAATGTAGGAATGGCCCACGACCCAGCCTACATCCGAAGCGGCCCAGAAAACATCGTCCGGCTTCAGTGCATATACGTATTTCATGGAATAGTGCAGGGCTACGGCATGTCCGCCGTTATCGCGTACAATGCCCTTGGGTTTGCCGGTGGTGCCTGACGTATACAATACGTACAGCGGGTCCGAAGAGGCTACTTCGATACAGGGCACCGCTTGTGAACGGGTTTCCAGCTCTTCAAAATCGAGAAAGTAGGAGGGCGGTGTTTCCTGCAACCCGGGCCGGTTGTAGCTGATGATGTGCTGTGGTTTGTGTTTGGCTTCTTCGATCGCCTTAAAGACCATGGGATGATAGGGAACGATCTTATCGATCTCTATACCAAAATTGGCCGTTATGAGGAGTTTAGGCCGGGCGTCGTCTATACGTATGGCCAGTTCCCGGGCCGCAAAACCGCCGAAAACCACCGAATGTACGGCCCCGATCCTTGCGCAGGCCAGCATGGCTACGGCCGTTTGCGGTACCATGGGCATGTAAATAATGACGCGGTCTCCCTTTTCCACACCCAGGGACCTGAGTGCGCCGGCAAAACGGGAAACCTTGTCCAGCAGGGCAGCATAGCTGTACTTTGTTACCGTTCCGGTCACGGGCGAATCGTAGATCAGTGCGGTCTTTTCGCCCAGTCCGCGTTCCACATGCCGGTCCAGGCACTGGTAAGCCGTATTCAGTGTGGCGCCGCGGTACCATTCCCATTGGTCGGCATCGCTGTGCAATATTTCTTCCGGTGTGCGGTACCAGCTTACGGCAGCGGCCTGTTCCTTCCAGAACTGCTGCGGATCGGTAATACTTTTTGTATAGGTGTCCTGATAGGTGCTCATACGTAGTTCTTCCGCAGCAAGGTAGAGCAATGAACGCATAAACAGAAAATAAATCGTGCTAAATTACTATAGGCAGTTTCTCAGTTCCCGATGGGGTAGTAGCTGCCCCGCCGCACATTGGCCTTCAGGTCCTGCAGCAGTCCGGGCTTGGCGCGTATGGTAAACAGTACGCTCGACAGGTTACCGAAGGGGATCCAGTTCAGGTCCATCTGCCAGCAGTGCAGGTTGCGGCTGATACCGATGGAGGTGGGTGAAAACTGATTGGTGCGGAAATCGAAACCGGTCTGGAAATCCACTTTCCAGTTGGGCGTTATCGAGAAATCGCCCCGCAGGCCCAGTGCATTGGAGACCGTGGCCGAGTCGAAGGCATTGCTGATGTTCAGGTTGTAATTGACCGTGAGGTTATAGGGTATAGTAAAATCGAGGTACAGGTCCCGGTTTTGCTGGTAGTACTGTATCTCGGCCGGGGTGGTGGTATTGGGGTTGATCACCGGCGATTCCTTGCGTTTACCCACCAGGGCATAGGTTACGCTCACCACAGCGCTGGTAAGGCGTCCGATGCGTTTATCAGCCTTGTATTGCAGGGTATTGATGCGGTATTTATTGCCGTAAATGTCGCTGTCATACGCATAGGGGTCGAGCACGGCAGAGGCTACCAGGCCCAGTTTTCCTTCCAGGTACGAGGTACGGAAGCTGAAGATGAAGGGCTGCAGGCGCAGGCTGTCGGCCAGGAAGTTGTAAGAGCCGCTGATGGAAAAGGCTTCGATGATCTTGATCTTCTTTTCGCCCGTAAGTGTGTCTTTCGGTGCCCGTACCTTGGCCTCCAGGTTGTTGTTCAGCGAGAAGGTAACAGATCCCTGCCGCCCGCGTTTGGCCATGCCGTACACGGCCTGCAGGTAGGGGTCAAATGTGCTGAAGGTACCGTTGGTGCCAAAAAATCCGTAGATATTGGTATTGAAATCAGGATTGTATACAAAACCTACGGTAGGCGTAGCCAGGTAACGGATGGCCTTTACTTTTTCGCTGTTGAACTTAAAGAAGGCAAATACATTGGTATTCACGTCGGCGCGCAGGTCCCACTCGCCCGAGCGGTAGAAGCCGCGGGTGGTGTCGCGGTCGAACTGCTGGGTCATCTGGTTGAACACCGGGTTGAACTTCATGGAGTTCCAGTATTCATAGTAGTTAAAGGCCGGCGTTACGCTGATGTACTTGGCAATTTTAAAGCTGTTGGAAACGGATACCTGGTGCCGCGCGCCCCATTTGAAGGAGTTGCGGAAACCGTTATTCCATTCCTGGCGCAGCAGGGTGTCCTGCGTGGCGATACGCGCCCCGATGATACTCTGGTGGTTGATACCGATGCCCTCATACAGCTGGTTGATCCAGCGGGCAGGCCTTTTACGGTTCTTGGGCTTGAAGGGAAAAAAACGGTTGGTATTGAGGGTAACCTGGGGCAGGGTCATGTCGAACACGCGCGACTGGGTATTCTGGGAGTGACTCAGGGCAATGGCCACGTTGAACGGGGTACGCGGGATCACGAAACCGTAATTGATGTTCGACTGGAAACCGCTCTGCACGTAGTTGTTGATGTCGAGCGTGGAGTTTTTATTAAAGCCGTTGGTCACAATGTTCACGTCGGCCGAAAAACTCTGGCCCGGTATACTCTTGGGGTCCTGTATGTGTTTCCACTTAAAGCTGAACTCTCTCGAAATAAAGAAGTTCGCGGTGTCTTTACGGTCGTTCCCGTTGGCGGCCTCAAAATAGTTGAAGCTCAGCGAGCCGTTCATTTTGTACAGCTGGTTGTAATTGGTGGTGATGCCTGCACCCCAGGAGCCGTTCATGTAGATGGTGCCGTAAAAAGCTGCGTCTATCTTGGGCGAAATGGCCCAGTAATAACCCAGTTTGTCCAGTCCGAAGCCGCGCGACTGCAGGTTCACGAACTTGGGCAGGATCAGGCCTGAGGCCCGGTTCTCCTGGTTGGGGAAAAAGGCAAAAGGCAGTATTACGGGCGTGGGTACGCCTTCTACACAAAAAACGGAGGGCCCTGCGATCACTCGTTTTTTAGGGATCACCTTGATCTTGTTGGAGGCAATGTGAAAGTGCGGCTCGGCCAGGTTACAGGTGGTGATGCGGCCTTTGTAGGTATAAATTACGTCCACCGTATCACCCTTATAGTACTCTTTGGAATATTTAACCCGTTCGCCGTGCAGGAAAGCGTCGCTCTCTTCGGTGATTACCTCGGTGACCAGTCCTTTTTTGGTATCGAAATTATAGTCGATGGTACGTGCGGAGAACTGTTTGTCGGCATCGCGGAAATCTGCTTTTTTAATGATGTTGCCCAGGGAATCGAGCTCACTTTCGGCATGCAGGGTCTTGGTCTTCATGTCGATCTCGATGTAATGGGCCTTCAGGTTGATGGTACCGTAGGTAACCTCGGCGTTCTTGTACAGGTATATCTTGCGCTGCCGGGCATCCAGTATAATGCTGTCCTCGGCGTTGTAGTCCACCGGGTTGTCGAGGAATTTTTTCTGCGGCGGTATGGAAAGGCTGTCCTTCCCGGTTTTGAGGCTGTCGGTCATAACCAGTGAATCGCTTGCCAGACCGGTAGAATCGGTGTTTCCTCCCCGGGTAATAACCAGCGGACCTTTGCTTTTGGCCGTATCGGTTACGGCAACGGGTTTTCCGCCTCTGCCGCTGACATTCCGTGAGGTTTTACACGAAAATGCCAAAAACAGAGTTATTAATATACAGATATGGAAAACTCGTTTATGTATATAGTATACCTTTCGCAAATTGCGGGTTATTTTGTATTCTGAATTTTCGCCAAAACTAAACAAAAACGTCCGGGTGTATGAAAAATAGGAAAAAGATTGCCGTATCGGCTGCCGTTATTTTTTTGTTAAGTGCTTGCGGACTGATCATTTCGGTGTTTTCTGCCGGGAAAAACGGAGTTCAGGAAGAAATATTGCCGAACGATGATAAAGTAAACGTAGTATGTATAGATCCGGGCCATGGCGGTCACGATCCGGGCTGTCACGGCGCTTCGGTACACGAAAAGAACATTGCCCTGGCCATTGCCCTGAAACTGGGTGCACAGATCGAAAAACAATACCCCGACGTAAAGGTGATCTATACCCGTAAAACGGACGTATTCGTAGAACTGCACAAACGCGCCGAGATCGCCAATAAGGCCGGTGCCGACCTGTTCATCTGCATACACTGCAATGCGGGCCCGTCTGAGGCCAGCGGAAGCGAAACATACGCCCTCGGACTGCACAAGACCGAGGCCAACCTGGCCGTGGCCAAACGGGAGAACGACGTGGTAATGATGGAAGGCGATTACCAGAAGAACTACGACGGTTTCGACGTAAATTCACCCGAAGGGTCCATTATTTTTTCGCTCTACCAGAACGCCTACCTGAACCGCAGTCTTTCGTTCGCGGCCAAATGCCAGAAATATTTCAAGCAGGATGCCCAGCGTAACGACCGCGGCGTAAAACAGGCCGGCTTCCTGGTGCTGTGGAAATCGGCCATGCCTGCCGTACTTATCGAAACCGGTTTCCTTACCAATGTAAAAGAAGAAAAATACCTGATGGAGAGCGCCAACCAGGACGTAATGGCCACCAGTATCTTCAAGGCATTTTCGGAATACAAGGCCGAGATCGAAGGCAGTGTGGTTACCGTAAAACCGCCGGTAAACAACGATAAACCCAACGACAACGACAATAAGGGCCAAAAAACAGAAGGAAAACCTTCTGCGGAGAACGAGGTTACGTACCGGGTCCAGTTCATGTCCATCCCGGATAAACTGCCTTCTACCGACAGCCGCATCCGCAACCTGGAAGACGTGGTGATGTACCGCAACGGAAACCTGTACAGCTATACCTCGGGCCGTTTCAAAAATATGGACGAAGCCACTCAGCACCAGGCATTTGTGCGCAAAAACGGGTACAAGGATGCCTTTGTGGTTGTGTTTAAAGGCGAAACGCGCATTACCCTGCGTGAAGCTCAGGCTTTATCGGCAAATTAACCCGTTCTATTTGCGTTTTAGCCCGGAATCTCCTATAATTGTGCTACCAATAAACATTACGCCTTGAAAATTTCAAAAGAGTTTAAGATCGGACTGGTTGTTATTATAGCCCTGGCCGCTACTTTCTGGGGATTTAATCTGCTTAAGGGACGAAATATTTTCAAAAAGACCATGAAATTGTATGCCGTTTACCAGAACGTGAACGGACTTACGCCGTCCTGCCCGGTAAAGGTAAACGGTTATAAGATCGGTATGGTGGAAGAAGTGGGCTTCCTGCCCGGCGATCCCGACGGACGCCTGCTGGTGACCATGCGTATCGACGAAAAGAATTTCATCATCACCAAAGGCACCCTGGCCCGCATCGGAGGGGATCTGCTGGGCAGCAAGGAAGTAACGCTGGAACCTTCGGAGTCGCATGTACCCGTGGTTTCGGGAGACACACTGTACTCCGGCATCGAAATAGGCCTGGAACAGCAGGTGAACGAGATCATTGCCCCGCTTAAAGTGAAAGTGGAAAACCTGATCTCTTCCGTGGATACCATCGTGGTTTCCTTCAAAGAGATCTTCGACGACGACGGCATGCGCAACGTGAAGACCGGTCTGAACTCCCTGCGCGCCACCATACAGGGCGTGGAAACGGCCATCGGCCAGGTGAACGGACTGCTCTCGAGCGAATCGCCTAAAATCGCCAATATCATCACCAATGTAGAAAGCATTTCGGGCACCATCAAGAACAACAATGCCGAGATCAAGAATATCATCGAGAACCTGTCCAGCTTCTCCGACAGCCTCAAAATGGTAGAGATCAAGAAAACGGTGAACCAGATCGACCGTACCGTGGCCGAGCTCGACTCCGTGGTGGCCAAGATCAACCGGGGCGAAGGTACGGTGGGTGAACTTATTAATAACCGCGGCCTGTACAACAAGCTTGACAGCGCGGCCAACAACCTGAACGTACTCATCGAGGACATCAAGGAAAATCCCGGCGATTACGTACACATCAACCTGATCAAGATCGGCGACGGCAAGAAAAAAGAAGAAAAGCAGAAGAAAAAAGAGGCTGCCCGCATCGAAGCCGAACGCAGGAAAAAAGAATAGCATTTTATCACGGAAGAACATTAAAAAAAGAGCGGAATCATGGACGCATTGAAATATTTGCCACAGATACTCTTCAGCGTATTGTTCCTGGCCGGCATCGGTTTATTCGGCAGGAACGTACTGAAAGTGGTACGTAACATACGTTTGGGCAAGGCCGTAAACCGGAACGACAATAAGGGCGAACGCATAAAAACGATGGTGCTGGTGGCCCTGGGACAGTCTAAAATGGTAACCCGGCCCCTGGCTGCGGTAATGCACATTTTTGTGTACGTGGGTTTCATCATCATCAATATGGAAATGCTCGAGATCGTGATCGACGGCGTTTTCGGCACACACCGCGTTTTTGCCTTCATGGGCGGGTTTTACAGCTTCCTGATCGCCACCTTCGAGGTACTGGCCTTCCTGGTGATCCTGGGCTGCGTGGTATTCCTGGTACGTCGCAATTCGGGCGTGGTAAAACGCCTGCTCTCTACCGGTGACCTTAAAGGCTGGCCTTCCCGCGATGCCAATATGATCCTGGTGACCGAGATACTGCTCATGTGCGCCTTCCTGAGTATGAATGCCGCAGATGCCCTGCTGCAGCAACGTGGCGAAGCACACTATATCACGGCCGGAAGCTTCCCGGTATCCCAGCTGATCCAGCCGCTGTTCGGCGGTCTGGGCAACGATGTACTTATCGGCATCGAACGTTTCGGCTGGTGGTTCCACATACTGGGTATCCTGTGTTTCATGAACTACCTGCCGTATTCCAAGCACTGGCACATCATCATGGCCTTCCCGAATACCTATTTCAGCAAACTGACGCCCAAAGGCGAGTTCACAAACCTGGAAAGTGTGACCAAAGAAGTAAAACTGATGCTGGACCCCTCGGCAGATCCTTTTGCCGCTGCCGATCCGGATGCGCCCCTGCCGTCTTTCGGTGCCAAAGATGTGACCGATCTTACCTGGAAACAGCTGATGGACGCATACACCTGCACCGAGTGCGGCCGCTGTACCAGCGAATGCCCGGCCAACAACACGGGTAAACTGCTGTCGCCCCGCAAGATCATGATGGACACGCGCGACCGCCTTACCGAAGTGGGCAACAACATCGACAAACACGGTAAAGACCACAAGGACGGCAAAACCCTGGTGAACGATTACATTACACCGGAAGAGCTCTGGGCCTGCACTACCTGCAACGCCTGCGCACAGGCCTGCCCGGTGAACATAGACCCGGTTTCGATCATCATAGACCTGCGCCGCAGCCTGGTGATGGAAGAAAGTGCCGCCCCGGGCTCACTCAACGCCATGTTCTCCAATATCGAGAACAATGCCGCGCCCTGGCAGTTCTCACAGGCCGACCGTTTAAACTGGGCACAGGAAAATTAAAACAGAATCAAGAACAAGACTTCATACAGGTTATAAAAGCATAATACGTTAGGGTATGAGCGAATTGAATGTACGAACTATGGCCGAAATGGCCGCTTCCGGCGAAAATCCCGAGATCCTTTTCTGGGTGGGCTGTGCCGGCAGTTTTGACGATAAAGCCAAGAAGGTGACCAAAGCCTTCGTAAAAATACTGAACAGCGTCGGTATTTCGTTTGCCGTGCTGGGCACCGAAGAAGGTTGTACGGGCGACCCCGCCAAACGTTCGGGCAATGAGTTCCTGTTCCAGATGCAGGCCATGCAGAACATACAGGTAATGAATGCCTACGGCGTTAAAAAAGTGGTGGCCGCCTGTCCGCACTGCTTCAATACACTTAAAAATGAGTATCCCGAACTGGGAGGCGAATACGAAGTGCTGCACCATACACAGTTCCTTCAGAAACTGATCGACGAAGGCCGCCTGAAGATACAGGGCGGTGCTTACCAGGGGAAACGCATTACCTACCACGACGCCTGTTACCTGGGCCGCGGAAACGACGAATACGAAGCTCCGCGCAGCCTCATCGAAAAACTGGATGCCGCCCTGGTGGAAATGCCCCGTAACCGTAAACGCGGTTTTTGCTGCGGAGCCGGCGGCGGACAGATGTTCAAAGAGGCTGAACCCGGCAAGAAGGAAGTGAACGTAGAACGCGCCGAAGAGGCCATTGCCCAGAATCCGGCCGTAATTGCCGTGGGTTGTCCCTTCTGCAAGACCATGATGGCCGACGGCGTGAAACACTTCGAAAAAGAAGACGAGATCAAAGTAATGGACCTGGCTGAGCTTATTGCCTCGGCACAGGATTTATAAACATGGAAACACAACAGATCTTACATACGATAGAAGAAATGCCTGCTACCACAAGGGTGTGGGTATACAAGGCCGACCGTTTCCTGACGGAGGCCGAAACACAACAGGCCGAACAGCGTGCCCTGGCCTTTACGGCACAGTGGGCCGCGCACGGCAAAGCGCTTACCGCAACGGCTTTTGTACAGGATAAGCTCTGGCTGGTATTTGCCGTGGACGAATCGAAGGAAGGCGCTTCGGGCTGCTCCATCGATAAGGTGTTCCGCCTGGTGCAGGAGCTGGAACAGGACCTGCGCGTACGCTTTACCGACCGCCTGCTGCTGGCCTGGGAAAAGGACGGAAATATTCAGCTTACCCCGCTTTCGGAACTGGCTGCCGCCGGTGTTACCGCCGATACCCGGATATTTGACGATACCGTACAGAACCTGGGCGACTGGCATACTCGGCTCAAACAAGCCTCGGAAAGCTGGGTGAAACGCTACCTGTAGCTAACTTCCTTTCTGCACCCTGTTTACATTTACACTACATGGCGTATATACATTAATTAGGGCTGCCGATATGAGTAAAAAACATCTGTATACCATTGTTATTGTCCTGCTGGCCGGACTTAGCGCCGCGTCCTGCAAAAAACTGAAAGAACCTACGGGCGACATCGAAAAACAATATGCCGCCGCAGGCGGACATAGCGTCAACGCTATCGAGATCAAGGACGACGCAGGTCATAAAATGTACAAGATCCATTATCCATCACCACTGCCGGGGCCTTGTCCCGTGGTGGTATGGGGCAACGGAACGGGTGGCACGCCCGAGAACTACGAGGGAGTTATGAGTCACCTGGCCGGCTGGGGATTTATCGTGATCGGCAGTTACGACGGCTACGTGGGTACAGGCCAGGCCATACTGACCACCGTAGATTTTATGAACATCCTGAATACGGACACTTCCGGCATTTTTTACGCTAAGGCGGATATGGCCCGCGTGGGTGCGGTGGGGCATTCACAGGGAGCTGCGGGTATACTGAACGCACATACCGATTTCCCGGCAGGAAGTATTTTCAAGACCCTGGTGCCGGTAAACCTGCCCACACTGAAGTGGACCGACCCGGAACACGTATACAATCCCGAACTGGTGCAGGTACCGGTATTCCTGATGAGCGGCAAGGGCGACGGACTTATTTCACCGGTAAAGAGCAACGGCGAAACCTTCGATGCCCTGCCCCCGGGTTTACCCGCTGTTATGGGTCTGGCTGCAGGCGCCGGACACCTGGCCTTTACCAAAAGCGGCGGACGGTATACAGGCTATCTTACGGCCTGGCTGCGTTACCAGCTGTTCAGCGATACCGTGGCTGCCGGGGCCTTCACAGGTGCAAATGCCGAAATTAAAAACACTTCCGGCTGGAAAGACGTACGTACCAAAAACCTGAACTGATTACTGCCGGATCGCAAACTTTACGTATACCGATGAAGTGAGCTGTATCTTCTGAAACTGAACGGCCTCCTCCTCGGCTCCGCCGTAAAACTCTTCCTCCACACGGCGATTCTGGCGGTAGAGCCCGCTTACGTTCGAAAGGGCATTGGCCAGTTCCGGGTTAACACCCGCCATATTTTCCGTAATGATAAGCGCATTTCCCCTTTTTTCACCGATGGCATCCAGCAGGTAATCGGCCTTGCTTTTGGCGGCTTTTATGGCCAGTATCTTCACTTCCTTCAGCAGGCTGTCCATTTTGGTGTGGTTTACGTGCGAGATACGTGCGTTTTTGATCTCCAGCGTACCAAGTTCTTTGAATACCTTGCCGGCGGTTTCCGCATCTTTTACTTTCAGTACATATTTTTTCTGGGTGAGCAGATCGTCTGTTTTCCAGTTCACACGCACAAAATCGGCATTGGCGCTGCTCAGCGAAAGCGCATTGGGACCCAGCCCGATCGAGTTCAGGGCTGTGCGCATTTTGGTTTCCTGTTCCTGTATGGTAATTTTCGTTTTGCCATCGTATTTTTCCATTATGCGTATATCAATAAAGATCTCGTCGGGCACAATGTTCAGTTCGGCATTACCGGTTACCTCGATGTAGGGAACTTCAGCCGCAGCGGGCGTATACTGGGCGTTGAGCAGGGCATAGGGCTGGCAGAATATCAGGGCGAAAACGCCGAAAAATAGTTTTTTCATGGGGATATTTATCTGTTTGATTCAGGCTAAAAGTACAAACTTTTTAAGTGGGCGCAGGCCCCGTTTCTGAAATTATCAATATCTTCGGCCTATGGCTACAGGAGAGCATCCAACCCTTAGTGCCGTGCAGCTTGCGGAACATTTTTTGTTGTATACAAAAAGACACGTTTTTCTTACCGGGAAAGCCGGTACCGGGAAAACCACGTTCCTGCGCCATATCATCAATACCATTCATAAAAAGACCCTGGTAACGGCGCCTACAGGCATTGCCGCCCTGAATGCCGGCGGCGTAACGCTGCACTCCCAGTTTCAGCTGCCTTTTGCCGGGTTTTTACCCGTACAGGGCGATTTTATGGTGAACGACCAGGTAAAGTTCGAAACGTTCTCCACACTGTCGCGGCACCTGCACATGAACAATATGAAACGCCGGGCCATACGGGAGGCCGAACTCCTGATCATCGACGAGGTGAGTATGCTGCGTTCCGACCTGCTCGACGCCATCGACTTTGTATTGCGTTTCGTACGCCGCACCCGCGAACCCTTCGGAGGTATACAGGTACTCTTTATCGGGGATATGATGCAGCTGCCACCGGTGGTAAAACGCCAGGAATGGGAAGTGTTGCGCAATTACTATAGTTCGCCCTTCTTTTTCGACGCACACGTATTGCGCCAGGATACACCTGTGTACATCGAACTGACCAAAATTTACCGGCAGACCGACCGGGAATTTACCGATATACTCAACAACCTGCGTTATAACCGGCTTACAGAAGCCGATATAGAACAGCTCAATACCCACTACCATCCGGGGTTTGAACCGGCAAAGGACGAAGGCTATATCCGCCTTACCACGCATAACCGCGATGCCGATGAGATCAACCGCCGCGAACTGGAGGCGCTCACAGGTCCGGGACAATTGTACCGTGCTGTGGTGGCCGGGGAATTTCCGCCGCATATTTACCCCTGCGATGAGGATATGCTGCTGAAACCCGGGGCACAGGTCATGTTCATCAAGAACGATCCCACAGGTATGCAGCGTTTTTACAACGGAAAGATCGCCTGGGTGCGTTCCGCTACCGAAGAAGAGCTCTGGGTGGAATTTGAAGATGGGGAGACCATGCCGGTAGACCTGTACCAGTGGCAGAACATACGCTACACGGTAGACGAAGGCACCAAAGTGATCAAAGAAGATGTGATCGGTACCTACGATCAGTTCCCGCTGCGCCTGGCCTGGGCCATTACCATACACAAAAGCCAGGGACTTACGTTCGAAAAAGCGATCATCGACATCGAAAAAGTATTCGCTTCCGGGCAGGCATACGTGGCTCTGTCGCGACTGCGCAGCCTGGGCGGACTGGTCTTATCGGCCCGGATCACCGCCCGGGGTATCGATTACGATCCTTCGCTGCGGCAATTTGAAGAACGAAAAACACAACAGGGCGAACTGCAGCAACTACTGCAAACCGCCTCCGCCGAATATACCGAAAGCTTTTGCCTGAAGGCCTTTAACCTGATGCCTTTGCTGCGCGACTGGAAAGAACACCTCGACACCTACGGCGAAAAGGACAGCGTGGCCGAAAAACAAAAGAACCTGGCCTGGGCCAGGAGTATACTGGAAAAGATCTCCGCCCTGCGCGAACTGGCCGATAAATTCTGCGTACAGCTGCACAAGGGCTTTATCGGTGGCGATATGCAATACGTACAGCAACGCCTGGAAGCGGCCATTGCCTATTTTGACAAACCGCTGAAAGAGATCTGCTCGGAAATATACCTGCGGAAAAAGGCCATGGCGCGTATTTACCGGGCCAAAGCCTACAGTACGGAACTGGAAGAGGCCGATGCGGCCTGCATGCAGGTGATCGCCTCGCTGCATAAGGCAGGTGTAATGATGTTTGCCATGCTTAACGGCAGCGAAGCGGCGGAAGAACGCTGGAAGAACACGCCCGATCTGTCCTGGCGCATCGCCCTGATGCAGCAGGACTCCTCTGCGGAAGAGGACCGTGTATACACGAACGCAGGAAACAAAAAAGAAAAAAAGAAAAAAACACCGAAGGAGAAAAAGCCCAAAGCCGAAAAAGGCTCCACCTTCCGCCTCACCCTGCAGATGCTGCTGGACGGAAAAACGCCGGAAGAGATATCTGTCGGGCGCGGCCTGGCCCTGTCCACCGTAGAAACGCATATTGTACGCCTGATAAAGGAAGAACAGCTGCCGATCGAAAAAGTGGTAAGCAGCGACGAAGTGCAGGAGATGATCCGTTTCCTGGATAAGCACGAAGACACCAAACTCTGGGACCTGCGTCACGCCTTACCCACGGAAGAAGACTTCCGCCGCCTGAAATTCGTACACGCCTACCGCGAAACGTTGAAATAGCTAAGAGCTGGTAGCTTATAGCCTCCATATAGTGAGCTAATAGCTCATGGCTGATAGCTTTTACCAACAGCCACAGGCGACAGCCTCCGCATCGTAAGCTAATGGCTCATAGCTGTTAGCTTTTATCCCCAACAGCCAAAGGCGATAGTCCCCGCACAGTAAGCTAAAGGCTGATGGCTCATCGCTTTTTACCAACAGCCACAGGCGGGAGCTCCCTACGGTAAGCTACAAGCTATTAGCTCATAGCTGACAGCTTCTACTTATTTCCTATCTTTGCTCACATTTTACACAATTGATTGTATTTGCATCCGATCTGCACCTGGGCGTTCCCAACCATGAGGAATCGCTGAAACGCGAAAAACGCTTCGTGCAATGGCTGCATGAATACGGTTCCCGTGCCGATGAGATCTTCCTGGTGGGGGATGTGTTCGATTTCTGGTTCGAATACAAACAGGTGGTACCCAAAGGCTACACGCGCCTGCTGGGCACCCTGGCCGATATCTGCGACAGCGGCAAGCCCGTACACATGTTTACCGGCAACCACGACATGTGGATGTTCGGCTACCTGGAACAGGAACTGGGCGTACAGGTACACCGGCAGCCCATTGTGCGCGAATGGGACGGGAGATCGTTCTATATCGGGCATGGCGACGGGCTGGGGCCGGGTGATCACGGCTACAAGTTCATCAAGAAAGTATTTACGAACCGCTTTTTCCAGTTCTGCTTCCGGCAGTTTCACCCGGATTACGGGGTGCGCCTGGCACAGTTCTTTTCCCACAGCAGCCGCAATGCCAATTACGAAGCCGATAAAAAATTCCTCGGAGAGGATAAGGAATGGCTTATCCAGTACATTAAAGAGGTGTTGCAAAAAGAATACCACGATTACTTTATTTTCGGACACCGGCATCTGCCGCTCGACCTGGCGGTGGAAAACAGCCGCTACCTGAACCTTGGCGACTGGATTACGTATAATACATACGGGGTCTGGGACGGCCGGGAATTGTCCCTGGAAGTATACACGGCCCCGCAGAAATAGGAGTGGGGCGTATAGGAACGGCATGTTATGATTTCGGATACACTGCATCATCTTTTCCGGGAAAAAGGCTTTGAAATGTTTCCTTTTCAGCGGGAGTGTGCCGAAGCGTATGCCGCAGGGTACTCCGGACTGCTGAACGCGCCCACGGGCAGCGGCAAGACCCTGGCCGTATTCGGTGCTTTTGCCAACGATGCAGTCCTGCACCCGCAGCCCGGCGATAACAAACACCTGTTATTGCTGTGGATAACGCCTCTGCGCGCCCTGGCCAAAGAAATGCACCGGGCTATGGAAGAGGCCGTACAGATCATGGGACTGCCCTGGAAAGTAGCCTTGCGCACGGGCGACAGTTCCTCCTCCGAAAAAGCTACACAGTTCACCCATGCGCCGCAGGTGCTTATTACCACACCGGAAAGTCTGCATGTGATGTTGTGTAAAAGCGGCTATTCGAAGTATTTTTCGCACCTGCGCTGCGTGGTCATCGACGAATGGCACGAGTTACTGGGTTCCAAACGGGGCGTACAGACCGAGCTGGGACTTTCGCGTCTGCGCGGGCTGGTGCCCGAACTGCGCATCTGGGGTATTTCGGCAACTATCGGTAATCCCGAAGCCGCCGAGCGTGTGCTTTTCGGTACGCATACCAACCGTTACAGACTGGTAAAGGCGGAAACGGGTAAGAAATACGAAGTAGTAAGTATTTTTCCCGATTCGCTGGACGTGCTGCCCTGGGCCGGACACCTGGGGCTGCACCTGTTGCAGAAGACCTTGCCGGTGATCTACAATTCCACATCGACCTTAATATTTACCAATACCCGCAGCCAGGCCGAGATCTGGTACCAGCGCTACCTGGAAATAGCGCCCGACCTGGCTGGCAGCATTGCCATGCACCATGGTTCCATCGATGCCGATATACGCCGCTGGGTAGAAGAAGAACTCAAGGGCGGCCGCCTCAAAGCGGTGGTCTGTACTTCCAGCCTGGACCTGGGGGTGGATTTTCAGCCGGTAGAAAGCGTGATACAGGTGGGCTCGCCCAAAGGCGTATCGCGGTTTTTACAACGTGCCGGCCGCAGCGGGCACCAGCCCGGTAAGCCCAGCCGCATCTATTTTGTACCCACACATTCCCTGGAACTGATCGAGGGCGCGGCCCTGCGTGCCGCCATGGAAAAAGAATATTTCGAGGACCGTATTCCCTACGAAAACTCCTACGACGTACTGATGCAGTACCTGGTTAGCCTGGCCGTTTCCGAAGGTTTTGAGCCCGAAGCTACCTACCGCGAAGTGTGCACTACGCATGCCTACGCACAGCTGGACATGGATACCTTCCGCGAGCTGATCTTTTACCTGGAATACGGCGGCAAGACCCTGCACAGTTACGACGAGTACCAGAAGATCGTAAAAGACGGCGAACGCTACATCGTGGCCGGTAAACGGATCGCGCTGCGGCACCGCCTCAACATCGGCACCATTGTAAGTGATATGGCAATGTACGTAAAACTGCAGAACGGCCGCAGGCTGGGCAGTATCGAAGAATCTTTTATCTCGCGTATGAACCCCGGCGATGTGTTCTGGTTTGCCGGCAGACCGGTGGAACTGGTGCGCATACGCGATAACGAAGCTACGGTGCGGCTTTCGAACCGCACTTCGGGCCTGGTACCTTCCTGGCAGGGCGGACGTATGCCCCTTTCAGCCAACCTGGCCAAAGAACTGCTGCTAAAACTGGGCGAAGGTGCCCGCCGCGAAAAAACACATCCCGAAGTATCGTTTTTGTTTCCCCTCTTCGAACGCCAGGAAGAAGAAAGCATCATTCCGTCTGAAAAAGAATTCCTGATCGAAAAACTGTATTCCAAAGAGGGCTGCCACCTGTTCATGTTCCCCTTCCGCGGACGTTTTGTACACGAGGCCCTGGCTTCCCTGCTGGCCTACCGCATCAGCCGCCGCATGCCCATCAGTTTTTCCATAGCCATGAACGATTATGGCTTTGAACTGCTGTCCGACAAAGACATTCCCATTGAAGAAGCCCTGGAAGAAGGCCTGCTGAACAGTGAGAACCTGTTCGAAGACATTCTGCACGGCGTAAATGCGGTAGAACTGGCCGGCCGTAAGTTCCGTGATATAGCCCGTATCGCGGGCATGATCTTTACCGGTTATCCCGGCAGCCAGAAAAAGGGACGGCATATACAGAGCTCTACACGCCTGCTGTTCGATGTGCTGAACGAGCACGAACCCGGCAACCTGCTTATCCGCCAGGCCTATGAAGAAGCCATTCACTACGGACTGGAGGAGAGCCGTATCCGCGAAGCCCTGGAAGAGATCCGCAACAGCGAGATACGTATCATTAACGTAACACGTCCCACACCTTTTGCTTTCCCGATCATGGTAGACCGCCTGCGCGAAAAACTCAGCAGCGAATCCGTAGCCGAAAGAGTGGCCCGTATGAAACTCGATTTCGGGTAAAAAGCCGTATTTTTGTACCCATGTGGTCCGGCGAACACCCCCTGATCTGGAAAGATACCGAACTCCGTTTCGGCATCGATAAAAGCCTGTTCATACCTGCGTTAAAGACCCTGGTACTGGCCGACGTACACCTGGGTAAGGCCGCGCATTTCCGCAAAGAGGGCATACCCGTGCCGCAGAACCTGCTGTTCGAGAACCTGGGCCGGATAGAAACGGCGCTCAGCCTCAGTGGCGCAAAGACCCTGCTTTTTGTGGGCGATCTTTTTCATTCCGACCTCAATTACGAATGGACCTACTTCGAAAAATTCAGGGCACATTTTGCCGGCGTGGATTTTGTACTTACCCGCGGGAACCACGATATACTGGATGAAGAACACTACGTACGGGCCGGTGTGGAACTTACCGAAAGCTGTGCGCTGGGCACGGATATAGAGGTGCTGCACGATATGCCCGGGGAAGGTGATCCGGAAGTACTGTACATCTGCGGTCACATGCATCCTTCGGTGCGTTTGCGGGGGCGCGGACGGCAGAGCCTGGCGCTGCCCTGTTTCCGCTGGCGCGAAAATAAACTGCTGATGCCTGCTTTCGGGGCATTTACAGGCCGGTACAGCGAAAAACCACAGGCCGGCGATCGTTATTTCGTTCCCGTTGCCGATAAAATTGTTTTCTTTGCAGCATCGTGAAAATCTGGGTAGGCATTATTTTTTTTATGATCTCCACCGTTGCGGCCGCACAGAATAAACGGGCCGAAAAGCTCTACAACGATGCTATGAACGTGCTGCAGGAAGGGGAAGAAAGTTTGGCGATGGACAAACTTCAGCTGGCGCTGGAATACGATTCCAACTTCAGCAAGGCGCGTTATAACCTGGGCCTGCTGTACCGCGAGGTAGGCAAGTATAACCTGGCCGAGGAGCAATTTAGTATACTTATCCGTCAGCAGGCGGCCTTTCCGAAGGCGTATGTACTGCGCGGCAAAATACGCCTGGAAGCAGGTAAGACCGACAGCGCCCTGGCCGATTTTCAGAAGGCCGTACTCATGTATCCCAACGATTACGACGCCTGGCACGGTATGGGCACAGCGCATTTCATGTTCGAGAACTACGAAGGTGCCGAAGAGTTTTTCAGCAAAGCGCTGCTGATCTTCCCCGAATTCCCGGCCTGTTATAACGACCGTGCTTCGGCCCGCATGATGCTGGGTAAATTCAACGAAGCCCTGGAAGATTATAAATACGCGGTGGATTTTATGCCGCAGAACGCCCGTTACCACAACAACCTGGGTTCCCTGTACCTGCGCCTGGGAAGGGAAGCCGAAGCCCGTGCCGAATTTACCAAAGCGCTGGCTACCGGAGAGGAAACGGATATCAGTATAAACATGCTGATGCTCTGTGATATTGCCCAGGAAAATGCACAGAACGATTCCCTGAAAAGCGACTGGCCTGTATTTCACCTGAACCGTTCCAATGCGTATGCCCTGCAGGGAATTTCGGACTTGGCCATGAAAGAAAATACCATCGCTTCGGGCACCGACGATCCCGACCTGAAAGACTATACCTGCCTGCAGAAAGTACGCCTGCTCATCGCCATGAAATTTTACGAGCAGGCCTGCAGCGAATTAAAGAACTGCCCGCTGGCGGCGGAATATAAAAAACTGGTATGCAAATGAGACGTTCCCTGCTTCTGTTGCTCATAAGCGCCGGCCCTTTACTGCTGAATGCCCAGGTAGATTTTAAAGCTAAAAATTTCCCGGGTAAAAAACAGGAGTTTACAGCCATACTTAAAGTATTTAAGGAAGGCGAAAAATTATTTACCCAGGCCGAAAAAGGGAACGATTCGCTCTATGCCCCGGCCTACGAAAAACTGCATGAGGCACACCTGTTCAACAAACAGAGTATCGAATGCAACCGGCATCAGCTTACCTGCCTGGTGCGCATGGGCCGTTTCACCGAGACGCTGGAGCATTACCAGATCCTCGAAAAGATCGATCCGGCCTTTAGTCCGAACTGGCTTCCCGGCTATGCCGAAGTGCTGCGTATGAGCGGTCAGTATGAAAGAACGGCGGCCGTATACGATCGCTATTTCAAAGCCGGCGGTACCGAGAACGCCTTATGGGAAGGCATACCCATCAATGCCCGCAGCCGTTCCGAAGAAATAAACACCTACCTGGAGCTGGCCCGCAAGCCCATCTTACGTGAAAAGTCCTTTATGCTGTTGTCTGCACTCCGTATACCTGAGCAGACCTGCATTACCGTGGATCCTTTTACGGAAGACCTGGTATACACCGTATTCGAAGACAATTATTTCCGCCTGGTGCGCCTTACCCGTAAATCCGATTACTCGGTAAAAGTGCCCCTGAGCGGTCCGCTTACCCGTGTGCCCAATATTACGTATATAAGTCTGCATTCCGCCGGAAATAAGCTGTTGCTGAGCGATGGTAACGACCTGTACCTGCTGAGCCGCCGGGGTACGATGCTCGATTCCGTTACCTTTCTGCCTGCGGCCGTGAATTCTGCGGCCCGGGAAAACGCCGCCGTTTTTTACGGAGACGATATCGTATTTACCAGCGATCGGGAAGAAACGCTCAAAACCTATATCTACAAGCCCAAAACCGGAGAAGTAACGCTTTTTAATCCGGGTACCGAAGGCAGTGTATGCAGTTACGACCCCGCCGCCCAGCGCTGGGTGTATGCGCGCAGCGGCAAGGGAAGCATCGGCGGCAGCGATATCTTTTTCATGGACAACGGTGTGGAACGCAATGCCGGTATCCACATCAATACCTTTGGCGACGATACCTGGTCGGTGTATACTTCCACAGGTGCGTTCTATGCGTTGCACGGCGATTCACTGCTACGCTTCGTACGCCGCCGCGAAACGCCTTATAAACCGGTATATGTAACGGCGGCACACCTTATGTCTTTCACCGATAAGGTCTTCTACAGCAGTGTGGCGGTAGGCGCGCGCGAAAACGACAACGAATCCTTTGTACTTACCGGGGAGGTTACCGGTGGCCGTGCCCGCGAAATTCCGCATAAAATATGGGTGTTCGATCCCGAAACCGGTAATCCGCCTGCTTTTTTATATACCGATTCCCTGGAAGGAACTTTCCGCGCCGTAGTGCCCAAAAGCGGCAAGGTACAGATATGGGTGAACGCAAAAGGATACATGCCCTTCACCACCATTGTGGATGCCGAAGCCGTGTATACCGGAACGGAACACATTGCCATGAACCTGGAACCCGTACGCGAAAATGCGTCCCTGGTGCTGCCCTATACCTCGGGTTTGCGGGAACTGAGCGCCGAAAAAGCCCGCAGATCGGCCGAACTGATGCGCCTCAGCGACTGGCTGCGCCTCAATAATAAGACCCGCATACAGATCGGGGTACATACCGATAACCTGAACATGACGCCCAATGCCATACGCAACGGCGAGGAAAAAGCACGCATCCTGTACGAGTTCCTGCGCGACCAGGACGTGGAAAGGCGTCGTCTCGACTGGATATTCGAAGGGCCCGAACGTCCCTTGTACCCGAATAATACGGCACAAAACCGTATCTTGAACCGCAGAACCGAGATAATTGTAACACAAAAATGAGTACAGTCCGTTTGGTGGATACCGGGGACGGTTCCCACAGCCTGCGTAACGATGCGCTGAATGAGAACTATCATTCCTGGCACGGCGCGGTGACCGAAAGCCGTTATGTATTTGTAGAAGCCGGGGTAAAAGAGGCTTTCCTGCTGCGCGACCATATACGCGTGCTCGAAGTAGGGCATGGTACCGGCCTCAACGCGGCCCTGAGCCTCGGGTATGCGCGGGAACAGGGACTGGCGCTCGATTATGCCGGCCTGGAGCCTTTTCCCGTACCGGCAGAGTTGCTGCGGCAGATCAATTACCCCACCTTTTTTACCGATGCCGAAAAAGACGCTTTTGCCGCGCTTATGGATGCGCCCTGGGACCGGGAGAACGCCTGGGGCGAACAGGAGCGTTTTATAAAGATAGAACGTGGGGTGCAGGCCGATTTTCACACGCTGTTACCCGCAGACTGGGTGCCTTTCGACCTGGTCTTTTACGATGCGTTCGGGCCGGAAAAACAAACCGAAATGTGGGACAAGGCTATCTGGAAGACCTGTTTTGACCTGCTGCGCGAAGGCGGCATTTTTGTGACCTACTGCGCCAAAGGCCAGGTGAAACGCGATCTGCGGGAAGCCGGTTTTACGGTGGAAACACTACCCGGCCCGCCCGGTAAACGCGAAATGATCCGTGCCCGAAAACTGCCGCAGAACACTTAATCGCGGCTGTAAATACGGCATTTTTCCATATAACTTACTTCTACGGTATAAAATCCGAACTCTTCGCTTACGGTCCCTTCCAGCAGGTAACATCCCTCGCCGCTGAACGGGTAACGGGAACGACTTTCCGGGAAATGTACCGTATCGATCCAGTTGCTTTCTTCATCCAGGAAGGTGCCGAAATACATGGCCTCGTTTTTTACGGTATAGGCCGTTTTGGTGGTCACCAGCCAGCCCAGTAAACGTATCTTTTTTCCCAGCAGGGCCGGAATATCGCGGGCCATACGGTATCCCGAGGGTTTGGGCGAAAGGATCTCAAAATAGGACAGGGAAACGGGGAAGCCCAGCAGGTCCAGTTCTTCCAGCACCTGGTCCTGCAGGCCGGTATCGGGCCGGGGCAGGCTAAAGTGCTGGGCGCCGGGTTTGGGGAAGAGGTTCCCGGATGCGGCGGCGTGTGCCTGTGGTTTTTTCTGCAACAACATGTGGGCCTGCCACATCAGTTCGTGGGCAGGTATGCCAAAGCTGCGCAGCGCGCCGGTACGTACCAGGATCAGCAGCTGTTCGGGACTTACGGATACGAATGCCGCGCGCAGGCGTTCCACCAGTTCATCAAGCGAATGAAAGGGGCCGTGGCGCTGTCGTTCGTTCAGTACCTGTTCTATAAAACCCTGCTCCAAAAAACGTATATGAATAAAGCCGATGAACAGTTCATTGGTGTTTTTCAGCGCACTCAGATATTCGCCCCGGTTGATGCAGGGCAGCTGCAGATCGGCCCCGTGCAGCTTCGCCTGGTGCAGGTAAAAGGCCGTCTGGTAAAATCCGCCGAAATTATTCACCACGGCCGTATAGAACTCCAGCGGGAAGCGTGATTTCAGGTACAGGCTCTGGTAACTTTCCACGGCAAACGAAGCGGAATGGCCTTTGGCAAAGGAAAATCCCGCAAAACTTTCGATCTGGCGCCATACCATCAGGGTGGTTTCCGGGTCGCGTTCCAGGCGGCGGCAATGGGTGAAAAAGGCCTCTTCTACCTGTTTAAATTCCTCGCGCGAGCGGTATTTTCCGCT
This sequence comes from Flavobacteriales bacterium, assembly GCA_052437175.1. Classification (GTDB taxonomy): domain Bacteria; phylum Bacteroidota; class Bacteroidia; order CAIKAF01; family CAIKAF01; genus JACVCJ01. The sequence continues at coordinate 446,764 of JBQVOK010000001.1, forward strand.
CATCCCGCGTCGCAGCACGTCCGATTCGGCCAGGGATAGCCCGGCAAAATAGTGTGCCACCTTGATCACGTCTTCCTGGTATACCATTACGCCGTAGGTATCGGGCATGATCTGCTGCAGCACCGGGTGAATATGTTCTCTTGCTGCGGGATTGCGGTGCCGGAACACGTATTCGCGCATCATGCCGCTGCGGGCCACGCCCGGCCGTATAATGCTGCTGGCCGCCACCAGTTCGGGATAGGTCTGGCATTCCATTTTACGCAGTAGCATACGCATCCCCGGCGATTCTACGTAAAAACAGCCCATGGTAGCGCCGGTGCGCAGCAGTTCTTTGATCTGCTCATCGGTTTTAAAGGGGGCGGTATGGTGTATGTCGATGTCCAGGTTGTGCCGTTCCTTTACATAGTGCAGGGTATCTTTAATGTGCCCCAGGCCGCGCTGACTCAGGATGTCGAATTTGTACAGGCCCAGGTCTTCGGCGCTGTGCATGTCGAACTGGGAAATGGGATTGCCCTTGGGTGGCATATCCGTAGCGGTATAGCGGTATATGGGCGCTTCTGAGATAAGAATACCTCCTGCGTGTATGCTCAGGTGTGCGGGAAAATCGGCCAGGAACTGCGTATAGGTATAAATATGCTTCCCCGCCTCGTGTTCCGGCGCCTTCTTGTCGTAATTCCGGATCAGTTCTTCCGTTTCGCGTTTGGGCAGGCCGAACACTTTGGAAAGTTCGCGTATGGCCGATTTTTTCTGTATCGTACTGAAGGTGGCCAGCTGGCAGACGTGTTCTGTACCGTACTTCTGAAAGATATACGAAATAATCTCATCGCGGTCGCGCCAGGAAAAGTCGATGTCGAAATCCGGGGGCGATTCCCGGTACCGGTTGATAAAACGTTCGAAATACAGGTCCAGCTCCACGGGGTCTACATTGGTAATGCCCAGGCAGTAGGCAATGATGCTGTTGGCTCCGCTGCCCCGGCCTACGTAAAAAAAGGAGCGCTCCCGGGCATAACGTACAATATCGTGATTGATGAGAAAATACGATACAAAATCTTTTTGTACGATGATATTCAGTTCCTTATCGATGCGGGCCTGTATATCGGCACTGTGATTGCCGTAGCGCCATTGTGCGCCTTCGCGGGCCAGCTGTTTCAGCCGTTCTACATCGTTCTGCAGGCTGTCGCTGAAAAATTTTTTGTTCTTGGACTGGTGGAAGGTTTCCTGTATCGTACATGTTTCCAGCAGCTGCTGTGCATGTATACACAGTTCCGGAAAATCGCGGAAGCGTTCGGCGGCAATGTCCGGCGGCAGCATAATATCGGTCTCGGATCCGCACTCATCGGGTGGAATATGGTTGTAGAGCGTATTCAGGTCCATGGCCCGCAGCAGGCGGTGGGCGTTAAAATCCCGGCGGGTAATAAAGCTCACGGGCATCCAGGCCAGCATACGACCAGGGAATTTCTGCCAGGCCGAAAGGCGGTAGCGGTTCAGGTCTGCCGGCTGCACCCCGATGTATTCATGTGCCTGCAGGGGAAATACCTGCTCTTTACGGAAGGGATATACGATATGGACCTGTGCGAATGCAGGGGCCCGCTCCGGGAAAGGTTTACCCGAGGCCTTATGCAGGGACAGGTGCCGGTTCAGTTCTTCAAAACCATCGTTATTCATCGCAATACCGGTGTACATAAGCCGGGGACCGTTGCGGAACTCGATGCCGAACACCGTTTCAATACCGTATTTTTTTCCCAGGCGGTAAATTTCCCAGCAGCCGGAAGTATTATTGATGTCGCTCAGCACCAGTTTGCCGATGCCGAAACGGGCCGCCTGCTGTAAAATGCGCTCGGGTGAAAGGGTGCCGTACCCGAAACTGTAATAGGAGTGACAGTTGAGGTACATATCAGTCGTTTCTGAGGGTGGATGCGGGAGAGATGCACTGTATGCCGAAACGGTTCTTCATCTGGTCTATGGCCTGGTACAGGCGTATTTTTTCCACGCTGTCGTCAAACATGTGGATCTGGTACTGTCCGTGCACCAGCTGACTGAAACGCACGCCCAGCAGGCGTACACGCAGCCTGCGCTGGTACAGGCTGCGGAAGAGCTCACGCGCCACGGGGATGATGTGATGATCGGCCGCTGTGTAGGCGATGCTGCGTTGTTTGCTGTGCGTATCAAAATCGGCATAGCGGATCTTTATACTGATGCAGGCACTGAGCTTTTTCATGCTGCGGAGCGAGAAACAGAGTTCGGTACACATACGCAGCAGGGTATCTTCCAGGAAACGCAGGTCGGTGGTGTCGGTGGCAAAGGTTTCCTCGGCCGAAATGCTCTTTTGTTCGTTATATGGCTCCACCGGGCTGGGGTCAATGCCCAGGGCCTTGCGGTGCAGGGTGAGCCCGTTTTTGCCGAAGGCCGCGGTAAGCAGTTCGGCAGGTACCTGTTGCAGGGTGCTCACTTTTTCTACGCCCATACCGCGCAGGGCCTGGTAGGTCTGGTCGCCAACACCGGGTATCTTACGTACCGAAAGCGGGGCCATAAACCCGGCTTCCGTGCCGTGTTTCACAATTTTGCGCCCCAGGGGTTTGGATTCGCCCGTGGCCACTTTCGACACGGTTTTGTTCTCCGACAGTCCGAACGAAATAGGCAGGCCCGTTTCCCGGTGTATACGCGCACGTAACTCATCGGCGAAGAGTTCGGTGCCGAAAAAGCGTTCCAGACCCGTAAAATCGGCATAAAATTCATCGATAGAGGCTTTTTCGAACAGGGGTACCTGCCCGGCGATAATTTCCGTGACCATTTTCGAATACTGGGAATAGGCCTCATGGTCGCCGTTGAGTACAATGGCCCCGGGACACAGGCGCAGCGCCATACGCGTGGGCATGGCCGAATGTACCCCGAATTGCCGGGCCTCGTAACTGCAGGACGCCACCACGCCGCGGTCCCCGGTACCGCCCACGATCACCGCTTTGCCGTTGAGGCGGCTGTCGCGCAGGCGCTCCACGGAAATGAAAAAACTGTCCAGGTCCAGGTGCAGTATGGTACGCATAATTGTATGACAAAAATATTGTCTTTTTGTTTGACAATAAAATAGTCAAAAAAGAAAATGCGCGCAAATTCCCCCGGGATATTTTTGATTTATCTTTGATTATCAGTTTCTTAAAATTTCCACCAGGGCTTTTTGGCGGGTGTTTCGGCTTCTTCGGTCTCGATCTGTGTTTTCAGGAAGGCGAGGTATTTGGGATCTTCATTACTGAAAATATCCTCGCCGGCCACGGCATAGGCCCGGGTAAGTTCATCGGCTGCCCGTGCGGTGTTGCCGGTTTCCAGCTGGCACTGCCCCAGGCGCAGGTGTATGAACGGATTCCCGATAGCGCCCGGGCAATGCATGGCATTACTCAGGTTATCGACCCCGGCCTGGAAATCGTTGTTCAGGAAATTGGCGTCCCCGATGGCTACCAGTACCCAGGTAGTGGCTTCCCGGTTGGTTTTTGGTTCAGGGATCAGGTCAAAGGCAGCCCAGTATTTGTCCAGGGCTTGGGCAAACTGTCTTTTTTCGGCAAGTATATCGCCATCATTACAAAGTAGTTGGATCTGGGTGTGTGTTTCGTGTGTAAGTGGTTCCATAGCCCTAATATACACAGAAATGAAAAATGGGCACCGCTATGTACCGATGAGCACAGAAAATTAATATATACATCACGCTGTGATGCAGAACAGGCGGCTATTACAGAACGTTCTTACGCCTTTGGCACAGCCCCCGGCGTAAGAATCGGCGCTTTTAACCTTTTTGCGACGAAAAAATTTGCATAATCATACCGTTTGGTATAATTTTGTACGATAATCACCACGTGCAGTATGATCACCAAGGCAGAACGTACCCGGCAATACATCATCGAGAAAACGGCCCCCATCTTCAATGCGAAGGGGTTTGCCGGTACCTCGCTGAGCGATATTACCGAGGCCACCGGCCTTACCAAAGGCAGTATCTACGGCAACTTCGCCAATAAGGACGAGGTGGCCCTGGCCGCTTTTGACCATAACCTGAAACAGGTCTCGGACGGCATACGCGCCCTGCAACAGCAGTATACTTCTCCGCTGGACAAGATCCGTGCCTGCGTGGACTTTTACCGGGATTCGTACCGGTTTGAGTATATGCATGCCGGTTGCCCTATTGCCAACGCCGGTACCGAAGCCGACGATACGCACCCCCTGCTGCGTACCCGCGTAAAAGAAGCGCTCAGCGCCTGGCGTCGTTCACTCGAAAAACTGGTACAACGCGCCATAGACGCAGGTGAGCTGAAAGCGGACACCAAAGCGGCCGATTTTTCCGTACTTTTTATCAGTATGATCGAAGGGGGCGTTATGCTCAGCAAAGCCACGGGCGACCGCAGCTATCTTGCCAAAACCATGAAATATGTAGATACCTTCGTGGACATGCACTGCGCCTGATTTTTTTTTGAATAAATATATACCGATCGGTATAAAAATAAAGAACGATGAACCGGATACTTCAAAGCTACCGACTGTATTTTAAACTGCTTTTTGCACTGAGTCCAAAAGCCGCTTCTGCACGCGCATTCCGCCTGTTTGCCACCCCGCTTAACCAAAAGGTACGTCCGGCCGAAACGGAGGTAATGGCACGGGCCCGCAAGCATTTTACCGACTTTGCCGGGCATCGTATTGCTTTGTATTCCTGGGAGCTTCCGGAAGGAGCGGCATCCCGGGGCCGTGTATTGCTGGTGCACGGCTGGGAAGGGAATGCGGGTAGCCTGGGCGGTTTTGTAGACGTGCTGAATACCGCCGGTTACGAAGTGCTTGCCTTCGACGGCATCGCGCATCACCAAAGCGGCGGAAAGCAGACCCATGTGCTGCAGTTCTCGCAACTGGTGAAGCAGCTGACCGAAAGCTACGGTCCGCAGGTGCTTATTGCACATTCCTTTGGCAGTGCGGCCTCTGTGCTGGCCCTGCACAGTATGTACCCGGCCGGCGTGGAAAAACTGGTGCTGCTGAGTACGCCCGACCGCATTGAGGATGTAATTACAGACTTTACCACGCTCATGCATTTTTCAGCGGCCCGCAAAGCCCACCTGATCCGGTATATCGAACAGAAGTTTGGGTTCCCGGTGGAACGGCTTACCGTATCGGACCTTACCCCGGGTATACGTCCGCAGGTATTACTGGTCCACGACAGCGCCGACCGTATTTTGCCCTATACCAATGCCTTATCGGTAAAGAAAAAGAACCCGCAGGTACAATTGCAGACCCTGGAAAAGACCGGGCATTATAAAATGCTGTGGGATGCCCGGGTGATCGGCTCTGTAATGGAATACGTGAACGCGTAGAAATCCCGGCCTATCGTTTGCGCTGGGTGCGGTACCGCAGTGTATCCCGCTGCAGCATGCGGTCTCCGGCGTTAAAGACTTTCAGTTCCTCGATAAGCGCCGGTTTCTGTTGTACCCGTTTTGCAATGATCTCGTATGCCATGTTGCGCAGGCGCTCCTGCAATTCCGGGTGTTCATTGTACGGCGTTTTTATTACCTGCAGAAAGGCTTCTTCGCTGTTCTGACCCTTTAGTTCATGGGCATAGCTGTATTCAATTTCAGCCATTAAAAGGCGGCTGTCGGGCAGGTGCCGGAAATATTCCTGCAGGCATTGCTGTGCACTGTGGCCTGTATTCTGCAGCCAGCCCTCCTTCAGTACCTGTCCGGCACGGCTTTCGTCCTGCATCTTAAGGCGCAGCAGTTCGGCGGCTTTCAGGTATTGTTTCTGCTGCAGACGTTCTTCCAGCACTTTGTTGTACAGGGCAAGGGCTTCGGTCCTGCGGCCGAGAACAGCGTACAGATCGCCCGCTTTTTCGTGCTGGTTCAGTTCTGTGTACAGATCGATGGCTTCCTGGTACATTTTGCCCTGTTCATAGCACTCGGCCGCCATGGCTTTGTTATTGAGGAATTTCAGGTATACGCTGGCCGCTTCCTGGTAATAGCCCCCGTTTTTCAGGGTCTGCGCGGCCAGCCAGTAATTCTTCAGCAGTTTCATGTAAATGAAGGCGGCTTTCTGATGCTCGCCTTTGCGTATAAATTCTTCAGCCGCGGCATTGTATTGCTGTTGCAGTTCGCCCATGTGTTCGTCTGAGATAATGCTGCTGCCGTTGCCGCCCGGGGGGGCATGGTTCCGGAACAGATCTGCCAGTGAAAAATCGTTCCAGCGCCTGCTGATCTGCATCCGGGCTTTGTCTCCGCCGCGTCCGGTGCCGTCTCCGTCGATGGGAACGGCATATTTCAGGGCTTCTTCGGGATTATTGCGGAACATGTCGAGCAGTTTTTCAATCTCCTCCTGGTTCCTTTTTTCCAGGTCTTCGTAATCTTCCTGCAGGCTATCGGCCCAGTTGCGGCCCCTGTCTGAAAAAATGCCGGCCAGGGCACGCAGCTTGCGGAACAGGTTGGTCGGTTCGCTTCGGGTATGGTCCTGTTTTCCTGTATCGTTTTTCGTTCCGCTTTCTTCGTCGTCAGCAGCTTTCGGTGCCTTCTTTGTAAAGAGTTTTCTCAGGAAGTTCAGTTTGCCTTTCTCTACGGGGCTCAGGGGTTTATCTTCCAGCTTTTCTTTTTTTGGAAAAAGTTGTTCGTCCATGAGCGACAGCACTTCTTCGGCCGGCAGGGATTTTACCTGGAAACTGCGTGCGCGCTCGGGTATGAACAGCGGGTCGGCCGGCGCGCTTATGCGTACCGCGGCGGCTTCGGGGAACTCCAGCAGTTCTTCCCAGGAAAGTGCCTCGCCCAGGCTTACCAGGCCGGTTTCCGGGTGCAGTACGTGGCGGTCGAAATCGAGCAGCCGGTCCAGCTCCGACGTAGTGACCGCAGGATACAAGATACTTAGCCCCGGAACATACAGTAAGGGGTGTGCCTGGTAGGCGGGAGCATTGCGCCCGGTATCGGAGGGCATTTCGGGGCATATAAGCAGGCAGCCCCAGGTACCGCCCTCCAGGGCAGGCAGTGGGTGTACCGGTACCGTGCCGGGTTGTAATCCCAGGTACTGCATTTCGCGTATCCATTGCAGGGGCGACGGGCCTTTTATAAAAATGCCGCCTGCCGGGTACATATTGCCGCTGTGCTGTTTAATGCGTAGTTCCATGCGATAAGATGCGTTGAATAAAAGGCTGTATATAATGTTGGTTAAATTCGTCCACCGGAAGACCAAACGTGGTGCTGCCGTCTTTATCGGGGCGGTAGTATTCCGAGCCGCAGAAACTGTTGCCGGCTGCCAGGCCCAGGTCCGACTCCAGTACGCTTGGTATCCATATATCCGGAATGTTCCGGTTGCTGCTCCGTAGCTGCAACATGCCTGTGCGTTGTATGCGTATATAGCTGCCGTCCTGGAAACGGAACAGTACGCGATTCTCTGTGGCGGCGGGTACCTGCGGGGTACAGTCTGTAGCGGCAGCTTCAAAACGTACGGTTTCGCCGACAAATAATTCATGGTTGTTCAGGACCAGTGTACCCTTGTTGCTGATGAATATACGCGAAATGTTCTTCAGTATGGGATGAAAGGTACTGCTTACCCTAAATGCATCCTGGTACTGCTGTTCGCGCTGCCGGTACACCTGTATCATTTCTTTATCCGGCGGGCCTTCGGTCTTTTCGATACTACCGGCTTCCGGATCGATCCTGCAGCTCCATCTGGCATGCAGGTAGTAAAAATGATCCTCATGAAAAATAAAATTCTGAAAGGAAGAGAACTGCCAGTCGGGGAACGGAATTTTTTTCAGATGTCGCTGTCCGGTATCGATCAGGGTAATTTCCATGTTGCGGGCGTGGAAGATCAGCAGGTACAGGCTGCCGTTGTGCATGCGGCCCATTTCCATAGAGGTAGTGATGTAAGGCAGTTCAGGGTACACCATTTCCCAGCCTTTGCGGTTGCTGAGGCTGCCGGTACCGTAGGTGCGCAGGATACTTTTTTCGTTGTTGATATGATAGAGTTCACCGTCCACGGGGATCTGCCTGCGCACAGAATGCTGGCCGGGATAGAGGAGAGGACATACTTCTCCGCCCGGTTCTGCGGGGGCGCTGCTCAGGGGCTTTTTCTTCGGCGGGTTCCAGAGCTCTTCCAGGGGCAGGCGGATGGTCTGTATAAAGCGCAGACTGTTCTGTGTGCGTTTGTACAGGCTTACTTCGCCCCGGGCGTCCGTAAGTATGCGGTAACCGATGCGGTCCGGCTGATCCTGCAGTACTTTCTGCATTTCGGGATGCTTCAGTACTTCGCGCGTGCTGATGAGCATCAGTTCCATTTTCCGGCCCTTATGTTCCTCAAGAAATTGCTGCAGGCCCTGTGCGGGGTGCAGTACGGCTTCCACCTTCTGCATACCGTCGATGATATCAGCGATATCCCCGAATTGGGTTTCTGTATAGCTTTTTCCCAGCAGGAAGGCCCGGCAGCGGATATCGGTCTTCGGGTGCCGGGCTATGGCCAGCATCAGGGCATGGGCGATGATCTTGGGTGTTCCCCAGTTTTTCAGGGAGATGTCCAGCAGTATGATGCGCTCCAGGTCGTTCGATTCCGGCGGAACCTCCCTGTGCAGGTACAGGGCTTCGTTATTGGCCAGGCGCGAGAGAAACAGCAGGTCGTCATTGGCATATTCGCTGATGAGCAGACGGTCGTAATCGCCTTTGTTCGTAAGGTCCGACACGCCGCCCATCGGTTGCATACTGGGCAGTGTATTGTGAAAGGGAATGCTGAGCCCGGACCAGATGCGGCGTATGAGGCTGCCGGCATGAAAGCTGCGATGGTCGCGTTCCAGCTCTTCCACGAAATCGCCGGGAACGGTCGCTGTTTCAGCGGCGTCGGGCAGGGGAAGGGCTCCGGCGTCCAGGTCGGGCACACCGGCCATGGCGTTCAGTATCTTTTCCGGGCTGGGGTAACGGCGATGCAGCAGAGCCATGGTGCGGCATTCCTGTTCGAATGGACCGGTAGTGTTGGGGCGTAGCGGTTTCATCCTGCCGCTTGCCAGTTTACCCTCGTTGTATTGTTTCAGCAGTTGGCGCAGCATCTTTGCCGACTGCTGGTTATGGCATTTTTCAAAAAGGGTGCGGAACAGCAGCAGCTTACGTTCCCCGCTTTTATAGGAGGCGGGCAGACTGCTCAGTGTTTCCATAAAAGCCCGGCAATGCTTAAGGTCTTCATAGGTATGTGGCAGCACCTGGTCGTGCATCAGGTCGTGTGCCTGCTGTATCAGTACATTCGAAACCGGGTTGGTGGCAGCAATGCACATGAGCAGGGCCCCGAAGGGCGGAATACCTTCCGGCGAAAGGTAAGAAAGTATATGCATCACGTGTTCGCGGTAGGCAATGGTCATGCCGTTGCGAACGGCGATCACGCCCTCGTTCTCTTCCCATACCCAGAAGTCGGTCTCCCTGGCCTGTAAAAATTCGTAAAAATTCATAGGCCCTGGTCTTTCCGGTTTTCCATACTGAGGCGGAAGGAGCCTGTACGGAGTGGTTTTATATCCTTTTTCGCTACACGGAACCAGTTCCCGGATGCGTCCCATACGATCCAGCTGTCGTTACCGGGGTCCAGCCGGCGGTTGATCACATCACTGAGCAGCTGCCATTCGAAATGGTACCCGGCCGGTAACAGCTGGTTGTTCCTGCGCCAGTAAACATTGCCCGGTAAGGGCAGCAGGGGAGTACCGGTGATCAGTGCCTTGTGCGCCCCGGCAAGTGTCCATTGCAGGTTTTGCAGGCGTACGGCGGGAGCGCTGTGCATGTATTTTTCCAGCGCCTTTACCTCGCAGAGCAGGGCAAAGGCTTCGTATTCTTCTTCGGAAGGGACCAGCTGTATACGTATCGTTTCTGTTACAGCGGTTGCGGGCGTACGTGCGGGCAGCCGCAGGGGCAGTCCGCGTTCAATGGGCGTCCAGAGCACCGCGGGTACCGTGGCTTCGGGCAGCAGGCTTCCTTCAGGAAAAAGTTTCTGGCCCGACTGGTAATAGAGTTTTTTAGAGGGAATGGAGCGGATATCGGTATGCTGCAGCTGTTCTGCACTCAGGTCGCGCACCCAGATATCGTTTCCGTCGAAGGCGATCTTCAGGTTGTTCCAGTGCCGTATATGGCCGAGCAGGTCTGCCTGGTCTGCCGTTATGCGCATAAAATGCGTCAGATCGTCTGCAGGATTTGCTGCCATAAGCCTTCAATTTCGGTTTGTACGAACTGTTTGTGCTCGCCGTTGCGGATCCAGTTGCAGCGGGTCTGAATATAGCGCAGTTTATCCTTGATGATGTTCTGTTCCTCGAAAGACAGGTTCTCGTCGTTCCAGCGTCCGCGCAGCAGCTGCACTTCCCGTATCAGTTCCTCGGCATTGGGCACCTTGTTATAACGCGCCTGGGGATGGGCCCCCGGACTTTCGTCCTTTTCGATGATGCCGTCGATGATGCCGGCCAGGATCTCGATCTGTTCTTCGGTGTCCCAGATGTATTTGAGTACCCAGAGGTCTGAGAGAATGGCTTCTGCACGTCCGCAGAGCACGGCGCTGGCTGCCAGCAGGTTCTGTATCTTAACGGCACGACGGTCCGAAACTTTTATACCCGTATTGCGCAGGTTGTGCACCAGGTCTACGTATTTGCCGCGTATGGGCGAAAGATCCACATGGCGGCACTGGCGCTGCAGTTCTTTTATCTCGTCGGGATGTATAACGGGGCGTTCCCCCCCGTTCCTGTGTTCCAGCGCCCAGCCCGCCAGCAGTACCTGTTCCAGCAGGTCGGTATCGGCATAGTCGCAGCGTACGCGCAGCAGAAAACGGTCCAGCAGGGCATTCAGCGCCTCGTCTTCGGGCAGTACGTTGCTGGCGCCCACGAACATGAGTGCGGGCAGCTTACGGGTCTCTTTGCCGCGGCGGAAGATACGTTCGTTCAGGGCCATCAGCAGGCTGTTCAGGATGGCGCTGTTGGCGTTGAATATCTCGTCCAGGAACACCAGGGAGGCTTCCGGCATCATGCCTTCGGTATTGGTCACCAGTTCGCCTTCCTTAAGCCGCCGGATGTCGAAGGGACCAAACAGCTCGTTGGGTTCGGTAAAGCGGGTGAGCAGGTATTCGAAATTGCGGCCTTCTTCCACGCAGCCCGAAAGCTGTCGTACAATGGCACTTTTGGCCGTGCCGGGAGGGCCCAGCAGGAAAATATTCTCACTGGCCACCAGGCTGATGCCCAGCAGATCGATGATCTCGTTCTTGCCTACAAAGGAGGCTTTTACATAGTTCAGTACCTCGTTCAGTTTTTCTGTATGGTTCATAGTTCTGTACGTGTGTTTAAACCGGGCCAGAGAACGTCTTCGTATATGCCGAGGGCATTGCGTACGGCGGGTTCCAGGCCGGGCAGAAGTGCCGTTTTTGTACGGCGGTAGCTTATAATGCGGTTTATGTATAATTGTTTCAGGCAGGGGTTTTGCAACAGGGGCTGCAGGTCGGCGTCGGCCGGGGCTTCGTGCAGGACCAGGCCCGAATAGTGCCAGTGTTGCAGATGGGTTAAGAGCAGGCTGTTCAGGGGATCGAGCGGGTCAATAAGCTGAAGCTGCTGCAGGACATCGGGCAGGAATCGCAGGCAGAGATCGGCCGAGAGCAGGGCAGCGGCATCGGTGTTGCCGTTATATGCCGGAAGCAGAGCGGGCAGCTCGGCGCTTTTGTGTTCGCGGTACAGCAGTACCTGTGCGGCAATGTACAGCGTATGTGCGGCCCAGCATGCGGCATCGGCATCAAAGGCCGGGGCTTCGCCGGGATATTCCCTGCTTTCGGAGGCATATTCGTTCTGCAGGAATTCCAGTGTGGCCGCTTCATCTTCTGCGCTGATACGAAGCAGGCGGGCATACAGGACCACTTCCTCGCTGCTGCGTAATGTACGTATCATGGAATACAGCGGAAGGTTCATGCCAGCGGAAGGGATAGCAAAGGTTTCATGTGATAGTAACGTTCTTAAGGGGCTAAAATACTTAAATTGAATGGTCTCTGCAAAATAAAGTATATAAATAACAGGTCCGGGTTATTCAGGAAAGTGTATCCAGTTCCTGCTGTATGTTTTGCCGGGCGCTGCTTTCGTATGTTGCACGGAAATAAAGCGTTTTAAAAATAAAAGGCATTTCCAGGAAATACTGCAGTACTTTTTTACGGCCGGGATTGTATACAAGATCGGGATATATACCATATTCTCTGCGCACCTGTGCGGCGTAAGTACGGTACTGTGCCGGGCTGCTGCCCAGTATGCTCAGATCGGCATCGGTAAAGAGATCGATATCCGGGTCTCCGCTTGCCGTATGCCCTTTGGTGGCCAGGATCATCTGCCGGCAGCGTTCTATACCCGCCGGGGAATAAGCAAGTGCAGACAGGCGTTCCCGGGCCAGTGCCGCACTTTTCTCTTCATTGTCTTTCCGGCTGGCCTTGTACACGATATCGTGGTAAAAGAGAGCGAACAGCAGGGTGTCATAGTCGGAGAACTGCTCTTTAACGGGCTCTAATACGTTCAGCAGCTGCTGCAGGTGTTGCAGGTTATGGTAATGTCTGCCGGCTGCGGTATAGGCTTTCATAAGCTCGCTGCTGAAACTGCGTATACGCATCGGATCGGCTGTATAACGCTCCAGTAATTGGGTATATATGTCAATCGGCCCGGGCGGGCTGCCCATACTTAATGACATGGCTCTTTGGTAAGCTGTATTCCTTCTTTAAAAAGTACATTGCGGCGGTCTGAAAACACGAATTTTGCATCGCGTTCCTCCATTTCGCCGTAGCCTTCGGTGAGTGTGTTCTCCGAAGCCAGGAAGATGACCTCCCGGGTCGAGGTTACGCCTTCGGAAAGGTAACGGTAGTCGGCAAAGATGGTATCGCCGGACACGGTCCCCGTTATGGTGCCGGTATTGGCATCCTTCTCGAAAAGGTGATAGCTGAGCTGTCCTGAGATCCGGTCCTTTTTACGCTCAAAGCTGAGTACTACCGTATCTTTATTGGCGGTGCTGCGGTAACAGTACATCCCGTTCCTGTTCTCCGCCGCCGGCGTTTCAGGGGTTTTGCCGGCCGGACCTTTCCCGCAGGCGGTCAGCAAAAGCCCGCCGCAGAAATATACCAGTGCCTGTTTCATATCGCTCCTTTTCATACGTACCAAGATACAACTATTTGTGCGGAGGGTAGCGGCGTTAGGGAAATTTAGCATAGAGCGTTAAGGATACATACCTGTATCCTGTTTTGCAGCTAATTGTGTTTTTAAAACTATATAGTATTGAATTATTGTAAAATAGAGTGTTTTTTTGCATTTATCAACAAATAAATACAGGAAAAAAGGTGCCGCCGGAACTGCCGGAATCCCAATTACTGTCCTGCCGGCGGATTGGGAACTGCTTCGAAGGAAGTGCCGTTCCACAGGAAGGTTTCGCCGCGCACTTTGAACAGGTCGCCGTTCTTCAGGTCCGGAAAACGGGGAATAAATCCGCCGGATACGGCCACCTGGGCGTTCAGGCGTTTGGCCAGGGTAAGCAGGCGCGGGTTTATACGGTAATCGGCACCGCAAAGGATAAGCAGCACCGGTTTGGTAATTTTTTCGGCCAGGGCAAAATCGCGCGGTACGGCATAATTATCGGCGATCCAGATCAGCTTGCTGCAATCGGGACAGGCATTCTGGGCAGCCAGCAGGGCTTCCAGGTCATTTTCGGGCAGATCGCCGCCATAACCGGCCTGCAGGGCTTTAAAAGCCGTGGTCTCGATGCTGTCGTACGTGTTTCCGTGGTACGTGTATATGCCCAGCGTATTCCCGATCTCCTTATCAAAATCGGCTTTACGGTCGCCATCGTTAAAAAAGGCATAGAAGTCTATTTTTTTCGAATTGGTCTTGATGTACGTGAGCATATCGGCAATGTAGGGGCCCATGCTGCCGGTAACGTCGAAAGCGAGGGCTGCGTGTTGCAGGTTTTGCTGGTTATTCAGCGTTTTACTCACGATCTTGTGCTTTTCATGCAGCTGCCATTCGTCCAGGTTCAGCGACACTCCGCGTATATGTATCTCGCCGCAGCCGGGTATTTCGTCCGGTTTCAGGGGAAGGCCCAGGGAAAAATGAACGCGCAGTTCCTGGTATACATTCACTTTACGGCCTTTGTACACGGCGGGTTCCCACACGGGCATGTGTTCCAGGGCATCTTTTATGGCCTCTTCGCAACCGTGACCCAGGGCACGTTTTATCTTAAAATCCTGTATGCCCCCGGCCCGGTTTACTACGTAAGACACTTCCGAAACGCCCCGGATCTTCTTTTCTACCGCATCTTTAGGGTATTTGATCTCGAGGTTGAGATACCTGGCCAGGTCACATTCCGTATTCCCGAAACGAGGAGCCACGTCATAATGCTCCAACGGATCGCTGTCATAGGCTTTCAGGTTGCGCACCCGTTTGCTTTCGGACCTCAGACTGTCATCGGCACCCACGTATTCGGCCACTTTCTTTATCTCTTCGGCCCGGGTCTTAGGGTCGGATGGAATGCGGTAATACACGCAGAAACCGTGAAAATAGGTCTCGGCCGTTTCCAGGTCCGCAGCGCCGGTCTGTTCGGTGTTCTGCAGGTAAATCAGTTTGTTCTCAAAAAGTCCGGGCAGCAGTTTTTCCAGGTTCTTCCAGCGTTGGGTATTCAGTGCGTACTGGTCAAAATCTTCACTCCGGCGGAACCGCGTATACAGCAGGTCGATGCGGATGAGGGTAGCCCGCCGCAGCTCGTCCAGCACGCTGGGATCGAGGATCTGGGGTTCGGCATAAGGGCAGGCGAGCAATACCGTTTTTTCGCCCGGCGCCGGCCTGGGTTCCTTAAACTGTACAATACTGCGGGGTGCAGCATCGGCGGGGTTTTGCGCCCGGGTAGCAATAAGAAGACCGAGAAACAGGAGAAGCGGAAGAAACAGGGCTTTCATCCCGGACAAGATAACAAGAATTGAGGGTTTGCCGCCGTTTTTTTACATTTTTTAGTTTCCCAGCCCTTTGTTACCTGTGCCGGCCGGACAGGCATGTATAAATTTGCTATCTTCGGGCCTATGAAATACCTGTTTCTATGCTGTGCTCTGTTGTGGGGCGCTGTAAGCTCTGCCCAGCATGCCTACGGTCCCTTTACGCATGCCGATACCCTGCGGGGAGCGCTTCGTCCCGAACGCAGCTGCTTTGATGTTACGCATTACGATCTTACCATCGATCAGATCGATTTTAAAAAGAAATGCATTCATGGTACCAATATCGTAACCGCGCGTATCACCGAACCTACACAACGCATACAGCTCGATCTCTTTGCCGGGATGAAACTGCTGAAAGTAAGCCAGGGCAAAAAAAAACTGAAGGTACAGCGCGATGGGAACGCCTTTTTTATTACGTTGCCACGCATGTACCAGCCGGGCGAAATGCTGCAGCTGACGGTAGAATACGAAGGTGCGCCGCAGGTGGCAAAAAATGCCCCCTGGGACGGCGGTTTTGTCTGGACCAGCGATCCTTTTGGCTATCCCTGGCTGGGGGTGGCCTGCCAGGGCACGGGGGCCAGCCTGTGGTGGCCGAACAAGGACCATCTTTCCGACGAGCCCGACAGCATGCACCTGCATTACGTGATGGTAAACGATTCCCTCTGGTCGGTAGGCAACGGCACCTACCTGGGCAATTCCGAACGGAACGGCAAAACCTTCAGCGATTACCGCATTTCCTATCCCATCAATAACTACAATGTATCCTTGTACGTGGGGCACTACACTTACCTCAGCGATGTATACATTAACGGTACCGACACCCTGGACCTGGCCTACCTGGTGATCAAAGGGCATGAAGAAAAAGCCCGTGCCCAGTTTGCCATGGTACCGGAAATGCTGGCCTGTTTCGAGAAATATTTCGGCCCCTATCCCTTTTTTAAAGACGGGTACGGCCTGGTGGAAACCCCCTATGCGGGCATGGAACACCAGAGCGCCATCGCCTACGGGAACCGCTATATGAAAGGCTACCTGGGCCGCGATTATTCGGGCATAGGCCTGATGTTCGACTTTATCATTGTGCATGAGACCGGGCACGAATACTGGGGCAATAACGTAAGCATGCAGGACATTAACGACATGTGGATCCACGAGGGGTTCTGCACCTATGCCGAGGTACTGTATACCGATTGCGTGTACGGTGAGGAAAAAGCCCTGCAGTACATCAATCACAAAAAACAGATGGTACAGAACGACCGGCCGCTGATCTCGCCGCCCGGCGTAAATGCCGAACCCACGGGCGATATTTATCCCAAAGGGGCTCTGTTGCTGCATACGATACGCGGTGTATTGCAAAACGATGTTTTGTTCCTGGATATACTGAAGTCGATGCAGGATACTTTTGCCTTGAAAAACATTACAACCGCTGATGTTATTGCGTATTTCAATACACGCAGCGGCCTTGACCTTACGCCGGTCTTTAACGCCTACCTGCATTACATAAACATTCCCGTTTTTGAATACAGCCTGCAGGAACAGAACGGCCAATGGACACTGAAATACCGCTGGAAATGCGAAGAGCCCGGTTTCCGCATGCCGCTCGGGGTATGGATCAACGGAGTGTATAAAATGCTGCAGCCCTCAGCCGAATGGCAGATGACAGAACTTTCGATCGCTGCCGGGACCGGTTTTGTCATCGACACCGATCATTTTTACATTCAGACTAAAAAAATACGCCCATGATCAACCGCTTTCTTCAACGGGCTTCCGATATGCGCCTCAACATCCGTTCGGTGAGCGGAGGTTTTTTGTTTGTACTGGGCATGCTGTTCCTGGGACAGATGCCGCTGAGCCTGCTGATCGGCAGCCTGGCATCGGGACATAACGTAACGGCGCAGGACGTGAACGACAATCCCGAAAAATTCGGACTCTCCACCGAAATATACCTTTCCCTGGCTATGTTCTCCTTTATACTGGCCATGGCGGCGCTCTGGTTCGTGATCCGTTTTTTTCACAACGGCCGCTTCCGGCAGATCATTTCACCCAACCCGCGTCTGCGCTGGGGCCGCCTGCTTTTGCCGGGACTTATCTGGTTTGTGTTCTCGGCAGGCTACGATGTGTATTCCTGGTACATGCATCCCGAGCTGTACACCCTTACATTCAACTGGAAAAGCTTTCTGCCCCTGCTACTCATCGGGCTGTTCCTGCTGCCGTTCCAGACCTCTTTCGAAGAATTTTTCCTGCGCGGGTACCTGATGCCTGCGGTGTCTTCCGCTACGCGTAATGCTATTCCCGGACTGCTGGTATCGGCTACCGTATTTGCCCTGATGCATTCGTTCAATCCCGAAGTGGACAAGTATGGTTTCCTGACCATGTTTCCCTATTATTTCGGCTTCGGTTTTTTCCTCGGACTCATTGCTATATGGGACCAGGGGCTTGAGATACCGCTGAGTTTACATTATTTTAATAACCTGTATTCCCTGTTAATCGTTACCTTTGAAGGCAGTGCGCTCCGGACCAGTGCCGTGTTTACCCTGAAGGAAATGGACATGCAGGCATCGATGATCTACTTTTACATCTCCATGCTTGTGATCACCTTCCTGTGTATGCTCTTCTGCCGCTGGAAATGGCCGCCTGCTTTAAAAGTACGTAAAAATAATGAAGGGGTACAGGAATAGAATCATTGCCTTTGCAGGCATATTGCTTTTTGTAACAACAGGCTGCTCTACAGGCAAGCCGCAGCTTACAGGCAAGTCATACATATACGTAAAAAAGGAAATGCCGGCCGATCTGGCCATGATCCGCACCATACAGCCTTACACACAGCAGATCGAACAGATACTGAACGAAGCCATCGGGTATGCACCGCAGCCCCTCAGTAAAGGCAAACCCAATGCTCCCCTGGGCAATTATATATCGGACCTGCTGCTGGATTTTGCCCGTAACCGCAGCGATATACCCCGCGCAGATATGGCCATTTTCAATAACGGCGGACTGCGGACCTCGATCCCGGCCGATTCGGTGCGCATACGCGATATCTTTGAACTGATGCCCTTTGAAAATGCCCTGGTACTGGTGAAAATGCCGGGTGATTCCATCCTGAAAATGGCGCCCTACCTGCTGGAAAGGGGAGGAGAACCCGTGGCCGGACTTATCTTCCATTCCGATAAGGGACAAACGGAACGCTTTACGGTGGATGGCAAAAACGTAGAGGCCGGGCAGAGTTATTATGTACTCACGTCCGACTACCTGGCTGCGGGCGGCGACCGCATGTATTTTTTCGGCGGACTGCCACAGGTATCCCTGAACATAAAAATGCGCGACGCCATCATCGACGCCATGCGCAGTGAACTCCGCAACGGACAGTATGTACGTGCAGAGGCTGACGACCGCCTGCTGATCAAAAGAACGAAGGAATGAAAAGAAGAGATTTTATACAGGCTTCGGTACTGGCAGCCGGCTCCCTGCCGCTGATGAGCGCCGGTTCAGGTACGGCGGGTCCGCGCAAGCTCACCATACTGTACACCAACGATCAGCACAGCCGCATCGATCCTTTTCCCGATAATCACCCGAAATACCCCGGGCAGGGTGGTTTTGCCGCACGTGCCGCCCTCATCGACAGCATCCGTGCCGAAGGCAATGAGGTACTGCTGCTCGACGCCGGCGACGTATTCCAGGGAACGCCGTATTTCAATTATTTTGGCGGTGAACTGGAATTTAAACTCATGACCATGATGGGCTACGATGCCTGTACATTGGGCAACCACGATTTCGACAACGGTGTGGACGGTTTCCTGAAACAGACCCCGCATGCCGGTTTTACGTTCATCAACAGCAATTACCGCATCGAACGTGCCGATATGCGCAGCGTGATACAGCAGAACAGGGTCTTCCGCAAAGGCACCTGTAAGATCGGGGTATACGGACTGGGAATCGATTTCGAGGGCCTGGTAGCGGCCGAAAATCACCGGGGCGTTTTTTATACAGACCCTGTGTCTGTGGCCCTGGAACAGGAAGAAATTTTGAAAAAAAAGCGGGGTTGTGATCTGGTTATCTGTCTTTCGCATTTGGGCTATTCCTATTCAGAAAACAGAATCAGCGACTTAACATTAGCGAAACAATTACGCAACACGGATATCATCATCGGAGGGCACACGCACAGCTTCCTGGAGCAGCCTGTAAATATTGTTAATTCAGGCGGTACAGGTACATTGGTAACACAGGCAGGCTGGGCCGGATTGGTTTTGGGACGTATTGATATTGTGTTTGATAGTAAAGGCGAGGGATGGAAGGCCCATACCGCTATGCAAAAAATTTCTTCAAATGCAATACACGGTTGATTTTTTTTTACAATTTTTTCTTCGAATATTTGCCCTGTTGAAAATCTCCGAAACCCTAAACCCACTAAGGATATATAGTTTTTCAATGCTCTGTTGTGTATAAAATTAGTGTTAACTGTTATTAAACGTAGTGTAAATGATTACTGAGCCTATGAAAAAAACTGCCGCAGAAGTGTGGACAGGATGCCTGTCTTTCATTCGCGATAATGTGAGCCCGACCAGTTTCAAAACCTGGTTTGAGCCGATCATTCCCGTGAAGCTGGAAGATAACATCATTACCATACAGGTGCCGACGCAGTTTTTTTACGAGTGGCTGGAAGAACATTACCTGACGCTTCTTAAATCGGCAATCAAGAAAGAGCTTGGTCCGGATGGAAAACTTGAATACAGTATTGTAATGGCCGGAAGCAGCGCTTCCACCTCTGCCTATACCACAAAAGTACCGCCTACAGACCGCCGCGCGGTGTTAAACCCTGCCGTTAATGCGCCTATGGATTTATCCAGCTCCAAAACGATCCGCAACCCCTTCGTGGTTCCCGGATTGAAACAGATCAACATTGAAAGCAACCTGATCCCTTCGAAGAATTTCGATAACTTCGTAGAGGGCGATTGCAACCGCCTGGCACGCAGTGCCGGTTTCGCCGTTTCCAAAAACCCGGGCGGCACCTCTTTTAACCCTCTGCTGCTGTACGGCGGTGCCGGTCTCGGTAAAACCCACCTGGCCCACGCGATCGGCATCGAGATCAAAAAGAACTTCCCCGATAAGATCGTTTTATATATCGACGCCGACAAATTCACACGCCAGTTCGTAGATGCGGTTAAAAACAATTCTACCAACGATTTTGTGAACTTCTACCAGCTGATGGACGTACTCATCATCGACGACGTACATCACCTGTCGGGCAAGGAAAAAACACAGGACGTGTTCTTCCATATCTTCAACCACCTGCACCAGAACGGCAAGCAGATCATCCTTACCAGCGACAAACCGCCGGTAGAGATCGTGGGTATGGAACAGCGCCTGCTTTCCCGCTTTAAATGGGGCCTTTCTGCCGATCTGCAGATGCCCGAGCTGGAAACACGTATCGCCATTCTCAAATCCAAGATCTACAAAGACGGCATTGAACTGCCCGACGAAGTACTGGAATACCTGGGATACAGCATTACCTCCAGCGTACGCGAACTGGAAGGCGCACTGATCTCGCTGCTGGCCCAGTCGTCCTACAACAAAAAAGAAATTACGCTCGAGCTCGCCAAGAAGATCATCGACCGTTTTGTGAAGAACACACAGCGCGAGATATCCATCGAGTACATACAGAAAGTGGTGTGCGATTACTTTAAACTGAGCGTGGATGTGATCAAGAGCAAGACCCGCAAAAGAGAAGTGGTACAGGCCCGGCAGATCGCCATGTATTTTGCCAAAAGCTACACCAAGTTCTCCCTGGCCACCATCGGCGCACACTGCGGCGGTAAAGACCATGCCACCGTGCTGCACGCCTGCAAAACCGTAAATAACCTCATGGAAACGGATAAACGTTTCAAGGCGTACGTAGACGAACTCGATAAAAAGATCAATCTCAACGCTTAATAAACGCTTTTGTTTTGACACAAAAAAACGCCGCTCTTCCGGGAACGGCGTTTTTTTATGGACGAAAATTCAATACGTTATTTACCGTCGCGGCCGGTAGTGCCCGTGCTGCCCGAAGGCGTAGTACCTGCGGGTTGCTGCTGCGCCGGTTTTTTCTCTTTTTTGTCTTTGTTGCGGGCATCCTGTGAGCGTTGCTGTCCGAATTCACGGCCGCTCATATCGCCCTTGTTCTTACCGTAGGCATGGCCTTTGCCGTTATTGCCCTTGCCACCGCCATGATCGTGGTCATGATCGTGATCATGCTCCTTACCGGATGCCTGTTCCCGGGCCGGTTTGCCGGAGCCTGTAGCTTCGTTTCCGCTGCGTGTCTGTGAGAAGGCCGTTACCGAAAGTGTACCCATAAAAAGTACGCCGAGAATGAATTTAAGCTGTTTCATACTGCAAAGATATTTTACAGAGTATACGGCAAAATCTGTGCAAGGTTATGAAACCTGTCCCTGTATTAACAAGAATATAAGTATTGCAGCAGGGGGGCCGCCCGGTTTTTTTTGCTGAAAATTAGCTTTATCTTTCGGCTGCTATGAAAAAGCTGTACCTGCTTCCCTGTTTACTGCTCTGCTGGTTTGCCTGCGGCCCCAGGACCGAGGAATGTACCACGTTCGGGCCGTTGCGCCTGAGCGACAGCCTGGACCATGCCCTGCGGGCGCTGAAAAGTGATTCACAGTTTGTACTGCTGCAGGTGCTCGACAGTTCAGCGGCTTCGCAGGCCTTTCTGCAACGCCTGGATTCGGTTCCCTGCCTGCGGTATACCCTGCAGAACGGTTTTGCCGGGCATTACCGGGTAAATATACATGGTGCCGGTAAAAAATCAGCAGCGTATGTTTATAAAGAATTTGCGTCGGACCACGGGCTGAAAGCACCGTTCTTTATCCTGCTGGGCCGCAGCGATACCGTATTTTCCTTTACGGAGATCTTCGACCCGCAGTGGAGTCGTGACTCTGCCTCGGCGGCCGACTCGGCACTGGCCTTTATGCTGCGCGAACAGGCCAATCCGCAGCTGCGCGATGATATTACCTTCCTGCACACCCGCGAAAAGGAAAAACAGCTCACTCCCAAATACTATGCCTGGATCCGTTCCATCAGCGCTTCGGGAGCGATCGCAGAGACCCGTGAAAAAACGCTTATGCTGCGTATCGAAATACGTAACCCCGATCGCTTTCGTATTGTGGCACCGGGTACCGATCAGCGCAGCTACCTGGCTCCGCTGCGCCTGGAATGGGAAGGAGACAGTCTTGTGCCCGGCACCGTACAATGGCTGAATGAAGCGCAGAGTTTCCGTGATCCCTTTCTGCAGAAGAATTACCTGGCCTATACCGATTCGCTGATCACAGGCGAAGCCCCGCTGCCCTATGCGCGGGAGGTATTGCCCGAAACGCTGCAGGGACACCTGATCTTTTCGGTATATGTAACGCCCCGTAAAGTAGCGGTAAATTCGGTGGACCTGCCCCTGCCGGTATCCCTGCGCGCAGCCCCGGAAGCCGTGGCCGGAGCGCCTCTTACCAAAACTTCGGAATAAAGCGCGGTACGCGTTTCTGGTAGTCTTTATAACCGGGATATTTGCGGGCTGAGATCGCTTCACTGAAGTCGGAACTGCCGCGGAACAGGATCAGCAGCAGCAGGCAGCCGGCTATGGACCAGTTGAGCCATTTGCCGGTAGCGGCCACGCCAAACAGGTAAAATACGATCCAGATGCTTTGTTCTGCAAAATAGTTGGGGTGACGCATGCGTGCCCAAAGGCCTTTCTGTACAAAGCCTGCGGCATACTCTCCGTCTAATTTTTCGCCGGCGTTCATGCGGCGGTACTTCTCCGTCTGGAAATTCCACTGCTGCTGATCGGCCAGGGTCTCCAGCACTACCAGGCCGGTAAAAACGGCGGCCAGCAGGTAATCGGCCCAGTACAGCGGCGTTGCTTCGCCCTGTAAGGCAACCAGCACAGGCAGTGTAAAGGCCAGTATAAGGGCGTTCTGGTACAGCGATATAAAGAACAGGTTAAAGAAGAACCATTTCCGGCGGGTATTCAGAGCCGGGTTCTGGCGAAGCTCTTCCCAGCGGTAATCTTCTTCGCCTTCCCAGAATTTAAGACGGTAGGCGCCGCGGCGCGAAAAGTTATAGGTGAGTCGAGCGCCCCAGAGGGTAACCAGTACCGACATCAGCACCATACGCTCGTTAAAACCGCCGGCCCAGGTTATGTACCAGGTGTATACAATAGGAACTACGCTCCATATTTTATCTACCTGGCTGCAGTTGCGGGTAATTTCGCTTACGGCAAAACAGGTAAAGGCCACGCCCAGCATGATCCATACCGAATTCAGCAAGATGGCCTTATGTGCCGGATCGAGCGGCGTATCGAAGAAAAAGGTGAAAACGGGAACCACAATAAGGGTTATGATGAGAATAATGATCGTACGTACCATAGTAATTTTTAAAGGCACAAATATATACGCGCGGAAATAAAAAAGGCTCCGTGTGGAGCCTTTTCGTCAGGATTTCTTCTGCGCCTGCTGCAATTTGTATCGTTTCATAAAACCGACCACATCTTCGGCTCCCAGTTTCCGGGCAATGATCTTTTTGTTTTTATCCAGTACCAGTATCAGTGGCGTGGAACTGATATCGTAGGTAAGATGCAGGTTCATGCTCTGCAGCTCGGTCACCTTGTACTCGTAAATGTATTTGGCGGCATTCTTGGCCATATCTTCCGTAACCAGGGTGTTCAGGAAACGGATCTTTTTCGATTTCACAAACTCTTTCAGGTCTTCGATATTCCGTTTGGTACAAACACCATAGATCTTCATGCCCTGTGAGGCCAGCGTGGAATCGTAGAGCTGCTGCAGGCGCGGAATTTCCTTCTGGCAGTGGCCGCAACCCGGGTCCCAGAATACGAGCAGGGTGTATTCGGCATCGAATTTACTGAGGCGGAAAAAGTTGGTGCCGCTGGTATCCGGTAAGGACAGGTCCGGGGCCGTTTTGCCACAGAGCGTGGGCTCCATATCGCTTACGCGTTTGGCAATTTTGGAAAGGGTGGTACTGTCGGCCCACCAGGCGTTCTCCTTATTGTAATAATTTTTGGCTACGTGTACAAAGCTGTTCTCTACACACATCAGCTTGCTGTTGGCAAAATACTTGTACAGGAACTGTACGGTGTATTTAAAGTTCTCCTTATTGGCGCGCGACATGGCAATTACCTTATCGGTGTAGGCATTGAGCGTATCGGGCACTTTCAGTACCAGTTTATCGAAATAGGTGGTAAGCTTGTCGGAAAGGATCGGGGTACGCGCCAGTCCGCCATCGCTCCAGTCGTAATTATCCCAGAAGTGATTTACCGTGTAGTAGTAAGCCCTGGTAGAATCTTCCTGGGTTTTTAATTCCATGTTGTGCTGTACTTCCTTGGATGCGCGGAACAGGTGCGCCACCAGGGAATTGGGGAATTGTCTGCCGATGGTCTCTTCTTCGGCTTCGATCTCTTTCTGCCAGCCCTCGATGCGGGTCTGGTAAATTTTAGAAGAGTCGTTGTCCTTGCCCAGTGCGTCGATGCGCTTGCGGGCCTTCATCATTTCCAGTTGTTTCTGGCCGGCAGTATCCATAAATTTAAAGAAGGCCGCGTTGAGGTCGTGTCCTTTGACCTTAGCCGACCTTACCAGGTTCAGGGTATCGGTTTCGATGCTGAAATGCTGGTTCTCGTCCACGATAAAATCGAACATGTTCATACTGGGCAGTACAATGATGTACAGGCCGGGTTCCAGGGCCTTATCGCCCTTGAACAGGAATTCGCCGGGTTTAAGCGCCTTGGCGGTATCGCGTACGTATTTGTTGTTGTCGTAATGGAACCCGAGATACAGCTCTTTGGCCGCAGAGTTCTTTATTTTAACCGAAATGGCATAACCCTCCTTGTTGGCCGCGGTCTGGGCCAGGAGCATACCGGAGAAAAAGAGACAGCTGAGTGCGAGAATGGTTTTCTTCATACCTTTTCGTGCGGTTTTTAACATATTTTATATACTACAAATGTAAAGTTTGGGTTCAAAATCCATAGTACTTAACAGGCATTTAACAGCCTTTCTAAAAAATCATCATGATCGGGTAGCGGCCCAGTGTTTTTTCGGCAAAGGGCGAGCGCTTATACAGGTATTCGAGCTGGGCATAGGCATTGGCCGAAAAGGATGCGTCGGCCGATCTTTTGGCGTCAAATTCGGCTTTCAGGCCGGCATCGGTATCCAGCATCCGGCGGGCATAGCCGTCGAATATATACGATGAAAAGTGTTCTTTCTGTTCGGCAATGGCCGCAAAATAGCCCCATACCAGGTAACTGTCGGGCCCGTAGGGATGCAGGGCGTTCATCAGGTACAGGTCGTTAAAGGTGCCGGTATGCACCAGCACAGAGCCCGCCTTTACCAGAACGGCTTCTTTTACGCGCAGTACGGCCGTATCTTTCAGGGAGAACAGGGGCCGGCCTTCGTACAGGCTCTGGAATTTTACATCGGGCAGGTACCAGGTCTCTGCCTGCAGAAGGGTGTCGTTGCGGAGTTTCTGGGTGACCACACCGGCTTTTTCCAGCTTTTCGGCCAGTTTGCGGTAGGCGAAAGGAATAACAAAGGTCCTGGGTTTTACAGCCGTGTACGTTGTGGTAAATTTATCGTAGTAACTGATCTTCTTTTCATAGGGTTTCGTACGGTCGTAATACAGCTGCATCTCGCCCGTGATGGGGCTCTGGGCACGGTAGGCCTCGTAGCCCATGAAGGCGATACGGCGGTCTTCACTTTTATCGATCTCGTAACGCAGCGGTATCCAGGTAGCGTCTTTTACCCAGGCCCGGAACATATTGCGGTATACGAGCACCTTGCGGCTGTTGGCGTTCAGGAACTCCCGCGATACTTCCAGGAAGGCCCTGGTGGCTTCCACGCGTTCGGGAAAAGCCTTCAGCATGTGCGTTTCGGGCGTAAAGGAAAAGGTACCCCAGAGCGATGTGTAGCCGTTGCTGTAGCGCGGACTGTCGTAAAAAGCCGGGTACCCCTTGTCCGGCGAATCGTTCCAGATGTTTACGTAAGGCACCACGGGATAGCCCTTTTTCTCCATTTTCTGGTACAGTTCCGGTACAATTTCTTTGCGGTGATAGGTATTCAGCGGTTCGGGCAGACGGTCGCCGCTGCTGTGCAGCAGGGTAAACACGTGCTGGTAATCGGCACCGTTGCTTACATGCGTGTCTATGAAAAAGTCGGGATCGAAAGCCCGGAATATTTCGGCAAAGGAAACGGCATTACTGCTTTCCTGTTTCATAAAATCGCGGTTCAGGTCCAGGTTCTGGGCATTGCCGCGAAAGCCGTATTCTTCGGGGCCGTTCTGGTTGGCGCGCGTACAGCAGCCGCGGTTCAGCATGCCGTCTATATTGTAGGCGGGGATGATGCACAGCACCACGTTCTCCAGTTTGCGGGCCAGGTCGGGATCGTTCAGCAGTTCGTCCACCCAGATCACCGAGGCGTCCATGCCGTCGGGCTCCCCGGGGTGTATGCCGTTCATGACCATCAGCACGCCTTTACTGCCTTCGCGGATCTCCTCCGGGGTGAATTTTTCATCGGTATTGATCACAAAAACGTGCAGCGGAACGCCGGCATCGGTCATGCCCCATTCGGTAAGCATGGCGTCCTGGTGCATCTGGTCCAGCTTTTTGTACAGGTTAATGAGCTCTTCGTAACTGAAACTTTTGTTCTCCCGGTATTGCAGGGGAACGATGCGTTGTGCCGAAGCCTTTGCCAGTAGGAGGATACAGAGAATTCCCGAAAAAATAAAACCCGTTCTTTTCATCCGCGATGGAAACCTTTTTAATGAGCTCATGAAGTTAGGAAAAATATCGCTACGGGGCGGCACCTGTGGCGAAAAAGCCTTTATGCGTTCTCGCGGCGGCAGATATGTACAAAGGGACAAATGCTGCATTTGCGGCGGTCTTCGGTTTGCCGGAAAGGCAGGGAGGGATTGTAAATTTCCTGTAGCAATGCCTGCAGCAGCTCCGTGAAATCTGCTTCTAACAGGCGGATGTCGCTGAGCGGGGCGCGGTCGAGACTGAGCAGCAGCAGGGTTTCTTCTTTGCGGCCGGATTTTAAGGCGTAAATGCCGGGTTGCACAGGCTGTTGTGTGTTCCGGTGCCGGCGGTACATAAAACCGTAGAGCAGGGTTTGCAGGGCCGCCTTGTGTCGTCCGGCGCTTTCCCGGTCAAACAGGCCGGCCAGGTCTTTAAACTTCAGGTCTACCATACCGGTCTTGTAATCGATCACCTGTATCACGCCGTCCTTCAGGTCTACACGGTCGATCATCCCCGAAATAAGTACGTTTTCGGTCTTGCCGCCGATCTGTACTTCTACGGGCAGGATATGTCTTTCCGCGCGATCGCTGCCGATCTCGGTGCCCAGCAGGGTAAAGGGCAGGCGGCTGCGGTCGTTGTCGAGTACCTTCTGTATGTAATCGGCCAGCAGTTCCCGGATGATCAGCTTGTCGGACTCAGCCGTATAAATATGTCCCTGTCCGAAAGCATTGGCAAATTCGGCATCCAGCACTTCGGGAATCCGTTTTTGAAGGGCATCCATATCCGCCGGCTGTAAAACCCGGTTCTGCAGCGGTGCATACAGGTTCTCGAGCGCGGCATGCAGAATATTCCCGAACAGGGCATGGTCTACATCGTCTTCGATCTCTTCTTCTTCCTGCAGGTAGGCTACTTTGGAGAAATAGAACTTCAGGCTGCAGTCCAGGTACATGCTGATGGCGCTGGGCGACAGGGTGCGTGTGCCGGTAAATTCGCACAGTTTAGCCCATACGGGGCCGTCCTTGGCAATTTCGATCACCCGTTCGCGTGCCGGTACAAAACGGTTGCCCAGCAGGGATTCCTGTATGTTCCAGTGGGTAATTTCGTTCTGCACCTGCCAGAGGTAACGGCTTTTTTCACCCCCGGAAATGCCTTCGCTTTCGGTGTTGTACAGCAGGTAAATGTGTTTTGCACGATGCAGCAGACGGTAGAAGAAATAGGCCTGGGCGGCCGTTTTTTCGTCGGGGCCGGGTATACCGAAGGCTTTGCGCAGGGTGAAGGGAATGTAGGAATTGCCGCCGCCTTCGCCGGGCATGCTGCCTTCGTTCATGCAGGGAATAAATACGTATTCGAAGTCGAGCGAGCGGCTTTCGAGCGGCCCCAGTACCTGCAGACCTTCTACCGGTTCGCCGAGGAAGGGTACTTTGAGGCTGCGCAGGGTGGCGCTTATAATTTTATACTGATCTTCCTGGTCGGTGGAATGATTTTCCGCGGCCAGAATTTCGTATAGTCTTCGTAGTTCTTTGTATACAACAGGAAGCAGTTGTTTGTCGATATCGGGCATATCCTCGGGCAGCAGTTCCTGCATACTTTCCAGGATGCGAAGTACGTGCAGGAAAAAGCTCTGTTCCTGTACGGCAAAGAGCACGCGGCCGATCTCCCCGGTATTTTCCAGCAGTTCTTCCCCGGTCAGGTATACGCGGTTGTTGCGTTTCCAGGTTTCGATCTCCGGGTTGGCTTCCGGGGGTAATATGCCCTGTATGTAGGGGTTCTGCAACACCTGTATCGTATAGGGTGCGTAGAACCAGCGCCCCGTGGACGAAATACGCATGCGCGTATACATGCGGTGCAGCGATTCGGTAAGCGGGTACAGGGCCGAATAGGAAATGGGATAACCCATGGTCACGTTCACCCGGCTATATTCTGCGGGCAGGGCCGAAAGCAGGGAAGGCAGCAGTTCTTCGCGCGGCATGAT
Source organism: Flavobacteriales bacterium (assembly GCA_052437175.1). Lineage (GTDB taxonomy): Bacteria > Bacteroidota > Bacteroidia > CAIKAF01 > CAIKAF01 > JACVCJ01. The sequence continues at coordinate 475,452 of JBQVOK010000001.1, forward strand.
CACGGCGGCTTTGCCGGCATCGATCTGTTCTTCCTGCATAATACTGCCGATCACCTGGGCCTGTCCGGCTTCCATGGGTACGCCGATATAGCGTATCTCCGGGCGGGACTGTGCTATGTGCCGGCGGATCTGCTGCGGGTCGATGAATTTTTCGTTCAGGCGGGCAAAATAACCGGCTTCGTGTTTGCTGTCCTGTACGTAATGGGCGTCGTAATCCCAGTGAAACTGTACATTTTCTTTATAACGTAGTGTATCGAAAAGGGTACGTTCGCAGGAGTCGAGCTGGTTAAAGCCGATGCATACATAGTGGTCGAATTCACCGCTGCGCCATTGATTCCGGAGGGTTTCGGCGGCGTCGCGGTAGATCATGCCTTCGTAGCCGATGCCCTGTGCGCGTAAGGTATTGCGGAATTCTTCGTATATAGGGTATAGCTTTTCCCAGATCTCGAAAAAGTCGCGGCGGGCCCGGGTATTGTCCTTCGAAAATTCGCCCCAGAACAGCTGTATGGCCTGTAACTGCTTTTCGGTAAGGTATTCCATATCGAGCAGCATTTCTTTTTCGGCGGCCAGGTTGGTATACAAAAGGCGTGCCGGTACCATCCAGGTGTCGATCTCGTTAAAGTCCGAAAGCAGTATCTCGCCCCAGGGAATGAACTGGTGCAGGGGCTCATCGCGGCCGGTTACGCGTTTGTGTACCTTGTACAGCTCACTCAGCAGCAGCAGGCGATCTACGGGTATAAGCGGACTGTAGCTGCGCAGCAGTTCGGTAGAGGTGCGTACCTGCGGGGCCCATACCGGGCGTTCCCGGTTTTGCAGGGCCAGGTGCTTGTACAGGAACTGTGCGGCGCGGCGGTTGGGAAATACCACGCACACCCTGCGCAGATCGGTGCCGAACTGCTTTAGTAACTGTTGCGCTATTTCTCCCAGGAATGTTTCCATTTTATACGATGGGCTGTATGTGCATATCACTTAAATACACCAGCCAGGCTTTGCAGGGCTTGCCGTGCAGGGTGCCGATGAGCTGTGCGTATTCTTTTACCTGTAATTCGTGCTCGCTGCGCGGACTGCCCGTTTTAAAATCGATGATCTCTGAAAACGTGTCGTGTAGCAGGATACGGTCGGGAATACGTATCTCGCCCGCGGGATTGATCAGCGGGGTTTCCGTAAGTACTTCGGCCGTGGTATTGAACCAGGCGCGCATCTGTGGATGATGCAGCACATGGTCGAGCATATCGTGCAGTTCGGCTTCTTCTTCTGTGGTAATTTCACCGTTGAGCTGCAGGGTCTTTATAAGGGTGCCGATATCGCTCTGCGAACGGGTTATGGCCAGTATTTCGTGACTGAGCATCCCCAGGCGGACCTGTTTTTTTTCGGTAAGTATGCGGGCCGGTTTTATGCGGATGGAACGATGCGGGTTGCAGCGGAACGTATCCTGAAAAAATACATTATCCCTTCCTTTTTGTTTGGGCTGAAAGGCTTCGCGTTGCCCGATCTCAAAGCGGTCATCTGTGCGCAGTTGCTGTAATGCAAAAGTACCTTCCGGTTGTACGCTCAGGTCTTGTTTAGCCAGCACCAGGTACTGGTACAGCCATTTATCCAGGGACGAAGGGTCGGATACGTCGCCGTCGGCTTTACGTTTGGGTTCCGGGGCCAGCAGGTACAGTTCCTTTTCGGCCCGGGTAATGGCCACGTAAAACAGGTTCAGTGCGTCGGTAAGACTTTCGGAGGTCTCCATTTCGTATTCCTCGCGGAACTCGGTCTCGGCCAGCTGTTGCGAATAATTTACGGGTATGGCGCCCAGGTCCTGCAGCCAGCCGCTGTCTTTCCGCGTCCACAGGGTACTGCGTCCCGGCTTCAGGCTGATGTCGCCAAAGGGGAAGATCAGCAGCGGAAATTCCAGGCCTTTGGACTTATGCACCGTCATTAGCCGTATACCATCGGTGTTTTCGGCGGCCGGCATGGCAATGCTGTGTTTGTTCTCGTCCCAGAATTCCAGGAAATCGGCCAGGCCCGTGCGGTATTTTTTCAGGAAGCCCAGCAGGGTGTCTTCCAGGCTTTGCAGGTAGGAACTTTGCTGTGTGGCATTGCTGAGGCCGAACATATTCAGCAGGCTGTGAAAAAGGTCGGGCAGGTTTTTCTGCGCCAGCTTTTCCGGGTAAAAACCGTCGGGAAGCAGGCTGCGCAGGGCCGGACCGAGCGGTTCGCGGCTGAGCCATTCTTCCGGTTCGGGCTGAAGACCGCGCAGTTCGTACCAGTCGCAGAGCAACTCCACACAAGGCAGCAGGGCCAGCGGATTTTTTACCAGGCGGAACGCATTGATGAGTATACGAATAACGGGTGCATGCATCAGCAGTCCGCTCTCCGAAGAGACCACGTCCAGCCGGTACTGGGGGTATTGTTTCTGTTTTTCGAGCAGGAAGGCCGCAATGCGTTGTCCGTCGCTGCGGCGCCGGGTCAGTATGCAGATATCGCCGGCCCGGTAACCGCGGTCCTGGGCCTCGCAGATGATCTGTAGCAGACGTTCGGCCACGGGGTCTGTATCCTCGTCCTCTTCGGGCTGTGCAAGCCATTCCAGGCTGGCGTAACCGCCTGTGCGGGCATTGGTCTTTTGTATGGAAGCCCGGTACAGTTCATGTGTGCGCCGCTGCCGCAGGAAGGTAAGACTGTCCTCTGCGTATTCGCGGTTCAGCAGCCAGGCAATAAGACTTTCAGAGGCGAGCAGGGCCAGTGTATTGTTAAACGTAACAATGTGGGAATAACTGCGGTAATTCGTGTCCAGGAAAAGGGTCTGTGCGGTAGGCTGTCCGAATTGTTCCTGCACCTTGTACAGGATCAGGTCGCGGTCGCCGTTGCGCCAGCGGTAAATGGCCTGTTTGGCATCGCCCACGATCAGGTTCTCAAAGCCCTGGTCGGTGCTGTTCTTCAGCAGGGGATACAGGTTCTCCCACTGCATGGTGGAGGTGTCCTGGAACTCATCTAGCAGGAAATGATCGTAGCGGCTGCCGATCTTTTCGTAGATAAAAGGAGTGTCCTGTTCGGAGGTCATCAGGTGGATCAGGTCGGTACTATCGCTCAGCAGCAGGATGTTGTTGTCGCGGCGGTAATTTTCCAGGTGTTTCAGCAGGTCGGCCGTAATGCCGGTGAGGTAGAACTGTTTCAGCACTTCGCGGGCGGTGAGATACAGCGTCCATTTTTCCTTTACGAGTGTGTCGAGGTTGCGCAGGACCGGGGCGATCACCGAAAGGTAAACGGCCAGCAGATCGGGTGTTTTTTGTGTCTTTTCCTCCAGTTCCTGCAGCTTTTTCAGGTCCTCGGGCAGGCTCAGGATATTGCCTTCGGCCCAGAGTTCCGTTTTTTTGGCAGGGGAACGGCTTTTACCGGGAAAATCTTCGGCCTTTACGCCGGCGGCGGCCAGTCCGGCCCGTACCTGAAGCGCCAGGGTCTGTACCTGCGTTTCCGTTTCGTTCACCAGGGCCTGCAGGGCTTCCTTTTTTTGTGTAAAGGCCCCCAGTTCGGGCAGCTGACCGAATACGCCGAATTTATTCTTGAAATCCTCGCTGAAAAGAATGCCGGTGTATTGCTGTATCTCGCTGCGGAAGTCCCAGGATTTGCCGCTTCCCGTACGTTCCCGTGCGTATTCCAGCAGCCAGTTGCGCAGTTCGCTGTTCGTGTCCAGGTCGTCAAAGAGTCCGCGGGTCATTTCGGCCGCAGCCTGGTCGTGGTTCAGCTCGGTCTCAAAGCCAACGCGTTTTATTTCACGGGCAAAGGAACGCAGCACCTTCTGGAAAAATTTATCGATGGTGGTCACTGAAAAACGGCTGTAACCGTGCAGGATCTCACGCAGGGCGGTGCGGGCACGGTCGCGTACCTCTTCCGGGCTGGTCTGTAATGCGTCTGCCAGGTAAGCGAGGTGTTCGGAAGGCGCATCGGAAGCCAGGGCCGAAAGGGCGTCCAGTATGCGGGTGCGCATTTCCGAAGTGGCTTTGTTCGTAAACGTAACGGCCAGTATGCGGAAGGGTTTCTGCAAAGGATCGGCCAGCGCCAGTTTCAGGAAACTGCGGGTGAGGGTGAAGGTTTTTCCACTCCCGGCCGATGCGCTGTATATTTTCAGTAGGGCTTGATCCTCAGAGGTATTCATTCAGAAGCTGCATTTGCAGGCTCTAAAATTAACGGTATCCGTTCTTTTTTTATGGAATGTTGAAAACTTGTGCAGGGGGATTGAAGCGAATTACCGAATTTTGCACACGATGGTTGTGAAGTATTCCCAGTTGTTGGCCGATCTTAAGAAAAAGAACCTGAAGCCCGTATACGTACTGGCCGGAGAGGAGCCTTTCTACATAGATGCCATTACCCGTTATATCGAGGAAAACCTGCTAACCCCCGACGAAAAGGAATTTAACCAGACCATTGTATACGGTCAGGACGTAGATGTGGACATGCTGCTTTCGGAGTGCAAATCGTACCCCATGCTGTCCAGCTTCCGCGTGGTGATCGTAAAAGAGGCCAAAAACCTGAAAAACCCGGATAAACTGCTGCCTTACGTAAAGAATCCGGTGGAAAGCACCGTGCTGGTACTGGCGCATAAGAACAAAGACCTGGACCGCCGTCTGCAGCTTACCAAAGAGCTGGAAAAAAGTGAAAAGGTGGCCCTGCTGCATTCCGAAAAAGAACGCGAAAGCGATGTGCCCCGCTGGGTGGCCTCCTATTGCAAGGACCACGGTATTGATATTACCCAGAAGGCCACCGAATACCTGAGCGAATTCCTGGGCAATGACCTGCAGAAGATCGTGAACGAGATCGGTAAGCTGCGCCTGATCGTAGGCGAGGGTAAGCCCATCGAACATGAGCATATCCTGGATAACATCGGGCTCAGCAAGGAATTTAACGTATTCGAACTGCAAAAGGCCATTGCCACCCGCAACCTGAAACGTGCCGTATCCATTGCCGTACAGATGGGCAACAGCAAAAACACCAGTATACTGGCCATTCTGCCCACGCTTTACAACTTTTTTACCAAAGGCCTGCTGTTCAAGTACTACATGGGTGTGGAAAAGCTCTCGGCCGACCAGACCTCGATGAAACTGAAACTGTTCTCTATCCAGAAAAACGATATTGTAGCCCTGCACCAGCAATATTCCGTGGCACAGCTCAAGAACTGCATCCGCGAAGTAGGTATTGCCGACCTGTATGCCAAGGGCATTAACGCCCCGGATATGGACGAGGCTGAACTGATGCGGAATATGGTACTGAAATTTTTAAACTAAAGAACATGAACTACTGGCTCGCCAAATCCGAACCCTTTAAATATTCCTGGGAAAAATTTACCAAAGACAAAACTACCTTCTGGGACGGGGTGCGTAATTACCAGGCCCGTAACAACCTGCGCGCCATGGCCAAAGGCGACCTGGTGCTGTTTTACCACAGCAACGAGGGTAAAGAGATCGTAGGTATAGCCCAGGTAGCCAAAGAAGCTTACCAGGACCCCAGCACGGACGATACCAACTGGGTAGCCGTTGACCTGAAAGTGTACAAAAAACTGAAAAAGCCCGTGACCCTGGAACAGATCAAGGCCGACGATATCCTGAAAAACATGGCATTGGTGCGCCAGGGCCGCCTGAGCGTGAGCCCGGTGACCCAGGACGAGTTTGACAGAATTCTTTTGCTTGGTATGTAAAAAATACGCAAATTTGCGTCACTGATTTGTATGGAAAATAAGGACTCAAACACATATACAGAGTTTGTTCCGGAAAAAGACGGAACAGCTAAGCTGTTTAAGAGCAGATGGATGGATCTGCTTACCCGCACTTCACCCTGGATCATTATCCCGCTGGACCTGGTTATTATCGCTGCCTTGCTGTGGTTTGGCCATGCACAGGGTTATACCAACCTGGCCGACCAGTGGTGGTGGTTCCTGATCGGGGTATTTTCCTGGACACTGATGGAGTACGTAATGCACCGTTTTGCCTTCCATTTTGAATCCCGTAAGGAAAAAGTGCAGAAGGCCGTGTATACCATCCACCTGGTGCACCACCATTACCCCAACGACGAAGACCGTCTCTTTCAGCCGCCCCTGGTAAATATTATCCTGGCTGCGGTGTTCGTAGGCCTTTTCTTCCTCATCATGGGTAAACTTACCTTTGTATTTACACCGGGGCTCATCCTGGGCTATGTGTTGTACAGCAGCACGCATTACAGCATTCATAAGATCAAGCCGCCGTTCAGGTTCCTGCAGCCGATCTGGCGTCACCACACGCTGCATCACTACCGTTACCAGAACAAGGCTTTCGGTGTAAGCAGCCCGTTCTGGGACCTGATCTTCGGTACTATGCCTCCCAAAGAGATCAAAAACGAAAAATAATATTCAGCCTCGCATACCGCGGGGCTTTTTTTTGCCTGCTTATTCAGCGCACACCTGTTGAAAAACAAAAGGCTGCGGAAATTGCATCTGAAGCGGCATTTGTTTATCATTGCAGCACAGGCGATAACAACATGAGTAATTCCAAAGGATTAGTAAAAACATTCGGTTTCTTTTCCGCATTCCTGCTGGTGGTAGGGTCGATGATCGGCAGCGGTGTTTTCAAAAAATCGGCCCCGATGATGAACGAACTCGGCGACCCGCGCTGGGTACTGGCCGCATGGCTCATTGCCGGCCTCATTTCACTGCTGGGCGCACTTACCAATGCCGAAGTGGCCGGTCTTATTGCAGAACCAGGCGGGCAATATGCCTACTTTAAACGGATGTACGGCAAAACCTTCGCCTTTATTTACGGCTGGAGTATGATGAGTGTGGTGCAAACCGCCACGGCTGCCTCCGTAGCCTATGTCTTTGCCGAATCGCTCAATACCATACATGCGCTGCCGCGTCTGCCCGAATCGCTCGAAGCCATCGAGATCGGCGTATTCACCCCTTTTGCCAACAGTGGCGTAAAAGGCGTTACCATACTGGTACTGCTGGCTCTCACGGCCATTAATTACGTGGGGGTGAAATTCGGCGGACTGGTACTTAAAATATTTTCCACCTCGGTTATTTCCTGCATCGTACTCATTATCCTGTTCAGCATTTTCCTGAGCGATGGCAGTATGGAAAACGCAGGTACCCCGGCTGCCGGATTCACGTATCCCAGCAAAACGGGCTTTTTCGGGGCCATGTTCGCCGCCATGATGAGCGCTTTCTGGGCTTACGAAGGCTGGAATACCGTGGGTTTCCTCGGGGGCGAGATCAAAAATCCCTACCGCAACATACCACGCGCACTCACTTTTGGTACCATGTTCGTTATTGTACTGTACCTGCTGGTGAACCTGGCCTATATGTATGTACTTCCGGCGCAGGATTTTATCAATATCCACCAGGCCGGCGATAAAATTGCGGCAGTGGAGGCCGTACGTTCTTTCCTGGGCTACGGCGGTATGATGTTCATCCTGATCCTGATCCTGATGAGTACTTTCAACAGCACCAATACCACTATTATGGGCGCACCGCGTATCTATTACGCTATGGCCAACGACGGACTGTTCTTTAAAAAGATCGGCGAAACGCATCCCAAATACCATACACCGGCCCGCGCGCTGCTGATACAGGGTATCTGGAGCAGTGTGCTGGTGCTGAGCGGCAGTTTTGACCAGCTAACGGATATGCTCATTTTTGCCGCGTTCATTTTCTACGGGGCCGGAGCCTTCGGGGTATTTGTACTGCGCCGCAAACTGCGCGAGGTGCCGCGCCCGTATAAAGTATTCGGCTACCCGTATATCCCTGCCATTTTTGTGGTGTTCTGCGCCATACTGGTGGTTATTTCCATCATGGAAAGGCCACGCGAAGCAGTTATCGGGCTTTCGCTGATCTTATCGGGTATTCCCGTATACTTCTGGATGCGCTATAAGTACCCGCAGAAACACCGTTCCTAATTAAATAATCCCTGGTAAAAGGCCGTCATGGCCGGGGTAAATTTACTGTCGTCCGGGCTGCCGGCCATATCGTTCACTTTGCCGTGTGAGTAAGGGTTGGCGTCGATCAGGGTTATCGGCACATTCCGGTTCTGCAAGGCATCGCGGAAGTCCCCGGCCATCTGTACCCGGCCCTTATTTCCCCGTGTTACCAGGAAAAAAGGCTGAAAGGGGCCGCTGTCCTGCTGTATATGGTGCAGGGGCGATGCCTGTATCCAGTCCTGGGGATTATTGCCGAAAGCTTCTTTATAAAAATCCAGGTGCGGATCGGCATTCATTTTAGCATATACATCATAGCCTTCCGTATCGAGGCATACGGTGCCTTTAACGGCGTTCGGTGGCAGTCCGCGCGAAGTAAGGTAACTGAGGTCGCTGCCCAGCAGGGCCACCAGGTGTGCGCCTGCGGAATGCCCCATGGTAGCAATACGGCTGCTGTCGCCCCCATAGGTGTATATGGTGCTGTACACGCGTGCCAGGGCATCGGCCACATCGTTGGAATGGTCGGGGAATTGTACGGAATTATTGCTTTTGCTCAGGCGGTAGTTCACGCTCACCAGTATATACCCCTGCTCCCAGGCCCAGTTGAGCTTGGTAGTGAGGTTATTGCTCTTGTCGCCGATGGACCAGGCGCCGCCGTGTACCCAGAAAATGACCGGGCGCAGGGAATCGTCGCCGAAATAATAAATGTCCATGCTGAGCAGGTCGGGCTCGGTGCCGGGCAGGTTGTTGTACGCAACGGTAGCCTCCCGGTACTGGTGTGTGGGTTTATCGCGGCAGGAAAAGAGTGCGGCGCACAGCGCTGCGAGCAAAAGAGAGAATGCCTGGTTTTTCATACGGTTAAAGATATACCGTAATTAGACACATCCTTTTACAAAAGGTTTAAAATGTGCAGGAAAGATTATACTTTTTTCCCCGGGAAGCCCGTCTCGAAAAGATTTTCGATCTTTTTTACATTTTTCTTATTGATGCCGAAGGGATCCCAGAGCTGGAATGAAATTTTGCCTTCGCTGCGCAGGGTAACTTCTGTACTGTTCTCATTGCGGCTTTTGAGGGTTATAATGATGTTTTCCCCGGAGGTCATTGCATTGAGACTTTTTTCGAAACGGAATACATCGGCCAGGGCGCCGGAGGGTGAAAAGCCTGAATAGATCAGGAATTCCTTATTCAAAAATGCCCGCACGGTGGCAATGGGTTCGTTGATCAGGATGGTTTTTTCAAATTTTACCATGGTTCACAAAATTTTCAGCAAGGTAATTCCGGCGGACAGAAATAACAAACCCGGACACAAAAAAAGCCCCGGAATTTATTAACGGGGCTTTACAGTCATATAGCAGTGAACGATCAGTTGTTGGCGTAGGTACGTGCGCCGATCGCCACGGGGTTTTCCTTTTCGATATGTTTCAGGCGGAAACCTGTACTGGAACGTACGGCCGCTATGGAACTTTCTTTCTTGTGCAGGGTTTCGTACATCTCGAAGCTGATGGGCGTGCGTTTGGCCAGGGTATCGTCCAGGCGCACCCGCAGAATTTGTGCGGCCCAGCCCTGCTGTACTTCGGCACTGAATACCTTGGATTTGGACCCGCTGCCGTAGGCGATAAAGCCCAGGGTTTTGCCGCTGAGCTCTTCCAGTTTGCAGGCTTTGGCATTCAGGAAGGAGAGGAGCGACATAAACACAGAGGCCGTGTACATATTGCCGATCTCCGATGAGGCCAGGCGTCCGTCTTCGATCTTTTCGTCTACAATGGATTTATATGTAGGTGTTTTGGCCGCTTTTTTTACAAATTCCTTCCAGTCCTCGCTGTCGGTATCCGGCACCGGTACGCCGGTTTCGGAGGCCAGTATATCGCTTTTGCCGTTCTTTACATATTCTTCGGCAAACAGGTCGGCAAACATGCGCTTACCGTGAAAGGCATAGGGCAGGTGAAAAATAATGCCGGCCCAGTCGTCGAAAGGTACACCCGAAAGCCCGTTCTTCTGCATGTAGTGGCTGTAGGCTTCCTTCATACGGTCGGTATAGCACTGGTTCGAGAACTGTCCGTCGAACACGGGACTTTCCTTGGTAAAGTCCATATAACTTTCGGTAATGCCAAACAGCGCGGGATTGGCGCAATCGAACTGTATACCCAGTTCCGTGGCCAGGGTCGATTTGGAAATGCTGCGTTTGGGCTTGAAAAAGTCGTGCACGCTTTCCATACCTACGCCCCATTTACTGCCAAAGGCCAGGATACGCGGCTGTGCCTTGATGAGAAAGGCCACGGCGCCGGCGCCCTGTGTATATTCGCCGGTAGAGCCCAGGTCGTACTTGGCTACGTCCGAGGCGATCACTACGGCCATTTCGTCCGGGTTGAGGCGGATGTAGTCGATACAGTTCTGCAGCGCGTCTGTAGCACCGATGCAGGCAAAGGTCATGTCCACCACGTCGCAGTGCTTAAAGGAACGCTTGCCCCAGCTGTCTTCGCCTTTTTCCTCGGCCATCTGTACGGCATAGGTGGCGGTAGGCTTGGCGGCATCCAGGGCACTTTCGGTACCCAGGTATACCCGGCTCAGCTGCGAAGGATGAATGTTTTCTGAACGCAGGAGTGTATACAGGGCTTCCGCAGCCATGGTGGCGGTGTCTTCGCCGGACTCCGGCAGGGCCATTTTTTCGAGGCCCAGACCTAATTTAAGTTTGTCGGGATCAATGTTGCGTGCGCTTGCGAGAGATTCGATCGGAAGATACACCGAAGGAACGTAGAAAGAAACTGCATCTATTCCAATTTTCATTTTTCATGCTTTTGGAACATAAGACGAAGCTGAGCGGGGAATGTTACTTTTAACGTTTCAGGAACCTGCTAAATTGCTGTAGTTTATCCAGGTCTTTCCGCTGCGGGAAAAGGTCTGCAACGTGTATCCCGTAAAAGCGTTTCAGGTAAAAAACAGCTACGGCCAGTCCTGTAAAATAGGAGAGGGAATTGGCCCATGCGGCCCCGTAAATTCCCTGCCAGCCGATCAGGAACCAGCCGGCGATACCGATGACAATGAGCCCGGCCAGGCTGCCGTACATGTTTACGTATGCCTTGTAATCGCCGGAGAAGAAGGAACTGAGCACATTGAGCCCGGCCAGGAACACGATACCCGGACTGATGTGGAAAAAGACCGATTTGAGATTGCCGAATTCTTCGCCGAAGAGGAACGTGAACAGCTGGGCAGGCATCAGCAGCAGTCCGCCCAGGAAGATGAGGGTGCTTATGATGGCTATTTTGAAGGAAATGAGTGTTTTGTGCGTTTTTTCGGCCGCATCTTCCGATGCCGATACCCGGCTGAACAATACGGTGGCGATGCTCCGGCTCAGCAGCAGTACGCCCTCGGTGATCTGCATGGCCAGCGAGAAAACCCCCAGGGTGGACGTACCCAGCCAGCTGTTGATGAAGTAGTAACTGAGCCTGTAATTGAAGAACTGGAACAGGGTGCCCGTTTGCATGGCCAGGCTGTAACGCGCAGTTTCCATAGCTATGGAGAGGTAGCCCTGGTCGCTTTCGTAGGTCTTTTTCAGGTGCCGTGCGGCAATGAGAGCCGATACCAGGAAAGAAAAGGCCACCAGGCCCAGGTATACGTGCAGGTCGCGCCCACCGCTGAAGATGTACAGGGCAAAGCCGCAGAACACGATCATTACCTGCAGCAGGGCCGAGGTATTGTGTGCTTTTACCTTTTCCACGCCCAGCAGGTAGCTCAGGTGCATGCCGTGTGCATTCTGGCATACACTGATGAGCATGGTGGCGTATACCAGGTTGGCGGGCAGCAGGTCGAAACCGGCCAGCAGGGGCGGAATGATGAGTGCACAGATGAAGCCGGAGATATAGGCAGGCAGCAACAACTGCCACAGCGGTTTGCGCGAGGCATAATAGGTGAGCACCGGGCCCGACCATACGCCACTAACGATCAGGGAAATGCTTACGCCCATCACCACCAGGGCAATATCGCCCATGGCTTCGCGGCCCAGGTAACGCGACAGCAATACCGATGTACCCAGGGAGAAAAACGCCGTGATCACCTTGCTGATGAGCGTATTTCCTATGTTGCGTTTGAATGACATGCGGTTTTATCTGCGTATTAGAGCGGCCAAAGATACAATATCCGAAGCGTGTTTTTTCAGGTCGGTAACGCTTTGCCCGGAATGACTGTTGAAGGTGTGCAGTCCGTCGTGAAAATTCGTATTTGCCGGGGCCTGCAGACAGAAGGCCGGTTTTTCTTCGTAATCCGTTCGGCTGAGCCGGGTAATTTCGAAGCCCAGCACCTGTTCGCCGTAGTAAAGATCGCTTTTCTGGGCCGGCCGGTACCATTTGCCGTTTTTTGAGAAAATGGCCCCTGCCATGCGGCTGCCGGAAGGGTCTGTCTTTACCGGACTGCCCGGATGCCGGGTATAGGGCCCGAAAGGATGGTCTGCAAACCAGAGATGTAGTTTTTCATTAGCCTCGCCGGGAAGTCCGGCAAAAATGTACCAGGTAGCTTCGTGTTCAAACAGCACGGCGTCGATCAGGGGTTCGGGGTGAATAAGCCGCGGAGCGCCGGCCGTCAGCTTCCCCATATCTACCGGGTACGCGTACCAGCCGCCCGAAGCGGCATTTTCCGGGGCCGTGTACAGGGTATCCTCCCATTCGAACAGGAAGGGAAAGGCAAAATGGGTGTCGTTCTTCAGCAGGACCTGTTGTTCCTTTATGTGGCCGTTCTCCAGCCTGAGCACATGGATATCGCCTTTTTTGCAGCGGTAATCGTAATGTTCGTAAAAGATAAGGTCTTTATAGATAAAAGGATCTGCGGCATATACTCCTTTGCCGTACAGGTGCAGGGGTTGCAGTTTTTTTAGTTCAAAACCGTTTTCGACCGTCTGCACCAGGGCAATATCCCATTTTTCGGCCCCGAAGTACTTGGAGCGGTAAAAACGAAGCCGTTCAATGCATATACGAAAGATAAAAGAAAGCATAGCCCCGTTCCGCGGAAAAGTGCGAATGGGCTTTACTTCCGAAGGTGTATACGAAAATGGACCGCCGGAATGCAGGTACATGCTTACCCACTGGGCAGGCATATCCGCCGAAGCGTTCAGTATATGCTGCAGCTGATGTGTATACGAGTGCAGCACAGTGCGGTAACGGCGTTTCAGCAGTATTTCGCCGGCATCGAGCTTTTGGCCCAGGCGTTGCAGTACTACCGAAGTACGCCGCTCGCGCCGCAGTATTTCCCAGAAACCGGGCGGACCGCCGCGGAAATCCAATTCATCGCCGTGATGAAACGACAGTATGCCCAGGGGACACAGTGTTAAAATATCGCCTTTTAGTATATTGAAGCCAAAGCGTATCAGGAAATCGGGCCTGTGTGCACGAATGCTTTCCAGGTCAGCCTCCGTAAAGCGTTCGCCATACTTACCCACAGGCAGCGTTTCGGCCTCGATGAGCGGTAATGCCGTCAGGAAAGCGGGCAGTTCGTTTTTTAGCTCCTGTGCCGCTGTGCGGAAGAAAAAGCGTTTTAGTATACGGAATAAAAAATTCCGGTAGGGATAGTTCCTTATCTTTTGTGTGAAGCCCTGTGGAGTGGTTCCCGGTTCTTTTTTTACGATACGTACAACGGCCCTGGCCTCGCCGCGTTTTTCCAGCTCGGCCAGGCAGTCCAGCTGCCATTGCTGCAGTCCGCCTGCATTCATAAGTATACCGTATGTAAGCGTACGGCCTGTATTCATGAGCGGAGTGCGCTTTGGTAAAAATGGTCGAGTTGTTGCAGTACGGCATCTTCGTACCAGATGGCGGCCGCGTAGGCGGCAATTTCTTCGCGGGGGGGCTGTGTTTCGTTCAGCCGGCTGTGGATGGCCTGTACAAAAGCGGTTGTATCACCTTCGGGTACCAGGCTGCCGTAGCGGGGTTCCAGTACTTCGCGGATGCCGCCCACATCGCTGCTTACCACGGGTACGCCGCAGCACAGGGCTTCGCTGATGACCACGGGCAGGTTCTCGTAATGACTGAACATCAGCATCAGGTCGCTGCCGCGCAGCAGGGAGGCCAGTTCTTCACCCTGTTTCAGGCCGGTAAAGGTAACCACATCGTCGCAGTGCAGTTCCCGGCACAGGTCAACGGTCTGCTGCCAGTCCATGCCTTCGCCCACCATGTACAGGTGAAAATCGCTGCGTTGCTGTTTCAGCAGGGCTATGGCCTTCAGTATGCCGCTCATGTTCTTGGACACCTCTTCGAAACAGGAAATATGGATAAGCTGTTTTATCGGCCGCGTTGGATGTACTTCGGAATAGAACCATTTTTTTTCTACCGTATTGGCCAGCACCAGGTAATGGGTATGGTTAAGTCCGTGTGCCCGCATGGCTTTTTCCAGCTGGGCCGTGGGCACAGTAACTCCCCGGGAAAAACGTACGGCCAGGCGCGTAAGAAATTTACGCAGGGCACCGTGGTAGAATCCGCCCGGCTGGTAACGCGACCAGTGTTCGGTAATTACGTAAGGAATGCCGCGTACTATGCGCATGAACAGGGCCAGTACACCCAGGCGTGTAAGTATATGTACGTGTGTAAGGGCCGGTTTGCCGCGGCGTTTGCAGATCTCGGTATAGGCCCGGTGATAGGCCGTCATCCAGCGGAAAAAATTCAGCAGGGGATTGCCCGATTTTTTAATGTAACTGCGTATTTCCAGCAATACATCCTCGCTGATCTCGGTGCGGCTCTCCGATGTGGTAAAATGCACATAGGCCACGCTTACCCGGTATTTTTGGGCGGCGGTGAGCGCATGTTTACGGATGAACAGCCCGAACATGGGATCGTATGCATGCGGATACCAGCGGGGAAGAAAAAGGATATGCGTGCCCGTATTGCTCATGCCGCAGAGGCCTTATGCACGTTTGTAGGGTTTGGCATAGGTTTCCACGTCTTCGGCCGTGATCTTGTCGTTGCAGAGGATCAGCAGGCGTTCGATCACATTGCGCAGTTCGCGTATATTACCCGGCCAGTTCAGTTCCTGCAGGGCGCTGAGTCCGTCCGGCGTAAACTCGATGCGGGGCAGGTTCTGTTCTTCGGTGATCAGGTTCAGAAAGTGATTGGCCAGCAGGGGAATGTCTTCCTTGCGGTCGTTGAGGGCCGGCACGTGAATGGGTATTACATTGAGGCGGTGATACAGGTCTTCGCGGAAATTGCCCTTCGCGATCTCTTCGGCCAGGTCTTTATTGGTGGCCGCAAGAATACGCACGTCCACCGAAATATCGCCGTCGCCGCCCACCCGGCTTATCTTGTTCTCCTGCAGGGCGCGCAGTACTTTGGCCTGGGCCGGAAGGCTCATATCGCCGATCTCGTCCAGGAAGAGCGTACCTCCGTGGGCCTGTTCAAATTTACCCTTACGTTGTTTAATGGCCGAGGTAAAGGATCCTTTTTCGTGCCCGAACAGTTCACTTTCGATCAGTTCGCTGGGAATGGCGGCACAGTTCACTTCGAGCAGGGGCATTTCGGCCCGGCGGCTTTTTTCGTGCAGGCTGCGGGCCACCAGTTCTTTACCGGTACCGTTGCTGCCGGTAATGAGCACGCGTGCGTCGGTGGGCGCCACCCGGTCAATGAGGCTTTTTATTTCCAGTATGGCTTTGCTGGTACCTACAATTTCGGTCCCGGTACCTTTCTGCTGTATCTTTTTCTTGAGCACCTTGGTCTCTTTTACCAGGCTTTTGCGGTCGAGCGCGTTGCGCACAGACACCAGCAGGCGGTTCAGGTCGATGGGTTTGGCCAGGTAATCGTAGGCGCCCATTTTAAGACAGTCTACGGCCGTTTCTATGTTCCCGTGGCCGCTGATCATAATTACGGGGGTATCGGTCTGCCGCTGCATCAGCTGTTCCAGCACTTCGATACCGTCCATTTTCTGCATTTTGATATCGCAGAAGATCAGGTCAAAATCGTTTTTGGCAGCTTCGTCCAGTCCTTTCATACCGTCTTCGGCTTCCACCACCTCGTATTTTTCATATTCCAGTATCTCCCGGATACTGCGGCGGATGGCTCTTTCATCGTCAATGATCAGGATCTTGCTCATAGTTATTTAGTGTGCGGCGTTTTTATTAAATACATCGTTCCATACTTTTTTCAGTATGCCTTCTTTCATGGAGTAGGCGCAGGTACGGATCATGGGAAAATCGTAATGTTCCATAATGGTTTGGACGGCAATGACCGAAGCCACCATCATTTCGGCCCGGAAGGCGGCCATGCCCGGTATCTGCAGGCGTTCTTCAAGGGTGGCGCGGGTGATCTGTGTGTACATGTGTGCAAATTCGCCCGAGGGCAGGTCCAGGAAGGTATTTTTATGTTCTTGGGCCGGGTGTGCGGCCACGTACATATCTTTAAAGGTATCAAAGGTGCCGCTGCTGCCTACCAGTATCAGGGGTTTATCGGCCGGTACGGCACTGAAGAGCGGTTGCAGGGTCTGCTGCAGGTAATCCGAAACGGCGCTGATCTCCTGCGGCAGGGCAGGGTTGCTCAGCGGAAAACGGTCCACCAGGCGGCTTACCCCGATCTCGAAGCTCTGTGAATAGGAGAAGCCGGAGATCGTACCGTAAATAAATTCGCAGCTTCCGCCACCTATATCCATAATAAGGGCCTGTTTATCGTTCAGTGCCCCGCTCAGGCGTACGCCTTCATAAATGAGGGCAGCTTCTTCCAGCCCGGAAATGATCTGTATGTCCAGCCCCAGTTCGGCCTTTGCCCGCAGGGCGATGTCCTTGCCGTTCCCGGCATTGCGCAGGGCCGAGGTGGCAAAAATATGCATGGATCCCGCGCCGTGCAGCAGGGCGTTTTCTTTATGGGTGCGCAGGGCCTGCATGGCCCGTTCTTCGGCATCGGGCAGGATCAGACCTTTGTTCAGTCCGCCCTTACCAATGCGCACGGGTATTTTGGAAGCATGTAAAATTTCGTATCCGCCATCCGTTAATTCGGCTACCAGCAGGTTAAACGTGTTGGTGCCGCAGTCTACAATTCCTACTCTCATATATCTGTTAAGGCTGTAAAGATATTATTTAATCCCGCTACTGAAAAATGAATTCTGATCGGTATACGATCGGTACAGAAATACAAAATAGGCAGATTTTTTGAATAAGATTTGCTTTCTCGAAAATCTTTGTATGTTTGTGACGGAATCCTTATTCTCAATAACGTCTTATTTCAAGACAAATCCAATCAAAATAACATCCTGTAGTTAAGTTTACGGAATTTTGAAAAGATCAAAATAGTTGAATTCTTTATATGTACACACGTGAAGATTTGGAAGCCAAGCTGTTACCCGAATTGAAGGAAATTGCAGCATCGCTTGGCTTAAAAAAATACCAGAGTATGAAAAAAAACGACCTCGTGGAGCAGATCCTCGGAGGTCCGGGAACGCCCGTAAGTAAACGTGAAGCGGTTCCCCAGGAAGAAAACCCGGCAGACGGCGCTTCGAAACGCAAACGTACCCGTGTGGCTTCTGAGCCGGTACGCGTAGGTACCAGCCATATCGAAAAGAACAAGATCGTTAAAGATACCGATGCCCTTTCGTTCCCGAACGAGCCGGTGGAAATCGATCCGCCTGTTGCCGCGGAGCCCGATCTGTTCTCCGTCAGCGATGAAGCCGGCGATATAGAAGCCACAGACCTGGAAGAAGTAGCAGCGGAAGAGGCCGGCGCAGAAATAGAAAGCGAAGAAGAAAACGACGGAAACGAGGAAGCGGCGGTGACCAACGAAGTTCCTGCTGTGGAAACACCTGCCGTAAAAGCCGAAGGCGAAACCCCGGCCAGACCCGAGGGACAGAGCGGTAAAAAACAGGTGAACAAGCAGAACAAGAGCCAGAACAATCCGGCCAAGCAGACCCAGAACCAGGCGCAGGCCCAGGGCGGTAATGAACAGAACCAGCAGCCCCGCGAGCAAAACCAGCAGAAACAACAGCAGGGCCAGAACCAGAACCAGCAGAACCGCCAGCATCAGAACCAGAATCAGAATAATCCCAACCAGAATAATCCGAACCAGAACCAGAACACGTCCAAAGAAAGCTTTGAGCCCTATCTGTTCAACGATGTGATCGAGACCGAAGGCGTACTCGAGATCATGCCCGACGGTTACGGTTTCCTGCGTTCCTCCGATTATAACTATCTCAGTTCTCCCGACGACGTATATGTATCGCAGTCACAGATAAAACTGTTCGGTCTGCGCACCGGGGACACCATTGTGGGTACCATCCGCCCGCCGAAGGAGAACGAAAAATATTTCCCGCTGATCAAGATCAAGGAGATCAACGGGCTCGACAGTGCACGCATCCGCGACCGCGTGCCGTTCGATTACCTTACCCCGCTTTTCCCCTACGAAAAGCTGAAGATCACCGGTCACAAAGGCGAAGCGCTTTCTACGCGTATCGTAGACCTGGTGGCGCCCATCGGTAAGGGACAGCGCGGCCTCATCGTGGCCCAGCCCAAAACGGGTAAGACCATGCTGCTGAAAGAGATCGCCAATGCCATCGCCGCCAATCACCCCGAGGTATACCTCATTATCCTGCTCATAGACGAACGCCCGGAAGAGGTAACCGATATGGAACGCAGCGTAAATGCCGAGGTGATCGCATCTACCTTTGACGAGCCGGCCGAACGCCACGTGCGCATTGCCAATATCGTGCTCGAAAAAGCCAAACGACTGGTAGAATGCGGGCACGACGTGGTGATCCTGCTCGACTCCATTACCCGCCTGGCCCGCGCCCACAATACGGTTTCACCGGCTTCGGGCAAGGTACTTTCGGGTGGTGTGGACAGCAATGCCCTGCACAAACCCAAGAAGTTCTTCGGAGCGGCCCGTAAGATCGAGGACGGAGGTTCCCTTACCATCCTGGCTACGGCGCTTACCGATACCGGAAGTAAAATGGACGAAGTGATCTTTGAAGAGTTCAAAGGTACCGGTAACATGGAACTGCAGCTCGACCGCAAGATCGCCAACCGCCGTATCTTCCCGGCCATCGATATCCTCAGCAGCTCTACCCGCCGCGACGATCTGCTGGTGAGCAAGGACTTCCTCTCGCGCACCTACCTGCTGCGTAATCACCTGGGCGATATGACCAGCGTGGAGGCCATGGACTTCCTGCGTACCCAGATGAACCGAACCAGTAGCAACGAGGAGTTCCTCTACAGCATGAACAACTAAAAGGAACGTACATACGTACGTAAACTAAAAATCTGATACGGAAAATCCGTCCGGCATACTAAGCGGGACGGATTTTTGTTATTAAGGGCAACTCAAACAATTTCTATGAAAAAAAATATCCTGTTTACAGCCGTTATGCTGTTCTGTATGAGCGCAGGCCTTTATGCGCAGAAAATGAAAACTCCGAAGGACAGCCTCCGCTTTGTCGGAAAAGGCGTTACTATGGTCGGCGGGAGTTTCAATTACGGCGGGAGCAGTGCGCCCGTTACCAATATGAGTACCCACAATTTCAGCCTCAATGCACATGCGTTGCATTTTGTACACCGCAACATTGCCGTGGGCGGATACCTGGTGTTCAGCCTGAATTCTGTACCCGGAGGCCCGGCACAGAAAATTTTTACCTGGGGTATCGGGGGCGGACCCACCGTACGTTTTTACAAGATGTTCAACCGGTATTTTGGTATCTTTGAGCAGTCAAGGGTGGGCGTAATGTATAGCAGAATTCATATAGGAACTCCGGCATCCGTTGGCGAAAACCTGAGTATAGGCCTGCAGATGTCGCCCGGACTAACCTTTTTCCCGGTCCGGAGACTATCGGTAGATCTGCTGATCGGCGGGCTGTACCTGGATTACTCGAACCTGCTGGGCGGCCCGGGGAGTCCCGGAACGCTCAACTACGGGATCTCGCTTTTGCAGGGGACCGGCATCGGCGTAAATTATTTTATTGGCAGATAGGCAAAAAGTTTTTTGTTTTGTAAAAAAAAGGTATATTTGCACCCCAATTTCATATAGACAATGGCAAAAAAAGGTAACAGAGTACAGGTAATTATGGAGTGCACAGAGCACAAGGCGAGCGGTATGCCCGGTACTTCACGCTATATTACCACCAAGAATAAGAAAAATACGCCTGAGCGTATGGAGCGTAAGAAGTATAACCCCATTCTGAAACGCGTTACCGTTCACAAAGAAATCAAGTAATCCGGAAAACATTTATAAGTCATGGCAAAGAAGACCGTAGCTACGCTTAAAAGAGGAGAAGGTAAAGACTTCGCCCGCGTTATTAAAATGGTAAAGACCGACAAAGGTTCTTACGCATTCAAAGAAGAAATTGTACACAAAGATCACGTAGCCGATTTCTTTAAAAAGTAATCTGCAGGATACGTCTCTTAAGATATTCTAATTTAGCCCGAACCGGTTTCGGGCTTTTTCTTTTTTTATACCTTCGCCGACAAGATGGGCATTTTTGATCGTTTATTCTCGAAAAAAGAGTCGAAAGACACCCTGGACCAGGGCTTGCAGAAGACTAAGGAAGGCTTGTTCGATAAGCTCAAAAGAGCCGTGGCCGGCAAGTCGAAAGTGGATGATGAAATACTGGACGAACTCGAAGGCATCCTGATCTCCAGCGACGTAGGTGTGGAAACCACCGTACGCATCATAGAACGTATCGAAGCACGCGTTTCCCGCGATAAATATGTAGATACCAAAGAGCTGAACAGCATCCTGCGCGATGAGATCGCGGCGCTGCTCGGCGAAAACAATACCAGCGATTACGAAGATTTTACCCTGCCCGCCGGCAAAAAGCCATACGTGATCATGGTAGTAGGCGTGAACGGGGTGGGTAAGACCACCACCATAGGTAAACTGGCCTGGCATTTTACCCGGCGTGGTAAAAAAGTAGTGCTGGGCGCAGCCGATACCTTCCGGGCCGCTGCGGTGGACCAGCTGGGTATCTGGAGTCAGCGTGCCGGCTGCGATATTGTGCAGAAGGGCATGGGCGCCGATCCGGCCTCCGTGGCGTACGACAGCCTGGTATCCGCCCAGTCGAAGGACGCCGATGTGGTCATCATCGATACGGCCGGCCGCCTGCATAACAAGATCAATCTCATGAACGAGCTTACCAAGGTAAAGAACGTAATGCAGAAGGTGATCCCCGATGCCCCGCACGAAGTGCTGCTGGTGCTGGACGGAAGTACCGGGCAGAACGCTTTTGAGCAGGCTAAACAGTTTACGGCCGCCACCGAGGTGAACGCCCTGGCCATTACCAAACTGGACGGTACGGCCAAAGGCGGCGTAGTGATCGGTATCTCCGACCGCTTTAAAATTCCGGTTAAATACATCGGCCTGGGCGAAAAACCACAGGACCTGCAGGTATTTAACAAAAAAGCATTTGTAGACAGCCTGTTTGAAGGGGCTGAAATTTGACAATTTTCTTCTTAGCTTTACCGTAATGAATTTCTGGGACAAATACGAAATGGTTATCGGTCTGGAGGTGCACGCACAGCTGCTTACCCGGACCAAGGCATACAGCGCTGACGTAAACGAATACGGAGAGCTGCCCAACCGCAATGTAAGCGAGGTAACACTGGGTCTGCCCGGTGCACTGCCCCTGCTCAACGCCCGCGTACCCGAACTGGCCGTACGCCTGGGTCTGGCAATGAACTGCCACATACGCAAATACAATATGTTCGCGCGTAAGAACTATTTCTACGCCGACCTTCCCAAGGGATACCAGATCAGCCAGTTCGACACGCCGATCTGTTACGAGGGTTTTCTGAACATCAAAGATGCGGAAGGTAACGTAAAACGTATCGGTATCGAACGTATCCACATGGAAGAGGATGCCGGTAAAAGTATCCACGACCAGGACCCCTGGGATTCACTCATCGACCTGAACCGTGCCGGGGTACCCCTGGTGGAGATCGTATCACACCCCGACCTGCGTACGCCCGCCGAGGCCAACCAGTATCTTACCGAAGTCCGTAAACTGGTACGCTACCTGGACGTGTGCGACGGCAACATGGAAGAAGGTTCCCTGCGCTGCGACGCCAACGTGTCCATACGCCTGCGCGGCGAAACTAAACTGGGCACCAAGGTAGAGGTAAAGAACATGAACTCGATCCGTAACGTACAGCGTGCGCTGGAATACGAATTCGAACGCCAGTGTACCGCTACCGAGAACGGCGAGACCATTTACCAGGAAACACGCACCTTTGATGCCGTTTCGGGTAAGACCTTTGCCATGCGCAGCAAGGAAAAAGCACACGATTACCGCTATTTCCCCGAGCCGGACCTGCCGCCCCTGGTACTTACAGACGCCTATATCGACGATATCCGTGCGGCACTGCCCGAACTGCCCGACAGCCTGTTCCGCAAGTACACGGCACAGCTGGGCATACCGGAGTACGATGCCTACTGGATCACCGAAGACAAATATACCATTGCCTATTTCGAAGATGCCATTAAGGCCGGCAGCAATTACAAGGCCATTTCCAACTGGCTGATGGGCCCGGTGCGTTCTTACCTGAACGAACACGGACTGCACATCGAAGCCTTTCCGCTGAGCCCGGAACGCCTGGTGGAGATCATCGCGCTCATCGATTCGGGCAAGGTATCCTACACGGCTGCGGCTACGTCCATTTTCCCCGAAATGGTGCAGAACATCGGCATCAGTGCCCTGCAGGTGGCCGAAAGCCGCAACCTGATCCAGGAAAGCAGCGCCGACGCCCTGAACGAATGGGTGACCAAAGCCATGGACGCCTACCCGGACAAAGTGGAGGAGTACCGCAACGGTAAAAAAGGGGTCATGGGACTGTTCATGGGAGAAATTATGAAGTTTTCCGGCGGAAAGGCCGATCCCAAAGCCGCCAGTGCCTTACTGAGAGAAAAGCTGGAGTCATGAAAAATGCCTACCTCACCGACGTATTGTTCCGCCTGGAACAGGTGAGCCGTGACGTACACGACAATTTCTACAACCTGGAAGCGGCACAGCTGCTGTGGCAGCCGGCAGAGCACAGCTGGAGTATTGCCCAGTGCCTGAGCCACCTGATCGTAACGGATACTTCGTATTTTCCGCAGGTAGAAAGCGTGCTCAACGGTACCTATACCCGGCCCGCACTGAGTTACCTGCCTTTCCTGACCGGATTCTGGGGCAGAGTGATACTAAAAACAGTGGGAGCCAGGGTAAAAACACCCATACGTACACTGGAAAAATTTCAGCCGGAGAAGAATATAAACGGAGAAACGATCGTACGCCGTTACGAGGAACATATAGAACAACTCTCGGCCTATATCCGGAAGACGGACTCTTTTAAACACAAACGCATCTATTTTAAATCTCCCGCGGGACAATACATCGTATACAGCCTGAAACACACGCTGATGCTGATGGCCAATCACCACGAACGGCATTACCACCAGGCCTTACAGGTGATGCAGATGCCTTTATTTCCTAAGGATAGGTTAAATATGAACGAAGAATAGAGCATTGAACGGATTTTTTCTAATTTAGAGAACTGAAAAAAATGAAACCAAATCGTAAGATGAATACATTACTGATAGCCGCACTGGCTTTATTTTCCTGCGGGAACAGCGAGGTTACGTCCAAAGGTAAGGATCCCTTCCTGAAAGGAAATTTCAAGGCCGCCGCCGGCAAAACCATATTGTTCGAGAAAGTGATCCCGAACGGGGCCACCGTGATCGACTCGGCCGTAATTGCCGAAACCGGTGCCTTCAGCATCCATAAAAAAGCCCAGGAAATGAACTACTACCGCCTGCGCCTGAAAGATCTTTCGGCCGGGCAGGACGTACTTTTCCTGCTTACCGACAGCACCGAGAAAATAGAGGTGAACATTGCCGGCAAAAAAGTAAATGAGAATTACAGCGTAAAAGGTTCTAAGGAAAGTGAGCGTCTGCGTGTACTGGTGAACCTGATCGACGGACTGCAGAGATCAGGCGATTCGCTGAACGCCATTTTCGTGGCCACGCCGGTAGAACAGCGTCAGGCGCTCAGCACTTCGTTCAACCAGATCATGAGCGAGAAAAACGCCGCCCTGAACGTAACGATCAAAAAAATGATCGACGAGAACCCGAAATCACTCGTGGCCCTCGAAGGGGTAGGCCGCCTGGATAAAGCCACAGACCGCGCTTACTACAAAAAAGTAGCCGATAACCTGGGCCAGGCACACCCGAATAATCCCTTTGTAAAGAACTATGTAAATATGATGGCCGCACCCGGACCGGTTGCCATTGGCGAACTGGCCCCCGAGATCGAACTGCCCGATACCGAAGGTAAAGTGGTGAAACTCTCCGACTACCGCGGTAAATACGTACTGATCGACTTCTGGGCCTCCTGGTGCCGCCCCTGCCGTATGGAAAACCCCAATGTGGTGAACGCCTACAACAAATTCAAAGACAAAGGCTTTACGGTATTCGGCGTATCGCTCGATAAAGACAAGGCCGCCTGGGTGAACGCCATTGCACAGGATAAACTTACCTGGCCGCACGTGAGCGATCTGCAGTTCTGGCAGAGCGCCGCCGCACGTATTTACAGCGTTACCAGCATTCCCAAATCCTTCCTTATCGACAAGGAAGGACGCATCATTGCCATGGACCTGCGTGGTCCGGCACTGGAAGCCAAACTCTCTGAAGTACTGAAATAATTGCATGAAAGACATAAACTGTTTAAAAGGCGGCCTCATTGCTATGGCCGCTTTTTTTATACCCGCACTGCTCAGCGCCCAGGCCGGCTGGCAGCAACGTACCGATTATACCATTAAGGTACGGCTCGACGATGTGCGGCACCGCCTGCACGGCGAGATCCGCATTGAGTACCATAACAATTCGCCGCAGGCCCTGCAGGAAATGTACATACACCTTTGGCCCAATGCGTATTCGGGTACACGTACCGCCCTGGCAAAGCAGGAGCTGGAACACAGCGGCAATACGCATCTTTTCCGGCGGGATGGCGGTTTTGTCGACAGCCTTTCCTTTACGGTGGACGGCACGGCGGTAAGCTACACGGAATGGGAGAAAAACCCGGACGTGGTGTATATTCGTCTGCCGCAGCCCCTGCCTTCGGGCGGAAAGATCAGCCTGCACACACCGTTCCGCGTAGACCTGCCCGACGGGGAAATTTCGAGGCTCGGGCACCTTAAACAGGCCTATATGATCACGCAGTGGTACCCCAAACCGGCCGTGTACGATCAGAACGGCTGGCATCCCATGCCTTACCTGAGCCAGGGCGAGTTTTATTCCGATTTCGGCTCTTTCGATGTAGAAATAACCCTGCCGGCCAATTACGTGGTAGGCGCTACGGGAGAGTTGCAAACGCAGAGCGAGATCCGTTTCCTGCAAAAAAAACTGGCAGAAGCGGCACCCGATCCGGACCTTTACCAGACACCGGCCAGTGCTGCCGAAACAAAGACCCTGCGCTACACACAGGACCGCGTACACGATTTTGCCTGGTTTGCCGACAAGGATTTTGTGGTACGTGCCGATACCGCGGTATTGCAGAGTGGCCGCAATGTTTACTGTTATGCCCTGGCTACCGTACAGAATGCCGGAAGCTGGCGGCGGGCCGCTTCCTGGGTGAAAAAAGGCGTGGAATACTATTCAAAACGCATTGCGGAATATCCCTACAGCTACTGCACGGCCGTAGACGGGACCATTGCGGCCGGCGGAGGTATGGAATACCCCATGATCACCATCATCGGCGACGGGGACGAGGAACGCACCATTATACACGAAGTAGGCCACAACTGGTTTTACGGTATACTGGCCTCCGACGAACGCAGCTATCCCTGGCTGGACGAGGGCCTCAATACCTATTACGAAGATGCCTGCTTCCGCGATATGTCTGCCTATTCCCGCAAAAGAATACCGGCCATAAATCTTGGAGGCGACCTGATGGAAGCCGCCGGATCGGAGTTCGTCATCAGGCACAACGGTCAGCAATCGCCGGGCCTGCCTGCGGTGGACTACAGCGCCCTGAACTACGGCCTGGAAGTGTATACACATACGGGCAATAATTTTCACTACCTGGAAATGTACCTGGGCCGTGCGCTCTTCGATAGTTGCATGCAGGCCTATTATAAAACCTGGGCTTTCCGGCACCCTGGTCCGATGGATATACGAAATGTGTTTGAAGAGGTAAGCGGCAAGGACCTGGGCTGGTTCTTCGAGGGACTGATGAAAGAACGTATCCTGCCCGATCTTTCCCTGCGTATAGAAGGCACAAATACCCTGGTGCTTAAAAATTCGTATACGCATCCGCTGCCCGTGGAGATCAGTTTTATAAAAGGAAAGGTACGTACGCGTAGTATGTGGCTGGAGCCATTCAGCGGAGAACAGACCCTGCAGGCCGATCTTTCGGGCTGTGACTGGATCGAAGTGAATTACCGCGGCGTACTGCGGGAAAAAGACCGTTCCAATAACTATGTAAAACCTTCCGGAGCCGGCCGCAATGGCATACCTGCGGGTGTGCTGCCCTATATTTCCCTGCCGGTGTACGATAAGATGTACATGGGTCTCGGGCCGGTATACGCCTGGAACAATTACAACAAAAGCATGATCGGGCTGCTGCTGCACAACAAACCCCTGGTACCGCGCAGACAGGAGTTCCTGGTTTTACCTCTGATCAGTTTTAACCCCATCGGTTTTGCAGCCCTGGGCGATTACCGTTATCGGCTGTTGCCCGACCGCTCGCGCCTGGCTTTTATGGATATTGGCGTCAATTTTCGTCGTTTTGCCTGGGATTTTACCGAAAAAGCGCTGAATTACAACCGTATCGAAGTGCGTGCCGAAGGCGAATTCAAGCGCAACAAACCAGCTGTTCCCAAACGCAGCGGTATGCAGCTGCGCTATATGTTCATCAACAAACAGACGGGCGGCATGTATGCACACCTGGGTATCCGCGACATTAATTACGAAGTGGGCGAGCTGTCTTACTGGTACGAACATTACAACCGCCGTTTCCCGTTTTATGTAAAAACGGCCCTGGAATACAAGCACGATTTTTACCGCCTCAACGGCCGCAAGCCTACCACGCTGAAACTCTGGGCCGAGGCCACGCAAAAGATCAATTACGTAAGGAACCGCAAAGGGCTCGAAATACGGGCATTTGCCGGGGTATTCCTGCTGCATGCCAACACGCTGGTGAACAATAACCTGCAGATGAACGGCTGGAGCGGCCCGAACGATTACCTGCTCGACCATTTTTATTTCGGCCGTTCGGATACACGGGGCTTTACCGGTAACCAGTTCGTGGAGCGGGAGGGCAACTTTAAAGTATATGCGCCCGGCGGACAAAGCGGTCGTTTTTTAACGAGTCTGAACCTGAAAGCCGATTTCCCGGTACTGTGGGTCCCCATAGGCGTTTATGCCGATTTCGGCCTGCATGCCGCAAAAGTTACCGACGTTGGTACGGGAACGGTCAGCAACCAGTGGAACGGATTTTACAATGCCGGTCTGTACGTAAATGTGATCCCGGGCGGAGCCTGTTCGATCTATTTCCCGATCCCCCAGGCTACTTCCAAAAACCTGATGTTTGCCAACAACGACTTTAAAAACCCCTACTGGAGCTATGTACGCTTCAGCCTGAACCTGATGAAGCTGAACCCGTTTAAGTTCAGGGAGTGGGTTCGTGAGCTGAAGTAAAGGCCTGGTAACTCAGGAAGGAGTCCGGGGTCTGGAACGTATCGTCAGAGATCTTCGTGCCGCTGATCGCATTATACAGGTAAAAAGAATTCCGGTTGAACTGGCGGTAAGCCTCTTCCAGTTGTTTGCGTATATGTATTAACCGATTCTGTACATCGGTACCCGCGCATTCCGGCAGGGCACTGATCTCGTCCAGGTATACCAGCAGGTTGTAACAGGTGCTGAACTGACCCGTGGCTACCACCGCGGCCTGTATACAGCTGGCCTGGTTCTTTTTGTCGAACCACAGCACGGTAGGCATACGAAAGGCAGCCTGGGCCACCCGCTGCATTTCCACGCGGGGCAGGTAGCGGGCGTGTACGGGGTCGATCCTTCCGCCGCTGATGCGGTTGTTGTTATTGGAGAACGACAGGTCGTAAATATTGTTCGAAAGAACGCGGCCCGTCCAGGTACGCACCTGGAATATCTCACGCAGCAGCAGGTAGCGCGTACGTTTCAGGAAAACCTCGTTGTTCAGCGCCAGCATGGAGTTTATGCGTTCGTTCATCATCCGCAGTAAAATGCGCAGCGGTACCCGTGCAAAATAACGGAACAGGTTCTTTTGTATGTCTTCCGAGAAATTATGTCTCAGGTTAAAGCCTTCGGTATCGTTCACCGTACCTGAGATCCTGCGGCGCAACAGCCAGAGCAGGGCAATGCTGCCCCCGGAGACCAGGAATACCGACGAAGCAAGAAGCACCTGTATCTTGGATAATACGGCACTTTCGAAGGGTATACTAAAAAAGGCGCCCACAGTGGCCAGTCCGCTCAGTATAAACAAAAGAGTGCCTATGATAAAAATACTGCGTATGGTAAGGAACTGCCAGCTCTGGTATTGTTTTTTAGGGTCGGGGAGCCGGTAAGGGCTCATAAAATGACTGGCCACATCGTTCAGCATGATCAGGTCGAAGGGGCGATACCTGTCCGCCGCTTTGTTTTCTGCGGAGCGTTTGGCATTTTCCATGCGTTTGGCCTGTGCCGAGATCACACTGTCGATGGCCTGGTTATCGGTAATGCCGCCGTCCATCAGGCCGATCTGTACACTGTCTTTATTCGGTCTGTCCTGCAGACTTTTCATAAAGGAGGCCATTTTTTCGATCTCCGCACCTTTAAAGTCCGAAATGTCATCGCTGTTGTACAGGGTTTTCAGTTCTTCCACCGTAAATTCCTGGGGTTGCACGCGCAGGCCTTTGAAAAGTGCGGCCAGGTCCTGGCGGGGCAGGAATTCCGAAGGGAACAGTATGGGTTCGAACCCGGCGGGGAAGCAGGCCGAAGCCGCTACCATATCTGCTATTTTAAAGGGATTGCTTACTTCGGGCGGAAGTTTTATGGTAAAGTTGCCGTACAGTACATCGTGGTAATTTTCAGGAGCTTTTTTCAGGTAGATGCTCTGGCGGAAGGGCAGGCCCTTGTAGAATTCGGTGGCGTTCAGGCAGATCTCTTCCAGGCCGGTCTGGTCCGAATGGGGCGAGGTATTGATGTGCCCGGCGGTCTGTCCCTTGTACAGCATTTTATCGTATGCAATGGCAAAGGCATTGATCAGGTTGCGCCTTTTATGAAAGGGCTGGCCCCAGACCGAATCATCGGCCAGCAGCAGCATGGCCTTGTTCAGCATTTTATCGGCGCTCAGACTCTCGTGCAGGGTTTTATAAAAAATGCTGAAGTCCTCTCCGTTGGCCACACTCAGCGCATAGGCCGCCGTAGTGATGCTGCCTCCCGAAGCCGAGGATATGTACCGTACGTGCTGTAAAAGCGGCAGCCCGTCCTCATCTTTTATTTCATTCAGAAAAGAAAGAACGCCCAGGGCAAAGCAGGCCGCGCGGAAACCTCCCCCGGAAAAGCTGAGTGCAATATCCCCGAAGGGAACAAAAGCGGCTGATTCCGGCGCAGGGGCGACCATATTCCGTAAAAGCGGAACTTCCTCTTCCGCTGCGGAGGCCGGCAGGTCTACATAGCGCAGTTTCTCAGAAGACTGGTTAATATTGGTATTCATAGGAAAACAGGAATGGATTGAACGTTTTTCAAAGATAAACGATTCCGTTTTCCCGTCCTATGGGTATTTTCCCCTGAAATGTATCAGATCTTTACGGCACGAAGCAGGACCCTGTCCTTTTCCAGTGTCTCCTGTAAAATGCTGAATGTCTCTTCTTTTTCGTATATGCGTTCCTGTACATGGAACCCACTTTTCTCCAGGAGTTCTATACCATCTTCCATGCTGTAAAGACGAAATTCTCCGAAGCCTGTAAAAGGTAACTTCTCCATGAAATTGCGGCTGCGGAAGGCCAGCAGGAAGCTGCCTCCGGGTTTTAGCACGCGCCGTATCCCGGCAAGCTGCGCCTGAGGATCTGTCCAGAAATAAAGTGTGTTCACGGTAAATACCCGGTCAAAAGTGTTGTCGGGCCAGGGAAGCACGAGTCCTTCTCCCTGTACAAAACGTACCCGGCCGGCCTGTACTTCGGCCGCGTTCAGTTCGGCGGCCAGTACCGTCATGGTTTCAGAGATATCGATGCCCTCGTAAAAGAGTCCTGTACCTTTGGCCAGCAGGTAGGGCACGTGTGCGCCGCTGCCCTGACCGATCTCCAGGATGTGTTCTTCGTCACGGCATTGCAGCAGATCGATGGCCCGCCGCGTCATTTCGCCATTGCTGATGTGCATTTCACGGCCTGTACGTATGCCGTCCTCGCCTTCCGGATGCGACAACTGGGCCGCCAGCTGTTTGAAGTCAGTAAAGTTCATCTGTATACGTTTTATGCGTTTTTTTCCTGTTTACCCCAGAGCCCGCGGGCAATACGGCGTGCATACCACAGGGTCAGCACCGTATTGGCGCCCAGCAGTATGCCGGTCTCTACGTTCTCGTGCATACGGTTGTCCATGAACACGTGTATAAAGAAAATATTGAAGATGATGGGCAATAGCAGCAGCAGACCGCTGAGCCTTGTTCGGGGTATGATCATCAGGGCCGCTGCCAGCAGCTGGAAAACCCCGATCATTTTCAGGAAGCCGGACTGGCGCATGGTATTCATGGTAAGCGTATAACCCAGGGGAGGGGCATAGGATCCGGCCACTGCGATCTGTTCCACCAGTATGTCTTTATCGATCGGCCGCAACGCTTTCGGACTGAATTTTTTTATGCCGGCATTCAGGAAAAAGGCCGCCAGTGCCAGGGTGCCGAGGGCGTGGATGTAGCTGAGGATGCGTGTTATTTTCGGATTCATTGGGATGTGTATTGTTTCAGGTGACAAACCTACGCAGGAATAGCGCTTATTGTTCCGCCGTTTTGCGGGATACATTAGGTATTTTACCGCTCATGACGGGCCGCCGGGGCAGGGCCTGCCCTCATATTAACGGATATTTAAGGCTTTTTTAGCCCGCTGTGCTTCGCCCTTTCCTGCAAAAAACCGTATTTTGTTCCGAAATACAATCACTGCATGAAACTACAACTCTCACGGCCCCTTGCTTTTTTCGACCTGGAAACTACCGGTATCAACCTGCAGACCGACCGTATCGTGGAGATCGCCATACTCAAGATCCTTCCCGACGGTTCCGAAGTGCTGTACACCCGCCTGGTGAACCCCGGTATGCCTATCCCGGCCGAAGCTACTGCCGTACATAATATTACCAACGAAATGGTGGCCTCCAAGCCCCTGTTCTCCCAGATCGCTCCGGAAGTGTTCGCTTTCCTGGCCGATTGCGACCTGTCGGGCTACAACATTAACCGTTTCGACGTGCCCGTGCTGGCCGAGGAATTTTTCCGCTGCGGCATAGACCTGGGGCTCGAAAACCGGAAATGTGTGGACGTACAGGTGGTATTCCACAAAATGGAAGAACGTACGCTGAAGGCCGCCTATAAATTCTATTGCGAAAAAGACCTCGAGAACGCACACAGCGCCGAAGCCGATACCCGGGCCACGCACCAGATACTGGAAGCCCAGCTGGACCGCTACCCCGAACTGATGAACAATGTGGATTTCCTGGCCGAATTTACCCAGTACCGCAAAACGCCCGACCTGGAGAACAAATTCCGCTACAATACCGAGAACCACATCGTATTCAATTTCGGTAAGCATAAAGACAAACTGCTGAAACAGGTATTCATCGAAGAACCGTCCTATTACTACTGGATGATGGAAAAAGACTTCCTGCAGTCCACCAAACACCTCATTACCCGGGTCTGGAAAGAAATTAAAGGATAGCATGAACAACAACCGCATCTGCAGCCTGCTGGGCATTGAATTTCCCATTATACAGGCCGGTATGGTCTGGTGCAGCGGCTGGGAACTGGCCTCGGCAGTGAGTAATGCCGGCGGACTGGGTATCATCGGGGCCGGATCCATGTACCCGGAGGTCCTGCGTACCCACCTGCAAAAATGTAAACAGGCCACGGACAAACCTTTTGCCGTGAACCTGCCCCTGCTGTATCCCAATATCGACGAGCATATCCGCAGTATCATCGAGTTTAAGGTGCCGGTGGTATTCACTTCTGCCGGCAATCCCGCCTCGCATACCGCTTTTTTCAAAGAACACGGCATTACCGTAGTACACGTGGTAAGCAGCTCTAAATTTGCACGAAAGGCAATGGATGCCGGTTGCGATGCCGTAGTGGCCGAAGGTTTTGAGGCCGGTGGACACAACGGCCGCGAAGAGACCACCACCCTGGTATTGGTGCCGCAGGTAGCAGAAGCCCTGGAGGGAAAAATACCCCTGATCGCCGCCGGCGGTATCGCTACGGGCCGTGCCATGGCTGCCATGTTCTGCCTGGGAGCCGAAGCCGTGCAGATGGGTACCCGTTTTGCCGCCACCGTGGAAAGCAGCGCCCACATCCGTTATAAGGAACGCATTACCGGGAGCGTGGAAGGCGACACCGTACTTACCCTGAAGGAAGTAACCCCCGTGCGCATGTTTAAGAACGCTTTTTATGCCGAACTGGCCGAAGCCTATGCCCGTGGCGCAAAGGCAGATGAACTGCGGGAGATCCTGGGCCGCGGACGCAGTAAAAAAGGCGTATTCGAAGGCGACCTCGAACAGGGTGAACTGGAGGTGGGGCAGGTAAGCAGCGCCATTAAAAGCATTGAAACGGCTGCGGATGTCGTAAAGAACACCATGGCAGAATTCAGGGCCGTATTGCAGAGATCGGCCAGCTGGTATTAATATACGAAAAGTAAGAGAAACGTACAAACGTTTTTAGACAGAATACAGATTATGATCGCTTTTGAAAGATATACACTGAAAAACGGGCTTCGTGTACTGGTAAACCCGGACGCAGCCACCCAGATGGTGACGGTGAACGTACTGTACAACGTGGGTGCCCGTGACGAAGAACCGGAAAAAACCGGTTTTGCCCACCTGTTCGAACACCTGATGTTCGAAGGTTCGCTGAACGTAAAACATTTCGATAAACCCGTGGAAGATGCGGGCGGAATGAGCAATGCCTTTACCAGCAACGATATTACAAACTATTACATTACACTGCCCGCACAGAACATAGAAACGGCTTTCTGGCTGGAGAGCGACCGCATGCTGGGCCTGGACTTCAGCGAAGAAAAGCTGGCCATCCAGAAAAAAGTGGTCATCGAGGAATTTAAAGAACGCTACCTGAACAAACCTTACGGCGATGTATGGCATCACCTGCGGAAACTCTGTTTTAAGGAGCATCCCTACATGTGGCCTACCATCGGCAAGGAAACCCGCCATGTGGAAGAGGCTACGCTCGATTATGTGAAGCATTTCTTTTTTACGCATTATGCGCCCAATAACGCCGTACTTACGGTAAGCGGCAATGTGCAGCCGGAAGAGGTATTTGCCCTGGCCGAAAAATGGTTCGGCGAAATTCCGGCCCGCGAAGTACATGCCCGGAACCTGCCGCAGGAAAAGGAACAGACGGAAGAACGCCGCCTGCGGGTAGAGGCAAAAGTACCCAAAGATGTGCTGTACATGGCTTTTCCCATGCCGGGCTTTGACCGCGAGGGCTACCATGCTGTAGATTTCCTGACAGAGATCCTGGGCTATGGCGAAAGCTCACGCCTGTTCCATAAACTGATCGTAGAACAGAAGATATTCGACGATATTTCGTCCTACGTGCTGGGCTCGCTCGATAACGGGCTGGCCATCATCAGCGGTATGCCTGCTGAGGGCGTAAGCTTTGAGACCGCCGAGGAAGAGATATGGAAAGTACTGCTGGAAATAAAAGAGGAGCTGATCCCCGGCGATGAGATACAGAAACTGAAGAACAAAGCCGAAACCAGCGAGGCTTTTGACCTGGACAACGGGCAGAACAAAGCCCTGAAACTGGCCATGTTCGAAAATATTTCGAAGGCCGAGGATGCCAATACGATACGCGACCGCTACAATGCGCTCCGCGACACCGACCTGCAGGCAGCCGCAAGACTCACGTTCACCCGCGAAAAAGCCAATATTTTACATTATAAAGCCATTTAGTAAGCTATGCATCCAGATCGAATAAAAGGTCCCGGTATACAGAATACATTTTCACTGCAGTTTCCGGATCCGGAGATACGTACCGGCCGGAACGGCATACAGAGTTATATTTTTCCTTCGGGATCGGCAGAGACCGTGCGCATTGAAGCTGTTTTCGACGGCAGTGCCTTTACCTCACCGAAACTTTATGCGTCCTACGTTTTTGACCTGCTTACCCGCGGCACAAAAAACCGTGATGCCTATACGCTGAACAATCTTTTCGATTATTACGGCACCTTTATTTCGGTGGACGTGCAGAAGGATTATGCTTCGGTAGTGCTGTTCACGCTGAAGAAATTTTTACCCGAAGTACTGCCGCTTTTCCGGGAAATACTGCTGGAATCCACCCTGCCGCAGGACGAGCTGGGGCTGCTGGTCACCAGCAATATCAATAAACTGAAGATCAATAAGCACAAAACGGATTACATGGCCAACCGGGCATTCCAGGCCCTGTTGTTCGGGGAAGAGCATCCCTACGGACGTATGGCGGAAGCGGCCGATCACCAGGCCGTGAGACAGGAAGAACTGCTGCATTTTTACCGGGAAACCCTGCTGAAGCGTGGTGTATCGTTTTTCATATCAGGTAATGTAGGCGAAAAAGAATACCAACTGCTCGACGATCTTTTCTCCGATACCGGCCTGGCTCCCCTGCAACTGCCCGACAAAAGCGCCTACCAGGCCCCGGCACAGGAAAAAGGTAAATGCAGCTTCGAACAGGTGGACGGTTCTGTACAGCACAGTATCCGTATCGGTAAAGTGGCACCGCTTTCCGGTCCGCTGGAAATGGCCCGTACCTCGGTGGCCAATATCCTGCTGGGCGGTTATTTCGGCAGCCGTCTTATGAGCAACCTGCGCGAAAAGCACGGCTTCACCTACGGTGTACAGAGCGGCTGGCAGACCTTCCGTTTTACACACATCTGGCGGGTGCAGACGGAAGTGGGTAAAGACGTTGCGAAAAAAGCTACAGAAGAAATATTTAACGAAATACGTCTGCTGCAGCAGGAAATGCCTTCTGCCGAAGAGCTGCAGCGTGTAAAAAGCTACCTGGGCGGCAACCTGGTGCGCCGTTTCGAAAATGTACACAGCCTGGCCACCATCCAGAAACCCCTGATCCTGAAAGGAGAGGCCCCGGATTTTTACCGCAATTTCTCCGCAGAAATATACAATGTAACGGCAGAACAGGTACGTGATGTAGCCCGCAGTTACTGGGATACGGAAAGCCTGAGCGCAGTAAGTGCAGGGGCTGAGTAGAGAATTATTGATCTACATAACTGAAAATAGCCTTTATGTCTTCGTCACTTAAATAAGGAAAGTGAGGATGTGCTGACTTATTGTAGAGATTAAAGATGTAGAGTGCGTCTTTGTCTCCCCGTTTTAATAATACAGTAGAGCTTCTGGTAAATTCTATAAGCCAGGGCATTTTATGTTTTGAAGTAGAGCCCCAGAGCCCGGGACCTACTAAAGGACCAGTGTGTGCATAATGACACCTTGAACAGTTGGACTGAAAAAGAGTCTTTCCGTGTCCGTATGGACTACAACAGGAATACACTATGTTTCTGAGCGAACGCATAAACTCAATTTCGCTGTTTAATTCAGCCTGCTGTTTTTTATCAGTCAAAAGGCGGTTCATAAACAGAAGATCACGTTCAATATCGTTTACATTATTCAGATATCTATATGATTTGAGCATGGCTTTCAGCTTTTGAGGACTGGAAATAACCGGATTTACATATAGGTTTTCTATTTCTCCGATGAAAAAATAATCCAGCGATACATAAGGAATATCTTCTTTATAGGCAATGGTAAGAACAGATGCAGTTTCGTCCATTGGCATGAAAATACCTTTGTACGTTCCGGGGCCTGTATAAAAGTCCCTGTCATTATCTGAATACATTCTGTAAATACTCTGTATCGTATTAAAAATGAGATATACATGAGTGCGGGAAAAACCAGTGTCGGGAACATGTACAAGCAACTGTTCCTCCTTCATTTTATCATATACTTCATTGTAGCCGGCGTGTATCCAGCCATTTTCATACAATTCAAAGCCCAGCTTTTTCATACGGAACTTTTCGCGTTTAGAAAGGAGCGTCCTGTATTTCTCTTTTAATTTTTCATTTTCCTGCAGACTTTTTACAGTTCGGCTGCGAATTTCATTAAAAAGTGCAGATTGTTCTTCTCTGTTGCGGGTCAATTCGCCTTCATAATAAGCTTCAGCCTGTTCTATATAGGGTTTTCCGTTCAATACACGTGTACGTTTTTCTGAAGCCCATTGTCGGAACTGTCTTTCCAGCTCTTTATCATCATGCAACATATCTGCAGCCATGCTATCTATTTCCCATAGGTTCTTATTGATATTATTTGCGTACAGATCAACCAGTTTATTGTTACATGTTTTAAAGATAAGTTTCAGACGCGTTTCAAATTCTCTGGTAGCAATGAGTGTCTGCCGGTATTTATCTGAACGCAGGGTTTTGATCCGCATGGGTTCAATACCGCATTCTGCATTTTGATAAGCTAAAGTATCACTGGTAGAATAAACATTTGTTCGTACGTTTTTTACCTGGGATTCACGAGGTATCTCAGTAGAGGATTGGGCGTAGAGATTGCTTATAACATCGGATTGCAGACCGTAATATAAACTGTCTTTTAGTTTTTTGTTGGCGCTTTTATAGCTCTTGTAGGGTATACCTGCTTCCACAGCGCGTTCATAACCTTCGGGATAAAAATCGAGCAGTCCCGGGTCAATTGAAATAAGTCCTTTGTCTGGATCGGGTAAGTTGGCCCATATCATATTTCCCATACTGTCGCGGACACCTTTGTGAAGCAGCAGTTTTCCCGGAATTTCATTGGCAGGTATTTCTATATAAACAGGATTTTCCGGATCAATGACTACCTGATTACCATTTGCCGTAGCATTAAAAAATAAAACGGCAGCGGTAGAAGAGATACGGTCTGCAAAAGGTGACGTTAGTCCTGCCGGTAAATATTCATCCATGTGTACTGCTTCCGCCAGTTCGATTTTTACAGGACCATCTGCATTTTTAAAACAACCTTTGGGAATGAACAACTGTATTCCGCGGGGACTATTAATAATATTGTCTCTGTTATTATCTATCTCATAAAAGAGACTTTCAGGCAAAAGACTCGCTGATTTGTCAGATGGATCATGTTTGAGGATGCGTGGAATTACAGAGGTGTCGGAAGTGCATCCTATGTGTATGAATAAGAGTACAAAGGCTAAAAAACGGAATGCGTTTTTCATAGGAGAAATATAGAGTAAAGATACCTGTATATTCTTTGGAAACAAATCACAATTCTTCGTTTTTGAACCTGGCGAAGCATTATAAAAACGACGATTACTATACGTAACCGCCGTTTTCGTATATCAGTAATTGAGAAACAGGCCTGCGCCGGCTCCCATGTCGCTGTCGTAATGTACTCTTGCGGAAATGTTCCGGGTAAAGATGTACCGCAGTCCTGCCATGTATTCCTTGTCGGTATTGATCATAAAGTCGGCCCGGATGCGCGGGGAGATGGGAATATCATCCCGGCGCAGCTGTAGTCGTACGTTGCCGTTCTGGTACACTTCGGCCTGCAATACCAGCAGCATGGGCAGGGTATAGGCCAGCCCGATGCTGAGCATGGCCCGCCGGTCCTTGGAGCTGGTCTGTCCGAACAGGTTTTTGCCGTTGCCTGCGTGTGCGGCCGAGCGGTAACGCCAGTCGAAGCCCACAAAGGGCATCAGCCATTGCATGCGCCCGAAATAGCGCCCGATATGGGTTTCCGTTTCGTAACCGTGCCGGTTGTTATAGCCCAGTCGCCATTCGGTACCGATGCTCCAGCGTGCGCTCTGCAACATGAACATACCGTCGTTGCCGTTACTGGCAAAGTCGTTCTGGGCCATAAAATGCAGGCGGTTGCTCTCGGCCTGTAATTCCCGGTAGGCGGCAGCCCGGTCGGGCAGCAGGGGATTGGGCGCCTGTGCTTCGTAACTGAACACACGGTTCATACCCGACATCATGTGGTACAGGATATGGCAGTGAAAGAACCAGTCGCCCTCGGCATTGGCATAAAACTCGATGGTATCGGTCTCCATGGGCATAATGTCCAGTACGTTCTTCAGCGGGGCATAGGCGCCCTGGCCGTTCAGCACGCGAAAATCGTGCCCGTGCAGGTGCATCGGGTGCCGCATCATGGAACCGTTGTACAGGATAATACGGAGTATTTCGCCTTTTTTTACCGGTATTTTATCGCTTTCTTCCAGTACCCGGTTGTCCATGCTCCATACATAACGGTTCATATTGCCGGTAAGCTCAAAACGCAGTTCCCGCACGGGTGCGTCTGCCGGCAGGCTGGTCACCTCTGTGGCGCGCAGCATGGCGTAGTTCAGCGTAACGATGTCTGCGGATTTTGCCGCTGGTGTTTCGTGTACGTGTGTACCGGACTTCTTTTTCCGCTTCTTCTTTTTTGTACCGCTGATCTCGGGATACATGACGGTGTTCATGTCCATCCGCTGCAGTGCCATCTGCATGCCCATATCGTTCAGGCGGCCGTTCATCCGGGTCATGTCGTTCATCATCTGCATGCCTTCGAAATAGCGGAGCCGGGGTAGGGGCGTATGCAGCTGTTTAATGCCGCTGCCCAGGTAGAGCGAGGCTGAACCGCTGCGGTCCTCGGCCGTGGCCATAAATTCAAAGGCCGTACTGTCGGCGGGGATCTCTACCACAATATCATAGGTTTCCGACACGCCGATGAGGAGCCGGTCCACTTCCACGGGTTCCACGTCATTGCCGTCATTGGCCACCACGCTGATCTTTCCGCCGGCATAACGCAGCCAGAAATAGCTGGAAGCCCCGCCGTTGGCGATCCTGAGCCGTACACGATCGCCGGCCCTGAACGGGCCGTAACTGCTTTCGTTCTGTCCGTTGATCAGGAAACGGTCGTAATACACGTCGCTCACGTCCATGGCCGACATCCGCTTCCATTCGTTGGTCAGCTTGGTTTTCAGATGCCCTTCTTTCAGGGCTTCCGTATAACTTTGGGTAGACCCTTTTTTTATGGCGAACCAGTCGTTTGCATTGTGCAGCATGCGGTGTACGTTATCGGGATCGTAGTCGGTCCATTCGCTCAGGATCAGCGGTAGTTCCGGCAGATCGTCGATCCCTTTGCGGAAAGTGGGATCACCGGCCCGTTTGTGCAGGACCAGCATGCCGTACATGCCCGATTGTTCCTGCATGCCGGTATGGCTGTGGTACCAGTGCGTGCCGTTCTGTATCACCGGGAAGCGGTACAGGTGTGTGCCCTGCGCGGGTATAGGCATCTGGGTAAGAAAAGGTACACCGTCCTCTGTATTGGGCAGAAAAATGCCGTGCCAGTGTAGCGAGGTCTCTTCATCCCGCTCGTTGTGCACATAGATCTCGGCCGTGTCGCCTTCGGTAAAATGCAGGGCAGGCATGGGTATCTGTCCGTTTACGGCAATGGCCTTGCGGGTTTTCCCGGTAAATTGTACCAGGGTATCACGTACATGCAGGTCATAGCGGACCACTTTCTGTGCCTGCAGCAGGGTATACGTACAGGCAAGCAGGACCAGCACCGTATATATTCTATAGGTAAAATGCATGGTATCGGTAGTATATGAACCGGGTGCAGTGAAATACCACACCCGGCTGCCTGTCTGTTATCGTAAGGTTTCGGTGGTTTTGCCGCAGCTGAGCATGCTGCTGCCGTAATAGGGATTTTTAATGGTCTGCTC
Organism: Flavobacteriales bacterium; assembly: GCA_052437175.1. Taxonomy (GTDB): domain Bacteria; phylum Bacteroidota; class Bacteroidia; order CAIKAF01; family CAIKAF01; genus JACVCJ01. The sequence goes on from JBQVOK010000001.1 coordinate 515,247, forward strand.
CCTGCTGAGCCATACCGCGCCTTTGCCCTCGTTATACATGGGGCAGTACTGGTAGTACACCGGCTCTGCCTTATCCGTAGCCTTCAGCAGGGGATACATGTTTTGGGAAAGGGATGCAAAAGAGGCCCGCTGGCGGCTGATGTCCGAAGTGGCGGCGATGTTCCCGGCATCGGTTTTCAGCTGTTTTTCCACCGGCATCCAGGCGCTGTGTTCCTGCGGCTGCAGTTCTTCCATTTTAACGCCGTTCAGGGCTTCGGAAAGCCGGGTTGCCGCGCTGGCTGCCTTTGCTGCGTCAGAAGCGACCAGCGCGTCCTTCAGGCTGAAATACGCATCACTTACTTTTTGCAGGGGAGTGACCTGTGCAGCAGCCGCTTTTTCAGGTGTGGCGGCTGTTTCTGCCGGACGCAGCGGTCTGGCCGGGGTACGTCCTCCTTTTTTGCTGCGTTCGTAATGGCAGCATTCGGGCAGGGCGGCATATACCTCGTCCGGGGCAAAATACGTGTCGCTGTCGTACCCCGCCAGGGCGATCCGTTTCAGTATCTCGTCGCGGCTGGTCTTCAGGGAATCGTATTCCAGGACGGCGGTCTTTGTGTCCCGGTTCCAGTCTACATGAGCCGTTTTTTTCAGGCTGCCGGCCGTTTCTATGGTGTGTTCGCACATTTCGCAGTTTCCCCGTATGGCAACGGTATCCGTTTTCATGTTCCTGATCTGGGCAGTGCATGCCGTGGCGGATAGCAGCATAGGCAGCGCTATCCATATTTTATGAATAAATTGCATGTTCTTGTATTTTAAATTCCTGTATATGTGTTCACTAAATAGTTCTGTGCAAGGTGGTGACAGAACGCTCGTATGGCCATGCAGGCCTGGAATTTAAACTATTTTGGGCGGGAGCCGGAGTGTATAGAAACCTTCGGAAACAGGTGAGCTGATGTTGGCAAACGCATGTGCCGTAACCGTTGCAAAGGGTAAGCGTACGCTGTGGTCCGGCGAGGGGACCAGGCCGGGAGCGGCACTGAAACTGATGCAATGACAGGATTTACTGCCGCAGCATTTACGTTCTTTATGGCAGGACGTTTTCTTTACGGCCGTATGATCGTCCTTTTTTTCTGCCTTCTCCCGTTCACAGGCATGCGTTTCCGTCTTTTTCTCACAGGCGGAGAGCAGAGCCGGTGCGGCAAAAAAGCCGGCCAGGAGCAGGAACAGTATGTATATAGGTCTGATCATACTATAATACACAAATGTACAGAATTTACGGCCGTTCCCGCCAGGAGGGGCCTGTTAAATTTTTGTTTAGGCGTTTGCGTATAGTAACCGCCAGCCCGTTATCTGTGATGTACAGAACGTTTATTCGGCCTGCGGCGGGGCATAACTTACAATGTCGATGCCGATACCGTTCGGGTCTTTAATGGCAAAATGCCGGTCGCCCCAGGGTTCGTCGCGCAGTTCGATCTCGATGGCAACGCCTTTCTTTTTCAGTTTTGCGTAAAAGGCATCCACATTGTCCGTTTCAATGGTAAGGTATACGCCCTGTCCTGCAAAGGCCGGCTGAAAAAGCGCCTGTTGCGATGGGTGCTCCGGAAGCAGGAAACTCAGCTCCGCGCTTTTGTCGGGCGTGTGTAAGAGCAGGTAAAATTCGTTTTCGAAAGTGACCCCGAAATCGAGTACCCCGGTGTAAAAAGCTTTGGTCTCGGCCAGTTTGTCGGTAATGATGCCTGCGTTTAATTTCATACGTTGTTGTGTTTTAGATACGGTATCCTTTTGTGTATACAGATGTGTACAGAAAAGAACGGAGCAAAAGATAAAAAAGAACTTTTTCATACCCTTCATGGTTTAGCGATACAAAGTTCCGCTCTTGCCCGGTCATTGGATTGTAAAAAACGGACAAACTCAGCGGCCGAAAGCCTGGCCGGGCGTAACACCGTAAAACGTGCGGAATTCCTTGATAAAATGCGCCTGGTCGTAATACCCGGCATCAAAAAAGAGTTTGTTCTGCCGCAGGCTCTGCACCGAAGGTTTGGCGCGTAAAATATACTGGAAACGCACTACCTGGCTGAAGGTTTTGGCCGAGTCGCCGGTATAGAAGTTAAACAGGCGCCGCAGCTGTCGCGGACTGAGGCCTGTATCCAGTCCTTTTTCGATAGGGGTTTGCCCGGGAAAGCGCAGGATGCGGTCCAGGGCCGCAAAAAAGCGGGGATCGGGATCGGGCGTGGCGCTGTGCAATACCTGTACAAAATGCAGGTCCAGCAGTTGCTGTATCTCTTCCGGGCGGCAGTCTGCATGGAAACGCTCCCCGATGAAGGCCGCCGTTGCGGGCAGTACCTGCTCCAGGGCCTCGTAACGGTTACTGAGCAGGGAAGCGTCAATACCGAAAAGCAGGGGGAACATGGCCGGGAAAAAACGTACGCCCACATAATGAAAACGCTTCCCGAGCGGAAAGGCCGTGTACTTTTTGCAGAAGCCCATCACGAAGTTTTCCTGCGGGGTATGCAGTTCGAAAAAGATATCGATGCATCCGTCGGCCACTACACGGTACGTAAAAGGTTCGTCCAGGACCGTATCTGTTTGCAGCTCCCAGTAACAGCAGATGAACTCCTGCAGTTCCGGCGCGGGGGACAGCTCCCGGTAGTGTACCTGTGCTGCCGATCCCTGTACCGTGGGCTGCACGGGCCGGTATAATTGTCGTATGGAAGCGGGAGGCGTCAGATGCATAGGGGATAAAGGTAGGCATTTTACGCCTGTACACGCTTCAGCGCTCCGGGTGCCCGGGAATGTTTTTCCCTGCTTCGATGGTGTGTGTGGCAACGGCTACACCATTCTGCATCTGTAACTGTAGTATACCGCTTCCGCCGCGCAGTTCCATGGAGCGTCGTTTCCCGGGAGTGAGCAGGGGATCATCGTCAAAGACCAGGTCGTCGATGTAATACTCGTTCATACCAGGCTCTTTAAGCAGCATGTGTATATGAGCCGGTATGCTGTCGCCGGGATAAGGCGCGGGGCGGCAGGTATACAGCGAGAAAAAGCCGTTAGGGTCGCTACGGAGCCAGCCGCGCAGGTGTCCGTGCCGCGCAGCGGCAGCAGGCGTATTCTTCCCGCTGGAATAATACCCTTTGTGGTCGGTATGCCAGTAATAGATAATAACCCCGGGCAGAGGTTCTGTTGTGCCGGGTTTGCATATACGGCCCCGGAGCAGCAGGCGTTGTCCGCCTTCCGTCCAGCCGGCACTGGTGTCCACCGCACCGATCTTTTCGGGTATCCCGGCGTACATCAGTTCACAGCCGTCGCAGGGGCCGCCGCTGCGTTCTTTTGGGGAGTTCCGGGTAAGGGGATCGGGGTGATGACAGGCTGTATACAATAGCATAACAAGGAATATACAGCCATAAAGAGCACTGTTTTTCATAACATGGAATTTCCGGCAAAATTCTGTGTAAATATCAGGCCCTCAAAATGAAACAGGCTGAGTGGAGGACTATATGGTCTGAGCTGAGTACCCCGAAAGGGCTTTTTTGAAGGCCGCTGCATAATTCCGGCTCAGACGCTGTACGCTGCCGTCGCTCAGGTGTACGTCGTAGTCGCCGTTAAGGCGGGAATGCAGGGCGCGTACATGTGCGATATTCAGGATGGCCGAACGATGTACACGCTGGAACAGGGCCGGATCGAGCCCGGTGCCGAGCTGTTTTAACGTAGTGGTATGCAGGTAGTCCTTGCCGGCTGTATGTATGCGCACATAGGGCGACGCACTGCTTATGCAGAGAATGCTTTCGGCAGGCACCTGTACCTTAAAACGGCCGTTGCCGGTAAGAATAGCTTTCAGGTATACGGGCGCAGGCGCCTCTCCTGTTGTTCCCTGTTTGTGTATGAACGCAGAGAGCAGCGCTGCCGGACCGTAAATAAGTATGCATTTGTATACATCTCCGGATACTGTATACAGGAAGGTATCTGTCCACGCATAGGTATGGGCCAGCAGCAGCGCGGACAAAAGATATACCGCCAGCGGAAAGGATAAGAGGTGTATTCCTGTACATAGAAACACACTGCCTATGCGGAACAGAACGGACCTGCCCGTTAAAAAATACAGCTGTGTATACAGCAGGGGCAGAAAGATCAGCCAGAAGCTTCCGAAAATAAGCGCTTCCGAAAGAAAAAAGGGATAGTGATGGAACGCTGCATGCAAACGGTCCTGCAACAAGGTAAGCAGCAGTGCGGCACTGCTGAACAGAACAGGCAATGCCCGGTACGGACCCGGAAAGGGAAGCTGTATGGATCTACTCTTCAGCATGGCAGACAATCTTTACATATACAAAATATCCCCGGACTCCTGCGATGGAAAAATAAAGCCTGTGTATCGGTCTTTTTATACAGAGTTTATTCTTTAAAGCCGGAAAATATATATTCCATTCAGAATGTATGGTTTTTAAGTGAAACGCCAGGTAATGATAACGGAGTGAATAGCCTGAACGTATACAGGGATAAAAAGTAGCAGGTGATCGTTCCCCGGAATGGGATTACTGCTTCCGCACCAGGCCTATACCTTCGTAACTCAGTATAATGGAACCGTCTGCAAGTACTACGTAATCCAGCAGGCGTGCATTCAGCTGCGGACTGGAGAAAAATGCCCCGGAAGTTCCGTATTTGTACAGATCGGCAAACTGGCTTACGTACATGGAGCCGTTGTATTTTTTCAGGTTACGTGAAGCGCCGCTGCCGGCCGAGAAGTTCCAGTAAGGCCCCGAAGCCGTGAACAGCGTATCCTGCGCCGATTGTACATTGCCCTGGTAACCGAAGTACAGGGTGTTGTTCTCGTAATAACCCAGTGTATTGTCGCTGAGCATATAGCGTTTCAGCAGGCTGTCGTCTTCAAAATAGTACAGCCCGGTGGGACTGGCGCCCACTACAATATCGTTCGGGGTGCTGAACATGAACTGCAGGTTCTGACCAACATAGTTTCCCTTGCAGTTGAGCCAGTTCAGTCCTTCGTCGTCAGAATAGACCATATCGCCGTTACCGCGTGTAGCATACCAGTGGCTGCTGTTTCGGGCCAGCTCGGTGGCGGCCAGCGGGGTCCAGCTCTGCCATACGATGCCGTCGTTCTGTGAACGTAAAATACCGTTGTTGCTCAGGGCATACAGGGTGTTCCCGAACTGCTTCATGCGGTATACGCCCGAAAGCCCGCTTACTTCGTACCAGTATTTACCCTGGTCGTCGGAGGCATATACCGACTGGTTGCCGGCTGCAAAAAGCTTGCCGCTGCTGCTCTGGAAAATAAAGGCGAAATACAGGCTCGTGGCCGGAATTCCGCAGGGTTTATACCAGCCCGAAGCCGGTACGGTGCCCGTGGCTGTAGCTGTTGTGGTGGCAAAAACCACGCCGGGGTCCAGTGCAGTGATACTTGCGTTCTGTGTACCGGCCTCGCAGCCGATCACCCAGGTAAATTCGGCAATACCCTGGTCGTCGGTCGTAGCGGTAAGGATCTGCCCCGTACTGGTCTCAAATTTTACCTGTTTGTAACCGATCTCTTCTTCGCCGCGTAACAGCTGTACGCGCAGGGGATCGGGCAGGGTGGAATTTACTTCGCCGCTTTGTCCGTCACCCGAGAGCACGGTAAGTGTGTAGCCGTCTGCTTTTTTCTTGCAGGCAGAAAGTACAGAGAGCATGCAGATACTGAGGAACAGAATTTTTTTCATCAGGATAGTTGTTTGCCGTTTATGAAGACCGATTGTATATGTTGTGTAGTAAAGGTATAGGGAATAAATGAAACCGAGTTCATGGGCGGTGTAATAATAAAGTCGGCACGTTTGCCCGGGGTCAGCGATCCGCCTTCGGTATGCCATTCCATCGCGGCCGCGGCATTGAGGGTGGCGGCATTAAAGGCCTCTTCGGGCAGCATTTTCAGGTGAATGCAGGCCAGTGAAACAATAAAGGGCATGGAACCTGAAGGCGAGGAGCCGGGGTTGTAATCCGAGGCCAGTGCGATGGGTAGCCCGCTTTGTATCATTTTGCGCGCCGGCGGATGGGGCAGTCCCAGGAAAAAGGCCGTGGAGGGCAGCAGGGTGGGTATGGTGTTCGAATGCAGCAGGGTCTCTATTTCTTCGTCGCCGGTGCATTCCAGGTGGTCTACACTGATGGCGCCATGCTGTACGCCTACCTGTACCCCGCCGGAATAATCGAGTTCATTGGCGTGTATCTTGGGTTTGAGACCGTATTTAGCGGCAGCGTCCAGGATGCGGTCTGTCTGTGCTACGGTAAAAAAGCCGCGGTCGCAGAATACGTCTACGTAATCGGCCAGTTTTTCGGCGGCGATATTGGGTAACATTTCTTGTATAATGAGGTTTACATAGCCGTCGGGATCGTTTTTGTATTCGGCCGGAAGGGCATGTGCGCCCAGGAAGGTGGCTTTTACGTGCAGGGGCGTTTTTTCGCGGATGCGGGCGATCACACGCAGCATTTTGATCTCGTCGGCCACGGTAAGTCCGTACCCGCTTTTGATCTCCACGGCGGCCGTACCCATACGCATGATCTGTTCCACGCGGGCATAGCTCTGTTCGAACAGTTCGTCTTCGGAACTGGCCTGCAGGCGGCGCGCCGAGTTCAGGATACCTCCGCCGCGGCGGGCGATCTCCTCGTAGCTCAGGCCCATGATCTTATCGCGGAATTCCGACTCGCGCCAGCCCGCGAACACGATGTGTGTATGCGGATCGCAGAAAGCCGGCAGTACCATGCCGCCCCGGGCGTCGATCTTTTCGCAGGAAGCGTAAATGTCGGCAGCGAGTTCTCCGCGTTTGCCGATCCATTCAAAACGTCCGTCGCGGACCAGGATCACCGCATCGTCTACCTGTGGGAAATCCGCCATTTCAGCACCTTTCAGGGGCTGTTCAGCCTCGGCACGTACGCCGAAAGCACTTTTTATATTCTCTATCAGTATCATTTGTCTGTATTTTCTTCCACCACGCTTACTTCCAGTATGTGCAGGTCGTACACCAGGGTGCTGAAGGGTGGTATTTTGTCCTGGTCGCCGGTGAGTCCGTAGGCGAGGTGTGCGGGTATGATCACTTTGGCCCGGTCGCCCTTGTGCAGGTACAGCAGGGCTTCGTGCAGGCCGCTTTCTACGTTGTCCTGCCCTACGCGTACGGTTTCGGGACCGTTTTTCTTACTGTCCGAAATAAAAGTGCCGTCCATCAGCTCCAGGGAATAGTCCAGGTCTACATAATCGTCCGTTTCAATGCCGATGCCTCCGCCGGGTTTATAAATGCCGTAACGCAGTCCGGTGCCGGTCTCGGTCATGTCCCACTGTTTACGGCGGCAGTATTCGTCGATGGCCGCACGTTCCTTGGCGCTGATGATCTTGTTGGCGCCCATCAGGGGTTCCCGCAGGCTGTCCTTTGGTGCAGAAATGACCGGGTTGAGCGGGGGCTTGCTGTTGCAGGCAGACAACAGGGCGCTCAGTAACAGTATGAACAGGCTGTATCTCATAAGATCAGGAACGCAGGTTTTGCAGATTCATTTTGATCAGTTCGGGAATACTTTCTTTCAGACGGTCCACGGCCTGGTCTACCGTACCTTCGAACGCGCCGCCGGCCGCATTTTTATGACCGCCGCCCGAGAAGAATTTTGCGGCAAAACCGTTTACTTCAAAGGTGCCGTGTGAGCGGAAAGACAGCTTGGTAAGCCCGTCGTTCAGTTCGGTAAGCAATACGGCCATTTTTACGCCGTCGATGCCCAGGGCCAGGTTCACAAAACCCTCGGTATCTCCTTTTTTATAATCGAAGCGTTTCAGTTCTTCCTGTGAAAGGGCAATGTAGGCCAGGCCAGTGGCGGGGTCTACGATCAGTTTCTCATACAGGGAATAACCCAGCAGGCGGGTACGGTTAAAAGAATTGCTGTCGAAGATCTCGAGCATCACGGCATCGTGATCGGCCCCGGCCTGCAGCAGCTTACCCGCCGTAATGTGCGTGCGTTCGTGCAGGTTGTGTTTAAAACAGCCGGTGTCGGTAACCAGTCCGGCATACAGGCAGGTAGCGGCCTTGGCGCCGAGGTGACTGCCCGGGAAAAGTTTCTGTGCAAATTCGAACACCAGTTCCGAGGTAGAACTTACGGTTACCCGGTGATAGGTGAACTGTGTTTTTACCTCCGGGTCGGGGTGGTGGTCGATGAGTACCTTGGGACAGGGATTGTTCTCGATGAGGCTGCCGATCTCCTCGATGCGTTTCAGGGTATTGAAGTCGAGGATAAAGATGAGGTCGGCACTTTTAATGTACTGGGTGGCCGCTTCCTTCATCTTGTCGAAGAACCACACCGATTTACTTTCCGGCAGAAAGCGCAGAAAGCCGGGAAAACTGTCCGGTACAATAACGCGGGCCTGTAACTGCTGGCGAAAAAGAAAGGCGCGCAGACCCAGCGAAGAGCCGATAGCATCCCCGTCGGGATTCTTATGAGAGATGATGGCGATGTTCTTGGCGCCTTTTGCAATTTCTTGCAGTTTCGAAAATTGTTCCTGCGTCATTATGAAAATTTGGGTTTAAGATAAATCTTCTATTTTTGCACAAAAATAGTAAATCACAGGAAAATGTCAGGAAACAGAACTTTTACCATGATCAAGCCCGATGCAGTAGCTGATGGCAACATCGGAAACATCTTAGCCATGATCGAAAAAGCAGGCTTTAAAATCGTTGCCATGAAGTATACCCGCCTTTCTGCCGAGCTGGCCGGTAAATTCTACGAAGTACACAGCGAACGCCCTTTCTACGGCGAATTATGCGAGTATATGAGTTCTGGTCCCATCGTAGCGGCCGTACTCGAAAAAAACAACGCCGTGGAAGATTTCCGCAAGCTGATCGGGGCTACCAATCCGGCCAACGCCGAAGACGGTACCATCCGCAAACTGTATGCCAAAAGCATCGGTGAAAACGCCGTACACGGCAGCGACAGCGACGAGAATGCCGCTATCGAAGCAAACTTTTATTTTTCTCAGTTCGAGCGTTTCTAATACGCCCGGAAAAAAATAATACCACAGAGAGACGCCCTGAGCGTCTCTTTTTTTATATTTCCGTTCATGGAAAGCGAAGCACACCGCCAGTTAAAGGCACAGCTGCAGGCCGTACATCCCCTTTCTGAAGAGGTGTACGAAGCCTTTCTGCCCCTCTGGAAACCCTTTGAGGCCCGGCGGAAAGAACTGCTGAGCCTGGCCGGGGAACAGGAAAAATACCTGTATTTCACCACCGAAGGCGTACAGCGCGTGTATGCCCTGCACGGCGATAAAGACGTGACCATTGTGTTCACCTATGCGCCCTCTTTCGGCGGTATACTCGATTCGGTGCTGCTGCAAACACCTTCAGCCTATTATTACGAAACGCTTACGCCCTCTCGCTTCCTGCGCATACCCGTAAGCCGGCTGCACGAGGTGCTGAGAACGTACCCCGAAGTAGAAACGCTGATGCGTAAAGGACTGGCCTTTACCCTGAGCGGACTCATGGAACGCCTGGCCGAACTGCAGTGCATGAGTTCGGAAGAAAAGTTCAGGGCCCTGCTGCGCCGCAGTCCGCATATACTACAGCTGGTACCGCACAAATACCTGGCCGGGTACATCGGTATCGATACCACCAATTTCAGCAAACTGATGAACCGCGTGCACATCTGAGAAATATTGGTTTTTACCAAGATGCAGACGGAAAGTATACCGCAACTTTGTCCCGTTCAATCCAAACAGGATAAAAAGATGGAAAATGTGGAAAAAATGATCGCCGGACTGGAAAACCGGGTAGAAGAACATATCCGTTTTGCCGTGCGTGAATTACAGAACATGCCGGCGGAAAAACTGCTGAAACCTTCGGCAGACGGAGGCTGGAGCATTGCACAGTGCATAGAACACCTGAACAGTTACGGACTGTATTATATTCCGCGGCTGGAAAAGGGACTGGCTGCCCGTTCCGATGAGGCGGGGCATTACAAGAGCTCCTGGCCGGGCAATTATTTCACAAAAATGATGGAACCGGGTAGCGGCAAAAAGATGAAAGCATTCAAAGATCATATTCCATCCGCAGACCTGGACGCCCATGCCGTAGTGGCCGAATTCCTGGCACAGCAGGAGCGCCTGTTGCAATGCTTACGCAGGGCACAGCACACCAACCTGAACCGGGTGAAAATTCCCGTCTCCATCGCTTCCTGGCTGCGTTTGAATGCCGGCGACGTACTGCGTTTCGTGATCGCACACGATGAGCGGCATATACAGCAGGCGCGCCGCAACCTCTGAGATCAGGCGGCAGAAATTTCCGCGAACTTTTTACGGCTGCGCATGATCTGGGGCATATTTTCCAGGGCCCAGCCGGTAAGTGCTTCAATATGCGGCATCAGGCTGCGGCCACGTTCCGTAAGTGTATACTCCACCCGGGGCGGTATCTCGGGATACATTTTACGCTGCACCAGGTTATCGGCCTCCAGGGTACGCAGGGTAACGGTGAGCATCTTCTGCGAAATATCCTCCATTTCGCCGCGCAGCTCGTTAAAACGCATCGTACCGTGCTCATTCAGCGTCAGCAGGATCAGTATGGACCATTTATCCCCGAAACGGTCGAGCACATTGCGGATCGGACAACTGTCGTTCCGGAATTTTTTTTGATTTTTTTCAGTCATCGCAAGATCTGTATGGATCATTTTAGTTTCCTCCGGGTAACCAGGTCGCTTTGCCGTGCCTTCTTGCACAGTCAGAACCCCGTTCTTACCTTTGACTCACTAAAAGTTACTTAGTATATATTATACTGCAAATATACATAAAAACAGAATATATGAGTCAGATTTTGGTAACCGGTGCCCGTGGTACCGTTGGAACAGAAATTGCCCGGCAGCTGTCTGCAGCGGGTTTTGAGGTAAAGGCCGCTTCACGCAGTGGTAAAAGTGAGACCGGAAAGGCGGTGGTATTCGACTACAACCTGCCGGAGACTTATGCCGCAGCCCTCGGGGGTACAGATGCTGTGGTGCTGATCGCTCCTTCGCTCGATCCGCAGGCTTACGAACGTATGGAGCCTTTTGTAAAGCTGCTGGTGCAGAAAGATATTCCCCTGGTATTTCTTTCGGCCATTGGCATGAACCACGCGCCCGAACTGGCCCTGGGCCGGGTGGAAGTATTGCTGCAGAGAACGGCGGCCCGCTACCATATTGTACGTCCCAGCTTCTTTATGGAGAACTTTACTACGGGTTTTATCGTGCCGATGCTGGCCTCCGGTACGCTGTACCTGCCCGGCGGAGAGGCAAGAACGGCCTTTATTTCGGTAAAGGACATTGCCGCGGTGATCGTAGAACTGGTCCGCAAAGGCGCATACGATAAAAGCGCGTATGATCTTAGCGGAGGAGAATCACTTACGCACACAGAGGTATTGAACATCCTGAACGCGAAAAAGGGTAGCGCTTACCGCTATGTGGCCATTTCGGTACCCGAACTGGTGCAGGGCGCTGTAAGCAACGGTATGCCGCAGGCTTCGGCCGAAATGCTGGGCGGACTGTACGGTAGTGTGGAAGCTAAACGCTGGGAGGACGTACTGCCCGACACCGAAAACGTATTGGGACGTAAGCCGCTTCGGTTTGCAGATGTAGTGTAATACGTAACATGCATTTTTCAGAGAGAAGGACGGGGAGACCGGTCCTTTTTTTATGCCCGGAAGAATCCCCGGTATGTGTTGCAGCATACCGGAGACTATAACCCATGAAAGAAAAAATTGTTTGTCTATGTATGGATTCGCTAAGAACGCATTTAGCGAGGGTTACCTTCGGGCAGGACCGTTCGGGAACGGCCCGGCTTTTTTATCTTTACAAATCTAAGCGAAAAAAATCTTATTAGCGAAATTTCGCTGAAAAAATATTTTCGCGAAAAACGCTTTTTCGTGGAAAAGCCTTTATGTTTGCAGGATGCTGGGCGAGGAGCAAATACGTTTTATATTCGGACTGAAGCTGGGACAGCTGCGGCGGGAAAAGAACATCACCCCGGCCGAGCTGGCGGCACGTTGCGGATTCAGCGTATCTTACCTCAACGAGATCGAAAAGGGCAAGAAGTATCCCAAGGCCGAAAAGATCATGGCCCTGGCCGCCGCGCTCGATACGCCCTACGACCACCTGGTATCCCTGCAGCTGGGTCGCAAAATGGCCCCGGTGGCCGATCTGCTGCAGTCCGGCTTCCTGGATAACCTTTCCGGCATTTTTGGCATCGAGCCCGCCCGCGTCATCGATATGGTATCCAATGCCCCGGCCAAAGTGGGGGCTTTTATCAATACGCTCATCGAAATTGCCCGGGCCTACGATATGAACCGGGAGCAGTTCTACAATGCCACCCTGCGTTCGTTCCAGGAACTGAACGATAATCACTTTCCGGCGATCGAAGAGGCGGCCCTGCGTTTTGCAGACAGCTTTGAAGGGGAGTCCTTCTTTCACTTTGACGTACTGCGGATGAAAGACATTCTGGAAGAGCGTTTCGGCACCCGCGTGTACGAAGACCGGCTGGACGCTCACCCGGAACTGGCGCATTTCCGTTCGTTCTACAAACCGGGAGCACAGCCGGAGCTCTGGATCAGCAGCCGGCTTTCGGGCAAACAGAAGAAATTCCTGCTGGCCAAGGAGATCGGGTATCATATACTGAACCTGGACCGGGAGTCGCGTGTATATATACTGGAAGGCCGCACCAATGTGGAATCGTTCGAGCAGGCGCTCACCAATTTCCGGGCTTCGTATTTTGCCGGCGCCCTGCTGCTTCCCGGAAGGGAACTCAGCGCCGACCTCAAGACCCTGTTCGCATCTACGTATTTCGATAAAGAGGCCTGGCTGCACCTGCTGAAAAAGTACGAGACCACCCCGGAAACGCTTATGTATCGTTTAACGAACCTTTTGCCGGCGGAATTCGGACTGAACAGCTTGTTCTTCCTGCGTTTCCACCATGAAAAAGGCGACCCGGAATTCACGCTTTCCAAAGAACTGCACCTGAGCCGCCGCCATACCCCGCACGGCAACGACCGGGGTGAACATTACTGCCGCCGCTGGGTCTCGCTTAAGATATTCAGCAGCATAGAGCCAGGCAAGCCCGCCATGGCCATACAACACAGCCGCTATGTAGACTCCGACAAGGAATACCTGCTTATTTCCATGGCGCGGCAGCTGGTACGCAGCGAAGGCGGCGAGGTCTCCATCAGTATCGGCATACCGCTTACCGAAGAGTCTAAAAAAGTGATCCGTTTCTGGAACGATGAAGAACATATACCGCAGCATACCGTAAATGTAACCTGCGAACGCTGTCCCCTGGGCGACTGTAAGGAACGGGTGGCCCTGCCCCGCATTTACCTGCAGGAAAAAAAGAACGCCGAACTTTCGGCACTACTCGGAGATCTGCTGAACGTAGAGAAATAGAGTGTTTACTTTCAGAAAAGTGTATTTTTAGCGTGTTTTTATACCTCCATAAAATGCCTGCAAGAAAATGCCCACAGCTGAATACATGAGAAACGCTGAAAGAAGAACCCGCCTGGCCGAAGCTATCCTGACTGTCTTTATTTTGTCTTTCAGTCTGCTGAAGGCCGCATACCATGTGCCGTTTGAGAATATACTCTTTTTTATGCTGATGTCGGCATGGGCTGTTTTTTATATAGCACTGGGTATTTTTCGTTTCGGTTATCCGCTCCGGAAAGAAAGCGATAATTCCCGGGCTTTATCAATCCTTACAGGCTTTTCCATAGCGTTGTGGATACTGGCTGTGCTTTTTGATTCGCTGCGTTTACCTTTTTCCGGTTTTTTTATACTCCTGGGTATCGCCTGTATGCTGCTCAGCGGAATAAGTGCCCTGTTCCTGTATCGTAAAAAAAGAGACCCGCTGTTTGCTTCTCTCTTCATAAGGACCTTTTTGTATACAGCCCTGGGTATAATCCTGTTTTCTCTGCCCAGGACCTTTAGCCTGGAACTTTTTTACAGGGAACATCCCGGCTATATAAAAGCTGTAAAGAAGGTGATGGAAAACCCGGAAGATACCGCAGCGCGAAAACAGCTTGAACAAGAGACGAAATGGCTGGAAGAAGGACAAAAATAAAAAAGACAATGAAGAGCCGGGGCCTGTGGCGTAAGCTATGGGAGACGTTGAACCCGTTGGGCGTGTTCCTGGAATTCCTGTTTGCGGTTTTTATAGATTTCGTTACTTCGTTGTTCTGAAAGACCGCACCTTAAAATGGAAAATATATACGTTGATCTTATTTCGGCCTACATCACGCTTACCGAAGAAGAAAAGCAGGCCATTGCCGGACTGGATATTTTCCGGGATTTTAAAAAAGGTACGGTCCTGCTCCGGGAAGGCGAAATATCTGATCGCTATTATTTTGTGATCAAAGGCTGCATCCGTACCTATTATGTCATCGACGGCGAAGAAAAAACGAGCGCATTCTACATGGAGTCCGAATCCCTGGCGCCTGCCTGTACGGTGAACGGCCGGCCTTCGGAATATTATGTGGCCTGCACCGAAGATGCTGTCCTTTTGGTGGCTGATGCGGAAATAGAACGGCGTACCTTTGAGAAATTCCCGCGTTTTGAGACCCTTTGCCGCCGTATGTCGGAAGAACTGCTGGCTAAAAACCAGGAAGCCTTCGATCATTTTAAGATCAGCAGTCCCGAAGAACGGTACCGCAGACTGCTGGAACACAGGCCGCAGCTTGTACAGCGGGTGCCCCTGCAACAACTGGCCTCTTACCTGGGCATACGCCCGGAATCGCTGAGTCGTATACGAAAAAGGATACACAAAAGGGACTGAGTATGCCCGCACGTTGTTGTGTTATTGTATATAGGATGCTTTTTTTGACTTAAGTCAAGGGATGCTGTGGAGCCCCTGTTCTACTTTTGCGGTGTCTTAAATTTCCTGTATGGATAAAACCCTGATGAAAGCGGTGCGGTATACCCGTTATGGTCCGCCCCCGGTCCTTCAGCTGCAAGCGGTGGAAAAACCGCGACCCCGCCGCAACGAAGTGCGGGTGAACGTATATGCGTCTACTGTATCGGCAGGTACGCTCTGGCTGCGCAAAGGCAGGGTAGACGGCTCTCCCTTGCTCACTTTTTTCCTGCGCCTGATGTTCGGGCTCCGGGGACCGCGCCGGCAGATCACGGGCTACGAATTTTCGGGTGTGGTGGAGGCCTGCGGCGAAGACGTTACGCAGTTCCGTCCGGGTGATGCGGTGTATGGAACGACCACCGGCCTGAAACAGGGCGCCTATGCAGAATATGTATGTGTACCCGAAAAACGGAAAGGCGGAGTGCTGATGCACAAACCTGCCGCTCTGCGTTTCAGTGAAGCGGCAGCCTTACCCGTAGGCGCAATGACGGCCCTGCAGCTGCTGCAAAGATCGGGGCTTGATACGGGCCGGAAAATATTGATTTACGGCGCTTCGGGCAGTGTGGGCAGTTATGCCGTGCAACTGGCAAAATATTTCGGGGCGCAGGTAACGGCAGTATGCAGCACGGCCAATACCGACCTGGTAAAGAACATCGGCGCAGATAAGGTGTTCGACTATACCCAGACACATCCGGCGGACTGGGGAGGCGAATACGACGTTTTCCTGGAGGCCGTGAATAAACTGCCCCGCTCCAAAGCCCTGCCCCTGCTGAAAAAAGGCGGGCGATTTATATCTGTTACCTCACCCACGAAAGAGCGAAGCGAATACCTGCTCTTCCTGCACCGGATCATAGAGGCCGGGCACCTGAAACCGATCATCGACCGCTGCTATCCCCTGGAAGAGATCGTGGAGGCGCATACCTATGCGGATGCCGGGCATAAAAAGGGCAATGTGGTCATTTACGTAACTACAAAGGCACGTGCAGAGGCCAGGGTCTAATTCTTCGGGGTGGTTTGTGCTGTTGCCGCCATTTTTGTTTCCTGCGGAAAAAGTATTACCTTTGCCCTAATTTAAACAGCGGCTCTTAGCTGACTTGGTTTCTTCTCTACTACGTACACTAGTAAAGTACATCCGGTCATAAGACAGTAAGGGTGTTTGTCTGTCACTTTCCTTATTCCGCTTGGGTGACAGCATTATTAAACATAGATTTATATCTTGAATTTTGATCAACTGGGGCTTGTGGAGCCCATTCTGAAAGCCTTGCACGAAGAAGGTTATACCACACCTACGCCCATACAGCAACAGGCTATTCCCGTTGCTCTGCAGGGGCGCGACCTCCTGGGCTGTGCCCAGACGGGAACGGGTAAAACGGCGGCTTTCGCCATCCCGATCCTGCAGCATTTTTACAACAACCGCAGCGAACGAAAAGCCATCCGGGCCCTGATCCTTACGCCCACGCGTGAACTGGCTATCCAGATCGAGGACAGCTTTAAGGCCTATGGCCGGCATACCCGGCAGAAAAGCCTGGTAATCTTCGGCGGTGTGCCCCAGGGCAGCCAGGTGAACGGTCTGCGTAACGGGATCGACATCCTCATTGCTACGCCGGGCCGCCTGCTCGACCTCATGAACCAGGGTTTTGTCAGGCTGGACCAGCTGGAAGTATTCGTGCTCGATGAAGCCGATCGTATGCTGGACATGGGTTTCATCAACGACGTAAAGAAAGTGATCGCCCGTATCCCGGCCAAGCGCCAGACGCTCTTTTTCTCGGCCACCATGCCGCCGGAAATTGCCGCCCTGGCCAA
The DNA here is from genome assembly GCA_052437175.1 of Flavobacteriales bacterium. Taxonomy (GTDB): domain Bacteria; phylum Bacteroidota; class Bacteroidia; order CAIKAF01; family CAIKAF01; genus JACVCJ01. The sequence continues at coordinate 531,883 of JBQVOK010000001.1, forward strand.
CGGTATCCTGAAAGATCCCGTGAAAGTAGAGGTAACGCCGGTATCCTCTACCGCCGAAACCATTACGCAATCGGTGTACCACGTTTCCAAAAGCGATAAAAAATGGCTGATGGTGAAACTGTTACAGGAAGATAATATTGAGCGTGTGCTTGTATTTTCGCGCACCAAACACGGCGCCGACCGTATTGTAAAAGAGCTGGCCAAGTTCAAGGTCGACGCGGCCGCCATCCACGGTAACAAATCACAGAACGCCCGTCAGCGTGCCCTGAACGATTTCAAGGCGCATAAACTGCAGGTGCTGGTGGCTACGGATATTGCCGCACGCGGTATCGACGTGGACGACCTTACCCACGTGATCAATTACGACCTGCCCGATGTGCCCGAGACCTATGTACACCGTATCGGCCGCACGGGCCGCGCGGGAGCCAGCGGTATCGCCATTGCCTTCTGCGAAGAGGAAGACCGCATCAACCTGCGCGATATTGAAAAGCTCACCGGTATTAAGATCCCCGTGGTAGAAGAACATCCTTTTGCCCTGCCGGACTACCACATCATACCCAGGGCCCAGCCCAAAGAGCAGAAGGGCCGTGGTGGACGTCAGCAGCGCGGCGGCAGTAACGGCAACCGGAATGCGGCTTCTGCCAAACCGAAATCAGCTTCTGCCCAGGCAGCCCCAAGACCGCAGGCCCAGGCGCCGCAGGGTTCTGTAGCCGGTACTTCGGTATGGAAAAAGAATAAGAATAAAAAACGCCGCAATAAAAATAAAACAGCCCAGCCGGGCGTGTAAAAGCAGCGATAAACGTACAGGGAAAGGAGAGGGCAGATACCTTCTCCTTTTTTTTATTTTTCTGGATAAATAAAGGCGTTTATTCCGGGGAGGATCATGCGGTATCTCTATATAATCACTAAAGGTGTTTGTGTTTAATGTTCTCACATTTAATGTATTAAGTTTATTTTGCTTTTTCTTGAAAAATGAAGTAAACTTTTTTGAACTTCCCGGTAAAAAGGATATATATTGTGAATCAGTTAACCAATATTCATTTAATAAAATCCTTTATGAAGAAATCCCTTGTTTCTTTGGCCACTGTGCTGGCCTCTCTCTTTTTATTTAATTCTTTCCTTCAGGCGCAGGTGCAGCAGCATGTATGGTACCTGCCGGAACAACAGGCCCGTTTTACCAGCGCTACGCCGGTAGTTTCCACTCCTCCCTTTTCGCCTTCCTCTTATATGGAATCGAACGGTGTGCACGATGCAGCCGGTAACATGATCCTGAAAGTGGTGGACGGAGTCGTGTATAACCGATACAACAACACCATCGGTTACCTGCAGAACTACGGCAACCGGGGGTATACGCCGGAGTTGGCGATTATCCCGGTAAAAGGTGAACTCTGCAGCTATTACATCGTGTACTCCGATTATACACTGCCTATGCTGTGCTGCGTGAACGGCACAGAACCCTGCTGCTTTACGGGTACCGACCTGCGTTATTCCAAAGTAGACCTGGCGGCGAACAGCGGGCAGGGTGCTTTTGTATCGAACGGGAATGTGCTTTCGGCCACTACCGGCGGCAGTTGGGAGGGTTTTGCGGTAAGCCGCGCCGATGGTAGCGGTAACCGCCGTATTTTTCATATACGTATGGAAAATCCGCTCATCGTTAAAAAATACCTGGTCACGGGTACCGGTATTGCGTATGAGAACCAGTTCAGTGTGAGCCTGGGCAGCGGGGTGTATCCCGGCCTGAGTGCCGGGGAGACCGAGCTCTCGCACGATGGTACCAAACTGGCCATATCGGACCGTTACGACGGTAAGATCTATATGGTACACCTGAATGCGGCCACCGGAGCCCTGAATACTTCGCTGGGAACCGGCGGCGTAACTACCTTCAGTATGCCTTCGGGCGGATCGGCGAACGGTATCGAATTTACGCCGGATAACAGCCGCCTTTTTGTTTCGGACAATTATGGAACAGGCATCCGCTATATTACCCTGAGTTCGGGCGTTGTATCTGCCCCTGTGACCGGTTCGGCCAACTGGGGAAGCTCTTTCCTGGAACTGGCGTATGATGCCGGTACGGGTTACCGCATCGGGGTGCTTCAGGGGGATAAACTGGGCCTGGTAACCTCGCTCTCGGGCACGCCCGGCTTTACCAATACGGGTCTTACCCTGTATGGCGGAGACGACTGGTACAGCGGCATGAAGCGTTTACCCAAACAGATCGACGGTGAGGATTACATTGCCCGCTTTTCGGGAAGTACCGGTACCGCGGCCTGTTGTGCCTTTAACTCCGGCATCGATGTACTGAGTTATAATGTAACCAGCACCCAGACCTGGAGCGGGACCAATCCCATCAACAGTGGTACGGTGCTTACCGTAGGACAGGAACTCCGCGTAAAAACAGGAGCGTATCTTACACTTACCAATCTTACCGTACGTTTCCTGGACCAGGCACGTGTAGTGGTAGAGCCGGGAGCCCGTCTTACCCTGAATAATACCACCCTTACCTCGGTGAACTGCGGAACCATGTGGAAAGGTGTGGAAGTGCAGGGAAATTTCTCCGTAGCGCAAACCGCGGCTAACCAGGGTTACCTGTATGCGAATGCCGGTTCGGTGATCAGCAATGCCATGGACGGGGTTCGCCTTTGCGGGACCCTGAGCGGCGGCGGCATAGACTGGGCCAAGACCGGCGGGGTGGTACGCGGTACAGGCGCCACTTTCCGCAATAACAAACGTGACGTGGAATTCCTCGGCTATTCCTTTGCCAATACCAGCTCTTTTTCCGATTGTACCTTTATTATTGACGCCGCGCTCAATAACGGGCAGGTGCCTTATGCCCGCGTATCGATGAATGGGGTGGACGGCGTGAGTTTCTCCGGCTGCGATTTTAAGAATACCACTACGGGACTGTATGCGGCAAACCAGCGCGGTTACGGCATTCATTCCATCGATGCTAAATTCCGGGTGTCGTTCCGTTGCCCGGTACTTGTGCCGTTCGGTACGCCCTGCCCGAGCCGCGACCGTTGTAAATTCGACGGCTTCGTATACGGCATCAATTCGTCAGCTTCCAGCACCGCATATACTACCGATGTACGCTACAGCGATTTCATCAATAACCAGTATGATGTTTACCTGAGCGGACTTTCTATGCCGGTAGCGGTTGAAAATAATTTTACCGTGGCCAACCCGGTTCCCTACGGCGGTTTTATTCCCGTGTCCGCTGGTCTGTACCTGGACCAGTGTACCGGCTACCAGGTAGAGAACAACGTATTTACGTATACAGGTCCCGCCGGTGTGGGTTTTGTATTCGGTGCCTGGGTGAACAACAGTAATAACGGGGGAGCGGCTCCGGATGTGAACCGTATCTATAACAATACGTTTAACGGGCTCATTGCGGCTGCCGTATCTACGGGCACCAATGTACAGTTATCCGGAGGCAATGCCGTTTCCAATACCGGACTCACCTTTAAATGTAATAAGTTCAACGGAACAACGGCGGTTGACCTGTATATTGCAGGCCAGGTTTCGCCTTTCCAGGGCACCTGCCTGGTGGCGCCTGCCGGTTCACCGCATTCGCCGGCCAACAACCTGTTCTCGGTACCGGCTTCTCCCACAGATATTGGCAATACCATGGGTACGAGCTTCCAGCTGGATTACCGTTATTCGCCCAGTACTACCTTCCAGACGGCTCCGCGCAGCGGCCTCTACGATATTACCAATACTACGGTAACAGCCTGTACCTCCCTGCCGGATTACAGCGCAGCCTCCTGTCCGGTAACCGTGTTCGACGGCGCCCGCATACGCGAGGTGGACCTGAGAGCTGAAAATTCTAATGAGCAGCTTGCCGGAGATAAGCAAAAACGCCTGGATGCCGGTGCTAAAGAACACCTGCTGCCCCTGGTATATGCTACCGACGGAGCCCAGCTCGAAAATGCACTGAAACCTTATGCACCTTACCTGGCCGACGAAGTATTGCTTGCCGTAATCCAACGGGCACCCGTACTGCCGGCAGGAACTGTAGTTTCGATACTGAAGGCCAATGCCCCGCTTTCGAAAGCCGTGCTGCTGGGAGTGGAAGAAAGTGCACTGAACGATTCCCAGAAAAAGGAACTCCGTGCAGAAGCCGGTATCAGCCCTGTACAGGACCTGCTGTCACAGATCGCTTACCATCATCATGAGGCTGCACTGGCCGCGAATGAAGCTGCCCGGCAGGCCATTTTTGAAGAAGGGGCCGATATGCGGGATATGGAACTGCCCGGTAAAGAAATAACCCCCGGCGACCTGGAACTGAGCGGTATTATGAATCGCCTGGCTCAAAAACCGGAAGGTGTTTTTGCCTTGCAGACAGATGAAGGCCTGCGTGCCGAAGTGGAAAACCTGGCCGCCCGCAGAGACGGTTCACGCGAGGCTGTACGTGCGGCCATGATCCTGCAGTTCGTATTCGGAACGCCTTACCTGCCCGAAGTTCCTGAACTGCCCCTGAAAAAAAATGCAGAAGATGCAAAAGGTCCGGAAGCCATTGTGACGGCCACACAGGCCGATGTGCTGAATATCTATCCGAATCCGGCACAGGACCTGATCTATATTGCAAGCGGACTGAAAGCTATGGAACGCGCTTCTGTAAAAATTTACAGTGTAAGCGGGGCCCTGCTGCTGGATACCTACATCAGCGGCGACAAAGCGCAGGTGAACGTGGAAACGCTGAAAAGCGGCGTGTACATGCTGCGCCTCACTATGCCCGATGGTTCCGTAAAAACAAACCGTATGGTCATTCAGAAATAAATTCCTGCAGCATCAGGAATGGGGGAGAAGACATGGTTTTCTCCCCTTTTTTTTTGCCGGAAAAAAGAAAAGGGAAAAACCGAAGTTCTTCCCTTTGTAGATGTTGTTGTATGTTTCGCTTTATACTACCGCTTTTGCCGTATCGAGTACCTGCTGGTACAGTGCTTCGTACTGGCTGATGATCTTTTCGGTGCTGAACTCCGTCGCTTTCATGCGGGCGCCTTCCCGGAAGCGTTCCAGGCGTTCGGCATCGCTCAGGATGTATACGGCTTTTTCGGCCATACTTTCGATATCGCCTACGTCGCACATGTAACCGGTAACGCCGTTCTCCTGTACTTCGGGCATACCGCCTGCGTTCGACGCCACCACGGGCACACCGCTTACCATGGCTTCCAGGGCCGATACCCCGAAGCTTTCCGTTTCAGAAGGCAGCAGCAGCAGATCGGCACAGGCCAGCACGTCGGAGCTGTTCTTGATACTGCCCAGGAAGGTAACGTCGTTCTCGAGGCCCATTTCCAGTACCTTACGTTCGGCATCGGTACGTTCGGGGCCGTCGCCGCCCATGATCAGCTTAGAAGGCATGGACTTCCGGATACGGGCAAAAATGTCGATCACATCCGGGATACGCTTTACCTTACGGAAGTTGGATACGTGTACCACCACCTTTTCGCCGTTGGGGGCCACCTGGTTCTTGAGGCAGTCCGGCGAAGGGGTTCCGTACAGCGAAGGATCGATGAAGTTGTAGATGACCTGTATTTCCCGTGTGATCTGGAAATTGCGCAGGGTATCGTTCTTCAGCGATTTTGAAACGGCCGTGACCGCATCGCTGCTGTTAATGGCATAGGTTACCGAGGGTTCCAGGGCGGCATCTCGGCCCACCATGGTTATATCGGTACCGTGCAGGGTAGTGATGATGGGAACGTAACGGCCCTTGGTCTTTAGTATCTCGCGGGCCATAAGCGCCGCCGAAGCGTGCGGTATGGCGTAGTGCGCATGGATCAGGTCCAGGTTGTACTTCAGCGCCACATCGGTGATGCGGCCTGTAAGCGCCGTTTCGTAGGGAGCAAATTCAAACAGGGGATAGTCGGCCACATTTACCTGGTGAAACTGTATGTTGGCGGCAAAATACTCGAGCCGCGCCGGACGTTTATACGAAATAAAGTGGACCTGGTGCCCCCGTTTGGCCAGTTCATGGCCTATTTCGGTAGCAACGACACCGCTGCCTCCGAAGGTCGGGTATAATATGATTCCTATTCTCATAGACGGGTACAAAGCTACGCTATTTGTAATGCAAGGCCCCGGGTCTGCCGCCCTGAAAATGTTAATTTTTTGTTGTCGGTCCTCTTCGTACGCTCTCTTTAACGCGCCAGTTCCACGCGGGCAAAGTACAGCTTACCGTCAACCTGTAAACGCAGTATGTACATGCCGTTTGCCAGGGAGGCCGGCATATCCAGCTGTGTGCCCTGAAAATTGCGGCGCTGCCATACCGTGCGGCCGTTCATGTCCAGTATGCCCAGGTCTTTCGGACTATCGGCATACGCATTCCACTGGAAATACAAGGTGCCGTTACCCGTAGGATTGGGATACACTGTAAAGGGCAGTTGTTCTTCCTGTTTCAGCGAGAAGTCGTTGATCCAGATAAAACCGTTGCTTGTAACCGTTCCCGAAACCAGGCCCGCCGCGTTCTCTGCATAAACGGAAAGATAATACCACTGGTAGGGCTGCACATTGTGGTTCTGGGCAAAGCTGTTCAGCGACCAGTTATCCGTCCAGTCCAGCACATCGTTTCCACCCGGTGTAGTGCCTACGGCATAGTAGTAGCGTGCAATGCCGGAATGCGGGTCCGTGGCGGCCACCCAGTTACCTGCCAGCTGCAGGGGTTGTACGGATACGGTATCCGCATCCGATGTGTACAGGTCGCGGATATCCGCCGCATCCGAAGGTGGGGTCCAGTCTACGTTCACTTCTGTCCAGGCCGGCATCGAAATATTACCGGCCAGGTCGGTAAGCAGGGTGCTCAGTTCACCCGCAGCTTCTGCCGGGCTCAGGTTCTGCACAGGGATGTCTCCGCCGTTGCCTACACTGATCTGCAGTGCCGTGTTGGGCGTACGCTGCACAAAGGTCTGTACCTGGCTTACGTCCAGCGTGGCATTGCCGCTGCGGAACGAAACGCCGTTGCCCGTTTGCAGCGGACTGGGGTCCGTCCAGCTGCCGGCAAAAATATTATCGCGCCACACCTGTATGCGGCCCGTGGTTTTATCGTATTGTACCTTGTAGTTGTACGACTGGTCTGCTACCGTGGTCAAGGCCGTATCGGCCACCAGGGAGAATACGTCGTTGTTCACCTTATAAAACTCCAGTCTGCCGGTAGACGGCCGCACCCATATAAAATAGGAATTGCCGCGGTTGGCTTTCTGTACCGAATCGCACATAAAATGGAACCCGGCCCGGATATTGCTGCCGCTGCCGCCGATGGCCGCATTGAACTCGTACAGGTACGCGTTGTGGTTGTTCTGGTTGAGCGCAATGCCCAGGTTGGTATTGGACTGCGATTCATCAAACTGCTTTACGGACGAGCCGGTAGAGCCCCAGTTGCCCGTATAACCCGTCCAGCCGCCGAAGGTGTAGGTGGTATCAAAATCGTCGAACAGGAATCCCTTCTGCCGGTTGGCCTGCATGCCGTTGGCATCGCGGTAGCTAACCCGGTAAAAGGCAGAGGAAATACCACTGCCGGAGTCAGAATCGCTTACCTGTGCCTGGAAATCGGCAGAACGCCAGAGAGAGCCGGTCTGTATCTGTGTAACCGGGTTTACGGCATCGGTAAGGCTGCCGCCCGAGCTGCTGCTCCAGGAGGCTACCCAGCCGGCAGCCGTTGTGGCGCAATCGCTGCGGAACTCAAAGGTCATACTGCCCGAAGTGGCTACCAGGGTACCCGGGCCAGATGTGCCCGTGTACACGCCGATCAGCGGTGAAAAAACCGTAGTGCCGTCGTATACATAGAGGTAATCCCAGGTGTTTTCCAGGTTGAATGCCGAGAAGGTTACGGTAACCGTACTGGCCCCGGCCGGTGAAATACGGTAAACGGCCCGCTGGTCATTGCTGTAATTGCCGCCGGAACCACCGCTGTCGGTAAAACTGCCCGAAGCCGCTGTGTATACGGTAGCCGTTGGTGTGGGATGGATCAGTTTAAAATAATAGTCCCAGTTCCAGTTGGGGCCGGGATCGGTATGTGTCTGGTTCGGGAAATGCTGGTGTCCCTTAATCTTTACACAGCTGCCGGGACGGCTGGCCGCATTGTAATTGGTCGTGGGCGCCCAGGGAAACCAGGACGTACGCAGCGCGCTGATGCCGTAACCGCTGGCCACAATGTCCTTTACCAGGTTGGCCGAGCTCTGGTACATGGCCGTGGTATACCAGGCCGCATTATTGATGTAGCCTTCGTGTTCCAGCCCTATGGTATACGGGTTTTCGGTACCCACGTGCCAGGCCTTGCTGCTTTCGGCCACCATCTGGGTCACCTGCCCGTCGGAACTGCGCAGTACATAATGGGCGCTAACCCCGGCACTGCAGTTGTTGAACCAGGAAATACAACCCGCATAGGATCCCTGCACGGTGTGTATCGTAACCGCACTGATAGCCGTACCACTGCGCGAACTGTAGTTGCAGGTGGGTATAGGCGACCAGATGGCCGGTGCATAATCGGTGGATTTGGTAATGTCCAGCACATTGCCGCTGGCATCCCATACCTGGTTGTTGTTAAAAAAGACCTGCGGACTGCTGTGAATAACGCTGTTGGCGCCCAGCAGCTCTTCGGACGTAAAACCATAGATGCTGAAGCCGTACAGGGTAGCGGCCGTTTTATGACGCAGGAATTTTATCCATTCAAACAACATGGCTTCCCGTGCATATACGTTCCCGGGTTTGCCGTCCTGCGGAATTTCACACAGGGCCAGCATCAGGGGCAGTTTTTCGGCTGGAGTGGCCTGTAGTTTACCTTCCTGGGCCAGTATATGATGATAGGCATGGGCAAAGTGACGTATTTCTTCCGCGGGAGAGTTCAACAGCTGCTGCGGATCGCTCATTTGCAGCGAGGCAATGTATGGCAGATTGTTGTTGAAATAGCCCTTACCGTCCAGGATCAGGCCCATTACTCCGTGATAGGAAGGCATGCCGCTGCAGGACTCATAGTCATGACCGGGCTGCAGACGGGTGATACGCGTATTGTGATAGGAATACGCCTCCAGGAAACCCCTCGGTATGGCGGGATACAGGGCATAGGCCGCATTAAAATCGTCCTGGAAGGCATTTTCCTGGAACGAAAGTTGTGCATGTGTACCGGTGATCGCGAAGAGGGAGATACATAAGGCGTAAAAATATCTCATAGGTTTAGGAATTTAGGAAATTGAAATATACAAAAAACTCCGGAATAGTACAGGGACTTTTCCTAAAATAATGCAGACATAACGGCTTTGGCCCTTTTTGTTGAAAAATTGGAGCGAAGTATGCAAAACTCCCGCCCCGGTTTTGCCGGAATCGATAATAAAGCTTTAGTTTTGCAGCCAAATTATCAGAAAGAATGAGTTATATATATTCCATTCAGGCGCGCGAAGTGCTGGACAGCCGGGGAAATCCCACGATTGAAGCCGATGTATATACCACCACCGGAGCTTTCGGACGGGCAGCCGTTCCGAGCGGGGCCTCTACCGGTGCGCACGAAGCGGTAGAACTGCGCGACGGGGACAAGAATCGTTACCTGGGCAAAGGCGTGCTGAAAGCCGTGGAAAATGTAAATACCCTGATCGCCGATGCCATCAACGGGTTTAATGTGTTTGAACAGGAAGCCATCGACCGGGCCATGATCGAACTGGACGGTACACCCAATAAAGCCCGCCTCGGCGCCAATGCCATGCTGGCCGTTTCGCTGGCTGTGGCCCGTGCCGCTGCCAATGAATACAAAATGCCGCTGTACAGATACGTAGGCGGTATACAGGCCAACCTGCTGCCTGTGCCCATGATGAATATCCTGAACGGGGGCGCACATGCCGATAACAAGATCGACTTCCAGGAATTTATGGTAATGCCATTCGGCGCCACGTCCTTCCGCGAGTCACTGCGTATGGGCACCGAGGTTTTTCACGCGCTCAAAGGCGTACTGAAAAAGAACGGATACAGCACCAATGTAGGCGATGAGGGCGGTTTTGCTCCCAACCTGCAGAGCAATAAGGAAGCCATCGACCTGGTGATGCAGGCCATCGAAAAAGCCGGCTACCGCCCGGGGCACGATATCTGGATCGCCCTGGATGCCGCTTCCACCGAATTTTACGACGCCGATAAACAACGTTATATCTTCCATAAATCTACCGGGGACAGTCTTACCTCTTCGGAGATGGCCGCTTTCTGGAGCGAATGGAGCCGCCAGTACCCGATCATTTCCATTGAGGACGGTATGGCCGAAGACGACTGGGACGGCTGGAAAACCCTTACCGACCTGCTGGGCAAAAATATACAGCTGGTGGGCGACGACCTGTTCGTGACCAATCCCAAGCGCCTGCAGCGCGGTATAGAAACGGCCACGGCCAATTCTATACTGGTAAAGGTGAACCAGATCGGTACCCTTACCGAGACCATTGAAGCTGTGGAGAAAGCCCATGCCAACGGTTATACCAGCGTAATGAGCCACCGCAGCGGCGAAACGGAAGATACCACCATTGCCGACCTGGCCGTTGCCCTGCGCACGGGCCAGATCAAAACCGGATCGGCTTCCCGCACCGACCGTATCGCCAAGTACAACCAGCTGCTGCGTATTGAGCAGGAACTGGGTGACTCGGCTAAATTCCAGGGGAAAAAATTCAGGTTCCTGTAAGCAGGAATTTGTTTAAAATAGGAGGTTGTCAGCTACGGACAACCTCTTTTTTTTGCATATATCTTACCAGCGGGCACGTAGGGTAACACTAAAATTACGTCCGGGAGCACTGATGCCGGACGCAAAGGTTCGGTATCGGCGGTCCAGCAGGTTTTCGCAGGCCAGCTGCACCTGGAACTGCGGTATGGGCGAGTAACTGGCACGCAGGTTTAGTGTATACCAGCCGGGCATACCCTCGGGCGTGGCGTACTGCAGGTTGTCTTCGCCGCTGGCACTGTAATCGCGCAGGGCTTTGGCTCCCTGGTACTGAGCATAGGCTTCGGCACGCCATTTTTTACGTTCATAGATCAGTGAAGTACGGCCGAAGAAGGGTGCAATGTGGTCCATAGGCACCAGCACCGAATCGATCACTCGTCCGTACGTATATGTAAACGTTTGCTGCATACTGAAATTCCCGTTGAAACGGGCCTCTATATTCATGTTCACTCCGGTTATAAAGGCCCGGCCTGTATTCTGGTTTGCCCATATACGCGAAACCGTGCCGTCGTATTCCAGGCTGTCCTGTCCGTTCACGCTGTAGGGCCGCAGCTGTACGGCATTCAGCATATAGGTAAAGAAACCGTTCAGCTCTACCAGGAAATGCCCGTTCATTCTTTTGGAAATGCCCAGGTCCATATTTACCGTGTATTCCGGTTGTATGTTCTTATTGGGAATAATGACGATCTCGCCCAGGTTGCTGTCGAATACACGTCCCAGGTCGTCTACATTAGGCGAACGGAAACCGGTGGAGGCAAGGGCGCGCAGTTTCCAGCTGCTGCCGGGCATGTAGTTGAGCCCGATCATGGCTGTGGGGGCCACATTGTTCTGCGTGGTGTTTCCCTGCAGGAAGGGGAAGAAGACCGTATCGCGGAACAGGCTGCGTATACCCACATAATTGATGCGGATACCGTCATTCAGCGCCAGTTTGGGCGAAATCTTCCAGGTATGCATGGCATAGAGGGCGGCGCTGTAATAATGCGAACCTCCGTCTGGATAACGGGTAGATGCCGCCGACACGGCACCGGTATTTACGTTGATGCGTTCGGCCGTAGACAGTACGCGGTTGTAACCCAGTTCAAAACCATAGCTGATGTTGTGATCGCCATGGATTTTTGTAAAATCGCCGTTCAGCGTACCGATATGCAGCTGCTCGTAACGTGATGTGCGGTTGGCTGCCTGGAAATTTCGGGAATGCCGGCTTTCTTTTATATGCTGGTACGCAGCGGTGATTGTAGCATAGTCATACATTTTTTTATGGTGATTCATGAGTACCCGGTAAGAGCCGAGCAGGCGCTGTTCCGGACCATAGTACCATTCGGCAAAGCGTGGCGTACCGGATGCATTCGTTTCGGTTAGCCGGTCGTAACGGTTTACCTGGCTGCTGTTGGAATATTGCAGGTTTACAGTGTGGGTCGAACGTTTATCCCGGATCAGGAATTTCTGTAGCAGGTCGTACTGGTAATAGCCGCTGCCGGTCTGCCGGTTGGTATTGGGGTTGGCCACGGCGCTGTCCTTTCCGTTGATGCGTTTTACGGTAAAGGTACGGTCCCAGTAGCGCGGACTGTTCTTGGGCGTGATATTACCCTGCATCAGGTCGCCGAAATGGGAAAAAGTAACCGAGGTCAGTGAACCGAATTTTTTACCGGCCAGGTTGATGTCGAAATGCCCGGTCTTTTCATTATAGGCTGTACTGTAGCGCAGGTAGGCATTGCCCGAGGTGCTGAACTTTTTATCGACACTAAGGGCAGGATTTTTCGTATAGAAATGCATTACCCCGCCCAGGGCATCGCTGCCGTAGGCGGTGGACGCCGGTCCATAGATCAGTTCTACCCGTTCCAGGATCGAATTATCGATACGCAGTACGTTCTGCAGGTGCCCGGCCCGGTATATGGCATTGTTCTGCCGCACCCCGTCGATCATGAATAATACGCGAGAAGCCTCAAAGCCGCGCATGACCGGACTTCCGCCGCCCAGCTGACTTTTTTGTACAAATATTTTACCGCTTTGGGAAAGCAGCTCGGCACTGGTAGGCTGAGAGGCTACCGCAATTTCGCGTGCGGGTATCACTTCGATCTGCTGGGCAAACTGATCGCTGTTCTGGGTGCTGCGTCCAGACCAGATGGTCACCGGGGCCAGTGCATTGTTGTAAGCGTACAGAACCACCCGGAAAACACCTGTGTGACTGGTCGGTATGGTAACCGTACTTATCTGGTAAAAAGATGAATAGATATGGTATCTGCCTGGTTCCAGTTCTGTTTCTCCATTGCTGCGGGTATAAACTACATTGGGTTGTACGGGACCTTCGGTCAGTAGGCTGATCTGTGCAAAAGGTATCGGGTCATGCGTATGTGCATCCAGCACCTGTATTTTTATAAGCTGGGCGTTCAGGGATATGCTGCATAACGCACACATCCATCCCAGTAAGAATTTTTTCATCCGGATAGAATAATGTTTATACTAAAATAACGTGTAATATCCTTGTTAAGGCTTGTTAGATGTGTATACGTAATTCTGGCGGACGAAAAGAGGCGCTGGTTTTTTTAATGGAAAAAACACTGAAATACGGTATGCGCGTCGCTTCTTCAATAAATTGACGCATGGATATACTAAGTGTATCGCTGAGCGCATACACCGAAAAGTTGGTATCAGCCGGGTACTTGCCTTTACCGCCCGCACAGGAACGGAACTCCTTTTTAAGTTTCTTTTCTATGTCATCTTTTACACATACCAGGCGTGGCTTGCCGTCTTCGCCGGTATCTTCCTTCACTACGTCGTACATGTCGCCCTGGTACTCAAATTCGTGGGATTCTATCCAGGAAACCTCGTTCAGTATATTGCCTGAAAAAGTTTGTACAGGTAGTTCCTGCCAGTGTTCGCGCAGCCATTTTTTAAACTGCCTTTTAAAGTTGAGCTGTTTCTGCCGTGCCAGTGCCGGGGCTGCTGTCCACTGAAAGGGCAGCAGCACAAGCAGGAATATGGCCAGCCCTTTTCTCAAGCGGCTTTGATGCGTTTAATGGCTTCCTGCGGGTCTTCGGCCTTAAATACATAGTTGCCGGCCACCAGGGCATCGGCGCCCAGGCGTACGAGTTCGGGGGCGTTCTTATCGTTCACGCCGCCGTCGATCTCGATCCAGCATTGCGGGTTTTGTGCATTGCGCAGGGCATTCAGTTCTTCCAGGCGGGCATAGGTGTTCTCAATAAAACTTTGTCCGCCGAAGCCCGGGTTTACGCTCATCAGCAGGATCATGTCCGCATCTTTGATGATGTCTTTGAGAATATGCACCGGAGTACCCGGGTTAATAGCCACGCCGGCTTTGGCTCCGGCTTTGTGTATGGCCTGTATGCTGCGGTGTATATGGCGGTCGGCCTCCCAGTGTATGGTAAGCATTCCGGCGCCTTTTTCCACGAATTCGTCCACGTATTTCAGCGGCTCTTCGATCATCAGGTGTACGTCCAGCATCTTGGTAGCGTGTTTTTTCAGGGCTTCCATCACCGGGAACCCGAAGGAAATGTTCGGTACAAAACGTCCGTCCATAATATCTACGTGGAACCAGTCGGCCTCACTCTGGTTAATCATTTCAATATCAGCGCCCAGCCGGGCGAAATCTGCCGATAATACCGAAGGTGCAATAAAACGTGCCATCGTACAAATATACACAGTAAAAATACATTACATACACCTCCTTGCCGTCGTATACAGGCCGGACAGCTTTTGTCTGAAACAGGCCCTGTCCTTGCTGAATTATTAACAATGTGCCTGTAATTCTTTTCCGTTTTTTCCTATCCTTTTTGCGCCGGGGTTGTACTTTTATACAATTCAAAAAAAAGCTGATATGAGTAGTTTCATTGTGGAAGGAGGACATAAACTGAAGGGTGAGATTACCCCGCAGGGAGCCAAGAACGAAGCTTTACAGGTGCTCAGTGCCGTACTGCTGACCGGGGAAAAAGTGACCATTGCCAACATTCCGGATATACTGGATGTGAACAAACTGATCGATATCCTGGCCAATATGGGCGTAAAGGTCCGTAAAAGCGGCGATCATACCTATGAGTTCCAGTCCGATGAAATTGACCTGGACTATATCTTTTCGCCGGCCTTTGTAGAAAAGGCGTCCAAGCTGCGAGGCTCGGTAATGCTGCTGGGGCCGCTGCTGGCCCGTTTCGGCCGTGGTTTTATACCCAAACCCGGCGGCGATAAGATCGGCCGCCGTCGCCTGGACACCCACTTTCTCGGGTTTAAAGACCTGGGCGCCGAATTTGAATACGACAACGATACGGAAAGCTTTACCGTAACCGCCAAAAAACTGGCCGGTGCCTATATCCACATGGACGAAATTTCGGTGACCGGTACGGCCAACATCGTAATGGCCGCCGTTATGGCCAAAGGTAAAACCGTAATATACAACGCGGCCTGTGAGCCCTATGTGCAGCAGCTGTGTAAAATGCTCAACGGTATGGGCGCCAAGATCAGCGGTATCGGTTCCAACCTGCTCATTATCGAAGGCGTAAGCGAGCTGGGTGGCGTAGAACACCGCATTCTGCCCGATATGATCGAGATCGGTTCCTTTATCGGCCTGGCCGCTATGACGCAGAGCGAGATCACGATCAAGAACGTAAGCTTCGAGAACCTGGGCATCATTCCCAAAGTGTTCGAACGCCTGGGCATCAGCATGGTGCATACCAATGACGACATTATTATCCCGCAGCAGAAATCCTATGCCATCGATACCTTTATCGACGGTTCTATACTTACCGTGTACGATGCCCCCTGGCCCGGCTTTACGCCCGACCTCATGAGTATTGTGCTGGTAGTGGCCACCCAGGCCGAAGGCAGTGTGCTCATCCATCAGAAAATGTTCGAAAGCCGCCTGTTCTTTGTAGATAAACTCATCGATATGGGCGCCAAGATCATCCTGTGTGATCCGCACCGCGCCACCGTGATCGGTATCGACCGCAAGTATCCGCTGCGCGGTATTACCATGAGTTCGCCGGATATCCGCGCCGGTGTGGCCCTGCTTATTGCGGCCCTTTCGGCCGAAGGAAAAAGTACGATTCACAGCGTGGACCAGATCGACCGGGGGTACGAGCGTATCGACGAACGCCTGAACGCCATCGGTGCCAAGATCACCCGTGTGAAATAAGATACAAACGCTTTGTTATAGAGGGGAGAAGATCGTATGCAGGCAGCTGGTGTGTGCGCATTGCAGACACTACTGCCGTATACGGTTCTCTAAAAAGTCGTGCAGTTCACTGCCGCGCAGGTTCTCGGCGATCACCTTACCTTCGCCGTCGATCAGGAAATTCATCGGGATGCGGTCTACGCCGTAAATACGGGCTGCCGGACTTTCCCAGCCTTTCAGGTCACACACATTGTATTCCCAGGCCAGATCGTCTTTCTGCATGGCATTCAGCCAGGCGTTGCGGTCTTCATCCAGCGACACGGAATATACTTCAAATCCTTTGCCATCGCTGAACTGCTTATCCCGGAACTCCAGCCAGGCGCTTACCACATGCGGGTTTTCCTTGCGGCAGGGGCGGCACCAGGCGGCCCAGAAGTCGATCAGCACCAGTTTGCCCCGCAGCTCGCTCAGGCTGCGTTCTTTGCCGTTCCGGTCGGGCAGGGCAATATCGGCCGCCAGGGCTCCTTTGGGCACCTTGCCCGCAGGCCGGTCAGACGGGCGCAGCTGCATATAGAGCACACTGCCTATGAAGGTTGCCAGGGCCAGGCCCAGCAGAATGTAATTCGCGTATTTTTTCACACTGCAAAGCTATAGGTTCCCCGGCAAAAGTAAAAGAGCCGGGGACGAATTCCGGATTTCGTTGTCAATTTGTCAGTAACGTATGAATTGGTAAGGATTTTGCTTCCATTATCGGAAATGGAATGAACGTAATGAACGAAGAGCAAAAAAATACAGGGGAAACCGAAATGAACGAAGCCTCGGAACAACAGGAGAACAACGTGCAGGAACAGGCCACCACTGCCGCCGCTGCAGAGGCCGGACCGGATTATGCCTCCATGTACCAGGAAATGAACGATAAGTTCTTACGCTTGTATGCCGATTTTGAGAACCTGAAAAAAAGAACGGCACGCGAACGCCTGGATTATGTCAAAACGGCAGGTCAGGACGTGTTTCTTGCCATTTTGCCGGTTCTGGATGACCTGGACCGGGCCGAGAAATCCATCGACAGTGCCACCGACGTACAGGCCCTGCGCGAAGGGGTGGACCTGATCTTTAAAAAAATGCGTAACGTATTGCAGTCCAAAGGTCTGGCAGAAATGCCGGTTATGGGCGAAGACTTTAACCCCGATATACACGACGCCATTGCCCAGATCCCGGCACCAGCCGCGGAAATGAAAGGAAAGATCATCGACTGTGCCGAAAAAGGATATACCCTGAACGGCGCCGTGATCCGTGTACCTAAAGTAGTGGTGGGCCAATAATCACAGCAGAACCTATATGGCAAAAAGAGATTATTATGAAGTGCTCGAGGTAGCGAAAACCGCCTCGGCCGACGAAATAAAAAAGGCATACCGTAAAAAGGCCATCCAGTACCACCCGGATAAAAACCCCGGCGATAAGGTGGCTGAAGAAAAATTCAAGGAAGCGGCCGAAGCCTACGAAGTACTCAGCGACCCCGATAAAAAAGCCCGTTACGACCGTTTTGGTCACCAGGGCGTAGGCGGGGCTGCGGGTAACGGCGGCGGATTCAGCGGCCAGGGAATGAATATGGACGATATCTTCGAACATTTCGGAGATATTTTCGGCGACGCTTTCGGTTTCGGAGGCGGTTCCCGCCAGCGCGGCCGCCAGGTGAACCGCGGTTCCAATATCCGTATCAAGGTAAAACTTACCCTGGAAGAAATTGCCACCGGGGTTACCAAAAAGATCAAGATCAACAAGAACGTCAGCTGCGACGCCTGTCACGGTACGGGTGCCAAAAGCGGTAAAGCCACCACCTGCTCTACCTGTCACGGCCAGGGAACGGTTATGCAGATCACCCAGACCTTCCTGGGCCGTATGCAAACCTCTTCGCCCTGTCCTACCTGCGGCGGTACCGGAAGCATGATCACCGACAAGTGTACCAAATGTTATGGCGACGGCGTGGTGCGCGGCGAAGAACTGCTCGAACTGAAAATACCCGCCGGCGTAGGCGAAGGCATGCAGCTGAACGTGGCCGGGAAAGGCAATATGGGCGCCCGCGGCGGCGTGCCCGGCGACCTGTACATCGTGATCGAAGAGCAGGAGCACGAGCACTTTATGCGCGACAACGAGAACATTTACTTTAACCTGAACGTAAACTTTGCCGATGCGGCCCTGGGAACCGAAGTGGAGATCCCGACGCTTACCGGTAAAGCCAAAATAAAAATACCGGCCGGCACGCAAAGCGGAAAAGTGTTTAAACTGAAAGGTAAAGGTCTGCCTTCGATGCAGGGCTACCGCCAGGGCGACCAGTTTGTGACCGTTTACGTATATACACCACAGAACCTCAGCAAGGAAGAAAAACAGCTGCTGGAAAAGATCCGCACCTCGGCAAATTTTCAGCCCGGTGCCGAGTCCGCCAAAGGCAACAGCTTTTTCAACCGGATGAAAGATATGTTTGAATAACCATGCGCATTATAACCGGAAGTCTCAAAGGACGCAGACTCGAACTGCCCAAAAACCTGAAAGCCAGGCCCACGACCGATTTTGCAAAGACCGGTCTGTTCAACGTATTGCAGAACCTGGTAGAATTTAACGGGCTGAAAGTCCTGGACCTTTTTGCAGGTACCGGTTCCATCAGTTTTGAGTTTGTGTCGCGGGGAGCTTCTTCTGTGACTTCGGTTGATATAGAGCCGGCGCATTGCAAGGCCATACAGCAGAATGCCGACCGCCTGGAACTGAAACAGATGCGTGTACTGCGCAGGGATGTGTTCGCTTTCCTGGAATCGCCGGGGGCAAAATTCGACCTGGTATTTGCCGATCCGCCCTACGATATGAGCGGGGCCGAGCAGCTGCCGGACATGGTGCTGCAGAACGGCCTGCTGAGCGAAGGCGGATGGTTTGTGCTGGAACACAGCAGCCGGGTAAGCTATGAAGAGCATCCGCACTGGAACCAGACCCGTAAATACGGTAGTGTGGCTTTCAGTTTCTTTACCCTGGAAGAAGAACTCTGAACACCAGTATCCGAAAAATATTTAGTCAGTATATAGATCCGTATGTAATGTTCGCATGGCATACGGATTTTTTATTCGTATACGAATGAGCTGCATGCCGCAGGAGCGGGCGGACTTTCTGCAGGAACAGGGCGTAAATAAAATTGTATGGTGTAATGATGAGGAAAGATAGATTACGTTAGGACCAGCCCAGAAACCTTGCTTACGTAATTGTTAGTTTATGAAAAACAAAAATCAATGCTCTGGTCCTAAGTTGTAATCTATTGTTTGGTGAAGCAAATGTAGTAATATTTAAAATATGTTAATGCATAGTAGCGCTAAAAACACAAAAAAAGAACATGAAATTCGTCGAAACGATTCGACGAATTTTTTTTGTCTCCGTACAATAAATGGGCCTGTGATGCTTTGTACAATACAGGTCTGAGCCATTCATATACGAAAAATGGAACGGAATCACCTCTCTGGCAGGGCAGAAGCCTGCCTGCTTTTATGGTCTGTTTTTTATCCCGGGAATAATTACGGAATTGAATCCATGATTTTTGCATATATGCCGGGAAACAGCACAGGGATAAAGATTCCCCGCAAAAAAACGTATTCTATTATTTTGATAGAGTATTTCGGCCGGGAACAAAAAAAACGGCCCCGGAAAGAGGCCGTTGTAGCATATACTAAAATGAATGCGTCTTTTATAAAGCGGCGGCAACCAGGGTGGCCAGTTCAATACCGATGCGTTCCTGTGCCTCGCGGGTACTGCCTCCGATATGTGGTGTTGCGCTTACCCGCGGGTGTTTCAGCAGGGCTTCCATCGGGGTGGGTTCGTTCACGAATACGTCCAGGCAGGCAAAACCTACCTTACCGCTGTCCAGTCCTTCCAGCAGGGCGTTCTCGTCGATCATACCGCCGCGGGCCGTATTTACCAGTACTACGCCGGTCTTCATCATATCGATCTCTTCCCGGCCGATGAGCGGTTTGCCGTCTTTGGTACCCGGTACGTGCAGGGTAATAAAATCGCTTTTGCGGAATACTTCTTCCAGGGCTACCGTCTTGTATTCGATGCTGAAGGTATCGTCGGTATGGAAAAAGTCCAGCTCCAGGGTTACTTCGTTTACGCCGGGGTCAAAGGGCAGCACGTTCATTCCCAGGCCCAGGGCCATCGTGGCGGTGCTCTGCCCGATACGTCCGAAGCCGATGATGCCCAGGGTTTTGCCTTTCAGTTCAAAACCGTTGGAATAGACCTTTTTCAGGTCATTGAATTTCGTAGTGCCATGCAGGGGCATTTCGCGGGCGGCCTCACCGATAAAACGGCTCACCCCGAAAAGGTGGGCAAATACGAGTTCGGCCACACTCTGCGACGAAGCGCCCGGTGTGTTCAGTACGGTCTTTCCCTGTTCGCGGGCATAGGCCACGTCGATGTTGTCCATACCCACACCGGCACGGCCGATGATGTCCAGGCTTTCGCAGGCATCGATAATATCTTTGCGTACTTTGGTGGCGCTGCGCACCAGCAGGGCTTTTACCTGTTTATCGTTGATAAAGGCGGCCAGTTCATCCTGGGCTACTTTATCGGTAAGTACGGTGTGTCCTTCTTTTTCGAGGATGGCTTTTCCGGCAGCATCAATACCGTCGTTGGCTAAAATGATCTTTCCCATGCTGTGTGGTCTATCCGAATTTTACGGCAAATTCTTTCATTACCGAAGTGAGTACTTTTACGCTTTCGAGCGGCAGGGCATTGTACATGCTGGCGCGGTATCCGCCTACGCTGCGGTGGCCCTTCAGCTGACTGATATTGGCTTCTTTGATCATGGCGGCAAAATGTTCATCCAGTTCGGGCTTTGTCAGCACAAAGGTGGCGTTCATCCAGCTGCGGTCTTCGGGGTTGGCGGTACCTTTGAACATCGGGTTGCCGTCTACTTCGGCATAAAATGTTTCCTGCTTTTCGCGGTTCACTTTTTCCATCTGTTCCAGTCCGCCGTTGTTCTTGAGCCACAGCAGGGTAAGGTACGATACGTAAATAGCGAACACAGGCGGTGTATTGTACATACTGTCGCCTTTTATATGTACCTGGTAGTCGAGCATGGTGGGCAGGGTACGACCCGTTTTGCCCAGCAGCTCTTTACGTACCACCACCAGGGTGGTGCCTGCAGGACCCATGTTTTTCTGTGCGCCGGCATAGATCAGTCCGAAACGGCTGAAATCCATACGGCGGCTGAAAATATCCGAGCTCATATCACAAACCAGCGTAGCCGCAGTTTCGGGGAACGTGTGGTATTGGGTACCGAAAATGGTGTTGTTGCTGGTAATATGCAGGTAGTCGATGTCTGCGGGAATATCGTATTCTTTAGGAATATACGTAAAGTTCTCTTCCTCGCTGCTGGCCAGTACTTTGGTGTTTCCTACCAGTTTGGCCTCCTTAATGGCGCGGCGGGCCCACTCTCCGGTATTCACATAAGCGGCGGTACCGTTCTGCGGAAGCAGGTTCAGGGGAACCATGTAGAACTGCGTGCTGGCGCCGCCCTGCAGGAAAAGTACTTCGTACTCGTTTGCAGAAAGGCCCATGAGTTCCAGCACCAGGGCGCGGGCTTCGGCCATTACGCGCTCAAAACTTGCGCTGCGGTGCGAGATCTCCAGGAGCGAAAGGTCCAGGTTGTCAAAGTTCAATACGGCTTCAGAGGCCTGTTTCAGTACTTCTTGCGGTAAAATTCCCGGTCCGGCCGAGAAATTGTGCACTTTTGCCATGATTTTGCAGGTAAATGATTCGGGTACGAAGCTACTAAAAACCTTTGACGCAGCCCCCTGTTTTTTATAAGAATTATCAACGCCTTAACCTGAATTTAAGGCCTTGCGGCATAGCTGCATGATTTAGCTATCTTTGCGCTTCTTTATGGAAAATATAGCATTAAAGCCCGGCAAGGAAACAGCCGCATCCCGCTTTCATCCCTGGATATTCAGCGGGGCCATCAATAAGGCGCAGCGCCTGCGCGAAGGTACCCTGGTACGCGTAAGCGACGCCCGCTCCAACTTTATTTGCTGGGGATACTGGGGCAATGCTTCCATTGCCGTGCGCGTTCTGAGCCGTACCGATGCCGAACCCGGACAGGCATTCTGGAACGAACGCTTTGCCGGTGCCCTCGAATACCGGCAAACCCTCGGATTTACGGATAGTGAAGACAGTAACTGTTTTCGCCTTATCCACGGTGAAGGCGACGGTATTCCCGGACTGGTATGCGATTATTACGACGGGGTAGTGGTGGCGCAGTTCCATAACGAAGGCATTGAACATTTCCGTACCGAGATACAGCAGGCCCTGGAGCATACCCTGGGCCGCAGGCTGAAGAACATAGTGTTCCGCAGTACCCACGAGCGTGAGAACGGCTCGCAGGAAGGCGTGATCATGGAGAACGGTATCCGTTACGAGATCGATTTTGTAAAAGGACAAAAGACCGGCTTTTTCCTTGACCAGCGCCTGAACCGGGCCCTGCTGGGCAGTTACGCCCGCGGAAAACGTGTGCTGAATACCTTTTGCTATACCGGTGGCTTTTCGCTGGCGGCCCTTCGGGGTGGCGCTTCGGAAGTGGTATCGGTAGACAGTTCCGATTTTGCCCTGCAGCTGCTGGAACGTAACCTGGAACTGAACGGCCTCAAAGAAGCTGCTCACCAGTCGGTATCTGCCGATGCGGTGCAATATATGCGCAGCGTATCGAACGATTTTGATATCATCGTGCTGGACCCGCCGGCATTCGCCAAATCGCTCAAGGCCCGGCATAATGCCATACAGGCCTATAAAAGGATCAACCTGGCCGCACTGAAGGCCATTAAACCGGGCGGATTGCTCTTTACCTTTTCCTGTTCGCAGGTGGTGGAGTATGAACTGTTCCGCAGTACCGTATACTCCGCGGCCCTGGAATGCGGGCGTGAAATACGCATTGTGCACCGCCTGGAGCAGAGCCCCGACCATCCCGTGTCTATTTACCATCCCGAAGGCGAATACCTGAAGGGACTGGTGGTACACGTGTTGTGATCACAGGAATTTACTTCTCGTTTCTGCCGTCATAAGAGCATACAAACGCTCAGGTTCTGCCTGCAAAACCGCCAGGAACTTCCGGTAGTTTTCCTTCTGGGCACGGGTGATTTTGCCTTCCTGCTTAGATCGTACTTTACGGATCAGCCGGAGGTTTATATCGTCAAATACTCCTTTTGAAGACAGTTTGTATTTAGGATATACGAAAACGGAACCGGTGAGCAGATGGTAAATGGAAGCCCTCTGGGACAAAGTCCTGCGCCGGGTTACAGCATTGTCTTTTTTATCGGGCAGACCAATATACCCGGCAAAGCAATCGGGGTACCGGTTCAGGTAATCGTGCATCAGGATAGCACAGGTATAGATAATGGCAAAGATATTTCGTTTCGACAACCTGTAACCGAGTTCCTCCTCACGTAGCTGGTACTTTTTGGGGTTATTCTTCTGGCAGTGCGGGTAGAGCTTCACCATAGAAAAACCATCAAAAAGAT
Source organism: Flavobacteriales bacterium (assembly GCA_052437175.1). Taxonomy (GTDB): domain Bacteria; phylum Bacteroidota; class Bacteroidia; order CAIKAF01; family CAIKAF01; genus JACVCJ01. The sequence continues at coordinate 555,224 of JBQVOK010000001.1, forward strand.
GCAGTTCAATAAGGTACCGTCGTTTCTTTGTTTTTCCGCTGTGCAGATCAGGCTCGCTTAGGTTCAGTCCCCAGGTATGAATTCCCATAACATGCTCAGGAAATGTGACCCGGTTGTAATCCGGATCGCTGAGGCTCCGGGAGAGCTTCTGTATAAGGTGTGGCTGTGGTAAACTCATAAAAAAAGGAGGTAACGTGTACCTCCTTTACAAATATAATCTGCTGCTGTAAGAAATCAAAAAGCGTATTTCCGGTAGGCAGCAATGGAATTTTTCTGAATTTCAGCTTCCGATGCATCTTTCCACTCAAAAGCTTCCAGGGGTTTGTACAGGCCCGGCTTGCTTTCCAGGGTTCCGGTGCGGGCCGGATCTTCGTTCGTGATGCTTGTTGCCTTGTCCTTGTTTAAAATAAATTTTCCCATTGCCGGTTGAAATTATAAGGTGATTGTAAAAAAACAAATCTACAAAAAAAGACAAAGGAATACAAGCCCAACGTGCTAACAATTCATCACTTACGCATGCACCATGCGCTTGATCTTGTCTTCTTCTTCGCTGGCCAGCACTACGTCAACCAGTACGCGTCCGCAGTGTTCGCAAACGATGATCTTTTTGCGCTGTGCAATGTCCAGCTGGCGTTGTGGCGGAATCTTAGAGAAACAGCCTCCGCAGGCGTCACGCTCGATGGAAACCACGGCCAGGCCGTTGGTGGCACCTTTGCGGATACGCTGGTAAGCGCTCAGCAGGCGGTCTTCGATATGGGAGGCGTACTCAGTGCTTTTTTCGATGAGGCCTTCTTCTTCTTTCTGTGTTTCGGAAACGATATCGTCCAGTTCGGATTTCTTGTGATCCAGGTCCTGTTTACGATCGTCCAGTTTGCGGGTAACGTCCGCTATGATTTTCTTTTTATCCTCGATTTTGTAGGTGGCTTCCTTGATCTTTTTCTCCGACAGCTGAATTTCCAGGGTCTGGAACTCGATCTCTTTCGAAAGTGAATCGAACTCACGGTTGTTACGCACATTGGTCTGCTGCGTTTCGTACTTTTTGATCAGTCCCTGTGAATCTTTGATCTGCTGCTTGCGCTTGGAGATCTCATCTTCGAAACCTTTCACTTCCGTTTTCAGCTTGTCCAGGCGGGTCTGCAGTCCGCTGATCTCGTCCTCCAGGTCCTCTACTTCCAGGGGAAGCTCGCCGCGTACGGTGCGTATACGGTCAATTTTGGAATCAATTTGCTGAAGATCATATAAGGCACGAAGTTTTTCTTCTACCGATAATTCGCCGGCTACGGCTGCTGACGTTTCTTTCTTTTTTGCCATCTGATGGAAAAAATATTTTTTTAAGAGCCTGCAAAGGTATAAAAGTTTTTGAATTATACCCTATCTTCCTGCAATAAGCTCAGTTTTTTATAATCAGGCGTGTAAACCTGCCGGAACGAACATTTTTTCGAGGGTTTCCGCGGCGTAATCGATCTCTTCGGCCGTATTGAAACGGCTGAAGGAAAAACGTACCGAAGAGCGGTCTGTACCCGGGCGGATGGCCCCGATCACGTGTGAGCCTACATTGCTGCCGCTGCTGCAGGCACTTCCGCCCGAAGCGGCAATACCCTGTATGTCCAGCTTGAAGAGTGCCATATCGCTGGCCTCCGTAGCGGGCAACAGCACGTTCAGTACGGTGTACAGGCTGTCCGGCCCGATATCGCCGTTGAACTCCAGTCCGGGAATGCGTTCGCGGAGCTGTGCAGCCATACGGTCTTTCAGGGCACGTACATAGGCGGCATCGCTCTCCATGTCGCGGTGGGCAATTTCCATAGCTTTGGCCAGGCCCACGATGCCGTACAGGTTCTCGGTACCGGCACGCATATTGCGCTCCTGGGCACCGCCGGTGATCAGCGGGTGTATCTGTACCTTACTGTCAATATAGCAGAAACCGATGCCCTTGGGTCCGTGAAATTTATGTGCGGCGCAGTTGGTGAACTGCAGGTACTGGCTGCTCAGGTTGAAGCGGTAGTGCCCCATGGTCTGTACCGCATCACTGTGCAGGTAAGCCCCGTACTGTTTGCAGATTTCAGAGACCTTTTCCAGCGGCAGCCGGGTACCGATCTCGTTATTGGCATGCATCAGCGAGACCAGTGTTTTGGGCTGATCTTTCAGCAGTTCTTCCAGGTGTGCCAGGTCTACACGGCCTTCCTGGTCGATGCGTACCAGCAATAATTCTACTTCGCCGTTATGGGCCATTTCTTCCAGGGTGTGCAGTACGGCATGGTGTTCGGTGGGACTGGTAATGGCACGTTTTACGCCCAGCGAGCGCACGGTCTGGCGCAGGGCCAGGTTATTGGCCTCGGTCCCGCCCGAGGTGAAAAATATTTCGGCAGGAGCGGCACCTACCAGTTCGGCTACCTGGCGGCGGGCCCGGTCAATGATGGTGCGTGCTTCGCGGCCGTAGGCATGTATGGACGAGGGGTTGCCCCAACAGCTGTCCATGCAGGCTTTCATGGCCTCCAGTACTTCGGTATGGGGCTGTGTGGTGGCCGCGTTGTCCAGATAGATCCTTCTCATAAATCGAATTTCAAAACTGTTGCAAAGGTAAGCAATCTTTGTAATATGCAAAGGTTTTCCGAGGAGCATGTTTCTGGTTTAAGTCTATCTAAACGGTAGACATAGTGCGGGTTTCACGATCTTTTGCCGGACTTATTCCGTAACGCCCAGCTGGTGCTTGCGGTTGGTGGAAATATTGCGGATGGTCCAGTGCACTTCCCGTTCAAAGGGGTGGCGGCGCACGGGACAGTCGCTTTGGTGGCAGAGCCGGCAGGAAAATTCCATGCAGCCGTCCACATGTACAAAAAGTTCTACGCTGTTACTGAAATGCTGCGCCACGGACTGTTCGAGCAGATCTACCTCCTGGTGTGCCTCATTTACATTGAAATACCAGGGCACGGTAAGGTGGCAGTCGAGGTGCAGGGTGCCGCCGTATTTGATGATGCGCAGGTTATGCAGGTCGATCCAGTTGGGATGGCGTTTTTCCTGCAGCATTTCCACCACGTTCTGCAGCAGGGCCTCGTCGGCCTCGTCCATAATACCTGCCAGCGATTCGCGGATAATTTTGTACCCGGTGTACAGTATGATGCCGGCAAAGAGGATGGCGATCAGCGGATCGAGCCAGTAAATGGATGTAAAATGTATCACCAGCAGCCCGATGGTAATACCCAGGGTAGACCAGGTGTCCGTTTGCAGGTGTTTACCGCTGGAGATCAGGGCCAGGGAATTATTCCTGCGCCCTGTGCGGATAGAGAACATGCCCAGCACATAGTTTACAATGGCCGTACTGAGTATGAGCCAGATGCCGGTATCGAGATCTTTGGGTATATGCGGGGTACGCAGGTTCTGTATGGCTTCGGAAATGATCAGTACGCCGGCGGCAAATACCAGGGTACCTTCAATGGCCGAGGTTACAAACTCTACCTTGCCATGCCCGTAGGGATGGTCCGTATCGCGCGGTTTGGCGGAAAGATACAGGCTGTACAGGCCCAGGAAGGCCGATACGATGTTTACCGTACTTTCCAGTGCATCGGTAAGTACGGCTACGGAGCCCGTAAGGTACCAGGCCCATATTTTAACTCCGAAAAGCAGCAGGCCGGCTATGGTAATGAACCATTGCATCCGGATATTGATACGGGCAGTGTTTTGCATGGGCTAAAAATAAAAAAAGCGCCCGATCCGGCGCTTTTCTGTATGGATTTCAGATAAAATTAAATTTTCTGCAGGGTGAGGTAATCGGTATCTCCGTTTCCGCCGCTAACGTCTTCGGTTACGATCTTGGTGGCGCTCAGTTCCTGTACATGCCAGTCGTCGTTCAGCTCGTCGAACAGGGCCGAATTGCTGAAATTCAGGTCCAGCTTGGTCTGGCTATCGTCTATACCGGTATTCCAGGTGCCGTTCACGGCTTCGGTCCCTTTTACGGCGGTTACCGTGCCATTGCTGTTGAACGTGAGCACGTAACCTTCAAATTTGTAGGTTTCGTCGTTATCGTCGAAAAAATACTGTACCTGCCATTCGCCTTTGCTTACGGTATCAAAGGCATCTGCCGGACTGGGGTTGGCATTTTCTTTCTTACAGGCTGTAAACACGGCCGCTGTAGCCATTACTCCTAACATCATTCTCGCTTTCATAATCTCATAGTTTTATACAAAGTAACGGCAAAAAAGGGGCTATGTTTCCTGAAAACTGCTAATTTTTGTAAAAAGAGGCTAAAAAAAGCATCAGATCTTCAAAAGGGGGAAAAGCCGGTCAGGAGATCTTGCTCCACATTGTGCGTCCCGCGCTACGCCTGTGTAATTCAATTTTAAGCACCTGGTTTTCGGAGGCGTTCAGTGCAGGGTCCTTTTCCAGGATCTTTTCCGCAATATCGTTGGCCAGGCCCAGTATTTTCTGGTCTTTGGCCAGGTCGGCCATTTTCAGGTCCAGCATACCGCTCTGGCGGGTGCCCTCGGTATCGCCGGGGCCGCGCAATTGCAGGTCTACCTCGGCGATCTCGAAGCCGTCGTTGGTGCGCACCATAGTTTGCATACGGGTGCGGCCTTCTTCGCTCAGTTTATAGTCGGTCATTAGTATACAAAAACTCTGGTCGGCCCCGCGGCCTACGCGTCCGCGTAACTGGTGCAGCTGGGAGAGCCCGAAGCGTTCGGCGTTCTCGATGACCATGATGCTGGCATTGGGCACATTCACGCCCACTTCGATCACCGTGGTGGCGATCATGATCTGGGTCTTTTTCTGCAGGAACTGCTGCATCTCAAATTCCTTGGCCGAAGCGGTCATACGGCCGTGTACAATGCTCAGCTTATATTCCGGGAACTGTCTTTTAATAGATTCATACCCGTCTTCCAGGTGTTTCAGGTCCAGTTTTTCGCTTTCTTCGATCAGCGGGTACACAATATAGGCCTGGCGTCCCTTTTCGATCTCCTGCCTCAGGAAACCGAACATTTCGAGGCGGCGGTTATCGTACATGTGCCGTGTGATCACGGGTTTGCGGCCGGGCGGCAGCTCGTCGATCACACTTACGTCCAGCTCGCCGTACAGGGTCATGGCCAGGGTACGCGGAATGGGCGTGGCGGTCATGACCAGTATATGCGGAGGTTGCAGGTTCTTGGTATAGATGCGGGCGCGCTGGGCCACCCCGAAACGGTGCTGCTCGTCGATGACTGCCAGTCCCAGGTTGGCAAATTTTACAGCGGGCTCAATAATGGCATGTGTACCTACTAAAAAGCGCAGACTGCCGTTTTGCAGCGCTTCGTGCAGGCGTTTGCGCTCGCTTTGTTTCGTGCTGCCGGTGAGCAGGCCTATTTCAATGCCCATGGGCTGCAACAGCTCCTGTAAGCCTTTGTGGTGTTGCTGGGCCAGTATTTCGGTCGGGGCCATCAGGCAGGCCTGGAACCCGTTGTCGGCTGCCAGCAGCATGGTCATCAGGGCCACAATGGTCTTTCCGCTGCCTACATCGCCCTGTATCAGGCGGTTCATGTGTTTGCCGGTAGACGTATCGAAGCGTACCTCTTTAATGACACGCTTCTGGGCATTGGTAAGCTGAAAGGGCAGGTGATGGTTGTAGAAGGTGTTGAACAGTTCGCCCACCTGGGCAAAGGGATAACCCTTCCAGGTGTTTTTGCGCACGCGGTTCTGCATCAGCAGGCGCAGGCGTACGTAAAAAAGCTCCTCGAATTTAAGGCGGAACTCGGCCTTAGCCAGTTCTTCGGTACTGCGGGGCCTGTGTATGGCGCGCAGACTGTCGGCTTTCGACAGCATTTTCATGATCTGTGTTACATAAGACGGCAGGGTTTCGGGAATGGGCTCCGAAAGGTTCTGGAACAGCAGCTCGATCAGTTGCCCCATGCCTTTGCTGTCCAGGAAGGCCGACTTCATTTTTTCGGTACTGTTGTACATAGGATGCAGGCCCAGGGCGTTACGCACCGACTTTTCGGAAAGGGGTTCCAGCTCCGGATGTGCCATATTGTACACGCCCTTAAAACTGCTCACTTTACCGAATACAAGGTAATCGGCGCCGGGCCGTATCACGTCCTTCATCCATTTTATGCCCTGGAACCATACCAGTTCCATTTGCCCGGTAGGGTCCACCACGCGCGCCACCAGGCGTTTCATGCGGCCTTTTTCCACCATTTCCACTTCTTTTACACGTACGCGCAGCTGCACATAGGGCAGGTCTTCGCTCAGTTCGCGGATGGTATAAAATCGGGTACGGTCCACATGCCGGTAAGGATAATACTCCAGCAGGTCGGCAAAGGTATGTATGCCGGCTTCGGTCTTGAGTACGTCGGCCTTACGCGGACCGACGCCCTTGAGATAGGCTATGGGCGTATCGAGTTTCAATCGTCTTTTTTATCTTTTTTCGAAATACCTTTTATAATGATCACAAATTCGCCTTTTACGCCTTTTTCGGTAAAATGTTTCCTTACGTCGGAAACGGGGCCGCGCACGGTCTCTTCAAATTTTTTGCTGATCTCGCGGCTTACGGAGATCTGGCGTCCGGGGCCGAGTATGGTCTCACATTCTTCCAGGGCCTTCAGCAGGCGATGCGGACTCTCGTAAAAGGCTACCGTACGTTCCTCGTGCAACAGCTTCTCCCAGGCGGTCTTACGGCCTTTTTTATGGGGCAGGAAGCCTTCGAATACAAAGGCGTCCGTAGGAAAACCGGAGATAACCAGGGCCGGGATCAGGGCCGTGGCGCCTGGCAGGCACTCTACTTCGATACCCGCTTCCACACAGGCGCGCACCAGGAAAAAACCGGGATCAGAAATGCCCGGTGTGCCCGCATCCGAAACCAGGGCCGCCGTTTCACCGGCCTGCAGTTGCTGTATCCAGTGCTCCGAAGCTTTGTGTTCGTTGAACTTATGGTTGGAACGCAGGGGCTTCTGAATACCGTAATGCTGCAGCAGGAAAGACGTGGTGCGGGTGTCCTCCGCCAGTATAAAGTCCACTTCCTTTAATATACGTAATGCCCGCAGCGTTATATCTTCCAGGTTACCGACCGGGGTGGGTATGATGTACAGTTTTCCCAATGTATCGAATTTGTTAACGAAAATACTATTTTCCGGCGGCCCTGCCGGAGCTGTCTTTACATTTTTCGAACAGGTGGCTGCCAATAACCGGGGCTTCTCTATACGTTTTTTCGACGAACGGCCCGTATTCCGCCGTACAGCGCGAGCTCCGGGAAATGGCGTATTGCCGCCGTAAACCGTACGTCATTCACAACGCCCTGTGCATAATCCTTTTCTTAATAAATTAAAAATACATCCCTTTCTGCTTTCTTTTGTCGTTCGCTTTATAAACAAAGTGTGAATATGAATAGCGCAAAAAATGTATGGATCGTTCTCCTGGCTTTTATGCCGGCTTCGCTGCTCTTCGGGCAGAAGTTCGGGGTAGGGGCCCATGCGGGATACAATCTTTCCAGTTTACAGATCAATAACCCTCAGATCAAGACCTACAAAGGATACGGCGGAGCTATGGTAGGCGCCTGGTTCCGTTACGGCGGCATGTTTTACATACAGCCCGAGCTGAACTATCACTTCAGTCGTTCCGAAGTTACCTACACTTCGCAGGACGGGCTTACGACGCAGAACGGCAGCCTCAACACGCATTACCTGCAGGCCGTGATAGCGCCCGGGGTACGCCCTATCAATACCAAACTGTTCCAGCTGCGCCTGGGGCCCGCGGCTTCTTATTCAGTCATGATCGATGAGAACCTGCGCAAGCTGGACCTGAAAAATTCCCAGCTGAAGAACGGGGCCTGGCATGCCGGTTTCTTTACCGGGGTGAATATCTGGCGCTTTTCGGTAGACGTACGTTATTTTGTTTCACTCAATAACCAGAGCAGCATACCCGATCAACGATTTAAATCCAATACGTTCCAGGCAGCGCTTGGCTTCACGTTGTTTGGACGATAAAAACAGTTATCTGTGTGTGAAGTATGACAGGCTTGTCTGCAAATGCAGACAGGCCTGTTTTGTTTTCAGCCGTAAATGTCCATGGCCAGGCGGAATGTATTGGCATGCGCTTCCACAATATCGCGGATGTGGGGGCTGTAGCCACCGCCCAGTGCAATGCATAGGGGCACCTTATGGCGCCGGCAGGCCTGCAGCACCAGTCGGTCGCGTTCTTTGCAGCCCTCGCGGCTCAGGGCCAGGCGCCCCAGTTTGTCAGAGGCCAGCACGTCTACTCCGCAGAGGTAAAAAACAATATCGGGCCGGGCTGTGTCCAGCGCCTCTTCGATCCAGCGGGCGCTAAGGGCCAGGTATTCCGTATCACCGGTGCCGTCGTCCAGTTCAATATCTATATCCGATCTTTCTTTATGGTGCGGGTAATTGTTACGGCCGTGCATGCTGAAGGTGAATACCCGGGGTTCGTCCCTGAAAATATGGGCGCTGCCGTTGCCCTGGTGTACGTCCAGGTCGAAGATGAGGGCCTTTTGTATACGTTTTTCCGCCAGCAGGTGTGTGGCGGCCAGTGCAAAGTCGTTCATCAGGCAAAAACCTTCGCCACGGCCGGCAAAGGCATGGTGGGTGCCCCCGGCAAAATTGGCCGCAATACCGTGTTCCAGGGCCAGGCGGGCCGCATCTATAGTACCCTGCATAATAATACGTTCGCGCAGGATCAGGGCTTCGCTGCGGGGAAAACCGATGGCGCGCAGTTCCTTATCGTGCAGGGTATTGCCGAGCATACGCTCTACGTAATCAGCAGTGTGTACCCGGAGCATGCCTTCCTTTGAAAGGGGCTGCGGCAGAAAGAACTGGGATTCGCTGAGCGTGTTTTCGTACAGCAGCTGTTCGGGCACCAGCCGGTACTTCTCCATCGGGAAACGGTGGTTCTCCGGAAGTTCTAAACGGTAATCTGGGGCCCAGGCGATCTTGAACAAAACGTAGGAATAAGGCCCCGAATTTACTGATAATTGTAGATATCGGGCTGTGAGATGTTCAGTGTAAAGGTATTTCCGTTCTGGCTGAGCGAACTGCCGGCTTTTTTGGCAATGCCATAAGTGCCGCTGCTGGCTATGTGGCAGTTTTCTACGGTGGCGCGGCCGTTACCGCCGAACCAGTCGCCCAGGGTAATATTGGCCTGTCCGTCGCACCAGGGGGCTTTTTTATTGCCGCCGCCTACCACGTGGCAGTAGCGCAGTATATTGGAAGGCGCATCGTTCTGGAACGAAATGCCCGTCCAGCTGCCGGGATTGCCGTTAATGCCCTTGAACACGATGGGCTGGGCCGACGTGCCCTCGGCCTGCAGGAAACCGTTGTCCTTTACCAGGAATCCGCCGTTGATACCGAACTCTATCGATACGCCCGGCTCAATGGTGAGACCGCTGCCGATAATGGTAATGCCTTCGGAACCGTTGAAGCGGTAGGGGATGCCCAGGTTTTTGAGGGTAAGCGGACTTTCCAGGTCAATGTTCTGGTTAAATCCGTCGTTGTAGAAATAGATCCAGGCGTACTGGTTCGGGTTCTCTACCGGCTGAAAAGTATTGGAAACATCGAGCACATGGGCATATTTAAAGGGCAGTCCCACCGAACTGAGCGTATTGCCGCCCAGGGTATTGCCCAGGAACCCGTTGATCTTTGCGTTGAGCGATCCGCAGTAAAAGCCGAAACCATTGTTGTTCTCGATGGTACAGTTTTCTACGTGCAGCATTTTCAGCTTGTTTGCCTCATCGTCGCTGTTGATGGCCACGGCCGCGGCTTCGTTCAGGTTTAGGTCCTTTTTACCGCCCGCATTGCGGATGGTGCAATATTTAAGTACGTTCTCGTAACGTTCGGTGCCGAAGAAGATACCACGCCAGGAACCCCGGTAATCGTCCACGCCACGCAGCAGGATGGGGGCCTCTGCCGTGCCGGCCGCGTACAGGGCGCCGGTATAGGCCGTGCGTATGCCGCAGTCGGCATTGGCAAAATGGATCACCGTACCCGGCTCAATGGTGGTAATGCTGTCCAGGATCACGATCATGCCCGATACCACGTAATCTACCGGGGCATTGGGATCGTTCTTAAACGTATAATTGGTGCCGATGTAAATTTCGGAAGAACCATCGGGAGGTACGATCTGTACCGGATCGTTGTGGGTACCGGAGTTATTGCCCGGAGCTTCGGGGCCGAAATCTTCGGTGCAGCCGCTGCCCAGCAGAAGGGCGCCGGCAAGGCAGGAAAACAGGATGTGTGCGGGGCGCATGTTGTGAAGGTTTTTGCCAAATATAAAAGAAAAGTATGACTTATTGCAAGGATTTTCAGCCTGTTAAAAAACTACTGAACCATGATTTTTACAAGTGGTTTTAAGTGGTTGATTAGTAAAATCTTATGGCTTGTTTTTGCATATATGGGAAATAATGCGTTATTTTGGTATAGATACGGATTCTACAGGGACTTTGGTCTATTTAGTAAGTAGGATAAGCACTCCGGATGTGAAATATTTGTTAAGATAGGTTAAGTGATACGGGTTTTTTCCATGTAAAAATTATAGTTTGCTGGTTTTAGTTTAAAAGAATCCATTTTACATAACATTGATTTAATGATTTTTACATTTTGCTTAAAAGTGGTAATATTTACGGAGTTGTAAAAATTGTCCATACGTTAATATTTTCTTATTCATTTGGCAGAAGCGAAATATGCCTTACCTTTGTCTCAGCTATTTAGCACATCTAAATAGTTTTTTCATAGGGTTGGTTAGTTAAGGGTTACAGGTGCGATCGCTTTTACAGCACGCACCTGTTTTTTTTTGCTCTATTTTGCCGGAAAACAAAAGACCGGCCTTTACAGGACCGGTCTCCGAACTATTAAGAATGTATATGAATCAGGCAGATTACTCGCTGCCTGTCGAGTCGGGAACGGTATCCGTCGTCAACTGCGCTTTTTCAGAATCGGATCGTTCCTTCGCTTTTTCAAAAAGTTCAGCCGGGCAGTTTTCGCAGCTCAGGCCTTTGGGAGTCATTCGTAATACATAACCGTACAGGTCTTCCTGCAGCACCAGTCCGTCGCTTTCCACATCGCTCAGTATCTGGGACAGGCTTTTATCCAGCATAATGGCCTGTCCGTCGGGCAGGTGCACTTCCACTTCTACTTCCTGTTCGCGGTATTTCTGGCGCGGTGCCAGGGTAAAATAAGAGGGTATGAACAGCAGACCGGGCTGAAAGTGATGACTGTACGAAATGCGTTTGGCCTCTTCCTGCGCCTGTACCCGGGTGCGGGCATGCTGGCTGCGGATCACCTTAATGCGGATGAGCGAATCCTGGTGGGCCGAAATAATATCGAGGCGTACGTCTTTGATCAGCAGGCTGCTGTCGCTCTGTACATGATCGTAAATACTGTCGCGGTCGTTGGTAAAGATATGCAGGGTCTGTTTCGGGTCGGAAGGGTAGCTGTAGCCCTGGCTCACCTGTCCATGCTGCTTGAATTCCAGCATAAGGTCCATACCAAAATAAGATACCGCTGTAAGTGAAAACAGCCAGCATATCAGCGAAACCAGGCTTACTACCTTGTGGCTGCGTTTATTGGCCAGGTAAAGTACGCTGCGGTACAGCAGGTATAGTAAAGGTATGGCAAACAGCAGCACCAGCGATGCATAGAACCATTCAGCGTAATTTTCTGACTGGAAAACATAGGTTTCTACCTGCTGCCAGTTTTCGAGCGGACCAAAATTTACGTCCTGTCTGCGGAGCAATATCATAGTGAGCATGGCCAGGAAACCGATACAGGTAAGCGTGGCAAATACCGCGAAGATCTTGAGCAGTATTTTGGTCACTTTCAGGGTAAAATCTACCAGTTTGCGCAGTATATCGCCCAGGATGCCGATAAAATTCCGGCCGGCTGTGGCAAATTCGTTTTTATTCTTCGACCAGTTATTTTTGCTGTCCTTCAGCTCGTCTTTAATGGCATTGCTTATGTTGTTCAGATTGGGCGCTTTACCACGCATGGCCAGTTTCTGCGCCGTGGTTTTGGCCTCCGGGATGGCTATCCAGAGTATAATGTACACCCAGAAGCCCGTGCCGTAGCCGATAAAGGCCACCAGGAAGGCTACCCGTATCCACACGGGATCTATATTAAAGTAAGCGGCAATACCCGAACACACGCCCCCCAGCACCTTACTGTCCGGGTCGCGGTAGAAACGCTTGTCCACATGCGCACTGTGCTCTGTATACTGTTCCCTGGAATCCGCGCCGGCACCATAAATAGAAGGTTCGCCCATGATAGAGATCATATAATGCACATCGCTGAGGTCGAGCACTTCTTTACCCTGCAGGCGTTCCCGGAAAATTTCCACGATACGGTACTCGATGTCCTTGCGGATCTCATCGCCGCCGTTCTCTTTTTCAAAGCCTTTTTCCACGGCATCGAGGTAATCTTTCAGGATGCCGTAAGCGTCTTCTTCCACGGTAAAGGCAAAACCGCCGATGCTGATGTTTATGGTCGTCTTCATAGTTCGTTTGTTTCGTTTTGATTAGTGGATTCCGGTTCACGTAAACGTTCAATGCTCTGCGTGAGCTCCTGCCAGGCCTTGTCCAGTTCCAGGGCAAAGGCAGCTCCCTCTTCAGTGGCCTTATAATACTTGCGCGGTGGCCCCTTGGTGCTCTCTTCCCAGCGGTAGGCGAGGAGTCCGTCATTCTTAAGCCGGGTAAGCAGCGGGTATACCGTGCCCTCGGGAAGTTCGAGTCCTATTTTCTTCAGGTCTTCAATGATATCGGAAGGATATGCTTCTCTGCGGGAAAGAATAAGCAATATGCAGAGTTCCAGAACCCCCTTCCTCATCTGAGCCTTGTTATTTTCGATCTGCATACGGTTAATTTTATGACACAAATCTATGGTATAAAAGGTAACTTGCAAAACATAGTACCTGTTTTAGGATAGATTTTCGACGAACAGGGTACTGAGGTTCGATGAATTTCAGCTGACAGACCTTTTTGTCCCCGGAACCGGGTTTAACAAAGTGTTATTTTGCTCAAAACTGCGTTAAACTCCCCTTTGGTGTAGGACGGAAAACAGTGTTTATACCTATACTTGCCGGAATACTTGCTATTGTATGAGACCTGTAAAACTCCTGAACCTGCTTTTCGGGCTGATGCCCCTGGCCCTTGCGGCACAAAATACACTGAACTACCGTATCTTTTATAATGCGGCCCTGCATAACGAGGGCCTGCTGGTGGAACTGAGCTATACCGCCAAAAAAGCGTCCGATTCTACCTGTATCCATTATTCCGATGCATTCTGGGGCGAGGACAGCCTGTTTCGCAGCCTGCTGGTAAAAGCGGAAGATAACCCGCAGTACCGCTTTCGCCTGCAGCCCGACAGTAACCGCATTGTGCTGTACCATGCCCGCAGCCGGCATATTGTGTTCCGCTACCGCGTCCGGCAGGATTTTACCGATGATAACCAGGTGTTTTTCCGGCCCCGCGTACAGGATACTTTTTTTCATCTTTTCGGACAGAGCCTGTTTGCCGTGCCGGACGTACTGGCCTCACAGGACAATGCCACGCTGCAGGCTACGGTCAGCTGGGAAGGCTTTCCGCCCGGTTTTCGTATACATAATACCTTTGGCAGCGAACAGGCCCGGCAGCAGCTGAAGGTAAAACTCTGGGAACAACTGTACCATTCTGCATTCGTTGGCGGCGATTATCGCATTTATCCCTTTACTCATCATAACAAACCGGTGTATTTTGCCGTACGCGGCTCCTGGCTTACGAATTATGCCGACGACGCCCGCCTCTTTGAAGCGCTGAAAAAAACGATTGCCGTTCAGCGCAATTTCTGGCAGGACGATGATTTTCCCTACTACACCGTGGTATTCACGCCCATGTGCACGCAGAACGACAGCCTGTACCGGGGACAGAGTGCCAACGGCACCGCGGTGCACGGTGGTTTTGTGATACAGTCGAGCAATAATCCGTTTAACGACTGGGACGTATATGCCTATATGCTGTACCATGAAATGACGCACGACTGGATCGGAGGACGTATCCCGATGAAGAACGAGGAGCTGAATTACTGGTTCAGCGAAGGCTTTACCGATTACTATACCTTTAAGAACCGCCTGCGCAGCGGAGACCTGGACGCAAAAGAGTGGCAAAAGGAATTCGGCGAACAGGTGATCTGGGCGCACTGGCAGAACCCCGAACGCAACCGGCCTAATTACGTGATCCGCGATCAGTTCTGGACAAACCGTCATGTTTCTAAAATTCCCTACCGCCGTGGCGCCATCTTTGCCTTCTGGCTCGATAACCGCATGCTGAAAAAAAGTGCGTATACCCGTTCGCTCGACGATCTGATGCGCGAACTGCTGCGGGTATGTACAACCGAAAACAAAAAATTCTCCGATGAACTGTTCCTGGACCTGGCCGCCAGGTACCTGGGCGAAGAGATTCAGTACGAATTCCAGAAGTACATCATCAACGGGGAAGATATTCCCTTTGCGGCAGAAGACCTCATGGAGGGTTTTTCGGTGCAGTATGAAGACGGTGTGCCCTGGATCAGCGCTACAGAGGCCGGGATCGAAAAATATATGGAATAAACTTCCTGATTGGGATACAAAGAAACAGTGAAATACAATCAACCTGCTATTAATCTGTGAATTGATACCATTGATACTTCTATTTTCGTTATTATCAAACCCTTTTTGAGTTCTTTGAAAATGAATATATTATTGATAACCAGATTTAATTGGTGCTAAAACGGGAGGCAGGCAAAGATTCGTTGCAATAATAATGTAGCATTTTGCTCTTTGTTTATTATAATTTACTTTCGTCCTGTATGAAAGTAAATGTAGTTTTACTCGTCTTTTTTTTCTGTAATCTTAGCCTGCCCGCTCAGAATGTATCATTTGATTGGCTTCGCATGATAGGTGGTGATGGCGAATTTCTAACACACGCTTCGGCTGTTGATAGAAATGGGAATATTTATGCAGCTGGTGGATTTGAATCTTTTGCAGATTTAGATCCAGGAGAAGACTCCTTTTTTGTCTATGCAGCAGGTTTGTTTGATATAGGTCTCGTTAAGTTGAATGCTTCTGGGGATTTTCAGTGGGCCTATACCGCAGGAACTGCTTATGATGAGCGCGCAATGGCTGTTGAAACAGATTCTGATGGGAATGTCTATCTTGGAGGAACTTTTAGTGGAACTGTTGACTTCGATCCAGGGCCAGGTGTTCTTAACCTTGTTTCTGTTGGGAATGAAGATATATTTTACTGCAAATTAGATTCTTCGGGTAACTTGTTGTGGGCTTTTTCAATAGGGGGAAGCGGTAATGACCCTTGTGGAGTCATCAAAACAGATGTAAATAAAAATGTGTACTTTACAGGGGGCGTTTCAGGAACTGTTGACTTTGATCCTGGCCCGGGAGTATATACGTTAAGTTCGGGGAGCCGAAATGCATTTTTACTTAAGCTTGATTCTTTAGGTGTTTTTGACTGGGTCGCAAGATTTCAGAATCCATCAGCACCCGCAGATGTAAATGATCTGGTTGTTACGGATGCTGGCTCACTTTATATGTGCGGAACATTCTCTGATTTAACATCCTATAACTGCAATGGCGTAATTTCAACCCTTGATGCATCTGTTTCAGGTAATGCGAGTTATACCGCACATCTTATAAAAATCAAAGAAACGGGTTCCTTTGTTTGGAGTAAAATGATTGAAGGCTCATTCAATTTAAGGGCTCATGCCATTACGGCAGGGATACAGGATGATGTTACCATGGGCGGAACCTTCGCTGGACATACTGATATGGATCCGGGTACAGGAGTTCATATGTTTTCTCCATCGGGTCTGAGTGGAGAGAATGATGCGTTTGCTTTAAATTTAGACTCATCCGGAAATTTTCAGTGGGCTGCACAAATAGGCGGTTACGAATATGACAGGGCCGAAAATTTAAATACAGACAATGATGGAAATATATATATTACGGGATGGTGCGGCGCAGGTACTGATTTTGACCCGGGTCCGGGAACCTATTATCTGCCTTATGATGGAAATGGAGATATTTTTATCGTTAAATTAGATTCAGTCGGTGCATTTATCTTTGCAAAAACGCTGGCAACAAATCATGGGCTGTTTACTTCCAGTATTGGTTCGGCTGGTATGTATATTACGTCTCGGACTAATAATACGTATATGGATTTTGATCCTGGCCCTGGGGTTTATCATGATATAACTTACAATTCTAATCAAACTTATATTCTTAAACTTAAGCCGTGTACGCCCACCCAGGCCGTATTGCATGCAGTAGCGTGCAACTATTATTGGGCACCGGATAGTATCTCTCTTTGGATGCAAAGCGGAATATATATATGTACTATTCCGAATGTTTCTGGCTGTGATAGTGTAATTACTATATTCTTGGAAGTCTACAATTCACCGCAGGCAGATTTTACTATATTTCCAGACACGGCAAATCCACATTTATGGTATATTTTGAATCAATCTTTAGGAAACGGACCATTAAGTTATACTTGGGACTGGGGAGACGGACATAGTACAACGGGCCAAACGCCCTCTCACATATACGATACTGCAGGATATTATAATATATGTGTTACGGTTACAGATACAAACGGATGCAGTGCTACATATTGCGATTCATCTACTTACTTATATAAAGGACAAGGCGGATTTGTGTATGTGAATGTCATAAACAGTCTTGAGACTGAGTCTACAAACCAAAACCTTGCGCTTCGCATTTATCCCAATCCGGTTGCAGAATGGCTTGTGATCGAATATTTGGATCCGACTCCTGCGGAACTGCATATAATAAGCCTGACAGGTGCTGTTGTAAAGCAGCAGACAATATTCAGTGGTAAAAATCAGGTGAGTTTAATGAACTTGTATTCAGGTATTTATATTGCAGAAGTGCGCTTGCAGAACGGCATTTGCCGCCGAGGTAAATTTGTGATAAAAAATGGGTAGTTATTTCATTAGTTGAAATATACTCTTTTAACCCGCCTTTAACGGCTTTTTATGGTTTTTTTCATCAATGCACATAGTATATTTGACTTCAATTTATTTGTAAAAGCATGGCAGACATCAGCGCACTCAATGAGAAAATAGAACGCGATTCGGCATTCCTGGTGCCGTTACAGAACGAAATGGGCAAGGTGATCATCGGGCAGCATTATATGCTCGACCGCCTGCTGATCGCCCTGCTGAGCAACGGGCATATCCTGCTCGAAGGCGTACCGGGACTGGCCAAAACGCTGGCTATCAAATCCCTTTCGCAGTGTATCGACGGGCATTTCAGCCGTATCCAGTTTACCCCGGACCTGCTTCCGGCCGACCTGGTGGGTACCGTGATCTATAACCAGAAAACGGGCGAATTCAACCCGCGCAAAGGACCGGTCTTTGCCAATTTTGTACTGGCAGACGAGATCAACCGTGCCCCGGCCAAAGTGCAGAGCGCCCTGCTCGAAGCCATGCAGGAACGCCAGGTGACCATCGGTGAAAATACCTTTATGCTGCCCGAGCCTTTCCTGGTAATGGCCACCATGAACCCCATCGAACAGGAAGGTACCTACCCGCTGCCCGAGGCACAGGTAGACCGCTTTATGCTGAAGGTGGTACTCGATTTTCCCTCACCCGAAGACGAGCAGAAGATCATTAACCTGAACGTGAACCGCAGCTTCCCCAAAGTGGAAAAGGTGGTTACACCGCAGGATATTATTCGTGCCCGCAACACCCTGCGCGAGGTGTATATGGACGAAAAAATAGAAAAGTACATCGTGGACATCGTATATGCCACGCGTACGCCTGAAAAATACGGACTGAGCCGCTTTAAGGACCTGATCAGCTTCGGAGCCTCGCCGCGCGCCGGTATCAATATGGCGCTCGCCGCCAAAGCCATGGCCTTTATCAAACGCCGCGGCTATGTGATCCCCGACGATGTGCGGGCCGTGTGCATGGACGTGATGCGCCACCGTATCGGGCTCACCTACGAGGCCGAGGCTGAGAACATCACTACCGAAATGATCGTACGCGAGATACTGAACGCAGTTGAAGTGCCTTAAATCCGGAACGGTTTGGAAACAACGGACCTTTTAAAAAAAGTGCGCAAGCTCGAGATCAAGGCAAGGGGACTGTCTAACCAGCTCTTTGCCGGTGAATACCATTCGGCATTCAAGGGCCGGGGTATGCTCTTCAGCGAGGTACGCGAATACCAGGAGGGCGACGACGTGCGCCATATCGATAACAACGTTACCGCACGCTTCGGACACCCCTACGTAAAAGTGTACGAAGAAGAACGTGAGCTTACCGTAATGCTGCTGGTGGATATGAGCGCCTCCGGGCTGTTCGGTACGCGCCTGCAGACCAAACGCGAACGCATTGCCGAACTCTGCGCCATACTGGCTTTTGCCGCCATGAACAACAACGATAAGATCGGTATGCTGCTCTTTACTTCGGATGTGGAACTGGTAATACCGCCTTCCAAAGGCAAGAAGCATGTACTACGCATCATACGGGATATCCTGGAGTTCAGTCCGCAGAAAAAAGGTACCGATCTCAATCCGCCGCTGCGCTACTTCCGCAATGCCATCAAGAAGAAGAGCACAGGCTTCCTGATCTCCGATTTCCAGGCGCCGAACTATGAAGAGGCGCTTAAGATCACTTCGCGCAAGCATGACCTGGTGGCCCTGCGTGTGTACGACGAGACCGAAATGCAACTGCCCGATGTAGGCCTGGTCGATCTTGTACTGGCTGAAACGGGTGAGACCGTAACGGCAGATACCTCTTCGGCAAAATGGCGTACGGCTTTCCGGGCCCATCAGCTCGAAAAACTCGATTACCTGAAAAAAATATGCAAAAAGAACCGGGTAGACCTGGCACAGGTGAATACCAGTGAAAATGTGGTACCCGTTCTGCTGAAACTGTTTGAACAACGCATTCACGCATGAGGAGGATTTTTGTCAGCCTGTTTTTATTCGTACTGTCCGGGATGGCGCTGCTGCATGCCCAGAAGCCCACATTGAAGCTGGAAACGGATTCCCAGAAAATTAAGATCGGGTATCCCTTCCACCTGAACCTGCTGCTCGATTTCCCCGAAGGCACCGAATGCAAGTGGCCTACCTTCATCGACAGTATCGACGGCAATTTCGAGATACTGGGCTTCCCCGATACAGATACGCTCTCGGTTGCCCCGCGCACCAAACTGGCCATCCGTTACCCCGTTACGGCCTTTAAACCGGGTATATTTACCATAGGGCCCTTTCCGTATCGTTATGCCGAACAGGGTATATTGGTAAACGATACATCCAATACCGTAAATGTAGAAGTGATCGTTCCGGAGGTAGATACCACCAAAGGCTTTATGGACATACAGGGCCCGGTGGAAGTGCCGCTCAGCTGGAAAGAATTTATAAAACCCGTATTGATCGTGGCCGGTATTGTGCTGGCTGTAGTGATCATCACACTGGTGATCGTGGGTATTATGCGCCGCCGTCGTGCCCGCCGCGCCATGGTACCGGAGGAGCCGGAGATCATTATACCTCCGTACGATGAAGCCATAAGCGCCCTGCAGCAGCTGAAGGACGAAAATGCGGCCCTCAGCTGGGAAGCCAAATTGTACTATACCGGTCTTACTGATATTCTGCGCCGTTACCTGGAACGGGTACTGGAAATTCCGGCCCCGGAAATGATCTCAGACGAGATACTCGACGCCGTGCGACGCAAAGGCCTGGAAACACAGCTGCAACAGATGATACGCGAAGTGCTGCTGCATGCCGACCTGGCTAAATTTGCCAAAAGCACACCCGATGAAGGG
Source organism: Flavobacteriales bacterium (assembly GCA_052437175.1). GTDB lineage: Bacteria > Bacteroidota > Bacteroidia > CAIKAF01 > CAIKAF01 > JACVCJ01. The sequence continues at coordinate 575,000 of JBQVOK010000001.1, forward strand.
CTGCGCGCCCACGACCTGGATAAGGTATGGCTGCTGGTAGAAAGGCTGCGCCCGCAGGAAACGGAAGGAGGTGCCCTGTGAACCTGGGTTTTATTCAGTTCGCTTATCCCTGGGTACTGCTGCTGTTGCTGCTGATCCCGGGTATCATCATTTTCCAGTGGAAACGAAAACGCCGCAAAAATGCCGTACTTTTCTCCATCGACGCACCCTATAAACAGTTCCCGCGTTCGTTCCGCCAACGTACACAGGTGCTGCCTACGGTGTTCTTCTATATCTCGCTGGCCTCACTGATCTTCTGCCTGGCGCGGCCACAGGGCGGTCTGCTGCGTGACCCGCGTGAAGGAGAGGGGATCGATATTATGATCTCACTGGATGTTTCCATTTCAATGCTGGCCAAAGACCTGGACCCCGACCGCCTCACAGCAGCCAAACAGATACTCACCGATTTTGTAAAAGGCCGTCCGAACGACCGGATGGGCCTGGATATATTCTCCGGCGAAAGTTATACGCTGTGCCCGCTCACGCTCGACCACGATATGCTCCTGCAGCAGCTCAAGGCCGCCGAACCCGGTTTCCTGCTCGACGGTACGGCTATCGGCGACGGGCTGGGGATGGCCGTGGCCCGCCTGGAATCTTCCAAAAATCCCAGTAAGGTCATCATATTGCTTACCGACGGGGTTTCCACACGCAATACCATTTCGCCCGAGGCAGCAGCCGGCGAGGCCGCCAAGAACAACATTACGGTGTATACCATCGGGGTGGGTACCATGGGTAAAGCCATGATGCCTGTACGCAAATACGCCAACGGTGTATACGATTACGAACAGAAGGACGTAGAGATCGACGAAGCCGTACTGCAGATGATCGCATCGCGCACCAAAGGCCGCTACTTCCGGGCTACGGATAACAGTTCCCTGGAAGAGATCTTTGAAGACATCGATAAAATGGAAAAATCGAAGCTCGAAGATGTAAAGATCCAGAACCTGCCCGATCAGTATACTATTTTTCTGCTGATCTCCCTGGGCACATTCCTGATCTATATACTATTACAAAATACCGTATACCGCAAACTGGAATAATCATGATCGCATTTTATAAAATAGGATACCTCTGGTTATTGCTGCTGCTGCCGCTGCTGGCAGTGCTTCTGTGGCTGCTGAACCGCATGGCCCTGCATCGCCGCGCCCGTTTTGCCGATACGGCCCTCTGGAAGATACTGATGCCGCAGCACCGTATCCTGGGCGGCCGGGTACGCCTTTTTGCCACACTGGCGGTATTGTTCCTGGGCATTGTGGCCCTGGCTGAACCCCGCATCGGTACTACGGTGGATAAGGGACAAAAAGCCACGCTCGATATCATTGTAGCGGTGGACGTAAGCAACAGCATGCTGGCCACCGATATGTATCCCAGTCGCCTGGAAGCGCTGAAAACCGGCCTGTTTGCCCTGCTGCAGAAGCTCCGGGGCGACCGTATCGGTCTGGTAGCATTTGCCGGTAATGCCTATCCGCAGATGCCGCTCACGTCTGACTATGGCACGGCGCGTATGTTCATCGAAAGCATCGGGCCGCAGAAAGTATCCATGCAGGGTACCAATCTTACCCGGGCCATCAGTGCTTCGCTGGCCATGTTCGGCAAGGAAGAGGCCGACAACCGTACCATATTCCTGCTTACCGACGGCGAAAACCATGAAGACAGTGCCCTGGTAGAAGCACAACGTGCCCGCGAAGCCGGTGTACTGCTCAATGTGGCTTCGTTCGGTACCACACAGGGAGCGCCCATACCTGTATACGAAAATGGTGTACAGGTGGGTTTTAAAACGGACCGCCGCGGCAACCAGGTGGTTTCCAGGGCCAACCCGGATATGCTGCGTAAACTGGCCGAAGCCGGTGGCGGCTATTTTGTGCAGGCAGACGATGCCGTAAGCGCCCTGCTGAACCTCTATAAACAGACCGACGATATGCCCCGACTGCCCATGGAAAGCACCGACGTACGCAATAACGCCAACCGCTTCCTGTGGCTGCTCTGGCCCGCTTTTTTCCTGCTGCTGCTGGAAAGAGCCATCCGTAACCGCTGGTTTGCCCGCGTACACAAGGCTGTACCTGTACTGGCCCTGCTGGCCCTGGGTGCAGGCTCCGCTTTTGCACAGCACCCGAACGCCGTGCTTCGCCAGGGGGTAACGGCTTACAAAGAAGGTAATTTTGACCTGGCCATCCAGAAATTCAAGGAAGCCGGCAAGGAAAAGGAACTGAAGACCATTGCCGGTTATAATTTAGGAGCCGCCTATTATAAAAAAGGAATGCTCGATTCGGCCATAAACGTTGTACAGCGTGTAGCCGTTGAGGACGATGATCCAAAACTGCAGCAGATGGCCTGGTATAACCTGGGCAATGCCTTCCTGCAGCAGGATAAGACCGGTAAGGCTATTGATGCCTATACGAAAGCGCTGAAGCTGGACCCGAACGACGAAAATGCCCGCTACAACCTGGCTTATGCCCTTAAAAAACAGCAGGCTGAACAACAGAAACAGAAGGAAAAAGAACAGAAGGAAGATGAAAAGCAGGATCAGAACAATGCCAAAAAAGAAGAGAAACCCCTCGATAAGAACGATGCCAACCAGGAAGTGCTGAAACTCCTCGAAGAAGCAGAAAAACAAAAAAGAAAGGATTATTCGGTGGATGACCCGATCAAACCCGAAAAAGACTGGTAATATGAAACCCCGTGCATTCGCCCTCTTTTTAGTATATACATTTTTCCTGCAGGCCCTCTCTGTATCCGCACAGCAGGTTATTTCCGAAATTTCAACCCATACGGCTTCTCCCGATGAACCTTTTACCGTAGTATTTACGCTGCGTAATCTCACTACGAAAAAACTCTATGTGCCCGATTTTGGTCCGCTGGACCTGCGTTCGGGTCCCTCGCAGTCTACTTCCAACAGCAATATCAACGGCGTCATCACAACGGAATGGTCGTTTATTTATACACTTTCGGGCCACCGCGCCGGCACCTACACCATTCCTGCGGCCTATGCCATCGAAAAAGGGAAGAAAATATATTCGAAACCTTTACAGATCACCATTTCCGGCAAACGTAAACCCGGCCAGGCGCCCCCTGCCGAACCGCAGAAGGAGGACCGTGATGTACGCGCCCCTGAAATGTACCTGGTGGTGGAAAGCTCGCACGAAAAAGTCTATCTCGGACAGCCGCTGGAGATCAGCTACTGCCTGTATGCCAATGGTGTGGGTATTTATTCCTTTTTTAACGAAAACCTTCCGCAGCCCGAAAATGCCCTGGTAAAGCTGAAAAAGGAAATGAACGAGAAAAAGTTCGAAACCGGCACTTACCGCGGCAAACGCATGCAGAAGCTGGTACTGCTTAAATTTATTGTGCAGCCCGTTACAGTGGGCACTCTGCGCGTACCTGCCCCCTCGCTGGGCGTACAGTTCGAGAAGGAACAGCAGAACCGGGAGCAGCCGGGTGGTATGCAGGACCTGATGAATATGTTCTTTGGTTCCTTTATGGATGAAGACCGTCCCATACGTCAGCGCCTGCGTGGCAATGTCCTTTCGGTACCGGTACTTTCACTGCCGGGCACGGGTATTCCCGAAGGTTTTAAAGGCGCCATCGGCGAATATTCCGTGAGTGCTTCCATGCCCGACCTGGATGTAAAAGCCGGGAAAAGCATTGCGTATACCATTAAAGTAAAAGGAAAGGGCAATATCAACCTGCTTTCGGAGCTGCCCCTGAAACTGCCCGCCGGCTGGGAAGTGTTCGGTCCGCAGGTACAGCGTAATGTTGACGATTCCACTACCATACCGGCCGGGGAGATCGATTTTGTATATTCCCTGATCCCGCAGCAGGAAGGAAAAACGTATATACCTCCGCAGCGTTTTGTATACTTCAATCCCGATAAAGGTATATACGAAATAGCAAAGACCGACAGCATTGCCGTGAACGTATTACCCGGCGACCGCCTCAATGCCGTGGAAGCTCCGCGCAACGATGCCGAAGCTCCGGCTGTACGTTCTTTGCCGGGAATGAGCTGGTTTACGCTGCTGTGGGCGGCCATCGGACTGTTGCTTACGGCGGTGCTGGCAGCCGTTGTACTGGAATGGCGTAAACGCCGCCGTCATAAAATCACCCGAACAGGCAGGGCCGAATTCCGCCAAAAGCTCGTAGCTTTGCAGCAGCTGCCCGAACAGGAAATATACCGCGAACTGGAAAAATGGCTGGTATCCTGGGCCAGGGAACGCATGGGTATCGACGATGTATATACCAGTACAAACCTGGAGCAGCGCTTCCGGGAACAGGGGCTGGACGAGACCCGTACCCAACTCTGGCTCAGTACCTGGAAAGCCTGCAACGATGCCCGTTATGCACCTGCCATGGCCGGGGATGCCCGAAACTGGATAGAAAAAGCAAAACAATTAAGCGACTATTAATATGCAATATAATCTTTCGGACCTGCTGAAACTCATAAAGGAGCGCAGATCACTGAAACCCGAAAAATACAGCAGCCGCAAGGTACACCGCGAACAGATCGAAAAAATGCTCGAAGCGGCCAACTGGGCACCTACGCACGGACTTACCGAACCCTGGCGCTTTAAGGTGTACAGCGGCGAAGCGCGTAAAAATCTGATGCTTTTTTGTGCAGATTTGTACAGAAAATTCACGCCGGAAGAAAAGTTCATGGAACATAAGTACGACGCCTTCCTGAAGCGCGCGGAAAAAGACCTGAACGTGATCCTGGTGTACCGTAAACGCGATCCGCTGGAACGCATACCGGTTGAAGAGGAAGACTGGGCGGTGGCCTGCTCGGTGCAGAACCTGGCCCTGGTAGCCGCGGCTTACGGCATCGGTTGTTTCTGGAGTTCGGGCAAAATTGTATTCAGCCAAGAACTGCATACCTGGGCCGGACTGGAATCAACAGACCGCTGTATGGGCCTGCTGTACCTCGGCTACCCCGAAGGCGAAATGCCGGCCGGCAAACGGAATATCTGGATCAATAAAGTGGAGTGGGTAGAATAGCAGCTATAACTCAGCGCCTGCGGAACACTAACACGGAACCGTGTACAAGCGCTAAAAGAAGGGACCCCGACAGGAGTATAAGCAGGGTGAACAGGAGACAATTTATTTGTAACTGGCGCCAGTCTATACTGCTTAGATCATAAGTGCGATATAATGTTCTTTGTTCCTCTAATGCCAGGTAAAGCACAATCTGAATGAAAAGAAAGGCATTCAGAGGCAGGAAACTAAAGCGCATAAAACGGCGTCTGCTTTCACCGGCAGCTACCTGTAGACCTATGCAGACAAGCAGGACAAAGAAAAGTATCCTGAAAAGAATTTTCATCCCGAATACAAAGTATAAATGGCCCAAATTCACATCAAGAGGATGATAAGGCCATCCTGTAAAGGAAAGTGCAAGTAACAGCAGGGCACTCAGAAGGAGCCAGCTTAGATGGTGACTGAGGATGTTTTTCAGGATATTCATTATAAGTCGTTGATTTTTTCCCAATACGGGGTACGTTCCGTAGCGTTCCAGAGATCGAGCTTCATATACTTTGCCATCATGCGGGCATGCTCCAGGGCAATTTTACGGTCGCTGTAATGTGCCAGTACAAAGCGTTCTCTCTCTTCTGTAACCAGGAATATATAGATTTCTTTATCGCTTGCATTCTGTAAAAAACCGCTGTCTGTAGAAACACTTTCGTATGCCGGAGCAGAGCTGAGGCTGTGTTCGTATTCGTCTTCAGATGCGGCTGCAAAGCCCAGGCTTACGCCGAAAACGCTCAGGTATTTCGACGGCGGCAGGTCTTCCCAGCGGCTGGGGAACAGCCCCAAATTATTGGTACTGCGAAAGAGGTGCTTGTGCGGATGTATTTCAATGGCCGGAACATAAATGAGGACCCATAGGGCCATCAGGGCAAAAGCCGCCGTGATCCACCAGAAACCGGTAACGGCAAAGATGAATCCCAGGAACAGTACAAACAGCAGGGGGCCGATCTGGGCATAGGGACCGCGCTTGTAGGGTATATACAAAATTCCTCTTTCATTGATGTAACAGTGCTTTGCTCTGATCATAGGGCTAAGTTCCGAAAATAATTTGATATGACTGTGATCTTACTGCCGGGGCTGTTTTGCAGGGTCTTCGTCCCAGGCGGGTTCCGGCAGGGTGGCGTTCCAGAGGTCCAGTCCCAGGAAACGGGCTACAATACGGGCTTCGCGCAGGGCGGTCTTTTTTCCGGAATAATGTGCCAGAACAAAGCGCTGATGATTACTGCTTACCAGATACAGGTATATGTCCATATTGCTTCGGTCGTTCAGATAATCGCCCGTATATCCGCCTGCACTGCGGCGTTCTCTGCGTTTCGGACGATTTTCATAGCCATGTGTAAAGCCAACGGCGAAAATGTTCAGATAACTGCCTTTTGGCAAAGGTTTCCAGCCTCCATAATAGATATGCAGATTGTTGGAGCGTCTGTATTGCTGCCTGTCCGGATGTATCTCTATTGCCGGCATCCAGCCGAAAAGATAGAACAGGAAAAACAACAGGATGATAAAGCCCAGCCACCAGATCACAAAAAAACAGGTAATACCCAGTCCCAGCACAAAAAGTATTGCGCCCCACTGTGCGGAAAGACTGCGTACAGAAGGTATATACAAAATGCCTCCGGACAATACCTGGGTGTAGGGACGACTCATAAAAACCGGAATTTGTAAAAAGAGAACACGCTGATCTTTATAATGAATTTTACAATAATGTAATTAAATATATATTTGTGTTTAAATCATCCGATCCGGTCCCCGTTTTTCGCTTCCTGCGAGGGTTGCAGCAGGATCACTTCCTTATCGGCACCCACTACGCCCAGCACCAGGCATTCCGACATAAAATCGGCGATCTGCTTTTTCGGGAAATTCACCACGGCAATAACTTGTTTTCCCAGCAGGCTCTCGGCGGTGTAGAGTTTGGTGATCTGTGCCGAACTGCGTTTCGTTCCCAGCTCTGCACCGAAATCGATCTGTAGTTTGTAGGCCGGGTTCCGCGCCTTGGGAAAGGGTTGTACATCGGTAATGGTACCTACCCGCATGTCCACCTTCTCAAAATCGGCCCAGCTGATCGTCGTTTCTTCCATTATTTTTTCAGTCCGATTTCCTGCAGGCGCTCGTTCAGGTATTCGCCCGCACTGATGGGTTCATAATGACAGGGATTTTCGGGCGTTACGCAACTGTCCAGGCAGTCCAGGCGCATATCGCTGCGTGGATGCAGGAAGAAGGGAATGCTGTAACGCGAAGTGCCCCAGAGTTCGCGGGGCGGGTTCACCACGCGGTGGGTGGTCGATTTCAGTTTGTTATTGGTGAGACGTTGCAGCATATCGCCCACGTTCACCACCAGCTGCTCGGGCAGGGCGGTCACGGCTACCCATTCGCCTTTTTTACTCAGGATCTCCAGCCCGTCGGCCGAAGCGCCCATCAGCAGGGTAATGAGGTTGATATCTTCGTGTGCGCCGGCACGTACGGCATTCTGCGGTTCGCTCAGTATCGGCCCGTAATGGATGGGACGCAGGATGCTGTTGCCGTTGCGGATACGGCTGTCGAAATACGATTCGTCCAGGCCCAGGTACAGCGCAATGGCGCGCAGCATATAGCGGCCTGCATTTTCCAGGCGGCGGTAGGCTTCCAGGCCCAGTTCATTGAACTCGGGCACTTCTTCGCACAGGATATTGTCCGGGTATTCGCTGCGGATGGGATCATCGCCCTCTACTTCCTGCCCGAAATGCCAGAACTCTTTCAGATCGGCCACCGCGGCGTCCTTGGCTTTTTCGCGGCCAAAGGAAATATACCCGCGCTGCCCCGCCAGTTCTTCGTTTTCGTAACGGCGTTTTATAGCTTCCGGTAATGCAAAAAAATTCTGTACAGAATTGTATAATTTATCCCGCAGGTCATCGTCCAGGCCGTGATTTTTAATAGCCACAAAACCTACTTCTTCATAGGCTTTACCCAGCTCCTGCACAAACTGTGCTTTCTGTTCAGCTGTGCCGGAAATAAAATGTGACAGATCCAGTGAGGGAATCCCTGCGTTATGCATATACTTTTCTTTATTGATTTTATTGCTCAAATTTAGCAAGTAAATGGGAACCGGCAAGCCCTGCAACGCTTTTTTCGGCCTGCGACAGGCACTCCGTGGTCCCGCAGGTAAAAATACCTGATTTCTGTGCCTGTTAAATAGACTTTTTTCTAAATTCAATATGCTGTTAATCATTGCGTTGTTGTTCTGTGGTGGAATAGTGTGCGGCAATGCGTAACCCGGCTGCATTGGAGCGAATGAAGAAAGTAAGTACCTTAGCGGCCAATAACTACTAAACTAACAAAGCATGCAAAGAACCTTAACCTCAGCAGCGGGACTTGTCCTGTGCTTTTTTTCCTTTATGGCGGCCGCCCTGGCCCAGCCGGCAGGATGGAGTAACCGCGAAGCCTTTTACATCACCGAAAACACCGGCTCTACCCTGTACAACTACCAGGTGCGCGTTACCGTAAACACCCAGTTCCTGATCGCGGGCGGTATGCTGCAGGCCAATGGCGAAGACCTGCGTTTCGGCGGGGATTGTGCGGGCACAGTGCAGTATAACTACTGGATCGAGTCGGGCATCAATACCGACAGTACGGTGATCTGGGTAAAAATGGATTCGCTGATCGGCGGCGGCACCAATGCCCTGTTCATGTATTACGGAAATCCTTCGGCAACGGCCGTTTCAGCCATTCACACTACGTTTATTGGACCGCATTCGGCCACGGACAGTGTAAGCAATACCAATGCCGGCGGAGTGACCAATTCGCAGCGCGGTTTCCGCTTTGCACCCAACCAGGACATACTGGCCACCGCCTTCGGAAAGAACGAACCGAACGGTACCACGCGTTACATTACCCTGTTCAACTTTGCGTCCCAGGCCATTATGCGCCAGATGCAGGTGTCCGGTCCCGCTGCGCAGTACACGTACAGTAACCTGCCTGCGCCCGTGTGGCTTACCCAGGGTACCGAGTACTTACTGCAGATCTACCAGGGCAACAGCGACGGGTATTATTTCGGCGCTGCAGGACAGATCGGGCAGCACCTGACCTACCTGGATATGCGTTACTGCAACGGCTGCACGGAGAATACCTTTCCGACCAATACCCTGACCAATATCCATTACGGCTATGTGGACATGTGGTACTTTACCCGCACACAGGCTGCCCAGGAGCCAACGGTTGCCATGGCTCAGCCGCTGGACGTAGTGCTCGGCAACATCAGCCCGATATGCCTCGGTAATGCGGTAACGCTGGGTATGCCCGCTACAGGCGGTTTTGCACCTTATACCTACCTCTGGACCTCCACACAGCCGCTGACAGACAGCACATCGGTGGGCATCACCGTTAGCCCCTCCACGTTAACTACGTATACCCAATATGTGACCGATGCCGCAGGCTGTACAGACTCGGCCAGCGTTAGCATCGACGTGCTGCCCCTGCCTGCGGTAAGTGCGGGTAATGACCAGACCGTATGCCCGGGCAACCAGGTAACGCTTTCCGGAAGCGGCGCCAGTACCTATACCTGGAGCGGCGGAATCAGCAATGGCGTACCATTCACACCGGCAGCCACGGCCAACTATACGGTTACCGGTACGGCGGCCAACGGCTGTCAGAATACAGATATGGTTACGGTTACCGTGATCGATTGTTCCGGTCTGAACGAAGAAAGCACCTGGAACCTCAGTATGTATCCCAATCCCGCCGGCGATTTCCTGAACCTGGAAGCCGACTGGAACGGTTCCGTGGACATACGTATCAGCGATGTGAACGGCAAAACACTTCAGATGAGTAAAGTACAGGCCTCGGGCATTATTACGCTCGATATTTCGGCCCTGCCGGCCGGTGTGTACCAGCTCAGCTGTACGTACAACAACCGTATGCTCACGCGCTCCTTCGTGCGCACGGAAAAATAGCACTTCTGTCTCCATCCATACTGAAAACGGCCTCGCGGGAACGGGGCCGTTTTTTTATTTATAGGCCCAAATATCAATGAACTGTTAATGTTCACAGCTTTCTGAAAAGGACTCCGTCTTGGTGTCACTTTCTTTTTAAATTTGCTCCCTATGAAAGTGGTAATTTTTGCCGGCGGGAAAGGTACCCGCATTGCTGAAGAGAGTTATCTGAGGCCGAAACCGATGATCGAAGTGGGCGGAAAGCCCATACTCTGGCATATTATGAAAATATATGCGGCATACGGGCACAACGAGTTTATTATCTGTTGCGGCTACAAAGGCTGGATGATCAAAGAGTATTTTGTGAATTACTTCATGCACAACAGCGATATGACCGTTGACCTGGGCAACAATAACCTGGAAATTCACAATTCGAACAGCGAAAACTTTAAGGTAACCCTGGTGGATACCGGCCTGGAAACCATGACGGCCGGCCGTTTGCGCCGGGTACTGAAATACACGGGCGATGAACCTTTTATGCTTACCTACGGCGATGGCGTGGCCGACGTGAACCTGGACGAACTGCTGGCCTGGCACAAACAGAGCGGAAAGATATGCACCATGACCACCATACAGGCGGGCAGCCGCTTTGGCGTGGTGGACGTGGCCGAGGACGGCAGTGTGAAAGGCTTCGTGGAAAAACCGCAGGACGACGGTACCTGGATCAACGGGGGCTTTTTTATACTGCAACCCGAAGTAGCCCGCTACCTGCACGCAGATGCCGACGATATTATGTGGGAACGCCAGCCGCTGGACGATCTGGCCCGCGACGGACAAATATCCGCCTTCCGCCACCGCGGTTTCTGGAAATGCATGGATACCCTGCGCGATAAGGAACAGCTGGAAGAAATGTGGGAAAACAAGCCCCTCTGGAAATCATGGTAACACTGGCAGAACTCCGTAAGGTATACGCAGGGAAACACGTTTTTGTGACCGGCCATACCGGTTTCAAAGGCTCCTGGCTGATACAGGTACTGAACGAGGCCGGAGCCGTGGTAAAAGGCTATGCGCTGGAACCGGAAACCTCACACGATCTGTACAGCACCATCAAGGGCGATGAACTCTGCGATTCGGTGATCGGCGATATACGCGACCTGAAAAAACTGCATCACGAAATTACGGCCTTCCGGCCCGATTTTATATTTCACCTGGCGGCACAGCCCCTGGTGCGCCATTCGTATGAACAGCCGCTGTATACCTGGGAAGTGAACGTAAACGGTACGGCACACGTGCTGGAAGTGGCCCGTTCGCTCGATTATCCCTGCAGCGTGCTTTGCATCACTACGGATAAAGTATACGAAAACCAGGAGAAAGGTCTGCCCTTTAAAGAAGGCGATGCCCTGGGCGGATACGATCCTTATTCGGCCAGTAAAGCAGGTGCGGAGATACTTATTGCGTCCTACCGTGCGTCCTTCTTTGGTCCGGAAAACCCGGTACGTGTGGCTTCGGCCCGTGCGGGGAATGTGATCGGAGGGGGAGACTGGGCAAGGGACCGTATTGTGCCCGATTTTGTACGTGCCCGGCAAGCCTCTAAAGTAATGCAGGTGCGCCGCCCCGATGCGGTACGTCCCTGGCAGCATGTGCTGGAACCGCTGGCCGGTTACCTGAAGCTGGCTGCCGAACTGTATACGAAAGGCGGGCATTTTGCTTCGGCCTACAACTTTGGGCCTGAAACGGATGACGTACTTACCGTAAAACAGCTTATTACCGAAGCGGCTCTCAGCTGGGAGGGCCCGGAGGCCGAATTTGCACAGAGCAGTGAAGGTCCGCACGAAGCCGGACTGCTGATGCTCGATATTTCCAAAGCCCGGAACGAACTGGGTTTTGTGCCCCTGTGGACGGCTAAGGATGCCATTCGTGAAACCATTCAGTGGTATAAGAATACAGGGGAAAGTGAGCGGGAAAAATGCCGGGCGCAGATCCGCAGCTATTTCCGTGCGGAAGAATAATTTTCAGACCTCGTTCTTACGTATACGCCATATATAGGCGTCGAGCAGGTAATGCGTCACCTGCGGCACAATAAGCAGCGGCACCAGTACGCCCCACCAGCCGCGCATGTCCTGCAGGGAGAATAATCCGGCCGGGTCCAGTACGGCTTTTTTATCTTCTTCGTGCCATACAAAGGTATTCCAGAGGCTTTCTTCGGTCCAGGCGGCTACAAAAAGTATAGCTATAAATACGATCCAGCCTGTGCGGTAACGGAGTATAATTTCGTATAGTCCTTGTTTCTTTGGCCGGGACGCCTGCTGTTTCTTTTCGGATATATATACTAAAGCCATGTACGGAATACCGTGTGCTAATACATTGGTGAGCGTAAAGGCCAGGTCGCCGTTGAGCACGATAATGCCCGTATACCAGGACAGGGCCGTACCCAGCCAGATGGCATTTTTTGGTATATTGAATGATCTGCTGCGCAGGGAAAAAATAAGCTCTTTAAGAATATACGCAAAGCAGGTAAGGAAGAACAGTACCTGCACCATACGGAACAGCAGCGGCTGCGGAAAGAGCAGGAAATCGTCCTTTATCATCCAGTAAAAGTCGCGGTCGTCGCGCAGGTGCCACATCAGCACGGGCAGAAAGGCGGCGGAATAAATGGCCAGCGAATCAAAAAAACGTATAGACTCAGGTGTATTTTCGTTCCGGGCATAAATGCGGTAAAAACCATACTGCTGCCGGATAAAATGGTATACGGCCAGGTATGCGATGCAGCGCCAGAACCAGAGTATGTCCAGCTGGTACAGCAGCATGCCGCCGATCCATATACCCAGGGGCAGGGTCCAGAGCAGGGTCTTGCGCCGGGCATTCTGCCCGGGTTTCAGGTAGGTTTTGAGCAGGGTGGAGTACACATGGCTTACATCTACCAGTACTACCAGCAGCAGCCAGCTCAGGGCCGTAACTTCGGTAAAATACGGGTTGAGCAGCCATACGGCCAGGGTAGAGAGAAAAGCCGGCAGCAGGATCAGTGTGCTTTCCAGGGGCGCGTTATAGAGCCAGGGCGACCTCATACGGATGTTTTTATAAGTCTGCGGGCGCATTCGCAGCCCTGGTAAAAGGCTTCTTCAAACACGGAGTAGCCCGATAATTCGGAATGACAGAAATAGATATCCGCAGGCAGTTCATTCTTCCCGGCCAGCACACGGCGCATGGTACCCGGCACCGGTGAGGGCATGGCGTGTCCCAGCAGGCGCAGTTCTATATGTTCGGTAAGCTGTTCCATATCCGGATGGGCGGTTTTCAGGTCGTCCATCACCAGGCGGTTCCATTCCGCGGCATCGAAATGTTCTGCTTTTTTGCGCAGTTCTGCCGGATCGGCCCCGGTAAGCGCATGGTAATACGTGATTACGATCTTATCGTGTAGCACCTGCAGGTTCTGGTGGCAGGCATTTACGTAGCCCAGGCCCCTGCTGCCGTACAGTACATTGTCCCAGCTCAGGGGAAAACCCCGGCCGCCGGGTTCCCTTTTCAGGGTGATATTGGCCAGGAGCCAGCTGCCATAGGACATGCGTGGCAGAGGTTCCGGGAAGTCTTTTTTATTCAGCATTCGCGCTGCAATGAACAGGGGAATGGCCATAACCAGTTCCCGGCAGCTGTATTCGATATGCTGTCCTGTATCCGTACGCAGTACGCTCACTTTTTTGTGTGTGTCTTCGCGGGAAACGGAGTAGGCCATGTGCTTCAGCAGGATATGCTCCTGTACTTCGCTGCGCAGCTTTTCCATCAGGAAGCCGTTGCCCTCGGGCCAGGTAAGTACGTCCGAAGATTCGGCATTGGCCGCCTTGCCTTTGCGACAGGCAAAATAATGGATACCATTCCAGGCCGAAAGACTTTCGGGCTCGGTGCCGTAATCGTCTTTCACGCAGTACCCGACATACCAGAGCAGGGCCGGCGAACGGAAATTTTCGCGCTGCAGCCATCCGGCAAAACTGATGTTGTCGTACGCCAGCCATGCCTCGTCGCGGGAGCTGTATTCCACCGGTACCGCAAATGCTTCTTTACCGTCGGCGCCGTGGGCTTCCTTAAAACGTTCCATATACGCAAAAAAGCGTTTTAGCTCTGCGCGGTCTTCTGCGTTCAGTCCGTAATCGGGCACCAGGCCTTCCTGCCACTGGTTACGGATAAAGAGGCGTTCTTCGGGTTCGTGGCAGAGGTAGTTTTCGTTGTATACGGGTAGTCCGGCCGGGTCGTAGCCGCTGATGACGCCGCTTTTTTCCAGGAATTCCGTCAATGCAGGATAATTCCGGTTGGGCAGGGGCAGGTAATGTGCTCCAAGCGGATAGGCGCTCACGTCGTTCTTACCGTAGGCTGAATTTCCGCCGGGCTGTTTTTCCAGCTCGAGTATGGCAAAATCTTCAATGCCCTGTTTTTTTAACATCCAGGCAGCGCTGAGCCCTGAAATGCCCGCCCCGATAATGAGTATACGTTTTTCTTTTTTCTGAACGGAAGCCGCCTTTTGCAACCCATCGCGCAGTATATGTCCGTATTTTTTGGCGGGGTCTTCCTGTACCAGTGTATAGGTATCGCTTTTACGGAAAATATTCCCCGTTCCGCAGGCCGCCAGCGCGCCCAGTGTTCCCAGCATCAGAAATTCCTTGCGTTTCATCGGTCTAATGGGCGGAATAACTGCTCCATTCTTTTTCGAAAAAATGAACAAGCATCTGGTTATTAAGACGGTTAACGCCGGTGGGCCGTTCTTTCATGTCTTCGGGAAAATGCGTCATGGCGGCAAAGGCCTCATTGCTGAAAAAGCGCAGTCCGCCAGGTAATGCGGCAGGGGCCTGTGTAAAACCACCCTCCGTAGCCATTACAAAACCCCATTCGCCGAAGGACGGTACATAACAATGGTAGGGCAGTGTGCGGAAGCCCGCGGAGCGTACCGTTTCGTTGATGCACCAGAAACTGTTGGGGGCAAATAGCGGGGAGGTGGACTGTATCACGATGGCGGCACCGGGACTCAGCAAGCGGTGCAGCGAATGGTACATGATATTGCTGTAGAGCTTGCCCAGTGCAAAGGACGAAGGGTCGGGAAAGTCGATGATGACGCAGTCGTATTTTTCCGTGGTATTACGCACCCAGATAAAGGCGTCCTGGTTAACGACCTGTACTTTGGGCGAAAGCAGTGATTTTTCGTTCAGTTTTGTCAGATACTCGTTGCCCGAAAAAAGCTGTGTCAGGGCGGGGTCCAGGTCTACCAGGGTTACCCGCTGTACATCGGGGTATTTCAGTATCTCGCGCAGGGCCAGTCCGTCGCCACCGCCCATTACCAGTATGCTGGAACGGGAACGGCTGCGTTGCATGGCCGGGTGTACCAGGGCCTCGTGGTAGCGGTATTCGTCCAGGGAAGAGAACTGCAGGTTACCGTTGAGAAAAAGCCGGGTCTCGTTATGGCCGCGGGTAAGCACAATGCGCTGGTAGCTGCTGCTTTGCGAGTAAATGACCTTATCTGGGTAGGAGAGTGATTCGGCATAGCGCATGATGCGGTCGCCCATCACAAAACCGATGGTGAGCAGGGTAAGCGCCGCAAAGGAAAAGATAAGCAGTCCGCGGCGGCGTTTAAACTCCAGCGGAAAACGCAGCAACAGCAGCAGTGCTACACTTACGTTCAGTATACCAAAAAAGAGCGAGGTTTTTATCAGTCCGAGTTTCGGTACAAAGAACAGGGGAAAGATCAGCGAAGCGGCCAGGGCGCCTACGTAGTCGAATGTAAAAACCCGGGATACAATGTCTTTGAACCCGATCTTGTATTCGTTCAGGATACGCATCAGCAGGGGTATTTCCAGGCCTACCAGGGTACCCGTGAGCAGGATCAGGAAATAGAGGATGAACGAAAAAGAATACACCAGCTCGAAACTGAGGAAGAGCACCGTGGAACTGAACCCGCCGATGATGCCCACCCATACCTCTACCCGCACAAAGGTCTCCAGCAGCTTTCCCCGTACGTATTTCGACAGGAAAGAACCAATACCCATCGAAAACAGGTACAGCCCGATGATGGTAGAGAACTGCGTAATGGTGTCGCCCAGCAGGTAACTGGCCAGGGTGCCCGCTACCAGCTCGTAAATGAGTCCGCAGGTGGCAATGACCAGCACGGAGATCAGCAGCAGTAACGAAAGCTTCCGGTTTTTATCCATGAATGGCCGAAGCGATGATGATGGCGATGGCGATCATGAAAGCGGCACCCAGTATGGCCAGGGCTACGTTGTTCTCTTCGGCCACCTTTTTCCAGAGGTTTTCCGGGGTGATCTTCTCCACGATGATGAAGGAAATGATCAGGATCAGGATGCCCACGATGGAAAAAACGGCGGAACTTACCAGGTATTTAAACAGATTTTCGAACATAGTATTCAGATTTATTTATGATAAAAACGATGTACGTAACGGGAGGATGAAGCGCTGTGCGTGCTGCTGCCGTCGGGCGAGAAAGTGTCTGCATCCGCACTGCCGAATGCACTGATACCGGTATAGCTCATGATATTCAGTACGATAAAGATCAGGCCCAGTGCCAGCAGGTAATAGCGGGTCTTTTTGAGGTAGGTGTACAGTTTATTCTTCATCTTCGGCATAGGTATAGGGTGAATAATCGCTGTAATACCAGCGGTTGCGGTCTTTTATGCGTTCCATGATGTAAAAGGTCAGCGGGAAAAGACCGGCCAGTATGGCAAAAAATATGTAATTGCGCAGGTAGGTATGATTCTTGTATACCTCCAGGTCGAGCCGCACACTGCTGCTGCCCGTATTGAACACAGGCTGCAGGGCAATGTGGTAATTGCCGGAAGGGATACCGGCCAGGGTGGCGTAATTTTTAGGGTCGCCCTCCGTCCAGTCGATGCCCGTATAATATTCAGCCCCGCTGGCAAAAGCGTAGGTCTTGTTATTGCCTTCGTTCACCAGGTTGAATCCCAGTTCTATCCAGTTATTGCGTACATCTGTAACGAAATCGAAGCGCAGGGCGGTATACGGCTCATCGATACGGAACGTGGGCGAAATAACGGGCTGACTGCGGGTGAGCGAATCGTTTGTAAGCATGGTACTGTAACTCCATACTTTTTTTTCGGGCCTGAGGGTCTGGAAAAACACCAGGCTCAGCACCAACAGTGCCAGGAAGCCGGCATAGCCCAGGAAAGCCTCCCGCGGGGTAAAGGCTTTGAGGTAATAGGTAGTGGGGTTTACATAATTTCCCGAGACCAGGTAGGTGCCCAGGGCTTTTTCAATGATCTTTTTAGAAACGTGCTCCGCCCGGAAATACAGCTTTGTGTGCGGGGTGGATGTTACGATATCTTTTACGATCAGCAGTTTGTGCAGGAACAGGTATTCATTGGCCTGTACACCGTGTATCTCCGACGGATGGTAACTGAACTCCCCCGCGGCATACAATACATTGATCTTATACGAATTGTATATCTTGTACGCAGTGTTGTCGCAGACCAGCTCCGCACCGGTCACTTCGGCCTCCTGCGGCACAAATTCCTCCACCAGCATAAAGGTATTTTCGTATTCCGAAAGCGTGCGGAAGCCCAACTGCCCGTTGAACAGGGTATATTCCGTCCAGCTGTAGGTTTTGCCGGCTTCTTTCATAACGGCTACACCCACCACGGCATAATCCACCTTATGAATATGGAGTTCGGTACCGAGGGGAATGGTATATTTTTCGGCCTGGTATTCCTTCCTGGGTACCCGGCTCTGGAAACTTTGTCCGTTGGATACCAGCAGTTCCTTGCCACAACCGGGGCAGACAACGGTCTCTGCGCGGCCCGTGTAGTAGGGCAGGGGCGAATAGTTGCAGGAAAGACAGGCAACGGTAGCTCTTTCGCGGATCATCTTTTTACACGATTGGTTTGTTCCGCTTCCGCCTGCAGGAAGGAAAGGGTGGAGAGATACAGTTCTTCGGCCTTGCCGTCGTTCACCTGCCGGTAATTCGACAGGAAGATATCAAAGGTAAAATAGCCGTGTTCCGGCCAGGTATGGATAGAGATATGCGATTCGGTAAGACAGATAACGCCCGTAAAACCGCCACCCGTAAAATTATGCCATACACTGCCCACGGAATGCAGGCCCAGCTCTGCGATGAGCTGCTCCCAGTGCGCCCGGATGCCGGTACAGGTATGCAAAAGTTCAGGTTCTGCGCTGCGGGCATCGCACAAAATATGCAGACCCGGCGCATAGGTCTCTGTGGCAGAGACCATAGAGGAAAGTTCTTTCATAGTTCTGAGGTCCAAAAGTATATAAAGATATACGTTTGCACAAGGAGGCGGGTTATTAAATTTCGATGTTTTTTTTGTGCCGGCCGATAAATCTCTACTTTTGAACTATGAAAATGACGCAGCTGCCTCTGGCCGGGGCTTTTGAAATACAACTTTTTCGTTTTGAAGACGATCGCGGGCTGTTTTTTAAACCGTTCCAGGCTTCGGCCATGCAGGAAGCAGGCATTTATTTCGAGCTGAAAGAGTCTATCTGTTCCGTTACCCATAAGCATATTGTGCGCGGTATGCATTTCCAGACCGGGGAGCACGCGCAGTGTAAACTGGTGTATTGTCCCGGCGGCGCCATCCTGGATGTGATCCTGGACATACGGCCCGGCAGTGCTACCTACGGACAGTATTATGCTGCTGAACTTTCGGCTGCTAACGGCCGCTGTTTATACATACCCGAGGGTTTTGCCCACGGTTTTATGGCCCTGGAAGATCATTCCGTTACCTCGTACCTCATGAACCGGGAGTATGTTCCCGATGCCGATAAAGGCCTGCTGTGGAACTCCTTCGGTTTTACATGGCCGCAGGAGCCGCGTGCGGTGTCGCCCCGCGATGCGGCCTTTCCGCCTTTTGTAAAATAATTATCCGGCGCTGCGTTCGCGTTTGCGCCGGCGCCCGGGATCCAGTTCAGGCCAGAGTTCGCCCTGCCCGGTGATGGCGTCGCAGAGCATACGGCTTAGCAGGGGCGTCATCAGGTAGCCTTTACTGCCCAGTCCGTTCAGCACCCAGGCCTGTTGCAGACCGGGTACAGCGCCTGCATAGGGCCGGCGGTCGAAACTGGTGGGCCGTAGTCCGGCACGGTGTTCCAGCAATTCGTATGGGCCTTTGTAAAAGGATTGCAAGGCTCCGAGCAGGAAATTCAGGTCGCCCTCCTGCGGGGCCGGACTCTGGAAACCCAGCTGGTAGGTACTGCCTACTTTAAAAACACCGGGTTCGGGATCGGGAGCGATAAAATGCTGGGTCTGGTAAATGTATTCCGGCTCGAAACCGGGCAGGCGCAGGCGAAGCAGGTCGCCCTTGAGGGGGATCAGCTCCATCTGTTGCAGGTAGGGGTTCTGGCGGGCGGCCATGCCCTCGCAGAACAGCAGCTGTTCAAAACGCAGATCGCCGTAGTGCCAGTGTCCGGCATCGAAACGGAGTTCTTCGTAACGGATGTCTTCCTGTATATACGTAACCCGGCCGGCAAATTGTGTTTCCGTGGCCTGCAGAAAGGCTTTTCCGTCGGCTACGCCGCTGTGGTAGAGCAATCCGCCGCCGAAAGGTGCTTTTATGGCCGTATCGGGCGCATCCATAACGGGAGAAAGGTATTCGGGGTGTTCCAGGCAGCGTTTCTGCCAGTCGCCCCGGTAATGATCATTAGGAAAGACCCGGAAAATGGGCATGGGATCATAAAAAGGGACGCCGCTGGCCGTTTGCAGTTCCCTGTAAAAACGGTGGGCTTCGTCTGCAAATTCCATTCCGCGCCATCCCGGCAGCAGGTGTTTGGGCGCAAAGGGATTCAGCAGTCCGGCCGCTACCCGGCTGGAATCGGACTCCCGGGTCTTCGAAAGCAGCACCACGCTGTAACCCAGTGCGGCCAGGCGCAGCGCCATGGTACTGCCCGCCACTCCCGAGCCGATGATCCCTGCGTAATACTTCATGCCGCAAAAATAGAGGAAGCAAAACGTTAATTTTATGTTTATGCTTAAAAAAATGCCAAGTTTCGCGTTTGTTTGTAATGCAGCACAAAAAATTTTAGCTTTGTTTCTATGCGATTTTTGAATGGATTCCTGATCATATTGTCATGCACGGCCGCCACTGTAACGGTCCGGGCCCAGAAGGGAAAGGACCGGGCAGGCAATGATGCGGCACAGCGTGTACCGGCACAGGACCCTATACCCGATAAGGTACAGGAGGAACGCGATTACCTGCAGGCCGTTACGGAACGCATACTGGGCAATAAGGTCACCGGCCTGGCGCTTACGGCCGGGTTTGTAAAGAAATACCCTAAGAATGCTGCCGGCTTTGCCCTGCTGGGCGATTTTTACCTCGAGAACGGGAATACATCGCAGGCCATTGCTGCTTACCAGGATGCCATTAAACTGGACGAGACCGAAAAATGGTTCTCTTTTAAACTGGCCGAGGCCTATACTTCGCAGCTGATGTTCAAAGAGGCCATCGGCGTGTATGAGGACGTGTTCCGGCGTATGCCCGAAGATCCGCGGCCCCTCTTTTACGTGACCAATATTTACCGCGAACTGAAACAATATGGCAGTGCGGCCCAGACCCTCGAAAAAATAAAGCAGTCCGTGGGTAATTCCTATGAACTCTCCAACGACCTGCAGAATATGTACTTCCTGGACAAGAATTACCGCGCGTCCATGAACGAGCTGGAGAACCTGCGCAAACAATACCCAGACGACGTTACCCTGTACGGCAAGGCGGCAGAACTGTATATGTTGCTGGGCCAGAAGGAAAAGGCTATGGAACAGTACCAGGAAGTGCTGAAACGGAACCCGAACGACGGACAGATACACCTTTCGCTGGCCGGATTTTACCTGGAACAGAAGAACTGGGAAAAGAGCATTTTTCACCTTTCAGCGGCCATGTCCAATGCGGGTATCGATATCGATAAAAAAGTAGCCATACTGCTCTCTCTCATTGAGATAAATGCCGCCCTGGAGCAGAAATACAGCAAAGATATCGGGCCGATGCTCCAGAGCCTGCTGTACACGCATCCTTCCGAGCCCAAGGCATACAGCATTGCAGGCGATTATTACATGAGCGTATACCGATATGCTGCCGCCGATTCTATGTTCCTGCAGGTGCTGGACTACGATAAGAACAAACTGCCGGTATGGTCGCAGGCCCTGTATATAGAACGGCTTACCGAAAACTGGAAAGCGCTGGACCGCCTTTCCGAAGAAGCGCTGGAAACCTTCCCGAATAACCCGGAGCCTTATTTGTACAAGGGGGTGGCTCTCAGTTTCCTGGGACGTAAAGAAGAAGCACGTTCCATGCTGGAGAGCGGCAAGGCCCTGGTACTGAATTCTGCCGCGCTGCGTTCGGCCTTCAGCGCAGCCCTGGGCGATCATTACGCGCGGGAAGGAAACAAGTCCGAAGCCCTGAAAATGTACAACGAAGCCCTGAAGGAAGACGGGGCCAATGCCGATGCCATGCTGCGTAAGGCCGCTTTCCTGCTGCAGGAGAATGGTGAAATTCAACAGGCTGAAAATTTGATAAATACGGCAGAAAAGCAAAGTGCCGACCTCTTTTCTTTCTATGCTGTGAAGGGATTATTATTTTTGCGCCGCAATAATTTGCAGGGAGCAAAGGACATGATGGCGTCCGTGAGCCGTTTCGGCGGCGAAGGATCGGCCCTGGGACTGGAATTGTCGGGAGACATTGCGGCCCGGGAAGGAAAAAATGAGGACGCCGTTAAACTCTGGGAACTGGCCCGGGTCAGATCAGGAGGGAGTCCCTGGCTTCTGCGCAAAATTGCAGCCCGGAAATATGTTGATTGATCTATGCGTATAAAATTATACACTATACTCTTTATTAGCGCTTTAACAACCCTGTCATGCGCCACCCGCCGCAACTCGGGAACCCCGCTTAACAACCAGCAGGGACAAAACGACGCTGTGGCCAATATGGCCCTGAACAAAGACGCAGAAGCTTTCTGGCGCCTGGCCGACAGTTCTGCGCGTCGTTTCCGCCTTATCAGCGCCCGCTTTACCGCCACCATTACCGATGCCGACGGCAAGGAACAAAGTGTGAAAGGAAAACTGAAAGCCTGCCGCGACAGCGTGATCTGGGCCTCGCTTACGCCTTTCGGACTGGAAGTGGCCCGTTTGCGTGCCGATAAAAGCAGTTTCGGCTTCATCGATTTTTTCAATAAAAAATACTTCTCCGGCGACTATACCTACCTGAAAGAACTGGCCGGTTACGATCTCGACTTTTATTCCCTGCAGGCCCTGGTACTGGGTGTACACGATTTCCGCGGAGACCGCAACAGCCTGGCTCCCGGTAAAAGCGAAGAGACCTGGGTGGTGAGCGAAAAAGGCCTGCTGCGCGGCGAAATGCGTATCCCCGACAAAAAAGTCTGGTTCGCCAAGGAGAACCTGGTGCCTTACCGCATGGAATATTCCGACTGGAAAACGGGCGACCGCGTGGAAAGCGATTTCCAGACCATGCAGGTGTACAACAACAAGGTGATTTTCCCGGCCCGTCTTATCGTATCTGTAAAAACGGAAAAGAAAAAATTCAAGGCCGATATCGATTTTCGTTCCATCGATTTCGAAGATCCCGAAACGGAGTTCTACTTCAGCATTCCGGAAGGATACCAGCCCATCGAGATCAAAAAACAGGATAAATAAGCGTATATGGAGCCGGTTTGGGTAGTTGCAGTCCTCGTTTCCTATTTTGCCGTCCTGCTTATTATTGCCTGGTTCACCTCGCGTAACGCCGATACGGCAACTTTTTTTACGGGAAACCGGCAATCGCCCTGGTACCTGGTGGCCTTTGGCATGATCGGGGCCTCACTTTCGGGCGTTACCTTTATTTCGGTCCCCGGCGCCGTACTGAACGAAAGTATGGCCTATATGCAGGTGGTTTTCGGCTATATCCTGGGCTATATGGTCATCGGTACCATACTGATGCCCCTGTATTACCGGCTCAATGTCATTTCCATCTACACCTACCTGAAGCAGCGCCTGGGCCCGGTGAGCTACAAAACGGGTTCGGCCTTCTTTATCCTTTCGCGTACCATGGGTTCGGCCATGCGCCTGTACCTGGCCACGATCGTACTGCAGCTGTTCCTTTTCGATTCACTGAATATCCCCTATTACATAACAGCCATTACCACCATACTGCTGATCTGGGTGTATACATTCAAGGGCGGAATTAAGACCATTGTGTATACAGATACGTTCCAGACCTTTTTCCTGGTAAGTTCCGTATTCATTACCGTGTTCATTATCGCCGACCGCCTGGGCTGGTCTGCCTCCGACGTGTGGAATAACCTGAGTGCACAGGGCTATACAAAAATGATCTTCCTGGACGATTATAAATCGCCGCTCTTTTTTCCCAAACAGTTCTTCGGCGGTATGTTCATTGCCATTGCCATGACCGGGCTGGACCAGGACCTGATGCAGAAGAACCTGACCTGCCGCAACATCGGAGAGGCACAGCGTAACATGTTCTCCTTTACCATTGTAATGACCATTGTTACCTTCTTTTTTATGATCCTGGGCGGACTGCTCTATGCCTATGCGGCTGCCAACCCGGTAGAACTGCCCCTGAACGATGCCGGTAAGGTGGCCACCGACAAGGTATTCCCCACACTGGCCTTTGGTGAGTTCGGTACCCTGGCGGCCGTATTCTTCCTGCTGGGCATCACCGCCTCTTCCTACGCCAGTGCCGACAGTGCCCTGGCGGCCCTCACCACCGGGTTCTGTATCGACTTCCTCGATTTCGAGAACCGCGACGAAACTTACCGCCGCAAGCGTAAATGGTGGGTACACATAGGCTTTTCCCTGTTATTCCTGGTAATCATACTGGTGGTGAAAGAATTAAAAGCGGATAGCCTCATCAAAACCATCCTGAAAGTGGCCGCCTATACCTATGGGCCGCTGCTGGGACTCTTCGCTTTTGGAATTTTTACGAAAAAAAAAGTATACGATGCCCTGGTTCCCTTCGTTTGTATACTGTCACCGGTGCTCTGTTACCTGCTGGACGCCTTTTCCGTTGACTGGTTCAACGGGTATGTGTTCGGGTACGAAATGCTTATTCTGAATGGTATGATTACCTTTGCAGGGTTATGGGCTGTTTCCCGCAGGACGGAAAAAGCGGAATAATTTTTGTGTTGAATACGTTAAATAGACTGGGTATGAAAAAGTGGATACTGAGCCTTACGGCTATCGGATGTGTTTCGGGTATGAGCGCACAAACGCTTAAAGTGAGTACAGAGCCCGATAAAAAGGGCAAAGCGGTAACGATACCGGCTTACCTGCCCCGGCAGGAACTGCGGATAGAATTTACCGTGCTGCACGAAGAATTTACCAAAGGCGAACTGGCCGAATTTACGCCGCGCTATTTTAGTTCGGCATCCTATATTAAAGAATCGGGCAGACGTTATTCCATAAAGAATGTAACGATAAAACCGCTGGTGGGGGCCGATAAGGCCAGCCTGTACTATCTGCAGCCCGGCGAAGGTACGGTACTCGATCTCACAGAAACGGGCATTCTGCGTTCTGTAAACTGCAACGGGGCCGGGGAAACAAAAGAAGAAGTGCAGGACGTTCGTAAAACGATACAGCAGAACAAACGTTCGGGGGCCTATCCCATGCTGAGTATGGTTACGCGCCTGGATACGGTGATCACCCGCGAAATATCGGTGGACAGTACCATCATAGAGCGCCGCAGGATCAATCGTGTATGGGTAAAGAACGACCCGGAGTCGCTGGCCAAAGAGATCATTGAAAAGATAAACGATATCCGCGAAAAGAAATATTTCCTGGTCACCGGCCCGGAAGATGTAATGATCGACGGTACAGGCATACAGGCCTCCGTGCGTGAACTGGACCTGCTGGAGCAGCAATACCTGGAAATGTTCTTCGGACATACCACCGCAGTAAGCGAGACCCGTAGTTTTACCGTATATCCCACTTCGAAAAAAGAAGAGGAGTTCAGCCTGGGTTCTTTTTCCCCGGCAGAAGCCTGGGGCGGGAATACCATGCCGGTTAAAGTGACGTTAAAAGCAGAAGCTGCCGCACCCGGTCAGAACGGTCCCGGTATGGGACTGCCGGTGGCCGTACCGGCCCGTACCGAAGTGTCGGTAAGCGTCGGAAATACAGTGTATGCAAGCGAAATAATGCCCATTACCCAAAAGGGCAGTATACAGTATCTGCCCCTGGGCGGATGGAAAAAAGTACAGTTACTTTTTAATGAAAATACAGGGGCGCTGCTCAATATTGGAAATTGATGTTTTCTTTTTAAAACATTCCGTTACATTTGCATTTCTGTAAAAATGTAATCTATTAGAATGAAAACCTCAAAATTATCTGTTTTAATTGCCGGTCTCAGTATGGCAGTTATGTCTTGCGGTGATAAAAAACCGGAAGTTGTGCTCAACGAGAGTAAAGATTCCTTAAGTTATGCTTTTGGCGTGAACCTGGGTAAAGACATAGGTTCCAGCTTAAAGAACGATAACGTGGAACTGACGCCGGAGTTGTTTTCCCAGGGTTTTCTCCATGGTTTGCTCGATTCAGGCGTGATCCTGTCTGAGAACGAGATCCAGAAGATCATTTATGGTTTCCAGATGAAACGCCAGCAGGAAATGATGGCCAAGAACGCCAACCAGGCTGCTCCTAACCGTGCCGCCGGTGAAGCTTTCCTCACCAACAACCGTACCGCCGAAGGTGTAAAGGTTACCGCGAGCGGTCTGCAGTATAAAGTGATCAAGGAAGGTAAAGGCGCCAAACCGGGTCCGGCCTCACAGGTAAAAGTAAATTATAAAGGAAGCCTGCTCAGCGGCGAAGTGTTCGACAGTTCTTACGACCGCGGTGAACCCGCCGTACTGGGCCTGAACCAGGTGATTCCGGGCTGGACCGAAGGTCTGCAGCTGATGTCACCGGGTGCCAAATACATCCTGTACATACCGGCTGACCTGGGCTATGGCGATAATGTTGACCCCAATGGTCCGATCCCTGCCGGCTCTACGCTCATTTTCGAAGTGGAACTTCTCGAAGTACTTAACTAATCCCAAACGCTGTAAACTATGAAAAAGCTGTTGGTATTATCCGTTACCTGTATGCTTTTTGCCCCGGTATTCGCCCAGAAAGCGAGCAAGGACAAAAAGTCCAAAAAAGAAAAAACGACCATGACATTAGATACTGAAAAAAAACAATTAAGCTATGCGATCGGCCGCGATATAGGCAGCAACCTGCGCCTGGCCGGGCTTGACCTTGACCAGGAAGTGTTCTTTGCCGCTATTATACACGCTATGCAGGATTCCGGCTACCTGATGGACAGCCGTGCCGCTCAGCAGGCCATACAGCAGTACCAGCAGAAAAAACTGCAGGAAGCAGAGGCCGAATCGGCTAAAGACGCTGTAAAACAGGAGGCAGAGGCCCAGGCTTTCCTCGCCAATAACCGTACGGTTGCCGGCGTAAAAGAAACCGCCAGCGGACTGCAGTATAAAGTGGTTACCGAAGGCACAGGTCAGCGCCCGCAGGCCACCAGCAAAGTAAAGGTACATTACAGCGGTACCCTCATCGACGGTACTAAATTCGACAGTTCTTATGACCGCGGTCAACCGGCCACATTCGGCCTCAACCAGGTGATCAAGGGCTGGACCGAAGGTCTGCAGCTGATGCCCGAAGGTTCTAAGTACATCCTGTACATACCGGCACAGCTGGGCTACGGAAACAACCCGCCCCCGGGTTCCCCGATCAAGGCAGGTTCACTTCTGATCTTCGAAGTAGAATTGCTCGAAATTATCAAGTAATAAAAAATACTTATCGGACAGCCTGTTTATGCAGGCTGTTTTTATTTGTATTTGTAAATTTGCATTACAAAAAAAGGACCAGTACAAAATTATGGAACATATTCCCTGTCTTATTATAGGAGCCGGCCCCAGCGGGTACACGGCAGCCATCTATGCGGCCCGTGCCGAACTGAAACCGGTAATGTATACAGGCCCCCAGCCGGGCGGCCAGCTTATGATCACCAATGATGTGGAGAACTTTCCGGGTTACCCCGACGGTGTTATGGGGCCCCAGATGATGGAAGACCTGCGCAAACAGGCCGAGCGCTTCGGTACTTCGGTGCGTTACGGTACCGTTTCGGAGGTGGACTTTTCCAAACGCCCCTTCGTAGTTACCATCGACGGCAGCGATAAGATACAGGCGGATACCGTAATTATTTCCACGGGCGCTTCGGCCAAATGGCTGGGTCTGCCCAGCGAACAGCACCTGAACGGTAAAGGCGTATCGGCCTGCGCTGTGTGCGACGGTTTCTTTTTCCGAGGACAGGAAGTGGCCATCGTGGGTGCCGGTGATACGGCCTGCGAAGAAGCACACTACCTGAGCAAACTGTGTAAGAAAGTGACCATGCTGGTGCGCCGCGACGAGTTCCGCGCCTCCAAGATCATGCAGCAACGCGTGCTGAACACACCCAATATCGAAGTACTTTTCAATACGGAAACACTCGAAGTGCTTGGTAACGAGGGCGTAACCGGTGTGCGTGTGAAAAACAGCGAAACCGGTGCCGTTACCGATATCCCGGTCACAGGCTTTTTCGTGGCTATCGGGCACCAGCCCAATACGGCTTTCCTGAAAGGCTGGCTGGATATGGACGATCACGGGTACATAAAAACCGTTCCGGGCACCACCCAAACGAGCGTGCCGGGCGTATTTGCCGCCGGCGACGTACAGGACCAGATCTACCGCCAGGCCATTACGGCAGCAGGTACGGGTTGTATGGCCGCCCTGGAAGCCGAGCGTTTCCTGGCCGCGGTAGAAAGCGAACATGCCATAAACGCCTGATAAAAATCGAGAACCCGATGTACTAAAACCCTTTTAGTACAGTTAATACTAACCAAAGCAGCTGCATGAGTTTTGTATATCCGTATTTCCTGTTCGCCCTGTTTTCCCTGTTGATTCCGGTGATCATTCACCTCATCAACCTGCGGCGCTACAAAAAGATATACTTCTCCAACGTAAGCCTGCTGCAGGAGATACAGACACAAAGCAAAAAACGCCGGCAGCTGCGCGAATGGCTTATCCTGGCCAGCCGCGTACTGGCGCTGAGCTTCCTGGTATTTGCTTTTGCCCAGCCCTACATTAAAACGGCCCCCGGGTTTTACCGAAACGATGCGCCGGCCTACGTAAGCATTTACGTGGACAATTCCTTCAGTATGGAAAAACCGGCCCGTAACGGCAACCTGCTTTCCGAAGCTATGCGCCGTGCCGAGGAGATCGTAAAATCGTACCGTGCGGCCGACCGTTTCCAGTTACTTACCAACGAATTTTCAGGTTCCTCGATGCGTTTTATGACGCGCGATGAATTTCTTTCGGCCCTGGCCGATGTACAGGCGGGCCCCGTTTCCCGTACTCTCGACGAAGTGATGCTGAAACAGCAGGACCAGCTGGGCAGCCAAAACGAAGGCGGCCCCCGTCGTGCCTACCTTATTTCTGATTTTGCCACCAATACCATCGGCGGACTGCCTTCGATACGCGATACCGCCCTGGTGTTTGCCGCCATACCTGTTAAACCCGAACGAAACGAGAACCTGGGGATCGACAGCGTATGGACCTCTTCGCCCGTGATTTCACCGAATATACCGGTAGATCTGAGTTTCCGCATCGTGAACAGTGCCGGGAACGACCTGAGCGAAGTGCCCGTACGCCTGTTCCTAAATGGTGAACAGAAAACACCGGCCTCCGTTTCGGTGGCGGCCGGTTCCAAAGCCGTGGGACAACTTAGTTTTTCGGTACCCTCCGGGGGAAAATACCACGGGTATGTGGAAGTGGACGATGCCTCCATGCATTTCGACGACCGTTTTTACTTCAGTTTTACCGTGGCCGAGAAGATCCGCATCGGCGTACTCAACGGCAACGGGGCCGGCAATGCGCCCGCACAGGTATTCGAAGGCGACGAACAGTTCGACCTGAAACGTTTCCCGGGAGACCGTCCCGATTTTTCGGCCTGGAACGGTCTGGATCTGCTGGTGCTGAACCAGGTATCGAGCCTGAGCACGGGCTGGGCCACAGAACTGAACCGTTTCCTGGAAGAGGGCGGCAGTGTGGTGTTCTTTCCTTCGGCCGAGAACAGCGCCGCATCGGCAGAACTGCTGCGGAACATTAAGGTGGCAGGCTTCGGCGGCGGCCTGCGCAGCAATACGCTCAAAGGCGGTAAACTGGCCGTACAGTCGCCCTTTTTCAGCCATGTATTCGAAAACAGGAACCGCGAGATCACCGATGTGCCGGTGGTGAAGCAGTATTTTCCCTTGCAGAACCGCTCGGGCAACATCTGGGAACCCCTGTTCACCCTGCCCAACGGCGATGTGGTCATTGCCTGGTGCAACAGTGGAAAGGGTCATGTACTGGTAAGCGGACTGCCTTTGCAAAGTGCCTATTCCAACCTGACGGCACACGCTGTTTTTGTGCCGCTGCTGCTGAAGAGCGCCTTTAATGCCCGCGGAACGGGTAACCTGTATTATACGGCCGGTTCGGCGGTACCCGTAACGGTACGCCTTGAAAATGCCGCCGGCGAAGGTGCCCTGGACATTAAAAAAGTGGGCGAAAGCTGGGAGGCCATTCCCGGGCAGCGTCGCAACGGCAATACGGTGCAGCTTTTCCTTAACGATATGAATGCCGCCGCCGGCAATTACGAGATCCGTGAGAACGGCAGCGTGGTGGCGCCTTTAGCCATAAATTTTGCTCCCGGCGAAGGCCTGGCCCTGCCCCTGGTGGATGAACAGTGGGACGCCCTGCTGAAAGAAATTCCGAGCCTGCGTAAAATGGACGCTAATAACGCTGCGGCCCTGGCCGAAGGTATACAGCAGCTGGAACAGGGCATACCGCTCTGGAAATGGTGCATTGCCGCCGTACTGCTGTTTTTGCTGGCTGAAGTGCTCCTCATACGCTTTATGCGTTAAACCGGTACTTTTTTAGGGCCGGTGTGGCAATTTCTGCGCATTATTTTTACTTTTGACACCTGTATGAACATTCTTTTCCGAAACGTTCGCGTTGTACAGCCGGAGTCTGCCTACCACGGGCAAAGCATTGATATTTTTATCCGGGACGGAATTATTTCAGCCATAGGAAAGGCATTGCCGGATGCAGATGCCGAAGTGATCGAGATGAACGGGGCCTGTGTTTCTATAGGCTGGTTCGATATGAGCGTGCGCAGCGGCGAACCAGGTTTTGAATATAAGGAAGACCTGCAAAGCCTGTGCAATGCGGCTCTCGACGGTGGTTTTACCGGGGTGCTGCTGATGCCGGACGGAGCCCCCTGTACCGATCATAAGGGTGCCGTGGAACTGGTGTACCGCCGGACGATGCACAGTCCGCTGCGGGTGCACAGCGCCGGGGCCCTGAGCCGGGAAATGAAAGGGGAGGAACTGAGCGAAATGTACGACCTGCACCTGGCCGGAAGTATTGCCTTTACCGACAGCGCCCGTCCCGTAAAAAATGCCAAACTGCTGCTGCTGGCCATGCAGTATGCCCAATCTTTCCGCAGACCGATCCTCTGTACGTCCATGGATGCCTACCTGGCCAAAGGCGCCTCGGTGAACGAGGGCCCCGAAGCCGTGAACCTGGGTATGAAAGGTATCCCGGCTTTTGCCGAGGACGTTTCGGTGAACCGCGACCTGCAGATCGCCGCGTATGCGGGCACACCGCTGCATTTTATGAATGTGACCTCGCCCGCAGCCGTGGACCAGATCGCAGCGGCAAGAGAAAAAGGCGCCGGGCTAAGCGTTTCGCTGGGCGTACATTACCTGGCCTTCAGTGATCAGAAGCTACATACATTCGATTCCAATTACAAAGTATTTCCGCCCCTGCGCAGTGAAGATATGCGCCTTGAACTGGTACGCCGGGTAAAAGAAGGGCATATACAGATACTTACCTCTGACCATACGCCCGAAGACCGCGAACACAAGATCATTGAATTTGAAAAGGCGGCTTACGGAATTACCGGCCTGCAAACCTTCTTCGGAGTGGTATGCCAGGCACTTGGTACGGAGAACCTGGAAAAAACACTGCATACCTTTACGGTAGCTCCGCGTCAGTTACTGGGCCTGGAAGTGCCGCGTATCGAAGCGGATGCCGAGGCCGAACTTACCTTCTTTGACCCGGAGGCCGTATGGACCTTTACCCGCGAAAAGAACCGCTCGCGCAGTGAGAACTCCCCTTTTATCGGCACGGAGCTGAAAGGAAAACCGCTGGGCGTTTATACACGCGGGCAGTGGGTGAGATCGGGACTCTGATCTTTTAACGGTCGGTCTTGAACCATTTCTTGAATGCGAGGATGAAAATGATCATCACGAGGAAAGAAATGCCGATCAGGATCATTTTTTTATTGGCATCACGGATCGTGATATCGCGGTTGGCATCGATCACCTTCAGGTTTTGTTCTTCGATCTTCTGTACATCGCTGTTCTCGATAAAGATGGGCTTGGGATGCACTTTTTTGCGCAGGTAGGCCAGTTCTTCGTCCCAGGACATATCGTTGAACATGGTGTAGCTGTCGTCTTTTTTATCGGCAATAAAGCGGCGGGAGCGTTCGCAGAACGTGATCAGGTACCGGCCGGTATGCACAGAGTCGTTGCGGGCATACAAAAGCCATTCCGTACCTTTTTCGAAGTCATAACTGCAGGCTTTGCCGCAGCTGTAGTCCAGCGTTACGTAGCGGGGTACCTTTTCCCCGCGGAAGAGTTCCAGGCCTTCGAATACGGCCGAGGCTGTTCCTCCGCTGCAGTTCCCCGCCCGCTGTACCTTGCCCCGGAATACAAGGTCATAGCTTTCTACCACGGCTTTATTTACTTCGCCGGGGTGTTCGGGACAGTCGCATTCCTCGTGCTGGGCCCATACAGAAAGGCTCATCAGCAGGAAGGCGGGCAGCAGCAGTTTAATTCGACCAGATGGCTTCATGATTCCAGAGTGTATGCAGGTTACGTACTACTTCAGCCGCTTTATCCTGTATGGGCTGCATAAATACGTCCTGTTCAATTTTAGAGATGCCGGCCGCTTCGGCGCGTTCCATAACGGCTTTTACGCGGGGTGAGGAGGCACGTCCGCTGCGCAGTTTCACAGCCTGGTAAGCGGCAAAAAGTTCCATGCCCAGTATGCGTTCGGTATTTTCGAGTACCTGCAGGCATTGTACGGCTGCATTGGCGCCCATACTCACGTGGTCTTCCTGTCCGAGCGAACTTTCAATACTGTCGGCAGAGGCTGGTGTACACAGCTGTTTATTTTTGGAGGCCAGTGCGGCGGCGGCGTATTGCAGGATCATAAAGCCGCTGTTGAGGCCTGCATTTTCAATAAGGCAGGGCGGCAGGTTGCGTTTGCCGGAGATCATGCGGTAGATGCGGCGCTCGCTGATGCTGCCCATTTCACTGATGGCAATGGCCAGGTGATCGAGCGTAATAGCCAGGGTTTGCCCGTGGAAATTACCGCCGGAGATCACTTTTTCTTCTTCGGGTACCACCAGCGGGTTATCGGTCACGGAGTTGATCTCGGTCTCGAATACATTACAGGCATGCAGTATGGCGTCCCAGCTGCCGCCGTGCACCTGCGGGATGCAACGGAAGGAGTAGGGGTCCTGTACGTCTTTTTCACCGCTGAAGATCAGTTCACTGCCTTCGAGCAGGCTGCGCATCAGGGCTGCGCTTTTCTGCTGACCGGCATGCGGACGCAGGGTATGGATAATGGCATCGAACGGCTCCGGGCGGCAGTCGTAACCTTCGGCGGCCAGCGCTGCCACGGCATGGGCGGCAAACCAGAGCTTGCGGGCGCGTAGCAGGATATGGGTACCCACACCGGTCATAAACTGGGTGCCGTTGAGCAGGGCCAGTCCTTCCTTGGCCTGGAGTACGAGGGGCTGTAAACCGCATTCTGTAAGCACCTCCGCCGCGGGACGGATTGTTCCGTTGTAAGAAACGTAACCTTCACCGATCAGGGCCAGGGATACGTGGGCCAGGGGAGCCAGGTCGCCCGAAGCGCCTAAGGAACCCGTATCGTATACCACGGGGTAAATACCGCGGTTGTGAAATTCGAGCAGAAGCTGTACGGTAGAGGTAGCTACGCCGCTGTACCCGCGCGAAAGGCCCAGCGCTTTCAGGAAGAGCATGCCTTTTACAATAGGATCGGGCAGGGTATTGCCGGCGCCGCAGGCGTGAGAAAGTACCAGGTTACGCTGCAGTTCCTGTAACTGGCCGGCCGGGATCACCGTGTTGCAAAGGGCTCCGAACCCCGTATTGATGCCGTAATAGGCCTTGCTGTTGTTCTCGAGCAGGCGGTGCATCCAGTCGTAACAGCGCTGTACACGCTGCCGGGCGTTTTCGCTGAGTGCGACGGGGATGGAGTTGTTGAGGATATGGTCGAGTTCTGCCAGGCTTAGATGCCCGTCGATAGGATGCGTTTCCATGCGTTTATTTCTTTATTTCGCTGATGATCTGTTGTATGTTTCCGTTGATCTGCTCGCCGCTGAGCTGGTTCTTAAGTCCGTATATACCTGTATTTACCTCGTTCTCGCCGAGCATCAGCAGGTAGGGAATGCCTTTCTTGGTAGCGTATTCAAACTGTTTTTTCAGCTTGCCGGCCTCCGGGTAAATTTCTGTTTTGATGCCTGCTGTACGTAGTTGCTGTGCCAGTTGCAGACCGTGCAGGGCTTCTTTTTCGCCAAAATTGGTAATGAGCAGGTCCGAAGACTGGGAAAGGGCCTGCGGAAAGAGTTTCAGCTCTTCCATAACGTCGTAGATACGATCGGCCCCGAACGAAATGCCCACGCCCGAAACGCCTTCGAGCCCGAAAATGCCGGTGAGGTTATCGTAACGGCCTCCGCCGCAGATGCTGCCCATCTGTACGCCGTGGGCCTTCACTTCGAAAATGGCGCCCGTGTAGTAATCGAGTCCGCGGGCCAGGGAAAGGTCCAGTTCCAGCGTGGCTTTGCGCAGGGGAGCGCTTTCCAGGGCGGTCCAGATAAAGCGCAACTCTTCCACGCCTTTGCTGCCGGTGGCATTGTTGCTGAAAAAAGCCTTCAGTTCGTCCAGCTTCTGCGGTGCTGCGGCCGGGTTCAGCAGTATTTCAAAGGCCTTATTAATGGTTTCTTCTTCAAAGCCTCTGTCCATAAGTTCTTTACGTACGCCATCTTCGCCGATCTTATCCAGTTTGTCCAGCCCGATCAGGAAGGAGGCAAAACGAGCTTCAATGCCCAGCACTTCGGCCAGTCCGCCCAGTATCTTGCGGTTATTGATCTTGATGCTGAAGCCCGGCAGGCCCAGGCTATCGAGCACTTCGTCGAATATCTGCACCAGTTCGGCCTCGTAAAGCAGGGAAGGGGAGCCCACCACATCGGCATCGCACTGGTAAAACTCGCGGTAGCGGCCCCGTTGCGGGTTATCTGCACGCCATACCGGCTGTATCTGGTAGCGTTTAAAGGGAAAAACAATATCGTTGCGGTGCTGTACCACAAAACGGGCAAAAGGCACCGTAAGGTCGTAGCGCAGGGCTTTTTCCGAAATTTTAGAGGTTAGGAACTTCTCGCCCCGTTCCTTCAGGGCGGCCAGGTCTTCGGGGCTGAGTTTCGAAAGGTAGGCCCCGTTGTTCAGTATTTTAAAGATCAGTTTATCGCCTTCTTCGCCGTATTTACCGGTGAGGGTGCTCAGCAGCTCCATCGAAGGCGTTTCCAGGGGCTGGTAGCCGAATTTTTCGTAAACGGCGGCGATCGTGCTGAAAATATAATTGCGTTTCCGCATTACTTCGGGCCCGAAATCGCGTGTGCCCTTTGGAACAGAAACCTGGATCTTTGACATGGAAAAGCTATTTTGGGGCAAAGATAGTTTTACGAAACCTTATTAAGAAAATAACGTTAGTGATAGATATGGGGGAAATGTTTAAATTCGTGCAAGTTTTTCAGTACCAACAACTCAAGAAATGAAACTGAATTTATATAAATTACTGCTCTACACCGGGTTACTGTTGCTTCCCTCCGTAGCTGCCGCACAAGCGACCAAAGATGATTTTGTAAAAGGAAAAATTTACCTGGTTTCCGGGGATACGCTGGACGTACTCATTAAACCCGACCGGGAAGAACGCGTTTCGAAACAGATCTCCGTATGGGATGAGCAAAACCTGGCACCCCGCCGTTACCTGCCGAAGGACCTGAACGGTTTTGTCCTTGAAAATGAGGAATATACCGCTAAAAAGGATTTCGAAGGCAAAAAGGTTTTTATGAAGATCGTGGAAAAAGGCCCGGTGACCCTCTATGGCCATACGTACCGCGAAGATAAAGGCAAAAAAGAGATCGTAACCGATTATTACCTCGAAAAAAAGGGTTCCGGCTTTAAGCAGGTGCCTGAGGCAAAAGGAAAGTTCCGTACAGATATGTCGTACTATTTTGCCGACGATTTCGAGATCGCCCAGAAGATCGACGATAAAGTATACCAGTTCGGGGACATTGAAACGGTGGTGAGCGATTACAACGAGCGCCGCAAACCGTCTCAGCCGATCGCCAACAACAACAATAATAACAACAATACGCCGCGGGATACTGCGGGCACGCGCCCGGTGATCCGGGACAACAACCCGCAGCTGATCGACGATACGGATAAACCCATCCTGCGCTCCAATGTGCCGGAGCGGCCGCGTAAGACCATTGGTGTAGAAGCGATGGCCATGGCCACCTACACGCTCATCAGCTATCCCAATACGCTTAGCCAGGTATACCGTACCACCAGTGGCGGAGCCGGGTTCGAGTTCGGTGTGGGCTTCCGTGCTACCGTGGCCCGCGGACTTACCTTCCGTACGGGTATCAATATCCGCGATAAAGCCTTTAAATTTACGGCCAATAACCTGCAGCTGGTAGACGGACAGGGTAATGTGACCACGGCCACCATCAACGAAACGGGCCGAACCTATTACCCGGGCATCTATTTCAATATCGGCCAGGAATGGAAATACTTTATGGTAGGCGGCGGTTTCACTTCTTCGTTCTATTCCGGGTACCGCGGCAAGTACAATTTTACCACCAGCTCAGGCTTCAGCGGCAGCGAAGACAAGACCAAAGGCTCCCTGATGGTACACGACATCAATAAACCCGACGGTTCAGAGAACAACTTCAATATGCAGTTCGACATCAACCTGACCATCGGTGGCCGTTTTGCCGTAGGCGACAAGCTTACCCTGAAACCCGTACTGATGTACTCCATACCGATGGTGCCGCTGTTCAACTCCGGCGTAACGGTAAATAACGGACTCAGTAACGTAGAGCTCAATGTACATGCATACAGTCTAAAACTGGGACTCATTGTCGATTTCGGCAACTGGTAGTCTGTTCTACATATTACAGGAAGCCCGCAGCACAACACTGCGGGTTTTCTTTTGGGTATTATTACCTTTGCGCTATGAGATCATCTTTTCAGAAACGTATAGGTATGCTCGGCGGTGGCCAGCTCGGGAAAATGTTTTTACAGGAAGCGGCAAATTACAACGCAGAAGTGTATATCCTGGACCCTTCGGCAGATGCGCCCTGTGCCGCGCTTACCCCGCGCTTCCGTACCGGTGATTTTAAGGATTATGCCACGGTACTCGCTTTCGGCGAGCAAATGGACATACTTACCATCGAGTTCGAGGACGTAAATTCCGATGCCCTGGCCGAACTGGAAAAACAGGGCAAAAAGGTGTTCCCGCAGCCTTCTGTACTTAAAATTATACAGGATAAAGGTCTGCAGAAGGAATTCTATACAAAGAACGGTATTCCCACGGCACCGTATTTTATGATCTCTTCAGCCGCGGAGGCACTTTCGTATAAGGATCAGCTGCCGCTTTTCCAGAAGCTGCGTACCTCAGGTTACGACGGTTACGGAGTAAAGGCCCTGAAAACGGAGGCCGGTCTGCAGGAGGCTTTTGATGCCCCGTCGGTACTGGAGCAGAAGGCCGATATGGAAACGGAACTTTCGGTGATCGTGGCCCGCAACGAGGCCGGCGAAACGGCCGTGTTTCCCTCGGTGGCCATGGCGTTCAACCCGGTGGCCAATATGGTGGAATACCTGTATGCACCGGCACCTGTATCCGAAGAGGTGGAAAAACGCGCCCAGGCACTGGCCCTGAAGGTGATCGACGCCCTGGGCATGGTGGGTATACTGGCGGTAGAGATGTTCCTGCTGAAGAATGGTGAGATATGGGTGAACGAAGTGGCCCCGCGCCCGCACAACAGCGGTCACCATACCATTGAGGCCAATTATACCAGCCAGTTCGAAATGCACTTCCGTTCCATTACGGGTCTGCCCCTGGGAAATACGGCCCTGATACAACCCGCGGTGATGGTAAATATACTGGGTGAGCCCGGTTACAGCGGAACAGCTATCTACGAAGGACTGGAAGACGCACTGGCCCTCGGCAATGTGTATATACACCTGTACGGCAAGTCGGTAACAAAGCCGTACCGTAAAATGGGGCATGTTACGGTGCTCGATATGGATATACGAAAAGCAATTAACAAAGCTGTAAAAATTAAGGATATACTAAAAGTAAAGGCCTGAGTAAAGCCTGCTATTTTTTCGCAATAAAAGCGCGCGTTTTGCCGGTGGTACCGGAAAAAAATTAAATTTGCAAAAAACGTCGTGCTTATGAAAAAACTATTTACGAGTCTATCCCTGCTCGGTTTCATGGCTGTATCCGCAAATGCCCAGACCTTTCTGGGATTGAGGGCCAGTCCTTACGGAGGTGTGTATAATGTGGACTACAATCCGGCGATCGCCGATAACCGGATGGAGTTTGACATTAATCTTTTCAGCACCGGTGTAAGTGTACAGAACAACTACCTGCGCGTAGCGAGCAACAAATGGCTGATGCGTTTTAACGACAGCACCAACATCTACAACTCCGAAGAAATGATGCGTCCCGGCAGTAAATTTGCTTCGGTGCAGAACCAGACACTCATGCCTTTTTCGTTCATGACCTCCTGGAGCGGCGAAAAAGGGAACAAGAACGCCATTGCCTTTACCTGGCACCAGAACAACCTGGTGAACGTGGATAACGTGGAAGAGCGTTTTGCCCGTATCCTGTACAATGGTCTTAACTCGCAGACCGACTCCATGCTGAACGGTATCATCAACGATCCGCGCCTGGACCCGCGTCTTTCCGTGAAGTTCGCTTCCTGGATCGATTACGGTATCACGTACAGCCGTGTGGTGCTCGATAACGACAAACACATGCTTAAAGTGGGCGGTACCCTGAAACTGATCCAGGGCCAGATGGGCGGTTATGCCAATGTGCGCGACTTTGAGTACAGTTTCCCCAACTACGACAGCATCAACGTAAAAGGATCGCTGGATTATTACCATTCTCCGAACGTGCCTACAGCCGTAACGTCTTTGTACAGCAATAACTCATCCACCAATAACGAAGCATTTTACAAAGACCTGTTCTCCTTTAAGAACGCCCGTCCCGGCTTTGCCGTTGACCTGGGTGTGATCTACGAATGGAGGCCGAAGAAAATGGATTACCAGTACGAGATGGACTGCCAGAAATGGTGGAGATACGACCTGAACCGCTATAAACTGTCGGCAGGTTTCTCAGTGATCGACCTGGGCGCCATACCCTTCAAAAAAGGACAGCGCAACGGCCGCTACTCCCTCGATGTGCAGAATGCACCCATCAAGTCCTTCGAGAACCTGACCACCATACAGGCCATTACCGATACGCTGCAGGTGCTGTCCACGCTCGACAGTTCCGGCGGACGTACCTATACCATGTGGCTGCCCACACGCTTTAACATGTTCGTGGACTACAACATCTGGAAAGGTTTCGGTATCAACCTCATGGCCAATATCTCACCGGTATTTGCCAAAAACCAGGTGCATTACCCCAGCGTGGTGGCCCTTACGGCCAAGTACGATCATCCCTGGGTGGGTGTATACGTGCCGGTTTCGTATGAGTTCACCGGTAACTTCCGCGTAGGTACCACCCTGCGCCTGGGCCCGCTTACCGTGGGTACCAATAACCTGCTTTCGCTCTTTGGTAAAAAAGCCTCTAATGCCGATGTGCATATCGGGCTGCGCCTGCCGATCCCGTATGGCCGCCTGAAAGACCGCGATAAAGACGGTGTATCCAACCAGATGGACCTGTGTAAGAAAGAAAAAGGGAACTGCAAGAGCCAGGGTTGTCCCGACCGCGACGGCGATGGCGTAGTGGATACCGAGGACGAATGCCCGGATAACCCGGGTCCGAAAGAGTACAAAGGCTGTCCGGATTCCGATGGCGATAAAGTGCTCGACAAA
This sequence comes from Flavobacteriales bacterium, assembly GCA_052437175.1. Classification (GTDB taxonomy): domain Bacteria; phylum Bacteroidota; class Bacteroidia; order CAIKAF01; family CAIKAF01; genus JACVCJ01. Next base: position 614,245 of record JBQVOK010000001.1, read on the forward strand.
GACGATAAATGTCCTGAAGTGGCTGGTCTGATCGAGTTTAACGGTTGTCCTGACCGCGACGGCGATAAGATCCCTGATAACGAAGACCGCTGTCCGGACCATCCGGGAGAAGCTTCCCTGCAGGGCTGCCCGGATAAAGACTTCGACGGTATTGCCGATCCGGACGACGAGTGCCCGGATGTGAAAGGTATTGCCGAGTTCAAAGGCTGCCCCGATACAGACGGCGATGGTATCCCGGATAAACTGGATGCCTGCCCGAACCTGGCCGGTCCTAAAGAATACAACGGTTGCCCGGATACCGACGGCGACGGAATCTTCGATAACGAAGACGCCTGTCCGACCATAAAAGGTATTGCCGAGCTGAAAGGTTGTCCGTACTCCGATGCAGATGGCGACGGAATCAAGGATACCGAGGATAAATGTCCGAACCAGGCCGGTCCGATCGAAAACGGCGGATGTCCGTATGCAGATACCGACGGCGACGGCATCATCGACCTGGAAGATAAATGTCCGAAAACACCGGGTGTGAAAGAGAACTTCGGTTGTCCTCCGATCGACGAAAAAGCGAAAGAGGTACTGAAAAAGGCCTTTGATAACCTGGAATTCAACACGGGTAAATCCACCATTCGTTCTACGTCTTTCGAGTCACTGAACGATCTGGCCACCTACCTGAAAGAGAATCCGCACTACCACCTGCTCATCGAAGGGCATACCGATAACGTGGGCAGCCGCAGCAGCAACATGACGCTGAGTAAGAACCGCGCCAATGCCGTTAAGACCTACCTGTCGGGCAAAGGAGTGAACATCAGTCGTTTCGTGACCAAATGGTACGGACCTGACAAGCCGATCGCCGATAATACAACGGACGAAGGCCGCCAGCGCAACCGCCGCGTGGAAATGAACCTGATCGTGAAAGAATAAGGACTTATAACACGTATAATTTTAGAAAAGACCGTCTATATGGGCGGTCTTTTTATTTTTGCGCCCTAAAATGTACTCAGATGAAAAATTGTATTGGGAGTGTTTTTTGTTTTTTGATTATAGTGCTGGCCGGAAATGCACAGCCTGCTGATCCGGAAGAAATGGTCCTGGAAGTTAAAACCGAAAGCTATGTAGTTACGGGAGGGGAAGACACCCGCTATATGGCGGCCATAGGACGTAAGGGCTTTATGATCTGGGATAGCCAGGAAAATGTTATTTCCCGGGGAAGCTGGGCCACGGACTGTTTTGCATGTAAGGCACAGGTGCTGAACGATCATCTTATAATGCTGAAAAATGATACGAAGGAGAAGAAGGTATATGCACATATCTATGGTATCGATGGAAAATACCTCGGAAGGAAGGATCTTACGGAAAATAAGCAATCTTATTATTTCCCGTATGCGCAGACGTCCCTGAACGGCCGTTTTGCTTTGTATGAGGCTCAGAAGAATAAGAATGGCTTTTTTGAACCGCGCGGCTATGTTGGATTAAATGCGAATGCCCAACTGCTATGGAGTATCGATATCAAGACCTTTGAAAAAGAATATGGAGCACCTATTAAAAGCTATCAGATCGACAATGAAGGTAACGGGATTTTTCTGTTAGTAAAAGACGAAAAGGAGAATCATGTTTTTACAATGATTCGTATTCCTGCGGGAGGGGGCAGCCCTCAGCAGAAAATAATTAAAATAGCCAGACAGAATACAGAAGTAAATGGATTTGGACTAACCATGCATCCGGACGGAAGAGTACTGATGTATGCCAACTATTATAACAGGATGTATAACCAGCAGCTAAAGCATGGATTTGTGTATGGGGTCGTTGATTTCGGAGCGCAGGACACGCCTTCACTTAAACAGGTGCAGCGCAACTGGACCCGCAAACTGGAATATATGCCCAATCATTTGCAGGGCTTTTTTGCCGGGGACGATTTTTATTTCGCAAATGAGGTAATGTTCAAGGTGGTTGGGCCTGGGAATGATGATGTTTTTTTCATCCTTAATAAAATAGATGGGAACGGAAATATTCTGCATGAGCTGAAAATTCCCTGTGCGATATCCTTTGCTTCGTCAGCGTGTTCATCATACATGGCAGAAGTAAACAACGGTAACCTGGTGGTTGCTTATGTCCGGAAAGGGAAAAAAGGAGAAACGACTTTTGTTTCTGAATACAAAATGCTGGACGAAACCTTTAAAGAACTGAAAAGTGCTGTAATTGAACAACGGGTCGGGGTTACAGCCGATTTGTACAATCATCAGATACGCGTTATTGATAAATATGCTCTGATCGGAGTCCCCAGGTTAGATTATATCTGGCTTTTGCTGGATACTGAAAAGTAATTCAGGGATTCAGGCGTACCATCTTCCATCCGCTGGCCGTGCGCGTGTATTGCAGGCGGTCGTGCAGGCGGCTGGGACGCCCCTGCCAGAACTCGATCTCTTCCGGAATCACCCGGAAGCCTCCCCAGAAGGGTGGTTTTTCCGGTTCGGTGTTCGCATAGATCTTTTCCAGTTCTTCTACCTTTTTTTCCAGTTCCTCGCGGTTCTCCAGTACCTCGCTCTGCGCGCTGGCCCAGCTGCCTATGCGGTTAGAAAGGGGACGGGAGTTGAAGTACTCCATACTTTCCAGGGTGCTGATCTTCTCTACCCGTCCGGCAATACGCACCTGGCGTTCGGCCTCGCACCAGAAAAAAGAGAGGCAGGCATACGGATTTTCGCTCAGCTGCCGGCCCTTGCGGCTGTTGTAATTGGTGTAGAATACAAAACCTTTCTCGTCGAAATTGCGCAGCAGCACAATGCGGGCAGATACCTTACCGTCTTTACCGGCCGTACTTATGGTCATGGCATTGGGTTCCACAATACCCATATTGGCGGCCTCGGTGAACCACTTTTCGAACTGGAGAACGGGGTTCGGGTCCGCCATATCTTCCGTAAGCTCACGTATACCATAGTCTTTGCGGAGTTTGGAAATGTATTCTTTCATGCCTTTTGCGTGTTGATACTTCAAAGGTAGACAAAGTTTTTGAGCGAATTGAGGACAGGAGTCATTGAAAAAAAGAAATGAAATGCGTACTTTTGTTCCAAAGATTAAAAACTACTATGGAATTAACAGGAAAATTGGAAAAGATCCTCGATCCCGAAACCGGTGAGGGGAGAAACGGAAGTTGGAAGAAGCAGTTGTTTGTGGTAGAGACATTGGGTAATTATCCCAAAAAAGTAGCTTTTGCGGCCTGGGGCGATAAAGCCGATGCACTCAGCAGCCTTACGATCGGCCAGGTGGTAAAAGTATTTTTCGATCCGGAAAGCCGTGAGTTCAACGGTAAATTTTATACCGACCTCAAAGCATGGCGTATCGACCTGGAAAACGGCAGCGGTCAGACCCCGAACCAGGGGCAGGGCTACAACCAGAACCAGGGTTACAGCAATAATCCGCAGCCGGTGAACAACAACCAGGGCGGCAATGCCGGTTATAACGACTTTAATGCACCTGCCGGTGTAGACGACGATCTTCCCTTCTAAAAAAGACAACCATAACGCATTATACAGAGCCCGTTCTGCAAAGAGCGGGCTTTTTTTGTGCGTATTGTAGGCCGGATAACCCCAAACGACCACTTCGTTACCTCAAACGTTTAGGTTACAGAGGTAAAAACGACCAGTTGAACAGGTTAAACGTTTAGGTGGGAGAAGTGCGCCGGACCACCTGTACAGGTCAAACGTTTAGGTCGGTTAAGTGGTCCGGACCACCTGTATACCCCAAAACGACCACCTCTGCAACGTAAAATTTTAAGGTATCCAACATAAAATGTTCAGGTAAGGAACATAAACGTTTAGGTTATACAACCTAAAACGACCACCTGCTGAACGTAAAATGTTAAGTTCCCCAACTTAAAATGACCACGTGTATACCCTAAACGTTTGGGGTATACAACCTAAACGTACCACTTCAGGTACCTAAAACAGCCCTCGTTGTGTTAGCAACTAACGTTGGAAATAACTTTGTATCCGTATGTATCCCTTACACAAAAAGGCTTTCCGGAGGCTTATTGTGTATTTTCAAGTTTTACTGTCTTGTGCCGAAAAGGGGATTGACCTAAGTTTGCATAAACGGATAATCATAATACAATTATGGCAGAGAAGAAGGTACATGAAGGACGGAATATCAAACGCTTCCGCGAGATGTTAGGCATAAAGCAGGATGCCCTGGCATGGGAGTTAGGGGAGGACTGGAACCAGCAAAAGGTAAGCCTGCTGGAACAGCGGGAACGGGTAGACGAACCCATTCTCCGGCAGATTGCGGAAGTATTAAAAATACCGGTAGACGCGCTGAAGAATTTTGATGAAGGTCAGGCCATCAATATTATTGCGAATACCTTTGGAGACTACGCATCGTTCAATCACCAGGGTGTCGTTCACTTTCATCCGATGGAGAAGATACTGCAGCTGCACGATGAAAAACTGGAACTTTACCGGGACATGCTGAAAGAAAAGGATGAAATGATCATCCGCCTGGAAAAACTGCTGGAAAACAATATGTAGCTATTCGCTCATAGCTATAAGCTTACTCCCCGTTTAGGCTTCTGACCTCACTCCTTCGTTTCGCCGGACTGCGGACTATCCTGGCTCCGGGCTTATAGCCATAAGCTGTACTACCTGCGTCAGCTATAAATGCGTCGCTCCTCGCTCTTGACTCCTCACTCTTGGCTCTTGGCTTCGCCAGACTTCCGGACCACGGACTATCCTGGCTCCTGGTTTATAGCCATAAGCTGTACTAACTGCGTCAGCTATAAATGCGTCAGCCCTGGCTCCTGGCTCCTGGCTCCTGGCTCCTGGCTCCTGGCTCCTGGCTCCTGGCTCCTGGCTCCTGGCTCCTGGCT
>JBQVOK010000001.1:619199-751732 GCA_052437175.1 Flavobacteriales bacterium
CCTGGCTCCTGGCTCCTGGCTCCTGGCTCCTGGCTCCTGGCTCCTGGCTCCTGGCTCCTGGCTCCTGGCTCCTGGCTTCGCCGGACTTCGGACCCTATACGCATTCGATAAACGGTGTTTTTTGTATCATCCCCGGGGCCTGATACACAGGTGAAACAGGGTCCGGAGATCCGTATTCTAACAGGCAGGGCGCACGAGTAACGTGTTTTTTTGTCTTTGAGTAGCAGGGACGATCTTTGTAATATTGTATGCAGGCATACTAATTGGAGACGCCTGTCTTATTTGTATCACGTAAAACCCCTTTACTATGAAAAAGCTATACGTAACGGTCCTTGCCCTGTTTTGTTGTTTTCTTGTTCATACCAGCAGTTCTGCCCAGAAAACCGTTACGGAGTTGACGGAGAAATGGGATAAGAGCTGGTATAAAGAAAACCTGGCTATATATCGTTATGATAAAAAAGAATTGCCGGTAGAAAGCAATTTTTTCTATTACCGAAAAGACAGTTTGTATCTGATAAGAGGAGTGGACTTTCTTTATACGGCAGATGGGCAATTGAAAGAGCAGATTTGGAAACGACGAGTACGGAAAACGGATGCCTGGATAGATGCCGGGCGCTATCAGAATTTCTTTCGTCCCAAGGAAAAGCAGCCGTATATGAGCGAAAGCTATCATGGGGATGAATATGGCGATTGTCTGCTTCGGTCTTACTATGAATATAACAAATCGGGCCAGATAAGTGCTGTACGCTATGAAAATGAATGTGAGTTCAGCCGGTTTACCCTCGTAGGTATATCGTGTGATATGGTGTATAATGCAGAGGGAAGAGTTCAGCAACAACTGGAAACTTATGGCATAAACAGAGATTATTCTTTCCGTAAAACCTTTGTTTATGGTAAGAATGGTAAAGTACTGACGGAGTTTGAAGATGTTGTGTATAACAATATAGATCCATATCAGATGGGTATGATGGAGATTCCCTCAACCCGTACTGATTATATATACGATGAGGAGGGGCGTGAAGTAGAGGGCCTGAAAAAAGAATGGCGGGAAGAAGACGAGGACTGGATAGAGGTGTGGCGTAAGAAAAATACGTATAACGGGGACGGCACCCTGGCAGAATCGCTGAGTCAGTTGCTGGAAAAAGGGAAATGGGTAAATGAGTTGCGTAAAACATATACGTATACAGAAGAAAATGAATCCGAAACAGTACAAACGGGTAATGCCAGGCCGCAATTACAGGTATTCCCCGTGCCCGCCAGCGATAAACTATGTGTTGAACTGCCGCAGGAACTGCCTGCTACCTATCGCCTCCTGAATATACAGGGTATGGAATTGCAGTCGGCAACATTGTCTCCCGGATCGCCTGCGATTGATGTACATGCGCTGGCCCCGGGTCTGTACCTGCTTTACCTCCGGCAGGCGGAAAATGAGTACAGTATCCGTTTTGTAAAACAATAACCTGTCCTCTTTACCGTTTGTGTGGCTGCATACAGCTGCGGATCACCTGCCTCCGTGCTGATCCCCTCTACACCTAAAAAATGTATTGCACTGAATATGAATAGGCCCCTGCAGGCAAAGAAAAGTATATCTATCAACTATAAAATAAAAGCCCTATTTTGCCCTATACGCATGTGTACACGCTCCATCCTGATACTGCTGGGTATACTTATGCCCGCACTACTTTCCGCACAGGAACTGCTGTTCCGGAATATAAGTGCCGAACTGCAACTGCCGTCCATGGAAACCTACGGGCTCTGGCAGGACAGGGAAGGGGCCATCTGGATATCGGCCGAAGCCGGGATCTTCCGTTACAATGGTTCAGCCCTGCAAATGATGACCGGCAAGGGAAGTACCGAACGCGAAGCTGCCTACGGTTTTGTAGAAACGGAGGATGGTACGCTCTGGATGGGCACCTCCAGGCACAGGATACTCTGCTATTATAAAGGCCGCCTTTACGACACCCCCTATACAAAGTATTTCCGGCAGATCAACGGTTCTCAATACAGCGCCATCTACTGGCTTTCGTACCCGGAGAAATGTATGCTGTATGTGCATTCGGCCGTTCATACCGTTGAAATAGACCTGTGCCGGCACAGCATAAAGGTATTGACTCCCTGCCGGGACTGTCACTATATGTTCCTGAAAAAGAACGGTATGCTGATGCCGGTAGATCACCCGTACCGGCCTGGTCCTGAATATGTGAACATAGACATTTCCGACGGAAAGGATACCCTGCGGATCTCCGACCTCCGGGAAAAAGGCCGGAATTATCTCAGTTACCGCGTACTGACCGGGCGCCTGGGCGATCTGCTCTTTTTTTCGTATAATAACAAACTGATACAGCTAAACCCCGATGGATCGTACGTGTTATACAGGTACCCGGCAAGTATACTCTACCTGTATACAGACCCCGACCAGGGCTTCTGGATAGGCATGCTCAACGGCGGAGTGTATTATTACCGTAACTGGAACCGGCGCGAAGAATACCTGCACGCACTGGAAGGCTATTCCGTATCGGCCATACTGCAGGACCGGGAAAACAGCATCTGGTGTAATACGCTGGAAAAAGGCACCTTCTTCTGCCGTAACAAAAACGTACTGGCTTACAGTGCCATAGAAGGACTGAATAAGAAGGCCGATGTACTTACCTTTGAGAACGGACGCCTGATCATGCTTTCGGGAAACCTGGTTGCCGATGTATCTCCCCGGAATGTAAAACTCCATCGTATACCGGGTACCATGCCTTCCCGGTATACGGATATTACATATCATAAAGGCGAATGGCTGCTGGGAGGGACTCAGCAGCTGGTAAGGGCCGACCGGGAATTCAGAATATTTCGTTACCGCAGCTTCACCGATAGCATCGGGCGAAGTATCAATCCCGAACATTTTACCCGGGGGCTGAATGGCAGGTTGTACTGCAGTACAACCTGGGGGGTTTGTGTTTATGCACCTCCGGTCGCATATTACAGGGATGTAAAACACCTGCTGCCGGGTCGTCTTAAAAAAAAAATTATGTTGGGACCGGACTCGTTTTATGCCGCTACTTCCGACGGAATCTGCTATTTTGGTATTAATGACACTACCCGATTCCATAAAAGACGGGGAACACATTCACTAACACATGCCATAATCCGTGATCAGCGGGGACTGGTATGGGCGGCGAGCAGTGCCGGGCTCTTTGTATTCCGGCCGGGCAGTGATACCACCTTGCTTATAGACCGTGTGCCGGGCATGCATGCCCCGTATTTTTATACCGTTACCGAGGACCGTTACGGGCAGGTATGGGCCGGTACCGACCAGGGACTGCTGAAGATCAGCCGGCGGGCCGGGCACTATACCTACCGTATCTACAAAGAACACAACGGTCTGCTTTCTTCGTATATATATCTTGTGGCTGCAGACAGCACACACCTGTACGTATCCACCGCCGAAGGCCTCTGTAGCTTTCCGCTGCTGAGCGAACCGGCCAATACGGCGGCACCCGAAGTACGGCTTTCAGCCTGGCAGGACAGGGAAGCGCTTACACAGGCCGGTTTGACCTTACCCTATACAAAGAACTCACCCGAATTTGAGTTTGATGTTTCGGCATTCAAGAGCGCTGCGGTGCAGCTGCGCTATACACTTTACAATGGCAGCCATACCCTGTACAAAACCGTGCCGGGCAACCGGGTATCCCTGCAAAACCTGGAGCCCGGGCCCTATCGCCTCGAAGTGGCCGCCCTCAACAGCGACGGTGTAGCCAGTACGGACCCCGTGCGGCTCCAGTTTCATATAGAAGCTCCCTTCTGGATGACCTGGTGGTTCTATCTCATCTGCATCTTTCTTTTTGCCCTGTGTATGTTCATCAGTATCCGAAGGTACGGGATATTTATCCGTGAAAGAGAACGCAAAAAGGCAGAGATAAACCGTATGCTGGCCGAATCACAGCTCTCGGCCCTGCAGGCACAGATGAACCCGCATTTTATTTTCAATGCCATCAACAGCATTCAGAATTACATCCTGCGTAAAAAGGAAGACGATGCCTACAATTACCTGGCCAAGTTCGGCAAGCTGATCCGCATGGTACTACAGCAATCCCGCGAAAAAATGATCACGCTGGACCAGGAACTGGAAACACTGGCGCTGTACGTGGAACTGGAACAGCTTCGTTTCCGTAACCGTTTCCAGTACAGGGTAGAGATCGGACCGGACATCGATACCTACGATATCGAAATTCCCGTAATGCTCATTCAGCCCTATATCGAAAACGCCATCTGGCACGGATTCATGCAGCTGGAAGAAGGACATACCGGCGTCCTGAAACTGGATATATTCCGCAGGGACGGCTTTTTACATATAGTCATCGAAGACAATGGCGTGGGACGCGAAAAAGCCGCTGCCGCCAGGGCTACCGGGAAACATAAATCGGCCGGTACACTCATTACCGAGCAGTGGCTGCAGCTTATCTGCCGTATACGCGGTTTCGAAAGCACACAGGCTGTGACCACCGATCTGTATAACGATGGAAAAGCGGCCGGGACCCGCGTGGAAATATCGATACCCGATAACCTGTTTTGATATGAGCACAGAGCGTATTACAGCCATACTGGTAGACGATGAGAAAGACGGGCAGGAAATATTACAGCAGCTGCTGGACCGGTATTTCCCGGAGGTTGAGATACTGGGCATTGCATCCGGGGTGGAGGAGGCCTGCGAAATGATCGGCCGCCGTACGCCCGACCTGGTGTTCCTGGACATACACATGCCCGGCAGGGACGGTTTCGAATTGCTGCGGCAGTACGTAAAAGTGCCCTTTGAAGTGATCTTTGTTACCGGTTTCGACCAGTATGCCATCAATGCCATTCGCTTCAGTGCGCTGGATTACCTGTCTAAACCGGTGGAAATAAACCTGCTGTCAGATGCCGTAAAAAAGGCTCAAAAACGTATATCCGAAAAAAAAGAGAACCGTCAGCAGATCATAAACCTGCTGCATAACCTCGATGCCACGCCGGATCTACAGAAAATAGCGGTACATCATGCCGAAAAAGTACATCTGCTGAACGTATCCGAAATTGAAAGTATAGAAGCCGACGGCCGCTACTCCAAACTGATCACGGGAGATGTACGTGAATTTTATACGGCACGCTGTGTAAAGGATTTTGAAGAATACCTATACGAAAATCCGCATTTTGTACGCATAAGCAAGAGCTGTATCGTAAATGTGATGTATATACGCTCCTATCAGAAAGGCGAGCCCTGTATCCTGGAAATGAACAGCGGCCGCAGTTTCGAAATATCCCGGCGCCGCAAGCAGGAAGTACTGGCCCTGCTGGGTTCGGACTAAAGACCTGCTATCCGCTTACCATCTTCTTTTTTCAGCTGTATTTTATTTCTTTGAGTGCTTATTTATTTCGCTGATAAGTATTTAAACGTCTTGTGCTAAAAACGTAGTGTACGGTAGGGACTGCCTGTGTTGCCTGCGGTAGTTTTGCAGGAACAGTACACAGGTAAATTATTTCAAACACATACATTATGACAAGACAACTAAAAAGACTCTTTTCCGGCGTTGCACTATGCTGTTGGGGCCTGGTATCTTATGGCCAGTCAGAGGTGATCAATATTTCGACAGGAGTGAATAACACTACAGGTGCTCTGATTCCCCTGGGACAAAATGATGATACCTGGACGGTCTGGAACCAGACAAACACCACAATGTACACTCCCAAAACCACTACCTTATGGCAATGGAAAGAAAATACCTGCAGCCGATGGATAGCACCTGCATTGGATCCAAGCGGAGGACCAAGTAATGCTATACCAGGGGCTGGTCTTTATACCTATAAAGCTTCGTTTCGTATCAATTCAAGAACGGTAAACTGCGCGAGGCTTGTTATTACGAGCATGGGAGCAGATAACCGTGTTTTATATGTATACGTAAACGGACATTATTACGGATTTAACTCTCTGCCGTATGGCAATCATTACAACCCTCTTATAGGGGCTATGACCATTACGCTGGACCCGGCACACCTGAATGCCAGCGGAATGAATGAGATAAGTTTCACGATAAGAAATAATGAAACGTATAACGGATTTAACCTATGTGCCAATATAGAGACCGGTCCTCAGAATATCCTTCCGAATCTGAGTGGTCCCGTTTCTTTTTGTCCCGGTGTCCCGCTGAGCTTTACCGCCTCTCTCTCTCCCGGAAGCGGCCCTACCTCTCATTACCTTTGGGCACTGGAAGAATCGGATGCTGCCGGTAACCTGGTCCCTGGCGGGTTTACGTGGGAATTATGGCATACCGGAACTCCGGGAGCCTTTACTTTTCCATCAAACCTCAATCAGCCCTGTAATAAATACTACCGGGTACGTCTTGCTGCCGTACGTGATGTAGGTGATAATTGCCTGGGCTGGTCAGAAAAAATACATGTCATCTACTATTCCTGCAATCCGACGATCAATGCCGGTCCGGACAAATCGGTTTGCCCCGGTACGTATGCATTTATTGGTTTCCTGTTCCCGCCTGCCGGAATGACCTATGCCTGGCGGATCGGCAGCGGACCGGTATTTGCTACAACATCCGGCCAGTTTGTAAGCCCTGCCACCACTACCACCTATACCTTAACAGGTACAAATGCCTATGGCTGCTCCGCTTCGGATCAGGTTACGGTAACGGCACAACCGAATAATCCCAACTTCAATCTTGCTGCCAATTCCAGTAATCCGGGATATTTTACGCTCACGGCTACCCCGGTAGTTACCAATGCCAATACACAGCCCGGTTTTGGAGAAGCGTACAGTATCGAGGGCCTGGATGCCTCAGGCAATACCACCTTCAGTGTACATAACCCTACTGTTTGGTGGATATATCCCAATGCGAATACATTTAAAGGCTTCGATCATGTAAGCAATAACTATAATACAGCGATAAGCTCTTTACCTTCTGCCCCGGCCCAGGGACGATTCAAATACGATCAGAGATACCGTATTACCCGTGGTACCTGGAATGATAACTGCGAATGGCATACCTTTTCGTATGATATTACACCTCAGCCAAACGGCCTGGGCCAGTATGTGATACAGATAAGCGAAAGTTCATCATCCCAGTCCAGCTCTTCCCGCTCTGCCGCCGTAACCCGCGAGGAACAGCCGGCCGCCGAAGCCGTGAATATCTTCCCGAACCCCACCACGGGCCAGCTGAACATCAGCCTGGATACCGACCTGGATGCGCAGGTAGATGTGTTCGACCTGTTCGGTAAAAAGATCCAGAGCCGCAACATCGCTGCCGGTACCCGTACCCTGCAGATCGATCTTGCCGGCTACGCCAAAGGCATGTACCTCATTCATGTGAGCAAAGGCGGCAAAACCAGCACACACAAAGTGATCCTCCGGTAAGTTTTAATTACGATAATGCCTGTCGTCCTTAACCCGGCTGACAATACAACGGTCCCGTTACAGAAACGTAACGGGATCGTTGTTTTATGTAGTCCGATAGTCCGTTAGTCCGAAGTCCGGTTCTATACTCCAGACTATTTTGCGTCCATATCTCATTACTCTATTCTCTTTCCTTCAGCCGGACTCCGGACTATTTCCTTTCCTGTATGCGAAACATACACTTCCTGCTGTTTTGCATCTGTATCTCAGCTGGCGTCAGCCGGACTTCTGACTCCGGACTTCCGGACTATTTACCCCCTCACATACGAAAACACACACATCCGCAGTTTTACTTAAAAGGAAACCACACTATGCCAAATCTTTACCTAAACACGTATCCCTATGAAAAAGCACAGCATCGGTTTCCTGCTCCTGTGTCTGCCTTTCTTTGCATACACGCAGACCAGCCCACGCAAGGGCTTCCTGCGGCAGGGCGGACAATTCAGCCTGGGTGTGCGCAGCACCCTCAGTACCTTTAGCCACGGATCCTGGAACGAGAACGGCTACGGCGCGGGCGGACAGTTTCGCCTGCAGCTGACTGACCGCATCAACACGGAATGGTTCCTGGACATGATCCGCACGGATATTGCCCGTGTAGCGTATCGCAATGACTACCATATCGGCTGGTCAGTAATGTATTACCTGATCTCTACAAAGAACTTCAAACGCCCGGTAACGCCCTATATCCAGGCCGGGCATTGTTTCGACTGGACACGTATTGCGCCCAACGGGCGGCCTAACGAACTGCAGCAGCGGGGCAGCTCGGCCGTACAGGCGGGCATCGGCACACACTTCAACATTACACCGCGTTTCGATATTTCGCTCAGCTGCCAGTATATGCTGCACCTGGGTAAAGAACTGCATGCCCACGTTGAGGGAAACGAAGTACATATCGAAAAACACAACAATGCGGGCTGGGAAGGGCATCTGCTCATAAACCTAAGTGCAAACTACAAACTGCTTAAATTATGGAAACCAAGAAGCTGATGCTCCTGGGTCTGTTGCTGTGTATACAGGGCCTGCATGCACAGGTAATGCCGGTCGGCCGTAAAGGTCTTATACGTGCGCAGGCCAACCTGGCCGGCGGATACCAGGTTCCACAGAAGAGCTTTGCCGCTTACCTGGCTGCAGATATGGATATCTTTCTTTCGGAACGCGTATCTGTAGGTGGCGAGATCTGGTATTCACTGCCCCTGAACGATGGTCCTCTGCGCCAGAATCACGCCGTGTTTGCCGGATTCAGTTACCATCCGCTGAAGCAGGGCCCCTGGGACCCGTTCGTCGGGTTCAGTCCGGGCCTGGCACTCTGTAAAATTGCGTATGAAGATGCTTCCGGCAGGCATAGTACGCCTCTGAGTCCGGCACCTTTGCTGGGTATTACGGGCGGCTGTAACTGGTACCTCGGTTCTGTATTTCACCTGTTTGTGCGGCTGCGCTGGGCACAGGGCCAGCTAATGGGTAGTGCGCCTTTCCGCACGTCCTTACAGGAACTGAAGATCAGCGGGGGACTGGGCTGGAACATTCGTAGCCGAAAAGCAAATAGCTTATAGCTAACAGCTGATGGCTGTCAGCTCGTTACTCGTTACTTTCGGACTCCGGACTTTTGGATTAAACTACATTCACTTCCCGTTCCAGCTCCACGCCAAAGCGCTGCTGTACATCGTGCAGGATGCGTTCGCTGAGTTGCCAGATCTGGTCCCCGGAAGCCTGGCCGTAATTTACGAGTACCAGGGCCTGTAGCTTGTGCACACCGGCATCGCCTTCGCGGAAGCCTTTCCAGCCGCTTTTTTCAATAAGCCAGCCGGCCGGTATTTTTATCGTGCCCGGTTCGGTACCCGGGAAAGAGGGCATATCCGGATGTTCGTTTTTGATACGTTCGTATTCCGATACAGGAACAGACGGGTTCTTGAAAAAACTGCCGGCATTCCCGATCTGTGCCGGGTCGGGCAGTTTGGAGCTGCGTATATTAATCACGGCCTTACTGATGCTTTGTACATCCGGTTCGGCCTGCATTTTTTCGAGTTCCTGGGCAATGGCGCCGTAAGCGGTATGAAAAACAGAAGGATCTTTTTGCAAACGCAGGGTCACACTCCCGATCACGTATTCGCCTTTATGTACGTTTTTGAATACCGAGTTGCGGTAACCGAACTTACAATCGTCCGCCGAAAAAGTATGCCATTCGCCGGTAGGGATATGGCAGGCTTCCAGTTCCTGGAAAATATCTTTCAGTTCCACGCCGTAAGCCCCGATGTTCTGCATAGGGCCGGCTCCGGCCGTTCCGGGGATCAGGGACAGGTTCTCCATGCCGCCCAGGTTGCGCTCTACGGCCCAGAGCACCCACTGGTGCCAGATCACACCGGCCCCGGCACGCACCCACACCTGTTGTGTATCTTCGCGTACGATCTCTATGCCGTCTATGGTATTATGTGCCGTAAGTCCGTCCCAGTTGCGGGTGAACAGGATATTGCTGCCGCCGCCCAGGATAAGCAGGGGCAGTTTTTGTTCGCGTACATAGGCCAGGGTCTCCGCCAGTTCCGCTGCCGTGGAAAAACGGCAGAATTCCCGGCTCCGGGCTTCGATCCCAAAGGTGTTGAGCCGGCGCAGTGAATGATTTTTTTCCGTGATCATTGTTGGCAAAATTCCTCAAAAAAATCGGCTTGCATGGTAAACAAAGCTATTTTTGTACACAGAACTATGTCAACAGGAAGCAAAAGCATCATCGTGCCCGTGATCAACGATCTCTGTACCGATCAGCGGGTATTGCGGCTCTGCGCCTGGTGGCATAAACGCGGGTATGCCGTTACCCTGTACGGCCGTCTGCTGCCGGGCAGTCTGCCTATGAACGATCTGCCTTACCGCATTGTGCGTAAAAAGCACTTTTTTAATACGGGCATGTTGTTCTATGCAGAATACTCCATCCGCTTAAGTATCTTTTTGTTACAGAACAAAAGCAGCTGGATATGGAGCAATGACCTGGATACCCTGCCGGCCTCGGCCCTGGCCAAACGCCTTGCGCCCGGCAGAAAACTGGTGTACGATTCACACGAACTCTTTACCGAAGTGCCCGAACTGCAGCACAATGCCTTTGCACGCAAGGTCTGGCTTTTTTTTGAACAGTGGTGTATACCTGCCGTGGATTATGCATTCACCGTAAATAAAAGCATTGCAGATATCTATACGAAAAAGTACGGCAAACCCTTCCGTATCCTGCGCAATATGCCTTACCGCCTGAAGGATAAACCGGCCGCCACCCGCAATGATCTCGGGCTGCCTGCGGAAAAAAAGATCATCCTGCTGCAGGGGAGTGGCATCAATGTACAGCGTGGTGCCGAAGAGGCCGTGGAAGCCATGAAGTACCTGCAGACCGATGCGCTGCTCCTCATCATCGGCAGCGGGGACGTGATCCCGCAGCTGAAAAATTATGTTGTGAAAAACGAACTACAGGATAAAGTGTGGTTCCTGCCCCGCAAACCCTTTTCCGAACTGCTGAAATATACCGTGAACGCGGACATAGGCCTCAGCCTCGATAAGGACACCAATCTTAACTACCGCTATTCGCTGCCCAATAAGATATTCGATTATATTCAGGCCGGTATTCCCGTACTGGTCTCCGACCTGCCGGAGTTACGGCGTATCGTAACGGAATACAGGGTAGGAGAGGTCTTACAGGCGCACAGTCCCCGGCAGCTGGCCGCGCAGCTCGATGGCATGCTGGCTTCGCCCGGCAGGCTGGACGAATGGCGCAGGAACGCGGAAGCCGCTGCCCGCATACTCTGCCGCGAAGAAGAAGAAAAAGTACTGGAATCATTACCTTTGTAAATGAAAGAACGCATGACACAGACGATCGTATTATTTGATGAGCCCGAGACCCGCGCACAGCTGCTGCCGCTGACGTTTACCCGTCCGGTGGGCGATATCCGCACGGGCATATATACCCAGGCCCAGCGCTGGAAACGTATTTCAGGATGTGACGTTTATTTTGAAACACAGGAATATTTACGCAACAAGTTTAAACCTTTTGAAGGCAGCGATGTCTTATCTGTAGACGGAGCCGTTGTAGCCACACAGGAGCTGTGGGACCCTATAAGCAAGCTGCAGCAGGGGGAGGCCCTGTACAGCGGGGATAAATGCATCGCTTTGTGTGGTGTTACGGAAAACGTACGTGTGGAGTATACCGGAGCACTGCTGGAGATCCGCCGGCCCTGGGACATTTTTTCCAAAGCGGCCGAAGTGCTCGATATCGACTACAACCTGGCCGTGAACGGCCGCCGTTCCGGTCCCCTGCCGGAAAGCAACACCCTGATCGGTCCGCCCGAGAACCTCTTTATCGAGGACGGGGCCGTTATCGAGGGGGCCATCATCAATGTGAGCAAGGGCCCGGTTTTCATAGACCGGGATGCCGAGATCATGGAAGGCAGCATGGTGCGCGGTCCTTTTTACCTGGGCGAACACAGCCAGCTGAAGATGGGCGCCAAAATTTACGGGGCCTGTGCATTCGGCCCGCATGTAAAAGTGGGCGGCGAAGTGAACAACTCCGTTATCTTCGGTTACAGCAGCAAGGCCCACGACGGTTTCCTGGGCAACAGCGTACTGGGCGAATGGTGCAACCTGGGAGCCGATACCAATAACAGCAACCTCAAGAATAACTACGCACAGGTAAAACTGTGGAGTTATGTAAAAGAAGGCTTTGTAAATACGGGACTGCAGTTTTGCGGGCTCATCATGGCCGATCACAGCAAATGCGGTATCAATACCATGTTCAATACGGGTACCGTGGTTGGGGTAAGTGCCAATATTTTTGGGGCGGGATTCCCCAGAAACTTCTTACCTTCGTTCTCCTGGGGCGGTCCCCAGGGCATGCAGGAATACCAGGTGAAACAGGCTGTACAGACGGCTGAGCTGGTATTTGCACGCAGGGGCATGGTTTTTGATGATACAGAAAAAGAGCTGTTCGCCGAAATTTTTGCGCAGACAGCCCGATACAGAACCGGATTATAAAACAGATGATTAATATGAAAAAGTGGATCATTATCTGGAGCCTGGCCCTGCTGGGAGTACAACAGGCAAACGCACAGCACACGGAGTCGATTCCGTTCGAATCCATCCTGCAGAAGATCTCTGCCGAAAAAGGAATTGTAGTACTGAATCTCTGGGCTACCTGGTGTAAGCCCTGTGTAACCGAACTGCCGCACTTTCAGAAATTACAGGACAGCCTTGCCGGGGCTAATTTCCAGGTATGGCTGGGCAGCGCCGACCTTTCGGCACAGGTTAAGAACGTAGCGCCTTTCCTGGCCGGCAGGGAACTTACCATGAAATCGTTCCATATTTCCGATGCGGGCGATTCCAACTGGATCAACAAGGCCGATCCTTCCTTCAGCGGAGCCATACCGGCCACACTGGTGTATAAGGACGGCGTAAAAGTAGGCTTTCATGAAGGTGCCTTCAACGAAGAAGAACTGTTTGCCTTTATTGCACAATTCCGCGGCGAACACCACGATCCTAAAAATCACAAATAAACGTCACTAATTACAAAATAAAATAAATGAAAACTGTATTCACCGTACTGATGATGAGCCTGGGACTGAGTGCCCTGGCACAGGGTTACAAAATAGGCGACAAGGTTAAGGATTTTACCCTGAAGAACGTAGACGGCAACATGATCAGCCTGGAAACAGGCCGTGAGGCCAAAGGCGCTATCGTGGTATTCACCTGCAACCACTGTCCCTTTGCCCAGGCATACGAACAGCGTATCATCGAACTGAACGCCAAATACGCGCCGCTCGGTTATCCCGTTATCGCCATCAATCCCAACGATCCGGTGGCCGTGCCGGAAGACAGCTATGGCGAAATGCAGACACGCGCCGCCGAAAAAGGCTATGCATTTCCGTACCTGATCGACGAAACACAGGAAGTGGCCAAAGCCTTCGGCGCTACACGCACGCCGCATACTTTCGTACTTCAGCTCGATAAAGGCAAATACGTGGTAAAATACATCGGTGCCATCGATAACAATACCGAAAGTGCCGAAAAAGCCACGGAGAAATACGTAGAAAAAGCCGTAGATGCCCTGCTGAATGGTAAAAAGGTAGAAACGACCGAGGTAAAGGCCATCGGCTGCACCATCAAATGGAAAAAAAGTTAGTTAAACGATGCTAAAAGATCGATACTAACAGAAAAGCGTTGAAATATTCAGAGAAAGAGCTCCGTTACACAACGGAGCTTTTTTCATTTTTACACTGATGAAATCTGTAAAAAAACATATTTTACCCGTATTTGTACTCCTGCTTTTGTTTGTGGGACTGAGTTTCTGGGCGCTGATCGGCGTGGCACAGAAAAGTACCAGTTCGCTCAAAAAGGAAAAAACTTCGCTGGAGAGCAAAAAGAAATACCTGGCCAAAGAGATCGAAAAGGCCGCTAAGGAACTGAATTCGACCGCACAGAAGCAGAAAAAGACCTTAAAATACATCGACCAGCTTTCTACCAAGATCCAGTTCCGCGAAGAACTGGTGGAGACTTACCGCGGCGAAGTTTCTATACTGGAACAGGAGATCAGCGGCAACCTAAAACGCAAAAAAACGCTGGAAGAACAGGAAGCCGAACTGATGAAGCTGTACGGCCGTATGGTATATTTTGCATATAAAAATCGCAATTCCGACGATAAATTCCTGTATGTACTGGCCTCCGACGATATGAATGAGGCCTTTTCCCGGGCTTCGTACTTCAAGCGCCTGGCTTCCTTCCGCCGGGCACAGCTCGAACAGATCAAAAGTACGCAACTGGCGATCAGTACGGTGATCCAGACCCTGGATTCGAATAAACAGCAGAAAGTGAACGTACTGCAGGCTGAAGAACAGCAGAAGACCAAACTGGAGAACGAAAAACAGGACCAGCAGAAACTGGCTCAGCAGCTCAAAGGCAAAGAAAGTGAGATCCGTAAAAAGATCAGCCGCAAGGAAACGGAACGCCAGCAGCTCGAGAACAAGATCCAGGACATTGTACGTAAGCTGATCGAAGAAGAGCGTAAAAAAGCAGAGGCTGCCGCTAAGAAAAAAGCTGCCGCCGCCGCAAAACCGGCAGCTTCGGGTTCTTCCTCAGCGGGTACGGGCAGTAAACCGGCCGCGTCCTCTTCGTCTTCGAAACCCGCGGCAGAGGTAAATATGACGGTAACGCCCGAAACGCGTATGAAAAGTGCTTCTTTTGAAGGGAATAGGGGAAATATGCCCTGGCCGGTGGAAAAAGGCGCCATCACCGGACGTTTCGGCGTGCAGCCGCATCCTTACCTGAAAAACGTAACGGTAAAGAACGACGGTGTGGACATTACGGCACCCGCCGGAGCTTCGGCCCGCGCCATATTCGACGGAGAAGTGAGCGGTATTTTTGCGGTGGACGGCTACGGCAAGGTCGTGATCCTGCGCCACGGCGAATACTACACTGTATACTCCAACCTGAGTGAAGTTAGTGTTAAGAAAGATACCAAAGTGAGCGCCAAACAGAAAATAGGCGCTATTATGACCGCCGAAAACGGCAAAAGTGTAATAAATTTCCAGATACGGAAAGGTAGTGTTACACTCAATCCATCGCTCTGGCTGGCTTACTGATAAAGGCTTTGAGCAGTTTCTTCATGATCCTTTCCCGCAGGAAAGATGTGTACTTTTGATGGCAGAAGGATACAATGCGTGCACATTTTTCACGTTTGTACTTTCATTTTATACCTTTGCAATAACAGGACTCACAGAATACAAAGATCATGTCAGAAAACGTAAACAACGAAGCGCTGGAACCCAGGGAGCCCGTTCTGCCTGCCACCGTGCAGAAAGAGAGCGAAGAGGATACCATTGAAGTATCTTTCGGTCACGAAGACGAACACGCTCTGATCCAGTCGCCGGTAGCCGGTCACGAAGAGGAAGAAGAGCATGCCGATGAGGAATTCCATGCCGAAAAACTGGATTTCCAGGAACTTTTCGAGGCGTTCAAACGCATGATCTCCGATGGTTCTATCCTGAAATCCCGCAAAAATTTCAAGAATATCCGCAGCCGTTTCCAGGAACTGATCCACGACCGCGAACACGCCGCACTGGAACAATTCCTGGCAGAAGGGGGCGAAAAGGACGATTTCGGCTTCCAGCTGTCCCGCGAGGAAAAAGAATTTAAGGAAAAACTCCGCGATACCGAAGATCATTTCAGCGATGTAAAACGCCGCCGTGAACAGGAACAGACGGAAAACTACCTCAAAAAGCAGGACGTGATCCAGGAACTGAAGAACCTGATCAGTAACGAGCAGAACATCGGCCTGGTGCAGGATAAATTCCGCGAGCTGCAAGAACGCTGGAACCACATCGGTCCGGTGCCGCAGAGCAAAGCAGACGATATCTGGAAAACCTACCGTTTTCATGTAGATAACTATTACCAGGCGCTCAGCATACACCGCGATCTGTTCAAGGTAGAGCTGCAGAAGAACCTGGCCGAAAAAGAACGTATCGTAAAAGGCGTGGAGAGCCTTCTGAAACTGGAGTCGATCAAAAAATCGCTCGAGTTCCTGCAATCGTACCACAAACAATGGCGCGAGATCGGGCCTATTCCCAAAGCCAAAAGCGAAGACCTGTGGCAGCGCTTTAAACAGGCTACCGAAGCCGTATACAAACGCCGCGACGAGTTCTTTGATAAGCTGAATGAACAGCGCAAGCAGAACCTCGAGTCTAAAACACAGCTGGTGCACGAACTGGAAGAATGGGCAGAGAAGGAATTCCCGTCCATGAAAGATTTTAACGAGGCACAGAAAGCCCTGGACAAGATCGAACAACAGTGGAAAGCCATAGGCCGTGTGCCCGAAAATGTGAGCGACGCCATCTGGGAACGTTTCCGGGAGGCCCGCCGCCGCCTGGTGGGTAAACGTCAGTCGCTCTGGAGCGAACTCAAGAACAACTGGAACGCCAACCTCGAAAAGAAAATGAAACTGGTGGAAAAGGCCGAGGAACTGGCTCAGAGCACCGACTGGAAAAATACTCCCGCCCGCTTTAAATCCTTACAGGAAGACTGGAAAAAGATCGGTGCTGTACAGCGTGAGAAGAGCGATGAGGTATGGAACCGTTTCCGTGCTGCCGCCGACGCTTTCTTTAATGCCAAAGAAGAGCACCAGAAAAATGTGCCGAACCAGGAACTGGAAAACCTGGAGAAGAAAAAGGCCGTTCTGGAACAGATAAAGGCTTACGAACATACCGAAGACCTGCAGGAAAGCTTCCGGGCCATGGAAGAGTTCCGAAATGCCTATAAAGCCATCGGTTTTGTGCCCTTCAAGGAGAAACAGCATATCGAAAAAGCGTTCGAGGATGCTTCCAACGAGTTCTTTGCGAAGATCAACGTAGACCCGGCCGAAAAGGAAAAGATCATCTACAAGGGAATGATCGATACCATGCTGGCTTCGGCCAACCCCTACGACGCGCTGAAGAACGAACGCACCCAGCTGCGTACCCGCATTGAAAAACTGCGGCAGGAAGTATCCCAGCTCGAAAGTAATCTTACCTTCTTCGGCAACAGTAAAAATGCCGATGCCCTTAAAAAACCGTACGAAGAAAAGATCGAAAGGAACAAGCAGATGCTCACTGACCTGGATATGAAACTGATCCAGGTACGTGTCGCCATCCGGCCGTTCGAAGAGAAAAAATAACAAAAAGAGCCTCGCAGAAGCGGGGCTTTTTTTATGTCTTTCAGGAGCGGGCAAAGCGGAGCAGGGGGCCTATATCGCCTGCATCAGCGGCTCTCAGGGCCTGCAGGTACGTACTTCGGGCAATACCCTTCCGGGCCAGGTTTCCGCGGCCCCAGCTGAATGCCGGCTGTCCGCGGAGTTTGCTGGTAATGATATCGGCCAGCAAACGGCTGTGCCTGCCGTTCCCGTTACAGAAACAATGTATGCTCACCAGGCGGTGTTTAAAACGCAACGCGGCTTCATCCGGACTGTATACCTGCATCTGCTGCCAGTACAGGGCATCGTCGAGCAGGCATTTCAGTGCGCCGGGTATCTGCCAGCGCTTAATGCCCAGGTTCTTCTCACTTTGCCTGAACTCCCCGGCCCAGCTCCATACATTACCGAACATCTGCCGGTGCACACGGCGTATAAAGGCTTCGCTGAATACCTCTGCCGGCCGGAAAGAACGCTTCAGGGACCAGAGCATGGCCTCCTCGATGTTCTGCTGTTCAAACTCGTCCAGCTCGGCATGCGTTTGTATGCCCGGAATACGTAAACCCTCTGCCTCGCTTTCGTCCAGCGGTGTTTGTCCGGGAAGGTATACAAAGCTTAATCCCACAGTATTTTAGGCATTTCGTTTTTGAGCAGGATGGTACGTTCTTCGATGGCTTTGCGGATGCGCTGTTCGGAATTTTCCTGGCCTTCGAGCATCATGGTATGGGAACTGCGCAATACAATTTCGGTAGCCAGTTCGCGGGCTTTTTGCTCAATAAGGGCATCCAGGGAACCGCCGTTGGGCACAAAGCCATATACCAGCTGCATATCCAGGGCCCGGGCAGTTTCACGCAGGGAACGCAGGGTAATGCTGCCTTCCTGTTCACGTTTTTCAATGTCCTGTACGCTCTGCTTACTGATGGACAGTTTGCGGCCCAGCTGCTGCATAGACATGCCCAGGGCCGAACGTATGCTGCGTACCCAGCCCGAAGCCGGCACCGCAGAGGGCTGAACCGATGCGAACGATACCATTTTGCTGTTCAGCTGCTGTATCTGTAAATTTTTGCGTGACATAACTCTTGTATTTTCTCCCCCAAAAGTACGACTATTATTTGACTTTTAAAATACATTTGTCATATAATAACTTTACTTTTAATCGTAAAAAGTCAAATTATATTATGACTTTTTGTGTTTTTGGAATGTATCATTCCCGGCGACACTGCTTTGAAAAGAATTGAAGATCAGCGCATGAGGTACATTTTTCCGAATCCTTTCTTGAAGAAGGAATCGGCCTCGGTAGCACGGCGGTCGATGTTTTCGCCGTTGATCTCTGTATAAACGCGGTACAGGTAAACGCCGGAGGCCAGTTTATTGCCGAACTCGTCGGTGCCGTCCCAGGCGTAATCGGTAATGTTGTTGCCGATGTGGATGTTCCCGAGTTCTTCCATCATGATCTCGCGTACGATCACCCCGTTGATATTAAAGATCTGTATCTTGAAGAAGGTGGGCAGTTCGCTGCCGGTGAGTGTAAATACAAAGCGGGTGGAGGTGCTGAAGGGGTTGGGATAGTTGAGTATCTGGGTAATGCTCGATTTGTTTACAATGTTAAAACGGATCCTGTAATCGAAGGTACCGTCGCCGTTGCCGCTGGCATTATTGGTCTTATCGCGGGCGCGCAGCATCAGTTCGTACTGGCCGTCGGCCATGGAGAAATCCGGGCGGAATTCGAGCCGCGCATTGTTTTTGGCATTGGTGGCCGGGTAAAAGCTCACGTCGGAACCGCTCAGCGGAACAGGAACAATATTGGAATTGCCCGGGTAACGCAGGAAAACCTCGAAGCTCGACGTGTCGTTCAGCAGCAGGATGGGGTTTTCGTCCTTCAGCTGGATCAGGATCACCGGTTTGGCCGAAACAATATCGCCGTCCATGATGCGCACGCCGTCAAAGGTGACGTCCAGCAGGGGGTTGATCTTGTCTTTATCCGTATAGAAAAGCCGGTCGGCCAGGTTATTGAAATGGTACTGTTCCAGGAAACGGTCGGGCCTGTCCAGCGGGTTGGCCTCGG
Organism: Flavobacteriales bacterium; assembly: GCA_052437175.1. Classification (GTDB taxonomy): domain Bacteria; phylum Bacteroidota; class Bacteroidia; order CAIKAF01; family CAIKAF01; genus JACVCJ01. Next base: position 638,361 of record JBQVOK010000001.1, read on the forward strand.
TCCAGAGCACGTTGAGGCCCGGGTAATTCATGTTTTCGATCGTAAACGTGTCCAGCAGGAACTGTCCCACGTTAAGGCCGTTGTACTTTTTGTAAAAATTGCTAACCGCATTGTTACTGTTTACAATAAAGTGTTTCACAATAACGGAATCGGTATTGTAGTCGCCGATGTTCTCCACTGGCATCACCAGCCGCAGTGTCTGGCCCTGGGGCAGGGTATCGGCTGTAAAGGTAAAGCCGGAGCGTGCCGGGTTCAGCGATATTTCAGGCACGCCTTCGTACAGCACGTGCCAGCGCCGCAGTTGTGCCGGCGTGCGTATGCTGTCGTCCCGGGTAAAGAAACGCAGTTTCAGGTAAGGGTACTGGCTGGCATTGATGGTATTACCCAGGTTGAATATTTCGCCCGGAACAGGCTGCAGTGCACTGATGAGTGTGGTTTCCACGCCGCCGTTCACCCCGATGATGTCCACAGAAACGCTGTCGAAACTGGGCATTTCGGTACTCTGCTGAAAGTAGCTCATGTAATCCCAGTTTTTCGCCGGCCCGATAAGCGGACTTTCAATATTTCCGAAGATCCAGTCATTTTCCAGGTCCTGGGTAAGGGTAATGGCAGCGGAGGGACTGTTTCCCACCACTTCGGCGGTAGTGGCCGGGTAGCCTTTGCGGGTAAAGAAAATATAGGGCAGATTTTGTCCGCCGGCAGCCAGCAGTTGTATCGAATCAGCACCGAGATTGATAAAGGCATTGAGCTGATCGGGCGTAAACTGGCTGAAGTTGGTGCTCCACATGGTGTAGGCCAGTATGTAGTGGCCGTTGGGAACGGTGTTGTTCAGCAGGTTCTTGAGTTGCTCGCGGGAGTTGTTATCGCCCTGCAGGTAGATGAAGTAAGCTTCCTGGCGGTCGCGGCAGGGTAGCTGGCACTGGTTGTACTGCCCCAGGTTATAACCACCGGTACCGCTGCAGTTTGTTTTCCAGGGTTCCAGCGTAAGCGGATCGATAATGGCTACATAAATCCCGGGAATGGTGTTACAGGCGCCGTATTCCATCAGTACGCCGTCCATATCGTATTTACACTGTTCACTCTGTGCCACGCTTACGTTTCCTATGGTAACACAGCGCAGCTGTTTACGGTTCTCGTTGAATTCGAACAGGCGCTGCGGCTCATTATAATCGATGTACGTATACTTATCGTTTTTGAACTGCGGAAAATCGGCCTGCCCCCAGCCACGCTTGTTCACAATGTACTGGAACGAAGAATAGCGCCATTTCCCGAAGGTAAGGTTGCCGGTGGTATCCACGCCTACGCGCCAGTAAAATACCGTACTGTCGGGCATGTTCAGTTGCGGGTTCCATTGCATTACCCCGCCGGTCTGACTGATGAGCGTATCCTTTTTCCAGCTGCTGGTAAAATAGGCGCTGGTGTCTATTTCCATACGGTAATTACGCAGGGGCGCAAAAAGATTCCCCGTTACGGCCTTTATTTTTGTATTGGGCAGGGGTACCACGGCAAATTCCTGCGGATACACGGGGATCACCTCCGCCGAGGCTATATTTACCGTTTTTACCACTTTGTTGTTGAACTCGTTCAGCTCTTCCACAAAGTTGTTCGGGTCCAGTGTAATGGTAAAGATATTGCTGCCCTGGCCGTTCACGGGATCGGTGGCGAACGTAAGCCGCAGCGTATCCGAAAACATCAGGGGGGGCAGTTTGTAGGCATAAATATCATTCGGTTTCCCCTGTTTGGGATAATCGCGGGTCACCTCAATCCGCAGGGAGTCGCTCATAGCGCGGCCTAAATTGGTTACGGCTACGGTAATATGAAAAGAATCCTGGTCGGTCGTGATCACTGCCGGACTTACCACTACGCTCTGGTCCGTGATCATGGGATCGGGTTTGGTATAGGACATGATCTTCAGGGCCGGATCGCCGTGGATAGAGAATTCCAGGTAGTTCAGTATGTCGAAAAAGCCGCCGTTCTGCACATACAGCTCGTTTACAGAAGCTGTAAGACATTCTCCGATGCTTTTGGTATACATATCACGGGATATGTTCCGGTACCAGGTACGTGTAATGTTGAACACGGGGTTCTGCAGGCTGTATCCCACGGCAGAAAGGAAGGCTACGGAACCTTTTTCGGGTTCCAGTACAAAGCGTTCGCTGATGGTGGGCGTAGCCTGGAACAGGTCGCCCGAAAGGCAGGAGTTGGCCACGATCACCGGGTAACGTCCGCTGTTACTGTAGTCCGAAGGCTCTTCAATATTGATATCGAAACCGCTGCCCGAGGCATGTCCGAAGAAGGTCATCAGCGCCACGCCGTTGTTAATGATCCGTTTGAGGCTGTCTGCCACCGTCTGGGATACCGGGGCATTGGATGATTTACCGAAGAACAATGCACGGCCGGCCATTGCCGAATCCTGCCAGGATGCTTTGTAGGTATCGAGGTACGATTTGAACAGGTTTTGTTCTGCCTGGCTGAAACCTCCCGCAAAATGCAGGGCTTTTTTCATCCACTCGGCCGGGTGGTTCTGCTCGTTCTGCTGCACCTTCAGCAGGTAATTGCTTACATCGGCAGGTGTTCTTGCCGCCAGGCGCCCGATAGGCGTATGGTGCCGGGGCGGACTGGTATTTTCGTATACGTAGTTATTGTCCGTAGGCGGATAGCCCATGGCCGGGATATAGTTCTGCGCGGCCACAGCAGGGTTTAGCCGCACCTGGTCAGGGAAATACGATTTGCCGATAATGAATATGGCTTTCGGTTTTATGTTCCACTGCTGCCGGGCATAGTTCAGGAAACGGTAAATACCCAGCGGGTGTCCGTTCATCCCGAACCCGAACTGGTCGTACAGCTCACGCACGTCCAGTACCAGCGAATTATACCCGCTCAGGTTACGGTAGGCGCCATATTGCAGGGCCTCGTTCCAGAAATAGGACGAAGTGATCACCAGGTAATCGCGGTTGGAATACATACCGCTGAAATCCCGGAATTTGCCCGGTACCGCCCCGGCTGAATTTACCGGCTGTATATTGCTTACCTTGATGGTAGCGCTGTCTGAGGTAAGAATACATTGCTTGTTGCCGCTGCCGCCATTGGGCAGCACCACCTGCCAGTTGCCCGAAACGTTCTGTACCTGTATACGTTTTCCATTGCTTACATCGTAGAGGTATACCGGGGAACTGAGGGCGTTAAAATTACTTATGGACAGGGTGTATTTAGCCTGTGCCGGGTTATTGGGAACATACAGGATGTGCGAACTGCGGTTGCCCAGGTTATAGGTCTGCGGCAGCAGGGCACGCACATAGCTGAGGGCATTGCGTGTGGACGGACTGGAAGGCGCAGGGGAAAAACCTACGGAATATACATTGGCTGAGGCCGCTACCGAAGACGCAGAAGCATTGAGGGTATAGCGGTTAAAGGTAAAATCGAAGAGGTTGGAGTCGATCTGTGCCGAACCAAAGCTCACTTTATGGTTATGATCGAAATTTGCCAGGTTCGACGAGGGGTTCGACGCACCTGCGGCCCATACGCTCAGGCTGGCCTGGGGGCCCGCGGTGTACATGGTATTCTTCAGGTTGGCAAAATCGCCCGTCCAGCCCTGGTTAACGGTCTGTGCATTGGTATAGATGGATGCATAGCCTTCGCCGCTCTGGTAGCGGGCATCTTTCTGAAAACTGCTGTAAAAAGCGCCTTCGTTGTATGCAGAGCGGTACCCCTGTTCTACCAGCGCCCAGTAAAAAGGCGAGGTGTTCCAGGCCCCGAAATTATTATCGAGCTCAGTCACAAAACGCAGCCCGAAACTGCTGCCGGTCGTCAAAAAATAAGAGGCCGTATCGGTGTACAGGTTCACTTTTTTGTTGCCCTGCCAGCCCGGCTGAAAGTACAGCACCGAGTCGGGTGTACCGTCGTTTCGGATGCCGAAAAAGTCGATATAATCGCCGGGATCGAACTGTCCGTCGCCTTGTCCGGCTACGTAAACGGTCTGCTGCTGTCCGCGGAAGTACAGCTGGAAATACCTGGGGTCCGAACTGTTCACCGGGAAACCTGAGGCCGCCAGGGCCGCGTAGGTAATGCGGTGCATTCCTGTTTCGGTCACCTGTATCTTATAGTAGCTCTGGTCGTACCGGATCCATTCGTTACCATACACCTGGCTGCGTACCGTAAGAGGAAGCAGTAGAAAAAGTATATAGATCAGGTGCTTTTTCATTCGCTTTTCTTTTTGCCGGATTTAAGATTGAGGCCCACACGCAGGGAGAATACGTGTGAAAATAAAAAGGTACTCTGGTTGCCGAGGGAGGCCAGGGCATAGTCCACGTAAATGGTCTTTACCCGGAAACCGGCCCCGATATTGGGTTTCACCAGCCATATATCCTTACTGCCGTCGCCTTTGCTACGCTGGAACTGGCCTACACCGCCCCGGATGAACACAATGTCTTTATACCCGAATTCTACGGCGATACGCGGGTCCATACTGAGTGGTTTTCCAGCCACCAGTACGTTACGCTTGCCGTCGGTGGTAATGATCCAGTCGAGCGAAGGGCGTACAAAATAGCGTTGTTTTTTATCGATCCACTGCTGGTACGAAGCGCCCAGCACGATCTGCGGCAGCGCCAGTTCAGACGATTTACGCAGTATTTCATTGCCGGTAAGGGCAAAGGTCTTTTCAAAGGTTTCGGTGTTGTAGCTGAAGTTGGTCACCGTAGTGGTAATATCGCGCAGCAACAGCCCGGCCCGCAGGTTCCGGTACTGGTACTGCAGGCCCAGGTCTACGCCAAAGCCCCAGCCTTTACCGAATTCCCCTATGTTGCGGTGCAGCACCTTCATACTGCCGCCCACACTGAGGCCTTTTACGGGCATCTGCCGGGCAAAGGACACGAAGAATGCGTAATCGGCCACGGAAAATGCGGTGATGCGGTCATACCGGATACGTCCGTCGCTGTCGATCAGTTCCAGGGTATTCGGAATATTGTCCACCCCGCTGCGGATCACTCCGAAGCCCAGCCCGTTCTTTTCTCCGGCCTTGATGCCGATGGCCCCGAAATCGTATTTTACAATACCGCCGAAGTGTTCGTTATGCATCAGGGAAACGTCCAGCGTGCTTTTGAGCCGGGTAAGGCCCGCCGGGTTCCAGTAAATAGAAGAAGCGTCATCGGATATGGACGTATAGGCATTGCTCATGCCCAGCGCACGTGCATTCACACCAATATCAAGATAGGCATTGGTGTAGGTGTAGGTCTGGGCGCGACAAGCCGCCGCCATAAAAAAAGCGGCAAGCACAGGGTATATGTTCAGGCAGATAAATTTCACAAAAATTAACCTATTGCAAATGTAGATAATGTTTTGATATGCAGCAGGCTTTTTGAGCCGGAAGGATATAAATTAACTTTTGTCTTCCACAGAGCGGGGCGTCATACGGTACAGGTAACTGAAGAACAGGATCAGGACGATTTGTACTGCCAGGCGCAGGAAAGCGGCCCACAGGGGCATAATGTCGGTCCACAGGTGCCAGATGTGCAGGGGCAGGAATGCCAGCATAAGGCAAAGCGCCAAAAAGGCGCCCCATCTGCGGGTGGCAGGCAGCAGAAAAAGGATACCGGTAAGTAGCTCTGCCACACCGGAAATATAGATCCACCAGATCATCCCGGGTAGAAAGCCCCCGGATATCGCCAGGTAAAAATCCGGGTACAGGAAATGCATGGCTCCGCCGGAGACGAAGAACAGGCCAGAGACAAGGCATACGATACGGTAAACGGAAGCGCGCATGGCAGAACAGGGTATGTATGCTATAGTATACGTAAAAAATGGTCTGCGGGTTCCGGGAATACGGGAACATCTGTATCTTCGTCCCTATGGCGCGCCTTCATCTTGTCTCGTTCAATATTCCGTATCCCCCGGACCAGGGCGGACTGGTGGACGTATATGCCAAAATAGGAGCACTGAAGGAGGCCGGGGCCGAAGTGGTGCTGCACTGCTATGAGTATAACCGGGCACATGCCCCGGAGCTGGAAAAATACTGCGCGGAAGTACATTATTACCCCCGGCATAAGAACCTGTTCTCCCTGTTTTCCCTGCTGCCTTTTATTGTGTACAGCCGCCGTTCGGCCGCGCTGGAAAAATACCTGTCGGAAGTGAAAAGCGCTGAACCTGTATTGCTCGAAGGACTGCACACGGCCTATTACCTGGGTAAAAAAGCATTACAGGGTAAAAAAGTATGGCTGCGGACGCACAATATAGAACACCGTTATTATGCCGGACTGGCGGATGCGGAATCCGGGCTGCTGAAAAAATGGTTCTTCCGCCTGGAAGCCTTTAAACTGAAACGTTTCGAACCTATACTTTCGGCCGCGGACGGACTTTTCTGCATTTCAGCCGCCGATGAACAGCATTTTCGTATACATAACAAAAACACCCGACTGGTTTCTGCATTTCACCTGGAGAACGAGGTGCGGTCTCAGCCCGGGCTGGGTAATTTTGCCATGTACCACGGCAGTCTCGACGTTCCCGAAAATTACCGGGCAGCGCTCTGGCTGGTGAACGAGGTGTTTTCCGAAAGCGCCGTACCCCTGCATATTGTAGGTAACCGCGCCCCCGCGGCTCTGCGCACGGCCATTGCCAAACACCCGCATATACGGCTTGTGGAGAACGCCGGCCCGCAGCAGATACAGGAAATGATGAGGGAGGCCCAGGTGCATGTATTGCCCACCTTCCAGGCTACGGGCATTAAACTGAAGTTGTTACACGCCCTGTTTGCCGGACGTTTCTGTATCGTAAATCCGCCTATGGTGCTGGGTACCGGGCTGGAGGAATACTGTACCATTGCCGGCGATGCAGCCGAAATGCGTTACCAGGTAGAAAAGTATATGCAGCTGCCGTTCACGGAAAGCGATCTGCAGGCACGTAAAAAACTCAATGAAAGTATTTTTGCCAACCGGGTTGGCGCGCATACCATCTTAGCGGGTCTGGGCCTCGCTCAGGATGCCGTTTGAGCAGATGAGCGTACGCGAAGGGTAGGCCCGCAGCAGGTCGTAATCGTGCGTGGCCAGCAGTACCGAGGTGCCTTTGGCGGCAATGTTCACCAATAGCCGGAGTATCTCGTTGGAGGTTTCCGGGTCCAGGTTACCGGTAGGTTCATCGGCCAGGATCACTTCGGGGTTGTTGAGCAGGGCACGGGCCACCACTACACGCTGCTGTTCACCGCCCGAAAGCTCGTGCGGGTATTTATGCAGTTTGGTCTTCAGGTTCACGCTTTCCAGTACTTCGGCTATGCGCTTGTTGATCTCGTCTTTCTGCGTGGTGCCGGTAGCGCGTAGCACAAAGGCCAGGTTATCGCCCACGGTACGGTCCGTAAGCAGCTGAAAGTCCTGGAAAATGATACCGATCTTGCGGCGCAGCATGGGCACCTGTTTGGTCTTCAGTCCGTTCAGTTCAACGCCGGCCACCTGTGCGCTGCCTTCTTCCAGGGGCAGTTCGGCGTACAGGGTCTTCAGCAGCGAACTTTTGCCACTGCCGGTTTTACCTACCATATATACGAATTCTCCGTCGCTGATCTCAAATCCCACGTTTTTCAGCACCAGGTTCTTGTCCTGGTAGATCTGAACATTTTCCATTTTTATTCTGGCTGTTTCCGGCATGCTTAATGTTTTTTAACGAGGGCAGTTATATCAGTGGCCCCGGTATTGAACGTTACAAAGATGCGCTTTTGCGCGGGCGGAATACAACAGGCCATTAAATAATTATTAAATGCAGGCCGTTGAAAAATATGCCCTTGTGCAAAAAAACGCCTGAGACAGCCTGTGTACTTTTACCCCGTGAACGTGTAATCAATCAAGAAATAAACTCGATCCAGAATGCGTATGAATGTTCGTAAGGTGTGGTTCTCCCTGTTGCTCATTACTCTCTCTGCCGCCGTACAGCCTTTGCTGGCACAGCGGAGCCGTATACATACCGAGCCCGATAAACTGTATAAGGATGCCGTGGAATTGTACCAGAAAGAGAAATACGCGGCGGCCTATACCCTGTTCGGCGATTTTATGGAGAACGGTCGTTACGGGCAGCGCCAGAACCTGGTGGATGCCGAATATTTCCGCGCGGTTTGTGCTACCGAACTTTTTTACAATAATGCCGGGGGACTGCTCACGGATTTTATCCGCAGTCACCCGGAGAGCCCGCTTTCTTCCAATGCGTATTTTCACCTGGGCAAAGTGGCCTTTCGTGCGAAAGATTACAAAAAGGCCTCGCAGTATTTCGACCAGGCCGATCCCAATACGCTGAGCCGTGCCGAATGGTATGAATACTACTACAAATCGGGCTACAGCGCCTTCGAAAATAAAGACTACAAAAAGGCCCTGAACTATTTTGTAAAGATCAAGGATGCCGAAAGTGTGTACCGCGTTCCCGCCACGTATTACTATGCACACATCCGCTATGTGGAACAGAACTGGAACGAAGCGCTGAAAGCTTTTAAATCCATCGAGAACGAAAAGGCCTTCCGCGGACTGGTGCCCTATTATATTGCCCAGATCTATTACATGCAGAAAAAATACGAGGACGTGATCAGCTATGCACGTCCCCTGGCCGATACCGTAAAGGGAAAGAACAGCGCCAATGTTTACCGCATACTGGCTGAAAGCTATTACAATACCGGCCGTTTTAAGGAAAGCCTGGAGTTTTATGATAAATACGCCGCGCTCGACGAGCTGGACCGCCTGGGTAATTACCGCTACGGTACGGCCCTGTACAAAAGCGGAGCCTACGAGGCCGCCTACGAACGCCTGAAACTGACCGTGGCCGAGGAAGACAGTGTTTCACAGACCGCCTATTACCTGCTGGCCGACTGTGCCTACCGCACCGGGGATAAACGCAAGGCCGCCGATGCCTTTAAAATGGCATACAAACTCAATTTTGACAGGAATATGGCCGAAGATGCCCTCTTCAACTTTGCCAAACTGAGTTACGAGACCGATTACGATCCCTACAATGAGGCCATCCGCGCCCTGAAGGACTACCTGGACAAATACCCGGAAAGCAAACGGGCCGATGAGGCCTATTCCTTCCTGGCCGAAGTATTTATGACCGTAAAAAGTTATAAGGACGCCCTGGAGACCCTGGATAAGATCAAACGCAAGGACCCGCGGCTGAAACAGGCCCGCCAGCGTGTAGCCTTCCTGTACGGCACACAGTTTTTCGAAGAAGGGAACTATGCCGAGGCCATCAATTATTTTAACCAGGCCTCTGTGTCGGGCCTCAATGATGTGGTTACGGCCCAGAGCATCTTCTGGACGGCAGAATCGTACTACCGTACCGGCCGCATGCGCGATGCCGAAGAAGGTTTTTCCGAATTCCTGAATACACCGGGCGCCATGAGCAGCGGTCTGCGCGACGATGCTTACTATAACCTGGGCTATATTTACTTTAAGGATAAAAAGTATGCCGCTGCCGGGGTAGAATTCCGCAAGTTTGCCGATAACCGTAAAGCAAGCAACCCACAGCTGGCCGCCGATGCCTACAACCGGGCCGGCGACTGCTACTATGCCCAGCGCGAATGGAGCAAGGCCCTGGAATATTACGACAAAGCCTACGCCATTAAAAAGGCCGATCCGGATTATTCCCTGCTGCAGAAAGCCACCATACTGGGTCTGCAAAAGAAACACGGCGAAAAAATGACCCTGCTTACCAAACTGCGTACCGATTATCCCAACTCGGTATATACGGCTGAGACCATGTACGAAAGCGGGGTAGCGCTGCAATCCCAGGGGAAAAAGAACGAGGCGCTTACGTATTTTGAACAGGTAATACAAAAATACCCGAACGGACCCTTTGCCAAAAAGGCCTACCTGAAACTGGGCCTGCACTACTACAACCAGGACCAGGACGAAAAAGCCCTGAGCTATTATAAACCCGTACTGGAGCGCTTTCCGGGTACACCCGAAGCCGATGAGGCTATTAAATACGTAAAGTTCATTTATATAGACGAAGGCCGTATCGACGAGTTCACCGATTTTATGCGCAGCGTAAGCGGGGTGGATTATACCGAATCTTCACTGGATTCCGTGGCCTTCCGGGCCGGGGAGAACAAGTACCTGGCGGGCGACTGCGCCGGTTCCATCATGAACTTTAACCAGTACATCAGCAAATTTCCCACAGGTACCTTCATTAAAAATGCCCGTTACTACCGTGCCGAATGCCTGCGCGAACAGAAAAAGGAAAAAGAAGCCCTGGCCGATTATGAATACCTGATCGAGAACACACCGAACGATTACCTGCTGTTGTCGCTGGAACGCGCTTCGGACATCGCCTTTAAAGAAAAGGACTGGGAACGGGTGCGTAAATATGCCTATGAGAACGAACGCCTGTCCGAAAAGGCCAATGTACGCCAGACCAGTATGGAACGTATCCTGCTGGCCGAATACGAACTGGCCAATTATCCTGCGGCCGCCACCTATGCCGCCAAAGTGTACGAGAGCGATAAATCGGCCAAAGAGGTAAAAGAATACGCCGCCCTGCTGGCCGCCCGCAGTGAAACAAAGGCCGGTAATGCCACCGCTGCCGAGATCTGGTGGAAAAAACTACAGGGACAGTCGAGCGCCATCGGTGCCGAAGCCAAATACAATATTTATACGGCCATGTTTGCCCGGGGCGAATACAAACAAACGGAGAAAAAGATCCTGGCCGATGTGAACAGTCTTTCGAACTACGGCCTGTGGATGGGCAAATCCTTCATTATCCTGGGGGAGGTATATGCTAAACTCGAAAATTTCGACCAGAGCATAGCCACCCTGCAATCGGTGATCGACAATGCCGAAGACGCCGCCGTAGTGGAAGAAGCCCGCCTGAAACTGGAAGAAGTGAAAACGGCACAGCGGATCAAGAACCAGCCGGCCAACAATAATTTTGAATTTGACTTAAACGGAAATTAAGCCATGAAGATGTCAGCACGCATATATACAGCCGCTTTTACCTTACTGTTTGTTGCCGCAAACGCCTTTTCGCAGACTCCGTCAGACAGTGTGACCATTACCGGGGGCTATGTGCCCGAACTGCGCGCCGTGGAAAAGATCGCTACACGTCCCGAAGTGGTGGACACCTTCAGCAAAAAACTGAAACCCACCTACGATATACGGCCCCGCATCGTGGATTTTTATTACATACCCGATACCCTGAGCGCCGCCCGTATGAAGACCGAACCGCTGAAAAAACTGCGTCGTTTCTACGTAAAGCTCGGCTTCGGCAACTACCTTTCGCCCCTGGCCGAAGTACGTATGAACAGTCTGCGCAGCAAGCAGTTCCAGTACGACGTATACTATAAATATTTTGCCAGTTACGGTAAAAAGCTGTTCTTCGGAAAGAACAAACCGCAGTATGGTTACCCGGGCATCCAGGACCACGGCGGAGGCGCCAATTTTTCGTATATGCTTAAAACGCATACCCTGGGCATACACGCGGGCTACCAGAGCAACCAGACCCATTTTTACGGCTACGACGCTTCGCAGCCGGGCCTGGACACCATCGACAAGAAGGATATCCGCCAGAACTACCAGAAGATCGATATCGCCCTCAGCTTTAAGAACAACCGCCTCTGGGACAGTACCAAACTGATCACCGAGAACTATATACGTTATTATTATCTCTTCGACCGCTACAAAGCTTCGGAGCACGGACTGGATATCCGCAGCGACTGGCGTAAAATGCTGGCCGGCTTCTTTGTGGGCGGGGCCCTGGGCGTGGAATACTACGCCTACAAGGCCGATACGGCCACGGGGCGCTCATTCCGGGGCGGCCTGGTACATATCGACCCGTACATACGTGCCGGTAAGCGCATCTGGGATGTACAGGCAGGGCTTAATATTGCCTTCGGCTACGATTCGCTCACCAAATTTTACATCGCGCCCAATATCCGGGCCCGGGTAAATGCCTGGAAAGAACACGTGGTGGTGTACGCCGACCTTACCGGGGGCGCCTACCGCAATACCTTTGACGCCCTGCGCCGAGGCAACCCGTTCATTGTGAGTCATGTGCCCGTGCGCAACGCCTATAAGCCCATCGACCTGGTGGCCGGTATCCGCGGTAAATTCGCTAAAAACTTCTATTACAACCTGGGCGGCGGTTACGAAAAAGTCTTTAACAAGGCCTTTTACATGACCGATACCACCCGTGCCCTGGGCAATTATTTTACCGTGGTCTACGACGACCTGGGTACCGGCAAGGTGTTTGCCGAACTGGGCTACGAACGCGGCGAAGTGCTGCGCGTGGGCATGCGTGTGAATGCCTACTTCCTGGACCCGGGCAATTTTGCAAAAGCCTGGTACATGCCCCAGTACGATGCTACCCTGAGTGCCATGTACAACCTGCGCGACAAGTTTATCTTTAAGGTGGACCTGTTTTACCTCGGCGATCAGTTTGCCCCGAAGTATACACTCGATCCCAATACCATGGTACGTAACCTGGAAGTAGTACGCCTGCGCAACGCCATCGACCTCAATATCGGTGCGGAATACCGTTACAATAAACTACTCAGTTTCTTTGTACAGGGAAATAACCTGGCCGGTTTCCGCTACAACCGCTGGCTGCAGTATCCCACACAGGGTGTAAGTGTTCAGGGCGGCATTACGCTCAGCTTTTAACAAAAAAGTAGGAGGGCTGTGCGTAACCCGTGAAAAAAATAATTCGTTAACTTAGAGTGAATCTGTACTTTTGCAGCCTGATTTAAACACATACCATGCACCAGAAAATTCTGATTCTCGATTTCGGTTCCCAGTTTACACAGTTGATAGCCCGCAGAGTACGTGAATTGAACGTATACTGCGAAATTCATCCGTACAATCATTTTCCGGAACCCGACAAATCGGTTAAAGGGATCATTCTGAGCGGAAGCCCGCATTCGGTACGTGAAAAAGATTCGCCCCGTGTGCCGCTGGAGTCTTTTTATACCCATGCGCCTGTGCTGGGTGTATGCTACGGTGCCCAGCTCATTGCACAGGAACACGGCGGTAAGGTAGAAAAAAGCAAGGTGCGTGAATACGGCCGGGCCAACCTGGTAAAGGTAGAAGGCAAAAGTAACCTGCTCAAAGGCGTTAAAAAAGGCTCGCAGGTATGGATGAGCCATGCCGATACCATTATGGAACTGCCCGAAGATTTCCGGATCATTGCCGGTACTGCGGACGTTCCGGTGGCGGCCTATAAAGTAAAACAACAGGAAATTTACGGCCTTCAGTTTCACCCGGAAGTGTATCACTCTACCGACGGACTGAAGATCCTGGGCAATTTCGTATACGATATCTGCGGCTGCAAAGGCGACTGGACCCCGGGCTCCTTCGTGGACGAAACCGTAGAAGGTCTTAAAAAACAGCTGGGCAAAGACAAGGTGATCATGGCCCTGAGCGGCGGGGTAGACAGTACCGTGGCCGCACGCCTTATTCACAACGCCATCGGCAAGAACCTGTATTGCATTTTCGTGGACAACGGCCTGCTGCGCAAGAATGAATACGAGAACGTACTCCATTCCTACAAGGATTTCGGGCTGAACGTGATCGGCGTGGATGCCCGCGAGCGTTTTTACAGCAAGCTGAAAGGCGTGAACGACCCGGAGAAAAAACGCAAGATCATCGGCGGACTCTTCATCGACATATTCCAGGAAGAGGCCAAAAAGATAAAAGGCGCCAAATGGCTGGGGCAGGGTACCATTTACCCGGATGTGATCGAATCCGTTTCGGTAAAAGGTCCTTCGGCCACCATTAAATCGCACCACAACGTAGGCGGATTGCCCGAAAAAATGGACCTGAAGATCGTGGAACCCCTGCGTACCCTGTTCAAGGACGAAGTACGCCGCGTGGGCCGTGCCCTTAAAATATCGTCAGAGTTCATCGATCGTCATCCTTTCCCCGGACCGGGACTGGCCATACGCATCCTCGGCGATATCACAGCGGACAAAGTACGCATCGTACAGGAAGCCGACGATATTTTCATCAGCCGCCTCAAAAAAGACAAACTGTACAAAAAAGTATGGCAGGCCGGCGCTATTTTCCTACCGGTGCAATCGGTGGGCGTAATGGGCGATGAACGTACCTACGAAAATGTGATCTGCCTGCGTGCCGTGACCTCTACCGACGGTATGACGGCCGACTGGAGCCACCTGCCGTATGAGTTCCTGGCCGCCGTTTCCAACGAAATTATCAATAAAGTAAAAGGTGTGAACCGCGTGGTATTCGACATCAGTTCGAAGCCGCCCGCAACCATCGAATGGGAATAAAACCTTTATGAACCGGATGAGAGTATTCTTTTTTATATTTTTCTCTGTCGTTTTTGGTCTGCAGGCCCTGGCCCAGCAGGTATCGAACCTGACCGAGGTGCGGAACGGCAAAAAATACTATGTGCACACCGTACAGAAAGGAGAGACCGTGTACGGCCTTACCCGCCTGTACAAAACCACAGAAGAGGCTATTTATAAAGAGAATCCGGGTTCCCGCCAGGGCATAAAGGCCGGCGAGAAGCTGTACATCCTGTTCCCGGGGCAGCCCGAGAACGGCAATCATACCCAGCCGCTGGTAAATCCCCCGCAGAAAAGTGTAAAACATACCGTACTGAAAGGAGAGACGCTCTACGGCATCGGTAAGCGTTACGGAGTTACCGTAGACGCGCTGGTTGCGGCCAATCCACAGGTAGAAAGCGGCCTGAAGGTGGGCGAGGTGCTGATCATCCCGGGTAGTTCACAGATCGTACCCAAAGAAGATACGCCGCCCGAAAAGGACGAAGAGCCGGAAATTCCTGTGGTGATCCAGACCCCGGTAAAAGATGCCGGCAGCACCCGCATGCTTACCCGCGCCGAATGCGCCGCTTCGCCCGCCCGTAAAGACGAATACAATATTGCCGTGCTGCTGCCCCTGGGCATGGAGGCAGGTCCGCAGAACAAACAGGCCCGTATCGCTTTCCAGTTCTATGCAGGGATACGCCTGGCCATACAGAAGTATGAACCCCAGAAAGCCCGCATCAACTGGCGCTTTTTCTCCACCGGTTCTAAAATGGATGAGGCCTCGGTAAATGCCATTATTCAGAAACCCGATTTTCGTAAGTCAGACCTGATCATCGGTCCCCTGTACACTTCCGAAATGGGCCCTGTGCTCGAATATGCTGCACAGAACAAAACCCCGCTCATCAGTCCTTTTTCGCGCGGGAACGATATCCTCGAAAACAATCCCTATGTACTGAAGGCTTCGCTTTCCGAAGAGACCTATACCGCAGCTGTGGCACGTTTCCTGAACATCCGCTACAAAGCCGGCAAGGTGATCCTGCTGAATACAGGCCTTAAAAAAGACTCGGTGTTCTACCAGATGCTGCGTGATACCCTGGTGCTGAAATACCGTTTCGACAGCGTAAGTGCCAACCGCAACCTGGTGTACCTGCCCAAAGGCGGAAATGTGGCGGCTTTCGTGAAAAAAGGCGTACCCAATATCTGTGTATATCCAACTAATAAAGAAATTACGGTAAATTCCTTCTTTTCCGGTATCAATAAGATCGGTAAGACGAACGATTTTGCAGTGCTGGGCGAAGAATCCTGGTTTGGTTTCCGCAATTTCGACGTGGAGCACTTCAATAACTGCCGTATTCACATTCCGGTGGTGTATAAGACCTTCGACTGGGACTCCACACATGCGTCCTTTATCCGGAACTTTAAAGAAGAATACAGCAGCGAACCGGAGTTTTACGCGTTCCGGGCCTACGAAACGGCCTGTCTGGCCATCGATCTGCTGGAACAGTACGGAAACGCCGCTGTGCCCTGCGTGCAGTATGACGAGCGCAAGTACCTGGTTACGCCTTTCCGCTGGCGCAAACTGCCCAACGGCGGATTCGAAAATACGGGCATGGGCATGATGATCCTCGAAGACTACGAAATACGCTACGAGGCGTATTAAGATTTCAACGTCCGTAATTCCCCGTTTTTACTACCTGTTTTATCGGTTATTAACAAATTCCTGATATAGGTTTAATGTTAAGAATTTCGTACATTTGGTATGCACGCAGATTAAGTCTTAATTTTCGTTAAATTATTCTTATATTTGTGTAAAGTAAAAAAGCTGAGGCGTGAAAAAAAGCATTATTATCACCGTGGCAGGCCTGGCTGTTTTATTTACAAATCCGGACGCACAGGCACAATGCCTGAGCGGGAACTGCTTTGTAAATATTACACCGAGCGCAACCACCATTTGTGAGGGACAGTCCGTTTCCCTGTCCGTAGACACCGGATCTGCCCTTTTATTCAACAATTTTAATTCGCAGACACTGGGTGCCGGCTGGACCGTGAACCCGGGTACGGTTGTCAATTACAACAACCCCTGCGGCCCCGGTATGGACGGTTCGCCGCACGTATGGTTCGGTGCGCAGGCCCCGCAGGGAACGCGTTTCCTGGCAACGGTGGATTTTAATACCACCGCCGGCGGATTCATCCAGTTCGATTTTAAAATGGCTACCCAGGGCAATGGTTCGCCCTGCGAAGGCCCCGATGAAGTGGACGAAGGCGTATCGCTGCAGTATTCAAACGACTACGGCGCTACCTGGATCGATATTACCTATTTTTCACCGGACGGCACCTTTTACCCGGCAAACCCCTGTCCGAACTGCAGCGGGGGCGCATTTGTAGCGGGTAATCCTTTTCTGAACTGGGCAACGTACACGTTCAATTTCCCGGCGGCCGCACAAACGCCCTGTACGCGTTTCCGCTGGACACAGCCGTACAATACCTCGGCCACCAATGACCACTGGGGTATCGATAACGTACTTATTTATGCCAATATTCCACCGGTACCGGGTTTTGTAAATACCGCCACCTGGCTCGATAACGGTGACACCATTACCGGTCCGCGCGTGGTTTCCCCCACTGTTACTACTTCGTATATCGCTAAATTCGAGACCGGTGCCGGCATCTGCTACGATACGGTGACCATCAACGTAAATCCAAAACCGGTGGCCAGTCTTACCGGTCCCAGCAATCTCTGCGTAAATACCCCTTACGTCTTTTCCGGTTCGGGTTCTACGGTATCTTCCGGTACCATCAATAATTACCGCTTTATCATGAACCCCAACGGCGCTACCAACCAGGTAGGGCCCAACAGCAATCTCAGTTTCACCTATCCCGTGAACGTACCTACTTTCCAGGCCTCCCTGGTGGTGACCACGGCGGCCGGCTGTTCCGATACGGCCTATCTGCCCATTACCGTTTCGCCCAAACCGGTGCCTCTGTTTACGATGCAGCCTGCCGTGTGCGAAGGAACCCTGGTGAACCTGGACGCTTCGGCCACCAATATTGCCGCGCCCGGTGTACTGGGCTATTTTGTGTGGGATACCGATGGGGATAATCTCAGCGACGACTCGCTGGCTACGAATCAGAACAGTTTCCTGGCTACAGGCCCGGGCACACACAATGTGAAACTTACGGTATACAACAGTGTGGGCTGTGCTACTTCGGTAACGCATCCCATCACCATACATCCGCAGCCGGTGGCCGATTTTACGGCTGTGCCGGGTTGTATAGGCGCTGCCGCCCAGATCACCAATAATAACCTGCAGACCGGGGTCAACTACAACTGGGATTTCGGCGATGGTACCACACTGCTGTATAACGGCGCCGCCACTGGCCATATCTACACGGCGGCCGGCTCGTACACCATTGAACTGGTGGCCGATCAGCAGGGGCTCTGTGTCGATACCCTGGCGCAGACCATCAGCGTGCAGAACACCGTGGATGCGGCTTTCAGCTTTAATGATCCCTGCGACCTGAACGGGATATTCACCGATCTTTCTACCGTACCGCCTACCTCGGCAGGTACCATAAACAGCTGGTACTGGGACTTTGCAGATGGAAATTCGTCTACAGACCAGAACCCGGTAAACCTGTATACCAATAACAACGATTATAGTGTGCTGCTGATCGTAGGTACTACCGAAGGCTGCTTTGACACACTGATACAGACGGTACCACGTTATGCCAAACCGCTGGCTGACTTTGCCTTTTCGGAAGTATGCCTGGGACAGGTGTCCAAACTGGCCAATACCTCTACGGTAGCCAGTGGCACCCTGGCGCAGTACAGCTGGGACCTGGGCAACGGAGTTACGCTCAGCACACCCGACGGAGATCATTCCTACGATAATGCCGGCGCATACCCGGTAACCCTGATCGTGGTAAGCGACAGGGGCTGCAGCGATACCGTAAGCCAGACCGTGAACGTATGGCCGGTACCCACAGCCGATTTTACCACATTGCCCCTGGGGCAGACCACCATGCTGGAACCTACGGTAGAACTCATTGACCAGTCTGCGGGAGCAACCGGCTGGGAATGGTATATAAATAACGTAGGTACCTTCAACGGCCCGAACCCCGTGTTCGATTTTGCGTCCAGCGGTTCCTATTCCATTATACTCACCGTATCTAACCAGTACGGCTGCGAGGACCAGAAACAATCCGATTATATTGTACTGCCTTCCTATACGTTCTATGTGCCCAACAGCTTTACCCCCAATGAAGGCGACCTGTTCAACCCCGTATTCCAGGTATACAGCAAAGGCTTGTCTACCATTGATTTCAGGGTGTTCAGCCGCTGGGGCGACCAGGTTTTCCAGAGCAGTGATCCTGAGTTTATCTGGGATGGCACCTTCAAAGGAAAGGACCTGCCCCCGGATGCCTATGCTTACCGCTGCGTAACGCGGGATGTAGAAGGAAATGAGTACATTTATTACGGACATATTAATCTTATTCGCTGATCAGCTAAATTTCCTTAGATTTGCTGCGTAAAATCAGCATAGGATGAACATTGACCTGCCAGAATTGGCTTTCGACAGAAAAGGCATCAGTCTCAAAGAATTAAAAAAACTGTATAAGCATCTTCTTGCCCCGCGTCTTATCGAGGAGAAGATGCTTATTCTGTTACGTCAGGGCCGTATTTCCAAGTGGTTCAGCGGGATCGGCCAGGAAGCCATTTCTGTAGGTACCACACTGGCACTCGACCCCGATGAATACATCCTGCCTATGCACCGCAACCTGGGCATGTTTACGGCACGCGGTATCCCGTACGAAGATCTGTTTAAACAGTTCCAGGGCAAGGAAGGCGGTTTTACCAAAGGCCGTGACCGCAGTTTTCACTTCGGTACCAATGATTACCACCTGGTGGGTATGATCTCGCACCTGGGGCCACAGCTGGGCGTAGCCGACGGTATAGCCCTGGCTACAAAACTGAAAAAAGAAAACAAAGTGACCCTGGTGGTTAGCGGTGACGGCGGTACCAGTGAAGGCGATTTTCACGAAAGCCTGAACGTGGCTGCCGTATGGGACCTGCCCGTGATCTTTGTGATCGAGAACAACGGCTACGGCCTCAGTACCCCGAGCAATGAACAGTTCCGCTGCAACCTGCTGGCCGACCGGGCCATCGGTTACGGAATGGAAGCGGTGACCATCGACGGAAATAACATCCTGGAAGTATACAACACCACGCGCCGCCTGGCCGAAGATCTGCGCCAGAACCCGCGTCCGGTGATCCTGGAATGCATCACGTTCCGCATGCGCGGTCACGAAGAAGCCAGCGGTACCAAGTATGTGCCCCAGTACCTGTTTGATGCCTGGGCTGCCAAAGATCCCATTACAAATTACGAACAATACCTGCTTGCAGAAGGCATACTCACGGCCGACGAGGTTATGGAGATCCGGGCCGAGATCAAGAAAGAGATCAGCGATTCGGTAGAAAAGGCCTTTGCCGTGCCTGCCATTACGGCCAGCGACGAGACCGAACTGAACGATGTATACGCTGCGTATACACAACAGATAACCCCACCCATTGCACGTACACGTGAAATGCGCTTTGTGGACGCTGTTTCCGACGGACTCCGCCAGGCCATGTACAAACACGATAACCTGGTACTGATGGGACAGGATATTGCCGAATACGGCGGCGTGTTCAAGGTTACCGAAGGTTTTGTGGAAGAATTCGGGAAAGACCGCGTACGCAATACGCCGCTCTGCGAAAGTGCCATTGTGGGTACTGCGCTGGGCCTTTCCATCAAGAAAATGAAAGCCATGGTAGAAATGCAGTTTGCCGATTTTGTGACCTGCGGTTTCAACCAGATCGTGAATAACCTGGCCAAATCGCACTACCGCTGGGGACAGAATGCCGATGTGGTAGTACGTATGCCGGCCGGTGCCGGTGTGGCTGCGGGCCCGTTCCACAGTCAGAGTAACGAAGCCTGGTTCTTCCATACGCCGGGTCTCAAGGTATTCTATCCTTCTACGGCAGAAGATGCCAAAGGTATGCTGATCGCGGCTTTCGAAGACCCCAACCCCGTTGTATTCTTCGAACACAAAGCCCTGTACCGCAGTGTAAGCGGGCAGGTGCCCGAGGGCTATTACACCGTGGAGATCGGTAAGGCACGCCGGGTAACGGAAGGCAGCCGCGCCACCATTGTAACCTATGGTTTTGGTGTACACTGGGCCCAGGAAGAACTGGAAAAGAACGGCATCGGAGATGTAGAGATCATCGACCTGCGCACCCTGCTGCCCTGGGACAAGGAAACCGTTGCGGAAAGTGTACGTAAGACCGGCCGTGTGCTGGTGCTGCACGAAGACACCGTTACAGGCGGTATCGGCGGCGAAATTGCGGCATGGATAGCCGAAAATTGTTTTGAATACCTGGATGCCCCGGTAAAACGACTGGCATCACTGGATACACCTGTGCCCTTTGCACCGAACCTGGAATGGAATTTCCTGCCCAGGAACCGAATTGTGCATGTATTGAACGAACTATTAAATTACTAAACAAAAACGTATGGTAAGAACGGACTGGACACGTGAAGAAGTAGCTCAGATTTACAACAAACCCTTAATAGATCTGGTTTTTGAAGCGGGAAAAATTCACCGCGAAAATTTCAACGGCAACGAGGTACAGATGAGTACACTGCTGTCGATCAAAACGGGCGGATGTCCCGAAGATTGCGCTTACTGCCCCCAGGCGGCACGCTATAACACCGGTGTAAAAGGTACACCGCTTCTCAATGAAGAAGAAATTATTACCTCGGCCCTGGCAGCCAAAGCGAACGGCAGCAGCCGCTTCTGCATGGGTGCGGCCTGGCGCGAGGTAAAGGACAACCGCCATTTCGACCAGGTGGTAAGCCTTGTAAAGACCATTACCGATATGGACATGGAAGTGTGCTGCACCCTGGGCATGCTCAACGAACACCAGGCACAGCGCCTCAAAGAGGCCGGTTTATATGCCTATAACCACAACCTGGACACATCGCCTGAATATTACGAACACATTATTACCACACGCACTTACGACGATCGTCTGAAAACGCTCGAGAACGTACGCAATGCCGGTATTTCGGTATGCTGCGGCGGTATTGTGGGTATGGGCGAGCAGGAAACCGACCGTATCGGCCTGCTGCAGACCCTGGCCACCCTTCCGCGCCATCCCGAAAGTGTGCCCATCAACGCGCTGGTATCCGTAAAAGGTACCCCGCTGGGCGAGCAGGAAAAACTGCCCTTCTGGGATATGCTCCGCTGCATTGCCACGGCCCGTATCATTATGCCGCGCAGTATGGTACGCCTCAGCGCCGGCCGCGCCG
Source organism: Flavobacteriales bacterium (assembly GCA_052437175.1). Lineage (GTDB taxonomy): Bacteria > Bacteroidota > Bacteroidia > CAIKAF01 > CAIKAF01 > JACVCJ01. The sequence continues at coordinate 659,952 of JBQVOK010000001.1, forward strand.
AAATGAGCCTCAGCGAGCAGTTCCTGTGCTTCCTGGCAGGTGCCAACAGCATTTTTGCGGGCGAAAAACTGCTTACTACGCCCAACCCCGAGTTCAACAGCGATAAAGCGATGTTCGAACTCTTCGGACTGAAAAACATGCCTGCCTTCGCCTCCTGCGAAAAAGAACAGGTAGAAGCATAAACGTATGATCCCCCGGAATCTGGAGGAAAAATTAGCGGAACGGGAGCGTGCGGGAAACGTACGCTCTCTGCCTGTTTTATACCCCGGCCTCAGCGATTTTTCGGGCAACGATTACCTGGGTTTTTCCGGCGCCCTGACAAGCGACGGACATTTACCCGCCGGCTCCACCGGCAGCCGCCTTATTTCGGGCAATCACCCCGTGTTTTATACGCTGGAGAACGAGATACTGCCTGCTTTTCACGGTTTTGAAGCCGCCCTGTTCTTCGGGTCGGGCTACACGGCCAATACCGGACTTTTTTCCTGCATAGCCGGGCGGGGAGATACCATCTTGTACGACGAAAAGGTACATGCCAGCATCCGCGACGGCATACGTATAGGGCTGTCGAAGGCACACGCTTTCCGGCATAATTCCACGGAAGACCTGGAAACGCGTATGCAGCGGGCAGAAGGACAGGTATTCGTTGCCGTGGAAAGTGTATACAGCATGGACGGTGACCTGGCCCCCCTGCACGAAATAGCGGCTCTGTGCGCCAGGTATGAGGCTTTCCTGGTTGTAGACGAGGCCCATGCCCTGGGCGTACTCGGAAAAGGCCTTATTGACGCATACCAGCTTCAGCGATCGGTATTTGCGGCGGTTTTTACCTATGGAAAAGCCTTTGGTGTGCATGGTGCTGCGGTTTGCGGCCCGGAGATACTGAAACGTTTCCTGCTGAATTTTTCGAGACCTTTTATATATACCACGGCACCCGCCCCGGAATCGGTACAGCGGGTGATAGATGCCTATACGCTTTTTTCCTCGGAAGAAGGACAACGCCGCTGTGCCCGGCTGAACGATCTGATCGCTCACTGGAATGCAGGGCCCGTTTTTAGCTATTTTTCACGAAACCCCTCAGCCATTCAATGCGTATATATAAAAGGAAACGAGGCGGCCCGTTCCCTGGAAAAAGAACTTCAGCGGTCCGGCTTCTCCGTAAAGGCCATCCTGCATCCCACCGTTGCCGAAGGGGAGGAGCGTATACGTATTTCGCTGGGCGCTGCCCGTTCGGAAGCAGAAATTGACCGGCTGAAACAGGTAATTCATAACTTTTTTGCCTTATGAACAAGCGCGGGTATTTTATAACGGGAATCGGTACCGAGGTGGGCAAGACCATCGTAAGCGCCGTATTGTGCAAAGCCCTGGAGGCCGACTATTTCAAACCCATACAATGCGGCGACCCGGATGCACCCGAAGGTGGCAAAATAAGCAGCCTGGTGCCGGGTACGTATATTCATCCAACGGTATATGGTCTGCGCGAACCGGTGTCGCCACACCGCGCCGCCCGCATGGAAGGCATCGAGATCAGCCTGGACGCGATACAGCTGCCGCAGAGCGATCGTATACTCATCGTGGAAGGCGCCGGCGGACTGATGGTGCCCCTGAACGACAGCCAGACCATGACCGACCTGATCCGCAGCCTGGAACTGCCGCTTATCCTGGTGGTGAACCATTACCTGGGCAGTCTCAATCATACCCTGCTTTCCCTGGGACTGATCCGCATGCACGAACTGCCTTTTGCCGGCATTATTTTCAACGGGAACCCCGACCCGGAAAGCGAACGTATCATTCACACCCTGAGCGGAGCAGAGATACTCGGGCATGTTTCGTATATGAATGAACTGAGCCCGGAACAGGTAACACGCGCTGCCGCGAATATTAAAATAGTATAGTAATGATCAAAGAGAAAGATCACCGTTATATCTGGCATCCCTTCAGCAGCTGGTCGGCAGAGCCCGATCAGGTACCTGTGGTAAAAGGAAAGGCCGAATTCCTGTACGATACGGAAGGAAAAACGTATATAGATGCTATATCGTCCTGGTGGGTAAATATCCACGGGCACAGTCATCCCTACATCAACCAGAAAATAGCCGAACAGCTGGCGGAACTCGAACACGTTATTTTTTCAGGTTTTACACATGCACCGGCAGTTACACTGGCCGAGCGCCTCGTACAGAAAGCCGGCGGGGGCAGCGGTAAGATCTTCTTTTCGGACAACGGAAGTACTTCGGTAGAAGTAGCGCTGAAACTGGCCATACAGTTCTGGAAGAACCGGGGTGAGCAGCGCACGGTATTCATCGCTTTCGAAGGCTCTTACCACGGCGATACCTTCGGGAGTATGAGCGTAAGTGAGCGCGACGTGTTTACGCAGGCCTTTGAAAAACTGCTTTTTCATGTAGAATACATTCCCCTGCCCACAGAAGAAAATATACAGGAGGTCCGTCGGAAACTGGGCAGTATACTGGAAGAACAGCGGGTGGCCGCTTTTATTTACGAACCCCTGGTGCAGGGTGCGGGCGGTATGCGTATGTATGCGGCGGAATACCTGCAGCAGCTGATAACACTGGTCCGTCAGCAGGGCGTACTGTGTATTGCCGATGAGGTGATGACCGGTTTCGGACGCACAGGTACTTTTTTTGCCTCCGACCGCCTTCCCGACCGCCCCGATATGCTGTGCATGAGCAAAGCCCTTACCGGTGGCTATCTGCCGATGGGCGCTACCTGGGTGAATGAGCTGCTGCTCTCGGAATTCAGGCAGGCCACGCCCGAACGTACCTTTTACCACGGACATTCCTTTACCGGGAATCCCATTGCCTGTGCGGCAGCCAATGCCTCGCTCGACCTGCTGGGCAATGCCGCCGTACAACAGGGAATAGAAGAACTGGAGTTCCGTATGGTGGCCCTGGCCGATGAGTTCTCTGCACACCCGCGCCTGCAGGACGTACGCGTATGCGGTACCATACTGGCTATGGACGTGCTTGTACCCGATGAAGGCTATTTTTATACACACCCGGTAAAAAAAATACTGTACGATACCGCCCTGGAAAACGGCGTGCTGCTGCGGCCCATGGGCAATGTACTGTACGTGCTGCCCCCGTACTGCATCCGGGAAGAAAGCCTGGAACAGGTACGGCAGACCCTTTATAAATGCCTCGAAAAAACCGCATAGCATGAGAAAACACCTCCGCCGCAGTCTGCGCATATCGCGCTACGTGGTATACCGCGAAACCCTTGTAGACTTTAAGGAACATCTCTGGGCCTTCCTGGGCTCCTTTGCCGGTATTGCGCTCATCGCTTTCCTGCAGAGCCGTTTCCTGAGCCTGGAAGATAATCTCTTTCTCATCGGTTCTTTCGGTGCTTCGGCCGTACTGGTCTACGGCGTGATCAGCAGTCCGCTGGCGCAACCCCGCAACCTCATCGGCGGGCACCTGGTATCGGCCCTTATCGGGGTATGTGTACAGACAACCGGGCTGGATATCCTCTGGATATCGGCACCCCTGGCGGTTTCGCTTTCCATTGTGGCCATGCAGCTTACCAAAACCCTGCATCCTCCCGGGGGGGCAACGGCGCTTATTGCCGTCATCGGCTCCGAAAAAGTAAAGGCCCTGGGCTTCCTGTATGTGTTGTCTCCCGTACTCAGCGGTTGCCTCATCCTGTTGCTGATCGCCCTGGTAGTGAATAATATTCCCCACGGCCGCCGTTATCCCACCCGTAGCCGCTTCCTCATCCGCAGAAAGCGTAAACAACGCGTTTCCTAAATTCCGGTTAAATAAAAAAAAACGGCGTTCCTTCGGTCTAACTTCCCGGCGTGAAAACGTATATCCGTTTTATAACTGCCTGTTTTTTCGTATATACATCCGTGTCCGGTACTGTTTGGGCGCAGCAGGAGACCTTACTTCCGGAAATCGTGTTTGATGCAAAGGCACTGGATCTGGGCCTGCTTCCGCAACAGAACATGCGCGTACATGTGCCGTTCTTATACCTGGGCAAAGAACCTCAGCTGATCGCACGAATATGGGTCGGCGATCCGCATTATGCGTGCGAATACCCGCGCGAACCGCTGATGCCCGGAAAACAGTATACACTTACGGTCTGTTTCTGGCTGTGCGACCGGCCCGGACCTTTGCTCCGCAGTTTTACCCTGTCACTGGCTAACGGGGAGAATGTCACAGGCTTATTCCGGGGACTTGTAGGCGATCCGCGCTTCATTCCCGATCCGCGCTGAAATTTTCACTCCGTATATTGAACCCCCTGACTTTACGGGTGTATACTCTAAAAAAGACTTCATGAGAACGGCCGGGGCCTTATTTATGTATTTTATGTGGATGGCTGCATACGCCCAGTCTGTAGATTGGCCCTTTACGGCAGGGTACAACAGGTATCCCCACAATTTTCCGACGCGGCCGGAATTGCCCCTGGACGGCCGGATCTATTATGAATACCACGGAGAGACCATCTGGCATTTTGTGCCTTTCAGCGGCTGGTGCAGCGATACCCTGCCTGTGGTAGACCGTAATTACGTGAGTTATGATAATCCCTACTGTGAACCGTATTTCGGGGGTATGCCCATGGCTGAACAGTACCCGGACCGGGTCTTTTACCGGGTGGAGAACGGTGTACTGCAAAACGGTTTTCTGAACGACAGCCTGCAGGTCTGGCACCGGAAAGAGCCGCTGTGCAGCGCTTATTACCAGGACGGGCTCCTGCAGGGCGACGTTTGCTTTTATTACGTGAATGATCCGTTGTATCCTGGAAAATACCCGGCCGCTGCCCTGAAAGCTTCCGGATGTTACGAAAAAGGATATCGTTGCGGAGAATGGCTCTACTATAACGAAAACGGCAGCATACGGGAAAGCCGGGACTACGGAACAGGCAGTGCCTGGCCGCTGCGGCAGGTACATTACCAGAAAGAGGGCCATACCCGGGATGTTCGTTTTGTTACGGCAGGTGTTCCCGGGGAAAGCTGTATGTACAACGCAGCCGGGGAGCGGGTGTCCGTAGAGTTGCTGACAGACCACCGCCTGAATGAAAAGGGGCAGGATTGCTGGCTGTATGAAGTGAAAAGTTTTTACCCGGGCGGCGGACTCAGATCGTCATGGACCGAATGGAGGGGAAACTGGGGTGTACGCCGTACAGGGCCTGAAGTATATTTTGATGAGGACGGCAGCGTTACCCGTAGCCTGGAACATGAATAACTGGATGTTAATATGGAGCGAACGGCATTGAGTTTCCTTTTTTTTACTATATTGAACGCACATCTCCGATTTTCCGGATCTGTATTGATTAATATACTAAAAATACGGTTATGAAAAAAGACACCAATCGCAGACTCACTACCGCATCCGGTATTCCCTATGTGGAAAATGAGAACAGTATGACTGCCGGACCGCGGGGTCCCGTGCTGTTGCAGGACTTTATCCTGCACGAGAAAATGGCCCACTTTAACCGGGAACGCATACCCGAGCGCGTGGTGCACGCCAAGGGTTCCGGGGCCTTCGGAACCTTTACCGTAACCAACGATATTACAAAGTATACAAAAGCGAAAATATTCAGTAAAATAGGGAAGGAGACAAAGGTCTTCGCACGTTTTTCCACCGTGGGCGGCGAAAAGGGCAGTGCCGATACAGAACGTGACCCGCGCGGTTTTGCCGTGAAATTCTACACGGAAGACGGCAACTGGGACCTGGTAGGCAATAACACACCGGTTTTCTTTATCAAGGACGCCAAGAAATTCAGCGATTTTATCCATACCCAGAAGCGTGACCCGCGAACAAACTGTAAAAGTCCAACCATGATGTGGGATTTCTGGAGTCTTAACCCCGAAAGCCTGCACCAGGTCATGATCCTGATGAGTGACCGGGGTACGCCCTATGGCTACCGCCACATGCACGGTTTCGGCAGTCATACCTTCAGTATGATCAACAAAGAAAATGAACGGGTATGGGTAAAGTTTCACTTTAAGACCGAACAGGGCATCAAAAACTTTACGGACGCTGAAGCCGCCGATATGAAGAGCCGGGATATGGACTTTGCGCAGCGCGACCTGGTAGAGGCCATCGATCATAAGGACTTTCCCAGATGGATGCTCAAAATACAGGTAATGACGGAAGAACAGGCAAAGGCGTTCCGTTTTAATCCCTTCGATCTGACCAAGATATGGCCGCATGCCGATTTCCCGCTCATCGACGTAGGGGTAATGGAACTGAACCAGATCCCGAAGAATTACTTTGCAGATGTGGAACAGTCGGCTTTTGCCCCTGCCCATGTCGTGGACGGCATCAGTTATTCGCCCGATAAAATGTTACAGGGCCGTATTCTTTCCTACCCGGATGCGCACAGGTACCGCCTGGGCGGAAATTACGAGCAGATACCCGTGAACCGTTGTCCGTACATGACGGCCAATTATGAGCGGGACGGCTTTATGGCTGTGAACGGCAACGGGGAGGACGATCCCAATTACTATCCGAACAGTTTCGACGACATTTATGCCGATGAAAATTATAAACAGGCTCCCATGGAACTGGACGGGGTTATTGCCGACTGGTACGACCGGAATGCTCCCGGCGAGGACGATCACTATACGCAACCGGGCTGGCTCTTCAACAAGGCCATGAACGATTACGACCGGCATAACCTGGTATCGAATATCGTGGGCGCCATGAGCGGTATCGGCGGACCTAAAAAAGACCTGATCATCCATCGCCAGCTTTGCCATTTCTTCCGTGCCGATGTCGCCCTGGGAACGGCCATTGCAAAAGGGCTGGGCGTAGATGTGGAAAAAGTAATGGAAGAACTGAAACACAAACCCCAATAATTTATCTTTTCGTATATATGTTTTTATCGCACTTTCACCGCTGCCGATCTGCTTATGAATATACAAAAATAGGTCTGCTGTTCCTGCTGTTGCCGGCAGGGAGTCTGAAGGCCCAGAAATTAACCAGAGAAGCGCTGTATTATTCGCAGACGCCGGGCAATCTTGTTAAAATGGAACGCGAGTATACTGGGGTTGACGGCATTCCTGAACTGCTGCTGCAGATAGAGCCGGGGAAGGATATCCGCTACCGCAGCGAAAAAACGTATACCAATGGAGACACAGCTGTTACGGAGTGGATATACGGGCGCATACGCAGAATACCTACCCGCGCGGAACAATTCCTGGCTGCCGATAAACAGGTGTATGAGCAGGATATACGTGCGGGGTTCACAAGGTTCAGTTATTACAATAAAGATGTACATGTGGGTGATACTGTTGTACGTATCGATCCGCGTGCAGCCGACAATTACAGGGCCATACTGGCACGGTCCTTCATCCGGAAACTGCAGAGAGGACGCCTGACCATCGATCTTTCTCCGGAATACCGCGAAGTGCAGACCATAGAACGCTTTTACCGGGTAGACGGCCGCCTGGTCCGGGCCGAATGGCTTGACCCGGCCGCTGATCCGTATTACAGGGTACTGATGGCCTGGAAAGAACAGTCGTTATTACGTGTATACGAAAAAAAGCAAAATGGCCGTTTCGAAGAAGAAAGAAGCGAGTTGTTGAGCTGGAATGAAGACCGCTCGGAGCTTCGTATGCAGACATTTACGGGTTCTGATGTCCCGTCCGGCGATTACCGGCTGAAGGTCCATAATAACCGTCTTCGCCGCTACGAGGCAGGGAATAAAAAATGGTCGGAGGAAACCGTATACTACAAAGGCCCCGATCTGTTTACCTGGATAACGGGCACACTGCCCGGAAAAGAACATTATGTGCGGTATGAGCTGCAGGACCCGGCAATACCACTGATGAAGCGGCGTTTTCTGGTAAAAGGCACGGTGTATATAGATAGTTATACGTTCGCGCCCTTTTCTCATACGTTTCATTCTGGCATCAGCCGGAAGAACGGATTTTTTCAGAGTGAGGTGCGGTATTTCTATTACCAATAGGATGCGGGCAGATTTTAAGGGAGCATACAGTAAGGAAACCGTGTGATTCAACAGGAGCGAAATGTTTTACCACCATGGACAAAATACCAGCCATTCAAAACAAAATACGGGAGATCCGTAACCAGAAAGTAATACTCGATGCCGATCTGGCCGCACTCTACGGAGTGGAAACCAAGCGCCTCAAGGAAGCTGTGCGCCGGAATATCGCGCGTTTCCCGGAGGACTTTATGTTCGAGCTCAGCGAAGAAGAGACGGAAAGTTTGAGGACGCAATTTGCGTCCTCAAAAAGAGGAGGGAGCCGCTATCATTCTTTTGCCTTTACGGAGCAGGGAGTGGCCATGCTTTCCGGTGTACTGAACACGCCCCGGGCCATAGAAGTAAATATTGGCATTATGCGGGCTTTTGTGCTGATGAGACAATATGCACTTTCGCACAAAGATCTTACGCATAAGCTGAAAGAACTGGAGAAACAGTACCATCAGCAATTCAGCGATGTATACGAGGCCATTAATTACCTGCTGGCCAAAGACCGCCAGGAATTCGAATTCAGGGAGCGGAAAAGGATCGGCTACGTTAAAAACGGGTAGGCTCCATTACGGCACAAAAAAAAGGATGCCCGTTCAGAGAGCATCCTTTTGTATTGAGGTTATTGAAAATTCAACGGATTATTCGAATAGTGAAGGATATATTTCCGGTTTGCATTCGTGCATCAGCTGGTAAATACCTTCGCAGATGTCTTCACTGCTGGGCTTGCTGAAGTAGTCTCCGTCGCTGGCATAGGCCGGGCGGTGGTCCTGTGCACTGATGGTGCGGGCAGGAGCGTCCAGGTATACAAAAGCGTTCTGGTCTTCCACGATCTGCTGCAGCAGGTAAGCGCTGGCGCCACCTCGAACGTCTTCGTCCACCACCACCAGGCGGTTGGTTTTCTTCACGCTCTGTGCGCAGATGCCTTCCAGGTCGAAGGGCAGCAGGGTCTGTGCGTCGATCAGTTCCACACTGATGCCCATTTTTTCCAGCTCCGCAGCGGCCTCTTCGCATACGCGCAGGGTACTTCCGTAAGAAACAACGGTAACGTCCGTACCTTCTTTCAGAATTTCGGCCTTGCCCAGGGGCACGGTGAACTTACCGATGTTCGAAGGCATATTTTCTTTGAGGCGATAGCCGTTCAGCGGTTCAATGACAATGGCAGGATCGTCGGACTGCAGCAGGGTGTTGTACATACCGGCCGCCTGTGTCATATTGCGGGGTACGCACACGTATACACCGCGTACGCTGTGCAGGATCATGCCGATGGGAGAGCCGCTGTGCCAGATACCTTCCAGGCGGTGCCCGCGGGTGCTGATGATCAGCGGTGCGCTTTGTCCGTTCTTGGTGCGGTAGCGCAGGGTGGCCAGGTCGTCGCTGATGGTCTGCAGACCGTACAGCAGGTAATCGAGGTACTGGATCTCGGCCACGGGACGCAGTCCGCGCATGGCCATACCCAATCCCTGACCCACGATGGTCATTTCGCGGATACCGGTATCGAACACGCGCATTTCACCGTGCTTTTTCTGCATGCCTTCCAGGGTCTGGTTCACGCCGCCGATACCGCCCACATCTTCGCCGAAGATGCATACTTCCGGGTGGTTCTCGAGGATGTGGTCCCAGTTCTCGCGCAGCACGATGCGGCCGTCGGTCTGGTTATCGCCGTCGTATTGCGGCCTGATCTCCTTTACGCGCAGTGCCGAAAGTTTGTTCTCGGCATAGAGGTACGCGTTGTATCTTTCTTTGTTGATCTCTTTCTGTTCGCTGAGCCAGAGGCTGAGTGCCTGGCGCTGTACGTTTTTCTCGAAACGGGTAATGTGCAGGGCTTTGCGCACGGTGCTGATCACGTGGCTGCGGCCCGGATCTGCCGTTTTTTCGAGCGTGGTGGCCATTTCGTTCAGACGCTCGGTCTGTGCAGAAACCACGGCCAGGGAGCGGATGGCCTGCACGGCTTCGTCCAGTTCGGCTTTGATAGCGCTCTGGAATTCAGCCCAGGCTTCCTGTTTAGAGGTACGTACGTATTTTTTGGCTTCCTCTTCAATGGCGGCGACCTCTTCTTCGGTAGCCAGTCCGTGTTCGGTAAGCCATAGACGCATCTGGCGCAGGCAGTCGTATTCCGATTCCCAGTCCAGGCGGTCTTTGCTTTTATAACGTTCGTGTGAGCCCGAAGTGGAGTGTCCCTGCGGCTGTGTGCACTCTTCCACGTGTATCAGCACGGGAATGTGTTCCAGGCGGCAGGTGGCCACGGCTTTCTGGTAGGTTTCCACCAGTTCGCTGTAATTCCAGGCACGGGCATTGAAAATAAGCATGCCCGGACCGTTCTCATCTTTCTGAAATCCGCGCAGGGCTTCGGAAATACTGCCTTTTGCGGTCTGGTACTTTTTAGGCACGGAAATTCCGTAACCGTCGTCCCATACGCTCATGCACAGGGGTACCTGCAACACGGTGGCGGCATTCATCGTTTCCCAGAAATGTCCTTCCGAGGTACTGGCATCGCCGATGGTACCAAAAGCTACTTCGTTGCCGTTCACCGAAAATTCTTTCAGGTCCTTCAGCTCTTTATTCTGCCGGAAATGTTTAGAGGCCAGCGCCAGGCCCAGCAGACGGGGCATTTGTCCCGCGGTGGGCGAAATATCGGCCGAGGAGTTTTTATGCTGGGCGGTAGCGATACGGTTCCCGTTCTTATCCAGGAAACGCGTGGCGTAGTGTCCGTTCATCTGGCGGCCACCGGTCATGGGTTCTTTTTCGATGCTGGGATCGGCGTACAGCTGGGCAAAGAATTGTTTTACGGTCATCAGTCCCGCAGCCATCATAAAGGTCTGGTCACGGTAATAACCGCTGCGCCAGTCTCCCTTACGGAAAACCTTGGCCAGGGCGATCTGGGCCACTTCCTTACCGTCGCCGAAGATCCCGAATTTGGCCTTGCCGGTAAGTACCTCGCGGCGCCCCAGCAGGGAAGCTTCGCGGCTTTCGCAGGCAATGCGGTAGTCGTTCAGTACTTCGGTCTTGAAATCCTCGAACGTGATCTTCTCGTTATCAAGTACGTTCGTTTCTCTATATGTGTTTGATTGACTCATAAGCGATATCTAACAGGAAACAAAAATAACTTTTTTGGCGGGTTTTGCCAACCGCAAGGCGAAAAGCTGCCTTTCGGAGGCCGGTCAGTGTTTGTAGTAACGGTAGCTGCTCAGCCTGGCTTCCCGGTTCAGTACCCTGGTTTCAATGCTTACCCAGCCATCTGAATTATAGGTATAAAACAGGGGCGGCGAGCACTGGTAATAGCTAAATGCTTCAACGGCGATCAGCCTTTGCTGTTGCGGGTCGTACACATAATGCTTTTCGCAGAAGGGAGAGGTGCCGGCCGGGGAAACCGTGTACGTATTTTCCTGCACCAGGAGCCCGTTCTCATACATTTCCTCTTTGCCCTTGTGCATCTTGTTGTCCCGGCCCGCCTCGTTATGCCAGTAAATGTAGGTGCAGGTGTTTCCCGATGTGTGTACAGACACGGAATCGAGGGCGTTCCCTGACCGTATCTTTACATTCCGGTTCCGGTTGTCGAAGCTGTATTCGGTATCCGCATCGTAGCGGTTCGAATCCAGCAGTACGGTGCCCGAATCCGAGGACGAAAGCAGGCGGAGCCGGTGAATGAGCACCCTTTCGTTCCGGGGATACAGCCGGCCTTCCAGATCCCGTAATTCAGAAGTATAGTAGATGAGCCGGCCCTGTACATCGTAAGCCATACTGTCCTGTACAAACAGGTGGCCATTCCAGCGGCGCGCGGCAACCAGCGCCCCGGAGCTGTTATAACGGAACAGGGTAGAGTCGTTCAGCGTACGTTTTTTATGTTTCGGGTCGGGGTATACCCTATAGGTTTTTATAATCTGCCCGGCCTTGTTCAGCAGGTGTTCGGTATGCTCCGTCCAGCTGTATTCAATGCGCAGGCGTTGTATCCCGCTCCCCGGCAGGGCCTTCAGTATGTGAGGGGGCAGCTCGTATACCTCGTTCAGGCCGATCCCGTCAAAACGGTAGGTGGCGGGGGCAAAATGTTGCGCAAAAATATCTTTCAGAGGCAACAGGATAAGTAACAGGACGAAACCGCGGCGGAGCATCATAATCAGGTATTGTGTTCCTTCAAAGATAAGAAACGCCGGGTAAAAAGAAAACGGAGCGCTGCGCAGTGGAGAGAAGGGCCTCTCCCCGAAAAAAAACACAAACTATTTTTGCAGACTTATTTTTATATCGTAATATTGCGATGAAATGGGACTCACAAAATCCATATTATTTACAGACGAACAGAACGAGCTGGCAAACATGGCAAAAGTGCTGGGACACCCGGCGCGTATTGCAATACTTCAGCACATTATAGACCGTAAGACCTGTATCTGCAACGACCTGGTAGATGAGCTGGGGCTGGCGCAGGCCACCATTTCGCAACACCTGAGAGAACTGAAGAATATAGGCATTATACAGGGGACGATCGAAGGTAAATCGGTGTGTTACTGCATTGAGGAAAAGAAATGGAACGAGATCCGGCAACGGTTCCAGCAGTTCTTTGCACAGGATGTGAACGTGGAAAAATGCTGCTGAGAAGCCCTTTTTTTAGGTCCTATATATCGTTATATTGCAATGTTACAATGTAAAAAATAAAAATATCATACTATGACACTGGAACAGATCAAACAACTATTACCCGGTTTAGAGGCGGTTGAATTCCGCCTGGAGAACGGAACGGCGGTGCCGCCCCATTTTCATGTGACCGAAGTAGGCGCGCTGAGTAAGCATTTTATCGATTGTGGAGGTACCCTGCGCCAGGAAAGACAGATCAGCTTTCAGCTGTGGACCGCGGCCGACCATGATCACCGTTTGCAGGCAGGCAAGCTGCTTAACATTATTCGTTTAGCGGAAGAAAAGCTGGGCCTGGAAGATGCGGAGATCGAAGTGGAGTACCAGGGCGAGACCATCGGGAAATATGGCCTGGACTTTAACGGAACGCATTTTATTCTCCGGAACAAACAAACGGCCTGCCTGGCGGAAGATGCCTGCGGTGTTCCCCTGCAGAAAAAAAGGGTAGAGCTTTCTGACCTCTCCAATTCCTGCACACCCGGTTCCGGATGTTGTTAAACCGGCCATTATGGAGCATTTTAACCGAAAAGATCACTGGGAGCATATTTACCGTAGTAAATCGCTGCAGGAAGTAAGCTGGTACCAGCCCAACCCCGAAACGTCGCTCTGGTTTATCCGTAAGTATGGACTGCCCCGGGATGCCCGGATCATTGACATCGGCGGAGGGGACAGTTTTCTTACAGACCACCTGCTGGAAGCGGGATACACAGACCTGACCGTGCTGGACATATCAGCGGTGGCGCTTGAGCGGGCACAGACCCGGCTGGGAGACAAAGCCGGCAGGGTACGCTGGATCCTTGCCGATGTGCTGGATTTTGTGCCCGAAGAACCGTATGATCTCTGGCACGACAGGGCCGCGTTCCATTTTTTTACACGGGACGCGGAGATCGACAGGTATATACAAAAGGCGGCGGCCGGGCTTACAAAGAACGGGATGCTGGTTACCGGTACTTTCTCGGAACAGGGCCCCCGCAAATGCAGCGGTATCGAAGTAAAACAGTATTCGGAACACAGCCTGAGCGACCGTTTTAAACCCTGTTTCCGTAAAACGGAATGCATCAGCGCCGACCATAAAACACCGTCCGGAACGGTGCAGAACTTTGTGTTCTGTGGCTTCCGCAAAGAATAAGCATCACACAGTATGTATCCGGAATTATCCAAAACCATTGCCGTTCTTGAAGAACGGAATATGAGCGAAGAGCGCAGGACCGTGCTGCGGGAGCTCAGCGCTTTTATACAACAGAAGGCCGACCGCGGGCAGGAGATATCGCTTTGCTTTATCTGCACGCATAATTCGCGGCGGAGTCAGCTGGCACAGGTCTGGGCCCAGGCTGCTGCGGCTTATTTCCGGGTGCAGGGAGTAGCTTGCTATTCCGGGGGGACCGAAGTTACGGCGCTTTACCCTGTAGTGGCAGAAACGCTGAGAAGTCAGGGTTTTCGTGTATTTCCGCTTGCCGGGGTCGAAAATCCCCTGTATGCCATTAAATACGGCGAAAATGCACCCGCAGTGATCGGTTTTTCCAAGAAATACGACGATCCTTTTAACCCCGCTTCGGCATTTGCCGCCGTAATGACCTGCTCGCAGGCCGATGCCGGCTGTCCTTTTGTTGCGGGAGCAGAAAAGCGGATCGTACTGCCGTTCGAAGACCCCGGCATCTCGGACCATACGCCGGAGCAGGCCCGCGTGTATGCAGAAAGAAGCCTGCAGATCGCATCCGAAATGTTCTATGTATTTTCTCTGATAAAACCCTGAGCTATGCAGGCAAAATTGAGCTTCCTCGACCGTTACCTTACCCTGTGGATATTCCTGGCCATGGCGGCCGGTGTGGCCATTGGTCATTTTTTCCCGGACCTGTCCGGCAAGGCAGACACTCTGTCTTCCGGTACCACTAATATTCCCCTGGCCGTTGGGCTCATCCTGATGATGTATCCGCCCTTTGCCCGGGTACGCTACGAACGTATGGGCGAGGTTTTCCGCAATACGCGTATACTGGGAATGTCCCTGCTGTTGAACTGGGTGATCGGTCCGGTTCTCATGTTCGGACTGGCCCTGCTGTTCCTGAACGGGTACCCGGAGTATATGAGCGGCCTGATCCTGATCGGTCTGGCAAGATGCATCGCCATGGTGATCGTATGGAACGAACTTGCCGGAGGCAACCGGGAATATGCCGCCGGCCTGGTGGCTTTCAACAGTATTTTCCAGGTATTGCTGTACAGCGTATATGCCTATTTTTTTATTACCGTGCTGCCTCCGCTCCTGGGGTTCAGCGGCCTGGAAGTACACATTGGCATCGGGCAGATCGCCGAAAGCGTAGCCATATATCTCGGCATTCCTTTCCTGGCAGGACTGATAAGCAGGTATGCCCTGGTACGTCTGAAAGGGGAGGACTGGTACCGCGATCGTTTTATCCCGTTTATAGCCCCACTTACCCTTGTAGCCCTGCTTTTTACCATTGTGGTCATGTTCAGCCTCAAAGGCGATCTTATTGTTCAGCTGCCCCTGGATGTGCTGCGGATAGCTCTGCCGCTCGTTATCTACTTTGCGCTTATGTTTCTGCTGAGCTTCTTTATGTCCAGGGCCATGGGAGCCGGCTACCCGGAAAACGCAGCCATTTCCTTTACGGCCGCCGGGAATAATTTCGAGCTTGCCATTGCCGTAGCCATTGGCGTATTCGGTATACATTCCGGGCAGGCTTTTACCGGGGTTATCGGGCCCCTGGTAGAGGTACCTGCACTCATCGTACTTGTAAACGTAGCCCGCTGGCTGCGCAGGAAGTATTACGGCAGTAAGGCTGCCGGCAAAAGTGCACTCCCGGACTAAGGGCGCAGGCGAAATACCCGCAGGCATAAAGGCAGCAGGCCTATGGAAACGGCCATGAAAACAGCTACCCGTATGTAATTGAGCGTTTGCCACAGCGCGGTTTTAGCAGCCAGCCCCGGGCTGAAGACCTGCGTTCCGGCAATTTTCTGAAAGTGGATAATGTTCGGCGCAAAATAGGTCAGTGTCCATACCCGCAGGGCCAGGTGTACGGCAAAGGAGATCAGCAGCCAGTTGCGGGCAAAACCGATCTTCCAGCAAAAAACGATGGCCAGTATAAAACTAAGCTCATGCAGCGCATGCAAAATGATCCAGAAGCTTTTGAGGCCGGCGCCGGGCCCGTTCAGCAGAGAAAACCCGGATGGTGGCGAAGCGGCCCATTTGGGCACAAATACCAGGGTTTCGAAGATCTGCGCCCCGTTCATAAGAAAATAGAGCAGGGTACTGAAAAAGAGCCAGAATTCAGCTCTGCTGAGATAGGTACTTGTCAGCATATCCATTTAAGCATTTTATTATAACGTTTTCGTTGTATTTATTTTTTTAAAACAACTAATCCGATGTAAATGTATGCCTAAAATGCATCTGTGCAAATTATTTCCTTCATTTTTTTCTATATTTACATCGAATCCGATATAATGTATGACGGAACTGGTAAAACTGATCACGGCCTGGGAAGACTATGTACAAAAGAACCGCAACGCTTCGGCCACGGAATTCTGCATGTACTTTTTAGCGAAAGAAAGCAATGCGGAATTGTTCGGCGGACTTACCCCGCCTGACCTGGATACGGTATTTGCCAAGCTGATCGGGCGGCTGGCCGGCATGCATACGGCCTATTCCAAAATGGCCCTGCAGGAGATGCCGGGTTTTGAGCTGGAATGGTTCTATTTCCTGAATGCCGTTTACCAGCTAAAAGAGGTTAAGAAAACCCGGGTGATCCAGTACAATTTTACAGAGCAGACCACAGGCATCGATATCCTGAACAAGCTGACCCGGCTCGGCTACATAAGCGAACGTACCGATCCGGACGACCGCCGGGCAAAACTGGTGCGCATTACCTCCGAAGGCGAAAAGGCCCTGGCCGCCCTGTACCGGCTCCTGTACAAACCCACACTGCTTATGTACAGCGGTATCGATCATAAGGATAAGCAGGTGGTCATTAATATACTAAAAGATACCGAGTACAGACACCAGGAGATATTGTCCCATTCCCGGAACCTGTCTGTAGACGAACTGTTAACGGAGCAGCTGGGAGAAGAATACCTGCGCCAAACGGAAAAGGAACAGAAAAAGCGGATCAGGGCATTCTCCGATGCAAAACGCAAACGCGGGAAGGGCAAATAGGCGCAATGCACCCTGTATATTGACGCAAATACCCCCGTTTGAACGCGCTGAACGTACTAACTTTGTTCATGAACCTGAAAACAGAGAACATGAACGATTTTCCCCACAGTATCGCCGGCCTGGAACTGGCCCAGATCGGCTGGGTGGTACCCGATATACACAAGACTGTACAATTTCTTTCGGGTACACTGGGCATCCGTTTCCCTACGCCGGAACGGATGCGGGCGCAGGATTTACAGATGAGTTATTACGGTGAAGTGGTACCGGCAGAATGGCTCACAACACAGACGTACAATGGCGGAACTTTTATTGAGCTGGTGCAGCCGCTTTCGGGGCAGAGCATGTTCCACGATTACCTAGAACGCTGTCCTGCAGGCGGAACCCAGCACCTGGCCTTTCGTTTACCGGTAGCCGGTTTTGAGCGCGTCACGGCAGAACTGCGGGCGCAGGGTTTTGCGGTCATCAGCGAAGTGGACCACCCCATCGCGCGCATGGCTTTTTTCGATACCTACGAGACCATGGGCGTAGCCACCGAAATTATGGGCATTACCCCGGAAGGCTGGAAGGCCATTGAGCAGATGGAAAAGAAAGGATGAAAAAATGATTTGAGCACCAAGCCTGGTGTAACCCTTTAACTGTCCTTTTTGGGTAACTGCTGTCACCAACGTTCATTTTTTCATCGTGTTGAGTTCCTGTCTTAATTCGTCTTTCTCTGTATCCGAATAGATGTTTGATTTCGCTAAAGATGCTTCAAAGCGGTTTATGGTTTGTGCATAATTCTCCTTAAGTTGTATCTGGGCCTCAATGATGTATACATACGCTTCGGAAAAATTAGGGTAAGATCTTAGTAATAACTCCCAGGCTTCTATCGCCTTTTTAAATTGTCCTTCGTTGTAAAAATACCACCCTTTGCCGTTTAAGGTACCAATAGAAAACTCTAATCGGCTACCGTAGTGCGACTGTATATCCTTTTCCAACGAATCTATTATGCTGAGCTCTTTTTGTTCATTAGCTAAGTACCGGGCCTGATTTTTTGACCATTCTTCGAATATTTCGTACAGAGCAACCCCGATGGTCAGACCAGGGGTTACGTTGTGGGCTGCTTCTTTAAAGAGAAACCCTTTAGCGTTGAATGTAGACGTATGCAGTTGTCTGATCGCCGGATCCATTTTAGAAAAGTCAGACAGGTAATCATTTCCAATGCCAAAACGATAATATTTACAGGAAGTAAATTCCTGTTTGTCTATATTTTTTATAGAGTCGGTTAAGTCCACATTGGGTTGAGTGAAAAACGGGCTTAAGGAAATAACGCCGTTCAATTCATTCATTCTTGAAATTAGAAGAGATGTGGTAAAATAACCATACCTGGAATGACCAATGAAAAGCCTGAATGGAGAAGCCTTATACTGCTCTTCGGCAAGAGGGATCAGCTCCTCGAAGAGGAATTTTTCATTTTCCTCTGCAAGTCCCTTCGCATCTGAAGCTTTATGCAGTGTTTCCAGGCCACGGTACTTTTGTTCTGATTCAACGCTTATAATTACCGCGGAGGGCATTTGTTCATTGCTCGTAAGGTAGTCGATGGTATGTAAGATGAAATTATGACTTCTTTGATTCTGTCTGTCAAAAACAAGTATCAAAGGGAAATCCCGATCCAGGTCCTTTTGCCATTCCAGGGGAACGGTAACCGAGATATTTTTAGTAAAACCGAGATATTTTGAGGATATGCTTGTATCTGGCAACGCCTTATACCGCTCATAGTTCTGTCCGGACAGACCGGAGGATAGCAGACCCATACTAAGTATCAATATGACCGACTTTTTCATCATTCGTTTCGTTTAACCATTTGCCAGCGTTTCGCGGCCAGGCTTCCGGCGGGCAAAGAGACAAAAGAACAGTTTTCTTTTTTAAGTGGTAATTATTTATTTGATTCGTTTAAAACGAAAAAAGCAGCTTCCCTTCCGGAAAACTGCCTTAACTCTGTGACCGAGGCGGGACTTGAACCCGCACAGCTTGCGCCATACGCCCCTCAAACGTACGTGTATACCAATTTCACCACTCGGCCTTTTGCATTACTCGCCTGCAACGGCGGTGCAAATATCGGAAAAAATTTGTTCAATTGTACCAATTCCGTTCACAACTTTTACAATTCCCCGCTGTGTGTAGTAATCTTTTAACGGAAATGTCTCATTCTTATATACCTGGATGCGGTTTTTAATGATGTTCTCATCGGCATCGTCCGTGCGGCCGGAGGTGAGCGCGCGGTTTTTCAGGCGGGCGATCAGTTCTTCTTCGGTAACTTCGAGGCTTACCACCACGTCTACCGCACTGCTGTAATCCTTCAGCAGCAGGTCCAGGGCTTCGGCCTGGGGAATGGTACGCGGAAACCCGTCGAAAATAAAGCCTTTGGCCGTTTTATTCTTTTCCACTTCGCCGCGCAGCATGTTAATGGTTACTTCGTCAGGCACCAGCTGCCCCTTGTCGATGTAACTTTTGGCCAGTACGCCCAATTCGGTCTCGCCTTTGATGTTGGCGCGGAATATATCGCCTGTGGACAGGTGAACGAGTTCGAATTTCTCAGCCACTTTTACGGCCTGAGTGCCTTTGCCTGCGCCCGGAGGGCCGAATAGAATCACATTTAGCATGGTGTTCAGGAGTCTTTTAATTTATAGATGTCTTTAAGGTTTCTGCCCAATTCCTTGTAGTCGAGGCCATAGCCCACCACAAAGTCGTTTGGAATGCTGAAGCCGGGGTAATCTACGGGCAAAGAGCCCTTATATGCGTTGGGTTTGAACAGAAGTGCAGCTATTTTAACGCTTGCTGCCTGCTTTTTCATGAGGTATTCGTGCAGAAAACCTGCCGTGAGGCCGGTATCGATAATATCTTCCGAGATCAGTACGTGTTTGCCTGCCAGATCGGCCTTCAGCTCGGCGTCCAGGGTAATGGAGCCGGTAGACTGTGTGCTGCCGTGATAGGAGCTTACCTTTATAAAATGCAGGTAACACGGCATCTGCAGATGACGTACCAGGTCGGAAGTGAACATAAAGGAACCTGTAAGCGCAGACACGATATGCAGTTCGGTATTCCCGTAGTCGGCATTGATACGTGCAGCCAGTCCGCTTACCTTTTCCCGGATGTCTGTATCAAGTATATACGGTTCAAATGTCAGATCGTGTAACTGTACCAAAAGCGCTTAGTTTTGGCGCAAATATAACCATTTCGTAAAATTTTGGAAACGGAACAAAAAAATGTGTGTGGTTTTTGTAAAAAGAAAAATCAGAGTAGTTTTACCCCCTGAACTAAATTTTGTTTGTACTTATGGAAGAAGTAAAAAGTAAAGGACACCCCAAAGGACTCTGGTTTCTGTTCGGGACCGAGATGTGGGAACGTTTCGGATACTACCTTATGCTGGGTATCTTTTCTCTTTATATGCTCGACGGCTGGAACAACGGCGGTATGGGCTTCGACGCTACGAAAAAATCGGATATTTACGGTACATACCTCGGGCTGGTATACCTTACGCCGTTCATCGGCGGACTGCTGGCCGACCGCGTACTGGGCTACCGCCGCTCCATTGTCATTGGCGGACTTATGATGTCGGCCGGGTATTTCCTGCTATCCATACACAGCACCACTACCTTTTACCTGGCCCTGCTGTTCATTATCCTGGGGAACGGTTTCTTTAAACCGAATATCTCTACCCTGGTAGGTAACCTGTACAGCAACGATGAGCTGAAAGACAAGAAAGACGCCGGTTACAACATCTTTTACATGGGTATCAATATCGGTGCCTTCATCTGTAACTTTGTGGCCGCCTACATGCGCATCAACTACGGCTGGGGCTATGCGTTTGCCGCTGCCGGTGTGGGTATGCTCATCGGTGTGGTGATCTTCCTGGTGGGTACCAAACACATTAAACACGTAGACCAGATCAAGCCCCTGCAGCCGGGCGATATGTCCACCGTGAAAATTCTCGGTTTCACCGTTTTCCCCATGCTTATTTTCGGTACCATCGGGTACTTCATCAACGGTATCACCAGCGAAACCAACCCGCACGGGAATATCCTGGGTACCGATACCAATGATGCCTTTATCTTCGGCTGTCTGCCCGTTGCCGGTTTCTTTGTATACCTGTGGCTGAAATCGAAAGACCTGGAAAAAAGATCGATCGGGGCCCTGCTGGCCGTATTTACCTGTGTGATCCTGTTCTTTGCCATCTTCCACCAGAACGGCGATGCTCTTACCGTATGGGCCGAAGATTATACCGACCGCGAAATGCCGGCAGCGGTAGATAAAGCATTCTCGGCCGTAGACATGGTGCAGATCGTGGAAAACAACCCGATCGTACAACAGAACGACGAGGAATTTGCCAAGACCATCGGTGCCCTGCGTGCCGAAGAAGAGGCCATCGTGGCGGATACGCCCGAACACATCGAAGCTAAAAAAGCACTGTCGAAGAAAATAGCCCTGCTTACTTCTTCCCGCAAATATTTCAGCAACCTGGACAAATCGAAGATCCCTGCCGAAGGGGAGAACCTGAAGCTGTTCTCCACAGAGCTGTACCAGTCCATCAATCCCTTCTGGGTGGTGTTCCTGACGCCGGTACTGGTTGGTGTATGGGGCTTTTTCAGAAGAAGAAAAATGGAACCGAGTACACCTACGAAAATTGCCCTGGGTCTGCTCATAACGGCTCTTTCGGCCCTGGTGATGGTAGGCGCGGTGTATGCAACCAATGACCTCAGCAACAAAGCCGGCAGCTGGTGGCTGATCGCTTCCTACGGGGTAATTACCCTGGGTGAGCTCTGCCTGTCGCCGATGGGTCTGTCGCTGGTTTCCAAGCTGAGTCCGCCGCGCATCACGGCCCTGCTCATGGGTGGTTTCTTCCTGGCCATTTCCGTAGGTAATAAACTGGCCGGTATGCTGGGCGGTCTCTGGGAAGACATCGAGCAGAAACAGAACTATTTCTACCTGAACTTCGGTCTGGTACTGGCTGCGGCCATCATGCTGTTTATCATGCTGCCATGGCTCAACCGTGTAATGAAAGAGAAAAACGTACGTTAACACCGATTACGGATGCAGAACGAGATCACCTTAGAACAGATACAGGACTTTAAGGGAAAATACCCCAAACAGCTGTGGTACCTTTTCCTGGTAGAAATGTGGGAGCGTTTTACCTTTTATGGTATGCGCGCCCTGCTGGCCCTGTATATTTCGCACCTTATAATCACCGCAGATTACAAGCCGGTGGCTTCTGCCGAACTGGAAAAAGTAAAGACAGAGTTCCTGAAGAAACAGAAAGAGGAGCTGACCGAAGATCACCCGCTGTATTATATTGAAACGTCCGAAATAAAAGCTAAAAGTGCTGCGGAAGGCACATCGAATAAGCAATATGGTCTTATTCAAGCCTTTATATACGCTATGGCTTTTGTAGGCGGTATGTTCGCCGACCGTATCTTCGGTTTCCGCCGTTCGGTATTCTGGGGCGGTGTGCTCATGGCTATCGGTACCTTTATCATGGCCGTGCCGGGCGCATTTTCCTTTTACCTGGGCGTGAGTATACTCATTGTCGGGAACGGTTTCTTTAAGCCGAATATCTCTACCATGGTGGGCGGACTGTATAAAAAGGACGATCCGCGGCGCAATGCAGGCTTTTCGCTGTTCTATTCCGGTATCAATATCGGGGCAGTACTCAGCGGACTTACCATTGCCTATATTGGTACATCGGTAAGCTGGTCGCTGGGCTTTGCCCTTTCCGGGGTGTGTATGCTCTTTGGACTGGGACTCTTTATCTTTACCCAGAAAAAACTGGGGCCCATCGGTCTGCCGCCGCTTAAACTGCAGCGTGACGGAAGCATGAGACCGAGTAAGCGCCAGTGGCTGGTATACCTGGTGTCCATGCTGCTGATCCCTTTCTTTTTCGTAATGGTGTATTTCCCGTTCGATATCGATTTTACTTCGGTTTTCGGACCTGTTCTTAAGGACGACGGCTCACAGGCGCCTTACCTGGTCCAGTTCAGCGATGTATTTATGCTTACGATCGCCGCACTGATCCTGGTGTACCTGGTAGTGACGCTTTTCTCCGTAACGAAGGAAGAATTCGGTAAAATGGCTGTAGCCATTATCCTGATCCTGTTTTCCGTGCTGTTCTGGTCATTTTTTGAGCAGGGCGGAGGTTCCCTGAACTATTTTGCACTGGGTAACGTAAACAGTCACGGGCTCAATATGACACAGGTGAACAACTCCATCAACGGCCTGTGGGTGGTACTGCTGGCACCTTTCATCGGTATGCTCTGGATAGCGCTCAACAAACGGAAATCAGAACCCAATACCGTGGTTAAGTTCGGCTTTGGTTTTGTATTCCTGGGCCTGGGCTTCCTGGTATTTTACCTGAGCCGCTTCCTGGCAACGGACAGCGGGCTTACCCCGCTGTGGACCTTCCTGGGTGCCTACCTGGTGATCACCATCGGGGAACTGTGTCTTTCGCCCATCGGGCTTTCGATGGTCACCACGCTTACGCCTTCGCGCCTGCACGGGGTAATGATGGGTACCTGGTTCCTGGCCAGCGCCTACGGACAATACGGTGCCGGACTTATCGGCTCGGCCCTGTCTAAGGTAGATGAATCCATTAAGGACCCCACCAATATGGATAAACTGATGCAGTACACCGACGGTTACCGCAGCATTGCCTATATTTCTGTGGCGGCGGGTATCCTGCTGGTGATCATTTCGCCGCTGCTGATGCGCCTGATGCGCGATGTGAAAAACAAAATTTAAGATCATTTCAGCATAAAAGGCCGTCTCGCTTACCGCGGGGCGGCTTTTCTTTTTATCGGCATTTACCGCTATTTTCGCACTATGTTTTCGTACTGGCAAAAGAATTATTTCGCTTCTCCCTTTGATGTTGCTGTGATCGGCGCCGGGATCAACGGACTGCTGGCCGCTTCGTTCCTCAAAAAGAACCATCCTGCATTGCGTGTGGCCGTTTTCGAAAAGGGCATACTGCCCGATGGCGCTACACTGCGTAATGCCGGTTTTGCCTGTTTCGGCTCCATGACCGAACTGATGGAAGATGCCGAACTGAACGGCCGGGAACCGGTGCTGAAACTGCTGAAAAGTCGTTACGACGGCCTGCGTATACTGCGCGACTGGTGCGGGGATACAGCCATCGGTTATGAAGCCTGCGGCGGCTTCGAATTCTTTGCACAGGACGAAAAAGAGACCCTCGAAAAGGTAAAAGAGGCACTGCCCGCCTGGAACCGCGATATCGAAGACTTCTGCGGGTTAAAAGATACGTTTGCCGACAGCAGCGCCCTGGCCGCTGAAATGGAACTGAATGCCTGCCTGGGTCTGATCGGGAACCCGTACGAAGGTGCCGTAAATTCAGCCATGCTTATACGCGCTTTGTGGCAGAAGGCGGCAGCTCTGGGTGTTGAGGTATATACGAATTTTGAACTCGACCAGTACGAAACCACCGGCAGCGGTTTTACCCTGCGTTTCGGCAATACCTATAAAGTACAGACCCGCCGCCTGCTCTTCTGCACCAATGGCTACCTGCGTTACCTGCCCGGACTGGGTGACCTGGCTCCCGCACGCGGACAGGTACTGGTTACCGAGCCCATTCCGGGGTTAAAAGTAAAAGGTACTTTTCACCATCATTTCGGGTATAATTATTTCCGGGAGACCGACGGCCGCATCCTGCTGGGTGGGGGCCGTTTCCTGGACAGGGAAGGCGAGACGGACGCAGGGCATGTGCTTAACGAAAAGATACAGGATTACCTGGAAGGTCTGCTGGGCAGTATGATCCTGCCGGGCCGCGACATACGCATTGAAACGCGCTGGGCGGGCATTATGGCCGTGGGAGAGTCCAAGAGACCGATCGTGAAAAAGCTGGAAGAAAACCTGTATTTCGCCGGACGTATGGGCGGTATGGGCGTAGCTTTAGGCGCACACAGCGCAGGGGAAGCTGAAGCGCTTATAGCTGAGAGCTTATAGCTCATTCCTCCAATCTCATTCCCCTTAACTCCTTATTGAATACATTCTCAAATGCATACCCCGGACTTTGGGACTCCGGACTAATTCAGGTGAGGCATATCCGTAAAATTGCTCCAGATGGCGTAT
Organism: Flavobacteriales bacterium; assembly: GCA_052437175.1. GTDB lineage: Bacteria > Bacteroidota > Bacteroidia > CAIKAF01 > CAIKAF01 > JACVCJ01. The sequence continues at coordinate 684,799 of JBQVOK010000001.1, forward strand.
TCTTTGTCTTTGCGCAGCATTTTTTTCCAGTGCTGTTCATAGCCTTCGGTATGCAGTACCTCGTTGGCGCTGGTGGTGCCGGCCACCCAGGATTTATTGGCAAACTCTGCAGACAGCTGATCGGGATCCCAGCCCGAATAGCCGGCAAAGAATTTCACTTTATCGGGTTGAGCTTCCTTATTGTTAAGCAGTTCCTTCAGCACATCAAATTCGCCGCCCCAGTACAATCCCGGCAATATTTCCACGCTGTTGGGCAGCAGATCGCCCAGGCTGTGCACATAGAACAGGTTTTCGTTGCCTACCGGTCCGCCGTAATAGATACTGGCTTCAAACAGTACGTCCTTGATCAGCTCGTGCAGCTTCAGGTCGGTTTCGCGGTTAATGATAAACCCGAAGGAACCTTTATCGTTATGTTCGGTAAGCAGTACCACCGCCTGCCTGAAGTAGGGATCATCCAAAAAAGGTGTGGCCGATATGATGTTTCCTTTCGCAATTTCCATAAATTCGCAATTTTTAACAGGGTCGCTATACAATTTTAACGATTTTGCCCGTACAAGCTTATGTGTATGCACAGAAAATTTGAACTTTTTTTCCGCAATAGTATGAAACGCCTTATCCTGTTCCTTTTTACCATCATCAGCCTCTCTGTATCTGCCCAGAACGTGCAGCAGTTTTACGACTCGGGCCGTCTGCGTGCCGAAGGGCCGCTTACCGCGAACGAACGTACGGGTTTCTGGCGGGAGTTCTACGAAGAAGGCCCCCTGCGCGAAGCCGGTACTTATGAGGCGGGTAAAAAAACGGGCCTCTGGAAAGAATATTACAAGAACGGCATACTGAAAAGCGAGATCGACTACAGCAAAGGCCTGGTAAAGATCTACAGTGAAAAAAACACGATAGAAACCATCGGTAAGCTCAAAAACGGAAAACCCGAAGGCAGCTGGACCGAGTATTACGACAACGGCAACATCCGTGAGAAAAAAAGTTACAAGGCCGGCGTACTGAACGGTACCGTGACCTCTTACCACAAGAACGGCGCCAAACAGAGCCAGTACAGCATTAAGAACGGCCTTAAACAGGGCAGCTGGAAAATGTGGTACGAAACTGGTATGCCCATGAACACCGGTACGTTCAAAGACAATAAAAAAACGGGGGAGTGGGTGTCCTATTACCAGGATGGCAGCATTCTCACCTACGAAAATTACGATATCGGTTATTATACCTATTACCATGCCAACGGTGCCCTGCGCAGCGAAGGCGAAATGGATGCCGAAGGGAATAAGAACGGCAAATTCAGCGAATTTTATCCCAACAGCCGTAAAAAGGCTACGGGCAGTTATACCGATGGCGTGGAGACCGGCAAGTGGCAGACCTTCCACGAGAACGGCAAAAAGCACAAGGTGTACGAGAACGATGAAAACGGTAAGCCCATCGACGATTACTATGAATATGGCGAAGATGGTAAACTGCTGGAAGAAAGACATTACACCCGGACGGGTACTCCCACAGGCACCTGGAAAAGCTGGTGGCCCGAAGGCGGTAAACCTCGCAGCATACACAATACCGGCACAGGCGAAAAACAGACCTTCTGGCCCGACGGCACACCGCAGAGCACCGGTAACGAACTCAACGGACAAAAACAGGGGCTCTGGATCACGTACACCCCTGAACAGAAAGTGGCCGAACGCGGCAGCTTTGTGAATAACGAAAAAGACGGCAAATGGGAAACGTTTTACAAAGACGGCACTCCCGAAATGCAGATCGAATTCAGCAAAGGCCTGCGCACCGGCACCTGGAAAAAATACTACGAGACCGGGGCGCCGCACAGCATCGAGAGATACGATAACGGAAAACCTGCCGGCAGCTGGGAATACTGGTACGAATCCGGTAAAAAACGCAGTATCGTAAATAACAACAACGACAGTACCTGGGTATGGTACGAAGACGGGGCCCTGAAACTGAAGGGCAAGCGCCGCGAAGGCAGAAAAGAGGGCAACTGGACCAGCTATCATCCCAACGGAAAGGTGCTGGAGATCGCCGCCTATAAAGATGATAAGCCGGACGGCACCTGGAAGACCTTTTACCCCGATGGTACGCCCGAAGGCATCTATGAATACCGCGACTCACTGCGGAACGGTTTCTGGCAGTGGTTCTTCCCCTCCGGGGAGCCGGACATGAGCGGCCATTTTGAGAACGATAAACGCAACGGTCTCTGGACGCAGTACTATCCCGGCCGGATAAAACAGTTCGAGGGCAACTACAAAGACGATCTGAAAGACGGGGAGTGGACCTACTGGGACAGTACCGGCACGCTCTGGAAAAAGGGGAATTTCCTGGCAGACCTGAAACACGGCCCCTGGGAATACTGGTACGAGAATGGACAGACCGAACACAAGGGAAACTTTATATCCGGCCGTGAAGACGGTTATTTTGTATCGTATTACCCTACAGGCCAGGTCGAAGACGAAGGCCATTTTTCCAACGGACTGATGCAGGGCGAATGGCGCGGGTTCTTTGAGACCGGCAAATTACGTTATGTGGCATCCTATGCCAACGGACTGCAGAACGGCGTGTGGAAACACTGGTACGATAACGGCAAGCCCCGCGACATCATTACCTATAAGAACGGCGTTATGGACGGTCCCTACACCACTTTTTACGAAAGCGGCTCCGTGCAGGAACTGGGCGAATACCGCAACGGTGCCAAATACGGCCGCTGGGAAAGCTTTTTCGGGCACGGGCCCACGGCCGGGGTCTTTAATATGAAGAACAACGTGTACGACGGAGAATTCATACGCTATTACCCCAATAAGGTACCCCAGGTGAAAGGCAGCTATAAAATGGGCCTCAAACACGGTAACTGGACCTTCTATTCCAAAGACGGCAAGGAACTGAAGACCATCACCTACAACAATGGCGAAGAGCTGCGTGTAAAAGGCAAAGGACCGTATTAGTTTTAGTTATATCTAAAAATATTTTTGGTTTGCCTAAAAACTATACCTTTGTGGTATGAAGTACGGGCACGTTTTCACCTTTTTACTGCTTCTGGCATGCCTGGCATGCAGGCCTGCGAAACGTGTGCACGAACGTGTACAGGTGGTTTGTACCACTTCGGTGATCGCCGAACCCCTTTCTGAAATTTTCGGTGCCCATGCCGATGTGCATGCCCTGATGCGCAACGGGGTGGACCCGCATTCCTACAAAGCCGGTATCCGTGACCTGGACGTACTTTCGGACGCGGATGTGGTGGTGTACAACGGTCTGCACCTCGAAGGTAAAATGGCCGAAGTGCTGGAAAGTTACGGCCGCGAAAAACCTGTGCTGGCCATGAGCGACGGAACGGACAGGCACCTGTTTCTGCAGGCGGAAGAGAACCCGGGGACCTATGATCCGCATTTCTGGTTCGATATGCAGCTGTGGAAGAATGGTCTGCGTTACGTAACGCACAACATCTGTCGCAAGCAGGCCCTGGCCGATTCACAGGCCGTGTACCGGGGCATGGCGCGTTATTTTCAGCGGCTCGACAGTACCGACCGCGTGCTGCGTTCCCTGCTGGAAGCCGTGCCGCAGGACCGCCGGGTGATCGTGACCAACCACGATGCCTTTCGCTATTTCGGACGAGCCTACGGCTGGGAAGTACGCGGTCTGCAGGGTATTTCTACCGTGGCGGAACCCGGACTGAAAGATATGAACGAACTGGTCGACTTTGTCTGTGCCCGTCATATTCCGGCGGTGTTCGTAGAAAGTAACCTGAGCGATAAATCCCTGAAAGCGTTACGCGCGGGGGCCGCAGCCCGCGGGCACCAGATCGGGCAGGGGGGCAGTCTGTATGCCGATTCTCCAGGCCCCGAGGGCAGTTACGAAGGTACCTATATCGGCATGTTATACAGTAATGTTAAAACCCTGAACCAAAGTCTGAAATGAATGCGATCGAAGTGCAGCAGCTCCATGTGAGCTACCAGGATAAACCGGTATTGTGGAATATTCACTTCCAGGTGCCAGCCGGCGTAAATTATGCCATTATCGGGCCCAACGGGGCGGGTAAGACCACCCTGCTGAAGGCGTTGCTGGGCGAAGTAAGACCTGCGCTGGGCGCCGTACGTTTTTTCGGGCACCCGCTCGATGAGGTGCGCAGCCGTGTGTCCTACGTACCGCAGCGGCAGCTGGTGGACTGGGATTTCCCGGTGAACGTACTTGATGTGGTACTGATGGGACGTTATGCCTCCCGGGGACTACTGGCCCGCATACACCGCAGCGACCGCGAACGTGCTATGGAAGCCCTGGCCTCCCTGGGTATGGTAGACCTGGCATCGCGGCAGATATCCAGACTGAGCGGCGGACAACAGCAGCGTGTGTTCATTGCCCGTGCCCTGGCTGCCGATGCCGACCTGTACATTATGGATGAGCCTTTTGCCGGGGTAGACCTGCAAACCGAAAAGATCATCGTGGATATACTGCACCGCCTGAAAAAAGAGGGCAAGACCACCCTCACCGTACACCACGACCTTACCACGGTAAGTGAATATTTCGACGGGGTGATCATGATCAACGGGCGCCTGGTGGCCTGTGGTCCGGTGACCGAAACCTTCCGGCACGACAATCTTTCCGAGACCTTCGGCGGTAAACTGCCCATCCTGGAAAGCGTTATTCAGCAATCGCACAAGAACCCGGTACAAAAATGATCTTTGCCGAAGACTATAATACACTCATCGTAGCGTTTGGTGCGGTACTGCTCAGTTCGGTATCGGCCGTTACGGGCGTGTTCGCCTACCTGCGCAAAAAGGCGCTCAGCGGCGATGTGGTGGCACACAGCGTATTGCCCGGCATTATACTGGCCTATATGGCCACGGGTATACGTAATCCGTTCGTGTTGTTACTGGGGGCACTGTTCACGGGCGGACTCAGCATGCGTGTGTCTGAATGGCTCACGGCAAAAGCCCGCCTGAAGGAAGATGCCGCTCTGGCCTTTACCATGTCTGTATTCTTTGCCGCCGGTATTTTCCTGATGCATTTTCTGCAGACCAGCGGTGCCCTGGCCCAGGCCGGTATACAGGATTTCCTGTTCGGTAAGGCGGCGGCGCTCTCCCTCGAAGATCTGCTCTGGCTGGGCTCGGCGGCCCTGGTGGTGCTGCTCAGCGTGATCCTCTTCTACAAACCGATCCTTGTATTTGCGTTTTCCCCCTCTTATGCGGCTTCGGCCGGACTGCCCGTAGGTTTTCTTTCGGTGCTGCTTTCCGGCGTACTGGTGTGGAACATTTCCATCAGTCTGCAAACCACGGGCGTGGTCATGTCGGCTGCACTTATGATCACACCGGCCGCAGCGGCCCGCTTCTGGACAGATTCCCTGAAAAAAATGTTCCTGCTTTCCGCCGTTTTTGGCGCCACCGCAGGCCTTGCCGGGGCAGCCGTTTCTTACCTGGCCGCCGATATGCCTACCGGCCCCTGGATCGTGGTGGTGCTTACGCTCATCGCTTTTACTTCCTTCCTTTTTTCGCCCAAAGGCCGCGTGCGCAAATGGTGGCAGGCCTGGTCGCACCGCCGCACCCTGGCTTTGGAGAACGTACTCAAGAACATTTACAAATACCTGGAAAGTGAGGCCGATCCCACCTATTTTATGCCCCGGGCCGTTTCCGGGAAATACGGTATTTCCGGCGAAGAGTGGAAAAAAGGCTGGCGGCAGGCCCTGGCCCGAAACCTGGTGGTGAAAGGCAGCAACGGTTACTTTTTCACAGAAAAAGGCCGTTCCCTGGCTGCCCGTGTGGTGCGTCTGCACCGCCTCTGGGAACTCTATATCCTTAAGTACGCACGCATCCCCGAAGAGTGGGTACATGCCGATGCCGAACATTTTGAACACTTTATCTCCGAAAAGATCGAAAAAGACCTGTTGCAGCTGCTCGATAACCCGGAGACCGATCCGCACCAAAAACCTATTCCCGGCCTATGAACGCATTCTGGATGATATGTACCGGTATACTGGTGGCTGTGTCCTGCAGCTCGCTGGGCAGTTTCCTGATCTTACAGCGCAAAACGATGCTGGCTGATGCCATTTCGCATGCAGTGCTGCCGGGAATTGCCCTGGCCTACCTGGTTTCGGGCAGCCGTTCGCCTTTTTTTATGATGTTCGGAGCCTCGGTTTCGGGCGTGTTCACTGCCTTCCTGGTCGAATGGCTTGAAAAGAAGGCCGGCGTACAGACCGATTCTTCCATCGGGGTTACCTATACCTGGCTGTTTGCCGTGGGCATTATTCTTATTTCGGCTTTTGCGGGCCAGACCGACCTGGACCAGGATTGCGTGCTCTTTGGAGAACTGGTGTACGTACCCCTGAACAAAGTAGAATTTGCCGGATTTCGTATCCCCTTGCAAACCTTGCAGTTAGTGCCGGTCACGGGCCTGGTGCTGGCCTTTATATGGCTGTTTTATCCCGCCCTGAAAGTGTATTCATTCGATCCTTCTTTTGCGCGTATGCGCGGCCTGCGCGGATTGCTGCTGCATTACCTGTTCATGACCCTGGTATCGCTTACCACGGTGTTCTCTTTCGAAAGTGTAGGGGCCATACTGGTGGTGGCTTTGCTGGTGGTACCGGCCGTTACGGCGCGTATGCTTACGGGGCGTCTTTCGTTCCTGCTGCTGTATGCGGCGCTTTTTGCCGTGGCCTCGGTGCTGGGCGGATATGCGGCGGCCTATGCGCTCGATAATACGCTTTCGGCCTGTATTGCCTTATGCAGCGGACTTTATTTTGCGCTTGTCTTTGGCTTAAAGCAGCTTTTTCTTCAGCGCGTCCAGAAAAAACTCTTTACCCCCGGCCCCGAAGGCCCCGAAGTGCGGGTTTAAGGTGTTTTCGGCAGAATAGGTAAGGGGCTTGCGGGTCTCGAGGGAGTACAGGTCCCCGCCCGAACAGAGCAGCAGCGCATGGCCCGCGGCCGTGTCCCAGATATGGGTATGCCCGAAACGTATGTACAGATCGGCCTTGCCTTCCGAAATAGCGCCGAATTTAAGGGCGCTGCCCATTTTTTCTACCTGCAGCGGGGCGATCTTCTCTGCATTTTTAAGCCAGCGGTTCTGCAGGGCATTGCCTTTGGGATCGAGCGTACCACTGAGCATTACCAGTTCGCGGCGGGTACTTTCGGGCGAGCAGGGCGTTATCTTTTCTGTTTCGAAATGATACTTCCAAACCTGTCCGTTCTCGGTATACCAGCAGCAGTTCTTTACGGGAGAGGCCACCAGTCCGAATACAGGCACCCCTTTGCGTACCAGGGCTATATTTACGGCAAACTGGCCGTTGCGCTTCACAAATTCGCGGGTACCGTCCAGGGGGTCCACACACCAGAACAATTCGGGCGGCGTGGCCGGCATATACATCTGTTCTTCACTGATCACCGGTATGGACGTGGTTTCGAGCACCGTGCGTATAACGGCGTCGGAAGCGGTATCGGCATCGGTAATGGGGCTGGCATCCTCCTTTTTGCGTACGGAAAACTCCAGGTGATAAACCTGCATAATTTCCTGGCAGGCAAGCTGGGCAGCAAACCGGGCTACAAAGGCGATAAAACGGAAATTTTCTTCTGCTTTCATGTATTCAGGGTTTCTTCGATCAGGTATGTGAGCACCTCCTTTTCTGAAAGGCCCGCTGCCCTGATCTGCTGCGGAAGAAGACTTTCCCTTGTGAACCCGGGAATAGTATTTGCTTCCAGGAAATAAGGCACCGAATCTTTCACGATAAAATCGATACGGACCATTCCGTTGCAATGCAGTGCAGAATATAATACCCGCGTATATTCATTCAGCTTCAGTATCACTTCCTGCGGCAGGCGGGCCGGTGTGATTTCACTGCTTTGCCCCTTATATTTGGCCTCGTAATCGAAAAAATCGTTGAAAGGTACAATTTCCGTCACAGGCAGGCAAATCAAATCTGCACCCCGGCGAAAAATTCCGCAGGCTACCTCGGTACCCTGTATAAATTCTTCGAAAATAGCCGTGTTATCGTGCTCAAAAACGTGCTTAAGCGCTGCCGGGAATTCGTTTTTCTCCCGTATCTTGTAGGTAGCCACCGAACTGCCGCCGCTGTTGGGTTTCAGGAAGCAGGGATAGCCCGTCCATTCGGTAATTTTATCATAATCAACGGCTTCGTTCCGTTCTATCGTAACTGCACGGGCCACCGGTACGCCCTGGGCGGCCGCCAGGTGTTTGGACACCATTTTGTTCATCGTAAGTGCGCAGTTGAGCAGTCCGGGACCTACCAGGGGCAGGTTCAGCAGGGCAAAGTAACCCTGTAGAATGCCGTCTTCGCCGGGGGTACCGTGAATAATGTTGTACACCACGTCGAAAGATATGGTTTCTCCGTTCCGTTCAAAGGTAAAGAAAGACCGGTTCACGGGGCGGCGGGTCCCTTCGTCCTCCACGTACCAGTCCAGCCCGCGTATAACAACCAGGTAGGGCTCGTACTTTTCCTTGTCGAGGCTTTGGATCACCATGGCCGCACTGTCCATGCTTACTTCGTATTCGCCTGAATTTCCGCCGGCTATGACCGCAACGTTCTTTTTCATGTTCACTTGGGTATTTCTTACTCAAATGTACAGGGCAGAAAGGCTGTCCTGCAAGGGCCCGCAGGCATTTTATCGGCATTTCATTGTTAACATGTTGTAAAAGGAGTTTTTGGTCTTGTAATCAGTGGGTTAAATCCCCGGGCGGCAAGGCACGGATGAAGAACTTCGTTTTTTTTATTAGGTTTGTGCGAATAACTGAAAGACAACTGTGTTTAAGAAAGAGAACCTGAAGACATTCCTTATTGCATTTGTGGCGATGGCGGTCGTTTCTGTACTGCTTTTTATGGGACTGAAGCTGTATACCCGCCACAGTAACAAGATACTTGTACCCGATGTTACCGATATGCAGATCGAAGAAGCCGGTGGTAAACTGGAGGCCGAAGGTCTGGAGGCCGTGGTAACAGATACCATGTACATGGCTGATAAAAAGGAATTTACCGTGCTGGACCAGAACCCCAAGTTCAACAGCGAAGTAAAATCGGGCCGTAAGGTATACCTGGTCATTTCGAGCAATAATCCGCCCGAGGTGGAAGTGCCTGATATGAAGGACCTGAGCGAGCGGGAGGCCCGTGCCCAGCTCGAAGCCCGCGGTTTTAAAGTAGGTAAGGTGATCCAGGTACCGCAATTCGGCGGTGTACTGGGGCTTGCACACAAAGGACAGCTGATACCACCCCGCACAAAAGTACCTAAGGGTACTACAATAGATATCCGGGTTGGACGTTATACAAGCGATGATGACACAACTACCGTTCATGAAAGCAGTGCGTACTAAAACAGGCATCGGTTTCCTGGCCGCACTCTGCTGCGGTTTGCTCCTTTCCGGCAGCCTGCGGGCCCAGATCTTTGAGGAGCCCCTCAGCTCGAACCCCCTGCTGAGCCCGGCCAAAGGTACGCCTAAGCCTAAGGTGCTTTTCCAGCCGGGTTCACAGAACTATTTTGAGCTGGATACCCTGTCACTGCCTTTCTTCGACGATTTCAGCACCAATAAGTTCAAGGATTTTCGTCCCTATATGTACACGGGCATCACGTCCCGCTTCCAGAATTTTTACGAGGTAGACGATGTAACGCCTTACCCCGACAGTATTTACTGGGTAAACTCACAGCCTTACAGCTATTCGGTGAACGGCGGTGGTGGTATCGACTCCGTGCTTTCTACCCAGAAGGTAAAGATCTGGGTGTACGATACCATCCTGGATCCCTTTATGCGTATCGACAGCATCGAGGCCTGGGCCTACCAGCCCAAACTGGTGCTGGTGAACGGTGTGGTTACAGTGGCTACGGGCGATTACGACGGCCGTTTTTATAAAAAGGACAAAGAGTACTTCATACACCCGGTGCCGGCCTGGGACCGCAGTCTGTGGGCCGATTTTTATGTATACCGGAACCTGCACATGCCGGTAAACCCGCCTACCATCGGGGTAGCTACCTTCGACGGTATCGACGAGTACGGGGCACCATACAATTTCCAGGAACCCAACAGTTACGGCGTTGCCGATTACCTGACCAGTAAACCCATTGACCTGTCGGCTTTTTCTGCCGCTGACTCCCTGTACCTGAGCTTTGCCTACCAGCCGCAGGGCCTGGGCTTTTTTCCCGGTCCGCAGGACAGCCTGGTGCTGGAATTCCGAGCTCCCGGCCAGCCCGTATGGGATCATGCCTGGAGTGTGCCCGGAGACGAACTGCATCCCTTTAAAAAGGTGATGATCAAACTGACCCAGGCCAAATACTTTAAAAAGGGTTTCCAGTTCCGCTTTAAAAACTACGCCGGCCTCTCGGCCAATAAAGACCACTGGATGGTAGACTATGTATACATGAATACCAACCGTACGCATGCCGATACCCTGTTCCGCGATATTGCGCTGGTTTCAGCCCCGCCTACGATCCTGGACGTGTATACGCGTATGCCTTTCCAGCAGTTCACCAAACCCGACGTGAACGAAAAATGGGAAAATAACCAGATCAGCAACCTCTGGAGTAATGATATCGGCGTGTATTACGAACACAGTTTCATCGGTCCGGGGAACAACGTACTTTCGGTATATCCTTTTGATAACCTGCCGGGACAGTACGACACCACCTGCGTACAGCCCTACGCCACCAACGGGTACGATGCCAATGTGCGCCATACCACACCGTTCTTCAGTTACGATTTTGATGTACAATGGCCGGGCGGCGTACCTTTTACCTCGAAGCAGGTATTTAAGGTGCAGCACCGTATCCAGGCATTCAATTGCCCCAAAGGCGCAGGCTGGACGCCATTTACGGATATTCATGCCGAGAACGATACTTCGATCTATACACAGGTGTTCAGCAATTATTACGCCTACGATGACAGTACGGCCGAATCGTCCATATACCTGGGATCACAGGGCGAAGTAACCACCATGTTCGAAACCAATTTTGCCGATACCCTGCGTGCGGTACAGTTTCATTTTAATCCGCAGACCAACCCGGTTACCAGCAACAATTTTACCATTGTGGTATATAAGGATAACAACGGCAAGCCCGGCGACTCGCTGTACACACAGACCTATGTGCTGCCGCAGTACGCCATGTGGGGCCCCAACGGCTATACTACCTATATACTGACCCGCCCCGTGCCTGTGCCGGCCGGTAAATTTTATGTAGGCTGGAAACAGAATACCATCTTCAAGATCAATATCGGTTTTGACAAGAACCGCGATAATACCGACCGTCATTTCTATAAGACCACGGGGTCCTGGAACTCGTATTCAGACCCGGACCTGGGTTACGAGGGTACCCTCATGATCCGCGCCGTGGTGGGCGGACCGGTTACCCCGGGCGAATTCCTGGGTACCCCGGTGTTTGAAACCCCGGCCGAGATCACCCATTCGCTGCTGCTGTACCCGAACCCGGTCTCAGACCGCCTGTACTTCCGTTCCTCTATGGCGCCGGAGAAAATGATGCAGGTAGAGATCTACGATCTGCAGGGACGGCAGGTGCGCAGCGATAACCTGGCCGGATATGAAAGTATTTCGGTACAGGGCCTGCAGCCCGGCGTTTACCTGCTGCGTGCCCTGAACGAGGAAGAAGGATTTATACAAACGAAAAAGTTTATTGTAACGCAGTGACCCATAAAAACATAACAGCGGCCGAACCGCTGGGCGAAGACGAAAGCGAAGAGTTTTTATACGAACATCACCATATTAAATGTGATAAGGGGCAGGCTCCGCTGCGCATCGATAAATTTCTGCAGATACGCTTGGAAGGAGTGTCCCGCAGTAAGATACAGGCCGCTGCCGAAGCGGGTTGTATCCTGGTGAACGATAAGGTAGTAAAGCAGAACTACAAGGTAAAAGGGCTCGACGATGTACGTATCGTATTCAGCAAACCCCGCGTGTACTCCGAGGTTAAGCCCGAGAATATTCCCCTGGAAATTGTATACGAAGACGATGACCTGATGGTGGTGAACAAACCCGCCGGACTGGTTGTGCATCCGGGGATCGGTAATTATACCGGCACCCTGGTGAATGCCCTGTTGTACCACGTACAGAACCTGCCTTCGGTAAAAAATATGTCGCCGGACGCCCAGGATTACCCGCGGCCGGGACTGGTGCACCGCATCGATAAGAATACGAGCGGCCTGCTGGTGATCGGCAAGAACGAACGCACGCTCGACAACCTGGTAAAACAGTTCTACGACCGTACGGTAGATAAGGTATACCAGGCGCTGGTATGGGGCAATGTGGCCGAAGAGCACGGCACCGTGGTGGGCAATATAGACCGGCACGAACGTTACCGCAAACTGTTTGCCGTGTATCCTGCCGGCGGCGAAAAAGGAAAACCTGCCGTTACGCATTACAGCGTTATTAAGCGGTTTGGTTACGTAACCCTGGTGGAATGCAAACTGGAAACAGGCCGCACGCACCAGATACGGGTGCACATGAAGCACATCGGGCATACGCTGTTCAACGACGATTATTACGATGGCAACCGCCTCATCAAGGGGCCGAACCACGCCAAATACAAGCAGTTCGTGCAAAACTGTTTCGATCTTATTCCCGCCCAGGCCCTGCATGCCTGGAAGCTGGGCTTTACACACCCGTCCACAGGCGAACGCATGCAGTTTGAGGCGCCTTTACCGGACGGTTTCCTGAAAATACTGGCCAAATGGGAAGTCTATTCCAACGCGGTAAAACCCACGCTGGATGAAGATGTGCCGCCGCTTCTCGATTAATTCGGCTCCCAGAGTCCTTTCTTACGCAGGGCACGCATAATGGCCTTGCTGGGATAATAGTACCAGTATTCCAGTGTATTCTGAAAGGAATGTACATACTTTTCGGGCTTCGTAGGCAGCAGCAGTACGTCGGTAGATATCTGTGTGGCATAGGGAAAAGGCCAGGCAAAATACTGCAGGTTACTGTCCTGCAGGGCGATCATATCGACCGTAACCACGCTGTGTGGCGTACCGTGTTTACCCATTTCGTAATCGTTGCGGATATTGGCATACATGATGTTCTTTTCCGTTACCTGTATAGAAGGATCGTATTGCAGGCTGTCGTCCAGGAAGAGGCCGGGCTGTTTGTGCCGCCGGTATTTGTCTACGTCCTTGCTCCAGATAAAATATACGCTGCAAAAGGTGAAGGTATCGCGGAATGCGGCTACCAGGCGTTTATTGGTCTTTATGGCCTTCTGCTCCAGCGCATCGGCATCTTTGGTGTAATTGCGGCTGCGCAGGGCGGCAATGCGTGCACTGTCGTCGTTCAGGTAAAAAATAACGGCGCCGTCCTTACGCAGGTCCGGGTACCCGCGGAAGGTCTTCTGGGCACAGAGATCGGCCGTCAGCATCAGTATAAAACTACAGAGAAGGTATTTCATGGCGCATTCGTTTTACTGTAAACATAAAAAAAAGCGGCCATAAGGCCGCCTGACAATATTCGGTATTTATCGGAACGGTGTTATTTAACGCCCAGGTGAAACATCGTAAAGGCCCAGATGTCCACCCATTCGTCAATAAGTTTGCTGGTGGGTTTACCGGCTCCGTGTCCGGCGTTTACGTCAATGCGTATCAGTACCGGGTTGCTGCCCTGTTGCCTGGCCTGCAGCTCAGAAATAAATTTATAGCTGTGCGCCGGCACCACGCGGTCGTCATGATCGGCGGTAACCACCAGGGTAGCCGGGTATTCGGCTTTTTTTACGTTGTGCAGCGGCGAGTATTTTATAAGGGCTTTGAATTCGTCCTTATTATCGCTGCGCCCGTAATCCGTAGCCCAGGCATAACCGATGGTGAACTGGTGGTAATGCAGCATATCCAGTACGCCTACGCCCGGCAGTGCCACCTTGAACAGATCTGGGCGCTGCGTCATACAGGCACCTACCAGCAGGCCGCCGTTACTGCGGCCCGAGATGGCTATACGTTTATTATTGGTATACTTTTCGCGGATCAGGTATTCGGCAGCGGCGATAAAGTCGTCGAATACGTTCTGTTTTTTCAGTTTGGTGCCGGCCTCATGCCATTCCTTGCCATATTCACCACCCCCGCGGATATTGGCCACGGCATAGATACCGCCTTTATCGAGGAACGGAATGATATGCGGCGTAAAGGCCGGTGTTACACTGATGTTGAACCCGCCATAGCCATACAGGTATACCGGGTTATTGCCATCGAGCTTAAGGCCTTTTTTGCAGGTGATGAACATGGGAATGCGGGTACCGTCCTTGCTGGTATAGAAAACCTGGCGGGTTTCGTAGGCATCGGTACGGATGGGCAGCTGTGGTTTCCAGTATTCCTGCATGGCCCCGCTCGAAAGATCGATCTGGAACACCATGGAAGGCTGTATAAAGGACGTAAAGCTGAAATAGGCCGTGTTGTACCCGTTTTCTCCGTTAAACCCCGATGCCATACCGGCTCCCGGCAGTTGTACATCGTACAGTTTTTTGCCGTTCAGGTTATGTACGCTGATGGCCGATTTTACGTCGGCCAGGTACTGGGCCACCAGGTATCCGTTGATCACCTGTGCGCCGGTAAGCACATGTTCTCCGGCCGGCAGTATCTCCTGCGGTTTTTCCGGTTTGGCGGGATCGATGGTGATCACTTTGCCTTTGGGCGCAGCGGCATTGGTATAGATATACAGTTTGCCGTTGGCATGGTCAAGTACGTGAGCGTCCTGGTCATAAGTATCGTAGAATCGGGTCCATTTTGCCTTCGGATCGTCTGCTTTTTTATAATACAGCTTGTTGCCGCTGGTACTTTCGCTGGTGCTCAGTACCAGGTATTTTTCATCTTCGGTGGCGCTGATGCCGAACATGCCCGAGGCGTTCTTCGGATCTTCGTATACCAGTGAATCTTCGGCCTGGCTGCTGCCCAGTTTATGGTAATATACTTTCTGGTTGTTGTTCTTTGCCGTAAGTTCCTTGCCGGATTCCATTACATCGTAACGGCTGTAAAAAAAGCCGTTCTTATACCAGGAAGCCCCGGAGAATTTAATGTGATACAGGGTTTCGTTCAGCATTTTACGGGTGTCCAGGTCCATTACCTGGAAGCGCGTCCAGTCGCTGCCGGCGTCCGACCAGCCGATAACGGCGTACTTACCGGCTTTGTCCACTTCGAACATCGTAAGGGCGGTAGTGCCGTCTTTCGATTGTGTATTGGGGTCCAGGAGCACTTCGGGCATACTGGCCAGTCCGTTCTGAATGTACAGCACGCTCTGGTTCTGCAGTCCGTCGTTCTTAAAAAAGAATATTTTACCGTGCCGCGTAAAGGGCGCCGACATTTTTTCGTAATTCCAGATCTGGCGCAGGCGTTTGTTCAGGTCGCTGCGCATCGGTATCTTCTC
Organism: Flavobacteriales bacterium; assembly: GCA_052437175.1. GTDB lineage: Bacteria > Bacteroidota > Bacteroidia > CAIKAF01 > CAIKAF01 > JACVCJ01. Next base: position 700,136 of record JBQVOK010000001.1, read on the forward strand.
CAGCTGCTCAAACGTAACGCGGTTCTGCATCTGTACCCACTGTTTGGTCATTTCGGAGTTTTCGTCCTCCAGCCAGCGGTAATTTTCGGTGATGGTGGTATCAAAGAATTTTTCGTCCTGTGGTTTCTTTTCGGTCGCAGGGTATTTTATCTGTGCGTGCATGCTGAGTCCTCCCAATATGGATAAAGCGATAACAGTGGTATATTTTTTCATTCGCAAACGTATTTAAAACGAAAATACAAAGTTTCGGAGAATTTAACTCCGGGGGTGAAAGGTCATAATGGTCTCGCGCAGGAATTCGCGGTCCAGGTGTGTATAAATTTCCGTGGTGGTAATGGAGGCATGTCCCAGCATTTCCTGTACGGCGCGCAGGTCGGCACCGCCTTCCACCAGGTGGGTGGCAAAGCTGTGGCGCAGGGTATGCGGACTGATCTTTTTAGCGATACGCGCTTCGGTGGCCAGGCGTTTCAGCTCCATAAAAATGTACTGGCGGCTCAGGTTCTTCCCAAACTTGTTCAGGAACAGCACGTCTTCAAAACCTTTGGTCTGCGGCTGATGCACGCGGGTATGATGCAGGTAGCTTTCTACCTGTTTAATGGCTTTGCTGCCCACGGGTACCAGGCGTTCTTTTTCGCCTTTACCGGTAATTTTTATATAGCCTTCGGCAAAATGCAGGTCGCTGATGCGCTGGTTCACCACTTCAGATACGCGCATACCGCAGCCGTAGCAGAGTTCGAACAGGGCAATATTGCGCTGGCCTTCGGTCTTGCTCAGGTCGATCTGTGCCAGTATAGCCTCAATATCTTCGGGACTCAGCACCTCGGGCAGTTTGCGGCCCAGTTTGGGCATTTCCAGCAGTTCGGAAGGATCACTGCTCAGCAGGTCTTCCATCATCAGGTAGGTAAAAAAAGAACGGACCCCGCTCAGGATACGTGCCTGTGAACTGGCAGCAAGCCCCATTTCGTTCAGCAGCCCCGTAAAACCCTGCAGATGCTTCAGCTCTACCTGTTCTATACTTCCGGCAAAACCGGAATTCTGCAGGTAATTGAAAAATTTCTGCAGATCGGCCAGGTACGCGTCGATGCTGTTGGGCAGCAACGATTTTTCCAGCATCAGCCAGGCTTTAAATCCGTTTAAATAACTTGTGTGGTTCATGAATATCTTCGCAAAGAAAGTAGTACTTTCGCATAAAAGCCAGTTTCGGCACGGCTTTTTATGAACCATAGCTATTGAAAAGGTATGAAACGCGTAATACAGATCATCAACGGCCCCAACCTGAACCTGCTGGGAACCCGCGAGCCCGGGGTATACGGTTCGCAGAGCTTTGAAAGCTGGCTGGACGACATACGCACGCGTTACCCGGACCTGGAACTGCGCTATGCCCAGAGCAACCACGAGGGCGACCTGGTAGACCTGCTTCAGCATTGTGGTATGCAACAGCTGCCCGTGATCCTGAACGCCGGGGCCTATACACACACTTCTGTGGCCCTGGCCGATGCCATTGCCGCCGCCCGCACCCGGGTGGTAGAGGTGCACATTTCGAATATTTATGCCCGCGAAAACTTCCGGCATACTTCGTATATCTCGCATCAGGCCCTGGCTGTGATCAGCGGACTGGGCCTTTACGGCTATGAGGCAGCCCTGCATTTTTTGCTGGAGCGCGAAGCGCAGAAACAGGGATAGATGGCCGGGAACAGGGTCAGCACAGGCCGTTCCTTTTGTATATTTGAAACACACACTTGATTTACAAACCCATGCAGGAAAATACAAGCGGTATACAGGGCCTTAGCGAAGCCCAGGTGCGGGAGTCCCGGAAGAAGTACGGGGCCAATACACTGGTGTATAAAAAAGAACGGGGCCTGGTACGTATTGTGCTGGGACTGGTAAAAGAACCGATGTTCATTTTACTGCTGAGCGCCTCCCTGATCTATTTTATCGGGGGCGAAACCGCAGACGCTGTTTTTCTGCTCTGTGCCATTGTTTTCCAGGCATCGATTTCGCTCTACCAGGATACCCGAAGCCGTAACGCGCTGGAAAAACTGAAGGACTTTTCGCAGCCCCGCTGCCGCGTGATACGGGACGGACGTACACAGGAGATACGCAGTGAGGACCTGGTAAAAGGCGACATTTTTATAGTGGAAGAAGGCGGACTGGTACCCGCAGACGGGCGTATTGTACGATCGAACGATTTTTCGCTGAACGAATCGCTGCTGACAGGCGAATCACTGCCCGTACATAAAGACAGCAGCAGCGAAGAACCTTTTGTATACAGCGGCAGTTCGGTGCTGAGCGGTCTGGCCGTTATCGAGGCCGAAGCGGTGGGTAATGCCACGCGGCTTGGCAAGATCGGCGGAAGCCTGGCCTCCATCCGGGAAGAGAAAACACCGCTGGAAATAAAGATCGGCAATTTTGTAAAGAAAATGGCCATAGCCGGCGCCGTGGTGTTCGTGCTGGTGTGGGGCATCAACTACCTGCGTTCTGGCGACCTGTCCGCAAGCCTGCTGCAGGCCCTTACCCTGGCCATGAGCATACTGCCCGAAGAAATTCCCGTGGCCTTTACCACGTTCATGGCACTGGGCGCCTGGCGACTGATGAAGACCGGCATTGTGGTAAAACAGATGAAAACGGTAGAAACACTGGGCAGCGCTACCGTGATCTGCACCGATAAAACAGGTACCATTACCGAAAATAAAATGAGCCTTGCCCGGCTGTACCTCTATACCGAAGACCGGCTTGTTCAACCTGGTCCGGATGCAGGGCCTGCGGCACAGGACCTGTTGCATGCCGCCATGTGGGCCAGTGAACCCATCCCTTTCGACCCGATGGAGATCAGCCTGCACGAGGCCTATACCCAGTGGGGCGGGGCAGATGAACGACCGCTCTTCCGCATGGAGCACGAATACCCGCTTTCGGGTAAACCGCCCATGATGACCCATATTTTCAACAACGGACAGGGTAAACGTATCATTGCCGCCAAAGGAGCGCCCGAGGCGCTGATGCAGGTAGCCGGACTCGCCGCAGATGCCCGGCTGCGCGTAGAAACGGCCCTGAAGGAACTGGCCGGTTCGGGGTACCGGGTATTAGGTGTGGGCACGGCAGCCTGGGAGGGCGAAGGCTTTCCCGAAACGCAGCAGGAATTCCGTTTTACATTCCTGGGACTGCTTGCTTTTTACGATCCGCCGCGCAGCAATATGCCCGATGTGCTCCAGCAGTTTTACCAGGCCGGCATACGGGTCAAGATCATTACGGGCGATAATATGGAAACCACACTTTCCATAGCCCGGCAGATCGGTTTCCGCGGGGCAGAAAAGGCCATAAGCGGAGCCGAACTGATGACGCAGGATGAAGAGACCTTGCGCCGCACCGTGCAGGATACCGAAATATTCGTGCGTATGTTCCCCGAGGCCAAACTGCGCATCATCAATGCCCTGAAAGCGAACGGCGAGATCGTGGCCATGACGGGGGACGGCGTAAATGACGGCCCGGCCCTGAAAGCCGCGCATATTGGTATAGCCATGGGTAAAAAGGGAACGGAGATCGCCCGCGAAGCCGCTTCCCTGATCCTGCTCAACGACGATCTCTCAGCCATGACCACGGCCGTGGCTATGGGGCGTAAGATCTATACCAACCTCAAAAAGGCCATACGCTACATCATATCCATACATATACCCATTATTCTTGCCGTATTTATTCCCCTGGCCCTGGGCTGGATATACCCCAATATATTTTCACCGCTGCATGTTATTTTCCTGGAACTGATCATGGGCCCTACCTGTTCCATCATCTACGAGAATGAACCGGTGGAAAAAAATACCATGCTGCTGCCCCCGAGGCCCTTTACCCGTACCTTCTTTAATTTTAAAGAGCTGCTTACAAGTATGATACAGGGCCTGGTGATTACCGTTGCCATACTGGCGATATACCGCTATGCGGCCGCTCTCGGCTACAGTGAGGCACTTACACGCACCATGGTGTTCAGCGTGCTGGTAACAGCCAACATTTTTCTTACGCTGGTAAACCGTTCCTTCTATTATTCCATGCTGCATACCCTGCGGTACCCCAATCGCCTGCTGCCCATGATCATTGGTATTACGGTGCTGCTCAGCGGCCTGCTCATCTTTATAAAACCCCTGGCGGCGTTCTTCCTTTTTGAAGCGATGGATCTGCAGCAGACGCTTTTGTGTATTGCAGCGGGGTTTGTGAGTGTGACCTGGTTCGAGCTGTTCAAATGGGTCATACGGCTGCGTAGTGCACGTAAATAATCCGTAATAATCCGTAATAATCCGTATTGAGTTATTGCTGTCCGTAATTGTTTATCTTGTATACATCATTTTAGATGGCTATGCATATACATCGTTTCGTACTGCTGTTTTCAGCCGGTCTTTTTATCATGTTCTGTACGGCCCTGCATGCACAACAGAAAGCCATGTCCTTTACCGATGCGGCTGCAGCAGGCATTCGGGTAAGCGAGCTGGACAGTGTTTATACCAGTGCGGTGCACACAGATAAGTCCAAAGCCGTATTCCGCAGTAAAAAAATGCAGCGTAAAATGGCTGCTGCATATACGGGCATGCTCACAGACCTGGGACAGTTCCTGCATAAGAACGGTTTTCGCTGGGAAAAACAGACACGTTGTTTTAACCGGATCTATTTTAGCCCGGAAGGAAAAATAGAGTATTTTCTTTTCGATTTCGGCGGAAAACCCGAAGACCGCCCCTCTGCAGAGAAACAGGCAGAATTTACAGGTCTGCTCCGTTTGTTCATACAGGATTTCCGGCTGCCGATCAGTGCCCCGGTAAAGTTTGCGCAATGCAGCCCGGTGGTGTATAATCCCTGAAAATAAAGAGGTATTAAATAGCGTTAAAAAATACCATATACTTTTTAGAGAGATAACGAAACCGTATATTTATGATAACCTGTTATCTTTCAAAATAATGAAGCGATTCTTTTTCGTGTGCATCAGCCTTTGCCTGTCCTGCATTTTACATGCCCAGTACGATACCTTATTTCTCCGTTACGACATTGCCTCCGGTGAGGGAGAGTACAAGACCGATACGGTACTTTTCAGTTCAGAAATGATGCGGAATTACCTGGTGGGGACCACCATTCTGCCCAATACACACCGGCAGATCATGGCCAAGGGCTATGGCCTGGACCTGCGTAAGGTGGTATACACGGAGTGCGAGAACGGCCCTGTGGAACCTACCAAAGATATGGATCGGATCACATCGGTTTCGTATACAGATAGTCTTATTGTGGTGGATATCATCTTTACGGAAAACTGCTGCTACGATTTCCTGTGCGAGATCGGGGTGGAAGAAAAAGAAGCTGTGCTGGACCTTGTCTTTACCGGCTACGGACAGGGATATTGCGGCTGTACCTGCTGTTTTGGCCTTAGCTATTACATCGAACGCTGGGACCTGGACGATATGCCGGAGCTAAGGTCCGTACGCATCAACGGCGACGATAAAACGCTGAAGGCACTGGTGAAAAAGTAGGTTCAGGATACATACGCACTTTCCAGCCCGCCGAAAATGATCTCGGCCCGGTCTTTTGCTTCCGTACGAAACCGTGAGATGTCCGTTCCCGGCCGCAGCTGTTCCTCCCGCAGCTGAAGGTAGCGCTCATACAGCCTGTCCGGCACTGTTCCGGCCTCATAACCCAGCAGGCTGAAAATAAGTTCACTTAAATTGAGGCTGTAGTCATCGGCATGCAAACCCAGGTTGTTCAGTCCGCTCAGCAGGCGCTGGTGCACCAGGTCTTCCCGGATCAGGGCTATGATCAGCTCTTTGGGAGGGCTTTCGTTCATGGTTCTCTCTTCTGTGTATCTATTGTAAATATAGATGTTTTTATTTTGAAAACAGGTATTCGTAGTTAAACTTTATGAATTTCTGCTCTGACCGCCGTTTTGTTCGTTTTGAGTGTATCTTTTTACGATACAAATAAAAAAAACGGACAGTTGTGTAAAACTGTCCGTCCGGGGCTATCCGTAAAAGGGGTACAAGTGGTATTGTTTACTGTACAATAAGGCGTTCGGTATAGACCTTTGTACCGTTATTCAGCCGCAGGGTATAAAAACCGGCCATTGCGGGCAATGACAGGCTGAACAGGGTAGCCGGACCCGAAGGTATCAGCTGTGTATCCTGCCAGGTCTTGCCGTTCGCATCTATGATTTGTATACGCAATTTTTTTTCTTCCATGCCGTATACCAGCAGGCTGGTCTGTTCGTGCGCGGGATTGGGAAATACCCGTATCCCTTCGGTATTTTCATCCGTCAGAAGTATGGTGCGCAGCGGACTGTAGCTCACACTGCCGTTGAAATCGGTCTGTTTCAGCCGGTAATACGAGAGCCCGGGGTAGGGGTCCTGGTCTACGCCGCTGTAGTTCCGTATTTCGTTACTGTTGCCCGCTCCGTCCTGTGTGAGCACGGTTTCGTAATGTTCCAGGTCTGTGGTCTTTTCTACGGTAAAATAATCGTTGTTCACTTCCGAGGCCGTCTGCCAGTCCAGGTCTACCTGCCGCTTGTTGTTGAGTACGGCATTGAATTTCAGCAATTGTATGGGCAGCGGGGTCACGGGGCCCTGCAGTATCCAGGGCGAAAAGGTAGTTACCCCGGTAACGGTGGCCGCTACGGCGGTAGAGGTCTGTCCGGGCAGCGGATTTTCCCAGGTCTGGGTAGCCGAATTCCAGCGTCGGGCCCGCAGGGTCATTCCCGGTACTACTTCAGAGGTATCGGCGGTAAAGGTAAGTGTGGCTGTCCCCGAAATGCCCGTCTTATCGATCTGCCAGAAGCGGTCGGCCGTAGTGCCGCTCATGTTGGCGCCCGTGCTGTCGTTCAGGTTGTTTACGACATTGGGCGTACTCGGCAGGGGCAGGTTGGTGGTGTCGGTAGGATAGGTGGAAACGGTCACCACTCCTATATTACCTGCGGTAAGGTTCAGCTCAAAGGGGATGTAATGCGCCGATGCATCGGTGCCAAAAGGGATTACGTGGCCCCCCGGCGCGGCATTGATGTGCCAGCGGACCCGGGCCGAATTATCGCTCTGCTCGCTGATGATACGTCCGCCGGTGCGCAGCAGTCCATTGGCCGAACTATTGCGTATGGTAAGCACGCGGGAGTTGAGCCGCAGTGCTCCGCTGATCATCCGGGCCGAATTATCGATATTCACATGCTGCTGCAATACCACCTCGCCCGGATTATCGATGTACAGGTTGTTAAAGACCAGGCTGTCCGTACCGGAAATATTCTGGATGGTAGTGCCGTTGAAACGTACTTCCGTGCCCTGGTCGGTCATGCTGCCGTTGTTGGTGAAATTGCCGAAAAAAGCGATCTGTGCGCCCGGGTGCATGCGCAGGTTCCCGTTGTTCACAAAGGCGTCCTGTGCCCTCGCAAGGAAAGGCAGCAGCCATATCGTTACATATAAATACATCTTTTTCATGCGTCTGAACTTTTGAATGGCTATTTCAGGGCGAGATTCATCGATTCTACGGATAAAGGCGTGGTATCCGTATTATTGGCGGCCCATACTTCTACATAATCGTTGGCTGCAAGTTGTACGGTACAGGAGAGTGTTACCGAACCCCTGTCGGCCCCTGTTCCCAGGCGCAGGAACTGCCTCGATTCGGCCAGGGTTGTGCCGTTGCGGGCAAGGAAAAAGGAAAATACCTTATTATTACTGGCCGCCGTTATCGAAAGGGAGCAGATCACCTGGAAGCGTCGGGTCTTGGTTCCTGTATAGGTGAGGCGGTTATTGGCAGGCATTGTCATCCGGAACAGGTTGGCCGCAGTAGTGGTGCCGATGATCTTTACCGGGGTATTTATGGCGGCAAATGTGGTGGACCCGGGAGCGGAAATGTAGAAGTTTCCGGAGGCCACGTCGTCTTTCTGTGTAGTAAGTCCGTGTGATTCAACCTCCCAGGATTTTGAGAAAGTCCCCGAAGTATAGGTGCCGTTGCCTGAAAAGAGTACGCTCTTAAGCTCGCCCCCGTCCAGGGAACTAATGCCGCTTATGTCGAATGCCGTGGCCGAATTGGCTGTAGAAACCAGCATGTCGCCGCCCAGTTTCTGTATGAGTGAAAACGTACCCGTAAAACGTTCGTAGATATTGGAATTGCTCTTGTCCCAGAGCGTGGTGATCAATACCACATTGGTATCGTTCTGGAACGTAACACCGTTGGTATTGGAAAAAAAGGCCACCGTATTAAAGAACACGGTACCTCCGAAGCCTTGTATCACACCTACATTATTACAGCCGATGATGTAACAGTTCTGTATGGTAAGATTGCTGTTGGCGCCTGCCGCATTGATGCCGAAAAGACGTCCGCCGGCCGTGGGTGCAGAAAGGGTAACGCTGCGTATATTGCCGCCCCCGTTGCCGGTAAATAGTTCGCCTGTGCCAGGTGTATATACCAGGCGGTCGTTCACGGCGTCCATGCCATCGATCTTGGCCCCGTTCAGGTTAATACGGCTGCTCAGGGTAATGGTGCCGTTGATCTCGTACGTAGTATTAGCTGCCAGTGTAATCACCCCGCCTACAGGTGCCGGGAAATCTGCGGCAGATTTTACCAGCACGTAATTATCACGCATATTGGCCGAGGTAAGCAGGCGCAGCCAGCGGCCGCCATCCCAGAAGTAATAACCGCCGGGCAGTACTGCGCCGGTGTTGTACACGGTCATACCCACCGGAACAGGTGCGGTGAGGGGAGCCGCTGCCGTAAGTCCCGTAAGGCTGACGCGCGGAACCAGGAAGCCCTTGTTGCTGCTTTCCAGTTCGAGCAATGAATTACTGTTCAGTGAAGTGGGGTTGTCGCCGATCTTTACCTGGGGGTAAAGGCTGAGCCCTGTGCACAACAGGCTGCAGCATACCAATAAAAGGGTTCTCATATCCGATCCTTAGTTTAAAATTTTCATAAATCCGGGTGGCAGAGGATGTATGAAAGACAGGAGGGTATGTGATGACAGTGAAGTGTTAAAGAACCTTAACCCAAATATAGATATTTTTACCATACTGTATACCGGTCCTGCTATAAAAAAGTGTATTGCCGCTCTGCCGGAAGAAGAGTAGCGATTGCCGCCGGAAATTCTATATTTGTTTGCTGTGACACCGAACCTATGAAGTATCTGAGATTTAGTATTCCCTTGTTTTTCTGCCTCTTGCCTGCCATGGCCCAGAAAGCCCGTTTCCCGGGTGTACCTGTAGACTCCGCAGGCCTTTCCGCTAAAAAGAACTGGCTGCATGCCGCGCAGGATAAAGCCGGCGGACGGTCGCCCAATGTAATTCTGATCGTAGCGGACGACCTCGGGAAATACGATCTTTCGGTATACGGCAACCTGCTCATCGAAACGCCGAACATCGACCGCCTGGCCCGGGAAGGGGCGCTTTTTACCGATGGCTATGCCACGGCATCGGTATGCAGTCCTTCGCGCGCGGGCCTGCTCACCGGGCGCTACCAGCAGCGCTTTGGTTACCAGCTGCAGCCGCACCAGCGTTACCCGAAGAACCGGGCCGAATGGTGGCTGTTCCGCCACCTGGTGAACACCAGCGATATGGAGCCTGCCGATTATACCGTGTACCCTTCGTCCAAACAGGTAAAAAGCCTGGGATTACCCCCATCGGAAATAGCCCTGTCCGAACTGTTCCGGAAACAGGGATACGCCACCGCCTGGATCGGTAAATGGCACCTGGGATACGAAGAACCCATGCTGCCCAAAAACTTCGGTTTTGATTACCGCTATGGCTTTTATGAGGCCTTTTCCCTTTTTGCGGACCCGAAAGACCCGGATATTGTGAACGCACGTATTAACGAATTCACCGATAAACACATCTGGCACGGTGCGCGCAAAGGCCCCTGTGCGATCCGCGAAAATGAAAAGGAGATAAACGAGAAGGAATATATCACTTACGCGTTTTTCCGCAAGGCACAGGAATTTATCCGTCAGCACAAAAAGGACCCGTTTTTCGTATACTTACCGGTAAGCGCCCCGCATACGCCCTACCAGGCTCCGCGGGATATATACGAAACGCTCACGCACATACCCGATCACAACAAGCGGGTGTATTATGCCATGGTACTGGCCCTGGACAAAGCCCTGGGTGAACTGCTGCAAACCCTCCGTACCGAGGGACTGGAAGAAAATACACTCATCGTGTTCACCAGCGATAACGGCGCCGCGCTGTATTCCCGTACGGTAGACAATAAACCGCTGAACGGGGGCAAAATGACCTTTTTCGAAGGCGGGATCAATGTACCCTTTATAATGTACCAGAAAAGCCGTATACTGCCCGGGACCGTAGTGCGGCATCCCGTGAGCCAGTGCGATATTTTTGTGACCCTGGCCGATGCCGCCGGTATATCGCTGCCGCAGGACCGGGCCTACGACGGGGTTTCTCTCTATCCCTGGATCGACCCGGAGACCGATATCGACGAAGATGAAGTGCCCCACGAAGCCCTGTACTGGATGGCCGGTTACAACCTGGCCATACGTATGGGAAATGTAAAACTGATCGTAAATACCCTGGATAAGACCGCAGAATTGTACGATCTGCAGGCAGACCGCGGAGAACAGAACGATATAGCCGCTGTTCAGACCGCACAGCTGCAGGAACTGGAGACCCGACTGCGGCAGTGGGCGGCAGAAATGCCACCTATGTACTGGCCGCGTATCATGGATTATCGTATATGGATTAATGGTAAGATGTACCGCTGGGCTGTTTAATATACGAAAATATGTACATCCGTAAAAACGTATATGTATGGGCCTGCTTTTTTCTTTTGGCATGCGGAAGCAGGAACGGAGTACCCTCTTCACCCGGACAGGCGGAGGAGACCGTTTACATAAAGGGAGGCCGTTTTCTTATGGGCAATACGGAAGAAACAGACGCTACCCCGCAGATCGAACAGGATATCCCGGGTTTTTATATACATCGTTACGAGGTAAATGTGGCCTCCTTCCGTGAATTCACGCGTAAAACAGGCTACAGAACGCTGGCCGAGAAAAACGGCGGCTCCTACGTCTTTGATCCGCAGGGCAGCCCGGATACGCTCCCTCTGGCATCGGCCCCCTGGTGGAAGTACCGTAAGGGCGCGGACTGGCAGTATCCTTCGGGCCCCGGGAAAGCCGCGGCAAAAGATATGGAACCCGTGCGGCACATTGCCTGGGAAGATGCCTGCGCCTATTGTGCCTGGCTGGGTATGCGCCTGCCCTCCGAAGCCGAGCGGGAATACCTTGCCCAAAGCGGTATATGTGCTCAGGACCCTGTGAATACCTGGCAGGGCGTTTTCCCGTATAAAAATGAAGGAACGGATGGCTTTGCCTCCGTGGCGCCGGTAGGCAGTTTCCCGGCCGACCGGAACGGGTTGTACGATATAAGCGGTAATGTTTGGGAATGGTGTGCAGACCCCTATCATGCCGGCTGGTATACTTTTGCGGCAGAACTGGGCACGGAGGCACGCAGGAAAGGCCCGGCCCGGGGCTATGATCCCGAAGACCCCTACGGAGAAACACGCGTTATACGCGGCGGTTCTTTTTTATGCTCGGATAATTACTGCAGCGGCTATGAACCCCGTACCCGCATGCGTTCCCCCGTACGCCTCAGTTTTGAACATACCGGCTTTCGCTGTGCCCGGTAAAAAACCGCATCCGCAAGGACCTGCGAACGTGAGGAAGAAGTACCAGGGGGATGGTACGGTAGGTCCTTGCGGCATACGGCAATAAAGGCAACAGGAGGGAAGGAGTTGGCGGCTATTTTTCCGGCATGGGCTTCTGTACATATAAAAACGTACGAAACCCCGTTTCCGTTCTGTACCACAAAAAAACAACTGCAGAGAGAACGGCCATAGAGGAGGTGAAGCGGGCCGGTGAGCGGAGGGTATATCCGGATATACGGAAGATAAGCGCTCCGGGTTTAGCTATTTAGCATTTTTTAGGGAACAAAATGGCATACAAAAGAAAAAAAGCAGGTTGTATCCCTTGTTCAGGTACTTGCAGGGTTCCGGAAGATTCGCGTACTTGTATCCGTCTTAAACCAAACAAATACCATGGTCCACAACGATCATCCGCCGGCACAGCCCGTACCGCTTCCGCATCCGGGCAAACTGCTGGTGATTGAACCGCTTGATTATGCCAATCCCTACGACTATCATACGCCGCACCGGCATGATTATTTTGAGATCATCCTGGTAAGGGAAGGCGAGGGCGCCCAGCTCATCGACTTTTCGGAGCACAGCATGCAGGCCGGGCAGATGTTTACCGTGTACCCGGGGCAGGTGCACCTGATGCAGCGCCGCTCGGCACAGGGCCTGCTGATCCAGTTCCGCAAGGATATCTTCGAGTTTATACAGCCGCTGAAACACTACCAGCTGTATTTCCCTTCGCCGGTATTCTGTCCCGACCCCGCCCTGTTCAGTCACGTGTACGACCTTGCCGAACGCATACGCCTGCTCATGGCCCGTGAAGAGCTTTCGTCCTACGCCATTGTAAAGGCATACAGTTACCTGCAGATCGTACTCATTACCTTTTCAGAACTTTACGGCGAAAAGATCACCATGGAAGGCGAACATACCGTTACCCGTTTCCTGGCCCTGCTTACGGCTCATTCGCACACCCGTAAAAAGGTGTCCGAATACTGCGCTATGCTGGGCATCAGTGCCGATAAACTGAACCAGGCCTGTAAAAAAGCCCTCGGCAAAACCGCACTGGAACTGATACACGAGGAACTGATGCTGGAGATACGCCGCCTGCTGCTGCTGAGCGAACTCTCCCTGAAAGAAATTGCCTATGAACTCAATTTCGACAGCCAGGCCAATTTCAGCGGGTTCATAAAGACCCAGACCGGGCAGACCCCTTCCGAACTGCAGCAGTCCATCCTTCGAAATTATAACTTATAAGGGCATTCTCATAACTGTCCTCCGGGAACTCCTGTTTACCTTTATCCCCAGGTCAGACAAAGGGCCGGAACCGTTACACAGCAGGCATTTTACCGCCTGCACAGTCCGGGTCGTTCTAAAATGAAACACAGAGGTTAACAGGTAAACAGACGGACGTTGTGCCCAAAGGCCGGCGTCCGTTTTTTATACACCGGTTTACGGAAAATTACAGCGCTGCACTTTGTGTTACGGCATCATTTAGGTAGGTTTGTATCATGAGAACGATCTGTACATTACTGCTCGCCGGCCTGGCTACTCTGCAGGTCTTTGCCGCTGACCTTCCGGCTTACGCCCTGTATACGAAAACGGGGAAACCGGCAAAATTTGAACAGATGTGTAAAGTGCTTGCACAACACCAGGTGATCCTCTTCGGAGAATTTCACGACGATGCCATTGCGCACTGGCTGCAGCTCAGGACCACGGAGGCGCTTTTTACCCTGAAGGGCGGCAAACTGGTGCTGGGTGCCGAAATGTTCGAAGCCGACATGCAGGAGCCCCTCAGCGCGTACATACAGGGAAAGACCGAAGAAGAAGCCTTTAAAAAAGCGCTAACGTCGCTCTGGGCAAATTACAAGACAGACTATCGTCCGCTGGTGGAACTGGCCAAAGCCCGGTCGCTGCATTTCGTGGCCAGCAATGTGCCCCGCTATATTGCCCGTGCCGTATACAAAGGGGGATTTGCAGCCCTGGATACGCTTCCGGCCGAAGTAAAAAGCCTGTTGCCGGCCCTGCCGATCCCCTACGATGCCACACTGCCGGGTTATAAGGCCATGCTGGAAATGGGCGGCGGACACGGCGGCGAGAACCTGCCCAGGGCCCAGGCCATCAAAGACGCTACCATGGCGCATCATATCTCCCGTAACCTGAAGGAAGGCTATTCCCTCATTCATTACAACGGTGCCTATCACAGCAATAATTACGAAGGTATCGTATGGTACCTGAAACAATACGCGCCGCAGCTGTCGGTAGCCACCATTACTACCGTACGCCAGAAAGATGTGCGCAAACTGGAAAAAGAATACATCGGTATGGCCGATTTTATCATCTGTGTGGATGAAAGCATGACCCGCACGCATTAGAAGGCCACGCGAAACGGTCTTACATTTCCCGATTTTTTGTATATTTACTCTATACGGTGTTCACAGCGGCATTATGAAAACACATACGACCAATTATACCGATACGTTTATCCTGGTGGCCGATGATTGCCCGGTTTCCGCAGCCGAAGTACCGCCCCTGAAAGGAACGGAAAAGACGGTGGCCGCCCTGCAGTTCGAAATGATCGAACAACATCCCTATGAATATACGTCAGACGACGTGATCTTTGGTGTATACGCACAGCGTAACGGTATTCAGGGCGTCGCGCTCGACGGCGAACGCCGGAAGTTTTTCTCCAAAGGGCAGCCCTGTATGCGTTGTTCCGCGCTGGGAAAACGCTACGGCTGGGGCGTGCACAGCAATGCCGAAGGTAAAATAGCGCTGTATCCCCTGGGCTCAGAGGAATACGAACGCCTGGCTTCGGACAAAAAGCTGAAGATAACCCGGGCCATGAGCAGTGCCCGCAAAAAATAAAATCCCTCTTTCTTCATGTACGTACCTTACAAAACCAAGTGAAGATGAATACTACACGGATCCATATTCGTTATGCCGGGGAGGCAGAGGTGGAAGAATCGCTGCAGGACCTGAGTAATCTGTACAATCACACGGAATATGCCGTATTTCGTCTGTACAAACACGTGTCCGAACCGGGCGTATGGCTGGTACAGTTCGAAAAAACACCCGACCTGGAGCATTTTGCTTACTTTGTGAACTATCTGCATTATCACCGCCGCAAGGAAAAACAGCCTTTGGTGGTACACGGCTACTGTTATGCAGACGAAAAGGACGCCCTGGCCGCACATCCGCATAAACTGCTTATGGTCTATGTGTCTGACCGGGACACTTCCTACGATAACGTTACCCTGGTAAGCAGGGACAACGCCGCCTGGCTCTACGATTTTGAAGGCAATATGAAAGTGATCGATCACCCGGAAAGGGCCTTTATCGACGAGCCCGTATACAATGTTACCTATACGTTTCACCGTTCCATTTCAGCTGCCGAACAGGCTTCACCCGGTTATACACCGGGCATCAGCGCCCGGCCCTGGTGGAAATTCTGGTAAACCTATGCGTTCTATGTTCCTGTATCTCCGCATATTGCTTTTCTGCATGCTGCCTGTCTTCTTTTGTGCGGCAGGGGCACGTGCCCTCAACCTGCCCGACAGTATAGTCATCTACGACGGGGCCAGTTCTCATTTTAAGGGATACAGTTACCGCTATGTACTGAAGCCGAAGGGAAGACAATACATCCTGTACAGGACCGGGGAACGGAAGTGGGATTTTGACTCAGATATACTGCGTACGGAATATAAGCGCCTCGGAATTCTGCCTGCCGAAGAACTGAAAGCTTTCCTGGCCGCGGTAGAAGATACTTCCTTCCGGTACCTGCATCCCCGTAATTTCGGGTATGACGCTGCCTGGCAGGAGAGAGAAGCCACGCGCCTGCTGGGTTACGCCCTGAAACGCCGGCAGTACTGGAGCCCGGAACTGGAAGCCCGTATGCTTGCCGGACTGAAAGATCCCGCAGCTATGCAGCATGCGATGAATAAGGTGGTGGGCCGGGAAGGCGTTTATGTTATTTCCCGGCCCCGCTACGATTTCCGGGTGGTACTGTATTACCGGAACCGTACGCCTTTTAGTATCGAAGCGGACGTAAACCCGCTGGGAATGCCCTGGATACTGCACGGGCGACTTTCGTACAACCCGGCTCTGCCCGCGTTATTTGCAGATCTGCTCCCGGAAACGGAGCCCTCCGCGAACCGGGAACGCTTCCGGGCAGGAACTAAACTGCCCGAAGACCTCAGCAGATCGGTATGCGATGCCCTGAAGCCAGAGCTGGACTCCCTTGCGGCGGCAGCCATCATGGCCGAACTCCAGCCGCTGAGAACGGTATTCGAGATAAACGGAGCGAGAGAACACGGGTATTTCGGCCGTTATATATCCAGCAAAGAGCAAGTGTATAAGGTGAGCCTGCATAACGAGTATATGCACCCGCAACTCAGCCTGCAATACCTGGTATCGCGTCCGGGCAGGGAACTCTACCCGCGCGATTCCCTGCTGCGCGAATGGAAAAGCGTGGTAACCCGGGTACAGGACATTCCCTTCCTGCGGGAATTTCTCGATGGCAACAGCGCCCGCAGACTCGATCTGTATTACTTTAACAACAGCGGCATGAACCCCTACCTGAAAGACGGTTTCAATAAAAACCCGGAAGAGTGGGCCCGCTACGATAAGGACCCCGATCCGCGCTTCCGGCAACTGTACTGTGGCTGCAATTTCCGTCTGCCCGACGCCTGGCTGGACGAAGCCCTGTTCTTTGAGCTTTTTGACGAAGAGAACCACGCGTCCATCTGGATCGTACTACCCGACAATACGCCGGTGCTGTACCATTTTTCAGGTCCGCAGGTCTACCGCTACAGCAGTGCCGATATGGGGACGAACGGGGGAGGCGTACAGCACGCCTGTAAAAAGTTCAATCCCGACGGAAGTATCCGGGAATAAAGCTGTTTTTCGAAAACCAGGCCTTTTTTTCGCCGGAATTTCTGAAAAAGCTGTTGTCCCGGACCGGAGAGGGTGTTTTTTGCGGGAAATCTGTCCGGAGAGATTCAATCTCCTGTTTTTTTAGATAGGTATGTATGTTTCTTAGATTACATCCTACGTATTCAGTGGTTTCAGGCATGCCCGGTTCGCATTTATTCCTATATTTGAGGAGCGGTTTTCTACCCGCGGAATCTGTTTCCGGTTCCGGCTTCATTCGTTCCGGTCAGCTTGTCTTACGTATATTTCAACGCCGTATTGCCGGAGACTGCGTTTTGTTTTTCTATTATGAATACGGATAATGATACTGTATATTAAATACATGGTAAGCCTGCGCTGCAAAATGCTGGTAAAGGATGAACTGGAAAAACTGGATATCCCGTATCGGTCTGTTGACCTGGGCATGGTGGAAACAGAAAGGGAACTTACTACCGGGCAGCGCGAACAGCTCCGCAGTAATCTGCTGCGCTCGGGCCTGGAATTGCTGGATGATAAAAAAAGCATCCTTATTGAGAAGATAAAAGCTGTGATCATAGAACTGATCCACTATTCAGAAGAACTTCCCAAAATGAATTATTCAGAGTATATAAGCGAAAAACTGGGATACGATTATACCTATCTTGCCAATACCTTCTCCGAAGTGAAAGGAATTACCATACAGCAGTTTATTATTGTACACAAGATCGAACGGGTAAAAGAACTGCTTTTATACGACGAACTGAACCTGACCGAGATCGCCTATAAACTTCATTACAGCAGCGTAGCCCATTTATCGACCCAGTTTAAGAAAATAACGGGTTTGTCACCTTCCTTTTACAGGCAGTTAAAGCAAAAGCGGAAACACAACCTGGAAAACATGTGATATATAGAACAATCGTCCATAAGAATGTAACAGGTATGGGTAAAAATGTGTGCATCTTTGCTGAGTAATAAATTAATAACGGAAAGGTAAAGAAATCATGAACACGAATCAGGATAAGAGAGACGACGGATTTAAGATCACGGGAGACTGGTCTGCGCAGGCAAAACAACTGAAAGAGAAATTCGGACAGCTTACAGACGCAGATCTGAAATTTGAGACCGGTAAGGAAAATGAGCTGATCGGCAGAATGGAGACCCGCCTTCATAAAAAAAGAGACGAAGTAATTAACATCATCAAAAAAGGCCAGCCCGAAAAAGCTGACCAAAAGAAGGCGTAATGCAGGAACTATGAAACCCATAAGGGCAGGTGTGCAAAGAACGGGATGAAATCCGGGTGATGCAGGCTTTATGTTCGGGACCATTTATAGCAATAACCTGCCTTTAGCTTTAGTAAGCGGAAAAGTGAAGGAATCAATCCTTTGCTTTTTCGTATATATCTGTTTCCGGAATATCTGCAGTGTACACTTCCTGTTCTGATATTCAGCGCTATGAGCAGCACCTGGGGCGATTTTTGTTGAAGTATTCCCGGTTTTTATGTATATTTGTAAAGTAGTTCTTCATAGAATTACCTCTAAGGAATATCCGCTCCGTTTCGGCATGCTTCCGGTTTCATCCGCCTTATTTAACCGTCATCACACTGGTATTAAATTTCGTCTTCCCTGGGGAGGCGCGGTTTTGTTTTTGCTCATATATCAAAACGGATGATGATACTGCACATTAAGTACATGGTAAGCCTGCGCTGCAAAATGGCGGTGAAAAAAGAACTGAGAAAGCTGGGCATACCCTTCAGGAAGGTAGACCTGGGTGTGGCCGAGATACCGGTGGAGATCGTACCCGAACAGCGGGAACAACTCCGGGAAAACCTGCTGCATTCGGGCCTGGAACTGATCGAGGATAAAAGGAGCATACTGGTGGAACAGATCAAGACCACCATTATCGAAATGATCCATTATTCCGACGAGCCGCCCAAAGTGAACTATTCCGAATACATAAGCCGTAAACTGGGCTATGACTATACGTACCTGGCCAATACTTTTTCGGAAGTAAAAGGCATCAGTATACAGCAATATATTATAAGGCAGCGTATCGAAAAGGTAAAACAACTGCTTCTTTTTGATCAGCTGAGCCTGACCGAAATATCTTACCGGATGCATTACAGCAGTGTGGCACATCTGTCCAACCAGTTCAAAAAAGTAACAGGGCTATCGCCTACACTTTACAAAAAACAGGCAAAAGCATGGGGTAGCGATATTGAAAATGTGTGAAATGTGTAAAAATGACAGGGAAATGTGTAAAACATATCCAGGTAAATCTGCCCAACTTTGTTTCACATTAATAGATCATTTAAACTTTTAGGATTATGAACACAGCACGAAATGAAGAACAAGGACCCCTGAAAATCACCGGAGACTGGGACATGCACAAAGCCAATCTCCAGAGCAAATACCCCCAGCTTACCGATGACGACCTGCGCTTTTCACAGGGCAGGGAAGACGATCTGATCCGCCGCCTGGGCGACCGGCTGAACAAAAGTCGCGAAGATGTGACCAACATACTGAGAAAATGCCAGAACGAGGTGAGCAGCCGCAGCGAAAACCAGGGCAGGTCCGGGAGCAGCGCCGGGAACACCGGCGGACGGGCCAACGAAAACTGGTCGGAAAAAGAATCCGGATCTCGCCAGCAGACTTCTCATCAGGGCGGCAATGAAGGTCGCTCAGCTACGGGAGGAAAACAATCCGGAAATACCGGGAAAGACACCGGGAATGAAGGATGGCAGGGGTCTGAGTCCGGTTCCCGGCAGCAGGTATCTCAGCAGCAAAGCGGAAACCAAAGCCGCTCAGGAACTCAGGACCAATCCGGCAAACAGTCCGGGAATCCGGACAAGTCCGGTAATGAGGGGCGCTCAGATATGAACAAACGCCGTTAAGCGGCGCAGCCACACCGGCACTGCAATATGCTTTGCCCGGGTAACCGGGTAGGTACTTTTTAAATAGTAATCTGTTTTTGAGCTTTACAAAACCCGGAAAACGAGGGCTGGTCCTTTGTTTTCCGGGTTTTGGCCTATCCGTGAATGGTTTCGTTTTTTCCGTAGTTCAGGATCACACGGCTTTCGTATTCCAGCCATTCGGCCCAGCGCCGGTCTACCGTTTCACGGGGCAGTACGCCGCGGGCCAGCCCGATAAAGAGGGTATAATGTGCCGCTTCACTTTCCATCAGTTCGCGGTAAAAAACGGCCAGTTCCTTATCGTCCACATTTTCGCTCAGTACCCGGAAACGTTCACAGCTGCGGGCCTCGATCATGGCGCCCAGCAGGAGACGGTCCACCAGCTGTACGGCCCGGGAGTCTCCTTTTTTCAGGAATTTCAGCAGATCGTTCACATAGTGGTCTTTGCGTTCCCGGCCCAGTGTATAACCGCGGCGTACGATAAGATCGTGCACCTGCTGAAAATGTTCCATCTCTTCGCGCACCAGTGCACTCATCTGCCGCACGATCTCCGTTTCTTCGGGGAACTGTACAATGAGCGAAATCGCCGAAGAAGCGGCTTTCTGTTCGCACCAGGCATGGTCTGTGAGAATTTCAGAAATATTACGTTCTGCCACATTTTTTACCCATACCGGGTCGGTGGCCAGTTTTAGCCTTAAAACGCCCATACTGTACTGTATTTGGCACAAAGTTAAGCCCCGGAAGACAAAGTACCCTGTACCGGGTGTGAAAAAGAAGAAAAAATTAATTTTCTTTGGTACAAATTAACTTTCATGATCCTCAACAAATCTTTTCTGCAGGCCCTGGGTCTGTACCTGTGTGCGGCCGGACTCTATGCGCAGGGCGTTTATGCACCGCTCGACAGGGATTATTACCAGCTCCTGGACCGTTACGAGATCAAATCGGGGCAGCTAAGTCCCTATTTTTTTACCACGGCCGGACAGATACGCCGGCAGGATATTGCACGCTTTGCCGATGAATATACGCAGATCGCTTCGCCGAAAACCAAAATGTCAAAGCGCGACCTGTTCAATATGCGTTACCTGCAGGGCGACAACTGGGAGTGGAGTAAAGATCCGGAGGTAGGCTATTCGGACCTGCGGATACGGAAAACGTTCTTTAAGCATTTTTACCGCCGCCGTAATGCGTTCCTGAGCTATGAAACGCGCGACAGCCTGTTCGAAGTGCAGTTCAATCCCGTATTTTATGGCTCCATAGGCTATGAACCCGGTGCCGGGAACGGACTTACGTATATCAATACGCGGGCTTTCGAAGTGCGTGGAATGATCGGCCGCCGCCTGGGATTTTATACGTTCTTCAGCGAGAACCAGTCGCTGGAACCTTCGTATGTGCGGGCTACAGAAAAAGCCTGGAATGCGCTTCCCGGGCAGAATTTCTATAAGGACATCGGTACTAAGGGGGCTTACGATTACTTTAATTTCCGGGGCTATATCACATTCTCGGCCATTAAAGATGTGCTGCAGTTCCAGTTCGGGCACGATAAAAACCGCATCGGTGTGGGATACCGGTCCCTGCTGCTCGACGATTTTGCCCCCTCTATGCTTTTCCTCAAGACCAATGTAAAGATCTGGAAGTTCAACTACCAGTGGATGCTGGCCCAGGGCATGAACAATACGAGTAAGAATGCCTATACGGGATTCGATAAAAAGTATTTTTCCTGGCACCACCTGAGTGTGAACATCGGCAAACACACCAATATAGGCCTGTTTGAGGCCATTACCAACGGAGCGCAGGGGGCCAGTGCCAAATTTGAGTGGAATTACCTGAACCCCATACTGATCTACCGTTCTGTAGAAGCCTATATCGGGAACAAGAACGCGGCCATGATCGGGCTCGATTTTAAAGTGAACTTCCTGCGGCACGTGCAGGTATACGGCCAGCTGGCGGTAAGTGAACTGAATTTCCAGGAGCTGAAAAAGCGCAACGGATGGTTCGGTAACCAGCAGAGTTTTCAGCTGGGGGCCAAGTATATAGATGCCTTTACGGTAAAGAACCTGGACCTGCAGGCCGAGTTTAACTATGTACGCCCCTTCATGTACACCGACCGCATTGCCGAAGGTGCGTATACACATTACAACCAGCCCCTGGCGCACGTTATGGGAGCCAATACGGCCGAGCTGGTGGGTGTTATCCGCTATCAGCCGCTGAACCGCCTGCATATACGCCTGGAAGGTTTTTATGCACTGCGCGGCCTGGATAAAGATACCAGTGTGAATTATGGGAGCAACCTGCTGCTGCCTTATACCGACCGTACACAGGATTACGGGAACTATATCGGTACGGGTGCCCGGGCACGTTTACTGAGCCTGCAGGGCAGTGTTACGTATATGGCCCGTCACAACCTGTTCCTGGACCTGGGCTTTATTTACCGCCGTCAGTCTTCGGCAGAGCCGGTACTGAATACAAGCACGGCCTATGCCTACTTCAGCGTACGCCTGAATATGGCCCGCAGGCAATATATGTACTGATAAAACAGGAAAATACAGGCATAAAAAAAGAGGCATATTTCTATGCCTCTTTTTTGTTCCGGGGAACAAAGCTATTAATGATTCAGCGTGATCTTAGCTGTAGTCGTGCTGGTAACTGTTTTAGTTTCAGCAGAAGACGGTTTGGTAACCTGTGTGCTGGTTGTGTTCAGAACCAGAACCAGTTCGTCTTTAGTGATGGATTCAACAACCCAGCTGCCTACGTTACCGAATGCGAAATCCAGGTAAGCTTTCTGGTCAGTGTTGTTGCTCCAGCTCCAGTAGCCTGTGCTTGACAGGTTAGAAGGCTGTGTGGTAACGGTTACTGTTGTAGCCGGGTTACCTGTGCTTTCTGTAGTTACATATTTCAGCGTCTGTGTAGCATCGGTTTTAGAAACGCCGTCCTCACCGAAAGTGATGGAAGTGGTCATATCATAACCGTAGATCTGCTTCTGGAAGAAGTCAGGAGAACCTACTTCTGTATCCAGCTGGTAATCTTCACTTGTGTAAGTGGTAGCGGTAAAGGTCTCGGTAGAACGCTGAGTAGTAGTTGTGTTGTCTGTACCATCGGTATAGTCACGTTTGTCGATATTTTCTTCAACAATACTACCTGAAGCGATCTTCCAGGCTGATTTGGTCAGGTTTTTGTCATAACCGTCTTTTTCTTTAGCACATGAGGCTACAAGAATCGATGCTGCTGCAAAGGCAAGCACTTTTACTTTGATACTTTTCATAGTCGTTACTTTTGCGCAAAGGTATCAAAAAAAGCTAAACAAAAAACTTGTGAGAAAAAAACATATACATCGGAATGTTGAAAACTATGCAGAAGCCTCACAGTATAAGGGTTGTGAGGCTGAACTACTTATCCCTGAATGTATGAATATAATAGAGTTTTGACTGGAAAATGAGAGACATCCGGGCCGCTCTTTCGGCAGCATCGTCGGCTACGGGACCTTCGAACAATTCGTGTACGGTCTCTGTGAACAACTGTACCCAGGTGTCGAAATGCTCTTTTTGTATAGGCATAGTGGCATGTGGTGCAAAAGGATGGCCGGAATAACGGTGTTCGTATAGGAGTACCGTCTGCCAGAAATCGTACATTTTTTCCAGGTGTTCGGGCCAGCGGCCTTCCAGGCGTGGGTTGAACACGGCGCCCAGCAGCTCGTTCCGGCGTACACGTCCATAAAAAGTGTCTACCAGGCGTATAATATCTTCCCGGTTCTGTATATCGGTTTTCATAATGGTATACTTTTTAAATGTGTTTTTCCTTTCCGCAGCTCCTGTACCAGTTGTTTCAGGCTGCGTTTGCGCAGTTCGTCCTTCAGCTCGCGGCGTATACTGCGGAAGGTATCGTGCAGGGGACAGGGTTCGCGGTTGCTGCACTCGCGCAGTCCCAGCCCGCAATGCCGGAATATATCTTCCCCGTCGATAGCGTGTACCACCTGCAGCAGGCTGATGCGGCCCAGTTCTCCGGCCGGAATGTAAAAACCGCCCCCGAGTCCCCGGGCAGAACGTACAATGCCCCCCAGTACCAGTTTCTGCAGCAGCTTTGCGGTAAAAGGAGCCGGTGCATCTATGGCCAGGGCTATATCCGCCGTTTTTACCGGTTCGGCCGAAACGGCTTCGGAACCCAGGTAAACAACCGCGCGTATGGCATGCCGGCAGGCTTTGGAGATCATGGCACAAATGTACGGAATAATCAGATTAAAAAGTCTGATTTTAACTAAAAAAAAGACCCCACTGTGTGCAGGGCCTTTAAATTTTTTATCGTATCAGGGAAACACTTCCGATCAGCTCCTTGGTATCGCCGCTGTATTCGGTATATACGATGCGGTATACATAATGATCGCTCTTCAGTTTTTTATCGCCGTTGAAGAGGGTGCCTTCCCAGCGGTCATACATATCCTGGCTCTCGAATACCTTCTGGCCCCAGCGGTCGAAAACAAGCAGGCTGAAGTCTTTTATATAGGACATAGAGACCAGCCAGTTGTCATTACTGCCGTCGCCGTTGGGCGTAAAGGCATTGGGAATGAACACCTGGGTAGGTATGCTGAACTCGATCATCTGGGTAACCTGGTCGGTACAGCCTTCCGGACTGCTTACCGTAAGTGTCACCGGGAATACGCCGGTGGTCTGGTAGGTATGCTGCGGGTTTTCTTCCTGTGAGCTGCTGCTGCCGTCGCCGAAATTCCAGCTGCTGCTCATTCCGCCGGGCACACTTTCATTGGTAAAGGAGGCGGTGCCTTCGGAAACAAAGCTGTAGGTAAAAGCGGCCGTGGCATCGTTCACCTGTATGGTCACATCGTCTGTGGCCGTAAGTCCGCAGGCATCTTCTGCCGAAACCGTAATGGTGACCGTAGCCGGGGGAGTGACGGTAATGGGATTGCCTGTGGCGCCGTTGCTCCAGCTCAGGTCTACATTGCCGTTACCGCCGGTGATGGTAGCCAGTATCTGTACCGAAGAACCTGCACAGATGCTCAGGTCGGGCATCAGGCTTATGTCCAGCGGCTGGGGAACTACTATGGCAGCGCTTACGGTGTCGATGGCCGTCTGCATGCATTCGTCCTGTACCGCCACAATGTAATCGCCCACCGCATTTATATTGATGGTGGCCGTGGTGGCGCCGGTACTCCAGCCAAAGTTATAGGAGCCGATGCCCCCGGTGGCTATGGCCGTAACGTTTTGGTTAATAAGTCCGCCGTTGCATTCCACGATGTCGGGGCCTGCATTTACAGACAGGGCCGGCAGATCGATGAGGCTGAGCGAAATATAAGTGGTATCGAAGGTGTTGCCCGAGCAGCCGGAAGGGGTAATGAACCCGATCACGATATTCTCGGCGCCTTCGTTCAGTCCGTCAGCCACTGCCTGCAGGCTGAAGAACAGGGAATCCTGTCCCGTGGGAAAGGTAAGGGACGGAGGCAGTGCCGTGCTGAAATCGGCATTCGGATCGGCCGAGCCGGAATAGATCATGTTCACGGTAAGTGGTGTATTCAGGTCGCCGCTGCGCACCACGGTGAGTGTGCCGGTATTACAGTTCTCGACCAGGGAGGTATCGCTGGGCCCGAAATCCACTTCGGACAATACGGTTACGCCAGCGCTGGAGGAAAAAGAGCCCGCTTCCAGGAATACGCCGGAGTCCAGGATCTGGTCTGCCACATCGGCAATGGCCAGTTTGATATGGTAGGTTTCTCCGCAGATCACGGCCGCACGGGCGGTGAGTACGGTGGTGAGGCCGTCGTAGACCACGTCTACCACGCTGTTGGTATTATCTACATAATAGGCGCAGTTGAGGCAGGGACCCGGGCTGGGCACACCAAAGGGACTGTTCCCGTTGTTTACCGTATAAATGGATACGGGCGTAGTGGTATTGGGAATAAGTGCAATGTTGTTGTAGACCGGGTACTGGGCTGCCGCCGCAGGACTTACCCCGCGCAGCAGGAAGGCAAAAATATCATTGGGACCGCCCATGGCCGGGTCGCTCACAAAATCGTTGTACTCCTCGGAGGCAAAACGGTAGCGGAACGAGATGGAATCGGTGGTCGGGATAAAATCGAATTCGAGTATATTCACGTCATT
The DNA here is from genome assembly GCA_052437175.1 of Flavobacteriales bacterium. Taxonomy (GTDB): domain Bacteria; phylum Bacteroidota; class Bacteroidia; order CAIKAF01; family CAIKAF01; genus JACVCJ01. The sequence goes on from JBQVOK010000001.1 coordinate 725,666, forward strand.
GGTGATGTTCCCGAAGGCGAAGGTGGTATCGTAGCCAATGGATTCCAGGGCACGGTGCAGGTCAAAATCGTTCGTTACCGAAGGCATCTGGCCCAGGCTCTGGTCGTTGGTAGAGGGCCCGAGCGGACCATCGGTACCCATGCCGAAGCCGTTGGGATCGTTCTGCAGGATGGAGCCCGTAGTAAGATAAAGCCCCGATGAAAAACCGAGATTGGTACCCGGGGTGGCGGCAAACTGGCCAATACCGTTCACGTAGCCGGTATAGCTTACGTTAAAGGCCGTAACACCGTTGCCAAGCAGTACATTGTTTACATATTGATCGGGGGTAAGGCCGCCGCTGGCGGTAACCTGCGCCGTGGCCGTTGTGCACAGCAGCATAAGGGAAGCTAAAAAAGCCGGTCGTTTCATCTGGTATTCGTACTTAAAGGTTACGCAAAGGTAACAAAACGATCGGAATTAAATAATTTTAACAAATATTTTGCAGGGAATACTGTCACAAAACGAACCTGTTAGGCTGTTTTCCCTGAAAATATATGGTAGAAGCGAAACTTTTAAGCAGCCTTAACGTACCTGTGTTTCGCTGAAGGAGATGTCGTATTCTTCGAGTTCGGCCAGTACCGGTCCGTAAATATGTTTGTGCACGGGTATCTGTACCCCTTTGTCCTGTATACGGCCTTCGAGCATGGCCAGGGCGCCGATGCCCAGGGGTAAACCCACGGTTTTGGCCATAGCGCTGTGCAGGGTATTCTCCCCGGTGCATACCATGGAGCTGTGCAGTTCGTGCTGTGTGCCGTTGAGTTCGTACACAAACTTGTGCCACATCACCAGCATGTCTTTATCTTCAGGCTTCGGGGTCCAGCGTTTTTCCAGGATATTCTGCAGCATCTGTGCCGGGGTGGCGTTTTTCAGACCGGGTTTTTCCTGGTCATTGAAGAGGCCCAGCGAAGTGAGCTTTTCCATTTCGGAAGAGTCCAGGTCCAGGCGCAGCTGCTGTGCCAGTTTGGTCTCCACGGAATCGGTAGGATGGTAATACAGGAACGAGTTGATGAACTCGCGGTTGCTCAGTTCTTCGGAATGTTCCATTACATAGGTATCGTCGGTAGCGCCCAGCTGCACCAGGCAGTCCCAGGCCTTGCAATAGCCCGGCCGGCGGAATGTACCGCGATAGATCGTCTTTACGTCATGCAGGTTATAGGCCTGCTGGTATTTGAGGGAATCGCGGTTGGCATAGCCCTCGAATTTGCCGTAGCCGGCAATGTTCACCCGTTCGGTGCGGCGGAACACACGCTGGTAGGGAATGTATTTGTAGGTACCCTCGTGCAGGAACTTGCAGGCGGCGCCCTGGGAGGCTACCACTACGTTGCGCGGACTCCAGAAGAATTTATAATGCCAGGCGTTATCGTCGGATTCCGGGGCGGGCAGTCCGCCGGTAAAAGATTCAAAATCACGCACCCAGGCGCCCTTTGCCTGTAGTTCGTCGATGATCTTTTTGGCGCTCATGTGATCGATGCCGGGATCTACGCCCATTTCGTTCAGGATAAGTACGCCGGCCTGTTCGGCTTCGCTGTGCAGGGCCTGCATGGCATCGCTTACGTAAGAGGCCGTGATCATATTTTTACCCAGGCGGATGCAGTCGCGGGCAGTATCTACGTGCATGGTGGGCGGCAGCATGGAGATCACCAGGTCGTGCTCCTGTACAATGCGCGCGCGGCTGTTGGCGTCGGTGGCGTCGAACTGTATGGCGGTACCGTTGGGATGTCCCTGGAGTTTTTCCTCGGCCAGGCGGGGATTCAGCTCCCCGATGGTAAGGGTAAAGGGAATGCTTTCACTCTTTTTCAGCAGGTAATCGATCAGTATGGTGGCCGATCTTCCGGCGCCTATCAGTAATACTTTCTTCTTGTCCATGTGTGAGCAGAATTCGGGCACAAAGGAAAACAAAACAAAAGAGAATAGGCGAAAAAAGCGGTTTAAAAAATGTTTTTCCGTCCGCTTCGTTTACCTTTGCAGCTCTAAGCTTGTAGTATGAGAAATCATTATATTTTCTGGGGTTCGCTGGGTGCGGCCCTGGCGGTGGCCCTGGGAGCCATGGGCGCGCATTTTATCGAGAAGAACTTTGCGCAGCGCAGCGTGGAACTGTTCGAAACGGCCTCTAAATACCAGATGTTCCACTGTTTTGCCATTATTGTAGCGGGCATTATGGCCGAGCGTAAAAAGCACCTGAGTTTCCTGCTGCCCGCCATCCTGTTCGGTACGGGTATCCTGTTCTTCAGCGGCAGCCTGTACCTGCTGGCCATAAAAGATGTACTCGGTTTCAATACAAAAATATTGGGCCCCGTAACGCCCATCGGCGGGGTGCTGTTCATTGCCGGCTGGCTGCTGCTGGCCATCAAGGCCATTAAACGTTAAGGCATATTTTCCAGCAGGCGCGCTTCTTCCTCGTAGCCGCGCTCACGCAGTATACGGGCGTACCATTTGCGGTGTTCCCCTGTATTTTCAAGATATACACAGCGGGCGGCCAGGGCATTCACTTCGGCTATGTCCTGCGGGAACGCGTTGAACCACTCCTGTGAAAGGGCATAGAGCACCGGGGCGTTCTGCCGGTAAATGTCGCGTACGTATTCCGCCGTTTTCACATAGGGCTCGTGCATGCGGGTGCCTGAATAAAATTCCAGCCTGCGGAAGGCAAAGAGCGAATCGTGGTTCCGCGGACGGAGTATGTACTCCAGTTCGATGCTGCGGGTAAAGAGCTGCTCATCTTTTGTCTCGTAAGCCTTTTGTATGCTGCGGTTGTAAAGAGCGCTGCAGGTGTGGTAAAAGTCCTCTTCCCCGGCCAGCTCATACAGGGCCTGATGCTTATCAAACAGGTATTGTCCCAGGGTATCGTCCAGCGTACATTGCAGCTGCTGGCAGCTTTTCAGGAGCAGGGGGGAGACCTCTTGGGCCTTTATCCGCAGTTTGCTGTACCGTTTGTGAAAAGCCTGCTGCTCGCCATATGTGCCTGCCAGGTCGAGGTAGGTGAACACCGTGCCCGAAAGTTCATCGGAAATGAGCGGATCGGCAGATAAGCGTTTCCGGTAGACCTTCAGTAGCTTCTTACTTACATCCGTGCGCAAAAGGCTCAGGTACAGTGCGGTTACATCATCGGCATTTTCGTATACATAGCTTTGGTTAGAGCTGTGTTTGTACCATACGATGGACGGGGTAGTCGTAAGTTGGTATTTCTGCAAAAATTCCCGGTTTTCGGGCAGGGCGGCGTTGCGGGATATAAGGGTGGCCTTTTTGCGCAGCCATTTTGAAAGATCTTTGTCATTGTTGAGTTTCGCCTGGAAGTCGTGGCAATGACCGCAGTCTTCCTGGTATACGTAAAAAACGGTAATATCCTTGTTTTTCTCTTTCCGCAGGGCAGAGGAGGGCACTGCTTCGTTGTAAAAGACCGGCTGGGCACAGAGGGGCAGAAGGCCCGGCAGGCAAAAAAGCAGTAACAGTAAACTACGCATCTCTGCCGTTGAGGTTATGCGTGGCGGCGCTTACAGTGGCGGCCAGCATGGCGGCAATACCTCCGCTGCGCGTAACATCGATGAGGCGGCCTTCGGTAAAGTAGGGAATGGCGCGGGTGGTATCGAAAGAAAGGCAGTAGTCGATGTCTTTTTCCAGCTGCAGCCTGGCCAGGCGGTTGCGGTGCGAACTTTCTTCCAGGTAGGCGTTCAGGTCGTTCTTGGCGGCCTTGTACAGCGTAAGACTGGCAATGGCGGCATCGCTGTCGGTGGCATAGGAGAATCCGCGGTCTTTCAGGTATTCTACCACGGCGCCTGCAAAGAGCGTATCTTCCAGGTTAAAGCGGTTCTTCCAGCCGGCGCAGAGCACCATTACATCGCGGTCCAGCTCTACCAGCGCCTCGCAGATGGCCGTAAAGTTCACAAAAGCCCCTATGAGTATAAATTCGCTGCCGCGGGCGGCCTCTATGGCCTGTGTGCCGTTGGTGGTGGTGATCACCAGTTTTTTGCCCCGTATGTCGTCGCGCATGTAGGATAGGGGCGAGTTCCCGAATTCGAAACCCTCCACGATCTCGCCGCCGCGTTCGGCAGCTACCAGCATGTCTTCTTCGTTCTTATAAAAATAGGTATCTTCTACCTGGGGCACCGGGATCACATAATCTATTCCGTATTCGAAGGCAGTACAGATAGCTGTGGTAGCCCTCAGGATATCAACCACTACGGTTACACTTTCATCCTGCGCATACAGAGGGTATAACTGCGGAGAAAAACAAACCTTTACTATAGGCATGTAAAATGGTTTTAGTATTATTAATAGGAAAAGTACAACAAAACTTCCACCCGGACAAAAACCGGCTTATAAAAATGGTGTTTTTACAACCTTTGCGGCAATGTCCTTTTCCCGTATGCGTATAAAGATCGCGGTATCCGGCGCTGCGAATTCCGTTTTTACGTAACCCAGCCCGATGGCCTTACCCAGGGAGGGCGACTGTGTACCCGAAGTAACCCGGCCGATGATGTTGCCGGAAGCGTCGGCAATTTCGTACCCCTGGCGCGGAATGCCGCGTTCGGTCAGTTCGAAACCTACCAGTTTGTTCTGTACGCCTTCGTTCTTCAGTTTTTCGGCAAATGCGCGGCCATTGAAGTCCTTGGTAAATTTGGTGATCCAGCCCAGACCGGCTTCGATCGGGTTGGTGCTGTCGTCAATTTCGTGTCCGTACAGGCAGAAGGCCTTTTCGAGGCGCAGGGTATCGCGTGCACCCAGTCCGCAGAGCTCCAGTCCGTAAGGTTTACCGGCTTCCAGTATGGCGTTCCAGATGTGCAGCGCCTGTTCATTCGGCATGTAGATCTCAAAACCGCCCGCACCGGTATATCCCGTGTTGGAAACCAGTACATCGGGTACACCGGCAAAGGTTCCTTCGGCAAAGGTGTAGTATTTCATGGGGGCCAGCTCAATATCCGTAAGCGGCTGCAGGATCTGTGCGGCGTTCGGTCCCTGTACGGCAAAGAGACTCATTCCTTCGGAAAGGTTGGTCATGCGGGCGCCGATGCGTTCATTGTATGTTGAAATGTGTGCCCAGTCTTTATCGATATTGGAGGCATTCACCACCAGGAAAAAGGTTTCGGCATTTTTGCGGTACACCAGCAGATCGTCCACGATACCGCCTGTTTCGTTGGGCAGGCAGGAGTATTGTACCTGTCCGTCGCTCAGTTTGGAGGCGTCGTTGGAGGTCACTTTCTGTATCAGTTCCAGGGCATGGGGGCCTTCTATGAGGAATTCGCCCATGTGGGATACATCAAAGATGCCTGCATTATTGCGCACGGCCAGGTGTTCCTTATTCAGGCCCGCATAGCTAACGGGCATATTATAGCCTGCAAATTCCACCATTTTGGCGCCCAGGGCTATATGCGTATCATTCAGTACAACGTGTTTCATTACCAGGCAAACATAGGTTTATCATTCATTTTGGCAATTACCTGTGCGCGTACGCCGGCAATTACGGTCTCGTTCTCGTGGTTCATCACCACTTCGTCCAGCAGGGCGGCAATTTCTTCCATGTCCTGCTCCAGCAGTCCGCGGGTGGTAATGGCCGGTGTGCCCAGGCGTATGCCCGAGGTCACGAAGGGCGATTTATCATCGAAAGGCACCATGTTCTTATTGGCCGTGATGTGGGCCTTTACCAGGGCGTTCTCGGCCTGTTTGCCGGTGATGTTCTTACTGCGCAGGTCAATAAGCATCAGGTGGTTATCGGTACCGCCCGAAATAACGCCATACCCGCGGGATACCAGGGCCGAAGCCAGGGCCTGGGCATTTTTCATGACCTGTGCGCCGTATATTTTAAAGGAAGGATCGAGTGCTTCGCCAAAGGCTACGGCCTTGGAAGCGATCACGTGTTCCAGCGGACCGCCCTGTGTACCGGGGAATACGGCTGCATCGAGCATAGCCGACATTTTTTTCAGTTCGCCTTTAGGGGTTTTTTCACCGAAGGGATTGTCGAAATCGTTGCCCATCATAATAACGCCGCCGCGCGGCCCACGCAGGGTCTTGTGCGTGGTGGAGGTAACGATGTGGCAGTGCTGCAGCGGATTTTTGAGCAGTCCGGCAGCAATGAGCCCGGCCGGGTGCGAAATATCGGCCAGCAGCAGGGCGCCCACCTCGTCGGCAATGGCGCGGAAACGCTCGTAGTCCCATTCGCGGGAATAGGCCGAGGCGCCGCAAATGATCAGTTTCGGTTTTACCTCGCGGGCCTTGGCCGCTACTTTGTCCATATTAATAATGCCACTTTCTTCTTCTACACCATAGAAGTTGGGCACATACAATTTTCCGCTGTAATTTACGGCAGAACCGTGGGTAAGGTGTCCGCCGTGCGAAAGATCGAAGCCCAGGATGGCATCACCGGGTTTAAGGCAGGCCAGCATTACCGCGGCATTGGCCTGTGCGCCCGAGTGCGGCTGCACATTGGCCCATACGGCACCGAACAGCTGTTTTACACGTTCAATGGCCAGGGTCTCCACCTCGTCCACCACTTCGCATCCGCCGTAATAGCGTTTGCCCGGCAGGCCTTCGGCATATTTATTGGTAAGGCAGGAACCCATCGATTCCATAACCTGCTCACTTACAAAATTTTCAGAAGCTATCAGTTCCAGTCCCTCACGCTGGCGCGTGTATTCTTTCCGGATCAACCCAAAGATCAGTTCGTCTCTTTTCATATAATCTCTTTGATAAAAAAGCACAGCAAACGTAAAATAAAACCCCTAAATCCCCAAAAAGTTATCATGAACTTAAACTATAATTGGGTTTTTAGCGTTATTTTTGATAGACCAAAACAAACATACAACATGAAGAGAGGAATATTCACCGTGATCGCCTGTGCACTGCTGCAGGCCTCTGTTTTTGCACAAACCGTAAAGTTCGAGTCCTACATGCTGGGCGATAAGATCGGGCACCTGACCGCTACCCGTAAATCCGGCGGAAATATCGTATTCTACGAAATTACCACCAAAAGCGAAGCCAAAGTCCTGGGTATCAAAAGGGTAGTAGAAACCACATCTACCATGACCTTTAAGGACGGTATGCTGATCGACGGCTTTTATAAGTCGATAGACAACGGGGAAGTAGCGAACCTGCGTACCATCAAATGGGACGGCAGCAAATACGTGGTGGACGCCCTGAAGGAGAAGACCACCTTTACGGAAAAGGTGTACGCTTCTAACGTAGGCATGTACTTTGCCGAACCGTCGAAGGCCTCGCGGATCTTTTACATCACGAACTCCGATTTTACCACGGTATCCATCGGGAAATCGGGCCACGAGTACACCTTTAAGACCTCCGACGGCGTAAAACACCGCTTTATTTACGAGAACGGCGTGCTGAAAGAAGTACAGAACGAGGTAAGCCTGTTCACCGTGACCTTTAAACGGGTGAGTTAAGTAAATTTGTTTAAATCTTAACTATTTGTACCTTTGTTCCGGAAATGGAAATAAAGGACAACGAGCGTGCCGGCCAGGTAATGCTGCTTGGGAAACACATAGCCATGCTGCAGCGCATGATCGGTTCGGGGCTCAATAAACGGTTCCAGGCCAGGGGCCATGACGTTACACTGCCGCACTGGATCATACTGCACATACTGTGGGAGCACGACGGCGTGTCCCAGAATGTGCTGGCGGAACACCTGAACGTGAACCGAGCCGCCATTACGCACCTCATCGATATGATGGAAAAGCGGAACCTGGTGGTACGTATACCGCAGCAGCAGGACCGCCGGGTGAACCTGATCTACCTGACGCACGCGGGAAGAACGCAGCGCGAAGAGCTGATCGGGATCGCCCACGAGTTTATGAAGGAACATACCCTGCACATTTCCGACGAGGAACTGAACAATTTCTATAAAGTGCTGTTTAAACTACAGAACGCATTCCTGGAAAAATAGGTTTTTCTATAAGAAGATAGTTTAAATTTAAACAATATGCATCCGCCGAAAGAAGAGATCGCCCGCCTGGAAGGGGTGAACAAGATTTACCGCATCGGAGACAACGTGATCACCGCGCTGGAAAAGACCAGTGTGGCCTTCCGGAAGGGAGAACTCTGCCTCATAATCGGACCTTCGGGTTCGGGGAAGACCACATTGCTTTCCCTGCTGGGCTGTGTTATTTATCCCACGGAGGGCAAGCTGACCGTAGCCGGGCAGGAAGTGAACCGCCTGGGCAGCAAAGAACTGGCCAAACTGCGCCTGAACACCATCGGTTTTGTATTCCAGAATTTTAACCTCATTGCCCCGCTCAATGCGCTGGACAACGTAATGATGCCATTGCAGCTGCAGGGCATAAAAGCGTCGGAAGCAAAGCGCAGGGCCATGCAGGCCCTGGAACTGGTAGGTATGGCCGACCGCCGCAGGAACCTGCCCAAACAGCTTTCGGGCGGACAACAGCAGCGCGTGGCCATAGCCCGGGCCCTGGTCACCGATCCGGGACTGGTGCTCTGCGATGAACCTACAGCCTCGCTCGACGCCCGCTCTATCGGCACCGTAATGAAGGAACTGCGCAGTCTCAGCGAGGAGGGAAAAGCCGTATGCGTGGTAACGCACGACCCCCGCCTGGTGGAATATGCCGACCGTGTACTGCGTGTGGACGAAGGCCGTGTGACCGAAGAAAGCGATCTGAACCAGAATTTTTTTCATTAAACTATGAGAACCATATATACCATCAGCAGTATGCTTGCCCTGAGCTTCCTCTTTGCCTGCGGAGGCGGTAAAACGGATGAAAAAACGACAGCGGGCGCCGATGCTCTCCGGGCAGAACCGGAACGGGTCGTGGGCATTGCCCGTATTGAACCCTATAATAAGATATACCCGCTGGGGGCCGACGTATCGGGCATTGTACGGCATATAGCCGTGCGGGCGGGCGACAGCCTCAGAAAAGGCGACCTGATCCTGGAACTGAACCTGGGTACCGAACAGGCCCAGCTGGCCCAGAGCCGCAGCAAGTACCAGGGCCGCAGCGAAAAGGTGCAGGCCCTCGATGCCCGCTATCAAAGCCTGGAGATACAGGCCCTGAATGCTCAGCAGACCTTTGAACGCGATAAAAAACTGCTGGCTTCCGATGCCATTACCCGCCAGGCCTACGACGATTCGCGCACGCAGTATGAGAAGCTGCGGAGCGATCTGCAGGCGGCCCGCGCCGACCTGGCCGAAGCCAAAGCTGCCCTGGGCGAGCTGGGGGCCGATGTGAACTATTACGGATCCCTGCTCGAAAAACGCCGCATTACCGCCCCGGAGAACGGCATGCTGCTCTCGCTGGACGTGAAGCCCGGACAGAGCATTTCGCCCGGTACGCAGATCGGCGATTTTGCACCGGCCGGTCCGCTCATTGCCATTACAGAGGTAGACGAACTGTTTGCCCAGAAGATAAAAACCGGTCAGCAGGCCGAGATCCGCGCGCAGGGCACCACCAATGTACTTACCACGGGCAAAGTGGTGTTTGCCGCGCCCTACCTGTCTAAAAAATCCATTTTCAGCGATAAGGCCGATAACCTGGAAGACCGCCGCGTACGCGAAGTGCGTATACAGATCGATAAGCCGGAAGCGGTACTGATCGGCAGTCGTGTGGAATGTGTAATAAAACTGTAAGAGTATGCAACTCGTATTTACGGCACTTAAATTCATGCGCTTCGACAAGCCCAAAAGCATCGGAGCCTTATTCGGAGTGGTGATCTCGATCTTTCTCATCGGGCAGCAGACGGGTATTTTTACCTTTCTGACCAATGCCATGAGCTACCTGGTGCGTACCAATAAACAGTACGTGTGGGTAACGGACGACAAGACCACCAATGCCAACGCCCTTTCGCCCATCGACATGCGCATCGGGTACGAACTCGAAAGCGTACCGGGCGTAAAAAAAGTATATCCCCTTGTGCTTACTTCCGGGGCGGCGCGTTTTCCTAACGGGACCTCTTCCGGGCTGACGATCGTGGGGCTGAGCCTGCCTTCTTTTTCGGGACTGAACAAAGACTTCCTGTACGAAGGCAGTACCGCCGACCTGGTACCCGAAGGGGCCGTAACCACCGATGTATTCGATGCCAAAGCCCTGGGCGATTCCCGGAAAGGCGATTATTTCGAGATCAACGGCAAGCAGGTATACATTGCGGCACAGACCCGCGGAGCCCGCAGTTTCGGCGGCGTGTACAGCTATACCACCATAGAACGGGCACGTTACCTGGGCAATGTATCCGCTGATAAAGCCTCTGCCTTCCTGGTGGAATACGAACCCGGAACCGACAGCACACAACTGGTGCAGGTTATCAACCAGCATATTCCCGGGGTAAAAGCCTGGCTGGGGGCCGATTTTGCCCAGTCCACGGTGCTTACCGTGCTTAAATCGAGCGGTATTGCCATTTCGTTCGGCACCCTGATCGTATTTGCGCTGATCTCCGGCTTTATTATTATCGGGCTTACCCTGTACAGCGCCACCATTGACCGCATCCGCGACTATGGCACGCTCAAGGCCATCGGCGCCACCAACGGGTACATCCGGCGCCTTATCCTGATGCAGGCCCTCATTTACGCGATACTGGGCTTTATCATCGGCTATGCGCTCATCGAAGGTTTCCGTACCGGCATTGCCAAAGCGGGTACACTGTTCACCTTTGCCCCGGAAACCCGCATCGCCTTCTTTATCATTACCGCGGCCATTGCCCTGGGAGGTACCCTGTTTGCCATACGCCGCATTGTTAAACTCGAACCCGCCTCTGTATTCAGGGGATAAAACACGGAAACATGAAAAAGGTACAGATCCTTTTATACAGTATACTATTCACGGGCAGTATTTCTGCCCAGCAGCTGAGTCCCGAAGCGGCTTTTGAGCGGGCCCTGGCGCAGAACCCGGCCCTGCTGCAGGAAAAAGTGAACCTGGAACTGGCACAGCTTAAGGTACGTCAGTCCCGGCAGGCCTGGATCGGCCGTATCGACGGAAGCCTGGACACCCGCTACAACCTGGCGCGGCAGACCCTGGTGCTTCCGGCCGAGGCTTTCGGCGGCACGCCCGGACAATTCCGCAACATACAGCAGGGAACACCCTGGGTAATGACCCCGGCGCTGGACCTCACGCAGCCACTTTACAAACCCGTGCTACAGGGCGATATGCTCACGGCCGGCGCCGAATTGACACGTGCCGAGACCGCCTTCGCGGAAAAAACACTGAATACACGTTACGATGTATATATGGCCTATCTGAAACTGGCACTTTCTGAAGAGAAACTAAAACAGATGCAAGCCGGACTGGAAAAATATACAACAGAAAAAGAACGTTTACAGTCACGCTATAACGAAGGCAGGGCCCTGCGGACGGAACTGGACAAAGCCCTGCTGAACGAGCGCCTGGCCGTTTCAGACCTGAACAAAGCCCGCACGGAACAGGAACGTGCATCGGCAGACCTGAGCCGCATACTGGGCGATTCGGTACTGCTGAGCACCTATTCCACGGGTGGACTGGAAATGTTCTACGAGAACGAAATGAAGAACGTACCTGCCGGAAATGCCGACCTGTCGCAGTCTTTTGCGGTGATCAGAGCCCGCAACAGCTACGAGGAAAATACGGTACAGCAGAGAACGAACCGCCTGAAGTACGCCCCCGACATTAATTTTTACGGTCGCCTGGCCACCCAGGCTTTCCGGGAGCAGTTCGATTTTTACAAGACCTCGCAGCAGTGGTACGGGTACTCGTACCTGGGCCTGGAGATCAAAATGCCCATTTTTGACGGACTGGACAAGAAACGCAACCAGACCCGCCTGCGCCTCGAACAGCAGAAACTGGCCCTGGCCCGCACGCAGGAGTTACAACAGGCTTCCTACGACTATTCCGATGCGGGCTGGCAGTACCGTACCGCTGCCGAAGATGTGGCCAACCGCCGTACCGACCTGGAACTGGCCGGGCGCATACTGGAGGAGACCCGCAGGCTGCAGGCCCAGGGCCGGGCTACGGAAACAGAGCTCCGCGATTCCGAAAAGACCCTGAACGACACCCGCATGAACCTGATGAACGCCCTTTCCGACCAGCTGAAGGCATTGTTTTTACAAAGGAAGGTGGCAGGGAAGTGGTAATGCTAAGCTGCAAGCTACGGGCGAATAGCTATCTGCTGATGGAAAAAATTTGCAAATAAGAAAAAAACCGTATATTTGCCGCCCGAAATAGTAATTATTACGTTATGAATCTATATGAAACGGTGTTTATTATAACGCCCGTGCTCTCTCAGGAACAAGTGAATGAGGTCACGTCCAAGTACAAAGAGCTGCTTCAGGAAGGCGGCTGCGAGGTAATCAACGAAGAAAGCTGGGGCCTGAAAAAGCTGGCTTACCCGATCGAGAAGAAATCGACCGGTTTCTACCAGTTGTTCGAGTTCAAAGCCTCTCCCGATTTCATCGAGAAATGGGAACTTACCTTTAAACGCGACGAGCGTATCCTGCGTTTTATGACCGTTCGCCTGGACAAATACGCGGCTGAGTACAACCAGAAACGTCGCAAAAAACTGGCCGAGAAAGCCGCTAATTAATTAACAAACAAATTGTACGTATTATGTCTACTCAGAATACAACTACAGAAACAAGCGGAGAAGTAAGATATCTTACTCCAATTCCGGTTGAAGTTAAAAAACAGAAATACTGCCGCTTTAAAAAAGCAGGTATCAAATACATCGATTACAAAGATCCCGATTTCCTTCTGAAATTTGTGAACGAGCAGGGTAAACTCCTGCCGCGCCGTATCACCGGTACATCTTTAAAATACCAGCGCAAAGTGGCCACGGCCGTTAAACGTGCCCGTCAGATCGCTCTGCTGCCTTACGTAACCGATATGTTAAAATAATAAGGAGGTACGCTATGTTAGAAGTAATTTTGAAAAAAGAAGTTCAGAACCTGGGTTCTAAAGACGAGATCGTTAAAGTACGTCCGGGTTATGCCCGTAACTTCCTGGTTCCCCAGGGAATTGCGGTAATGGCTACTGAATCAAACCGTAAAGTACATGCCGAAAACCTTCGTCAGCGTGCGCACAAAGAGGCTAAGATCCTCGAAGATGCCAAAGCACTGGGCGAAAAGATATCGGCCCAGGTGATCAAGATCGGCGCCAAAGCCGGTGAAAATGGCAAGATCTTCGGATCGGTGAACACGGTTATGCTGGCCGATGCCTACGAAAAAGCAGGTATCCCGGTTGACCGCCGCCAGATTGCCCTGATCGGTGACGATACCATCAAACAACTCGGAAACTACAAAGCCAACATCAAACTTCACAAAGAAGTTTCTGTAGAAGTAGAATTCGAAGTGATCGGAGAATAATTCCATTTTTTACATACTTTTAATGCGGGTTCTTAGAATCCGCATTTTTTTTTATCCATGCAAAAGCAAATAGATCTCCTGTACCCCGTACACAACAGCGAATTTTACGAACTGATCGACTGTGGCGGCTTTGAAAAACTGGAACGTTTCGGCGAGTTCATTACCATTCGTCCCGAGCCACAGGCCGTGTGGGACAAGGTACTGAGCGAAGCGGAATGGAAGAAAAAGGCCCATGTGAAGTTCGTGGGTACCTCCAGCAACAGCGGGCGCTGGGAAAAATACCGCGCCATGCCCGATAACTGGCAGGCTACCTACCGCAACGGAGATCTGCGCCTTACCTTTAACCTGGCCCTTACCGGCTTTAAACACGTAGGCGTATTTCCTGAACAGAGCGCCAACTGGGACTTTATCTACAGCCGTCTCAACGAAATGAAAGGCGAAACGCCCGCTTTCCTGAACCTGTTCGCCTATACGGGCGGAGCCTCCCTGGCTGCCAAAGCTGCCGGCGCCGACGTAACGCATGTGGATAGCATTAAACAGGTGGTAAGCTGGTCGCGCCGTAACATGGAAAGCAGCAACCTGGACAACATACGCTGGGTGGTGGAAGACGCCGTAAAATTCGTGAAACGCGAGAAGAAACGCGGTAAACAGTACCAGGGCATTATCCTGGACCCGCCGGCATTCGGTCACGGCCCCAACGGCGAAAGCTGGAAACTGGAAAAGCAGATCAACGAACTGCTGAAAGACGTGCTGGACATACTGGACCCGAAGCAGGGCTTTATGATCCTGAACACCTATTCCCTGGGCTTTTCGGCCCTGATCGTGGAAAACATGATCCTGGCCATGACGGCCGCCCGCAAAAATAACTGGAAACCGCAGTTCGGCGAACTGTACATGCCCGCTACCAGCGGAATACGTCTGCCCCTGGGCGTTTACTGCCGCATGTAACTTCTATACCGATTCTTTATAAGGCACGCGGTTCAGGATCGAACGGCCGAGCGTGACCTCATCGGCATATTCGAGTTCTCCGCCGAACGAAATACCGCGGGCAATGCTGGTAATGGGCACCTGTATACCCTGTAATTTCTTATAGAGATAAAAGGACGTGGTATCGCCTTCGGGTGTGGAACTGAGTGCCAGGATGATCTCACTGAGTTCCTGCGTATGCGCGCGCTGTATCAGGCTGTCGATCTGCAGGTCCGATGGCCCTACGCCGTCCATCGGGGAGATCTTGCCGCCCAGTACATGGTATACACCGCGGTACTGGTGCGTATTTTCAATGGCCAGCACATCGCGAATATCTTCCACCACGCACACAATGGCATGCTGGCGGCGGGCATCGCTGCAAATGCTGCACAAAGGCTCGTCGGAAAGGTTGTGGCAGTTGCGGCAGCGCTGTATGTTCTCCTTCATCTGCGTAAGTGCGTGTGCAAACTGCTGTACACGGCCTTCGTCCTGCTGCAGCAGGTGCAATACCAGGCGCATGGCGGTCTTTTTACCGATGCCGGGCAGCAGGGCAAATTCATTTACGGCATTCTCCAGTAATTTAGAAGGGATATTATCCATAGATATACTGCAAATATAGGCTTCTTTCCGGTAGCCGTACTTAAAGCGGCCCCGAGATTTCCACACCGAAGAGGGGAGAAGCCAGCACTTCGGCCTGTACGCTGCGCGGGAACGACACCAGCCAGTTCACTTCATGGGTATAGGTCCGTTGCAGCCATTGCCCGCGGAAACGCTTAACCCAGGAGGTACATTCGCCTTCTTTTTCAAAAGCAAAACGCATCTGCAGGCTGAATTCCGCTTCTTTCTCCATCACGCCGGCCAGGGTAAGGGCTTCGTCTGCCGCGGTTTTGTATGCATGGATGAGCCCGGGCACCCCCAGTTTGATGCCGCCGTAGTAACGCACCACGGCTACCAGTACATTGCTGATGTCGTGACTGTAAATTTTATTCAGTATGGGGCGGCCGGCGCTGCCGGAAGGTTCCCCGTCGTCGTGTGCGCGGCCCTGCCCCTTGTGCACGTCCAGCAGGTAGCCCGAGCATACGTGTACGGCCTGCGGGTGTTCCTGGCGCAGGCGCTGGATATGTTCCTTAACCTGTTCTTCGGTACTTACCGGGAAAACAAAAGCGAGAAAGCGGCTTCCTTTCTCGCGGTATACAGCTTCGCCCGTCCCGGAGGGATAGCGGTGCATTTCTATCTGTGACATTACTTAAACGGCAAAACGGGAACCGGCATAGTCCCAGTTCACTACGTACCAGAAATTATCGATGTAATCGGCACGTTTGTTCTGGTATTTCAGGTAATAGGCATGTTCCCACACATCGAGGCCCAGGATGGGCTTACCGCCTTTTTTACCCAGCATCAGCGGGTTGTCCTGGTTCAGGGTGGAAATGATCTTCAGTTCGCCTTTATGGTCTTTGATCAGCCAGCACCAGCCGCTGCCAAAACGGGCCAGGGCTTCGGCCTTGAATTTTTCCTTAAAGTTCTCAAAGCTGCCGAAGGTAGCCTGTATGGAGGTGGCCAGGGAGCTGTTGGGTACGTTATTGGCCTGTCCGCGGCGCATCAGGTTCCAGAATAAAGTATGGTTCCAGTGTCCGCCGGCATTGTTGCGGATGGCATCGTTGTATTTGGAGATATTGGCAAACACTTCTTCGAGGTTGGCCGGGAAACGGCGTTCCTTTTCCACCGCGGCGTTCAGGTTCTTTACATAGGCGGCGTGGTGCTTACCGTGATGGATCTGCATGGTAGACATATCGATATAGGGTTCCAGCGCGTCGTAGGCATAGGGCAGATCGGGCAGGGTAAATACGGGCCCTGCGGCCGGAGTTTCTGCCAGGGCGGAGGCAAAACCCATCTGTGATGCGGCCAGCGCACCTACGCCCAGCAGGGCGCCTTTCCGTAAAAAATCTCTTCTTGAATTTTCCATGATCGTTTATGTATCGTAATAGAATATGATTGCGAAAAAAGTTAAAAAAAAACGACTAAAATGTGAGGTGAAGTTATGAATATTCTAAGGAATAGACCAACTTTGCACTGCTTTTTTTAAGGGAATATTGATACAGCGCATTTATATACTGTTACGGAAAGACCTGCGTCTGGAATTTCGCAGTAAAACCGGTTTATCTTCCCTGCTGATGTATGCGCTCGGCTCCGTTTTTATTATTTACATGTCCGTAGGCGAGCCCGAACAGAGCCTCACCTGGAACGCCCTTTTCTGGATCACACTTTTGTACAGTTGTGTAAACTCGGTGATGCGGGCCTTTTATTACGAAACCTCGTCCATGCGGCTGTACTATTACCAGGTCGCCCATCCGCAGGAAATTATTTTTGCCAAGCTGCTGTACAGTTATGCGCTCAATACCCTGCTGCTGCTGGTCAGTTTCGGGGCCTTTACGCTGGTATTGGGCAACCTGGTGCAGAACATGCCGCTGTTTGTGCTGGTATCGCTGCTCAGTACCTGGGGCATAGGGGCTATGCTTACGCTCATATCGGCCATTTCGGCACAGACCAATAATGCGGCGGGTATATTGCCCGTACTGGCCTTCCCGGTGCTGCTGCCGCTCTTTCTTTCGGCCATTAAGGCCACCTCGGCGGCCATTGACGGCGAAGCCTTTGCACAACAATGGGAAAATATAGCCGTTCTGGGGCTTTTCAATATACTGGCATGGCTATTTTCTTACCTGTTATTTCCGTATCTTTGGCGCAGTTAAAAAAAGAGGTATCTGAAGCATGAAAATGATAATTCGACACGGTTATAAAGTGCTGGCAGTTCTGATAATGCTGTACGTGATACCTATGGCCTGGACGGGCGAGGTTTCGGTACAGGTGATCCTGCATGAGACTATCCGCAACCTGTACTGGCACGTGGTGATGTGGTTCGCCATGATCCTGATGTTCGGCGTTTCGGTGTATTACTCCGTTTCGCACCTGGTAGAACCTTCGGAAAAGAAAGATATTTATGCGCTGGAGTTTGCCCATGTAGGCATGATGTTCGGCCTGGCCGGTATCGTTACCGGAATGATCTGGGCACAGTTCACCTGGGGCGCACCCTGGACCAATGATACCAAACTGAACGGCTCGGCAGCCAGCCTGCTCATCTACGCGGCCTATTTTATCCTGCGTAATTCCATACAGGATAAGGTAAAACAGGAACGTACCGCGGCCGTTTACAATATTTTCGCCTTTGTGATGCTGCTGATCCTCGTGGGCATCATGCCCCGCCTCAAGGAAACCCTGCACCCGGGCAACGGCGGCAACCCGGGCTTTGGCGATTATGACGACCTGAAAGGTTCTATGGCCATCGTATTCCGCCCGGCCGTACTGGCCTGGATACTGATCGGCGTGTGGATAGCCAATATTCGTATACGCATTAAAACACTTCAACTGAAAAAAGAACAATGGTAAAACCGTACATCCTGTCTCTTATCTTCTGTGTTTCAGCCATCCTGAGCGCCGGAGCCGCCACGCCCGATACCCTGGCCGACCTGAACGGTATGCTGGGCGGTATCAAGAACATACAGATCAGTAAGGAAAAACCCATCCCGGCCGGTTTTACCGTAGCGCCCGACGGCTGGGTAACCAGCGATACCTCGCTGCTGACGAACAAGGTTTACGTGTTCGAAGTATTGGCACAGACGCCGGAAGAGGAGACCTTCATCGTGGCGTTCAGATACGATAACCGTAGCTCCGTTCCCAAAGTGACCGTTATTGCCGATAAGATCGAAATGGCCACCGGCCTGCGCAAAGACGGTATGATCTGGGTAGTGGTAACGGTAAGCATGGTGGTGTTTGCCGTACTGATCGGCTACCTGGTACTGCTGGACCGCAAAGTGCGGAAAATAGAAAAAGCTTAATATTTCACGACATGAAAAAATTTTATATCATTCTGGTACTTACCCTGGCCGCCGCCGCTGCCATTATCGTGTATACGGTAGACAATGCGGGCTCCTATGCGTCCTTTGCCGATGCCACTTCCAAACCGGAGCGTGAGCACAGGGTTTCCGGCTACCTGAACCTGGAAAAAGAGATCCGTTACAACCCGCGCGAAAACGCCAACCTGTTCTCCTTTTTTATGAAAGACAAAAAAGACGGCAGGGAATGCAAAGTCTATTTCAACGGCGCCAAACCCCAGGATTTTGAGCGTTCCGAAGAAGTGGTGATCACCGGTAAAATGAAAGGTGACAGCTTTTATGCCACCAAGATACTGATGAAGTGCCCGTCCAAATACAACGACGCTTCCGAAGTAACCGAAATTACTGCCAACTCCTGAGATAAGACACATAACATTCCTGTTTTTTTAGTATATTCATGGATGAAATTACGTATATAGGTGAACACCTTTGGGCACAGACATTAGGTAATATATTTATAGCACTGGCGCTGACTTTTTCGATCATCAGCACGGCCGGTTATTTCCTTTCGTTCAAACGCACCGGCGAAGAAGACTTCTGGCTGAAGCTTTCCCGCTGGTCATTCCGCATACACGCCTTCAGCATTTTTGCCATTTTCGGACTGCTGCTGTACATGCTCTTTAACCGGAACTTTGAATACTATTACGTATGGTTCCACAGCAATACGGCCATGGCCTCCAAGTATATTCTTTCCTGCCTGTGGGAAGGGCAGGAGGGCAGTTTCCTGCTCTGGATGTTCTGGCACGCCGTGCTGGGACTTATTCTGCAGTTCACGGCCCGGCAGTGGGAAGGCCCGGTACTTATGATCATCAGCATTGTGCAGGTATTCCTGGTGAGTATGATCCTGGGTATCGTGATCGGTCCGCTCGACCTTAAGATCGGAAGTAATCCCTTTGTGTTGCTGCGCGAGCAGGAAGACATGCGTTTTATGCCCTTCCTGCAGTCGGCCGATTACCTGGGCAAGATCGACGGCCGCGGTCTGAACCCCCTGCTGCAGAATTACTGGATGACCATACACCCGCCCACGCTTTTCCTGGGCTTTGCCTCCACCATTGTGCCGTTTGCTTATGCACTGGCAGGCCTGGTAAAAAAAGACTTTAACGGCTGGCTGAAACCGGCCCTGCCCTGGGCGCTTTTTGGCATCGGTATACTGGGTGCCGGTATCCTGATGGGTGGTGCCTGGGCCTACGAAGCCCTGAGCTTTGGCGGTTTCTGGGCCTGGGACCCGGTAGAGAACGCTTCCCTGGTGCCCTGGCTTACCCTGGTGGCCGGTACACACCTTATGGTGATCTACCGCAACAAAGGCACCTCGCTTTTCCTGGCTTTCCTGCTCATTATCCTCAGCTTCCAGCTGGTGCTGTGGAGTACCTATCTTACCCGTTCGGGCGTACTGGGCGAAAGCTCCGTACACGCCTTTACCGACCTGGGCATGAACGGGCAGCTGTTGCTCTTTGTATTTGCCTTTACCTGGCTGCCGGCCTTCCTCTTTAACATACAGCCCAAAACGCGCCGTTATTTCCTGATCGTATCCCTGCTGACCTTTGTGGCGGGTATCATCTTCGGACTGAACAGCTATACGTTCTCGGCCTACCTGCTGCTGCTGCTCTTCGGTTTTGGCCTGGCCATGATCAATGCCAAGATCTATTTCCCGTCTGCCAAAGAAGAAGAAGAATTCCTTTCGCGGGAGTTCATCCTGTTCCTGGGCGCGGTGATCCTGTTCCTGAGCGGGGTGTTCATCATTTTTAGCACCAGTATGCCGGCCCTGAGCAAGTTCTTTGAACACATCCCTTCTGTATCAAAGATGTTTGCCGACCTCACCACACCGGATATCGAATTCTACAATTCCGTGTCCATCTGGTTTGCCTACGGCATCCTGTTCCTCATGGCCATCGGGCAGTTCCTGAGGTATAAATCCACCCCGCTTTCCCTGCTCATAAAACAAATACTGCCGGCATTGCTGCTGGCGCTGGGCGTTACAGTGTTTATTTCCGTTTTCAGCAACGATTTTCTCAAACGCTTCGACTATGCACTTATGTTCTTTACGGGCATACTGGCCGTTGTACTCAATGCCGATTACATACGCCAGGTGCTGAAACGCAAATGGAAAAGCTATGGTCCGCCCGTGGCCCATGCCGGTTTTGCGCTGATCATGCTGGGTGCCTTACTATCGGCCGGGCACAAACGTGTTATTTCGGAGAACAATGCCTCGGTGATCAAGCTGGACCGCCTGAACGAAGACTTCAGCAACAACGAAAACATCCTGCTGCACAAAGGCGATACGGTACGCATGGGCGATTATATGGTTACCTATTCGCGTGACAGCGCCCAAGATAAGAACGCCTATTTCCTGGTGGATTATTACAAGGTGGAGAACGGCAGCTGGAACAAGGCCTTTACGCTTACACCGATGATCCAGACCAACCCGCGTTTCGGTAATGTGGCCGAACCTTCTACCAAGCATTTCTGGAACCGCGATATATATACGTACACACCCTATGCCGATATGGACAAGGTGAACCAGCTGATCAATCCGCAGCCCAAAGACAGCCTGGCTACCGACCCCGTACGCCAGGTGGGTACCTTTGAGGTGATGGAAGGCGATACCATTTACTGGGCTACGGCCTACTTTATTTTTGCCGATCTGCGTTCACTCAGCAAGCTGGATACCTCGGCCAAAGTGGGCGACAGTACCCGCATCGACCTGCAGGGCGATTTTGTACTGACGGACCTGAAAGGCAAAAAACGCATATTGACACCGGGTATTTCCATTACTACGGCGGGCATACAGACCTTCCCGGCGATGGACGGAGAAACCGGGCTCAAAGTAGAGATCAGCCGCATAAATCCCGATAAACGTAACGTAGAAGTAGTGCTGTACGAAGTACAGACGGCACGCCAGAAAGACTACATCATTATGCAGGCCATCGAGTTTCCCTGGATCAATATACTGTGGCTGGGCTGCGTGCTGATGGTGATCGGCAGCTTTATGGCCATGGCAAAGCGCTTCGGAGAAAACCGCAAGGCCAATGCATAAGACCATTGGTATACTCGGCAACGGAAAACTGGCTAAAGCACTGGCGCAACGCCTGCGGACCACCGGCCGGGGACCTTTGTTCGTAGCCGCCCGCAGCTGGACGAACGAAAAACGGGAACAGTTCAACAATATCTCGCTGTATGAGCTGGGCGAAGCACTTCCCGAGACGGATATACTTTTTTTCTGTGTAAGCGACAGTGCCATCACTGCATTGGCGGAACAGTATTCGGCAACAGCGATCAATATACACTGTTCGGGTGCCATGCCGCTCGGGCTGTTGCCTGATGGTACTGTGGGAAGGGCCGTGGTATGGCCGGTACACAGTTTTACCCGGAACGATACCGACTGGACAGATATTCCCATAGCCGTTGATGCAGAGCCGGAACAAAATTTACGTATAGTTATGGAACTCTGTGGCAGTATCAGCGGCGGAGTGATACGGGAAATGAAAGACGAAGAGCGCAAACAGCTGCACCTGGCCGCGGTGTTCGTTTCCAATTTTACCAATGCCATGTTTGCCGCTGCAGAAGAGATCCTGGAGCAGGACGAAAAAAAGATGCAGATGCTGTTGCCACTACTAAAAGACACGGCAATGCGCTACGAAGGAACGAAGGCGGCGGAATTACAGACCGGTCCGGCCTTACGGGGCGACGAAGCCACGATGGCGCGTCACAAAAAATACCTGGAAAAGCATACTTTACTTAACATATTGTACAGCGCCGTATCCGATTATATCCGCACGCTTCGTAAACCGTAGCGTACAGCTCAGCGCTGAGAGTTATAAGCTGTCTTGTGGTTTACGGGCATAGAACGCTTTCAGTATCGGTCCACGCCAGCCTTTATGCGATACATAATGTGTATCCGAAAATCCGTTTTTCTGCAGGAGTGCCAGCAGGGCCGAAGGTTGCAAAAAGCGGCTGACACTGCGCACCAGGTACGAAAAAATACGGCTTTCACCCGTGAGCAGGGTACAGAAGGGCAGTATAAATCCATACCCGAGCACTTTCCAGTACAATTTAGACCAGGCATTTTCACTTAAAGAATAGTCATGGATCAGGAGCTTTCCGCCCGGTTTAAGTATACGGTACAAATTTCGTATACATGTTTCGTAGTCAGGCATATTGCGTAATCCATAGGCCATAAAGATCGCATCCACACTGTTTTCTTCATAGGGCAGCTGCATGGCGTCGTACAGCAGGAATTCCGTTTTCCCGCTTTCGTTCTCTGCACGGAATTTTTCACGGGCGGCCCGCAGCATTTCTTCCGAATTATCGATCCCGGTAATTTTCCCGCTGCTTATAAAAGGCAGCAGAGCGGCCGTACTTTTGCCGGTACCGCAGCAGAGGTCCAGCACAGTTTCATTGCCCTTAAGCTGTAGCAGCGACGCGCTTTTCTCCAGGTCAAAGCCGTAACCCTGGCTCAAACCCGTGGCCAGATCGTATCTTCGTGCGATCTTGTTGAACTCTTTCGGGACGATCGCTTTATTTTCGATAAGAAGTGTGACTGACATACAAGAAGATTTGAAATAATTTAGAAAGGTAAACAAAAGTGGCGTCATTTTGTTCTACCTTTCCATCATGCAATCTACAAAGTGAAAGCAAAAAAAGTTGTCATTATAGGCTCGGGACTGGGCGCATTATCTACAGCGCTGCGTTTAACAACGGCAGGCTACCGCGATATTACCATACTGGAAAAGTACCATCAGGCAGGCGGCAGGCTCAACGAACTGCGCAGCGAGGGTTTTACCTTTGACATGGGGCCGTCGTTCTTTTCGATGTCGTACGAGTTCGACGAGCTTTTCCAATCCTGCAACATGCCCAATCCGTTGCAGTACCGTAAGCTCGATCCGCTGTACACCGTACATTTTGCCGGCAGCGATAAACGCTATTCGGTAACTACCGACCTGCAGCAGCTGGCCCGCGAATTTGCAGAAATAGAACCGGGTTTCCTGGATAAAGTGGAGAAATACCTGCAGAATGCCGGCGCTATTTTTCACGATACGGAAGAAATTGTGATCAAAAGCAATTTCGATTCCCGGCTGGAATACCTGCTCGCCCTGGCCCGTGTACCCTGGAAGCATGCACCGCGTATGTTCCGCACCATGTGGGCCGACCTGGATAAAAGTTTCGATTCACACGAAGTAAAGGTGATCCTGTCGCTGGTGGCCTTTTTCCTGGGCGCCACACCCTTTGATACGCCGGCCGTGTACAAGCTGCTGAGCTATACTGAGCTGAAACACGACGGTTACTGGAACATCGAAGGCGGTATGTACCGCATTACCGAAAAAATACAGGAAGAACTGCTGCGCCGCGGCGTACGTTTTGTATTCAATACCGAAATTACGTCGGTACGCACAGAGGGCACCCGTGCCGTTTTTGCCGACGCCGCAGGTACCGAATACCCGGCAGACCTATATGTTGTGAACAGCGATGCGGCCGCTTTCCGCGGACAGGTATTGAAGCGGAAGGCCTTCTCCGAAGAAAAACTCGACCGGATGGAGTGGACACTTTCGCCCTTTACCATTTACCTGGGCGTACAGGGGAAAATTCCTCAGCTGGCACACCACAACTATTTCCTGGGCGATAATTTCAGGGATTATGCAGATAAGATCTTTAAAATGTCTGTAAACCCGGAGAAACCCTATTATTACGTAAACGTAAGTTCCCGTTCCAATCCGGGTACCGCACCGGAGGGCTGCGAAAACCTGTTTATCCTGTGCCCGGTGCCGGACCTGCGTTACAAACCCGACTGGAGCGATGCCGGACAGCTTGCCGACACCATCATCAGCGATCTGTCCGCACGGGTGAACTTCGATATAAAAGCCAATGTCCTTACGCGCACCGTGCTTACGCCGGCCGACTGGCAGCAGCGTTTTAACCTGTACCGGGGCAGCGGGCTGGGACTGGCACACGGTCTCAACCAGGTGGGCGGCTTTCGTCCGCGCAACAAAGACGAAGAATTCAGCAATGTATATTATGTGGGGGCCAGCACCACGCCGGGCACGGGGCTGCCTATGGTAGTTATCGGGTCGCGCCTGGTAAGCGAACGTATTGCAAAAGATTTCGGAACTTTATCCCCGACTGAACAAAAGGAGGCATCTCTTGTTTCATCTTTAAACAGCAACACCCAATGAACCAGATCGCGCTTTTTGACAAGGTATCCTACAAATCGGCCCAGGTGGTGACCATGCGTTACAGCACGTCGTTCTCCCTGGGTATACGCATGCTCGACCACAGTATGCGTGCTCCCGTGTATGCCATTTACGGCTACGTACGTTTTGCCGACGAGATCGTAGACACTTTTCATGAGCAGGACAAGGCCCAGCTGCTGAAAGAATTCAGCGAAGAGACCTGGAAAGCCCTGGACCGCGGTATTTCCATGAACCCGGTGATACATGCCTTCCAGGATACGGTAAAAAAATACGGTATAGACCGGGAGCTGATCCAGGCCTTCCTGGACAGCATGGAGATGGACCTGGCCGGGCAGAATTACGATCATGCGCTGTACCAGAAATACATTTACGGTTCGGCCGAAGTAGTGGGGCTCATGTGCCTGCATGTATTCTGCGGCGGCGACCGCAGCCTGTACGAACGCCTGTACCATTCCGCGCGCAGCCTGGGCGCAGCTTTTCAGAAGGTGAACTTCCTGCGCGACCTGAAAGACGATCATGCCGAGCGGGGCCGCATGTATTTTCCCGGGGTGGATTTTGCACGCTTCACAGCCAATGACAAAAAACTGATCGAGCAGGACATCCGCCGCGATTTCGAGGACGCCCTGCGGGGTATCCGTCAGCTGCCCGCAGAGTCGCGCAAGGGCGTATACCTGGCCTACCGCTATTATACCAAGCTGTTCCGCAAGATCTGCCGTAAAGAGCCGGAGTCTATCCTGCAGGAACGTATCCGCATCAACGGGGCGGGAAAGATGTACATCCTGGCTAAATCCTACGCACGTTATACCATCAATTTCTTTTAATGGCCGGGTCCTATACCTATCTGCTCATTGACCTGGGGGCCTGGCTTTTTCCGCTGCTGCTCAGTTTCGACAAAAAGGTGGCCTTTTACCGCCACTGGCCGGCGGTGTTCAGAGCGATCGCACTAACGGCGCTGCCTTTCCTGGTATGGGACTACTTTAAAACGGATGCCGGGGTCTGGGCCTTTGCGCCGGACAAGGTCTGCGGCCTGTATATAGGTAACCTGCCGCTGGAAGAATGCCTCTTCTTTATTATAGTACCTTATAACGTACTTTTTATTGCAGCCTGCCTGGAGGCATATTTCGGCGAAAGGCTGCAGCAGGCGGGCAAGCGCTTTGCCCTGGCGGTACCGGTGCTCGCGCTCGTACTTATGGTACTGCATTACGACAAGGCATATACACTGGCAGTCTCCGCAGCGGTATGCATCTATACGGTATTCTATATACGTATGCTGAAGGGAGAGCGCCTGGGTATGCTTTTGGTGACTTACCTGGTGCACCTGCTGCCTTTTTTCCTGATGAACGGTCTGCTTACGGCGATACCGGTGGTAATGTATAACGAAAAAGAATACATGGGCTACCGCTTCGGAACGGTACCTGCAGAAGACACGTTGTACAGTTATGCCATGCTTTTATCGTACCTGGGCTGGTATTATTACTTCCGCGGAAGGAGCGGAAAAACGCGCTGAGCGGCGCATTTCGGGAAAGGGGACTATACGAAAACTGAAAATTTTACCCTTGTAAATCTGCGTATTAGTAAAAAAGGTCAAAAAAAGTTTGCGTAGAAGTTTGCGGAATGAAAAAAGCCCTTACCTTTGCAGCCCGATTCGATGATA
>JBQVOK010000002.1:0-318721 GCA_052437175.1 Flavobacteriales bacterium
TATTAGGCCCGCCGCTAGCGTTCATCCTGAGCCAGGATCAAACTCTTCATTGTATAAGTTTGATATTAAATTATGTTAGTTATTTACCAACACCCTTAGCTCTCGCTTGTCCTCAAATTCATTTCTTAGGATCCGCTATTCTGCTATTATAGCTTCAATATTTTAAAGAACGTTTTCTCTTTTTGTTCAACCTAAACAATCTCTCGTCTTAGTTGTTCCCTCGTTTGGGGTTGCAAAGGTAAGCATCATTTTTTATCTGCCAAATTTTTCTTCACTTTTTCTTAATCTTTTTTTCATCTTCCCACTTCTCTTCTTCCCTTACCTACTCGCAGGTTCATCACCCGCTGCCTCAACTCCCAAAGAACTTTTCCTCCTCTCAAACCCCTTGCGGTATCATCGAATCGGGCTGCAAAGGTAAGGGCTTTTTTCATTCCGCAAACTTCTACGCAAACTTTTTTTGACCTTTTTACACAAACGACTGCTGTTCAGCACTAAAAATTTCAACCCTTCTTTCCGCTATCCCCCGTATTACGGGTTTTCCGGCCTTTCGTCCGCTTATGCATTACCTATATACATACAAACAAGAATGCCATGATCCGCAGACCATGGCATTCTTTATATATAGTAGAAATACTAACGGGTAAAGTTCGGGGCAACCTTCAGTTCCTTGCTGCCGGGCGTATGGACGTAGAATCCTTCGCCGCTTTTAGCGCCCAGTTTGCCGGCCGTTACCATATTTACCAGCAGCGGACAGGGTGCGTATTTCGGATTACCAAAGCCGTCCTGCAGTACCTTTAATATGGCCAGGCACACGTCGAGCCCGATAAAATCGGCCAGCTGCAGGGGTCCCATCGGGTGCGCCATGCCCAGTTTCATTACCGTATCGATCTCTTCCACGCCGGCTACACCTTCGTGCAGCGTAATAATGGCCTCGTTGATCATCGGCATCAGGATCTTGTTGGCCACAAAACCCGGGTAATCGTTTACTTCTACCGGTACCTTGCCGAGGGATTGCGACATCTGCATCACCGCCGTGCACACGGCATCGCTGGTGCTGTAGCCGCGGATCACCTCTACGAGTTTCATCACGGGCACGGGATTCATAAAGTGCATACCGATCACTTTATCGGGGCGCGAAGTAACGCTGGCGATCTTTGTAATGGAAATGCTGGAAGTATTGGAGGCCAGGATGGCTTCGGGCTTACAGATGGAATCCAGGTGGCGGAAAATATCAAATTTGATCTGCGGGTTCTCCGTAGCCGCTTCTACCACCAGGTCGCAGGCTGCAAGTTCGCTGCCGTATTCCGTAGAAGTACGTATGCGGCCCAGGGCGGCGTTCTTATCGTCTTCGCCGAGGCTGCCTTTTTCTACCTGGCGGGCCAGGTTCTTACCAATGGTCGCCAGGGCCTTATCAAGGGCAGCCTGTGCAATATCTACCAGGAGTACATCGTACCCGTACTGGGCAAAAACGTGTGCGATACCGTTACCCATGGTGCCGCTTCCTATAACTGCAACTGATCTTATCATGCTTCTTTGTTTTTGGCAAAGAAAGAAATTTTAGACGGGAACCGCTTTATCCTGCTTCCAAAAAATGGTTCTTCTTTATATAATACGGGATGCAGAAGCCCGATTTCTGCTTTTGTTTTGCGGCTGGCATATTTTTTTGTACTTTGCTTAAACATTCCCGGGCTCATCCTCGTTTCACTGTTTAGTTTGCACAAGCCTGCAGCCTGATTCCATACCGGGGATGTACAGGACGCAGGTACGGATCGGGAGAAACAAAAACAATGATAACTATGAAGAAAGTAGCATTATTCGTAGCTGCAGCCGGAGTGCTGAGCATGGCGGCATGTACCAAATGTAAGGTATGCACCAAGGAAAACTCGCCGGAAGTTCGTCTCTGTGAAAAGGATTACGATACGGAGACCGAATTCGGATTTGCCGTTGATGCGGCCGAAGCCGGCGGATATACCTGTACCGAATCGTTTTAAAACCGTATTGATGTATAACCAAAATAACAAGACAGAACATGAAAAAAGTAGCGTTATTCGTAGCCGTAGCGGGCGTTGTAAGCCTGGCCGCATGTACAAAATGTAAAGTGTGTACCAAGGAAAGTTCACCGGAGATCCGTCTCTGTGAAAAAGATTACGACAGCTCTACCGAGTACGGCCTGGCTGTGGATATTGCCGAAGGAAACGGCTATACCTGCAAAGAATCCATTTAAGGGTAAAACTAAAAACAGTGGAAGTCCGTTCATTCAGAACGGACTTTTTTTGTACCCGTTCTTTTTCGTATACATACGTATATACGAAAAAGTCCGGACCTGCTCTCCTGCAGCCTCTATTCGTTAAAATACCTTAATGCCGTTTTTTTTTGGCATCAAACTTGAACTACCTATTACCAAAACGAAGGAACTATGAAAAAAGTAGCATTATTTATCGCAGTAGCCGGAGTAGTAAGCCTGGCAGCATGTACAAAATGTAAAGTATGTACAAAAGAAAGTTCACCTGAAGTTCGTCTCTGTGAGAAGGACTACGGCTCATCCTCTGAGTATGGTCTGGCAGTAGACGCAACGGAAGCAGCAGGTTATACCTGCAAAGAATCCATTTAATGCCTTTGTGCATTTAATGAAAAAGCCGCTTTTAAAGCGGCTTTTTTTATTTTCCGGACCCTTTGAGTATGGTCCGCACCGTATAGATAAGTATTTTAAAATCAAGCAAAAGCGACATGTTTTCTATATACAGTATGTCGTAACGCATGCGCTTGATCATCTGTTCTACATTTTCGGCATAACCGTATTTGACCATTCCCCAGGACGTGATCCCCGGCCGTACGCGGTGCAGCAGGTGATACTGCGGGGCTTTTTCTACGATCTTTTCAATAAAAAAGGCGCGTTCAGGGCGGGGGCCAACCAAGCTCATATCGCCGCGCAGTACGTTCAGGAACTGGGGTAGTTCGTCCAGGCGATACTTTCTTAACACCCGGCCTACGCGGGTAATGCGCGGATCGTGATCGCTGGAGAGCGCCGGCCCGGCCTGTTCGGCGTTCTGGTACATGGAACGGAACTTCAGTATACGGAAAGGCCGGCCTTTGAGGCCGATGCGTTCCTGCATGTAGAACACCGGGCCTTTATCGCCTGCATAAATGCACAGGGCTACTACGGCAAACAGCGGCAGCAGCAGCAGCAGGGCCGATACGCACACGAACACATCGATAAGACGCTTTATATTGCGCTGCCACAGCGGCATCTGTACCGCCGATACTTCTACCAGGGCAGTGCCGTGTACGCTGGAATAACGCACGGAGCCCATCAGGAAGTCGTTCATATCGGGTACGGCGCTGATATGCACGTCCAGTGCGTGCAGCTCGGTGATGATCTGTTGCAGCAGGGCTTTTTCCAGTACGTCGGTAGCAATGATCACTTCCTGTACCGATTTTCCTTCAACCACGCTTTTTAGCTGCGAAAGATTCCCCAATGCGGGGCAAAATTCCCCATTGGAGAGCGGTTCTGTTTCGCTTTCGGAAATAAATCCCAGAATTTTTCGACCGGTAGGCACTTTTTCGGAAATAATTTCCTGGTACAGGTCCCTGGCAATGGTGCCGGAGCCGATCAGCAGGGTGTTCATTCCTTGCCGGCCGCGGCTTATACGGCGGTTTACCGTGCTCGTTATAAAGAAACGGGGTATATACGTAAGTACGAACATAGCGCCCAGGTATACGCCCAGCTGCCGGTAATAGGCCGAATACGAAGGGATCACGTCGTCCAGCATCACCAGGAAAAATACCAGTACTCCACCCGACAGCAGCAGTAAAATACTCTGTGCAAACTCGCGCAGGCGCGAACGGCCGTTGAGTTCATCGTAAAAACCCACGATCCAGAAAAGAATACACCAGCAAACCGGGATAAGCACTACCCCCAGCCAGAAGTTCAGGTCCAGCATCAGCCCGACGGGCATACCGAACAGTTCCGGCTCGATCACCGTTTTACGGAATACATACAGGATGATCCATGCCGTAAGGCTTCCCAGCCAGTCGGAAATGATATAGGAGAACCGGAACGCTGACTTCACGTCTTAGTACAGAATTTTGATATTGTCCACGTACAGGCGCTGGTCGCCCACGTCCGTATTGCGGTTGATACGGTACATCAGATGAAATTTATTACCCAGCGAAAACTCCACCACCCTGGGGGTAAGTGTAAAATAGATCTTCTTCCATTTATTCTCGCTGGAATATACACCGCCGATGTCAAAATCATAGGTGGAGCCGTCCGTGGCCACACCGCGTATCTTTACAATAAAGTCGGTATTGCACTTATAATGCATTTCTACAAAAATACCGCGGCCGTCTTTGGGAAATATGTAGGGATCGATCGTGGCCGCTTCGGCATAGGCGCTGGCATCCCCGCTGTTGAGGCTCAGCAGTCCGCAGTTATTGCCTTCGTAGGGATCGTTGCCGCCGCTTACCGAAGTAAAATCGCCCGTGCTGTATACCGTTTTATACATGGAAAGGCTGCCCTGTTCAAAGTTTTCGAGGTAGGCAAAGGTAACGGTGGTATCGTATTCGAAGGAGGGATTGTACACCAGGGTGTCGCCGGGTACAAAGGTCATACTGCCGTAATAGGGCTTAACCGCGGTGTACAGGGGACGCGAACCGGTCATACCATTGAGCAGGATGCCCGGGGCCAGGATCACGTTGTGCGTACCGTCCATGATCACCGGTACTTTAAAGGGTACCTGGTAAGTGCCCTGCAGGTTTTCGTTTATGTATACCCAAAGGTCGCGCAGGTCCTGGCGGGCCGTACCCTGAGTGGCTTCCGTAGTGGTAAAATGAATGCTGTCTACACGCAGCCAGGCAGCATTTTCCGTTTTCTGTTTGGCGCAGGACGGTAAAAAGCTGCTGCCGGCGAAGATCAGTGCCGATACAATGAGCGTATTACGAAATAGGTAAAAGTGGCGCATGGTGCAAAGCTAATTAAATGACACTGATAAAACGGCGTAACGTAAAATTATTGCGTCAGGACACCACGGCCTTTATCTTTTCGGAAATAAGCGCGGCCGTTTCCACCGCACGCAGTCCGTCGAATGCCGTTACCGGCGGTTCCTGGCCCGTTGTGGCAGCTTTGTGGAACGAAAGCAGTTCTTCTTTGATGGCATTCACCTCCGAAATATCGGGCTTATTGAACCATATCTGTTTCTTAGGCTTGTCTGGCCCCAGGTCCAGCACCGGGCTGAAGGGATCGGGCTCTCCTTCTATATCGCTCAGGCGCAGTATTTCGGCCTGTTTTTCCAGGAAATCGACGCTGACATAGGCATCTTTCTGGAAAAAGCGCATTTTACGCATGTTCTTCATCGAAATACGGCTGGCGGTAAGATTGGCCACACAACCGTTCTCGAATTCGATACGTGCGTTGCAGATATCCGGGGTCTCGCTTACGATAGCCACCCCGTTGGCATGGATCTTACGCACTTTGCTGCGTACCACGCTCAGTACAATGTCTATATCGTGGATCATCAGGTCCTGCACCACAGAAACATCCGTGCCGCGCGGATTGAACTGCGCCAGGCGGTGTCCCTCGATAAAGCCGATCTTGCCCAGGTAAGGCAGTGCGGCCGAAAAAGCGGGATTGAAACGTTCTACATGGCCTACCTGTATCATTACCTTGGCTTCGTGTGCCAGGTCAAGCAGTATGCGGGCTTCCTTTACATTATCGGTAAAGGGCTTTTCTACAAAAACGTGCTTAAAACGGCGTACGGCAGCCGATGCATACTCATAATGGTACAGGGTGGGCGTAACGATATCGGCACAGTCCACCTCCTCGAGCAGGGCGTCCGAAGAATCATAGGCCTTTACGCCCAGGCTTTCGGAAACGCTGCGGCGCACCTCTTCGCTGGCATCGAAAAAGCCAACCAGTTCGAAGGCATCCAGTTCCTTCAGGATACGAAGGTGTATCTTTCCCAGGTGTCCCGCACCCCACACGCCGATTCTCATTTGCTTGGCCATTCCGTAAAATTGTTGCCCAAATGTAGGAAGCCGCACCGAACCCCGCGACTGTAAAATGAAATCAATTTAAACAGAAAACTGTTAAATATGAGATGCAGGTACAGCCGTTCTGTGCCAAAGGAAACGTACTTTTGCACTATGTTGACTCAGGACGGATACACGGAAAAAGGCATGCGCAGGCAATTGGCGCAGATACTGAAAGATAAAGGCATCAGTGACGAAAAGGTACTGCAGGCCATTGAAAAGATACCCAGGCACCTCTTTGTAGATTCGGCCCTGAAAGAACTGGCCTATAAAGACATGGCCCTGCGTATCGCGGCCGGACAGACCATTTCGCAGCCCTATACCGTGGCCTTCCAGACCCAGATGCTGCATATTAAAAAAGGCGATAAAGTACTGGAAATAGGCACCGGCAGCGGCTACCAGGCCGCCGTACTTCTGGAGTGCGGCGCAAAGGTGTATTCCATCGAAAGACAGAAAGAACTTTTTGATAAGACCAAAGTTTTCCTGGAAAAGCTGGGCTATGCGCCCAAAATGGTGTTCGGCGACGGTTATAAAGGACTGCCGGGATACGCCCCTTTCCAGAAGATCGTGATCACCGCGGCCGCACCCGTGATCCCCGAAGCCCTGCTGGAACAACTGGCGCCGGGCGGACTCATGAGCATCCCCTTCGGCGAAGGCGATCAGCAGAAAATGATACTGGTAGAAAAAAAGGCCGACGGCAGCTTTACACA
Organism: Flavobacteriales bacterium; assembly: GCA_052437175.1. Lineage (GTDB taxonomy): Bacteria > Bacteroidota > Bacteroidia > CAIKAF01 > CAIKAF01 > JACVCJ01. Next base: position 6,738 of record JBQVOK010000002.1, read on the forward strand.
GACCGAAATGGGCGATTTCCGCTTCGTTCCTATGTTGCACGGTACACAGCGCCCATAAGAATTATTGATAAAAGAGCACATATTTATTTAGTACCTTTGCAGCAAATTTTTAACGGGGTATGTCCGAATTTAAATTAAACAGCATCGAAGAAGCCATTGAAGACATAAAAAATGGCAAGGTAATTATAGTAGTTGACGACGAAGACCGCGAGAACGAAGGCGATTTTATTACCGCTGCACGCAATGTGACGCCCGAGATCATCAACTTTATGGCCACCCACGGGCGCGGGCTCATCTGCGCACCGATCATCGAAGACCGTGCCGAGGAACTGAAACTGGAACTGATGGTCCAGGACAACACCAGCCTGCACGCCACACCGTTCACCGTTTCCATAGATCTTATCGGCAAGGGTTGCAGCACCGGCATCAGCGTGCACGACCGCGCCAAGACCATACAGGCACTCATCGACCCGGGCACCCGTCCCGAAGATTTTGCCAAACCGGGACACATTTTCCCGCTCAAGGCAAAGCGCGGCGGTGTACTACGCCGTACCGGCCACACCGAAGCCACCATCGACATTGCCCGCCTGGCCGGGTTTGAACCTGCCGGTGTACTGGTAGAGATCATGAATGCCGACGGCACCATGGCCCGCCTGCCCGAACTGATGGAGATCGCCGAACGCTTCGACCTCAAGATCATTTCCATTGCCGACCTGGTGGCCTACCGCATCAAGCACGAAACCCTGATCTATAAGACCGAGATCGTGCAAATGCCCACCCAGTACGGAGATTTTGAACTGCATGCCTACGAACAGACCACTACCGGCGAGGTACACATGGCCCTGGTAAAAGGCAGCTGGGAACCCGACGAGGCCATTATGGTGCGGGTACACAGTTCCTGCGCTACAGGCGATATTTTCGGAAGCTGCCGCTGCGACTGCGGACCTCAGCTGCACAAAAGCATGGAGATGATCCAGGAAGCCGGTAAAGGCGTGGTACTCTATATGCAGCAGGAAGGACGCGGTATCGGGCTGCTGAACAAACTGAAGGCCTACCGCCTCCAGGAACAGGGCATGGATACCGTGGAAGCCAATCTCGAACTGGGATTCCAGGCCGATCAGCGCGACTATGGCGTAGGTGCACAGATCCTCCGCGATCTGCAGGTACACAAAATGAAATTGCTGAGCAACAATCCTAAAAAACGTGTGGGACTCATCGGCTACGGACTGGAGATCGTGGAGAACATCGCCATCCAGATAGAGCCGAACCAGTACAACCGTTTTTATCTCGAAACCAAGAAGAATAAACTGGGACACAACATCAGCAACCTTTAAGGCCGCTGACGGCGCTGCTGCGCTGCACGTTCCCGGTACATATCCGCAAAGCGGAATATACTCACCCCATTTTCAGAACCCAGTTTCTGCCCCAGGAAAGGCTGAAGCTGGGTTTTCTGCAATAAGGAATCCCCGGTAAGCACCAGGCAGGCTTTGTCTGACTCTGAACTGGCCAGCGATTCCAGGCGCTCGAACTCCTGCTGCGAGGTGCCGTAAATAGGCCATCCATAGCGGCGCAGGGCAAACAGTCCCGTATTGCGGGCATGGTCCACCATCACAATTACCGGCACCGAGGCGTCGACCCCGGCCTTTTGCAGGAAGGCCTCTGAATGGTGCAGTTTGTTGTATACCTCGGTATAATACAGGTTATCGGGCAGGTTGTAACGATATTCGATACGGTCTTTTACCTGGATATAACTGCTGATGGCAAAACCGCTGAGCGTAAGTGCCAGTACGCCCTGCACCCAGCGGTTCGGAAGCAGGTTGTACAAGGCCAGCACCCCGTTGAACGCACTGGTAAAAAAGGCAAAGGACACCAGCATAAAATAATAGTCGTGATCTTTGAACTGTGCAAAGAACAGGATAAAGTACAGGCCCATACCCAGCCAGGCGAGCACCGAAGTAAAGTAGAGCCATTTTTCGGCCTTTTTATAGGCGATCAGTCCGGCCAGGATCAGCACGCCAAATACATAAAACACCGGTTTGGGATAATAGCTGTCCCACCAGTAATGGCCCACATAGTCGAATACTTCGGCCTTGAATTGCGGGCTCACTTTCCAGATCGGGGCCGTTTGGGTAAGAAAGTAAGAATTATGATATTGCTGATTGTACAGGTTGATATACCCGCTCCAGAGCAGTACCAGCACAACACCCAGCCCGAAGGACAGCATCCAGGCGCCGTACTGCCGGATAAAACTGCGGAAACTGCCCCGTTTGGCCAGGAAATGATCCAGGAACAGTCCGCCCGTAACCGATCCGTAAGTGATCAGGAAGGTGGGCTTCAGCAGGGCTGCCCAGGTAAACACCAGGAAGCCGATCAGCAGCCATTTCCTTTTTTGTTCCGAAACGTAGCGGCCCGCCGCATAAAACCCGATGAGCATAAAACCCCAGGCGCAGGTATCGGGCAGGTAGTTGTTGGCATAATACATGATAATGGCCGATCCGTACAGGATAAACGTAAGGGCAATGGCCAGAGGCCAGAAGCTGATGCGCTCGTTCACTGCGCGGTAAAAAGCAAGGAGACCCAGCGTGGTAATGGCCAGGTATATCCAGCGCAGCAGGAAAATATTCTCACCGAATACATTTTCGTAAGCGGCGATCATATAGTACATCAGCGGAAACTCGCAGGCCCCTCGCCCTTCCGTAGAGTCGAGGCAGTAAGAGCCGGTATGAAAGAAATGCATCCCATGGTCGCGGTAGTACTTTATAAAGTTGAGACTGTCTACCTGTCGTATAAAATGGATACCACCGGGTTCGTACAGGGCGATCACGTGAAACTGCAGGAAAAAATAGACCAGCCCCAGTAAAAGTAGGAATACGAGAAGGCCTGTTTTTTTATCGGTCAGGAAATGCACGTTCATGGATCGTTTGTAAGAAGAGCTACAAAAAAAGCACTTTCAGCCGTAAAAACCTATTCCTCTCTAAAAAAGGGAAAGCTGTCCGTTACCCGGCACGCGGAACTGTGTGTAATCAAATTCGGGCAGCTGTCGGCCTTCAAAATACTTCTGCCGGAAAAGCCGGAAGGTATCGCCCAGGATACGGGCAAACTCACCCTCCCCTTTCATGCGGGTGTGACTGCGGCGATCTTCGAGGGAGCCGCCGTGCATTTCGCGTATGCGTTCCAGGATGCGGTCTTTTTTATCGGGGATAAAGGTATCGCACCAGTTCTCGAATATCTCACCGATGGGCCCGTTGAGCCGCACCACGGTAAACCCGGCCTCCAGGGCTCCGTGTTCGGCGGCCTGCTTCAGTATTTCGGGCAGTTCGTCACTGTTCAGGAAGGGGATCATCGGGGCGGCCATGACCATAGAAGGTACGCCGGCCTTCGTCAGTTCGCGGATCACGCCCAGGCGGCGCTGCCCCGTTACCGTGCGGGGTTCCAGTATACGCCGTACGTCTTCGTTGAGCGTGGTCACCGACACGGCCACATGCACCAGGTTCTTTGACGCCAGTTCCTGCAGCAGGTCCAGGTCGCGCAGGATAAGTGCGTTCTTGGTAATAATGCTCACCGGATTACCGTATTCCAGGCATACGGCCAGTATCTGCCGGGTTATGCCGAACTTTTTCTCCGCCGGCTGATAGCAGTCCGTATTTCCCGAGAGGGAGATCGCCGCCGGCTGCCAGCTCTTTTTCTCGAAGTGTGCCCGCAGCAAACGGGCCGCATTGTGTTTTACGATGATCTTGTTCTCGAAATCGAGCCCGGCACTGTACCCGTAATATTCGTGTGTGGGCCGGGCATAACAGTATACACAGCCGTGTTCGCAGCCCTGGTAGGGATTCATGCTGAGCATATTCCGCAGGTCGGGGCTGTTCACCTTGTTTACGATACCCTTTGCCGTTTCCTGCAGGTATACCGTGTCGCCGCCTTTAAGTTCCTCGCCTTCATCGGCTTCTGTGCGGTTCTTGAGATACGAATTTGCCGGGTTATGCTGGGCTCCGCGGCCCTTTACAGCTGAGTCTGCCATTTTTTTCGTCATTAGTAATGACAAAAAAATAGGAAATCCATGACATATATACATCATGGATCTCCCGAAAGCGCAAAATATTTTTAGCGGATCACCTGTATTTTATAGTTGCCCTGCATGTTTTTACCCTGTACGATCAGGGTGTACATACCGGCTGCAAGCCCGTCCAGGGGCAGGTTCACGAGGCCTGTCTGCTGGGCTTTCTGCCACACGCTGCGCCCTGCGGCGTCTACCAGTTTCAGGTCTGAGGGCGGCAAAGTGCCCAGGTCGGCATACAGCAGCGAAGAGGCCGGGTTCGGGAAAACTTTCAGGGTCTGGTATTCATTTTCTTCATTGCTGAGGGTGGATACCACCGGCGCCGAAGCTGCAGACGCACAGCCGTCTGCCGAAGTATGTATTACGTAGTACGAACCGCCCTGTGTGGGTGTAAAGGTCTGTCCCGTGGCGCCTGCAATGGCACCGCCGCTGTTGTACCACTGGTTGCCCGTGGCATACGAAGAGCTGAAGGTATTGCCGGAAACACTTACCACAGGCGCTGCCGGTACGGCAAATACCGTAACATAACCGTTCAGCAGTTCCACATCGGTACCGCCGCTGTTGGTCACGCTCAGCTGTACGTCATAGGTGCCGGGCGTGCTGTAGCTCACCGTAGGACTGGCCTGTGTGGAAGCCGCAGGAGTACCTCCGCTGAATACCCAGGCATAGGTATTTCCGTTACCGGAACTCGTATTGGTAAAGCTTACGCTCAGGGGCGCACAGCCGCTGGTCGTTCCCGTTGCGGCAAAAGACGCTACCGGGGGCGGTTCCACGGCGCAGTTATAGGTCTGTACGTTCTGAACGGCCTTGTGTACATTGAGTCTTCCGCCGCTGGAGGTATTGGTGGCCAGCGCCGTAATGGGGTCTACACCCGTGAGCAGGTAGCTGCGCATCTGCAGGGCCAGGGCACCCGGACTGGCTTTGTAATCAGTTATGAATTTACTGCATGCCGCCGAATACATAAGCCCGATAGAGCCTGCCACATGCGGGGTGGCCATAGAAGTTCCCGTCAGGTTCTGGTAGCCGCTGCCCGTTACCGTACTGTAAATAGTAGTACCCGGAGCACCCAGGTCCATGTTTACGGCCCCGTAGCCCGAACCGCTGTTGCGGGCGTCGGTGCGTGTGGTATTGGTAACCGCCACCAGCCAGTTGCTCGGACAGGTGGTCGGGATATCGCCCTGGGCATCGATATTGGTATTGGCATTGGGACCGGCGCCCGCGCTGAGAATACCCAGCGAACCCAGTGTATCGTAAAACGCACACCAGATCGGGAAACTGGCCGCCTGGCCGAAATCTACGCCGAAAGAGGAATTGGTTGACACCACAAAAGCGCCTTTGGCTCCATTGGTGGTATTGTACAGCTCGCGCATGGTGGCCGCGTAGGCGTATGCAGCAACTACCGTGGCCGAATTTCCGCTGGAACCGGCAATGGGCATTATTCTCACGTTCCAGTTCACGCCGCTTACACCGCTCGAATTATTCCCGCGTGCACCAATGATGCCGGCTACGTGCGTGCCGTGCTGGTCGCTGGGTACGTTACCGTTATTGTTATAGGCGTTCCAGCCGTTACGGTCGTCGATGTAGCCGTTACCGTCGTCATCGATGCCATTGCCGGGAATATCGCCCCAGTTTTTAAAATAATTGGCCTGCAGGTCAGGATGGTTCAGCTGAAAGCCGCCGTCGATCACCGCCACCACAATGGTATCACCCTGGGCTGTAAGACCGCCCGTGGTAATATCCCAGGCTTCGGGCGCGTCGATGTCTGCATCGGCGGTACCACCCGACTGCCCCGTGTTATGCAGGCCCCACTGCTGGCCAAAGCTGGCATCATTGGGGTTTACCCGCAGCTGTGCCTGGTAGTTGAGCTGTGCCAGGGCTACCGTTTCGCTTTCCAGCACTTCGTCCAGCCAGTTGCGGCTGTCGCCCATAACCGGGTCAAGGCCCAGCAGGTAAAGACGATAGCGCTCCGAAAGCACCTGCTTTACCCGGAAACTGCCCAGGAATCCGCGCGTGTTGATCTCTTTCAGGAAATGCCCGGAATTATAGCCGGGTTTCAGCATGACCATGATCTCGTCCGGGTTATGCACGGCCTGTACCTGTGCGGTACTGCGTACAGAAAAGAGCATAAGGGTCAGGGAACATGTCAGTAAAATTAACGTTCTCATCCAATCAGGTTTTAAAGGACAAGATATTAAATCTTACGGAAAACCGGCAGATTAAAAATCAGCCCCTTCCCCTGCAAACCGCTGCTGCATGTATTCCACCTGCTGTTCCAGCCCTTCGGAACGCAGGTCCACAATGGTGTCTACCATACCCTGCCTCAGGTATATGATCCCGGAGGATTTCATCAGCTGTGTATCGTAGAAGCGGTCCTGGTAGTCCTTCCATACAATAACGGCCCGTTTACCTTCGTATGCCCCGGGAGCTATGGTGCCCGGGGAAGCGGACACAAGTACGGCATAACCCGATATATCCGGCTGCCGGGTCATACTTTCCAGGAAATAGCGGTTGCAGGAAAAGCAGCCGTTCATGGTCAGCACCACGATCCCCTTCCAGGTGGTATCTACTTTTGTCCGGAACTGTGCGTCCAGGTAGGCATTCAGTTTCTCCGTGCGCACATCCGGTTTCCTGCCGCAGGAAGCAAGAAGAAACATGGCCAGGAATATACCAATGATCTTATTCATAGCGGTACAAGGCAAAGCGGGCTTTGGTTTCACTGAAATTTGGGTTGTTAGGTATATCCAGTGAGAACAGTATTCCGTTGCTGACGGGGATAACGAACCCTGCATCCGTGGTTGGATGGAAGAAATGCTCCTCGTCCATCTGTTTCAGGTTCCCGTCAAGGATTATAAATGCAACGCCCTGGTACGTTTTCTTTTGAATATTCTCTTTCGTTTTTGGATACAGAGCGGTAATAAACACATAATTGTTTTTGCGGTCTGCAAACAGGTTGCAGAGATAGCCGCCCTGCATCATACTTTCCGTAAACAACCGGGAAGAATTTGCCAGGTTTTCCGGGGAGATCGGCGTAGCAGGAACCCCCAGTTTTTCTACTGCGGAAAACCGCATCGGAATGGTCTGTTCAAGCGTCAGGTGTTCAGGATTTATCACATAAAGTGTATCACTATACGCCGAAGTAATGAGTACCTTATCTTTGAAACGACAATAATCATAGAACATAGTGACCGGCATGAGTTCTCCTTTGGGATTCAAAGGGCGGAAGAGGGCGAGATCATCAAAGCGGAGTGTGCCATCCGTAAGGGAATACAGGGCAAGTGAGGGATCGAGGTAACGGCTGCCATAAAATTTGCGTGCGATCTCTACGGTTGATCTGGTGGGATGAGGTTTAATGCCACTGTTTGCTGCATTAAACAGCAGGTATGGTTTACCATTGAACATAAACAGGTTCTGATGATCTCCCTTCAGCAGATCGAGGTCTACATGAAAGGAATCTGCATCACACAAAGGTTCCAGATCACGTTCGTTGATGATATTCCCCTTGTCGTCAATGGTAAACAGAATATTGTGATACCTGCCCAGGAACATAATGGAATCGAGGCTGGCCACCTGGATGTTATAGAGTTCATATCCCCTGTCCATAATGGTTTTGAGGGGTATGCTTTTCCGTTTTTTCAGCCCGGGATAGGTATAAAAGTGCAGGGAATCATGCACCAGGAGATTGGCCAGGTAGAGATAGCCGCTGTCGCCCACTTCTAAAAAGCCTGAATACAGGTGAAAGGGCGTAAAGCCGGTCTGAATTTCAAAACTGTCGATGGCCAGCAGGCGTTTGTCGGAATGGGGTACGGGTAATTCCTCTTTATTCCCGCAGGCAGCGACCAGGAAGACAGTAAACAAAACGAAGATACTTTTATTCATAACGGTACAAGGCAAAGCGGGCTTTGGTTTCGTTGAAATTTGGGTTAGTTGGTGTGTCGAGGGAAAAGAGCATACCATTACTCACGGGAATAACAAATCCGGAATTTGCAGCCGGATTAGGGAAATGTTCTTCATCTACCTGTTTCAGGGTCTCATCAAAGACTACAAACGTAGTACCTTTGTATATTTTCTTTTTGATCTCGTCCTGCGATCTTTTGTGTGCAACTGCAACAAAGACATACTTATTTTCGCGGTCGGTAATCATGTGAGTCACATGACCACCTTTCATTACACTTTCCGCAAATAACGCTGATGAATTTTTGAGATTCTCTTCTGAGATGGGTGCTGCCTCGATGCCTAATTTTTCGGCGCCGGAAAACCGTATTTGCACTGTCTTTTCAAGCGTCAGAGACTCCGGATCTATCACATAAAGAGTATCACTGTATAAAGAAGTAATGAGCGCCTTATTCCGAAAACGGGCATAGTCGTAAAATATATTTACAGGCATCCGTTTCCCTTCGGGATTCAGCGGACGGAAGAGAGCGAGGGAATCAAGCCGCAACGTGTGCTCTGTAAGAGAATACAGGGCCAGCATAGGGTCTGTGTAACGACTGCCGTAATAACGGAACGCATCTTTCAGCGAACCGGAAGGATAGGGCTTGATACTGCTGTTGGCCGCATTCAGCAGCAGATAGGGCTTACCCTCGAATGTAAAGATATTCTGGTTCCCTCCCCGCAGCAGGTCCAGGTCTATATAAAACGAATCGGCATCACAGAGCGAAACCAAGTCACGCTCGTTGACGATGTTTCCTTTGTCATCGACAGTAAACAGGATATTGTGATAACGCCCCATGAGCATAACGGAATCGAGACTGGCCACCTGGATATTGTACAGCTCGTACCCAAGGTCCTTAACTTTTTTCAGGGGAATTACCCTGCGTTTTTCCAGGCCCGGGTACGTATAAAAATGGATGGAATCGTGCACCAGCAGGTTGGCCAGGTACAGGTAGCCGCTGTCGTTTTCCTCAAAATACCCGGAATACATATACATGGGCGTAAAACCGGTCTGAATTTCAAAACTGTCTATTGCGACAAGGCGCTTGTCTGAATGCGGGACCGATACCCGCCCTTTGTTTCCACAGGCGGCAAGAAAAAAGATTATACTAAATGTAAATAGTATGCGTACGCTCATCTGTATAAAAAATAAGAAAACGGAGGCTACCCAGCCCCCGTTTGTGTGTTGTCTCTTACTTGTTGACCGGTATAACCGCATCGATGTTCCCTGCATTGTCGGTGAACAGCAGGTACAGGTCCTCACCCGTTCCATCGGGGCTCTGTCCCTTGTAACTTAACTTCAGCGTGCCGTCCAGCACCGCATCGTGCAGGTCGTTACCGATCACGTTCTTTACTTCCTGGCCTTTCGCCTGTACAATGTCCAGCACTTCGGCATAGTCATTGCCATCGAGAGCATTGAAGATGTCGTCGAACACCACCAGGTCCTTCGGCGTAATAGTGACAGTGGACATGCAGTTTGTCGGCATGCCGGAACAATACCATGTCGCCATTGGTTTGTTCGGTGTCGCAGGATAATAATACCAGGTTTTTACTCTCAGCATAGTCGGCGAATCCTTTTCGATGTTCGCAATTCCTACGTTGTCTTGCAGCGTGTCTTCTCCCTTCCGGCAGGAAGTCAGCGCCATTCCGATCGCCAGTATGGCAATGCCCATTTTTGCTACTTTCATATAGTATGGATAATAGTTACGCCTTTCCATGCCCACAGGGGCAGGTTTAATTTATCCACAAACACAAAGTAATTAAAGCAAAACTAAAAAACAAACAGGGAAAATCCGGATAATGACACAGGATTTTTCCTTTAAAACATAGAAACCCTGTAAAATAGGGGAATCCCTTATTTAGTTATACTGGAAATAATTTTTCTTTCTCAGGATTTGAACTCCCCTGCCAGTTTCTGCAGCTCGAACATCTGATCGCGCAGTTCGGCGGCTGCGATAAAGTCCAGTTCGCGTGCCGCTTTTTCCATGGCTTTGCGGGTACGTTCAATGGCTTTTTGTACATCTTCCTTACTGCGGTAATCCACTTTGCTTTCCTCGGCCGCTGCACGGATCTCATCGGGCTGTACATAAGAACCGCCTTTTTTCTCCCTGTTCTTGTTGGCACTGCCCACAATGGTCTGGTTCATGATGCGCTCCTTGTCCGATTTGGCCTGTTTGGGCACGATATGGTGTTCTACATTGTAACGTATCTGTTTTTCGCGGCGGCGTTCCGTTTCGTCGATGGCCCGCTGCATGCTGTCGGTAACCTTATCGGCATACATGATCACCGTACCGTTCACGTTACGAGCGGCGCGACCGATGGTCTGTATCAGGGAACGCTGGTTGCGCAGGAAGCCTTCCTTATCGGCATCCAGTATGGCCACGAGGCTTACTTCGGGCAGGTCCAGTCCTTCGCGCAGCAGGTTTACGCCAATGAGTACGTCGAACACGCCCAGCCGCAGGTCGCGCAGAATTTCCACACGTTCCAGCGTATCCACCTCGCTGTGTATGTAGCGGCAGCGGATATTCACTTTTGCCATGTATTTAGTAAGCTCTTCGGCCATACGTTTGGTCAGGGTGGTCACCAGTACGCGTTCGTCCTTCTGGGCCCGTTTTTCAATTTCTTCGAGCAGGTCGTCGATCTGGTTGCCGCTCGGACGAATATCGATCACCGGGTCTACAATGCCGGTCGGGCGGATCACCTGTTCCACCACCTCGCCCTGGGTCATCTGCAGTTCATAATCGCCCGGGGTGGCACTTACAAAGATCATCTGGTTAATTTTCCCTTCAAATTCATCAAAGGTCAGCGGGCGGTTGTCCAGTGCCGAAGGCAGTCGGAAACCAAAGTCCACCAGGTTGGTCTTACGGAGGCGGTCGCCGTTGTACATGGCCCGTATCTGGGGAATGGTCACATGACTTTCGTCCACCACCATCATATAATCTTCCGGGAAATAATCGAGCAGGCAGAAAGGGCGGCTGCCCGGCTTACGGCCGTCGAAATAGCGCGAATAGTTCTCGATACCGCTGCAATAGCCCAGTTCCTTGATCATTTCCAGGTCGTACTCCACGCGTTGTTTCAGGCGTTTGGCCTCCAGGAATTTCTGTTCCTTATCAAAATACTCCACCTGTGCGGTAAGGTCGTCGCGGATCGCGTACTCGGCATTCTTCAGGCGTTCGCGGGTGGTTACGAACAGGTTGGCCGGATTGATCACAAAATCGTCCAGTTCTGAAATTTTCTTGCCGGAGAACGGATCGATCAGTTCGATCAGCTCAATTTCCTCGCCCCAGAAATACAGGCGGACGGCATTATCGGCATAGGCCAGGAACACGTCCACCGTGTCCCCGGTAACCCGGAAGGTACCGCGTTTAAAATCGGTTTCGGTACGGTAGTATAAAGAATCGATGAGTTTGTGCAGGAAAGCGTTCCGGCCCAGGCGCATACCCCGTTTCACCCGGATGATGTTGGCGTAGAAATCTTCGGGGTTTCCCATACCGTAAATACAGGAAACACTGCTTACCACCAGTACGTCCTTGCGACCGCTGAGCAGGGCCGATGTGGTACTGAGCCGCAGTTTTTCGATCTCTTCGTTGATGGAAAGATCTTTTTCGATATAGGTGTCGGTGGTCGGTATATAGGCCTCGGGCTGGTAATAATCGTAATAGGACACAAAATACTCCACGGCGTTCTGCGGAAAGAACTGCTTGAACTCACCGTAAAGCTGGGCCGCCAGTGTTTTGTTATGACTCAGCACCAGTGTGGGGCGCTGCACTTCTTCGATAACATTGGCTATGCTGAAGGTTTTTCCTGTACCGGTGGCACCGAGCAGGGTCTGGAAACGTTCTCCGCGCTGTACGCCGGCCACCATCTGTTTAATGGCACCGGGCTGATCGCCGGTAGGTTTATAAGGGGAATGTAATTCGAACTTCATATTTTTTTCTCCGTCGGCATCCCTGAGACGCCTTTTTTCCTGTGCAAAATTACGACCTTTTTACCGCAATTGCACATCCTTTTCCGGCGAATAAAAAACCCGGTACAGAAAGCTTCCGTACCGGGCAAATGCTATAATGGACCAGCGCCTTTTAACGAATGACCAGGGCGCGGGTTGTTTTTTTGCCTTCGTTTTCGAGTGTTACAAAATAGGTACCCGGTTTCCAGTCGCCTACGGGCACAGCCACCGGTCCGGCCGTTTTCAGTGCTCCGTTCTCCAGGAATACCGTTCTGCCGGTAACATCGGTTATTTTCAGGGTATAGGCGGCCTGTTGCACCGTGCTGAAATCGATATAGAACACATCGTCCGATACCGGGTTCGGGTACATGTTGAATGCCGTAATACCGTTGTTTTCGAGGCCCACACGGCTCATTACCGTTACGGCCGCCGTTCTGGTGCACTGGTTGGCATCGGTAATGATCACGGTATATACGCCTCCCGGCACATTGCTCAGGTTCTGTGTGGTGGCGTTGTTCGACCACTGGAAGGTATAGGGAGGCACTCCGCCGCTTACGGAAAGATTCACGCTGCCGTCATTGCCGTTGATCTCATCGGTAGCACTGGTAAGGGCCGTAATTTCTGCGGGTTCAGTAAGTGTAAAGGTATCTGTGGCCGTGCAGCCTCCGGTGGCGGTAACGGTCAGTATATGTTCCCCGGCAGCAAGCCCGGTAGCACTGCTGTCTGCACTGCCGGAAGACCAGGAATAGGTGTAGGCAAATGCGGGCAGAGGGTATTGAATGACAACACGGCCGTGTCCGGCACGCAGTCCGCCTGTGGTACTGGCATTGGTAAGTCCGCCGATGTATGACGAACCGCCGCCGCCGCCGCGACAGTTTCCGCTGCCTGCGCCGCCATACCAGCCTGCACCGCCGCCGTAACCTTCGCAACCGCAGTTCTGCCCCAGCGGTGTTCCGCCAAGTCCAAAGGCTCCGGCCAGCGCCGTTACGTTAAAGGATACACAGGTTCCGTTGGCTCCGGGACCACTTTGCGTAGCACCCAGTCCGCCCATATCGACGGTAGTATTGCGGTAACCATCGCCGCCGGTAAGTCCGCCACCGATACCGCCCACCACATGCAGGCTGCTCCAGTAACCGGCTCCACCGCCGGCTCCGCCAACAATTACACGATCATTGAGCGTATTACCGCCATGGCGTACGTCCGAAGCGCCGCCACCGCCGGCACCACCGCCGTCTCCGGCACCGCCGCCGTTCCATCCGCCGGCTGTACCAACCGGCTGGCCGCCTACATATATATGCAGGGTGTCCCCGGGGTTCACATTCATTCCGCCTTCGGCATAACCGCCGAAATTGGTATTATTCACCCAGTTGGCCCCGCCCTGTGCGCCCCATACTTTCATAAATACCTCGTGTACACCTGCGGGCACCACAAAGGTCTGTACGGCTCCGCTGTAATCGTACACCAGGGAATCATAAATGCCGGCCTGTCCGCCTGTGGCCGTGGTCAGCAGGGAACCGTCCGAGCCGCCGTGGCAGGAAATATTGAAGCCGTTGTGGTCTGACTGCGACAAAAGAGAAATCAGCACCGGGCTGTTCTGACCTATGGTCACCGTAGCCATACCGCTGTTTTGCGCCGCATCGGTTACGAATACGGTATATACGCCGGGAGCCAGGTTCGTGGCCACCGAATCGATACCGCCGGACGGACTCCAGCTGTAGGTATAGGGCGCGGTCCCGCCGGAAGAGGTCACTGTGGCCGAGCCGTTGTTGATCCCCAGGCAGGATGCATTGGCCGTGTTAAGTACCGTTACGGTAATGGGCGTGCCTCCCTGGACGGGAGCAGACGCGAGGGCGCTCTGAATACAGAAACCCCATACGGAAAGCAGCAAAGCGCTGCACAGAGCAGGAATTCTCATGTTAGTTAAGTAATGTGCCTCAAATATACACGTTCTGTACAGATTATCTCTGCGCCGCACAAATTTTCTGTTTCCCGCAACGGCAGACACTCTACGGGGTTGGACGCCTCGCAAAACTTCAGTATACTTGCAGAACAATCGATTCACTCAATACAGGCACTATGGAAAATCTGATCCTTGACCCCGTGGAAACCCGCGTTTTAGGCGTATTACTGGAAAAAGAAAAATCAACCCCCGAATATTATCCTATGTCGCTGCATGGCATACAGACGGCCTGCAACCAGAAAAGTTCACGTAACCCGGTGGTACAGTACGATGAGACGACCGTGCAGATCGGCATCGACGGACTAAAAAAACGTGGGCTGGTACTCACGGTAAGCGGCGGCGGAAGCCGGGTGATCAAATTTAAACATAATGCCGGCATTGTGCTCGACCTGGAAACGGCCGAAGAGGCCATACTCTGCCTGCTGCTGCTGCGCGGACCACTGACCCCTGGCGAGATAAAATCGAACAGCGGCCGTCTTTTCGAGTTCGAGTCCCTGGAACATGTGCAACAGACACTGGAAGCCATGACCGCCAAAGAAGATCCCCTGCTGATGCAGTTACCGCGCAAGGCCGGACAAAAGGAAGCCCGTTATATGCACCTGCTGAACGGTGAACCCGACCTCAGCACCTGGGAAGAAGAGCAGGAACCCCTGCGGGTACAATCCTCGGGTCTGGAAGAACGCGTGCGTACCCTGGAAGCCGAAGTGGCAGAACTAAAAGAAAAACTGGAAAACCTGCTGAAACAGCTGGAATAATACATTACTGAGCAGGCAAGCGGCTTCGCTGCGGCGTATACGGAACGATATAAAAAAAGGCCCCCGAAGGAGCCTTTTCTTTTTTATTTTTTAAGTTCTTTAAACTTTATCAGTTGCCTGTTCAGGGCTTCGAAGGCCACGTCGATGGCTTCTTCGGCCTTTTCGGATTCTTTCCGGGCAAACAGGTCCTGCCCGCTCACATGAATTTTCATTTCCACGGTTTTAGGCGAGGGATCCACGGCTTTGTTCTTGCGGATTACCACATCGGCACTTAAAATCTCGTCGTATACGTGTTTCAGTTTTTCGATCCTTTTGGATACATGTGCTTTCAGCTGATCGGCATTGTTCACATCGAAAACATTTACTTGAACATTCATATTCTGTTTAGGTTTTTAGGCCCTTGGGTGAGCCTGGTTATACACTTTCTTTAACTTGTCCAGGGTATTGTGCGTATATACCTGTGTGGCAGCCAGCCCGGCGTGACCCAGCAGTTCTTTTACCGCATTGATATCGGCTCCGGCATTGAGCATGTGCGTGGCAAATGTGTGCCGGAGTACGTGCGGACTTTTTTTATCCTGCGTGGTGACTGCCGAAAGCCCGGCTTTGATCACAAGATATACGTACTTTGCATAAAGCGGTTTACCATTTTCCCGCAGAAAGAAAAATTCGCTGTCGGCCGACGGAAGCTTATTTCGCTCTTCACGGTAAGTGGATAAAACCTCCCTTACTTCTATGGTTAACGGGATTAAACGCTCTTTGTTACGTTTTCCGAGCACTTTAACGTTTCCTTCAGAAAGGTCTGCCGCATGGAGTTTCAGGGCGCAGAGTTCACTGAGACGCATACCGGTGGCATAGAACAGGTTAAAGATCGCAAAATGGAGTTTCCCCTCAAAATCGTCGCCGAAAGACACTTTTTCCAGCAGGGTTTCCATTTTCTGTTCATCCACAAATACGGGCAGCTTTTTACGCACTTTGGGCAGGGTAATATGCTGTACAGGGTTCGAAGTGAAAAAGCCCGAGCGCATAAAGTGCTTAAAAAAGGAGCGCAGGGAGGATATTTTACGGTGTATGCTGCGGGCCTCCATCCCGTCCTGGGCCAGGTGCACCACGTAGCTACGCAGGTGGGCCGGCTTCAGTTCATGCCAGTCGCTGATGTTCAGCTGCTCCGTAAAAAAGTCACGGGCCTGCTCCAGGTCTTTCATATACGCGGTATGCGTATGCACGGAATAGCGTTTTTCGTGCAGCAGGTAATCGGAATATTGCTGAAACTGTTCTGTCATTGCCCGCGGTTTTGTTCAGAATGGCGTGAGCCTGAGCTTATCCCTGCGGAAACGGGCTTCGTTTTCTCGGGATAAAAAAGCCTTTTATGCAGTTAAAGTTACGAATACAAATCTGAATATGGTTCTTTTTCCGTATTCCGGCGCCTTCGAATGCAGGTCCGCCTTCGGTGAACAGGCCTCTCACCGTATCAAAATGCCGCAGTTCGCTGTGCCCCTGCAGCCGCATATCGCTGCGGATATCCCGGTCTATTTTATCGTGCAGGTATTCGATCACCGAGCAGTCCAGTTCCCGGATCACCATATCCTGGTGTTCGTCTCCGTGCAGGCTTTTATTGCGGGGCAGCAAATTTCCCAGCAAATGGAAATCTTGTTTCATTTCCAGGTAATAGGTCCCGATAATACCGGTATACGCACTGTCGGTGAAATCAAGACAATGGTCCAGCTGAAATACGACGCCGAGTACTGCAGGCTTTTCAAAGGAAGGATCTCTTCTTTTTTTATCTTTCGCCCATTGCAGGGCTCTTTCGTAATTGTTTTCCCACACATAGAAACCATGTCCCAGCCAGTCGAAAACTTCCTTGCTTCCACGTACAATATCAGGATCCAGTACAAGCCTGTCGCGCACGGACTCATCGCAGCCGTGAAAGCCGAGCATAAGGTTGGGCCGGGTTTCGTACATTATTTACTAAGCGCCTTTACGGCTTTGCCGAGGTTGGCATAAGGTCTGGTGAAACGTTTCCCGTCTTTGGTAAGGATTCCGGCGGAGTGCAGGGATTCGATGGCTTCTCGTTTTCCCCGCTTTTGAGCAGCAAGCCTGCGGGCAAGATCTTCCAGGAGTTTTACCTGTTTATTTTCCATGACGTATTGTGATATTGGTGTTTCACAAATTTACAATTTTCCAGGGTATTTCCCGCTTGAAAATATTCAGTCCGGATAGGCTAAAAACGCAAAAAAGCACCCTTGTGAGGTGCTTTTTGTAAATATAGTAATACGGTATTACGCAGTAATTTCGCTGGTCATACGCTCGCGGTAAGCAGCACGCAGACGGGCATTACGCAGTTTTACCGATTTTTTGGTAAAGTGCTGACGCTCGCGAAGCTGACGTACAACGCCTGTTTTTTCAAATTTCTTTTTGTACTTCTTAAGAGCTCTTTCGATGCTCTCGCCTTCTTTTACTGGTACTACCAACATATAGTTTCTTCTTTCTTAATTTATTTTTGGGATCGCAAAGGTATACATTTAAACTTAAAATGCAAACACGTTGCTGTTAATTGTTTAAAATTAAGAGGGGTAATTCTGCAACTACCCCTCTTTTTTATTTTAGCTCGTTACTTTGTCTTTGGAACGTTTCGGCTGCACAGCGGCCATCTCTTCCTTGGAACCTACGATGATCTTCTCGTACGTACGGAGTCCGGTACCGGCCGGGATCAGGTGCCCCACGATCACGTTCTCCTTCAGACCTTCCAGGGTATCTTCCTTGGCGCGTACCGCAGCCTCGTTCAGTACCTTGGTCGTTTCCTGGAACGAAGCGGCAGAGATCCAGCTGTCGGTCTGCAGGGACGCTCTCGTAATACCCTGAAGTACCTGCTGAGACGTGGCGGGTACGGCATCGCGCACCTCAACCAGTTTCTGGTCTTTACGTTTCAGGATCGAGTTCTCGTCGCGCAGGCGGCGGGCTGTAATGATCTGACCCGGTTTCAGTACTTCGGAGTCACCGGCTTCGGTAACCACTTTCATGCCGAACAGGGCATCGTTCACCTCGTTGAATTCGAACTTGTTGGCCATCTGACCTTCCAGGAACATGGTGTCGCCGGAATCCAGGATCAGCACTTTCTTCATCATCTGGCGTACGATCACTTCGTAGTGTTTATCGTTGATACGCACACCCTGCATACGGTATACCTCCTGTATCTCGTTCACCAGGTACTCCTGTACCTGTGTAGGCCCTTTGATATCGAGGATGTCCGTAGGTGTGGTAGCGCCGTCGGTGAGCGGCTGTCCCGCTTTCACGAAGTCGTTCTCCTGCACCAGGATGTGTTTGCTCAGGTTCACCAGGTATTTCTTCTCTTCGCCGGTACGTGAGGTAACGGTCACTTCGCGGTTACCGCGTTTGATCTTACCCATAGCTACGATACCGTCAATTTCGGAAACCACAGCCGGGTTCGACGGGTTACGGGCTTCGAAAAGCTCCGTTACACGCGGCAGACCACCGGTGATGTCACCTACTTTACCGGAAGAACGCGGGATCTTAACCAGGATGGCACCGGACTGGATCTTGGCACCGTCGTCCACGATCACGTGAGCACCGGCCGGGATGTTGTACGTACGGAGTACTTCGCCCGATTTGTCGGTGATCTGGATCGCCGGGTTCTTGGTCTTATCACGACGCTCGATGATCACTTTTTCTTTGATACCGGTCTGTTCGTCGCTTTCTTCACGGAAGGTGATACCTTCTTCGATATTTTCGTATACTACTTTACCGTCGAACTCCGAAATGATCAGGGCGTTGTACGGGTCCCAGTCACAGATCAGGTCTCCTTTTTTCACGCTGCCGCCGTCTTTTACATAGATGGTAGCACCATAAGGAATGTTCGATGAAGTAAGTACCATGCGTGTGTTGGAATCCAGGATACGCATCTCGGCCGAACGACCGATCACGATCTCTTCGTTTCCTTCTTCGCCTTTTTTGGTAACGGTACGCAGTTCCTCGATCTCCACCACACCATCGTATTTGGCAATGATGCTGCTGGACGAGGCCGAACCACCCGCAACACCACCCACGTGGAAGGTACGGAGGGTAAGCTGTGTACCCGGCTCACCGATCGACTGTGCAGCGATCACACCCACAGCCTCACCCATGTTCACCAGGCGGCCTGTGGCCAGGTTACGTCCGTAACATTTACCGCACACACCTTTTTTGGTTTCGCAGGTAAGTACCGAACGTATCTCTACGGTTTCGATGGGGGAGTTTTCGATGATGGAAGCGACCTCTTCGGTGATCTCCTCACCGGCTTTGATGATCACGTCGCCGGTAGAAGGATTGTATACGTCGTGTACGGAAACACGTCCGAGAACGCGGTCGTACAGGCTTTCCACAACCTCTTCGTTATTTTTGAGTGCAGACATGGCGATTCCGCGCAGTGTTCCGCAGTCTTCTTCTGTAATGATCACGTCCTGGGCAACGTCAACCAGACGACGGGTCAGGTAACCCGCATCCGCCGTTTTCAGGGCCGTATCCGCAAGACCTTTACGGGCGCCGTGCGTAGAGATGAAGTACTCGAGGATCGACAGACCTTCCTTAAAGTTCGAAAGGATCGGGTTCTCGATAATTTCGTTACCTACGTCGCCGGATTTCTGCGGTTTGGCCATCAGACCACGCATACCGGAGAGCTGACGGATCTGCTCTTTGGAACCACGGGCTCCGGAATCAAGCATCATGTAGATGGCGTTGAAACCCTGACGGTCTTCGCTGATCTGTTTCATCAGGATCTGCGTCAGTTTGGAGTTGGTGTGTGTCCATATGTCGATGATCTGGTTATAACGCTCGTTGTTCGTGATGAAACCCATGTTATAGTTCGTCCACACTTCGTCAACCTGCGCCTGTGCATCCTTAATCAGCTCTTCTTTGGCTGCAGGAATTACCACGTCGTTCAGGTTGAAGGACAGACCTCCGCGGAAGGCGGTCATGAACCCGAGTTGCTTGATATCGTCGAGGAAAGCCGCTGTAGTGGCCACATCGGTATTTTTGTAGATATCGCCGATGATGTCGCGCAGTGACTTTTTCGTGAGCAGCTGGTTGATGAAGCCGATGGTCGGCGGCACCACTTCGTTGAACATTACACGTCCAACGGTAGTTTCGATCATACCGTCCACGATCTCGCCCTCTTCGTTACGGATCTTGGTTTTCACCTTGATCCAGGCGTGCAGGTCCACACGTTTTTCGTTGTAGGCGATGGTTACTTCTTCGGCACCGTAGAAGGTCATACCTTCTCCGTTCACCTTATCGGTCTTGGTGTTGCGTTTACCTTTGGTGAGGTAATACAGACCCAGTACCATGTCCTGTGAAGGTACGGTAATAGGTGCACCGTTCGACGGGTTGAGGATGTTGTGCGAAGCAAGCATCAGCAGCTGGGCTTCCAGGATCGCGGCATTTCCCAGGGGAACGTGAACCGCCATCTGGTCACCATCGAAGTCGGCGTTGAAGGCCGTACACACCAGGGGGTGCAGCTGGATGGCCTTACCTTCTACCAGTTTCGGCTGAAAGGCCTGGATACCCAGACGGTGCAGTGTGGGGGCACGGTTCAGCAGTACCGGGTGACCTTTCAGTACGTTCTCCAGGATCTCCCAGATCACGGGGTCTTTACGGTCCACGATCTTCTTGGCTGATTTTACCGTTTTCACGAGTCCGCGCTGGATCAGCTTACGGATAATGAACGGTTTGAAGAGTTCGGCCGCCATATCTTTGGGCAGACCGCACTCGTGCAGTTTCATTTCAGGACCTACCACAATTACGGAACGGGCCGAGTAGTCCACACGTTTACCGAGCAGGTTCTGACGGAAACGTCCCTGTTTACCTTTCAGGCTGTCGGACAGGGATTTAAGCGGACGGTTGGCATCGGTTTTAATGGCCGATGATTTACGGCTGTTATCGAACAGGGAGTCAACCGCTTCCTGCAGCATACGTTTTTCGTTACGCAGGATCACATCCGGGGCCTTGATCTCGATCAGGCGTTTCAGACGGTTATTACGGATAATAACACGACGGTACAGATCGTTCAGGTCGGAAGTGGCAAAGCGGCCACCGTCCAGCGGAACCAGCGGACGCAGTTCCGGCGGAATAACCGGTATCACCTTAATCACCATCCACTCGGGGCGGTTTTCCACGCGGGAATTCGCATCGCGGAAGGCTTCCACCACCTGCAGGCGTTTCAGGGCTTCCTGTTTACGCTGCTGCGAGGTTTCGTTGTATGCCTGGTGACGCAGGCGGTATGACAGTTCGTCCAGGTCCAGGCGGCGCAGCATTTCCCACAGGGCCTCACCACCCATTTTGGCGATGAATTTGTTGGAATCGCTTTCGTCCAGGTACTGGTTTTCTTTCGGTAATTTTTCGAGCAGGTCCAGGTATTCTTCCTCGGCCAGGAAATCGCCGGCGTTTACACCGTCTTTTTCCAGTATACCGGGCTGTATAACCACGTAACGCTCATAATAAATGATGGCCTCCAGTTTCTTGGTAGCCAGACCAAGCAGGTGACCGATCTTATTGGGCAGGGAACGGAAGTACCAGATGTGTGCCACCGGTACTACCAGCTGGATATGCCCGCTGCGCTCACGACGTACTTTTTTCTCGGTCACTTCCACACCGCAGCGGTCGCACACGATGCTTTTGTAACGGATACCTTTGTACTTTCCGCAGGCACACTGCCAGTCCTTCACGGGGCCGAAGATACGCTCGCAGAACAAACCGTCGCGTTCGGGTTTGTAGGTGCGGTAGTTGATCGTTTCCGGTTTCAGGACCTCGCCGCTGGAGCGGTCAAGAATATCTTCGGGTGAAGCAAGCGAAATGGTTATTTTCGAAAACTCGCTTTCAGCCTTTACCTCTTTTTTAAATGCCATGGGCTTATCAGAGATTTTAGTTTTTACAATTTAATTATTCAAGCGAAACTTTAAGACCTAATCCACGCAGCTCGTGCAGCAGTACGTTGAAGGATTCCGGGATACCCGGTGTAGGCATGTTGTCGCCTTTCACGATCGCTTCGTATGCTTTGGCACGTCCCATTACGTCGTCGGACTTAACGGTAAGTATCTCCTGCAGGATGTTGGCCGCACCGAAGGCTTCGATGGCCCAAACCTCCATCTCACCGAAACGCTGACCACCGAACTGGGCTTTACCACCGAGCGGCTGCTGCGTAATGAGTGAGTACGGACCGATGGAACGGGCGTGCATCTTATCGTCTACCATGTGCGAAAGTTTCAGCATGTAAATGATACCTACGGTAGCCGGCTGGTGGAAGCGGTCGCCCGTACCTCCGTCGTGGAGATAGGTAGAGCCGTTTTCCGGCAGACCTGCCTGACGCATGTAATCATTGATCTGTTCCAGGGAAGCACCGTCGAAGATCGGGGTCGCAAATTTGAGACCCAGTTCACGTCCGGCCCAGGCCAGGATAGATTCGTAGATCTGTCCCAGGTTCATACGCGAAGGTACGCCCAGCGGGTTCAGTACGATATCTACCGGGGTTCCGTCTTCCAGGAACGGCATATCCTCGCGG
Source organism: Flavobacteriales bacterium (assembly GCA_052437175.1). Taxonomy (GTDB): domain Bacteria; phylum Bacteroidota; class Bacteroidia; order CAIKAF01; family CAIKAF01; genus JACVCJ01. The sequence goes on from JBQVOK010000002.1 coordinate 28,929, forward strand.
CGTACGATACGGGCTACGATACCCTTGTTACCGTGGCGGCCCGCCAGTTTATCCCCTACTTTCAGCTTACGTTTCTGTGCAATATATACTTTGGCCAGCTGTACAATACCGGAAGGCAGTTCATCCCCCACGGTAATATTGTACTTCTTGCGCTTGAATACGCCGTACAGGTCGTTGTACTTGATCGAGTAGTTGTGGAGCAGCAGTTTCACCAGTGTGTTGATCTCGTCGTCCTTGGTCCAGTCAGCCGGGTTCAGTTCTACGAAATTCAGTTTCTCCAGCACTTTGGCCGAGAATTTCACACCTTTTTTCACCACTTCTTCACGAAGCAGCGTGTATACACCGGCAGAGGTTTGTCCATCGAGGATGGCCACCATTTTCTCCACCATTTTTTTCTTCAGTTCACCGAAGTATTTATCGTACTCTTTTTCCAGTACTTCGATCTCGCGTTTTTCTTCCGCTTTGGCTTTTTTATCCTTTACCGAACGGGAGAACAGCTTTTTATCTACAACCACGCCGTACATGCTCGGTGGCGCTTTCATAGAGGCGTCTTTCACATCGCCGGCCTTATCGCCGAAGATGGCACGCAGCAGTTTCTCTTCCGGTGTAGGATCGCTTTCGCCTTTCGGCGTAATTTTACCGATCAGGATATCGCCCGGTTTTACCTCGGCACCGATGCGGATGATACCGTTCTCATCGAGATCTTTGGTAGCATCTTCGGATACGTTCGGGATATCGGCGGTAAGTTCTTCCAGACCCATTTTGGTGTCGCGCACCTCCATGATGAACTCGTCGATGTGGATCGACGTGAACAGGTCGTCGGAAACCACGCGCTCAGAGATCACGATGGCATCCTCGAAGTTGTAACCTTTCCAGGGCATGAAGGCCACTTTCAGGTTACGGCCGATGGCCAGTTCCCCGGCCTCTGTGGCAAAACCTTCGCAGAGCGACTGACCTTTTTTCACTTTCTGGCCCTTCATAACGCTGGGGCGCAGGGTGATGGCCGTACTCTGGTTCGTTTTACGGAACTTGATCAGGTTGTATGTTTTGATATCGTCGTCGAAGGATACGATACGGTCGTCATCGGTACGGTTGTAACGCACGGAGATCGTGGTAGCGTCCACGTATTCCACCACACCGTCGAATTCGGCAGTGATGAGGATACGGGAGTCGCGGGCCACGCGTTCTTCCAGGCCGGTACCTACGATCGGCGCTTCCGGCTTCATCAGCGGAACCGCCTGACGCATCATGTTCGATCCCATCAGCGCGCGGTTGGCATCATCGTGCTCCAGGAACGGAATGAGCGAGGCCGCGATGGAAGCGATCTGGTTCGGGGCCACGTCGATCAGGTCGATCTTATCGGGGCCTACCACCGGGTAATCGGCTTCCTGGCGGGCTTTGATACGATCGTTCAGGATCAGGCCGTCTTTACCCAGCTTTTCTACCGCCTGTGCGATGGTCGACGTTTCTTCTTCCTCGGCGCTCAGGTAGATCGGCTCGGTCACTTTCACCTTACCGTTCTCTACTTTATAGTATGGAGTTTCGATAAAACCCAGGTTATTCACTTTGGCAAATACGCAGAGTGAAGAGATCAGACCGATGTTCGGACCTTCCGGGGTTTCGATGGTACACAGGCGACCGTAGTGCGTGTAGTGTACGTCACGAACCTCGAAACCGGCACGTTCACGCGAGAGACCACCGGGACCGAGTGCCGACAAACGACGTTTGTGGGTAATTTCGGCCAGGGGGTTCGTCTGGTCCATGAACTGGCTCAGCTGGTTGGTACCGAAGAAGGAATTGATCACCGAAGACAGGGTCTTGGCATTGATCAGGTCGATCGGCGTAAATACCTCGTTATCGCGTACGTTCATACGTTCGCGGATGGTGCGGGCCATACGGGCCAGACCAACGCCGAACTGGTTGTACAGCTGTTCGCCTACGGTACGTACACGACGGTTGCTCAGGTGATCGATATCGTCCACGTTGGTACGGGAGTTGATCAGCTGGATCAGGTGCTTGATGATGGCGATGATGTCTTCGCGGGTAAGTACACGCGTGTCCATCGGCGTATCCAGTATCAGTTTTTTGTTGATACGGTAACGGCCTACTTCACCCAGGTCGTAACGTTTGTCGGAGAAGAACAGTTTCTCCAGTACGCCGCGTGCCGTTTCCTCATCGGGTGGTTCGGCATTACGGAGTACACGATAGATGTGTTCCACCGCCTCAATTTCTGAGTTGGTGGTATCTTTCTGCAGTGTATTATAGATGATCTCATAATCGCCGGCGTTCACATCTTCCTTGTGCAGGATGATGGTTTTAACGCCTGAATCGAGGATCAGATCAGTATGGTCTTTTTCAAGTATGGTCTCCCGGTCGAGCACAACTTCGTTACGCTCGATGGACACTACCTCCCCTGTATCTTCGTCCACGAAGTCCTCGATCCATGTTTTCAGAACGCGTGCGGCCAGTTTACGGCCTACGTATTTCTTAATGGTCGATTTGTTCACTTTGATCTCGTCGGCCAGGTCGAAAATCTCGAGGATGCTTTTATCCGTTTCGAAACCGATGGCACGCAGCAGCGTGGTCACGGGTAACTTTTTCTTACGGTCGATATAGGCATACATCACCGAGTTGATATCGGTGGCGAACTCGATCCATGAACCTTTGAACGGGATAACGCGTGCGGAATACAGTTTGGTTCCGTTGGCGTGGCGGCTTTGTCCGAAGAATACACCCGGTGAGCGGTGCAGCTGGGATACGACTACACGTTCGGCACCGTTGATCACGAAGGTACCTTTGGGCGTCATGTAAGGAATGGTTCCCAGGTATACGTCCTGCACGATGGTCTCGAAGTCCTCGTGTTCAGGGTCCGTACAATAAAGCTTCAATTTAGCTTTAAGAGGCACACTATAGGTAAGCCCGCGTTCGATACACTCATCGATGCTGTAGCGCGGCGGGTCTACGTAATAGTCAAGGAATTCAAGTACGAACTGGTTACGTGCGTCCGTGATCGGGAAGTTCTCGGAGAACACGGCAAAGAGCCCTTCGTTCGTACGATTTTCAGGGGTTGTTTCCAGCTGGAAAAAATCCTTGAAAGATTTCAGTTGCAAATCCAGGAAATCCGGATAATCTGCCACATTCGGGGCAGAAGAGAAACTGATACGGTTTTGTTCTTTATTTTGAGCCAAGGCTAAAATTGTTTTAATTTTTAAGCTTTAAAAAACCACCGCTGCGGATTGCCGGTCCGGGGACAGGCAGAATCCGCAACAGGTAGTTTTCAATTGGTTTTTTGCAAGAAATTTAAGAACGATTCCTACAAACGGCGGAAGCTTCTTACCAAAACTGGAAAGAAGCCCACCGATATTTTTCCGGGCAACCGGGATTACTTCACCTCAACTTCGGCGCCGGCTTCAGTCAGCTGAGCTTTTACAGACTCGGCTTCTTCTTTGCTAACACCTTCTTTAACCGGCTTCGGAGCACCGTCTACCAGTTCTTTGGCTTCTTTCAGACCCAGACCTGTGATATCTTTAACGATTTTCACAACGGCCAGTTTGTTAGCGCCACCGCTTTTCAGAACTACGTCGAAAGATGTTTTCTCAGCAGCAGCTTCGCCACCACCTGCGTTACCACCGCCGGCGATCATTACCGGAGCAGCAGCAGCCGGCTCGATTCCGTACTCATCTTTTAAAATTGTAGCTAACTCGTTTACCTCTTTAACGGTAAGGTTAACTAATTGTTCTGCTAATTCTTTAACGTCTGCCATTTTAATTGTAATTTAAAATTTTAATTTTTTGTTTTAGTTTATTTACGCCTTTTTTTCTTCGAGGGCTTTCACCAGGCCGGCGATTTTCTGGCCTGAATTTCCCTGTAGAGCACCCACAACGTTCTTGATCGGAGATTGCAGCAGAGCCACCACGTCGGCGATAAGCTCTTCACGCGATTTCAGATTTACAAGAACTTCGAGCTGCTCGATACCTACGTAGCAGGATTCTTCTACGTATGCACCTTTGAGTTTTAATTTATCGGATGTTTTCTGGAAGCCTTTGATAAGTCTTGCGGGCGAGTTATTGTTCTGAGAGAACATAATAGCCGTAGCTCCGTGCAGCTGGGCGAACAGCGGGGAAAAATCCTTACCGGAAGCTTCCATCGCTTTTTGCAGCAGCGTGTTCTTTACTACCAGCATCGTAATGTCTTTTTCAAAACACTCTTTGCGCAATTTCTGTGTTACCTCTACGGACATCCCTGTATAGTCGGCCAGATAAACCGCACCGGGATTACCGAGTGATTCCGTTAAACCGTCGATTACCTGCTTTTTTTCTTCTCTTGTCATAGCTTTACGGTTTTAAATTATGCAGAAAATTTAGAGGAATCCAACTTAATACCAGGGCCCATGGTCGTGCTGATGAAAACACTTTTCACATAGGTACCTTTGGATGAACTCGGTTTCAGTTTCATAACGGTGGTCATGAACTCTTTTACGTTGTCCGCAATGTTCTCCACCGGGAAAGATACGCGTCCTACCGAAGTATGCACGATACCTGTCTTATCCACTTTGAAATCGATCTTACCGGCTTTGGTATCGGTAACGGCTTTACCTACTTCCAGCGTAACGGTACCCGTTTTGGGGTTCGGCATCAGGCCGCGGGGTCCGAGGATACGGCCCAGGGCACCTACTTTACCCATTACGTTGGGCGTACAGATAATTACGTCAACATCTGTCCAGCCTTGTTTGATCTTCTCAATATAGTCGTCCAGACCTACCATGTCGGCACCGGCGGCTTTAGCCTCTTCTTCCTTATCGGGAGTACAGAGTACCAGTACGCGTACGGTCTTACCAACGCCGTGCGGCAGTTGAACGGAACCACGTACCATCTGGTCAGCCTTACGCGGGTCAACACCCAGGCGAACGTTTACGTCTACGGACTCATCGAACTTTGCGAAGGTGATTTTCTTCAGCAGCTCGGCAGCTTCGCTCAGGTCATAAGCCTTGTTGGCATCAACCAGGGCGATCGCTTTCTTTCTGTTTTTAGTCAGTTTTGCCATGTCTGTTTCCTCCGTTTAGTTTTTTTCAGCAGGGGCGGTACCGCCTTCTACGTTAACACCCATACTTCTTGCCGTTCCTGCAACCAGGCGCATGGCAGAGTCAATTGTAAAACAGTTCAGGTCCGGCATCTTCTCTTCAGCGATGGTACGGATCTTATCCCATGAAATGGTCCCTACTTTCTTTCTGTTCGATTCGGCCGAACCTGTTTTCAGGTTGATGGCTTCCTTGATCAGAATAGCTGCCGGAGGTGTTTTCACGATAAAGTCGAAAGACTTGTCTGCATATACGGTAATAACTACCGGACAAACCTTGCCTGCTTTATCCTGGGTTCTGGCATTGAACTGCTTACAGAACTCCATGATGTTCACACCTTTGGCACCAAGAGCAGGTCCTACCGGCGGCGATGGGTTCGCGGCGCCTCCCTTAATTTGCAATTTAATCATTGCAGATACTTCCTTGGCCATTTGTGATTGTTTATGTATTAATTAATAAATCCTTGTTTATCCTTCTTTTTCCACCTGCAGGTAACTCAGTTCCACCGGAGTTTTGCGCCCGAAGATCTTCACCATTACCTTCAGTTTCTTCTTCTCTTCGTTGATCTCTTCGATCACCCCGCTCAGGTTGTTGAAAGGTCCGTCGGTTACTTTTACGGATTCTCCCACTACGAACGGGATATAGATATCTTCGGCCGATTCGGACATTTCATCCATTTTACCGAGGATACGGTTCAGTTCCGACTGGCGGAGCGGTACCGGGTTTCCCCCTTTTTCCGATCCCAGGAAACCGATCACCCCCGTTGTATTCTTGATCACGTGCGGCAGCTCACCGGTGAGGGCGCATTCGATCAGGATATACCCGGGGTATAACGAACGTTCTTTGCTGACCTTTTTGCCGTTACGGATCTGGTATACCTTTTCAACGGGTACCAGGATCTGGCTTACGAGGTCAGACAAACCGGCACGGCGTACTTCGAGGTCCACATAATCGCGCACTTTTTTCTCCTGCCCGCTTATGGCCCGTACTACGTACCATTTTATCACTTTCTCACTCATCTTCCTGAAAGGTTAGTATTACTGAAACAAATTGTTATACACCTGCTCCAGCACATATTTAAATCCTGTATCCATCAGGAACACAACGAGAGCTATCAACAGGGAAGCTATCAGTACGATGATGGCGCTGGACGTCAGTTCTGACCAGGTAGGCCAGGATACCTTGTTTACGAGTTCATCGTAGCTTTCCTTTACATAAGTTACAACTTTCGACATTTTAGTCTGAATTATTGTTTGCACGGGCACCAGGATTCGAACCTAGATCAACGGTTTTGGAGACCGCTATTCTACCATTGAACTATGCCCGTAAGTTAAAGAACTTAATTTAGGGTAATAAAGGTGTGCCGCGGGAAGCAGCACACCTTACCCTTATAGTGTTATCTGAAAATTACTTGATAATTTCCACCACCTGACCGGCACCTACGGTACGGCCACCTTCGCGGATAGCGAAACGCAGACCTTTGTCCATAGCTACGGGAACGATCAGTTTAACGGTAATGGTTACGTTATCACCCGGCATTACCATCTCACGACCTTCCGGCAGTTCGATCTCACCTGTTACGTCAGTCGTACGCAGGTAGAACTGGGGACGGTATTTGTTGTGGAACGGCGTGTGACGACCACCTTCTTCTTTTTTCAGTACGTACACCTCAGCTTTAAACTCGGTGTGCGGAGTGATGCTGCCCGGTTTGGCGATAACCATACCACGACGAACATCTGATTTGTCGATACCGCGGAGCAGGAGACCTACGTTGTCACCGGCTTCACCTTTGTCGAGGAGTTTACGGAACATCTCTACACCTGTGCAGGTAGTAGTGAGTTTCTCTTCCTGCATACCGATGATCTCCAGCGGATCACCCACGTTAACGATACCTGTTTCGATACGGCCTGTAACAACGGTACCACGACCTGTGATCGTGAACACGTCTTCAACCGGCATCAGGAACGGTTTTTCGATATCGCGCGGAGGCAGCGGAATGAATGAATCTACGGCAGCCATCAGTTCCATAATGGTATCAACCCATTTCGGCTCTCCGTTCAGACCACCCAGGGCAGAACCACGGATGATCGGAGTGTTGTCACCGTCGAAATCGTAGAAGCTCAGGAGCTCACGGATCTCCATTTCAACCAGGTCAAGCAGTTCCGGATCGTCAACCATGTCCACTTTGTTCATGAACACAACGATCTTGGGAACACCTACCTGACGGGCCAGGAGGATGTGCTCACGCGTCTGGGGCATCGGACCATCGGTAGAAGCTACCACCAGGATGGCACCGTCCATCTGGGCAGCACCGGTAACCATGTTTTTCACATAGTCGGCGTGACCCGGACAGTCAACGTGTGCGTAGTGACGATTTTCAGTTTCGTACTCTACGTGTGAAGTATTAATGGTGATACCACGTTCTTTCTCTTCCGGAGCGTTGTCGATAGAATCAAAAGAGCGGGCCTGTGATAAACCTTTATCAGCCAGAACCTTTGTGATCGCAGCTGTAAGTGTGGTTTTACCGTGGTCAACGTGTCCAATTGTACCGATGTTTACGTGTGGTTTGGACCTGTCAAATTTTTCTTTTGCCATTGTTTTGCAATTTAATAGTTGTTTTTCTTTTCAATAACCTCGAGCCGTTGAGCAGATTTGAACTGCCGACCTCTTCCTTACCAAGGAAGTGCTCTACCCCTGAGCTACAACGGCCTAAACACAATTAGACGGGTATACCCCGCCTTATGAGTGCCTCCGTGTTACCGGAAACCTTCGAGCGGAAGACGGGATTCGAACCCGCGACATTTAGCTTGGAAGGCTAATGCTCTACCAGCTGAGCTACTTCCGCTTTTGTGGGGAGAACAGGATTCGAACCTGTGAAGATAAAAATCAGCAGATTTACAGTCTGCCCCAGTTGGCCGCTTTGGTATCTCCCCAACTTCCATTCTGAGCCGATGAAGGGACTCGAACCCCCGACCTATTGATTACAAATCAATTGCTCTACCAGCTGAGCTACATCGGCTTTTCTTAAGAAGCCCCCGCGTTAAACGGGCTGCAAATGTACAAATTTTTAAATAGTACCAAATAGTTCCGCTTACTTTTTGCTACTTTTTTTTGAAATACCTTGATTTTCAACACACATTTTTTTGCTAAAGTTTGAATTTTTCCTTTAAAAATGCACTCGTCAGCGTGGCAAGGATCGGCTTGCCATCCGGCGTCACATTCGGGTTCGAGGTCGAAAAAAGATCGGCCAGCAGGGTCTCCATTTCGGCCGTGTTCATCCGTACCCCTCTTTTCAGCGCCATTCCCGCTGCCAGCTTGCGAAGCATCACTTCACGGAACTGCAGCATATCTTCCCGGTTGAACTTCCGGGCCTCGATCATTTCGTCGAAGACCTGGGCAAAGTCCGTGTCCTGGCTGCCGGCAGGTATACCTCTCAGTACCATACTACTGGTACCGAAGGGTTCGGCATCGAAGCCCAGTTCCCGTATCACCGGCATCAGTTCCTTCAGCACCTCGAAATCGGCCGGGGTATATTCGAACACCCGCGGGAACATCTCCTGCTGGGTAGCGCTCTGCTGCGATTCTGCAGCCGCCTGCAGCCGCTCGTATACGATACGCAGGTGCGCGCGGTGCTGGTCTACCACCACCAGTCCGGATTTCAGCGTGGTAACGATATAGGTCTGCAGCCACTGGAACGAGGGCGCCTTGAAGTCGACCGCCGCCGGGAAAGTAAAGGCCTGATCGCCACCGCTTTCAAAACTGTCGAACGAAGGCGTTTCGTACAGGCTCTTCCAGTTTTCGGCATTGTGCTGTTCCCGTTCGCTACGTTCCTGTGGTTTCCAGCCGGAAACTCCGCCCGTTCCGCCACTTTTCGCAGGCTTTTCTTCCTGGTGAAAGGGGTTGTAGTCCGGGTTGAACCCGATGGACGGCTGTTTCAGTTCCGACAGCTCCTTGCTGTAAGGCAGATCAAAGGCCGTATCCCGGTCAAAATCCATGGCCGGGGCTATATTGAACTTCCCGAGCGCCTTCTTTACCGAGCTCTGCAGAATGTGGTAAATAATGCGCTCATCGCTGAATTTCACCTCTGTTTTAGACGGGTGGATATTGATGTCGATCTCCGTCGGGTCTACGTCCAGGAAAATAAAGAAACCCGGCTTCAGGTCCTTCTGGATCATACCTTCGAAGGCCGAATCCACCGCGTGCTTCAGGAAAGGACTGCGGATGAAGCGGTTATTCGCAAAGAAGAACTGTTCGCCGGCCGTTTTACGGGCGAATTCCGGTTTCAGGATAAAGCCGCCTATGGTAACCACATCGGTGCTTTCTTCTACGGGAACCAGGCGGTCGTTATAGGCCGCGCCGTACATTTCCACGATGCGTTTGCGCAGGTTTCCGGGTTCCAGCTTGTGGATCACGTTATCGCCGTTGAGCATTTCGAAGCGCAGACCGGGATGGGCCAGGGCCACACGCTCAAATTCGTCGATGATGTGCTTGGTCTCCGTATAATCGTTCTTGAGAAACTTACGGCGGGCCGGCACATTGTAAAACAGGCTCTTGATACTGATGACCGTACCCGGGTTCATACTGCAGGCCTCCTGGCTTACCAGTTCACTGCCCTCAATACGTACAAACGTTCCCGCAGGCTCTTCTTTACGGCGGGTCTTCAGCTCCACTTTGGCAATGGCCGCAATGGAAGCCAGGGCCTCGCCGCGGAAACCCTTGGTGGTGATGCAGAAAATATCGTCGGGGTCTTTGATCTTGGACGTGGCATGCCGCTCAAAACAGAGCCGGGCATCGGTCTCGCTCATGCCCTTGCCATTATCCTGCACTATAATGAGGGATTTGCCCCCGTCCCTGAATACCAGCCGGATATGATCGGCACCGGCATCGATGGCATTTTCGAGCAGTTCCTTTACAGCCGCTGCCGGCCGTGAAACCACCTCGCCCGCTGCAATACGGTTGGCTACTGCATCGGGTAAAATATGAATTTCATTGTTCAATATACACGCTCCTTTTTCCTTGTGATTGTCCTTCTGCCCTGCTCCTGAGGCCTATCAGGCCATACCGATCGGTCCGCCGAAATTCATCGGTATCCCCGGCGGCACATCGTCGATATCTTTAATGGTACCGTTCTGTGCCTCAAAACGGGCCACATTTTCCTGCAGGGCCTGCATCAGTTTTTTGGCATGCTGCGGTGTAAGTATGATGCGGCTTTTTACTTTCCCTTTGGGAATACCGGGCATAATTTTTATAAAGTCGATGATAAATTCGGCATGACTGTGCGTGATGATAGCAAGATTGCTGTAAATACCCTCGGCGATATCTTCGGTAAGTTCAATGCTAAGTTGCTGATTGTTTTCCTGTTCTGACATACGCTCCTTTTCTTATATCTTCGTACAAAGATATAAATTCCCCGCCTTTCCGGGAAACAGAATATAAACCACTGAATACGAAACAGATGACATTTATACGGGATATACTTCGGGTGCTGGAGGCCTGGGCTCCCCTCTCCAGGCAGGAAAATTACGATAACGCGGGACTGATCACCGGCGATGCCGCCTGGCCCGTAAAAGGCATCATGGTATGCCTGGACAGTACCGAGGCCGTGCTGGACGAGGCCCTGGAAAAAGGTTGCAACCTGGTCATTGCCCACCACCCCATCGTATTCGGCGGACTGAAAAAGATCACAGGCCGCAACTACGTGGAACGCACGGTGATCAAAGCCATCCGGAACAACATAGCCATTTATGCCATCCATACCAACCTGGACAATGTACAGAGCGGCGTAAATGCCGAGATCTGCCGCCGCCTGGGCCTGCAGAACACACGGATACTGGCCCCGAAAAAAGACCTGCTGTACAAACTGAGCGTTTTTGTGCCCCTGAACGACACCGAAAAAGTGGCCGAAGCCCTGTTCCATGCAGGTGCCGGACGCATCGGCAATTACGACAGCGCCTCGTTCCGCTCCGCAGGTACGGGAACCTTCCGCCCGCTGGAAGGCAGTAACCCACACATCGGGCAGAACGGCATACGCGAAGAAGTGGCCGAAAACCGCCTGGAAGTACTCCTCGACGCCGACATCCTGCAGGGCGCCGTACAGGCCATGCTGCAGGCACATCCTTACGAGGAAGCGGCTTACGACCTTATTCCTCTGCACAATTTACATAAAGAAGTGGGTAGCGGTATGTACGGCGAATTGCCCCAACCCGTTCCGGCCGCCGATTTCCCGGCCTATGTAAAAGAAAAGATGGGCCTGTCCATGCTTAAGTACACCGCCACGGCAGGTACGCATATACGCCGGGTGGCCGTGTGCGGCGGATCCGGCATCTTCCTGCTGCCCAAAGCCCTGCAGTCCGGGGCCGATGCCTTTATCACCTCCGACGTAAAATACCACGAGTTCTTCGACGCCGAAGAGCGCCTGATGCTGATGGACATAGGGCATTACGAAAGCGAACAATATACCGTCGACCTTATTTTACGAAAACTGCAAAGCCAGTTCCAGGGCCTTCCCGCCATGGCCACCGGCATCCGTACAAACCCCGTACACTATTTATGAAACTGAATTTTTCCGCCAAAATCGCCCTCTTTTTTATCCTGGCCTCTCAAACCCTGATGGTACTGGGCTGGGTACTGCCTTTTATGACCATCAAGGCCAGCGCCAGCATGCTGTTCTTCGATACCGAAGTGCTGGACGAGACCCGCAGCATCCTGGGCACCATTTCAGACCTGTTCAGGAACGGTTACACTCTGCCGGCCGCCCTGCTTACGCTTTTCGGCATTATTGTGCCCAATGTAAAAGTAAGCGGTTACGTGTACCAGCTGTTTGTAAAAAAGCCCAATTCCGCGCTGGTATGGCTGTTCCAGTTCCTGAACAAATGGGCTATGGCCGACGTGTTTGCCGTGAGTATACTCATTGCCTTCCTGGTGGCCGGTTCGTTCAGCGGTAAGGACATCCGCTTCCAGGCCGAGCTGCACAACGGTTTTTACTTCTTTACGGCCTATGTGATATTAGGCGGAATTGCAGGCTGGTTCGTGAACCTGGCCAAACCTTCCGACAAACCCTGAAATTTATCGGAGACACAGCGCGCAGAAAATAGTACTTTTGCGTTCAGGGAAACCGGAGAATTATGAAAAAAGGACTTTTATACACCACATTGTTTCTGGCGGCAGGCGCCTTTATGCTGCTGGCAGCTTCATCCTGCGGCAATAAAAAAAGCGGGGAACTGAACCCGATGAACGATACGCTGAGCACCCTGCGCAACCTGGACCTGCTGATCGAGGAAGATCCCGATAACCCGGAGAACTATTTTGCCCGTGCCCAGTACCATTTTGATGCAGAAAACCCAGCCTCGGCCATTGTGGACTGCCAGAAGGCCATACGCCTGGACAGCAGTAAAGCCAAGTATTACCTGCTGCTGGGCGACCTGAACATGATGATGCGCAAACCCGATGAAACCAAGGCCTGCCTGCAGAAAGCCCTGGACCTGGAGCCTGAGAACATCGAGGCCCTGCTGAAATTCGGCGAGCTGCAGCTCTATCTCAAAGATTACGAACAGATGTTCGCGTATGTGAACCGCGCCCTCAAAAAAGAACCGTACAACAGCAAGGGCTACTTCCTGAAAGGACTGGCCTATGCCGAAATGCGCGATACCAATACGGCCATCACCAGCCTGCAGACCTGCGTAGAGATCGATCCGGAGTATTTTAATGCCTATATGCTGCTGGGCACCATTTTCTCGAACCGCAACAATCCGCTGGCGGCCACCTATTTCCAGAATGCCATACAGACCAACCCCGGCAAAGGCGAAGCCTATTACGGACTGGCCTATTATTACCAGATGAACCGGCAGCCCGAAGCGGCCATAAGCACCTACCGCAATATGCTGAAGGTATCTTCCCGTAACCCCGCGGCCATGCACAACATCGGTTATATTTACCTGTTTGACCTGAACATGAAGGACAGCGCTATTTTCTGGTTCAACGATGCCATACGCGCCGACGTACGCTATGCCGATGCCATTTACCACCGCGGGTATGCCTACGAACTGAAAGGCGATAAGACCGCTGCCCGCATGGACTACGAAGCCGCCCTGCGCGTAAAGGAAGATCATGAGATGGCCCGCCTGGGACTGGCCCGCGTAGGACGCAGCAAATAAATCGCTTTCATTTCCAGAATCGCAACGGAACACGTACCTTTGCAGCAAGTTTTTGTATTATGCCTAACTTTTTAAAACTCGTAATTGCCGGTCTGTTCCTGGCCGGAAGTGTAACCTGGTTCGTGCTTGGCGATATCGGCTGGGGCATCCTGATGCTGCTGGCGATAGCTCCCCCGGTCTTCCTGTTCTTCTTTAATGAATACATATTGCTGGTATTGTGGCGTATGCGCAAACAGGACATCGAAGGTGGCGCCCGCTGGCTGGCAAAGATCAAAAACCCGGAGAGCCAGCTGCATAAGAGTCAGCGTGGCTATTACTATTACCTCTGTGCCATTACACAGGCCGAAAAAGGGGTGAACCATACCGAAACACTGATGAAAAAAGCGCTGAGCCTGGGCCTGCGTTTCGATCACGATAAAGCCGTGGCCTATGTGAACCTGGCCGCCTCTGCCGTGGCTAAAGGCCGCAAACAGGAAGCAGAGCGCCTGCTGGCCGATGCCCAGAAGTACAACAAATCGGGCATGGTCGACGAGCAGATCAAATTCCTGAAACAACAGATGAAGAAGGTACAGCAAAATCCCGGAGGTTTCTACAATCCGAACATACGGAGACGATAACCCCACAAAATAATATACGAAAAGCAGCTCCCGCAAAGAGCTGCTTTTCTTTTTACACAATACTGTACAATATTATTTAGCGGGTAAATATGGCCAGGAATTCGTCGCGTTTACGGCGCGAAAGCGGTACCTGGTGCTGGTTACGCAGCTCGATGAGCCCGTCTTTAAAATAACGGGTAATGTGGCTGATGTTCACAATGTGCGATTTATGTACCTGGAAAAATACCTTTTTGCTCACCACACTGTAGTAATACCCGATGTTGTACGCGCTGAGGATACTGCTGCCATTGGTAAAATGGATCCGGGTATAACCGGTTTCCCCTTCAAAACGTACAATATCCTTATACTCCGAAAAGATAAGGCCGTCGTCTACGGGGATGACCAGTTTTTTGTTTTCGCCCTCTTCAGACCGCAGGTTGTTGAGCAGGTAATCGTTCTGTTGCTGCGTGGTATTGCGCTCGATATTGCGCATGGCGTTGTTTACGGCGGTTTCCAGTTCTTCGTTCACAATGGGTTTTACCACGTACCCGATGGCACAGTGCTTAATGGCCTCGATGGCGTAATCGCCGAAGGCCGTTACAAAAATGATCTCGAACTTCGGGTCGGGAATACGTTCCAGGAAATCGAAACCGCTCATGCGCGGCATGGCAATATCCAGGAAAATAAGCTGCGGGGCAATGCGCGGCAGTTCTTCCAGCGCCTGCTCCGGATCACGGTAGCTTTTTACGACCTCGATCTGCCCGAAACTGCGGGCCAGCTTTTCTTCGAGTATGGCCAGCGCCTTGGGCTCGTCGTCAATGAGTATGGTACGTATTTTCATGTAGTGTTATTTTGCTGGTTTATAGATAAAGGTAATGTCTACCCGGGTACCTGCAAGTGCCGGGTCCTCATCGGCCAGGTCCCGGATGCTGTACACGACTTCCCAGCGCGACATTTTATTTTCACTCAATATTTTCAGGCGTTCCTTTAATACTTCAGACGATTTTGTGCGGTAATTTCGGGTTTCGGTGGCGTACAGTTCCTTCATGGCATTGATCCCGATCCCATCGTCCCGTACCTCCACCTTTACGGTATTTTCATTTATATACATAAACGATATCCATACGCTTCCATTGCCTTTTTTATGAAATACACCGTGGTTTACGGCATTTTCCACAATAGGTTGCAAAATCATGGAGGGGATCTCCATTTCTTCGACGTCGAGCCGTTCGTCTATCTCTACCCGGTAGCTGAGTTTATCTTCGAAACGCAGTTTTTCAATCTCCAGGTAACGTTCCAGCAGATCGATCTCCTGCTCCAGGCGCAGGCTGTCGTAGCGTGAATATTCGAAGAACATACGCACCAGTTTCGAGAATTTGGCCAGGTAGGCCTCCGAAAGCTCCACCTTGTTCTTGATCACAAAAAACTGGATGGCATTCAGCGAGTTGAACACAAAATGCGGGTTCATCTGGGAACGCAGGGCCTGCAGTTCCAGTTCCGACATACGGCCTTTGAGGCGCAAAGCCGCTTTCTGGCGGCGTTCGGTACGCAGGCGCAGCAAAATCGTAACGCTTACGGCCAGCAGCAGGATCAGCAGACCCAGTGCAGCCTTTGCCCATAAGGTCTGGTACCAGAGCGGCCGCACCAGCAAAAGCAGGCGAAACTGACCGCTGTTGCCGTGCTGATCGGTAGCGCGGAAATATACCGTGCGTTCGCCGGGGCTCATTTTACCCAGGGAAAGTGTGGTAGTGGCCGAACGGAACCAGTCTGCGTCTTCGCCCAGTTTAAAATCGTAAACGAGGTATCCCTGTGCGGGCAGGCAAAGTACGCCAAACTGCAGTTCGATGTTCTCCAGGTCGCCGTAAGTAAGCGCATACGTAGAATCGTTCAGGCGGTATATATCCCGGGTATTGAAGTAGGGTTTTACACGGCGCCGGAAACGTCCAGACCTTATATTGACGGCAACCAGTCCTTCGTCCTGTGCGGCCCAGAGGGTATCACCCGTAAAGGTTATACTGTTTACGTTATTGCTCAGCAGGCCGTCTTCTTCGTAAAACGATTCCAGCAGGCGGCTTCTCTGCACATCGGGGTCCAGGCCTATACGGTGCACGCCATTGTCCGTGGCCAGCCAGATATTGCCTTTGTGCAGCAGGGCCCGGTTGATCACCAGGTTCTCCGTACCGCCTACGAAACGCAGGTCTTTCTGCCCGTCGTACAGGTAGAGGCCTCCGCCGTCCGTACCCAGCATCATGTACCTGTGGTTGAACGGGGCCATAAAAATGATATTGGGGCGTGTTTCCTCCTGGGCAGAAAGCGGCACCAGGCTGTCGTTCTTCAGCATATACAGCCCGTTTCCGCCCACGTATATCCTGTTCTTCCAGTATATGACCTGTCGCCCCCCGTTGATCATGCGACGCACGGGTAAGCGGTTATGGTCAAACTCCGGGCGCATCAGGCTGTCCAAAAAGAAAACGGCGGAACCGCTTACGGCGACAAAGCCCTTCTTTACCGGTACAATATCCTTGAAACTCGGTATCACCTGCAGACGTTTCCCATTATGCCAGAGCTGATCATAACCGCGTTTTTTAAGCCGGTACGGGTCTTTACCATACCAGGTATAACGGTCGCCGGCCACATAGTATATATTCAGCACAGGATGATAGCCCACCATGTACAGGCCGTCCTTATCCGACACAACATTACTGAAGCTATTTTTCTGCAGATCGTACAGGTAAAGGCCTTCTGCCTGCACATAAATAAAGAAGTAACCGTTTATCCATTTGGCAAATCCCACTTTTTTACCGGAGAACAGTACCCGCGTATCCCCGGAATAGGAAGGAAATACGCACAGCCCGCCTCTCGGGCCGGCCATCCAGTAATTTCCGCCGCGGTCTTTCAGGATATGAGCTGCGCCGAACAGAGACGGGAAGCGGTGATTTTCGATGATAGCAAGGTCCTGGTCCACGATCGAAAATTCGTTATAGCGGCTTACCTGTATGTAGCGGTCTCCGTAACGCTGGAATTCCGGCGTGATCTGATAGGTGTAATTCTCCTCCTCGTGAAACAGTACATCCCGGCTGACCATCGTGTGCTTTTTCAGGTTGTAGATAGCCATCATATTACCGATGCTTCGCACCATAATACTGTCGTTCCAGGTGCGGCATATACCCAGGCCCAGAGGAGTATCTTCGGGAGGACGTGTACTGAGATCGCGGAAGGTAAACACATGCTTTTCTCCTTCTATTCTGCAAATGTATACCGAATCTTCGCCAAAAATCATCATGTGCTTACCCGGGAGCTGTGTGCTGAGGCTCTTTACCTGAAGCATCATACTACGGTCTATGGTATCTTTCATTCTCCATGCACCGTTCTCCAGGCCCAGAAACCCGGCATAGTTTCCACTCCGGCCATGCAGCTGTATTTTATCCTGTCCGATATAAAACGAATATCCATAAAACTCTGCATCTTCGATCGGGTATGTGTATACCTTATCGTGCCATATATAGCCCAGGCGCTTGCTTTTACAAAGATACCACACCTTACCGTCGGGTGTAATTTCCAGTTGCCAGATATCGTTGGAAGGCAGGCCGTCTGCCGTTTTAAAGACCCGGAACCTGCGGCCGTCGTACCGCGCCACACCCCGGTTGGTGGCCAGCCAGATGTACCCGTCGGTATCTTCGAGCAGCTGGTATACATGCATGCTGGGCAGGCCCTCGCGCGTGCCGAAGCGCAGGTAATGCTCAAACTGTCCGTATAGGGGACACAACAGGCAAAAACAGCTAAAAAGAAAGAAAAAGCACTTTTTCATCGGGTGTCCCTTTCTGCTTTATAGATAAACTCGATATCCACCCGGGTACCGGTAAGCCCGGGATCTTCGTCACTGAGGTCCCGGATGGAATACTTCACCTGCCATTTCGATAATTTATTCTCACTTAAAATTTTTAAGCGTTCCTTTAATACCTCAGATGATTTGGAACGGTAATTTCTTGTTTCATTACGATACATTTCCTTCATGGCACTGATCCCCACCCCGTCATCTATGACCCGCACCTGCACGGAATTTTCATCTATATACGAAAAAACAACCTCTACCCGGCCGTTTCCCTTCTTGTGGAATATTCCGTGGTTTACCGCGTTTTCCACAATAGGTTGCAGGATCATGGAGGGGATCTCCATTTCTTCGGTTTCGAGCCGTTCGTCTACCTCCACGTGGTAGCTGAGTTTATCCTCGAAACGCAGTTTTTCAATCTCGAGGTAGCGTTGCAGCAGGTCGATCTCCTGCTCCAGCAGCAGGCTGTCGTAGCGTGAATATTCGAAGAACATACGCACCAGTTTCGAGAATTTGGCCAGGTAAGCCTCCGAAAGTTCCACCTTGTTCTTGATCACAAAAAACTGAATGGCATTCAGCGAGTTGAACACAAAATGCGGGTTCATCTGGGAACGCAGGGCCTGCAGTTCCAGTTCAGACATACGGCCTTTGAGGCTCAGGGCTGCTTTCTGGCGGCGTTCGGCACGCAGGCGCAACAACAGTGTAACACTTACGACCAGCAGCAGGATCAGCAGTACCAGGCCGGCTTTGGCCCAGAAGGTCTGGTACCAGAGCGGCCGCACCAGCAGCAACAGCCGGAACTGCCCGCTGTTGCCGTGCTGATCGGCGGCCCGGAAATAAATGTACTGCTCCCTGGGATTCATTTTTCCCAGGGAAAGTGTTGTGGTAGCCGAATTGAACCACTCTTCGTTTTCGCCCAGCTTAAAAGAATAGGTCATATATTTCTGCACCGGCAGGGCCAGCACCCCAAACTTCAGTTCAATATTTTCCAGGTCGCCATAGGTGAGTGCATAGGTGCTGTCGTTTACACGGTATACATCACGGGTATACAGGAAGGGGCGTATCTGCGTGCGAAAATTTCCCTGCTGCACATTCAGCGTCACCAGGCCCTGGTCATGCGCTACCCACAGCGTATCGCCCGTAAAATCGATGCTGTTCACATTATTGCTTAGCAGGCCGTCTTCCATGTAGAACGATTCGGCCAGGTAACTGTTGCGGCCGTCGGGAGTAGATTCGATGCGGTGTACTCCGTTATCGGTAGCGATCCAGATAGCCTGTTTACGAAGGATTATTTTGTTCACCACGAACCCCTCACTGCCGGTTACCGGTACTATATGCCGTTTGCCATCGAAGAGATATACACCGAACCCATCCGTACCCAGCAGCATATACGCTTCGTTAAAAGGAAGCATATACGAAATCGTTTTTTGCATATTTGCAGGCAGACCGGGATGCAGCACAATCGAATCATTGAGAAAACGGTACAGGCCGTTTCCGCCGATGTAGAGTGTATTCTTCCAGTAAAGCAGTTTGCGGGCGCCGTATATATTATGCGCAAGGGGGCCGTATACCATATCGTGGTACGGGCGCATACGGGCATCAAAAAAATACAAACGGTTCCCGCTGACCGCTGCATAACGCCCGTCAGGCAAACGGATCATATCTTTCAGGTTCGCCGTCATGGGCAAAATCCGGCCTCCCCGGTTATACGAATACGACAGACGCTGCAGGTCGTACAGGCTATGCCCATACATCGTCATCGCACGCCCGCCTATGTAATAAAGGTTTTCAGGAGCATAGTACCCGATTTGTGTAATATAATCCACATTACGCTGAGCCAGCGTAAAGGAAGTATCGCCGGCATTCCATACAAAAATTTCATCGTCGGCTGTTACAACCAGTTCTTTGCCGGTATAATGGACATTATTTACTTTCCGACCGCCGAAATAGCTTTGCGTGCTGCGTGCATAATGCGGAAATACCACCAGTCCGCCCTGTGGCCCTCCCATCCAGTAATTGCCGCTGCGGTCCTTCAATATATGTGCCGCCGGATATAGTTCAGGAAAGTTGTGCTTTTCAACAAAATCAAGGTTGCTGTCGACAATAACGAACTGGTTGTATTTACTGGCCTGATAAAAATGTGTTCCATAGCGCTGGAATTCTGCGTACCCCTGAAATATCTGGGTTTCACTGGAATCAAAGAGCCGGCGCGAAATAAACGTTTTGTCTTTAAGATTGAACAGGGTTGCATATTCCAGGCTCATATACATCATCCATTTTCCCTCCCACAGACGCGATATGCCCACATTGTTAAAAGAGGTCAGTAAGGGACCAGAACCTCTGTTCCGGAGGCTAAACTGCCATTTCCCATCCCAGTCTGCAACAAATACCGAATCCTGCCATAAAAAAAGACTCCGGCGGCCGGGAAGCATTACTCCAAGCCTGTCGCGCCCTTTAAGCCGGTTCAACTGGTAGATGATCATACTGTCTTCATACTGCCAGATATTATCTTTCAGAACAGAAATGCCTCTTACCACCGGAACGCCCAGCTGGCTGCATTCAAAACGGATGGCATCTGGCCCGATAAAATAACCAGAACTCGAGGGTATGCTTTTCTCCGGCAGAGGAAAACTGTACACCCGGTCGTGCCAGATATAGCCCCATCGTTTACTGCGGCTGATATACCACACCTTACCGTCGTCCGTAATTTCCATCTGCCAGATATCGTTGGTAGGGAGCCCGTCCCGGGTGGTAAACGTGCGGAACGTATGCCCGTCATACTTTACCAGGCCGCGGTTGGTGCCGATCCAGATAAAACCCTCCGTATCTTCGAGCAGCTGGTAAATATTATCAGAAGGCATACCCCCGCGGTTCCCGAACGATATATAATGTCCAAACTGCGCGTGCAGGGGCAGCAATACCATCTGCAGCAGTAAAAAAAATACGGCCTGCCGGAAACGGAGAGTTTGCTTACACAATGCGCTCATAGCACGGGAAAAGAGGGTATTTTGCCGGGGACCGGGCAGAATACCTGCACGATAAAGATACCCGCTGCGGGCAGAAAATGCATCTGAGGTCGGAACAAATGCACGGCAGGTGCCATAAGCGGTTCTTTTCATCATAGGAACGGGCTCAGGAAGCGAAAAAGCGTTGCACAAAAGAGAGCATGCGCAGATCGAAGCCCCTGGCATCTTTCAGTATTTCGGCCTGTACGGGCAGGTACAGCGTAGGTATATCGTCCGGCCAGCTGTTGCCCAGGCGTACAAAATCCTTTTCGGTAAACAGTACAGCGGCACATTTTTCGGCCCGGAATTTCGCTTCTATCTTTCGTATATCGGCATCGCTGAACAGGTGATGGTCGGGGTATGACAAATGTGTAAAAAGAATCCCCGAATCTTTCAGGTATCTTTTAAGCGGTTCGGGCTGGGCAATCCCGGTCACCAGCAGCAGGCGGCCCCGGCCGGGATCGGTAGCTATTCCGGCTGAATTCAGGAAACCGCCGTACCGGATGCCCGAGAAGAACACCGGCGTTTCATCGATCTCCAGTTCTGCGGCATGTTCTTCCAGTATACCAAAAGGGGTATGCGGCGGCACTTTGGTAATGATCTGTATATCGCTGCGGAAACGGCCGCTGTCCGGTTCGCGCCAGTTGCCCGCAGGCAGCAGGATGCGGCGGTGCTGCAGCTGTTCCAGGGTCCAGAGCAGTATGTAGAAACCGGCTTTCAGGCGGCGGTGCTGAAAAGCATCGTCACAGATGATGCAGAAAGGTTGGGCAGGTGTGTGCTCTTCCAGTATCTTACGGATACCTTTTACACGATTTTCACAAACAAAAACAGGGACATCGGGGAATTTTCGTTTCATCTGCAGGGGTTCGTCGCCCGAGAGTTCGGCCGTATCAGCCGGCAGCACTTCACGGAAACCGCGGGTATTCCGTCCATAGCCGCGGCTCAGCACCAGGGGCTGTATGCCCTCTTCTTTGTACAGTCGGATGATGTATTCGCATATAGGCGTTTTACCGCTGCCGCCCGCCGAAAGGTTGCCCACCACCAGCACAGGTACATCGAAAGAAGTACTTTTCAGTATGTTCCGGTCGTACAGGTAATTCCTCAGTTCAACGACCAGACGAAAAATGCCGGAAAAGGGGATCAGTAGTATACGTGCGTTCATCAGCCCGGGTATTGCAGGCAAATATACACAAAAGCACGTCTATTGCACGGGAATTGTGAGCCATACATGGGTACCCCGGCCGGGTATGCTTTCCAGGTCGCAGCTGCCGCCAAGTTCGGCCATACGGCTTTTCATGTTCTGTAACCCGTAGCCTGTTTTTTGTACAGAAGCGTCAAATCCCTTTCCGTCGTCGCGGAGGTGTATACGTAAAATACCGTCGCGCACTTCCATATCGGCCGTAAACAGCGAACATCCGGCGTATTTGGCGGCATTATTGATCACTTCCTGGCATACGCGGTAAATGTGCAGGGTCTGGTGCGGTTTCAGGGTAGCGCCCGATTCGTCGGCCTTCACACGTATTTCGGTATCTGCTCCGCTGAACATTTTGCGGGCATGGTCGCGCACCTTGTCGGCCAACTGCCATATCTCGGTGTTTTCCTCGTGTATGGCCCAGATGGTCTCGCGCAGTTGTGCCATGGCGCTGCGGGTGTGTTTGCCAATGTTCTCCAGGTCTTCGTTCCCGGTACTGCCTTCGTTTTTCTGAACACGACCGTCAACCAGGAAGGAAATGAGCGTGAGTTCTGCGCCCAGGTTATCGTGCAGGTCGCGCGAGATACGGAAACGTTCTTTTTCCAGGCGGATGCGGCTTTCCTGCTCCATAATTTTTTTACGGGCCTGCTGTCTTTTATAGAAAAAGTAAAAAAGCACCAGCATAAAGGCCAGTCCGCCGATAGAAAGCAGGGCCAGTATGGTCACATTACGCACTTTCAGTTCTGAATCGGCCAGGGCCAGGTCGCGTTCGGCCACTTCCTTGCGGCTGCGCTCCGTCTGGTATCGGGCGTTCATTTCTGCAAGCAGGGAATTGGTTTCCGTATTGTAGATCGAATCTTTTACAGCATTCAGTTTTTCCAGGTATTCCAGGGCGAGACCGGTATTGCCGCGTTTTTTCTCATAATCGTACATGCCGTTATAGGCCAGCTTCAGCTGGTAGGGCGTGGCCTGGTTCTCGGAGATCTGCAGGCCCTTGCCGAGGTAATAAGTGGCTTTGGCATCATCGCCCAGGTCTTTGTAGGCATTGCCCAGGTTAATGTATATGGTGCCCATGCCTACCTGGCTGTGCATTTTTTCATAAATATCCAGGGCTTTCAGGTAATAATCCACCCCTTTCTGATGTTGTTTACGGTCCCGGTAGATCACGCCCAGCGCCTGGTAGGCCACGGCCAGCTGTTCGGAATACCCGCCGGCCTCGATCAGGCCGATCAGTTCGATGAACTCTTTCTCCGCTTCGTCGAGGCGCTTGAGCGAAAGCAATGCATTGGCGCGGTTTCCCTTGGCGGCGATCACGCCTTTATCGTGCCCGATCTTTGCGGCCAGGCTCTGCGAGGTTTCAAAAAAGGGAATGGCCTGGGTATAGTTTTTATTGCGGTGCAGGATATTGCCGATGTTGTTGAGCGTATTTTCCATCCCGAAGGTGTCGCGCATGCTTTCGTATACCTGCAGGGTACGCATCTGCACGCGCATGGCATTGTCCAGGTCGCCCAGTTCGTAATAGGCGCTGCCCATTTTGTTCAGGGAGGCGGCCATGCCCTTTTTATCGTCCAGTTTACTGCGGATGGCATAGGCCTTTTTATTCAGGTCCACCACGGTATCAAAGTCTCCTTTGTAATAGTAGACGATGCTGAGGTCGTTATAGGCCAGGGCGATGAGGTCGGGTTCATTCAGCTGCCGGGCCAGGGCCAGTTCCTGCCGTCCGTAGTCCATGGCCTTGTTCAGGTCCATATAGGAATACTGGAAGGTGAGTTCGCCGAGCATGACCACTTTCTCACGTCCCTGCAGGCCGGGCAGCACTTTTTCGAGGGAGTCGGTCTGTGCCGCGGCGGGCAGTACCCAAAACGATACATATACGAAAATACAGGCAAACAGGGTCTTTATCCGGGCGGGGCAGAGCGGGGTGTACATAGTCAGGCAGCGTTGTTTGCACAAATATAATCAGTATGAGCAAATTCGGGGATAAAATGTATACGTATATGCAGATTTTCCCGCCCCCTGTTCTTTAAAGACAAAGTGAAAAAAAACAACGAAAAAGGATAAAAAAACCAGTAAAAAAAACGTACCTTAGCAGCAGAGGTTCAGCCTCTTTTACCATCTGTTTTTTTATGCAACACCCTTATTCCAGGAAATTAGACAATCTTGATCTGATCGAGCATTTTCTTTCGGCGGCCATCGGCCATGAAGGAGCACAGGATTCGGCGCTGCTGAACAGGATACGTTCCGGTGAGGCCGAACTGAAGAATTACGATACCGCATCGACCACCTTATATAGCAGCTCGAACAGGGACCGCAACTATGCCGGAGAGAACCGGCACTCAGTTTTTAGCGTCTCAAAAGCGGCATACTACTTCCGGAATCCTATATCGATACGTTTACCAAACTCTCTGCAGATGTGGTCCGGGGGCAGCTTCCGGAACTCATCTACGCAGACGAAAAGAGCCCCGTTTCTCCACTTTTTAAACCTGACTAAATAACAGACACATGAATAAAAGATCAAAAAACAAGAAGAAAACGCCTTACTTCCTGCGCCTGAAACGCTTCCGTGACAACAAACAACCCTACAAGGGCTTCGGTTCCTCTCCGGAATACATACGCGCCATTACGCGCATGTACAACCAGGAAATGATCGATATCCAGCGTTTTGCCGAGTTTGTAGACGAACTGCTGGCCAGAAGGGCGATGGAGAAAACAGAATAACTAAATACACCCGTATAATGAAAACAGACCAGCAACAGCCGGAAAGCCGAGCACAGGAAAACAGCCTCTATGCCGATTATGCAGAAGGTAAAAAGGATAGCACGGGTTCCGTAATCACAGCTATTTTTTGCCGCGGCGACAAGTACATCATCTACGATACAGCTGAAAAATCCCTGTTCAAATACCAGCACGGATTTGATGATGCGGTCACTGCACCGGTCGAAGAAAAGCTCTTTGAAGTAGTTCAACTGTTAAAAACCAGGAACGAGAAAAAACGCTTTCGGCTGTCCATTGCTTCTGCGCTCAAACTCTGCCTGGAAGAACAGCCTGAACTTTCAAAAAATTATTTCGATAAGATCAGTGCCGAAATAAAAAGATACAGGAGTGTAAAAAATATGATCTTATACCTGCTCATCTGCATTGGCATTATGACACTTTGTATTCTCGGATCTCTTTCAGCCTATCATTTTATGCCTTCCGGAAAACTAATGACCAGGCTGACCTACATAAGCACAGCCGGAAGTATCGGGGGATTTTTGTCTATCGCGATACGCATTAAAAACCTGGGGCCCGAACTGTTCGAAAACCGGGTTCTGAATTTCCTGAGTGCCTGTATACGGATGATCTTTGCCATGCTGGCCGGCGTAGTGACCTATTTCCTGATCGAATCGGACATTGTATTCGGTTTCCTGAAAGAACTAGAGTTCAATTTTTATGTGGTAATATCACTGGCTATTGCATCCGGGTTCAGTGAAACACGTATCCCCGATTTGTTAAAAAAACTGGAAGAACCAGGAAAGACAGGCTAAAGAATAAATTCCTACCTTCGGAGATACCCTACATGAAAAATTTCTTCCGCCCCTACCTCCTCAGCTGCTTCCTGCTGATGCTGCCCCTGCTGGCCTGGAACCTGCTGCTTACGCCTTACCTTCCGGCAGCCTATCAGCCAGAGACCTTCTCGCACAATATTCCGGCTTTTATCCTGTACGGCGAGCACATCAGCCGTATCCTGCTCTTTATACTTACTGCCCTAATGCCTATACATATAAACACCCGTGTACAAAAAACCGGAATTTTGGTATACGCATCGGGCATGCTGCTCTACTTCCTGTCCTGGCTGCCGCTGATCCTGGCTCCGCAAAGTGCCTGGAGCCAGAGCCTGCCCGGCTTCTCCGCACCCGCCTGGACGCCCCTGTTCTGGCTCACGGGCATCTGCCTTACGGGTAATTCCTTTGCGTTCAGGCTCCCGTACCGCCGCTGGTATTTTGCCCTACCCGCCCTGCTGTTTCTTGTATTTCATAACGTACATACCGCCCTGGTATATTTTCAGTTGCAGGAACTTCATCCCTAACGTACCTTTGCACCGTAGCAAACAGGGAATATGAAAATACCCAAAAAAATAGCCGCCCGTCAGCACGAGATCACCCGCGATTTCCTGCAGGAGATCGACAAGCACCTGGACGATATCCTGGCCGGGCGCTGTTCAGATATGTACGAAATACGCGACATTGCCGCCATCCTGCATATCGATCCGAGGCACCTCAGCAATACCATCAAGCTCAGCACCGGTCAGGCGCCCTGTTTCTTTTTCGAGGAAAAGATTATGCACATTTCCCGGGAACTGCTGCGGGAGAATAAAATGAGCATAAGCGAGATTGCGATACGGCTCACCTTCGATCCCTCCAATTTTACCAAGTTCTTTAAACGCTTCAGCGGACAAACACCCAAACAGTTCCGGGAAGCCTGGCTGGAAGCACAGCGACTTCAAAAAACTGAAACAGTCACCATTTAAACTGAAGTAGTCACCATTTTTCTGCCGGACAGGCCCCCTACCTTTGTGTCGTAAAAAAACACAACATGACACAACGTAAAATTGCACTCGTAACCGGCGGAAGCCGCGGACTGGGAAAAGATATGGCGATCAACCTCGCCCGGAAAGGACTGGACCTGGTCATTACCTACCACACCCGTAAAGAAGAGGCTGATGCCGTAGTGGCCGAACTGGAGAAGAACGGCGCCCGGGCAGTCGCCCTGGCCCTCCCGGTACATGACAGCGGCAGCTTTATTACCTTTTTCGATACACTGAAGCAAACCTTACAGCAGCGTTTTGGCCGGAGCACGTTCGACTTCCTGGTAAACAACGCCGGATCGGGCCTGCACAAAGCCTTTGCCGAAACTACGGCCGATGAGCTGGACAGTATGTTCGCCATTCACTTTAAAGCGCCCTTCCTGCTGGCACAGCAATCCCTGCCCCTGCTGCACGATGGCGGAGGTATCGTGAATATTTCCAGCGGACTGGCACGTTTCTCTTTCCCGGGTTATGCGGCTTACGCCTCCATGAAAAGTGCGGTGGAAACCCTGAGCCGTTACCAGGCCAAGGAACTGGGAAGTCGCGGCATTCGCGTTAATACCGTAGCTCCGGGGGCCATTGCCACCGATTTTGGCGGCGGGGCCGTACGCGATAACGAAGCGCTCAACAGCCAGATCGCATCGGTGACCGCCCTGGGCCGTGCCGGTCTGCCCGAAGACATTGGCAGCGTGGTGGCCTTTTTATGCACGGATGAGGCCCGCTGGATCAATGCCCAGCGCATCGAGGTCTCCGGCGGTATGATGCTTTAACTTTTTGAACACAAGTGTAAAGTGCAGGACGGAGCCTGTGCTGCACTTTTTTTAGGCCCCTGCCCGGGGAGATTTTCGTATATTTCGCTATGCAAAAACGGGAAGAGATCATACGCGGGTACGTAAATGCCTACAATTGTTTCGATACCGAAGGCATGCTGCGGAATATGGACGAGAATATCCTCTTCACCAATATTTCTGGCGGCATTACCGATCTGGAACTGCGCGGCCGGGAAGCCTTCCGGGAACAGGCCCTGAAAGCGGCGGGTATATTTTCGGAAAGAAACCAGCATATTCTCGCCATAGAGCACCACCCCGACCACAGCGAAGTTCAGATCGCATACCGGGGCGTACTGGCCGCCGACCTGCCCAATGGCATGAAAAAAGGCGACGAAATGCTGTTGCAGGGGCGTTCCGTTTTCCGCTTTTCCGGCGATACCATTACCGCACTTACGGATATCAGTTAAAACGAACATTTCTTAACGTTCTACACCATACTACACGCATAGCTCCCTGCGTTGTAAAGGCATACTTCCTGTGCCTATGAAAACGAACCTGTGGAACATCCTCCTCTCCAAACTCCTGTTATGTATCTGTATACAGCTGCCGGTAGACGCTTTCGCCTGCAGCATGTACAAGATCACCTGCAAGGGCAAGACCATGGTCGGCAATAATGAAGACAGCTGGCGTACCAGCTCCTGCATCCGTTTTGAGCAGGGTCGCGAAGGCCGTTACGGTGTGGCGTATGTGGGTTACTCGGACAAAGCTGCTCCCGATGGGGCCGTAAATGAATGCGGGCTCGTTTTCGATGCCTTTACCATGCCTCACAAGCCACAGATGCCTCCCCGCGATCCCCGGCTGCCCGACTTTAGCTATGCGCTGCTGGACGATATTATGCGACAGTGCAGCAACACGAATGATGTATATACGTTTTTAAGTCGCCACAACCTGCATATCCTTAACGGAAGTCCGCTCTTTAACGGAGGCATGCTGTTCTTTGCCGACTCTTCGGGAAATTACCTGGTAGTGGAGGCCGACACCCTTATCCGCGGCAAAGATCCGGCTTACCTGCTGGCCAATTTCAGTGTGTCCGGCACGCCCGACCCGCGGCAGGTACAGATGGAACGTTACCGGCGGGGTGTATCGTTTATCGAACAAAACGGGATCGACAGCAGTCTCGCTTTCTGTACGGCCCTGAGCCATACCATGAGCGTATGCCGCTCCAGGATCGGCGACGGCACGCTTTACACCAGCATTTACGACCTGAAAGAGGGCCTGGTACACCTGTTCTTCTACCACGATTATACGAGGCGCGTCAGCTTCCGGCTGCGCGACGAACTGGCCCGGGGCGACCATACCCTGGCCATACCGGCCCTGTTCCCTCCCAATGCCGAATACCTTCGCTTCCTCCGTTTCCTGACACCGCACAACAACCCGGTCCTCAAAGGCATCCTGCTGCTCTTTGGACTGCTGTTCTTTTTCTCGGCCGTCTTTTTCCTGCTTACATTCCTGCACGGCGCCTTCCGCCAGGGTAAGATACGCTACGCCAAGCTCTTTATGATGTTCCTGGCCCTCGCAAGCGCATATTACATATATGTGCTCCTGCGCAACCAGGCGGTTTTTTACATGCCTTCGCCGTACCGGGCCCCCGGCTCTTCGCTGCTGAACATTGCAGCCTATGTTCCGTTTCTGCAGCTGGGCCTGGCCATACCATTGTTACGCTTATGCATATACCTGTTCCGAAAAAAGACCTGGAGTATCTTCGGACGTTACCTTTTCCTGCTGAACAACATCAGCCTGCTGGTCCTGCTCGGACTGTACGCATACTGGGGCTTTTTCCGGGTTTCTGTTTAAGCGGGAGCGGCATATTTTAGGTATCTTTGCCCCATGCATCCGCTGCTGCAGAAATTACTTTCGAAATTCGATACACTGAGTCCCGCCGAGGCGGAATCGATCGCCGTACATCTGTCCGTACAGGACTTTAAAAAAGGGCAGGTCCTGTTATCGGAAGGACAGGTCCCGGACCGGTGCTATTTCGTGCTGAAAGGTTGTGTACGGCAGTACCAGCTGATGGACGGCGAAGAAAAGACCACGGCATTTTTCACCGAAGATCAGGCGCTGGCCGATTTCAGCCTGTATGCACAGCAGCTGCCCTCGCCGTATTACTGGGTATGCATCGAAGACTGCACCCTGTTGCCGGGACGCCTGGATACCGAGCAGGAAATGTACCAACGTTTCCCGAAACTGCTGCAGATCACGCGGTACATGATGGAACAGGACTTCGGGCGCACCCGCGACGAGTTTAGCGCTTTTATACTCCGGAGCCCCGAAGAACGTTACCTGAACCTGCTGCAAAAACGCCCTGACCTGCTGCAACGTGCCCCGCAACACCAGATAGCCTCTTACCTGGGTGTTACGCCTGAATCACTGAGCCGTATACGAAAACGAATCAGCCGGAAAAAATAACGTATATTAATCATGCGCAAGCCGCGAACCCCGGAACAGCATCCAGAGCGCCAGTCCCAGTTCGCCACAGATGGAAGGAACAGCCACCAGGAGCGTAAGAACGTTTTTGTATACACTATGATCCGGCAACATCAGTTTGCAGATATTATCGGTAAAATACGCCATACCGGCCAGTATAAGCAGCACGCCTATCCATTTGGGTATACTATTCGACTTATATACTAAATAACCTGTCAGCAACAGGTGCAGGGCAAAGAAAACCAGGGCCAGGGCCCAGTCGTCCTCAAAACCGTTGAAATACACCAGGGCAGTTTCCGGGTCCTGCAGCCGGCGGAACCCTTTCAGCAGTCCGGACAACGCCATACCGAACAGGGTTGTATATACCAGGCGAAAACAGGCGGAGAGCAGCGACAACGCAGGATGCACGCGGTACAGGAAAACATACAGGGCCCAGGCCAGCAGTACGTCACAGATGAGTACCAGCAGGTAGGCCAGGATGCCGCTGCGGAAAAGGACGGGTTCTGCCAGGATACCGGCCGCCGTTTCCCTTGCACTGCCGGGCACAATAAGCCGCTGCCGCATAAGGAATTCCGCCGCCATGGCAGCCGCGAACATCAGCAGGGAAGCCAGGCCCGCCGTAAGCGCAGCCTGCTTTTTTACCGGAGAAGTAAACGTATCTGGATTCATAACAGGCACAAAGGTAGGTAGCGCCTGTTGGTACGCACGTTGACCTAAGGTAAGAAATGCCGCTTAGAGGATACGGGTAAGCGAACTCACCAGGCGTTTGCCCGCCGATGCATACAAATGATAGTACAGCGTGGCCATGACCATGAGCGGACTCACCTCTTCATCGCCCACGATGTCGATCACGGTCTCGGGGGGCTCCTGTTCATCGGATACGGCCACGATCAGGTCCCGGTGTTCCTTATCGGTAAAACGCGTGCCCGGCATAAAGAACTTGCCGGTAACGTCATAGCCTGTGTCTTCACCGTTCATGTACAGTTCTGCGCCGCCCCACACGTAGTCGAACTTAAATTTAAAAAGCACAACTCCGTCCCGGCGGATCACAATGTCCTTATCGGTCTCGCTTTCGGGTTCGGCACGGTACAGTGTGTTTTCCGTCTGCAGGTAGGCACTTTCACGGCGGCCTTCGTCAAAAACGACCGATCCGAAAACTTCGTTGCTGTCCCCTTTGTAGACCACAAAGCGGTCGTCCTTGTATTTTGCTATAAAATCGGGCATTCTATGTATCGTATTATATTCAAATATACGAAAAAAGAAACAGCGCATCGGGAACGCACCGGGGTTTATTCCCGGGAATTGTGTATATTGAATCCCGTATCCAAACCTTATGCCATGCAACTATTCAGCCCTGCCCTGCCCTATCCTTTTATCAGCCCTTACGGCCCCGTACACTGGTACACCTGGTCCGCAGAATTCCGCAGCTTCCTGCGCAGCGTACGTACCCGCGATGCCTTCCGGGAACTAAAGCCCGAACTGGTCTTTATCGAAGGATTCAACGAATACAATTATACCTGGCAGCTGCCCCCGGAACGTATCCGTGCCTTTGATCCGGAGGGATATTTTGCCCGTTATGCCGATGTATTGTTTAACACAACACCTGGCGAAGAGCTCCTCTTCTTTGACGGCCTGATCGATACAGAGATCAGCGGCGAAGAATTCCATAAGATCTTCAGCATTTTTCGCAGTCTCATCAGTCATAACCTCCGCAATGAGATGGAAGCCCTCTACACACCGCTTACCGTATCCAACAAGGGCTATTTTCCGCTGCATTGCGACCTGTACATTCCGCGGCTGCTCTTCAACGTATACGAATCCGTCCCCGACGATGATTCGGGTGCTTCCCTGTTCCTGAGAACGGATACGCTCTGCCGGGACATACTGCCCCTGCTCACGAAAATGCCTGCGGAAACACAAGGGCACATAGCCGGTATCCTCAGCGACAGCAGTTATACCGACCGTTACGAAGAATTCTACGAACTGCTGAACAACCGCTACAATCCCTGGTATTACCAGCTGAAGCGCCGCAGTGAACAGCAACGGTTTGCCATCCGTTTCGGGAAAGGACAGGGCTATATGCTGCACGACCGGCGCTGGCTGCACGGACGCCTGAAACCCAGCGGCCTGCTGACCGAAAAAAGAGTACACCGCCTGGTTTTTAATTCGTCGGCCCCTGAGGTCCCTACGACGGCAAAAGCCGGTACTCTGACGGAAATACAGGCCTGAAATGTAAAAATTTCCGTATATTGACCACGCTAAAAACCCTGTGTAAAAATGCCCAAATTATTCTACCTGTTGCTTGCCTTTTTTGGCTTCCTGGCGGGGAAGATACCTGCCGACAAGGCTCCCCTGACGGACCCTTTTGCCGGCTATACGGAACTGCTGCGCTCGGAGGGAGACCTGGATGCCGACGGACAGACCGACCGCATCATCGTTTATGAAAAAGACTGCGGAGACGAAAAAGATACTCCCAGCAACCTGAGCCGCTGCCGCCGCATGGCCATTTTCCTGAAACGGGACGGCGATCTCAAACTTTTCGGGTACAACGACTTCCTGATCGCCTGCTCAGACTGTGCCAATGCAGGTGCCCACGATCCCTTCCAGGGACTGCGTTGCGGAAAAGGCTTCTTCGAAGTAGATACCTATGAGGGCGAATGCCACAAGGTATACCAGACCTACCGTTTCCGCCACGACGCAGCCAGCGCCGATTTTCTGCTGCAAACCTTAAAAACGGAAGAGTATATCTGCGAGGATCCCGAAGACCCGAACAGCAATACCACACATACAGAAAGTACAGAAACCGAAAAGGATTTCGGCACCGTACGGTTCCTCCGTTTCGGATTTTAAGAAACACACTGCCACAGGGCTGTCAGTCCGCCTTTTTTCTTTGTGCCTATACCTTATATGCACATGAAAACGGACTTAACACAACTGTACAAAAATTACTATACCGCATCTGAAACGCCCGGACTGGTTACGATCGAAGCTGCACAATTTATTTCGATCCGCGGCCAGGGCGATCCTTCTGGTCCCGTTTTTACAGAATCTGTACAGGCGCTGTACACCAGTGCCTATATTCTTAAGTTTATGTGGAAGACGAACGGGCGCGATTTCGGCATTCCCCGACTGGAAGGGCTCTGGAGTTTCGACAGGGACAGGTACGGAAGTCCCGGTATGGCCGAAGCGCCGCAGCGGGTGCCCCGGGAGGCCTGGGAGTTTCGCCTGCTGCTGCGCCTGCCGCTTTATGTAAAGGCTGCCGACGTAAGGCTGGCCGCAGAACGCGCCGTAGAACACAAAAAATGCACCGAAGCCGCCCGCACCGGGTTTTACAAAACCGAAGAAGGACTTTCCGTACAGGCCCTGCATAAGGGGCCCTTTTCCGAAGAGCCCGCCACCCTGCTGAAGATAGAGGCTTTTATGCAGGAACATGCCCTGCAGCACAACGGTCCGCACCACGAAATTTACCTCAGCGACTTCCGCAGGAGCAGCCCGGAGAAGTACAGGACCATTTTACGAACACCTGTAAAACAGCTGATTAAACCTTAAAAGACATTTTTTTCAAAAAAAAACGGGGTCTTTTGTCCAATCCGGCAGATTCATTTGTCATGGATGTATAACACATAAAAATTAAAGACAAATGGAAGCAAGAATCAATTTCATGGAGGCGGGAGCCGATGCATTCAAAGCCCTGTGGGGTATTCGTGTACATCTTTCTAAATCGGGGCTCAGTAAACAGCTGCTGGAACTGGTGTATTTCCGCGTATCCCAGATCAATGGCTGCGGATTCTGCCTGGATATGCACTCCAAAGAGCTACGCGCAGCGGGTGAGACCGGGCAGCGCCTGTTCCTGCTCAACGCCTGGCGCGAAGCTCCCCTGTACAGCGAAAGAGAACGTGCCGCCCTGGCCTGGGCCGAAGCCGTTACCGTACTGAAAGACCGCGAAGTTCCCGATGACGTGTTTGCCATGGCACGCGCACAGTTCAGCGAGACCGAACTGGTAGACCTGACCCTGGCCATTGCCACCATCAATACCTACAACCGTTTCAACATTGCATTCCGCACCCCGGCCGGCGGCTATGTAGTGGGACAGTTTGGCGGCTAAGCCAACATTTTCATATTTTTAATGTATTCAAAAACGAACACGATGAAAGAATTCCTTTTGATATTCCGCCGGGACATCCGCAAAGAGGCCCAGCCTTCCCCGGAACAGATGCAGGCTTCGGTAAAGCACTGGCAGGACTGGATCGGCGGTATTGCCGCACAGAACAAACTGGCCCGTCAGCCCCAGCGCTGGAGCGCCGACGCCCGCGTGGTAGGCCCGGACAAGCTGGTGACCGACGGCCCCTATGCCGAGATCAAGGAAGCCATCGGCGGCCTGCTGTTCATAAAAGCGAACGATTTTGAAGAGGCCGGCGAAATTGCCAAAGGCTGTCCCATACTGCAATGGGGCGGCAATGTAGAGATCCGCATGGCCATCAGTCCCGAAGAAGCCGATCATTAATGAACGGGCAGGAACTTATCCCGCATTTATTCCGGACAGAGTACCGCAAACTAGTGTCGGTACTCTGTTCCCATTTTGGCATACAGCATATAGAAACGGCCGAAGATATTGTGAGCGATACCTTCCTGAGTGCCAGTGAATCCTGGGGTATGAAAGGCATACCGGAAAATCCCGTGGCCTGGCTGTATACCGTAGCGAAAAACAAAACACGCACTTATCTTAACCGCAACAAGCTCTTCGAACAAAAACTGTCGCCCGATATCCGTTACCGCAGTGCACAGAGCGAAGAACCCGACCCCGATTTTTCAGACAGGAATATCGAAGACAGCCAGCTGGCCATGATCTTTGCCGTCTGCAACCCCCTGGTTTCCCCGGAATCGCAGGTGGCGCTGGCGCTGAATATACTCTGCGGGTTCGGGGCACAGGAGATCGCCGATGCCTTCCTGAGCAACCGGGAAGTGATCTACAAACGCCTGAACCGGGCCCGCGAAAAGCTAAAGGAGGCCGGTATGGCCATTGCGCCGCCCACAGCCGCAGAGACCGATGCCCGGCTGGACAACGTGCTCACCACCCTGTACCTGCTTTTCAGCGAAGGCTATTACTCCGCATCACAGAATACCATACTGCGGCAGGAACTCTGTGCCGAAGCCATGCGCCTGCTGCACCTGCTTTCCGAAAATACGCTTACAGCGAGGCCGTCCATAGATGCCCTGCTGGCCCTGATGTGTTTTCATGCATCCCGTTTCGAGGCACGCAGCGGACAAAACGGAGAGATCATCCTGTACGACGAGCAGGACGAAACACGCTGGGACCGCGAGCTGATCGACCACGGCAGCTACCTGCTGGAGCGCGCCTCTACCGGTACCGTACTCAGTAAATACCACCTGGAGGCCAATATTGCCTACTGGCATACACACAAGCAGGACAGTGCCGAAAAATGGGAGAACATCCTGCAACTGTACAACCGCCTGCTACAGCTGGAATATTCGCCCATGGCCGCCCTGAACCGCACCTATGCACTGAGCAAGGCCAACGGCAGGGAAGAAGCCATACGCGAAGCCGAAAAGCTGGGGATGGACGACAATCCTTTCTATTTCTCCCTGCTGGGAAATTTATACACTGATGTAGACAATACCAAAGCAGGGCAGCACTTCCGCAGGGCACTGGAACTGACAGCTTCCGAAGCCGGGCGCAAACTGATCGAACGAAATATCGAACGCCTTCCGGCAAATGATCAGCGCTCTGCTTAACAAAACAAAAACAAGCCCTTAGCTTCGTTTTAAGAACGTTTTGCATAGCATTGCATAACAAACGGTAACGCTATGAAATACATCCTGACACTCTGTACGGCACTTATCTGCACATGGCAGCTCCGCGCAGGCATTCTCAGCGAATGCTATACGAAAATGGCCCTGCCGCTGCAGCTGAGTTACCTGCATTTTGGGTATACCGAATCCCTGCACGAGCTCGATCACAATTTCCGGCCCTGGCAGGCCAGTGTTTATACCGGTAAGGGCGATATTTACTGCAGTGTATTTCATGTTACCAAATCCGATACCCTGAGCGATGGCAAACGAAAAGCTGCTTCACATAGCGATTACCGTTCCGGGCAGCTCCTGTACAAGGAGTACGGTGCCGACGGACAGGTACCCGTAACACAAGATATGCTGGAAGAACAGCCCTATACACTGGCCCGGTTTACACCGGTGTTGCTGTTGCAGCACTTTATGTCGGAAGAAATTGAAGAAAACAGCGGCGCGCCTGCCGGGTTTGCTGTATACAAAAGCGTACTGAACGAACGTCACATAACCCTGTATATACGAAAAAGCGATCGTCTGCTGCATAAAATAAGCATACTGGAACACGACGACCTGTACGGCGACGTGCAGAGTACCCTGTATTATTCAGATTACGCACAGCTGGAAGGACAGCTGTATTACCCGCGTAAAATACGTGTGGAAAAGTACAACGGGAAACTGACGGACGAAATAGAGGTACACACTGCCGAACTGCGTGAGAAAGCCCCGGTCTTACTCACACCGCCGGACGATTATGCACTCTGGCAGCCGCCCCTGGCCGAAATAAATGTACGTACGGAAAAATACAACGATCGTATTCATTTTATCGAACTGGAACATACCGACGACCGTTCCCTGCTGGTAGAATTTGACCATTTCCTGCTGCTGGCCGAAGCGCCGCTCAACAGTGAAAACGGAGAACGCATCCTGGCCGAAGCGGCAAAAATCGCTCCGGGCAAACCCGTAAAATACTTTGTCTTCGGGCATCATCACCCGCATTACCTCGGCGGACTGCGGGCATTTGTGCACCGGGGGGCCCGCATCATCTGCTCGGAAGTCAACAAAGAATACGTAAAATATATCGCCGGCGCCCCGCATACCCTGCAACCCGACAAACTGCAGCAGGAGCCACAGCCTCTCCAAACGGAGCTGATCAAAGACAGCCTGCGCATCAGCGAAGGCGGCTACGAAATGATCATTTACTTCATCGGGGCTGCTTCACAGCATACCGACGATTACCTGCTGTACTACTTTCCGCAGGAAAAACTGCTGTTCCAGGACGACCTGGTCTGGATCGCGAAAGAAGGTCCGCCCGCAAAGGCCGGCGCACGGCAGGAAGGCCTTTATAACGCCATACAGGACCTGGGCATACCGGTGGAGACCATTGTACAGTCCTGGCCGGTGCGCGATTACGGCGTAAAGACCATCATTCCTTTCCGCGAGCTGGAAGAATCTGTGCAAAAGAAATAAGCAGCCGTGTATCCCGGCAGGAAAATGCATTAAAAATTTGCTTATCAGCACACTATCCTTATACTTGCAGTAACAAACCATCACACCACCATGCAAGAGTTACGCCCTAACCAAGCCCGGGCCCAGGCAGCCGTTATCCTGCTCTGGATCATGTTTGCTCTCGA
The DNA here is from genome assembly GCA_052437175.1 of Flavobacteriales bacterium. Taxonomy (GTDB): domain Bacteria; phylum Bacteroidota; class Bacteroidia; order CAIKAF01; family CAIKAF01; genus JACVCJ01. The sequence goes on from JBQVOK010000002.1 coordinate 66,038, forward strand.
GATCGCTTCCTTTATTTCGGGGTTCTTCCAGTACAACCTGCTCAATGCCATTTCGGGCGGGGACCACGTTTCCGATGAGGCCGCCGCGCTCAACGACCTGCGCGAACAGGTGATCGGCATCATTTTCATTATTGCGTACATCATTTCGGCCGTTACGTTCATTATGTGGTTCCGCCGCGCTTACTACAACCTGCACCAGCGCGTAAAATTCCTGAGTCAGACCGAAGGCTGGGCCGCAGGCGCCTGGTTTGTGCCTTTCATCAGCCTGTATATGCCCTACCAGATCATGAAAGAGCTGTATGAAAAAACCCGGAAGGTACTCGGAGACAAAGGCATCCCGGGCGCACAGGAGCTGAACACCTCCCTGCTCGGCTGGTGGTGGGCGCTGTGGATCATCAATAATTTCGTGGGGCAGCTGGTATTCCGGGTTACGCTCGAAGCCGAGACCGTTAACCAGCTCATTACCGCTTCTATGATCGGCATGGTAAGCAACCTGATCGGCATTCCCCTGGCCCTGCTGGCCATAAAAGTAGTGCGCGATTATGCCGCTGTGGAACCCCTGCTGTTTGATGTACGCGAAGAACCTTTAGTGCCTGTGACTCCGGCAGAAACGAAAACACAAGACACGGAAGACCAGACAGAAGTGTAAAGATATTTTACATTTTCACTTTATGCCGATGTTAAGAAATCCTTTACAAACTGCACTTCCCATCTATATACGAAAAAATCGGCTACTTTTGCAAAACGTATATCCATCATTGCGTTTTACAGAATTTCCGAATGAAACATTGCATTTTCCTCCTCACCGCCTTTTGCCTGATCCCTTTCCTTCATGCCCAGCAGAACGATACGCTCCTTGTGCAGAAAAACGGGGACGGACAGCCTTCCGGCTTCGTTTACATCAGCGGTAGCCAGAATAGTGCGTATTACGAACGCATACGCGATTTCCGTTTCAGCAGCGCCGATTCCCAGGCGTACCGCCATTCACTGGAATACAAACCCGGCGAAACAGCGCCTGCACGCATACGCCCGGGACACAAAGTTCCGGCCGCACTCCCCCGCCAGTGGTGCCGTGTGTACATGTACCGGGGTAACGTATATGCATACGCACCTGCAGATCCGCAGCAGTATAAACGTACGCTGCTCAGTGACACTACGCTTACCGAATTCTACGCCGACGGCCCCTATGCCAGCGTAACCGACAGCCTGCGAAGCATCGGGAAGAACCGCTGGGAGCTTTCGGTCTTTCACAGTGCGAAGGAAGAAAGCAAATTACGTATACACATCATCGACAAAAAAAGAAAGCTCGCCGTTTTTGAGCACCTATCTCCCGACGGCACTTCTTTTTACCGCCTGATGGCCGCTGCATCGCATATACATAAGTTACCGCTGATCGTACAGGAAGGTACAGCCGTATTCCGTTTCGATACACCTGACTTTAAAGGTTTGCTAAACAATAATTAACAGATACGATGCTCTTTTTTATACAAAAGCGTTTTATCTTTCAGATATGTTTACGAACAGGAGCATTTGCATGCGAAAGTTTTTACTGTCTGCCGCGCTGACGGCCGCGGGCAGTCTTTTGTACGCCCAGGCCGATACGGTTTTTATCGGGCGGAACTATACGGACGATTTCTACCACGCCATTTACATCGACGATCATAAAGATTCCAAATATTACGGCCGCATTGCCGATTTTACGTTCAGCGACCGGGATTCTGTCTCGTACCGGGAATCGCTGGTATCGCTGAAAGGCATCCGGAAACGCCGTATTTCCGGGACACTGCCCCGGCAATGGTGCGAACTGCGAGCCTATAAAGGAAGGTACTACCTGTACGCGCCGAGCGACTGGGGTAATAACTCACGGCTCATCATCAGCGACAGTACCCTGATCGAATTCAACATGGACGGGCCTTATGCCAGCCGGATCGACAGCCTGGGCAGCCCCGGCCGTAATACCTGGGATTTCAGGCTCACGGTTTTTGACAATTTCCCCACCCGGCTTCGTATACAGATGATCGACCCCGAAAAGAAGATAGCCGTATTCGAAACCCATAACGACGGCGAAAGCGGGCCGGGTTATTACCGGCTGATGGTGGCCGCTGACGGGGTAAAGAACTTCCCCATTATTGTGAACTACTGCCAGGAAAGGAAGCAGCTTGAATACCCATTTGAACCCATTGATTTTGAAGGGCTGCTCGGCCGGAAGCCCTAAAGCCGGGCTGGGTCCTGTCCTGAAAAAACCACAGATAGTTCCGTACGATTTTCGTTACCTTTGAAACAGAAGCGTAGGATATGAAGAACGATGCCATTCAAAGACTGGTCCGCAGCCAGGAGGAGATACTGCGGGGCGAAAACTGGCTGGGGAACGATTTCCGGCAGCTGATCGACGGGCTCAGCGAAGAAGAGGCCTTTGCCAAACCGCTACCCGAACTGCACAGCACGGCCGAACTGATCTCGCACCTGCGGGCATGGCGCCTGGCCGGAATACAGCGCTTTCGCGGTGAAACGCCCACCCTGCGTATGGAAAGCCCGGAAAACTGGAAAGACAACGAGACCCTGCGCCGGGAAGGGGGCTGGCATACCCTGAAAGATACCTTTTACCGGGAAGCCGCAGAAATGGCCGAACTGCTGAACGAAAAAGACGACAGCTTCCTGGAACAGACCCTGCCGGACGGGCATACGTTCAGACAGATCGCCGAAGGACTTATCCAGCACGATATTTACCACATGGCCCAGATCGCCGTTACCCTTAAATTCGCTGCGGCCCGGGGCTGAACCGCTTTCTCAGCGCAGTTCTTCGCATATTCACCTTAAAAACAAACGCTTATGAGCCACCATTCCTTCGAGCCGGACAACGCAGGTCCCGATTTCTCTGAAATTGACAGCCTGGAAAAAGCACAAGAACTCCATGCGCAAAACCTACTGGCCAAGCTGTACCTGATGCCCCTGGATCTCGGCGGACAGGACGCCCCGCATAATACCCTGTACGTACCGCCCCTTGTTACCGCATTAAAGGCCCGTTTCGATGCCATAGTGGAAGAACTGCTGGAACAGGACAAAGAACTGAGTTACTCGGCAGAACCTGAATACAAAGGCCGCAGTTTTATTCCCTCGAAACTGCACCTGCGTGTAAGCGGTGACGCCAGCCTGAGCCAGAGCATCGATATCTGGTAAGACACACATTCCCGGCCCATTATCCGGCAGAAGGCCCATATCAATAAAGAAGTAATATCTTTGCCGTATGAAAGTGCCTTTTTCCCCTCCGCGAATGGACGATGAGATCATACAGGAAGTAACCGCCGCCCTGCAGTCGGGCTGGATTACCACGGGTCCGCGCACCAAACTGCTCGAAGAAAAAGTAACGCAATACTGCGGTAACAAAAAGACCATCTGTCTCAACAGTGCCACCGCCGGCCTGGAACTTGTACTGCGCTGGTTTGGTGTGGGCCCCGGCGACGAGGTGATCGTTCCTGTATACACCTATTGCGCTACGGCCAACGTGGTGGTACACTGCGGCGCCCGCGTGGTATTCGTGGACGTAAATGCACATGATTTCAATATATCGGTGGAAGCGGTTGAAAAAGCCATCACGGAACATACCAAAGTCATTATGCCGGTTGATTTTGCCGGGCTTCCCTGCGATTACGAAGCCCTGAATGCCCTGGTAAAACGGGAAGACATTCGTGCAAAATTTCGTCCGCATACCCGCGAACAGGAAACCCTGGGCCGTATTATGGTCCTGAGCGATGCCGCCCACAGTTTCGGAGCCATTTACAAAGGACAGGCAGCCGGTTCACTTTGTGATGCATCGGCATTTTCTTTCCACGCCGTAAAAAACCTGACCACAGCCGAAGGCGGCGCTGTGGCCCTGAATTTTGAAGCGTTCGATAACAACGAAATATACGTTACCCTGAATCGCCTGAGCCTGCACGGGCAAAGCAAGGACGCCATGGCCAAATTCGGCCAGAAAGGCAACTGGGAATACGATGTACTCGAAGCCGGTTACAAGTGCAATATGACCGACATCCACGCGGCCATGGGCCTGGTAGAGATACAGCGTTACAGCCAGGATACCCTGGAAAAACGCCGGAACATCTTCGATTTTTATGCCGCCTGCCTCAGCGAACACGAATGGGCCGAACTGCCCGAATACGAAACCGCTGAGAAAACCTCTTCGTTCCACGTATTTCCGCTGCGTATCCGCAACATCAGCATCGAGCAGCGCAACCGCATCATACAAAAGATCTTCGACCGCGACATCAGTGTAAACGTGCACTTTAAGCCTGTGCCGATGATGACCGCCTATAAGAACCTGGGGTATTCCATAGATGCATACCCCGTGGCCCTGGACAATTACAGCCGCGAAATTTCCCTGCCCGTTTTCTACGATCTGAGTGACGAACAACTGAACTGGGTGGTGGACGCCGTGATCGAAAGTGTGGAAGAAGAACTGGGCATTGTGCATGAAGAGACTGTTTGATATCTGTGCAAGCCTGCCGGCACTGGTCCTGCTGAGTCCCCTGTTCCTGCTGATCTCCCTGGTGATCTTACTGGGCAGTAAGGGCGGCGTTTTTTACAGGCAGCAGCGTGTAGGCCGCAACGGCAAACCTTTTCTTCTTTTTAAATTCCGCAGTATGCGCCCACAGAGCGATACAGGCAGCCTGATCACCATAGGCGGACGGGACAGCCGCATTACCCGCGAAGGCTATTTCCTGCGCAAATACAAACTGGACGAACTGCCCCAGCTGCTGAACATCATCCGCGGCGATATGAGCATTGTAGGCCCCCGGCCGGAAGTACAGCGCTATGTAGACCTGTACACGCCCGAACAGAGAAAGGTGCTGAGCGTACGTCCGGGCCTTACCGACTGGGCCAGTATCGAATACATGGACGAAAACGAACTGCTGGGCAAAAGCAGCGACCCCGAGTATACGTATATTCATGAGATCATGCCCGCCAAACTGGAGCTGAACCTCCGTTACATCCGCAAAGCAGGCCTGCTCACCGATCTGAAGATCATTTTCCGCACCCTTTTTAAAATATTCCGCTAAGTCTTCACCCGGCGAATCGTGTTGTTCACCCTTTTCCAGGCCCGTTTCGGCACTTTTATTTGAGCGGAACGGGGATATCCCGTTTTTTTGATATCCTAACCATACATCTGATGCGACGCTTGTCCCTGCTCGTTTTCCTTTCCTGTTTCGCCGGAATTTCCTGTGCTCCGAACAAGGCGGCGCTCACCCTGGCCTGCGACAGTATTGCCGAACAGATGGACGCCTGTATGGATGCCGACCGGAAATTCAGACAGGCCTGTGCCGAAGGCGACAGCCTGAAAATAGCCGAACAGCTGCTATTGCTGGAACGCAGCGCCGAACGTTCCCTGGACAGGATACAAGAAACCGAGATCGACGAAGATTTTTCGTATATACGTGAATCGGGCATGAACGTTCCGCTTACCTATTGCAAACTGATCGAAAGCACCTATAAACCCGCGCTCCGTGCCTGCGGAAAGGCCGATACCCTGAACTGTAATGCAGCCCTGCGCATCGCAGAAAAACAGCTCCGTTACAGCATCGACCTGTACAATCAGAAATTAGACATACTTGTAAAAGAACAACATATCATTACCGGCGCGGTATATTACCACTAAAGGCCCACCCTTAGGCCCGGTTTACCACTAAGGAACAGTCGTGTATTAACGCGGCTGTTTTTTTGTTTTCTGCTTTTTTATCCTTCTATTTATGCAATGATTACGGTGTTACAGACCATATTGATACTCGGCTGCATCTATGCCGGGGTGCGCATGAAAGGTATCGGGCTGGGCCTTATGGGCGCCCTGGGTACCCTGGTGCTGGTTTTTGGCTTTGGCCTGGAACCCAGCAAGGCGCCGATCGACGTAATGCTGATCATTGTGACCGTGGTGCTGGCATCAGGGGCCATGCAGGCCGCAGGCGGTATCGATTTCCTGCTGTTCCTGGCCGAAAAACTGCTGCGTTCCAATCCGCGTTTTATTACGCTGCTGGGCCCGCTGGTCACCTATCTTTTTACGCTTTTTGCCGGCACCTCGCACATCATTTACGGTTTGCTGCCGGTGATCGCCGAAGTATCCATCCATAAAAAAATACGTCCGGAAAGGGCCATGAGCATGTCGGTCATTGCCTCGCACCTGGCCATTACGGCAAGTCCGGTTTCTGCAGCCACGGCTGCACTGGCTGCGCTTATCGAGCCCAAAGGCTTCGGACTGGAGGCCATTTTTACCGTGTGCATTCCCGCCACCTTCCTGGGCAGCCTGGTGGGTGTACTGTTTATGTGGAACAAAGGAAAGTCCTGGGATAAGGATCCCATCCTGCGCGAATACCGCGACCCGGAGCACATTACCCCGGTGAGTTATGCCGGTTATCGTCCCGACCGGAAAGCGAAACTTTCGGTACTGGTATTTGCACTGGCGGTAATTGCCGTTTCCCTGCTGGGCATACTGCCGGGAATACGGCCCCATTTCCCGGATGTAAAAGGAGTAAGTACACCGCTGGCCATGCCCCTGCTGATCGAACTGGTGATGTTCAGCGCCGCCGCTCTCATCCTGCTGCTCACACGGGTTACGCCTGCACAGGTTTCGGGAGGCAGCGTGTTCCGCGCCGGAATGGAAGCGATGGTTTCCATTTTCGGAGTGGTATGGCTTACGGATACCTTCATTCACGAACATATTGACAGCCTGCAGGCCCAGCTTTCGGGGCTGGTGACGCATTATCCCTTCCTGTTCGTGGGCGCCCTGTTCATTTTCAGTGCCATTATCTTTTCGCAGGCTTCTACTACACGGGCCCTGATGCCCCTGGGTATTGCACTGGGCATACCGGTACCTTACCTGCTGGCCATGTTCCCCGCAGTGAACGGCGATTTTGTGATCCCCGGCTATCCTACCCTGCTGGCGGCAGCCAATTTCGATCGTACGGGCAGTACCCGTTTCGGTAAGTTTTTATTCGATCACAGTTTTATGCTGCCGGGCCTGGTGAGTATTGCGGCCACGGTGGCCATCGGTTTCCTGCTGTCGTTCCTGGTCTGAGGCCTATTTCATCTTTTCGAAAACACCCAGTCCGTACAGGGCAAAATCGTATTTAGCGGGATCTTCGGGGTCCAGTTCGGCCAGGCGTGCGTACAGTTCTTCCACGGCGCGGCGGTCGTCCTGTGTGCGGGTAAGCAGCCCCAGACGGCGGGCTACGCGTCCGCTGTGCAGATCGAGCGGCGGCATCAGCAATGCGGGCGGTATGCTGTTCCATATACCAAAATCCACCCCGGCATCGTCTTTACGCACCATCCAGCGCAGGTACATGTGCAGGCGTTTGGCGGCCGAACCTTTGCGCGGATCAGAAACGTGCTTGCGGCTGCGCGGCAGGTGTTCCGCATCGAAAAACACATCTTTTACATAGCCGATGGCATCGTTCATATTTCCGGTACGTTGCAGTCCTTCGGCAAAAAGCGCTTCCAGTCCGCCATTTTTCGTATACACATTACGAAGAGCCTGTATAAAGAAAAGCAGGTCCGAATCGTTAAAGGTACGGTGCACAAAACCCACAAAAGCTTTCAGATCGGCCGCCGAATGATGCAGTACAAAATCGTGCGGCTGCATGTCCATTACCCGCACAATGCGTGTGGCATTGGCCAGTATGGTCTTGCGCTGTCCCCAGGCCAGGGTGGCGGCAAAGAATCCGCTGATCTCCCGGTCTTCTTTTTTTGTGAACAGGTGCGGCACCGAAATGGGATCGTCTTCAATAAAACCAGGCCGGTTGTACTTCAGCACGGCTTCTTCCAGCAGATCGCGTATATACGTACTATGCGCCTGTTTTTTCACTCAGGATACGTGCTATGTCGGGTCTGAAATAATCCGGGCCTTTCAGCACCTTACCGTCTTCGCGGTAGATCGGTTTACCGTCGGCGCCCAGTTTGCTCATATTGCTGCGGTGTATCTCGTTGAACACGTCTTCGATCACGTGTTGCAGGCCGTGACGCAGAATGGTGCCGCAGAGGATGTACAGCTGATCGCCCAGGGCATCGGCAATTTCCACGATGTCTTTGTTGCGGCAGGCTTCGAGGTATTCCTCGTTCTCTTCGCGTATCAGTTCGTAGCGCAGCATGGCCGCTTCCAGGCCCAGGTCTCCCACGGGACGCTGGTTGTTCTCGATGCCGAAGGCCGTGTGAAATTCTTCCACACAGGCGATCTGGTGTTGTAATGCGTTATTTTCCATCCGAAATAAATTCCTGTATAAGTTGTTTGTAGGCCGTGAGAAAGGCGCCGTGCGTATGTCGTCCGAATACGGTGTGGCCGCCTTCGTAGGCCTGTTCCATATATTCGTGGTAGGTGGTGCAGTAACCGAAATAGGAGTTGGCATAGGTAGAAATGAGCACTTTCTCCACACCGGCGGGCCGCAGGGCTTCCAGGCACATGCTGCGCAGGATACGTCCGGCGGTGGTGGTGATCTCTCCCGGGAACCCGATGATGGCCGTATGTCCGAGCCGCACTACCTGTAAAGGCAGTATGGCAGGCGTCCAGGGCAATTTTTCGAGCAGGCCCTGTTTTTTGTGCCAGAGTACACCCTGTATCGTTTTTTCAAAGGGGCCGAGCATCCTGAATTTACGAAGATCGTTGGTCCCTGCCACTTTGCCCGTACCCGATTCCAGCACCGGTACTTTGGGATACTGGAAATTACCCGGGTCCAGGGGCTTGAACCAGCGTGAGGCCAGTTTACCCAATGCCACGGGGATACCCGGACCATCTACCGGCGTTCCCTGTATAAAGGCCATACCGTGTGCGGCAGACACCGAAGCCGCTCCTGCTTCTCCGTTGCTGAACTCCGATGCCACCGGCAAAGAGCTCAAATTGAATTCTTTTAGTCTGACTTGAATTTTATTATCGCCGTTAGGCATAGGCGACGGCTGCAGGAAGGACGAACGTGCCACCTCATACTGCAGGGCTCCGTTGTCTTTGGCGTTCTGTAACTGTTTGCGGGTATTGCGGATCAGCTTCTGGTCGGGGCCGTGGTAATTCGGCGATACATCACCGGTAAGCTGCTGGGCGAAAATGGCCACAAAACCATCGCCCCGCTCCCGTTCCAGTAATTCGGCCGCATAGCCTTTGTTATCGAAACAGATACGGTTAAAATTATTGCCGCAGCTGGTAGGGTGCACGCCGAACCAGTTGATCTGGAAGAGATATTTACCGGAAGTGTCGCGCACGTTCCAGATGTCCATGGCCCGTTCAAAGGCCAGGTGGGTCTGGTCGGGCATCAGTTTTTCCGCGGCCGGGTTGCGCAGGTAGGCCCGCAGCGAACGGTTGTAGCCGATAGGCATTTCGTCGGCAATACGTTCGCGCTGTTGTTCCAGTACGGCCGGTTTCAGCGCCGCCAGGGCCTGTTTTACCGATGCCAGCATAGCTTCGGAAATGGCTTCGAACACATGGGGTTTAAACCCGCCCAGCGTAAAATTATAGAACGGGAAATGCGTATAACCGCCGGGACCGCTGTGCGTATGCTGGGCCACCATCATGAGGTTCTGTTCCGTTACCCGCGGATCGGCCAGTGCCGCCAGCAGGGTCTCTTTGAGTTCGGGGAACATCAGCCCGATCTCGGCATGCACGAACAGGAAAAGCTGTTGATGCTCGTCTTCGAAACAGGCCGTACGTACGTGCAGATCGGTTTCGATACCCTGTACGATATTGGTAGTGATACCGTATCCCATAAGGCCTACGCCCATAATATCGTCGGGGATACGGATAGTGACTTTGGATGCCGCAGCACGCATCAGATATTGCGGGTTAAAGATTGAACGATCTTGAAATTACTGAAGAACTGCTTCGCGATGATACGGATAAAGGTATAACCGGGTATCGCCAGGATCATGCCTACGATACCGGCCAGGTTACCGGCCACGATGATCACGAGAAAAAGTTCGAGCGGGTGGGCTTTTACAGAGTTGGAAAAAATGATGGGCTGAAAAAGTACGTTATCGAGCACATGTGTAATGGAATAGGCAATGATCAGGTGAATGATCAGGGGCATGGTCTCTGTATAAAACTCCATGTGGATATTGTTGCTGAGTGCCAGCAGTATACCGAACGCGCTGCCCAGTATAGGACCTACGTAGGGGATGATATTGAAAAGTCCGGCCGCCAGCCCCATGGTCACGGCCAGGGTAATGGGCAGTCCGCAGATAAGCGCACCTATGGTGACACAGAGCGATATAAGAAATATCTGTATGGATATACCTACGAAATAGCGGGTGAGCAGGCGCCGGCTGTCGCGTACGATGTTTTTCACCTGGTCTTCGTAACGGCTGGGTGTTGCCGAAAGAATGGCCTTGTAGAACAATGTATTGTCGCGCAGGAAAAAGAAAGTGATGAAGGAAATAGAGAAGAAGGCCACGCCCAGGTCGCCCATAAAGCTGAAGATGGTGCCGAAGATATTGGAGAATTCTTCCAGCTGTATCAGGTCGGCCAGTTCTTCGTTGATGTACTCTTCGAGGGTAACGTTGTTGTTGAAATGGATGTTCTTATCCTCGAGCCAGTGTACCATATTGTCTACCGGGCCCTGCAGGGTGGACAGTATGGCGCCGCTGTCCACCTCCGAAAATTTTTGCACCTGGCTGCCCACCAGGGGCACTACGGCCAGCACAATACCCAGGATGAAGGTCCACATGATGCTGAGTGTGATCAGTGCGCCGATCCAGCTGGGAATATTGTATTTGCCGATGCGTACCCGTTCAAAAAGGTTCATAAGCGGTTTACCGATCAGCGAGAGCACTACGGAAATAAGAATATAGCCCACCAGGTCGGCAAAATACCACAGTACATACAGGATGGCCGCGACGGTTACCCCCACGATCACCCAGCGCAGTACGCGGTTTATGGTTATTTCGCCCGAACGCGCAGGTTGCGGGCCTGGTTCCTGTTTTTCTCCGGCTGTTTCCATACGTACAAACCTACGAATTTTAGTCCTGAATAAGTGTTCTGATCGTGTCTTCGTGCAGCTGATGTCCGCCGCCGAAGGTATGCCATGTATAGCGGATCTGTTCCCCGTCGAATACCTTTCGGATATCGGTCAGGTTCACATTCTGCAGGAAAGGGTCCCGGTCGCCGTTCACGATGTGCAGATCGGTCCGGTTGAGCCAGGCCTGCTGTTGAGGCATGGCAATGTCGTGCGGCAGGGTACCGCCCCAGAGCACCACCTTGGCCGGCTGCAGCGGTGAAGCATAGAGCCAGCGCAGGGCTACGGCGCAACCCTGAGAAAAGGCCAGCACATTCCAGCGCACCTGCGGATGTACCGCTGCGGCTATGTCCTGCTGCAGGATATCCAGCCAGGCCCCGATGTCGCGGATGTCGCGCTCCCGTTTGTGTTTCGTCATCCAGGAGGCACCTACACGGCCCGAAGTACCTTCCAGGTAAAAATGGGAAAGACCTTCCGCGGCTACAAACAGGGTATCCGTACTAAAAAAAGGTTCAAAATGCCGGATAAAATAACGGGCCAGCTGTCCGTACCCGTGCAGCAGCAGCCATACATTGCGCACCTCTGCCGAAGGTTCCGTGCTGAAACAGGCTTCGGCCGTACGCGGAATGGTATACGGTTTTGAGATCATGGTACACAAAGTTCAAAAAAAAAGCCGGCTTTGGAGGCCGGCCTTTTAAAGAAATATCTTTTTTCTTATTTGTTTACGCTCATGGCCTGGGCCATTTTAACGGCGTTCTGTACGTTCACTATGGAACCGCTGCGGCTCATCTGAGAGAACAGTACCTTATCTTCGGTACCTGGCAGTTCCTGCTGGGTGGTACCCATCGGGGTGGCCGATTTCAGGATAATGTCACGGATCTCGAACATAGACAGGTCGGGAAAATACGCTTTGAGGAAAGCAGCTACGCCCGAAACCATGGGTGCGGCCATACTGGTGCCTTCCAGCTCGCGGTATTTGTTGTCCGGAACGGTATTGTAGATCTCAAAACCCGGTGCAAATACGTCAACCGAAGCACCGCCGTAATTAGAGAACGATGCGGCCAGATGTCCCTTGGCATCGCGGGTCGAAGCGCCGATCGTGAGCAGGTTCTTGAAGTCTTCGGTCTGGAATGCATAACGCACGGCCGGAAAATTCGGGTCCTTGTCCAGGTTGGCCGCGTCGTTACCGGCAGCGTGCACCAGCAGTACGCCTTTTTCTTCGGCATATTTCATGGCATCGTATACTTCTTTCTGGTGCGGGGAATACGATTTTCCAAAGGACATATTGATGACGCTGGCACCATTGTCTACGGCGTAGCGGATGGCCAGGGCGATGTCTTTATCGTACTCGTCGCCGTTGGGTACGGCACGCAGGGACATGATCTTTACCGGGGCAGCCACACCGTCGCCGCCGATACCGTTACCGCGTACCGCTCCGATGATACCGGAAACGTGCGTACCATGCAGGGCGTCGGCACCTTCCACATCGTTGTTGCCGTAGCGTACCTGGCTGAAATCGTCCGGGTTATCGCCTACGGGCGTACGTCCGTTGAAATCCGGGTTCAGGTGATAAGCCAGGCGGTCCTGGTATTGTTTTATACCTTCATCGAGGTTCTCTTTGCTCAGCTGACCGGTTTCTACCATCAGGGCCAGGCCACGGATCTGTTTGGCATTATCGTCTTTCGGCTTCCATTTCAGCAGGTCTTTTTCCGTGTAGGATTCCTTGCCCAGTGCACTTTTCACAAGCATGGGAAGCATGGGAAGCAGCTGTTCCTGCAGCATCTGTATGCCTTCCAGTTCCTGTTTGGCCTCTTCGCTTTCTGTCTTCAGTTTATCGCGGCATTCTTCCCAGAGGGCAAAATCTGCTTTATCGGCAGCGCTGATCTGTTCGGCGGTCTTGCCGTCGAAACGGGCTTTGCCGTTTTTGTATATACGTACGTATTCCAGGTTTTCGTTATTGGATGCTCCCAGGAAGTTCCAGCCGTGTACATCGTCGATATAGCCGTTCTTGTCGTCGTCGATACCGTTGCCGGGGATCTCGTCCTCGTTCACCCATATCTGCCCTTTCAGGTCTTCGTGTTCAATGTCCACACCAGAGTCGATCACACCTACTACCACGGTTTTCGGGGTTTGTTTCTTCACCATTTTGTAGGCGGCTTCGGTGTTCATTCCCGGCGTTTTGGTGTTATACCAGTTTAAAACGGCTTTGTCCACGTCCTGGGCAAATACCGTGATGCCTGCGCCGAACAGGTAAACAAGCATCGATACTTTTAAAAAAATCTTTTTCATTCCCGATAAAATAATGAATTCGTGTTGAGGAGTTTCTCAAAGTATAAAGTAACAAAACAAAAGCCCCACTGCCAAACGCATGGGGCCTAAATTAGATATACATTATATTCTGACCGACGAACCGCCGCTGCTTAACGACTCCTGTACAAGGCCGCAAAACGTTGTTCGGCCTCTGTTTCAAAAAAGGCCCGCAGTTCCCTGTCGGGAATACGTTCGAACACGTCGTTGGCAAAGGCCAGCAGCAGCAGTTTACGGGCTTCGGCCTGGCGTATGCCGCGGGCCTGCATGTAAAAAATGCTCTGTTCGTCCAGCTGACCGGTGGTGCTGCCGTGACTGCATTTTACGTCATCGGCATAAATTTCGAGTTCCGGTTTGGAATTGATCGTGGCCTCGCGGCTCAGTAATACGTTCTTGTTGCTCTGGTAGGCATTGGTCTTTTGCGCATCGCGGGCCACGTACACTTTCCCGTTGAAAATGCCCTTACCGTCCGCGGCGGCAATACCTTTGTACATTTCGTCGCTGGTACAGTCCGGGAACATGTGTCCCACAAAAGTACGGTTATCGATGTGCTGCCCTTCCGAAGGCATAAAAAGCCCGTTGAGCTCGGTGTGACAGCCTTCGCCGGCATGTTCCGCACGCACGTTGTTGCGCATAAAGGCAGAACCGGTGCTGGAGGTTGTGAGCGAAAAGGTACTGTTCGCTGCCTGCAGGGCCGAAAAATGATTAATGGTGTAGCTTTCGGGGCCTTCGTTCTGCATCTCGTACACACGCAGGGTTGCGCCTTCTGCCGTAAAATACTGCCATACCTGCTGCGCAAAAAAACGTTTGTCCGCAGCGTGCGCGTGCAGCATAAGCACGGAGGCCGATGCATTTTTCCCTGCCTTCAGCACATGCAGGGAAGCCAGTGAAGACGCATCTTCCACATCTGTATACGAAAATACCAGGAGCGGTTTTTCCAGCTGTACATTTTCCCCTATGAGCAGGGCCACACCTTCAGAAGCTGTAGCCAGGGCCAGCGCTTTTACCGCGTCGGGCTCGGGCAGGCCAAAGGTGTGTGCGGCCAGCGGGCCGTCCAATATGGCGCCTGCGGCCTGTACGTCCACGCCGGCGGGCAGTGCAGACAAAGCCGGCTGAAATACGCCGTTGTACAGTACCAGCGTACCGGAAACGGCAAAAGGCAGTTCCGGCAGGTTCAGCGTGTCCGTTGCGGTCTTCGGTTCCGTTTCGCGGAAGCCGTTCTCCGTAACCAGGCGCTGTATATTGCTGTATTTATACAGTTCGTTCTTAACCTCGGGCAGGCCTTTTTCCTCGAAAAAAGCCAGGGCACGGGCACGCAGGGCCTGCACTTCCGTGTTTCCCCATCCGGCGGTTTTTACCTGTGTTTCTGTGAGCATAGGACCAGGTTAAGCTTCTACTTCTTTTTTAATGTGGTCGTAGCCTTTGTCTTCGAGTTCCAGGGCCAGTTCTTTCGGTCCCGTTTTTACAATGCGGCCGTCGTACAGTACGTGTACAAAATCGGGCACAATATAATCGAGCAGGCGCTGGTAGTGCGTGATCACCAGGAAGGCGTTCTCCGCGCTTTTCAGTTTGTTCACCCCTTCGGACACAATGCGCAGGGCGTCGATATCGAGGCCGCTGTCCGTTTCGTCGAGGATCGACAGGTAGGGATTCAGCATGGCCATCTGGTAAATTTCGTTGCGTTTTTTCTCACCGCCGGAGAAGCCTTCGTTCACCGAACGTCCGGCCAGTTTTTTATCCAGTTCCACCAGGGCCTGTTTTTCCTTGCTCAGCGCCAGGAAAGCTTTGGCGTCCAGTGCGTCCAGACCACGGTATTCGCGTACTTCGTTCACGGCCGTACGCATAAAGTTGGTCATGCTAACGCCGGGAATTTCCACCGGGTACTGGAACGCCAGGAAAATGCCTTCGCCGGCACGTTCTTCGGGCGAAAGTTCCAGCAGGTCCTTACCGCGGAAGATCACTTCTCCCTGTGTAATTTCATAGTCTTCCTTGCCGGCCAGCACGGACGACAGGGTACTTTTTCCGGAACCGTTGGGTCCCATAATGGCATGCACTTCGCCGGCGGCGATCTCGAGGTTGATTCCCTTCAGAATTTCCTTGCCGTTGATGGATGCATGTAAATTTTTTATAGTGAGCATGATGTGTAACGTGTTGCTTTTTTCCTGTATATATTATCCCACGCTGCCTTCGAGCGAGATACTGAGTAATTTCTGTGCTTCCACGGCAAATTCCATGGGCAGCTGGTTGAACACTTCCTTACAATAACCGTTCACGATAAGGCTTACGGCCTTTTCGGTATTGATACCGCGCTGATTGCAGTAGAACAGCTGGTCTTCGGCAATTTTACTGGTCGTGGCCTCGTGTTCTACTTTGGCCGAAGGGTTATCGCATTCGATGTACGGGAAGGTATGTGCGCCGCAGGTACTGCCAATGAGCAGACTGTCGCACTGGGAGAAGTTACGCGCACCTTCTGCCTCACGGCCTATTTTTACCAGTCCGCGGTAACTGTTGTTGCTCTTACCGGCGGATATACCCTTGGACACGATGGTACTGCGTGTATTGCGGCCCAGGTGTATCATTTTGGTGCCCGTATCGGCCTGCTGGAAATTATTGGTGAGCGCTACCGAATAGAATTCACCGATGCTGTGATCGCCTTTCAGGATCACGCTGGGGTACTTCCAGGTAACGGCCGAACCGGTCTCTACCTGCGTCCAGGATATTTTACTGTTATCGCCTTTGCAGATACCGCGTTTGGTCACAAAATTGTAAATACCGCCCTTGCCTTCTTTGTTACCGGGGTACCAGTTCTGTACGGTGCTGTACTTGATCTCGGCATCGCGCAGGGCCACCAGTTCCACCACGGCGGCATGCAGCTGGTTCTCGTCGCGCATGGGGGCCGTGCAGCCTTCCAGGTAACTTACATAGCTGCCTTCGTCGGCCACGATGAGCGTACGCTCGAACTGCCCGGTATTAATGGCGTTTATACGGAAATAGGTACTCAGTTCCATCGGACAGCGTACCCCTTTGGGTATGTATACGAAAGAACCGTCGCTGAACACCGCGCAGTTGAGTGCGGCAAAATAGTTATCGCGCACGGGCACCACCGAGCCCAGGTATTTCTTTACCAGTTCGGGGTATTCTTTAATGGCTTCGCTCATGGAACAGAACACGATGCCCAGTTCGCTGAGTTTTTCGCGGAAGGTGGTCTTTACCGAAATCGAGTCGATCACCGCGTCTACGGCCACGCCCGAAAGTACTTTCTGTTCTTCGAGCGAGATACCCAGTTTATTAAAGGTTTCCAGGATCTCGGGGTCCACCTCGTCGAGCGAGTTGTATTTGGGCCCTTTGCGGGGCGCTGAATAGTAAATGATGTCCTGGTAATTGATCTTCGGGTACTGAACGTGCGCCCAGTCCGGCTCCGTCATCTGTTCCCAGGTGCGGAAAGCCTTCAGACGCCAGTCGAGCATCCACTCAGGCTCTTCTTTGCGGGCACTGATAAAGCGTATGGTGTCCTCGCTGAGGCCCGGAGCTGCCGTATCGTTCTCAAGGTCGGTATAAAAACCCCACTTGTATTCGGAACTGACGGCCTGGTCTATTATTTTATTCGAGTCTGACATGGAGAAACCGTTGTAATGTTAAACCGAGAAACTTTCGCCGCAGCCACAGGTGCGGGTAGCGTTCGGGTTTTTAAACTGGAAGCCTTTGCCGTTGAGACCGTCGCTGAAGTCCAGCTCGGTGCCCACCAGGTATAAAAAGCTTTTTTTGCTCACTACGATCTGTACTCCTTTATCTTCGAACAGCTTATCGTCCGCCTTCATTTCCTCGTCGAATTTCAGCTGGTAGGTAAGCCCGGAACAACCGCCGCCTTCCACGCCCACGCGCAGGAAAGCCGACTCGGTATGCCCTTCGGCACGACGCAGTTCCGCTAATTTTTCTTTTGCTATATCAGAAACGGTTATCATTTCAATGAATGCGTTACTTTTGTTGTGTTTTTAGAAAGGGAAGCTATTATTTAGAATCAGTCTAAATAAACTCCCACGGTGCAAAGGTAGTCAATTCCCCTAAATAAGGGATAGAAATTTTTAATAAGATGATCGAAGAAACTAATCCGGAACTTACAAACCTGCAGCAGATAGGCGAATTCGGGCTGATCGAACGTATCGGCCAAAGTAAGAAATTTGTACACGAACAGACGATAAAAGGCATCGGGGACGACTGTGCGGTGACCGATCCGCAGGGTAAAAAGGTATTGCTGAGTACCGATCTGCTCTGCGAAGGCGTACATTTCGACCTGGCCTACGTACCCCTGAAACACCTGGGCTATAAGGCCGCGGTGGTGAATTTCAGCGATATGCTGGCCATGAACGTAAAACCGGCGCAACTGCTGATGAATATTACCCTTTCGGCTAAATTTACCGTAGAAGCGGTAGACGAGCTGTACAAAGGCATCCATGCCGCCTGCGAAAAGTACGGCGTGGAGCTCATCGGCGGCGATACCTCCTCCTCGATACGCGGTATGGTGCTCAGCGGCACGGTGATCGGTTATGCCGATGAAGAACAGATCGTATACCGCAGCGGGGCTGCCGAGCGCGAACTGCTGTGCGTGACCGGCGACCTGGGCGCGGCCTATGCCGGACTGCGCCTGCTGGAACGCGAAAAACAGATCTTTAAGGATAACCCGGCCGTACAGCCCGACCTGAGCGGCAACGACTATATACTGGAACGTCAGCTGAAACCCGAGGCCCGCATCGATATTATTACCGCACTGGCCGAAATGGGCATTAAACCTACGGCCATGATGGATATTTCGGACGGGCTCGCTTCCGAGATCGGGCACATCTGCCAGGCATCGGGACTGGGGGCACACATTTACCTGAACCGCATTCCGGTTGACCCTTCGGCGGCCTCTTTCCTGGAAGAACTGAAAGTACACCCCGGCGTGGCGGCCCTGAACGGCGGTGAAGATTACGAACTGCTGTTCACCCTGAAACAAAGCGACTACGAAAAGATCTCGAAAAGTCCGGATATTACGATCATCGGCTATATGAGCGCCGCATCGGAAGGCATCAAGATCGAAACCCCGGACGGCCGCGTAAGTGACCTGACGGCCGGCGGATGGAACGCATTTCAATAGAAACTAAAAAAAGTACATAAAAAATGAAAATTGCCGTAGTAGGCGCTACCGGCCTGGTAGGTCAGAAAATGTTGCAGATACTGGAAGAGCGGGATTTTCCGGTAAGTGAACTGATACCCGTGGCGAGTGAAAGTTCCCTGGGTAAGACCGTAACCTTCCGTGGCAAGGAGTACACGGTGGTTTCGGCTACGGAAGCCATTGAGCGAAAGCCGGCCATCGCCCTTTTTTCTGCCGGGGGAAGCACTTCGCTGGAATGGGCCCCGAAATTTGCCGAAGCCGGCATTACGGTGATCGACAACAGTTCGGCCTGGCGCATGGACCCGGCAAAAAAACTGGTGGTACCCGAAGTGAACGGCCAGGTGCTGAGCGCGGAGGACAAGATCATTGCCAACCCCAATTGCAGTACCATACAGCTGGTACTGGTGCTGAAGCCCCTGCACGACGCGCTGCACATACGCCGCGTGGTGGTAAGCACCTACCAGAGCGTGACAGGTACCGGCAAAAAAGCAGTAGACCAGCTGCAGAACGAGCGTAAAGGTGTGGCTGGCGCCATGGCCTACCCCTACCCCATCGACCTGAACCTGATCCCCCAGATCGATATTTTCATGGACAACGGGTATACCAAAGAAGAAATGAAGATGACGAACGAGACCCGCAAGATCATGGGCGACGATTCCATAAAGCTTACGGCCACCTGCGTACGCGTACCCGTAATGGGCGGGCACAGCGAAAGTGTGAACATTGAATTTGAAAGATCTTTTGACCTGCAGCAGATCCGCAGCCTGCTTGAGAAAGCACCCGGCGTAAAGGTAATCGACGACCCCGCGCAGCTGCAATATCCCATGCCGCTCTTGCACGCGTCAGATTCAGATGATACCTTTGTAGGACGTATACGTTACGACGAAACCCGCGAAAATACCCTCAACTGCTGGATCGTTTCGGACAACCTGCGTAAAGGCGCAGCTACCAATGCCGTACAGATCGCGGAATACATCACACAGAAAGGTTTTGTAAAATAAGTACCTTGTTTTTTTTATATATAGGGCTTTTACGGGCAACCGTAAGAGCCTTTTTTTATGCATAAAAAAAGGGAGGTCTTCCCAGGACCTCCCTTCCAAAATCGGCCGGACCAAAAGCAGACACCCGGTCCGGCCTCTTTTTCTCTAACCACTTAACGCGTTATTGTACTTTTAAAATACGTATCTCGGTACGACGGTTGGCCTGGTGTTCCTCATCGGTACACTTAACCCCGTTGGCACATTTATTGCTGAGCATGGTTTCGCCGTAACCTTTGGCTACCAGGCTTTCTGCGGATATCCCCTTGACCTTGATCAGGTAATCCACACAGCTCTGGGCACGGCGTTGCGACAGGCTCAGGTTGTACGAGTCGGACCCACGGCTGTCGGTGTGCGAAGACAGCTGCACCTTGATCTGTGGATTCCGTTTCAGGAAATCGTACACTTTATCCAGTTCCACCATACTCTGCGGACGCAGAGTGGCTTTGTTGTAGTCGTAATAAATATCTTTCAGTTCGAATACGGCATTTTCTTTGATCGGGTTGAAACACACGTCTCTGTTCAGCACAAATTCCCTGCGTTTTTCCGCTCCGGGTTCTGTATTGCCGAATTCAAAGGCCATTTTCTTCGTCTCCGGGAAGAAACCGGCACCCGTGTTCTCTACAATGTATTTCCACTGTTTCGGCTGCAGCGCTTCGCCCTGTACAACGGGTTCCGTTTTCAGGATCTCGATCTCGCCTGCAGCGTTCGACGTATAGAACTTCTTCTCGTTGCCGCCCTCTTCTTTTACGCTCATTTCGGCATTCGGAACGGGATTCCCGGTACTGCAGTCCTTTACTACGAACAGCATGCGGTACGCCCTTTCCTTGGGCAGGGTATTGTCTTCCATCTGCAGGTCGGCACGCAGTACTTCCGAAGTGTTTTTACCCTGTGTGCTCAGTGTGGCCGGGCTTACCAGGTCAAAGTTCTCTTTGGTACCGGCAATTTCGTAATCGCAGTCTTTCAGCAGGGGGAAGGTAAAATTCCCCAGGGAATCGGTGTATACCACGGTAGAATCTCCTAAGGTCCTGTTCCGCAGCACCACCTGTACATTGCCCAGTTTTTTGGCGGGATCGTCCTTATCTGTTACCGTGCCTTCCACTTCCAGCACTACGCGGCGCATTTCCACGCTCATAACGCGATCGGTGTATCCGCGGCGGTCCGAAGAAAAATAGCCCGTTTTATGATCGCGGGTGATGAGTGCAAAATCGTCGGCTTTGGTATTGAGCGGATAGCCCATGTTCAGCGGGGCCATGAAACCGTTGCTGCCGGCGCGGCTTTCGAAGAGGTCGAGTCCGCCCAGACCTGCCAGTCCGTTGGATGCGTAATACAGCGTACCGTCATCAGCCACAAAGGGGAACATCTCGTCCTTTTCGGTATTGAGGGTCTTGCCCAGGTTCTGCGGAGCCGACCAGCCGTTGCCTTCACGGCGGCACATCCAGAGATCGGTCCCTCCCTGTCCACCCGGCATATCGCTTACAAAATACAGGGTCTTCTCATCGGGAGAAAGCGCTGCATGTCCTACAGAATACACTGCGGAATTGTAGGCAAAGGGCTGCGGAACGCTCCATTTACCATCGGCGCCTTTTTCGGCTATGTATAAACTCAGGTTCACGATCGTACCTTTACGCACATCTTTTTCGGTACGGTTTCGGGTAATAAAGGCCTGTTTACTGTCTTTGCTGAAGAATACCGGACCGTCGTGCTCACGGGTCTTCAGTTCTTTTTTCTGCAATTTTGCCTTTTTACGGTATTCGCCGTTCTTCGGACGGGCATAATACACGTTCAGGTAGCCCGTATTGTCCCATCCGTACTTCGACATAAGGGCCTGCGATTTGCGGGTAGAGACAAAGATCAGTCCATCCTGGTAATAGGCCGCTGAAAAATCGCCCAGTCCCTTGTTGAAAGGCATTTCCTTTACGGTATAGCGTGTGCTGTCGCGCGTGAGGTACACGGGGTAATTCAGGTTGCGCTCGTATTCCTTCAGGGTACCCAGTTCATGTCCCTGGGCTTTCATCTCGCGGAGCACGGCAGCAGCCTCGTCATATTTACCCTGGTAACGCAACGCTTCAAAATATAGCGTATAATCGTCGGCAACCGCAGCTTTTCCGTTCACCAGCGACTGGTACCAGGCTGTGGCCTTGCTGTAATCGCGGGTATAGAATTCAGACTGTGCGGCTTTGCGTACCACTTCCCAGTCGGCCGGTTTTCCCTTACCCGATTTTTTAACGGTCTTGCGGGCCAGTTCGTTATAGATGGGGCTGGCCGCGGTATAATCGAGTAGTCCGAAATAGCGCTCGGCCAGGTTCCTGCGTGCCGTCTGGGCCTGTGCCGACGAAGCCAGCAGGAATACACATGCGTATATATATACTTTTTTCATGATGCTTGCTTGTTGATTAGAAATAGCGGGGTGAACGGACAGGTTTTTTCTTCGTACGCAGGTCAAAGCCTACCATGATCTCGTGGCTGCCCCACTGGCGGGCGTTTGCCATACCGTTTACCGGCAGTTCGAAGGCATAACCGATGCTCACTGTATTTTTAACGATCACGGCCATGTTCAGGCCCACGGCCTCGTGGAAGCGGTACATGGCACCTACCCACAGGGTTTTATGGAACAGGAAATTGGCATTCAGATCGAAGGTCAGCGGCGCGTTCTCCGAGATCTTCACCAGGGTGCTCGGTTTAAAGTCCACCACGCTGTTGATCTTGAACACATAACCGGCGGTCACATAAAAGTGGCGGCGCTGCAGGTTTTCGCCGATATCCTGGTTGCCCAGGCGGTTACGCAGCAGGCGCGGCACCGATACGCCAAAGTAGTGGCGCTCGCCGTAGTAATAGATACCTGCTCCGAAGTTCGGACGCACGCGGCTGGCGTAATACCCGTACGCCGGATCGCCGGGATCGGTGGTGTACAGTCGCGAGAAATTGTATACCTGCCAGTCGGCACCGCCGCTCATACCAAAGGCCAGGCGGTGGTCCCTGCGGTTGAGTTTGATGCTGTAGGAGATATCGGCAAAGGCCGAAGTACGGCTACGCGCACCGATCTGGTCGTTACTGAGGTGGAAACCCAGCCCGAGGCTCTGCCCCACTACCGGCGCACTGAAGGAAAGGAACTGGCTGCGCGGGGCACCTTCGAAGCCCACCCACTGGAATCGGCCGCTGGCCACCAGGTTGATGGAACCCCGCGTGCCTGCATAGGCCGGGTTGAAAAGCAACGGATTAAACATGTAGAGCGATACCTGCTCTTCGGTCTGGCTGAATACGTCTGCCCGGCAAAGGGAGAGTAAGATCAGTGAAACCATTAAACCCAGTTTTTTCATTGTATAATGCTGTTTATATTTTATGCAAAATGTTATGATAAAGCAGGCCCGGCGGACAAACCCAACGGGCCTGCGTCTTTTTTAGTAGGTAAGCTCTATGTAACCCTGGTAGGCTTTTTCTCCTTTTTTCAGAATGATCACATAGAAGTAGGTCCCTGCGGGCAGTTTCTGGTTTCCGATGGTGGCCATACCGTTTGAATAACCGGCAAAGTCGTTCAGGTAAGGCGAAGCCTTGTACACCAGGTTACCCCAGCGGTTATACAGTTCCACCACCGCATCGGGATACAGCTGAATGCCCGGTATGGTCCAGGTATCGTTATGTCCGTCGCCGTTGGGCGATACCAGCTGCGGCACTTTAAAGTCGCAGTTCAGCTTCACATTGGCCGTATCGGCACAACCGCTGGCATCGGTCACCGTCAGCGTATAGTTACCGGCTTCAGCGATCAGTACAGGTCCGGCATAACCGTTGCTCCACAGGTATGTGTAAGGTTCGGTACCGCCTGTTGTTTCACTGTAGATCGTACCGTCTTCCAGTCCGCAGGTGGCATTGCTCAGCGAAGTGATGCCCACACGCAGCGGTTCCGGTTCGGTAATGGTTACACTGGCCGTGGCCGAACAGCCGATGGCATCGGTTACGGTCACCGTGTAAGTGCCCGGGGCCAGGCCCGCCCATGCAGAGTCGGATGAACTGCCGTTGTTCCAGTCGAACGTGAACGGAGCGATGGCGTTACCTACGATCACAGCGGCTATTCCATCGTCAGCACCGGCGCACTGTACGTTCTGACCGGCAGCGGCAAGGCGTATGGCCGAACGGCGTACGTAGAAGGAACAGGTACTGCTGTTGCCGGCGGCATCCACCGCGGTATACACCACCAGGGTACTGCCCACGGGGAACAGGGAGCCCGGTGTATAGTTGGAACTGATGTTCAGGATACTGCTGCAGTTATCGCTGAAAGACGGAGGCGTCCAGCTGATGTATTCGTTACAGCTGCTGATATCCGAAGGACAGTTCAGGCTGATGGGGGCCTCGGTATCGTTAACCGTTACCGTAAAACGGCATACCTGCTGGTTACCCGCACCGTCGGTAAAGGTATAGGTCACTACGGTGGAACCTACCGGGAACACATCGCCCGGCTGATGGCTGGAGCTTACGCTGAGCGTAGCGCCGCAGTTATCCGTGGCTGAAGGTGCGGTCCAGTTCACAACGGCACTGCATAGGCTGCTGTCGTTGGATACCATAATATCGGCCGGACAATCGATGATCTGGGGAGCTTCTGTATCGTTAACCGTAACATTAAAGCTGCAGGTAGTGGTATTGCCGGAGCTGTCCACCGCTGTATAGGTAACCGTGGTGGTCCCTACCGGGAATACAGCACCCGGGGTATGCGTAGAGGTAAAACTGCTCAGTGTACAGTTGTCCGAAGCTACCGGAGCCGTCCAACTGAAAGCTGCGCCACACTGACCGGCATCGGTGGATATCGTGGTATCGCCCAGGCATCCGCTGATGGCAGGTGCTTCATGGTCGGCTACATTTACCGTAAAGGAGCAGCTCCAGCTCTGGCCGCTGGCGGTCTCGGTAACCGCGTAGGTCACTACAGACTGGCCGGTGGCAAACGCATAGCCGCTGATGTCGGCAGCGCCTGTATTTGTTGAACCGTCGGGGTTCTGAACAGACCAGCCTACCGTAGCCGCACAGTTGCTGGTAACCAGCAGAGGCGTCAGGGAGCCGGCCGGAGAGGTCCAGCTGCAGGTACCCGGATCGGTACCGGCGCCGATGATATTACCCGGACAGGTAATGGTAGGATCTTCCGTGTCGATCACGTTAATGGTGAAGGAACAGCTGTCGGAATTACCGTAGCCGTCCGTAGCTGTATACGTAATTACATAGGAACCTACCGTGAGCAGGGAGCCGTGTGCCGGACCGGAGGTCTGTGTTACGGTTACGCTGCCGCAGTTGTCCATCGCTACGGGTATTGGCCAGATCACACCGCCTTCACAGTCATCGGGGAAGAGACTTACGGTATATACCGCACCGGAAGCACAGTTCAGGAAAGACGGAGCTGTCTGGTCCTGCACCGTTACACTGATGTTGCAGCTGGAAGTATTACCTGCGGCATCCGTTGCCGTCCAGGTCACTACCGTGGTTCCCACCGGGAAGGTAGCGCCGTTCAGGCTGTTCGGGTTTGCCCAGGCATAATAGTTATGCGTAAGGGTTACCGCACTACAGTTGTCGCTGGCATTGGCATCCAGGGCCGAACCGCTTACCTGGTATCCGCAGATATTTACAGAAGCCGTAAAGGCAGGCAGGGAGGCCGGACAAGTGATCACAGGTGCTTCGGTATCACTGATGGTAATGCTCACCACAGCCGTATCACAAAGTGCAGGCAGCGGAGTACCGTCGTCACAGACCTGGTAGGTAAAGTGATCGGTACCACAGGTATTCGGACCGGGGGTATAGGTAATGGCGCCCGTCACCGGATCGATGGTTACAGAACCGCCGTTTACCGGGCCGTTGGTAATGGTTACCGTGGCCGGATCGATGTTTCCGTCGATATCTGTATCGTTCGACGTAACATTAATTACTACCGGTGTAGAAGAACCGGTGCTGGCATTATCGTTATTGGCTACAGGCGGATCGTTCACCGGGGTGATCGTTATTACGCTAACGGATGTATCGCAGGCGCCGTCCTGGTCGCACACTACGATGCAAACGCTATCCGTTCCGTTGTAATTGGCAGCAGGTGTATACGTAATACATACCTGACCGTTGAATACTACCGGAGTGGTTGAAGTTCCGCTGTACGGACCGCCACAGAAGCTTGCCGTGAAGGTATCGCCTGCATCAGCGTCCACGATCGGTGAACAGATCGTTACCGGTATATCTTCCGGAGTGCTTACGTTCGGCAGGTCGATTACCGGGGGATCATTTACCGGTGTTACGTTAATGGTAACAATCGCCGTATCGCACAACACAGGCATACCTGTATCGCAGATGCTGTAGGTAAAGTTATCCGGACCGTTGTAGTTCGGGTTCGGCGTATAGGTCACCTCACCCGTTACCGGATCGATGCTTACCGTACCGTTTGAAGGACCGTTCGTTACAGTTACTGAAGTCAGATCCAGGTTGCCGTCAACGTCCGTATCATTATTGGGTATATTGATCACTACCGGCGTATCTTCCGGCGTAGTGGCATTGTCGTTATTGGCTACAGGCGGATCGTTCACAGGAGTGATCGTTATTACGCTTACCGATGTATCGCAGGCACCATTCTGGTCACATACCACGATGCAAACGCTATCCGTACCGTTGTAGTTGGCAGCCGGTGTATACGTAATACAAACCTGGCCGTTGAACACTACCGGAGTGGTTGAAGTTCCGTTGTACGGACCGCCACAGAAGCTTGCCGTGAAGGTATCGCCCGCATCAGCGTCCACGATCGGTGAACAGATCGTTACCGGTGTATCTTCCGGGGTACTTACATTCGGCAGATCGATTACCGGGGGATCATTTACCGGTGTTACGTTAATGGTAACAATCGCCGTATCACACAACACAGGCATACCTGTATCGCAGATGCTGTAGGTAAAGTTATCCGGACCGTTGTAGTTCGGGTTCGGCGTATAGGTCACTTCACCCGTTACCGGATCGATGCTCACCGTACCGTTCGAAGGACCATTGGTCACCGTTACACTGGTCAGGTCCAGGTTACCGTCAACGTCCGTATCGTTATTGGGTATATTGATCACTACCGGCATATCTTCCGGGGTTGTGGCGTTGTCGTTATTGGCTACAGGAGCGTCGTTCAGCGGTGTTACGTTTATCGTTACCAGCGCTGTATCGCAAAGAGAAGGCAGCGGCGTTCCGTCATCACACACCAGGTAGATAAAGGAATCCGTACCATTAAAATTATTGTCTGGCGTATACGTGATCTCCCCCGTAAGCGCATTGACCGTTACCGTTCCGTTGGCGGGCGGTGTAACCAGTGCCACAGAGTTCGGCACTATATTTCCGTCGATATCTGTATCGTTAGAGATAACAGGAATCAGGACCGGTATATCTTCCGGCGTAGTGGCTGTATCGTCGTTCGCTACCGGGGGATCATTCAGCGGCGTTACCGTAATGATCAGCAATGCCGTATCGCAATAGGCCGGGGCCGGAATGCCATCGTCGCAGATGGTATAGGTAATGGTGTCGTTACCGAAGAAATTCGGATCGGGCGTATAGGTAATGTTTCCGCCGCCACCGATCGTGAAGCTGCCGTTCGAGGGACCTCCGCCCGGGATCACGCTTACGCTGCCCGGTACCAGGTTTCCGTCCGGATCTGTATCGTTACCCGATACATTCACCGTCACGGACCCATCCTCAGGTACATTCGTGTAATCGTCCTGTGCCAGCGGGGGGTGATTGATCTCATCTACCGTAATGTATACTACGGCGGTATCACAGAGGCTTGGTAAAGGGGCCGTGGTAAGGTCGCAGATCACATACGTCAGCGAATCTGCTCCCGTATACCCCGGGGCCGGTGTATAGGTTACCGCACCGGTCACCGGATCTACGCTTACCGTTCCGTGCAGGGGATTACCCAGTATGCTCACAGAGGCTGAGTCCAGTGCATTTTCCGGATCGGTATCGTTCGTGGTTACCGATATGGTTACCGACGAACCTTCATTTACATTTACAAGGTCGTTCTGCGCAACAGGTTTTACGTTAAAGAATACCTGCATGGTATCCTTACAGGTCAGAGGCTCATAACCGCTCGTATAAATAAAGGTATACGGACCGGGAGCGCTGAAAGCGGAAATGGTGGCTGTGGGAGTGTTTGCATTGCTGATCACTGCCGTGCCCGGATTCCCCGGTGCAGGAACCCAGGTGCCGGCACCCAGACCCGCCATCGTTACACTGCCACCCGGCAGGGGCGTAAGAATGCTGGTATAGATATCCGGACCGGCTGCTACCGGCAGACTGGCGATCAGGTTATAGTCTTCGATCTCTCCGTTGTACGCAGTTACAAAGCTACGTTCGTCGATATTTGTGGTAGCCGGGTTGTCCGTAAGTACGTCCTGGGTAAGGCGCAGGCGAATATAATTGCGTCCGCAGCGCACCTGGGATTCGTTAATACCCGTCCAGTTCAGGGTTTTGGTTTGTTTACCCGCCATAGACGCGTAGGTTTCGGTGGCCACTTCCGAGGCTTCGAACACACCGTTGCCGTTCCAGTCGATCCATGCGTACAGGTTGGCCGTGCTGCCCATCATATTCAGCACTTTGGCGCTGAGGCTGTAGGTAGTTCCGCCCGTATAGTTCGGGATCGCGGCAACACCGTCCTCTTCCAGGCCCTGTTGTATGTCGCCTGCGATGCCATAGTTATTGTCGGCACCGGCCGTTACACTGGCAACGGGCAGACCGTTATTGGGTTTCGGCGGAATATCCCCGAGGTACAGGGAGTCCATACACAGGTAATAGTGGTTTGCCGAAGAACCGTTGTCATACGATACCGGGGCGTCGCCGGCATCGAAGGTACTGGCGCCGCAGATCACGGAGGCAGCTGTATAGGTACAGTTGAATACGGCTTCGAACTGGCTTACATTGGTACCGTCGCCCATAGAACCGCTGATGCGGTGTCCTACGTAACAATAACGGTCCGAGCATTCTTTTACGTACACCGAAGTGTGGCCGCCCGTTTCTACATAGAACGGGTTGTCTACCCCGAACACGAAACCCGCAGGCGTGATCGGCGTAGTGTAGTCGGCATTATTGGTCGGCCCGCCGATCATGGTACCCTGGTTACTACCCAGTCCGTACAGGTTTTTGCCGGTGGTGATCATAGTTACGGCACCGGAACTGGTGCTCCATCCGTCCTGGTCGTTACCGCTGATGAAACGTACGCCCAGCAAGGGACTTCCGCCGCCCGGCACCTGTATGTTCACCCAGCCGGTCTGGCTTGTGGTGTTATTGATACCCAGCTGTCCGTTGGTATTGTTACCCATAGAAAACACACGTCCATCGCTGGGATCGATGCTGTAATACGAAGCCTGACGCGAACCGCCCGTAACACCGGTGGTCATCGCGATCATAACCGGCGTACCGGTAAAGGGCAGCTGCATAAGTGTGGCGCGATCGTAGGAAGCGGCCGCACTACCATCACCCAGGAAGACATTCGGGCCCCAGGTATAATAGTCGCCCGTAGTGGTATAGGCAAAAGCTCCGGCTGGCGAGATACGTACATCTGCCACACCCGTCAGCACCGGATTACCTGCGGCACTGGTGGTTACCCGGCCCCAGTAGTTATCTGCGGCACCCGGCGTTACGCCGCCCATACCATGTATGGCAGCGTTTCTTCCGCTGATCCATATATCCCCGCTGTGCGTCAGCAGCAACAGGGCGTCGCGTGTGGCCAGCATTTTACGGACATCCGTCGGAGCCACACCTACGGGCATCAGTACCGAACCGAATGCATTTGTATTCTTCAGCGTTGTATTTACCACGATATTGGTGGTACCCCATCCGTAGAGGCCCCCGGTGGTAAGTACAAAGAACTGTGCATTGTTGGAAGAATTACTGCCCAGTGAGATATCGAGCAGGTTCCCGGTATATGTATACCCATTAGCCGGGGTCACTTCCAGGGGCGACAGGTTATTGGTGGTCCCGTTGGGAGCCGAACGCTCGCCCCACACCAGGAAAGTACCGTCCACCCGCGTTACCACGGTAGAGTGGAAAGACGACTGTATCTGGTCGTAGGGACTGTTGGAGTTACAGTTCTGTGCCTGCAGGCGGGCCGTTCCGGCAAGGTATGCCATGAACACGGCGCCCAGCACAAAGAATACCGTCTGCAGCGAGGCCGGCTTTTTTCGTTTATGTGCGTAAAAATTCCTGTCCATTAGTTCTCAGTAATTTGGAAGTTATAGAAGTAGCCTTCGCCGGCGGGGTTGAAAAACCCGATCTGCGCTCTGCCGCTGTGGGCCGCAGTTCCGGAAAGGCTGAAAACAAGGGTATGCTCCCCCGGACGCAGCATCACCTCTTTGGCAAAGCTTACCGTAATGCCCCGTATACCGGATGTTTCCGTTGTAAAAGGCCCGAAACGTACAGGCTCTTTCGTATAGGAAGCAATCTCGACAGGGATACTCAGCGTAATACCGTCGAGGCTTGCACCCTGTACGATCTTACCCGAAAGCTGCGCGCGACCGGTATGGAATTTCATACCCACTGCGTGCACGGTCACTTCGGCTTCAGCTTTGTGCGCAGGATGCGTGGCATCGCCCTGGCCATAAAAGGTAACCTTATAGGTACCCGGCTTCGAAAAAGTAATATCGCCCGTGGTATTGCCCTCGCCGGAACTTTTATCCGCGCCGGAGGCCGGACTTATTTCCCAGCGGGCCGCAGAAGCGGTACCGTTTGCCAGGTCGATACGGGTAGGTTCTCCGTATACTACGGAATACCTGCTTTTTTCAGTACTGAACGATAGTCCGCAGTCGTGCGTCTGTGCAGCCGCAAAACCCGGCACTGAAAAAAGGATCGTCAGATACAACAGGCCTTTCCATAAAAAAGGCGCTGCAATGTGTACAGATCTCATATTCATGATAGATTAATGGAATGGATACTTGGTTACTACTCTGTTATTACTGGTTTGAAACAGGGTGCAAACGAAAGGGGCGCCGCGGAAAAAACCGCGTAATAAAATAGTTGTGTCGGCATGGGTATGGTTTTTCATAATGGAAAAAATGTGAGAGGTGTTAAGAGGTTAAAAAATGAACAGCACAAAGGTCTGTCCGCCGCCGGAAAATGCCGGTTCATTTTGTGGGGACGTACGCCATCCCAATTATCCGGAACGCGCCCAACAAAACGATACGAGAACAATCGCCTAAATATCAAACAGATAAAAACAACGTAAAGAAGAACAGAACAGGAGTGTCCAAATTTTTCAAACCGGATGAAACAGGTAGTTCTACGCATAAAAAATTGGCCGGAATTGTGCCTTAGAGGATGAGAAAGTGATTCCCGCGGCGCTTTTACTGCCGAAAAAGAGCTAAAAAGACAAACAGCCTCCCAAAAAGAGGAGCTGTTTTATAAAAAATGTCCGTTTTTACAGGAAAGCAGGCACAAAAAGATCAGGAAGTATGTTTCGCCCGGTATTCAGAAGGCGTGTATCCTGTCTGTGCTTTGAAGTAGCGGTTGAACGAAGTTTTGGAATTAAACCCGCAGTGCAGGGCCAGATCTTCCAGGTTTTCGTTCTCCGGGGCCTGTTTCAGGAGTTCGGCACAGGCATGTTCTACGCGCAGCGCATTGATATACTGCGAAAAACTACTGTTATAATGCCGGCTGAACAACTGCGAAAGATGATGCCTCGGAATTTTCATGCGGGTGGCCAGGGTAGCCAGTGAGAGCGAGGGATCGAGATGGATCCTGTCGCCCTGCACCAGTTGTTCCAGGCGTGCGGCATAGGCAGCCAGCTGCGGCTCCGGCAGGGCCGATTTGCGGTAGGGACCCGCCTCTTCCTCCTCCTCTGCACCCCGTTCTTCCCCGGGCGCGGTTTCTTCTTCCGCTTCCTCTTCCGGCGCTTCCGGGAATAGCGCTTCCGGTCCCTTATAGAGGTAATCGCTGTTGTACTTAAAAATATAGATGGCCACACAAAGCAGGGCCAGGTAAATGTTCAGGATCAGGAAAGACATGCTCTTGAGCGAGCGTGAGGGCCCCGGCACCAGGTAATTGAAGAGAATGATGAGAAAAAGGGCAGCTACCAGGAAAAGCAGCAGACCGAAGGTGGAAAAAAGCTGCTTGAGCCGGCCCTGGCGTTCGGCACCCTGTATCAGCAGGCCCCACACCATGTAAGAGGCCATGGAAATGCCCGTGACCGAATACATGATCACCCCGTAGTAGGCATAGAGGTTCTCCCGCAGGCTGCGCGAAAAGTAGAGCGGAGCCCCCAGTACCAGGAAGATAAAGAACGGGATGGAATGCAGCAGTACCTGTCCGCGGCTCAGTTTACGGCCCAGGGCCGCCAAAAAGCCGAAATAGAAATACGGACCGTACATGAGGCCAAGCGGTAAACCACGTTCGAGCCAGGGTTTGTCCAGGAAAAACTGTTGCGTAACAAAGGCACAGAGAATGTGAAAAGCGATATATGCAGAGACCGAAAGCAGTACTTTTTCGAAGGGATTACGCTCCCGGCGCAGCAACAGGTATATATTAACCATACACAGGGTAAGGCCCCCGATCTCGAGCAGGGCTAAAAAGGGCAGGTGATTTACTTCGAGCTGTATGTATTTGACGGTATCCTCCATAATGGCTGTTCTGCCGGCTACGCGGGCACCGGAGCGCAGCGTTCGCGGTACTCGGACGGAGTAAATCCTGTTTGTGCTTTAAAATACTGGTTAAAGGAGGTTTTGGAATTGAAGCCGCACTCATAAGCGAGCGATTCAATGGTAAGCTCCTCTGTACCATCGGTCCGCATAAGTTCTTTGGCATAGGCAATGCGATACTCTGCAACAAATCTGTAAAAATTTTTACACTCATGCACATTAAAAACCTGTGACAGATGATGCTGTGCAATGCCGGTGCTGCGCGAAAGCAGTTCGAGCGAAAGATTGGGATTCAGGAACAAGCGGGTCTCACGCAATATCTCGTGTACCGTTTGCGTATAGATATTAAGCTGTGCTTCGCTCAGGTACGACCTGCGTGCTGCTTTTCTTTCCTCTGCCGGCACATATATGGTGGCAGGCGCATCGCCGGCCGGCTGTACACGTGTTTTGAGGCGTTGCAGGTACATATAGCGCATTACCAGCATAAAGGCCACGCTGAGCAGCACAAAGATCAGCACATGCATATTCACCCCAAAATCGAGACCCGGTACACTGGCCTCGAATATAAAAAAGCCCAGCAACAGGGCCGAAAGTACAAATACCACTTCCAGCTGTTCTTTCAGCGAGGTGAGGGACAGATCTTTGCCTTTTACGGGATAGCGGCGTTTTTCGAGTTCTATACACAGCGGGTAGGCCAGGAAAGAGGCCAGGGCCAGGAGACAGCTCATGTGGTACGAGAGCAGTAACGGACTTCCCGCAGGGCGGAAAAGTTCGCCCCAGATCATATACAGTACGGTAGTAGCCATAAAAGGCAGGCAATGCAACAGTATCTCTGCCGCAGGTGCCGGACGCCGGGTATTCTCGCGGTATATGAAATACAGCAGCGGACCGTACAGCAGGGAGAGCGGTGTACCCGTTTCCGTAAATTCCGGGAAACCGGGCAGGAACTCCGTGGCACGGTATAAGGTATGGCTGAAGCCGATCACCAGCATCATGTACAGGTAGCGGGCCGGCTGCGGCTTCCGCATCAGTAGTACACAGGCCAGTGTAGCCAGCGCGATATGTAATATCCAGATAAGGGCCATGTTCATATATAAGGACTTTGGTTTTCGGAACCGCGGACAAAACATTGCCACCCAGCCCCTGGAAGCCGGAATGATGATGATCTGCCAGAATGTATACTATGCATGGTGACTTACAGGTTACCGCTATATGCAATAACACGCAAGCATCCGGGTGAGCTTATCAACGGATGGATCGCGGGTGTGAGGGCATATAGCAGGGTTATACTATAATGGCACAAAAGTACATATTCAGTGTTACCATAGCAATAAAACAAAGGGGCTTATGCATGAATTGCGTGATTTTTGACATGAACTGTATGATATTCTGCATACTGCACCTGAAAATCAGGTATTTTTACGCATCAGATTCAGCGGGCTTTTAAGTAGGAAAGCAGCGCCGAATAAGCCCCGCGGCCCAGCAGTACATGTTCCGTGATCCCCGTATGCTGCATAATAACGGTATGGTCTTTATGAATGAACCCGCCTACCTTTGTTTCGTTTAAGATAACAAAGCGCCCGGCCCGGATAAAAGGCTTCCCGTTCAGGAGTTTTTCTGCCTCTCCCAGCGAGATGTGCAGCATTTCGTGTTCTCCGCCGGTCTTTACCAGTTCGGCACGCCGCCCGGAGGCTTTCAGGTACAGTATCTCATCGCGCCGGATACGCAGCACGCCTATCGCGGCAGGCACATCTATATACGCAGTTTCATCTTCTGCCTGTGCTGTGTTTTTCCCGGATTCCAGTATTTCCCTCAGTACCGATCCCAGTTCATCCATATCTACCGGCTTGGTAATATAGGCCCGGGCATGCATGCGCCAGGCCGATTGTACAAAATGAAAATCCCGGTGCCCCGATACCACGATCACTTCGGGTTTCAGTCCCTCGAGACGAATGGTCTTCAGCAGTTCCAGGCCGTGCATACCCGGCATCTGCATGTCCAGGAAGACCAGGTCTGTATCCGTATGCATACGCAGGTATTCCAGGCCTTCGGAAGCCGTGTGTACCCTATCGGTTCTCGCTTCCGGGATCAGCGTTTCCAGCTTCAGTTTAAGCATTTCGGCCAGCATGGGCTCATCGTCAATGATCAGGCAGCGCATGGTCATAAAATAATCAGGTTGGGTAATTCCCGTTCCGACAGCCACAGGATACAACGGGTACCCGCCGTTTTTCCGTCAGCACCGGGTATGGGTTTCATTTCAAAGCGGCCATAGAGCAGTTTTTGTCTGCGCAGGAGTTCCAGTTGTTCTTTCAGCATTTGCAGGCCGAATCCGGTGCCCGCTGTAGACGGGTCTGCGCCCGGCCCCGGACCGTTATCCTCCACGATGATCTGCAGAACGGCCTCCCGCTGTAAAATTTGTATACGAATCAGACCTCCTTTCCCGCGAGGGATCACACCGTGTTTAACCGCATTCTCCACCAGGGTATGTACGATCATATTCGGTACCGGGAAATTTTTGTCCGTTCCCTGCCCGATCTCCGTTTCAAACCTGAATTCTTCCGGCAGGCGCAGTTTTTCCAGGTCCAGGAAGCTCTCGGCATATTCCAGCTCATCTTTCAGTGGTCGCAGCGCCTGGTGGGCTTCCCGCAGGGTAAGGGTATTAAACCGGTTGAACAGGGTAAAATAGCGGTTGATGGCCCTTGTATCGCCTTTTGTAACCAGGTATTCGAGAATCGACAGCACATTGCTGGTATAATGGGGTATGTTCTTGGCCCGGTTGATGCGCAGCTGCAGCTGGTAATATTCGAAATACAGCATACGGCGGCGGTTACGGGCGCGCAGTACCGATGCCGTGATCCATACCGTGCCCGCCAGAACGAAGGCGATGAGCAGCAGGCGAAAAGCCAGGCGCTGGTACCATTCGGGATGTACGCGGAAGGAAAGTTCCAGCGGTGCGCCCCATTCAAGACCATTGCTGCTGGCCTCTATGCGCAGGGTATACCCCCCCGGATGCAGTCCGCCGAATACCAGGTTATCCGATCCGGTGTACTGTACCGGCTGTCCGTTAAGGCTATACCGGTATCGGGGCCTGCGTCCCCCGGAATAATCGTAGGTGGAAAAGGCCAGGTCGATCCCTCCCGTGGATGCCGGAACGGCCGATCCACCCACAGGCGTATTTAGCGTTATATTTCCCTTTGTACGTACCGAGGTAAAATGCAGGGACGGCCCCTTACGCTGCTCTTTTTGATATGCCGGGTCGAAGGGTATACGAAAAACGCCGTTATTGGCACCTGCCAGCAAAGTTTTAGTATAGGCATCGTAGGCTATGGCATACGTATGTCCTGCAAAAAAATGATCGTAACGATCGATGAGCCAGGGCTCTCCCCCGTCCAGCACCAGTATACCTTTTGATGTGCCGAATGCCAGGCAGGACGGCGACACCTGTACATAACAATATACGCTGGCGTCCGCTGCGATCACACGTTCTGTTTCTACCCCGCCCGATAAGCCCCTGCGCATTACGTACAGCCCCCCGGACGTACCCAGGAACACCTGTTTCCCGCTGCTGCATACGGTAAATACGTTGAAACCCGGTAGTATGTGCCCGGCATATTCCATATTTTTCGTATACACATAAACACCATTGGTGGTCGCCGCCAGGTAATAATTGTCATACATGCCGAAATCTTTTACCGAACCGCTGAATTCCGGCGGGTAAGGGATCTGTACCTGTCGTTTCAGCACCGGAACTGCCCCCTGCAGGGCATACTCCCTGAATTCTCCTTCATTGGTGGCCATCAGCAGGCTTTCTCCGAAGATACCGAGTGCCCGGGCCGGCAGTTCCACCACATTACCCAGTATATCGTTCTTCAGTACGGCAAGATCTGTGATCACGCTGGAATTGGCAATGTAAAACGTGCCTTTATGCCGTATGATCTTACGTATATAGGTTACATGCTCCTGTGCAATATTGAGTGTAATTTTATCGAGCGAGCGCTCACGGAGCCGGTACAGTCCCGTATTGGTGCCGATCAGTGTTAAGCGGGGATCCACGTACATAGAAACGGTGTTGGAGGGTGCCGAGCGTTCGAATACCCGGTCCCGGTAAGGATCGTAAGCATAGATCTGTATGCCCGAGCCATAGGTGGCAAACCACATATCGCCGCCGTGGTCTTCGTAAAAGCGGGTCACCATAATGTTCTGCGCCATCGGTTCTACTTCGGCACTGTCGGCCGCAGAGAAATGCAATCTGTGTACCGTACCGTTACCGCTGATCGACCAGGTCCATACATCGCCCCGGCTGTCGCGGAACAGGTGCTGGTTATACCCCAGGATAAAAGGCTCGGCCGTGTGTACGGCTTGCATTGTCTTTTGTTTTTTGTCAAGAGTATACAGTGCATGTTTGTAGTTCAGCAGCAGGTCTCCGCCCCGGTCGATGAGCGCATACACTTCGTTGTACGGGATGTTCACGGGTGCGTAGGGAATGGACCGGGAGCCTTCCATATAGTACAGTCCGTTGTAGGAAAGGGCCCATATTCCCCCTTCCGCGCGCGGAGCGATCAGTTCCATATCAACCGGTGGTTTTCCCGTAAACTGCCGGCTGCGTACATCGAACGTATGCAGTTTACGGCTTACGGTCAACAGGTACACGTAAGGCCAGGCATGAATGATGCGGTATACATTGAGCGGGAACCCGGCCCGCAGTGTATACACGGGCCCTGTATCGCGCCATACGCATACGCCCTGCTGTGTACCCACCCAGAGGTTGCCATAGGGGTCGGGGCTCAGCACCAGTACCCGGTTCGAGGGCAGTCCGTCGGAAACGGTATAGTTATGGAAACTGTTGCCGTCGTAGCTGCAGAGTCCGTTCTCCGTAGCTATCCAGGTAAGTCCCGAGGAGGTCTGCACCATATCGTATACGTTTACATGCGGCAGGCCGTCTGTAATGGAACGCGGCGGCGGTCCCCCGGCCCGTACGCTCCGGCCTGAGGCCAGTATAAACAACAGGCCCAGCAGCGTTCTTACAGGTATCGCGGAGGCATGGCGGCGCCCCGCGGCTTTTTCCTCTGAGGCATTCTTCATCATCAGGATTCACAGTTATGAAAGGGCTTGCAAAGAGGGTCGAACGCCGTGCAAAATTATACCAAAACAAGAACCACCTGCGGCATTCGACGAATGCAGGTGCCATGGGGAAAATAAGTGGAGAGGCTACTAAATTAAGAAAGTACGGCGGACCTGCAAAAAAATTTACACGACCGGCAGGGCACATTTTCCGGGCAAAAAAAAACTTCCCCCGGAAAGGAGGAAGTTTCTCTGGAAATATGGTTCTTTTTTACTGGTACAGTTTGTAACGCATGTCGCGGGCCTTGGCATCTTCCAGGATCACGCGCTGCAGATCGTTCATGGCACGTTGTGAGGCCATAGAGCTGAACTGGGCTTTCATCGATGGTTCGATCGCCGGCGGAGGCGTTCCGTTGGTCCGGGAATCCACCACCAGTACATATACACCGCCGCGGCCTTTGATGGGGCCTACCAGTTTACCCTGGGCAGCACCGGCAGCAGCACCCAGCAGGGCCGGATCGTTACCTACGCCCGGTACGTTATAGGCGTTCATGCTCACGCTTCCGCTCTGGTTCACCGGGCTCTTGGCCGCAGTAGCCACCGCATCGATACTTCCGCCGGCCATGGCGGCTTTCAGCTGTTCGCTGAACTGGGCCGCTTTTTTATCGCGGATGGCCAGGGCCTTAAAGGTAGCGTCGTCGCGGATATCGTCCAGTTTCGGGATACCCGGCTCACGGGCCGAAGTAATGATCATTACCACGTATTTATCGCCGATCAGTTCCAGTTCGCTTACTTTGCCTTTTTCATTGGTAAAGGCCCAGTTGATCATTTTACGTGAATTTTCCACGCCGGAAAGACCGGTGGATGATTCGCGCAGCTGCTCGTCGCGAACGAGGTATTTACCGCTTTTCTGCAGTTTTTCAAAATCTTCTGTCGTCTGTGCGGCACCCAGGAAGTTATTGGCTTCAGCGAAAGCCAGGGCCTGGCCGTCGTCGGTACGGATCTCCTTGGAAAGATAAGCCAGCATCACCTGTTTCTGCGGAGCCGTTTTGGCTTCTACGTTCACAATGGCGTAACCGGTGGGCAGGCTCAGCATACGCAGGGTACCTGCGGGCTGAGCAAAGATACTGTCGAAGATCGGCGCCGTAGCGATCAGTTCCCAGCTGATCCATCCGCCGGGCTGAATAAAGCCGGAATCCTGTTTCAGGGCCGGGTCATCGTTCTGAATGGCTGCGATGGCTTTTACCGGGGCGCCGCCTTTCACCAGGTTCATCAGGGAATCGGCTTTGGCCTTGGCATTAGGCACATCCTTACCCTCGGCATCTTTATTGGCAATGAAGATCATGCGGGCCTTGGCGCTGTCGGGCATCAGGCGCTCGCGCATCTTCTTGGCAAAGGTAAAGTGGTTCGCATCTACGTACGGACCGGCAACCGTGCCGTTGGCCGCGTTGAAGATAACCGAGTCGATGCTGCGGGAGATCTTGTCGCGTTTTACGTAAGTGGGATCGTTGCGCACATCGGAATGTTCGTTGATGAAAGCCGTATCGCTTTTAGAAGCCGCAAACTGCTCGCGCAGCTCGTTCAGAGCTTTCAGGGACTCGGCCGAGTCTTTTTTAGACGGCATGATACGGAACAGTCCGAATTTAACCGTACGAACGGCTTCGGTGGATTTAAAGCGGTATTTCTGTTCGTCGTACGTCTTTTTATAGTCTTCATCCGTCAGCTGAACGGTGCTGTCCGGTGTTTCGAAATAGTTCTTACCTACAAAACGGAAAGAGAAGTTCGTGGCATCGTCGGCAAATTGTGCCTGGATCTCACGGGTAGTTACCTGCAGACCTTTCTGGATCATGGTGGTATACTTGGTAAGCAGGCGGTTCTGTTCTACCTGCTGCTCAAAACGTCTCCACTGTTCGCGCTGTAATTTCCACTGCTCCAGCTGATCTTCCGGCACGGCAGATTCATCGGCGAAGGTATTGATCGTCTGTTCCAGGGCGGCCACGTTGAACTGACCGGTAGCCGGATCGGTGAACTGCTGACGTACGGAAGGATCGATGAATTTTCCGCCGAAAGCGTCGTCGAGTTCTGCTTTACCTACGCTGAGACCGAGTGCTTTCAGGCGTTTGGCAAAAATAAACTTATATTGGTATTCGCTCCAGAGCTGATCAGCGATGGAATTGCGTACTTCGTCGGTAAACTCCATTTCGGGGTTTACACTCTGGTAAAAACGCTCCAGCTGGTCCAGTTCCAGCGAATAACGGTCGGCTTTTACCGTTTCGCCGTCGAAACTGCCGACGGTATTCCGGTCACCTTCCATAAAATAAGCACCGCTGGT
This sequence comes from Flavobacteriales bacterium, assembly GCA_052437175.1. Lineage (GTDB taxonomy): Bacteria > Bacteroidota > Bacteroidia > CAIKAF01 > CAIKAF01 > JACVCJ01. The sequence continues at coordinate 105,514 of JBQVOK010000002.1, forward strand.
CAGGAAATCCCCGAGGATAAAGGCGAGCAGGGCCACTCCTACAAAGATAATGATGAGAATTCCCATACGGCTTCGAATCTTTCCAATAACTGCCATATATATAGTTCTATTCTAAAATTAGGGGGCGAATATACACGCAAATTTTTCAATTAGAAAATAATTAAAGACGCGATTGTTCATTTGTTTAAAAAAAGTTATCTGCCGGACAGTTTCAGGCATCCGTTTCGGCCCGGGCAGATTTCTACGGTCTTTTTTGGCTCTTTTTGGTTTTTTTTGCCTGCAATTCCGTAAAAAAGCAGAATTTTGCACTAATTATGATTTCGAGAGATACCGACTGGCTGAATGGGCTGAATGAAGTGCAACGTGCGGCTGTGTTACATACCGAAGGCCCGGCTATGATCATTGCCGGAGCCGGCTCCGGCAAAACCCGTGTAATTACGTTCCGGATCGCCTACCTGCTTTCGCAGGGGGTGGACGCCTTCCAGATACTGGCGCTTACCTTTACCAATAAGGCCGCCCGTGAAATGCGCGAACGTATCGTGAAGATCACCGGCGAAAAAGAGGCCCGCAACCTGTGGATGGGCACTTTTCACTCTATTTTTTCGCGTATCCTGCGTGTAGAGTGCGAAAAAATAAACTATCCCAACAACTTCTCCATTTACGACTCCGACGACAGCCGCAGCCTGCTGCGCACCATACTGAAGGAAATGAACCTGGACGATAAGGTATACAAGCCCAACCAGGTGCATGCCCGTATCTCCGAGGCCAAGAACAACCTGATCTCTGCCACTGCCTACCTGCAGAACGAGAACCTGGTGGCCGAAGATTATGCCAACGGCAAACCCAAACTGGGCGAGATCTACATGACCTACCAGAAACGTCTGTTCAAGGCCTCGGCCATGGATTTTGACGATCTGCTCTTCAAGACCTACGAATTGTTCTACCGCTTCCCGGACGTACTGTACAAATACCAGCACCGCTTTAAATTTATTATGGTGGACGAGTACCAGGATACCAACCTGGCCCAGTACGTAATTGTGAAACAGCTGGCCGCCGTGTACCAGAACCTCTGCGTGGTGGGCGACGATGCCCAGAGTATCTATGCCTTCCGCGGGGCCAATATCCAGAACATCCTGAACTTTGAAAAGGATTACCCGGACGTGGCCACCTTTAAGCTGGAACAGAACTACCGCAGCACGCAGAATATTGTGGAAGGAGCCAATACCATTATTAAAAACAATAAGTTCCAGCTTAAAAAGAACGTTTTTACCGAGAACGAAGAAGGCGATAAAATTGCCGTATACAAGGCCCAGAGCGATAATGAGGAAGGCCGCCTGGTTGCCCAGCTGATCTTCGAGGAAAAGATGAACAACCGCCTGGAAAACAAAGATTTTGCCATCCTGTACCGCACCAACTCCCAGAGCCGGAGTATGGAGGAAGCCCTGCGTAAAATGAACCTGCCTTACCGCGTGTACGGCGGACTGAGCTTTTACCAGCGCAAGGAGATCAAGGACCTGCTGGCCTATTGCCGCCTGGCCCTCAACCCCCGCGATGAAGAAGCCCTGAAACGCATCATCAACTACCCCACCCGGGGTATCGGTACCACTACCGTAGAAAAACTGGTGGTGCTGGCTGATCAGAACAATACCGACCTGTTCCGCGTAATTATTAACCTGGACAAGATACCGAACCACGGCATCAATACCGGCACCAAAGGTAAACTGTACCAGTTTGCTACCATGATACAGAGCTTTTCCGTACTGGCACGCAACAAGAACGCCTACGATGCGGCCCAGACCATTGCCTCGGAAAGTAAGATCCTGAAAGAACTGTTCGACGATAAAACGCCCGAAGGCGTAAGCCGTTACGAGAACATCATGGAGCTGCTCAACGGTATCAAGGAGTTCAGCGAAGAACCCAATGAAGACGGCGAACTGCAGACCCTGGACAAGTTCATGGCCGACGTGGCCCTGCTTACCGATGCCGATAACGACAACGAAGAGGGCGATAAAATTTCCATGATGACCATACACAGCGCCAAGGGACTGGAATTCCCCTACGTGTATATTGTAGGCATGGAAGAGAACCTGTTCCCTTCACAGCTTTCGTCCACCTCGCGCGAGGAACTGGAAGAGGAACGCCGCCTGTTTTACGTAGCGCTTACCCGCGCCATGAAAAAAGTGAGCCTGTCCTATGCCCAGTCGCGCTTCCGCTGGGGAAACCTTACCTTTACGGAGCCAAGCCGTTTCCTGGCCGAAATGGACCAGTCGCGGCTGGACGTACGCCATGCCGGCGTGCAGCAGAAGCCCTCCCGCATCGATGCCGACGACCTGCGCGACGGCTGGGGCGGAAGCATGAACTACAATTACAGCAAACCTCCGGGACAAAGTACGGCCAAACCGGCGGCAGCCATAGATCCGGACTTTGTGGCCGATAATCCGCGCATTTTCAACGAAGGCATGGACGTATTGCACCAGCGTTTCGGCAAGGGGAAAATACTGCGCATGGAGGGCAGCGGCTCCGACCGTATGGCCACCATACAGTTCGAAAACGCCGGCGAGAAAAAACTGGTGATGAAGTTTGCCAAGCTGAAAGCATTACCTAAAGAAGAATGAGAGATTAAATGCCCCCCGCACCAACCCGATGAATATATTATATCCAGTCCCCACACTTCGCAACAGCCAATGGGATATTGCTGTTAAGTCTATTCCTGCATTAAAAAGAGCTCATTATTTCCGGATAGACATACCGGTGGCCGGAGATGCACCCAAAGATATTATAGGAATATACGAGTATGGCTATCCGGTAAGAAAAAACAACAGGAGCAGCTGGCCAATATACATAGCTAAAGTAGGCCAGAAATGGTATCCTATGGAGTCGGTTACCGAACATCTGATGAATCGTATAGGGGAGGTAATTGGCATAAAAATGGCTATTTCAAAGCTTCTGCAAATTAATGGTCAATTACGTTTTTTGAGCCGTTACTTTCTGCAGAAAGGAGAAAGTCTTGTGCACGGAGCGGAAATTTACGCGGGTTTCATTGAAGATGCAAACATGGAAAAGGTCCACGGCATTGAAAAAGACGGACTTTCTAGAAACTTCTTCACGTTCCAGTTTACCACACAAGCCATACTGGAAATATTTCCGGCAGAAGGTATTCAACTCCTGGAAGATTTTGTAAAACTACTTGTTTTTGATGCGATCACAGGAAATAACGACCGACATTTTTACAATTGGGGAGTTATCACACATATCAGCAGCAAAAGGCCTGCTCATTTTGCACCGGTTTATGATACTGCAAGAGGACTTTTCTGGAATGAAACAGAAGAACAGCTTGCCAGCTATTTAAAAGACACAAGTACTTTAGACACCCGTTTGCATAAATATGCCGTTAATTCCAGACCCAAAACGGGCTGGGAAGGATTAGAGAATATAAATCATTTTGAATTGGTTCATAAAATATCTCAGAGTAATGCCCGTTATTTAAAAATCTGTGAAGAACTTGTACTAAATAAAGAATCGGCAATTTGCCGGATGATTGATGACGATTTTAGTCGTTTATTGAGTGAAACCAGAAAAACATTAATTAAGAATTTGCTGGGAATACGCCTTAAAATATTGACAGAAAATATTGTATCTTTGCATAAACCATGATGTTTAAAAACATTTTACAACGGTTTTTTAAAAACGAAGAACAGGAAGATTTATATACTCCCAAATCTTCGGATGTATCCTTTTTACTTTTGTATAAAGATCTTCTTATAGGGAAATTATCTGTAAAAAATGGCATTTGGGAATTTCAGTATTCAGAATCGTTCAAAAATCAGGACGTTATTCAAAAAATAATTGATTTCCCGGATACAGAAAAAGTGTACTGTTCCGAGAATTTATGGCCATTCTTTGCACATCGTATTCCCGGCCTTGCACAACCGGGAGTGAAAAGGATTCTTGAAGAAGAGAATATTGATTATTATAACGAAGTTGATCTTCTAAAGCGTTTCGGACATAAATCCATTGCTAACCCATTTGAACTAACACCGGGACTCGGTTAATTTTATTTTTGTGTTTCTGCAATTTTATGTTACGTTTGTATGATCTACGAACGGAGCTCCAACCGAAATTACAGCCCTGAATTCCGTTTTCACGTTAAGTAAAAAAAATGAAGTACAACACGCAACGTCCGCTGTTAGTGATCAGCGAATATGGCCGCAACATCCAGCAGATGGTGGAAGAGGCCTGCGAGATCGAAGACCGCGATACCCGCAACCTGGCTGCAAAGACCATTATTAACCTGATGGCTACGGTAAGCCCGGCCGGTAAGGAAGAAGAAGACTTTTACCATAAACTGTGGGACCACCTGCACATCATGGCGCATTTTGAGCTGGATGTAGACAGTCCCTACCCGGCCCCGGACCCCGAGGCCCTGCGTTTTAAGCCCGGCAAACCGGCTTACCCGCGCCGTAAAATGCGTTTTGCCCACTACGGCAATATCATCGAAAGCTTTATCCGTTTTGCCTCCGCCCTGGAGAACGGCCCCGAAAAGGACCGTTATGCCGAGCTCATCGCTAATATGATGAAAAAGGCTTACCTGAACCACAACCGTGATTCGGTGAACGACGAAATGATCAAGGACCAGCTCCGCGATCTGTCTAAAGGCGCCCTGGAATTCAAGGACACACACCGGCTCAGTTCCACCAACGATATCCTGCACAAACAGAAACAGCAGGTGGGCCACCAGCAGAACACCAGTTTCAGCCACGGCAAAAACAACAAAAAGAATAAGTTCAAAAAGAAGAATAAAGGAAAATTCTAAACGAAAATTCTGAAGAAAAGCTGTCTCGCGTAAAGCAAGGCAGCTTTTTTGTTTCAGGCCGGCGCAGGACGGAGCTGTGCCGCTTTTCAGCTTTTCAGGGAAATATCTTTGTTTTCTATAATTTTTGCAGGTGTCTTTTGGATATATACGCTGCGGAACATACCTTCGTTATATCATTGATACGCTGTGCATAACAGGAGCCTGAGGGTTCCGGCAACATAATTCAAGACGGTGATCGGGACTCCCTCACTATGGTTTCATTGGGTGAATAAAGGTTGGTGGGAGTCCCATTTTTCGCAGTACAGGGCATAAAAAAACCTGCATGAAACATGCAGGTTCCTTAGTATTTTCAGGAATATTTTATTTCCCCCATTTCATGTAAATGCTTCCCCAGGTAAATCCGCCGCCGAAAGCCGAAATGATCACGTTATCGCCATCTTTCAGCTTGTCTTCGTAATCCCAGAGCAGGAGAGGAATGGTGCCCGCGGTGGTGTTCCCGTATTTTTCAATATTCATCATTACCTTTTCAGGAGGCAGTCCCAGGCGGTTGGCCGTAGCGTCGATGATACGCTTATTAGCCTGGTGGGCGGCCAGCCACTGGATATCGTCGCCGCTGAGCCCGTTACGGGTCATTACCTCATACGATATTTCGGCCATATTGACCACGGCAAACTTAAATACGGCCTGTCCTTCCTGGTACACGTAATGGTCCTGTCCGTATATATTGCGCACGGTAGAGGGGTTCAGGGAACCGCCGGCCACTTTGTGCAGGTATTTACAGCCTATACCGTCGCTTTTCAGTTCAAAATCGATGATCCCGTTCTCCGAAGTGCTGGGTTCCAGCAATACGGCTCCGCCGCCATCGCCGAAGATCACACAGGTGGTACGGTCGGCATAGTTGATGATGGAGCTCATTTTATCCACGCCCACGATCACTACTTTTTTATAGCGGCCGGTCTCGATGAACTGGGAACCGGTTACCAGGGCATAGATAAAGCCCGAGCAGGCGGCGTTCAGGTCATAACTCCAGGCGTTCTTAAGGCCGAGCATGTCCGAAACGATATTGGCAGAGGACGGGAATGTATTGTCGGGGGTAATGGTACCTACGATCAGCAGGTCTACTTCTTCGGGAGCGGTGCCGGTTTTTTCGAGCAATCCCTTTACGGCTTCGGCAGCCATGTACGAAGCGCCTTTATGGCCTTTTAGATAGCGGCGTTCCTTAATTCCGGTACGCGAGGTGATCCATTCGTCGTTCGTGTCTACCATGTGCGACAATTCTTCATTGGTCACCACATAGGGAGGAACATATCCATGTACGCCGGTAACGGCGGCTCTTATTTTATTGCTCATTATTGCTCAGCGCTTCTTTAATGCGCCAAGGTAGCTTATTTTCCACAATTTCGGCGGTTAATTTCACCATATTCATTATGGCTTTGCCATTGGAAATACCATGGCCAATTACCACCGAACCATTAATCCCCAGCACCGGGGAACCACCTTGGTTCTCAAAATTGAATTTTTCCAGGTAATCGTTTTTCAGGCCGAAACGGCGGCAGGTCTTATACCAGCCTTCGCAGAGTTTCAGGACCACATTACCGGTGAAACCGTTGCAGACAAGGATATCGGCTTTACCGCCAAAGAGTTCGTTGCCTTCTACATTACCGATAAAGTTAAAGTCGGTACTGCCGGCCATCAGTTTATAGGCGGCTTTTACCACTTCGTTGCCCTTCTCGGGTTCCTCACCGATATTGATGAGACCGGTCTTCGGGTTTTCTTCGCCCATAATGTACTTATAGAACGTATGCCCGAGAATGGCGAACTGATACAGGTTTTCAGGCTTACTGTCGGCACTGGCACCCACATCGAGTATAATGGCGTCTTTCCCGGTTTCGCGGGGGGCGATGGCCATCATACAGGGCCGGATATTTTCAATAACGGTACCCAGGGCAACTACGGCGGCACCAAAAATGGCACCTGTATTACCTGCGGAGGCAAAACCGTCGATCTTACCAGCTTTTAGCAGACCTAGCCCGGCCGAAATACTGTTGTTCGGCTTTGAGGCGAGGGCACGCATGGGAGAATCACCCATTTCGATCACCTCGGGGGCATGAAATACGCTTACCGCATCCGGTGCTATCCCGTTTGCGGCAAGGCCTTCACGGATCAGGTCCTGGTCCCCGATGAGGGTCAGGTGTACCCGGTCCCCGAGCTGGTCCAAAATGAGCCTTGCCCCGTCAAAATTACATTGTGGGGCAAAATCTCCTCCGGCTATATCCAGACCGATATTGATCTTTGTCATTAAGCCTCCTGCTTAGCTTCAACCACCAGTTTACCGTTGTAGTACAGGTTACCTTCCACCAGGTATGCGCGGTGGCGGCGGTGTACGGTACCGGTAGTCGGACAGGTTGACAGCGTAGGCGCTACGGCTTTATAGTGTGTACGTCTTTTGTCGCGGCGTGTACTCGAGTGTCTGCGTTTTGGATTTGGCATGACTATCTGTTTTTAAATGATCGTTACAAAATTAATTATTTATCCGGATTATCTTTAAACTTCCGCAGGGCGTCCCATCGGGGATCGGCTTCCGGCACATCGTTCTCTTCCTCCTCCTGTTGCGGGGCTTCTCCGATCTCCGTTGCCAGGTACTGCTGCATAAATTCCTTGCCGCATTCTTCCAGGGGTTCGGCCGTGTCGCAGTTGCGTTTAACAGGTTCAGACACTTTTATCAGCTGATAAATAAGGTCCGAAACATCCAGTTCATACGCGCTTTTCGGCAGCACCAGGATATCGTCGTCGGCTTCTTCCTCATCGGCCCCGGGTTTCACAACCAGGGTATGCTCCGACTCAAAATGCCGCACCAGGGGGCTGAGACACAGATCGCAGTCGTACTGCCCTGTACCATGGATCTGCAGTTTAAGTACCATCATGGTGGTATCCTTAAAAAGCTCCATCTGTACACGAAAGGACGGCTGCTGTGCATCTACCTCGCCATACTGTTCAAAGAACTCCGGTCCTATTTCCCATTCAAACGCGTGGGCCCCATACTTCAAGCCTTCAAACTCAATAAGGAACTCACTTTTTCTCCGCATAAACAGGAAATTGGGCGGCAAAGATATGATTTAGTTTTGAAACGGGGAAAACTTTTTGCGAAAAGAAAGCCCTTCCGCTTTCATTTGCCCGTAAAGGCTGCAAAGATACTCCAATTCCGGCATATTTTGGCCTTCCGGATGTGTGTGTATCCCCTGATGCCTGCAAAACCGTACGGACGATCTGCGAACATCGTTTCTGTTCCGGCCCGGAGGGTATACCAGGCTGGGATTTCCCTCCCGTTCCCTTTACACTCCTGCCCGTAGAATAAAAATGACCGGTCTTACTTGGAGTAACCCCTCAACTGTGCTTACATTTACAGGCATTATACACTGCGATTTAACCTGACGTTCCTATGCCGTTCCGTCCTCAACTCCCGATGATATGTATAAGAAAAGGAGCTTTGCTGCTTATTATCAGTAGTTTTATTTCGCTGAGCCATGCCCAGTTACCCCGAAAGGGGCTGCATTTCAGCCTGCGTACAGGGGCGGCCTTCTATCCTTTAAAACCCGGGGGAAATACGCCGGTATCGCGTTATATGTTCAATCCTGTCACAGAGTTGCAGGCCGGTGTTTATGCCAACCGCTTTAGTATAAACCTGGGCGTATTTTATTTTTCCAGGAGTTATTCATATTCGTATACACGTGAATGGCCTGCCCAGGTACAGGTACAGGAACGACGCTACCTGCATTCCATAGGCTTAAGCCTGAACCCCGAAGTGATCCTCTTTCGCAGACAGAAGCACAGCTTTTCCCTGGCCGGTTCCTTCTACTACGCTGCCGGTAACCCGGTAGTACAGAAAGCACTGTGGGACGGGGCTCTGAAGCACAGAGAGCGCAACGACCTTTCGCACGAGATCCTGCTGGGCGGCGCCCTGCAATATTATTACACGGTACACCCCCGCGGACATCTTTCCCTAAAGCTGCATTCGCTGTATTCGGTAACCGGAGGCAAAGCAGAAAAACAGTCCTACGCATCACCCGGCGGAGGTTTTATAAGTTATATGGCAGCACCGGCCGTAAGCCGGTTACAGCTGGGTATACAGATTGGTTATACCTATACGTTCAGCCGGGACAATCAACGCAAAACACAATCGCCTTAGAACCATACATGAAAGCGATATGACCATAAAAACTATAGTATGTTATGATTAAATCCCAAAGAACATTCTCTTATTTTATTGCATTGTCTGTAATTATTTGCTGCGCATATTCCTGTAAAAAAGGATATCGCTGCGAGTCTGAGTTCGAAACCACTTTTAGCTGGAAAAACCTGACAATAAAGGAGTATTATCTGAATGGTGTGCTTAGTAACGACACCATATCAAAGTACTACCCGGGATACGAACTCTCCTTTTCAATGAGCTGGAACGATTATGCATTCAGGTATCATAATGATAATGGGTATGTGCCGCTTCTGACTGATTTTGAAAGAAAGCTTAAATCCTGTGTTCTGGGTAAAGACAGCGTTTTTAATTATACATTGTTTTTTTATGCAGCCAACGGTCCCGTTAAGCAGGATTGTGCATACAGCGGTTCGGATACATGGTTCAGATGCAATGCCTTTGATAATGCCAAAAGTTTCAAAGTAATTTCGTATACTCAAAACAGCTATACGGTAAAGGCTGTAGACACACCCAATGAACACATTATCGTACTGGAAGTTATTTAATTTAAGCATAACGGAAAATATACCTATCTTAACCAGATATCACACGCCGGCAACGACAGCAAAAAGAAATCATAAATTGTTCCTGTTCCAGACTTTTAGTATTCATGCAAACCGAATTCCGTATATTATTTAGTTTCTCTCTCTTATTCTTGCTGATAAGAGCGGGCTACACACAGGCAAACCCGAAGTACAAACCCGAAGTAAGCGTCGGTTATACGCTGCTGAACCGGCCCGAGGCGGAGGTACGCTTTCCGCTGAACCGCTACCGCAATCTTTTTATACATGCGGGCTTCAGTTACCGTTTCCGGATAGGCGTAGGCGGCGCAGTGCCCAACCCCGATAAAGACTGGCGTTATGCACCCGCGCTATTCGTCGATCTCATTAATTATAAAGGATTTGGCGTACACACCGGCATTTCGTACAGTTCCTGGTCTCGCCGTTTTACCTACAGTTTTCTCACGGGTTACTCTGCCCTGCGGGGATACATACGCTATGAGCCCGGCATGCAGATGACCACACACTACCAGAGCCGCATCAATGCCAATGTGTATCATTTTATGTTCCGGGCTACCCTGTTCGTCGGCCCCAGGCGCATCACCGGGTTTTATGCAGAAGGCGGAGCTGCCGTTAACAGCGGGAACCGAAACTACTCCTCCCAGACCGGCCCCGGTTCCTCCTACGAGACGTACCTGCCTTACCGCCAGGTAGGCGGACTTTTCGGGCTGGGTGTGCAATTTAAAGTATACGGCTTCCTGAACCCGGAATAAACCCCTCGCATTTTACGGCGGAAGGCTTCAGCGTTTCTTCCGTAGCGCTTTGCAGATCACGTACCAGTCCGCAGGCCCGGAAAACCCGGAGGGCATACCAGCCCAGGTCGATCTCGTACAAACGAATGCCCATACGTGCCGAAGCCGGAAAAGCATGGTGATTGTTGTGAAAACCCTCGCCGAAAGAGATCAGTCCCAGCAGCCACTGATTGGTGCCCTGTACCGAAGCGCCCCGGATATGATACCGCTTTTCGCCCCGGGTATGCGTCATATAACCCACGAACCAGTGGCCCAGTATGGTGGCCGAGATCCGCGCCGGGTACAGCAGCAGCATGGTCTGCCAGCCCCAGAGATACCAGATCAGTGTACAGGCGGCCAGTACATGCAGGCGGCCGTAACGCGCCAGGTGCCGGATAAAAGGGTCCGAGCCGTAATCCGGTATAGCGTATTTTACCATATCCGCATCCGTATAGCGGGTGTGCAGGTTCCACCAGTAATCCCGCAGCATGCTGTGGTCATACCCGAACCAGGGCGGACATTCCGGCTGGTTCTGCCAGTAGTCGCGCATGTGGTGCGAACGCGTCCAGCTGAGGATATTGCCCAGGCCCGAATGCACAAAAAGGTACAGCAATACATTGCGGAACAGCCGCGATGTGGTATAGCTGCGGTGTATGAGTCCGCGGTGCAGTCCCACCGAATGCCCCAGGCATACCGTAAGCCAGAAGAGAAAGAGCGATGCGGACAGGTTGCTGAGCGTCAGGGCCTGCCAGCTGAAGGCCAGTGTGGGGAGCAGCATCAGGTAGAACCAGGCGGACGAAAGAAGATCAAATCGGTAAGCAGACGGCATTTTCATATCTTTCAATTTTTATTGAAACAAATGTATGGCTTATTTTTAAACTTTCAAAATATTCTGAAAGAATAAAAACTCTTCATGAACTGACGCTCCGCTGCCGTGCATATCCTAATTTTGCACCCGCATTATGAAGTACCTGGCCCTCCTCTTCTTTTTTTTCAGTCCGCTGCTACGCGCCCAGAGCAGCGATCAGTGCATGTATGCCGACCCGGTGATGGTGTACCAGAGCAGCAGCGATACCGTACGCTATACCAAAAGACCCTATTTCTTCTACGCCCCGCACCAGGACGATGAAGTGCTGGGCATGGGCGGGGCCATAGCCACGGCGGTAAAGAACGGCCACCCGGTATTTGTGGTGCTGATCTCGGACGGACGTAATAAAATGCAGCTCAAGATCATGCAGGACCAGGGGCTGCCTGTACGTACCCTGGAAGACCAGGTAGCCGCACGTAACCGGGAATTCCTGGCCTGTACCCGCGCACTGGGCGTGAACCGGGTATATATTGCCAATAACGGCAAGGGATTCAACGATGAACTTTTTGCTCCGCAGTACAATGAGTGCCGATCCTGCGTGGAAAAAACCCTAACCTGGGCCGAGCATAAATTTCCGGGGGCGGTACATAACCTGGTAAGCGGGGCCTGCGACGTATACGATACCCTGGGCCATACCAATGTAACGCATAAGGCCTGCTCGGAAGCGGCCATACGTATGAGTCACCTGCTGAACGATATCCGTTTTTACCGTGTATATGTATACCGCCTGCCGGCAGCCATCCGCGGGGGCAATGCGGTGCCGCTCCCTGCGGACATTTTTAACCTGAAACGCAGGGCCATGCTCTGGTACCACCGTAATGTACAGCTGGGCCTGTATGGCGTAGGCTGGGACATCAGCGTTTCTTCACTCTTCGAGGCGGCCTACAGCATTCCCTACGAATATACCGATGAACCGGGCGACAACTGCCAGGGCCATCCCTGAGCGGAGTTTCAGTTCTGCACTTTTTTAAGCACCTTTGCGCTATGGAATTTCATGTGCATACGCCCGCAGAACTCCGCGAACCGGCCGAACGGCTGCTGAAGCTGGTCACGGAATGTCCGCTGGTCCTGCTCGAAGGCGATATGGGAACCGGCAAGACCACCTTTGTAAAAGAGGTGTGCCGAATGCTGGGCAGCGCAGATAATGTAAGCAGCCCTACCTATGCCCTGGTGAACGAATACCTGGACGCGGCGGGAAATCCCGTCTACCATTTTGACCTGTACCGCCTTAAAGATCCTTCCGAGGCCGGAGACCTGGGTATATACGATTATATCGACTCGGGCTGCCTCTGCCTGGTAGAGTGGCCCGGCATGGCGGGAGACCTTCTGTACAGCGAACCGCACATAAAAATCAGCTTCCGTTTAGAGGACGCCGAAAGAATCCTTACCTTTACGCGACATTAAGCAGCGATTCTCATGAAACAACAAGACCGGCCCGGCCGCCATGTTCTGCCACGATCCTGTTCTTCCCTCCCGGGGCGCTGCGCCGGAGTTTACACGCTATCTATCTCTAATTCTTAACGTATTTCAATAAGTATGCTTCAAGCGGGCAGTTCCAAATCGTTCAAGACCAGTTCCGTGCTTCTTCCCCGTGAAGAAATGCTCGAAACCGGCCGGAGTTTTAAAAGCGCTACCATTGGTATTCCCAAGGAATCTTCCTTCAAGGAGAACCGCATTTCCCTGGTACCCGACGCCATTGCCTATCTCACAGCCAACGGGCACACCATACTGGTAGAGACCAATGCCGGGGCCGCCGCGGGCTTTAAAGACCAGGACCTGAGCGAGGCCGGGGCGCGCATTGCCTACAGCAAAGAAGACGTATACAAGGCCGATATCATCTTAAAAATATCGCCGCCTACCGAAGAAGAAATTATACTCATACAGCCTGGACAGACCATTATTTCGGCCATACAGCTTACCAACCGCTGCGAGGGAGTGATCCGCGGACTGATGCAGAAAAAAGTGAACGCCATTGCCTTTAACTATATGAAAGACAGTGAAGGCGTATTCCCGGTTGTGCGCAGCATGAGCGAGATCGCCGGCAGTGCCTCCGTGCTCATTGCCGGGGAGTACCTGAGCAATGCCACCAAGGGCAAAGGCCTTATCCTGGGAGGTATTTCAGGGATCCCGCCCACCAATGTGGTGATCATAGGGGCAGGTACCGTGGGCGAATTTGCCGCCCGTGCCGCCCTGGGACTCGGTGCCTACGTAAAAGTGTTCGATACCTCGGTACACCGCCTGCGCCGTATACAGGACCAGCTGGGTATGCGCATCTACACCTGCCTTATTACCCCCAAGGACCTGGCCGAGGCCGTAAAAGGCGCCGACGTGGTGATCGGGGCCCTGCGCGCGCCCGAAGGACGTACCCCCTGCGTGGTGAGCGAACAGATGGTCAGCGAAATGAAGTTCGGCTCGGTGATCATCGACGTTTCCATTGACCAGGGCGGGGTTTTCGAAACTTCGGCACCTACCGACCACGCCAATCCCACCTTCAGTAAATTCGGGGTTACGCACTATTGCGTGCCCAATATTCCCTCACGCGTGGCGCATACCGCTTCCATGGCGCTGAGCAATATCATGGGCCCTTTCCTCCTGCGCATGGGCGAAGAAGGTGGCCTGGAAAATACACTCAAGAACGATATGGGCGCCCGTCACGGGGTATATATTTTCCGTGGCACGCTCACCAATAAACATTTCGGGGAAATGTACAAGATCTCCTTTACCGACCTGGACCTCTTATCCGCAGCTTTCTGATGAACACAAGCAAATTCACACGCCGTTTATTTTTATACGTTATCGGGGTAGGCATCGGTTTCCTGGCCGTGTACCTCTTTTTCGGCAAAAGGGCCCTGCCCGCCGTATGGCCCGAAGGCCGCGTGCTGGAACAGATACAGCAGGCCAAACCGGCCGATAGTACCACCTGGTGCTACCTGCGCCATTTCGGTATGGATACCGCCTCTTTCCGCAACTGGATGGAAACGGCCGACGTAAATTTCACCGACAGTTCCCCGCGCGAAAAACCCTGCCCGGTATATGCCATCGAAGGTAAAATACTCATGAAGAACAGCCGGGTTATGATCCAGAGCTGCGACAGCCTGTACAGCATCCGCGGACTGCAGGTGCTCGAAAACGGGGCCGACGCACAAAGCGTGGCCTGTCCCTGACGGAACTAAAGCGAAGGCAACAAAACAGTTAGGCAGGAAAAATACCCGCCGCCGGGCTTAAAACCAGGTCACAGGGTAGCCTGTACTCTGTTTCTGATATGTTGCGAAAAACGTACATTTGAAAAAACAATTTCTCTTACATGCAGGTAAAAGCCACCCGTATTGAAGAATATATCGATGCCCTGCCCGAAGAGCGCCGGGGGCCCATGCAGCATCTGCGCGAAACCGTTCTGGAGAACCTGCCGCCGGGTTTCAAAGAATGCCTCAGTTACGGCATGATCGGCTATGTGGTACCACATTCGGCCTATCCCGCAGGCTACCATTGCGATCCCAAGCTGCCCCTGCCCTTCCTGAACATCGCTTCCCAAAAGAACTTCATTGCCCTGTACCACATGGGACTCTATGCCGATCCGGAACTGCTGGAATGGTTCAGGACCGAATACCCGAAACATTCCAAAACAAAGCTGGATATGGGAAAGAGTTGCATCCGCTTTAAAAAACCCGACCAGCTGCCTTTTGAACTCATCGCCGAACTGCTGCGCAAAATGAGTATGCAGGACTGGATCGCCCTGTATGAAAAGAACCTGAAACGCTGAACCGTATGAAAAAATTACTTCTCTTCCTGACGGTCGCCATTTTTAGTATACAGATAAATGCCCAGACCGCGAACCCGGATTACGACCCCGAACTGGCCAAAAAACTGGGTGCTAACGATTACGGCATGAAATCGTATATACTGGTGATCCTGAAATCGGGCACGGCATCTTCTGTGGACGGTGCCGATAAAAAAGCCGTACAGGAAGCCTTTGCGGGCCACATGGACAATATACAGAAGCTGGCGGCCGAAGGCAAACTGGTGGTAGCCGGTCCCATAGGCAAGAACGACAGCGCCTACCGCGGCATCTTTATACTGAATGTAAGCACGGTGGAAGAAGCCCGGGAGCTGATGAAGGGCGACACCGCCATTATGCAGAACTACCTGTCGGCGGAATACCTGCCCTGGTTCGGTTCGGCAGCCCTGCCGGTATACCTGGAAACCCATAAAAAGATCGAAAAAACGAAGCCCTGACGTTTACGGTCACTATTTAGTATATACATCGAAAGCTTATTAAACAACGGCTTTATATTTAGTATATCAATCAATAACTTTCTCAATAAAAGCGACCGATCGCTCAAAAGCAAGCTCCGCAGCCTCCTTATGCGGCGTGTGTCCTGCCCCCGGAATGACACAGCGCTCCGCTTTTTCGCCGATGCCGCTCATGATCCCATCTACCTGCGCCAGGGTACCGAATTCGTCTGCATCGCCCTGCATTACCAGCACCGGGCATTGTATGCGGGGCAGCAGGTGTTCGATGTTCCAGCTGCGGAAATCGGCACGGGTCCAGGTTTCGGCCCAGGAGCGAAACACGTCTTCCGTTTTATCGCCATGGTATTTTTCCAGGCGTTGTTTCAGGTCGGTATCCCGGTACAGGTCTACGTTATACAGAATACCCCGGATGGTGATCTCTTCCACGAAAATATGGGCCGCTTCCGACACTACGGCACGGATACCCTGCGGGTACAGGGCAGCGGCAATAAGCGCGATCGAAGCCCCGTCGCTGTGGCCGAACAGGAGGGCATCCCTGATCTGTAGCTGTTGCAGCAGGCTGTTCAGCACGCCAGCTTCCCGTTCCAGGTAGTCGATCGCCCTGTACCTGGACGGCAGCGGGTCTGACTTCCCGTAGCCCTGGCGGTCGTATACCAGTACATTACATTGTGTGGTCTCTGCCAGTTTCTCCGGGAAATCGCGCCAGAGCTGCGTGCAGCCCAGGGAATCGTGCAGGAACACCAGCACGGGCCGGCCGGGCCTGGAAAAACTATATTTCGTATATAAATGTACACCGCCCGTGTTCAGTCGTGCTTCTGTAGCGTTTATCATAACAAGCCCTGCAAAAATACATTATCCCGATCGGAAATGCATGCCTTTTATCAGATCAGGTCGAAGGTCTGTGCAAATTTGATCACATCGTAATCGGTACGGGCGCCGATCTTACGTTTGATGTTCTTACGGTGTGTAGCCACCGTTTTTTCGGATATGAATAATTGTTCGCCGATGGACTGTGAGGTCATGTTCCGCGCCATGCAGGCCAGGATCTGTTTTTCGCGCTTTGTCAGCTGTCCGAAATGATGCTGATGCGCATGCATGTAGCGGTTCTCTTCCATTACACGTGCTACCTTTTTCGTAACATGCGTATGGATATTGATCGGCATGGAAATGGTAAGGGAAAAGCGCGGGTTGCCTTCTGTATCGCGTAACATAACACGGCTCGAACTCAGGTACCATTCGTACGCCTGGTCCGGACCGGTACGCACTTCTTCAAAAAAGGTCATAAAAGCTTCATCCGGCTCCGTGCGGGCATGCTCCAGCAATTTTTCGGTAAAGAACATCGAATCTTCGATCTTAAAATAGGAGGAGAAATATTCCTTTCTGCCGATCCGTTCTTCATCCCACTGTCGGCCCAGCCGCTGCCTTCCCTGCCTGCTCATGTACACCAGTGAAAAATCGCGCATATCATGTATAATGTATACGCAGGGCAGGGTATCTTCGAGCGAAACAAGACTGCTGATTTTTTCGTTCAGTAAAGCGACAAGGGCCGGCTCCGTATTTCCGGGAATTACCTGATGCATGAAACGGAAGCTGTTAGTTTGGCTGCCAAATATACTCATCAGTGGGTATTTTGTGCACAGAAAGTTTGTGCAATTTTTGCAGCTGAACGCTTAACCCCTTAAACCTGCTGCTATGTACCGCACATTTTTACGCCTGCTGCTCTGCCTTTTCCCCCTGTTATTTTCTGCCGGCTGCGACGGCGACGAATCGGTGGACTGCCGCTTTTTTAATGACTGCGACGGGAACGACCCTTCTGTACAGGGCGAACTTACCATTTACCTGGCCCCGCCCAATGCGGGCAGTGCCGTTATTTATGTAGACGGCGAACCTAAAGGCAGCCTCAATACCTATTCCTATACATCTGTAACCTGTAACCATCCGTCAGCCCTTACCCTCAATCTGCCCGCAGGCCCGCACCAGGTATACGGCACAACCGGCACTTACACAAGTTCCGTGTATACCGTGCAGGTTCTGGCAGACAACTGCGTTGTACACGCCGTTCAATTCTAAACGCCTATGAAAAACATCCTGCTCCCCTTACTGTTCAGCCTCATCAGCACGGCATTGCTCTCTGCACAGAATATGATCTGTACCAAATCCGGCCGGCATATTGCTGCGGAAAACGTACAGCTCACCGATAATAATGTAGTTTATTACGTAATAGAAAAAAACAAAAAGGTACAGCGCGTAATCAACAAAAGCGAAGTATACCGTATTATAAAACCCGGTAGCACAGACGGCGTGCACGTACTGGAAAGTTCTGCCCAGAACAGCGGTTGCCTGGCTTTTAATTTTGCCGTACAATACGGCAGCAGCAATGTATATACCATCGGCGACGTGGTGGATGCCGCCCTGCTACCGGCGTCCGGCCTGCAGATCAACGATCGCATCACGCACTTTTTCGGGTATTCCCTGAACAATTTCAGTCACTCGGAAATTGAAGAATTCCTGTACGGTATGGCGGGCGACTACCTGGAACTGACCGTAAACCGCGACGGCCGCGAAATTCAGTCCCGCATACAGTATTACCGTTACGAAGAAGACGACGAAGGCACCAATCTCGTAGATCTAAGCACCGCTCCTATTACCTATATCCCCCCGGTTTCCGGCAGCACGGACCGCAGTGGTAGTTCATCGGGCAGCGGAGAACCCCTGGGCGTTTACCTGAGTTTCCAGGCCGGGCCGGGAGCCGCCAGTTTCCGCAACCTGAAGCCCTTTAACATGATGTATGAATTCGAGATCGGGCACTGCAACGACAACAATTTTTCAAATGCCTTTAAATTCAGCATCCTGCACCATATCCCCGAGAATAACCTGAAACTGTACAGCTTCCAGTACAGCTTTACCCAGCATTTCGGCATAGCCCGCCGTTCGGGTTTTTTCCTGGGCATGGACCTGGGGCTGACCTATGTACCCGGCGGCGATAAATTTTTCTGGAATCCCGGCCTGCATACCGGTGTAGACATTAAAGTGGTACGCAACCTGCGCATCGGCCTGTTCGGTAATTTTTACGTACTGCCTACCTACGATTTCAGCAATGTGGCTGTGGGCGGCGGCGGCGGACTGCGTATTACCGGTATACTCTGAGTTTAAAATATCTTTAACGACGGCACAGCCCGAGCCTGTTCCTTTTCCGGCGGATTCCCCGTACTTTTGTTCCGTTGTGGAACAGGTACCATCTTCTTCGCACGTTTTCCGGCAGGACTATACGCCCCGCAAAAGACGTATACGCATCGCCGTTTCGGTCTTCTTCTTCGGCATGGGTCTCTGTTTTGCCTCCTGGGCCAGCCGTATCCCCGATATAAAGAACACCCTGCAACTGAGTGATGCCGCCCTGGGCACCCTGCTTTTTGCCCTGCCCCTGGGTCAGCTGCTCATTATGCCTTTCTCGGGCAAACTGGTCACCCGTTTTGGCAGTCAGAAAGTACTGATCACCGCCCTTTGCCTGTATGCCCTTTCGCTCACGAATATGGGCCTGGCGCGCGAACCCTGGCAGCTGGCACTTTCCCTGATGTTGTTCGGCCTCTTCAGCAACCTGAGCAATATTGCCGTAAATACACAGGGCGTGTATGCCGAAGAACTCTATGGCCGCGCTATTATGACCGGTTTTCACGGCGTATGGAGCCTGGCAGGCTTTACCGGTGCGCTTACCGGACTGATGATGAGTAACCTGGATGTGTCGCCTTACGTACATTTCTGGATCGTGACCGCATTCGTGGGTCTGCTGATCCTCCTGAATTTCCGTTCCCTGATCGCGGTGGAGAACGTTCCCATACCCAAAGCGGAGAAAAAGAGCCGCTTCCGCAAACCCGACGGCGCACTGCTCAGCCTGGGCATTGTAGGCTTTTGCAGTATGGCCGCCGAAGGAGCTATGTTCGACTGGAGCGGGGTATATTTCCAGGACGTGGTAAAAGCACCGGAATCGCTCGTAATTTTAGGATATACATCGTTCATGATCATGATGGCTTCCGGCCGTTTCATCGGGGATTTCCTCATCAACCGTATCGGCCGCAAACGCCTGATGCAGACCGGGGGCATACTGATCTCCGCCGGGCTTTTCCTTTCGGTATTCCTGCCCTTCCTGGTGCCTTCGGTCATCGCCTTTATGCTGGTGGGACTGGGCGTTTCCACCATTGTACCCATTGTGTACAGCCTGGCCGGTAAAAATAAGACCGTAGCTCCGGGCGAGGCCCTGACCATCGTGTCCAGCGTAAGTTTCCTGGGCTTCCTGCTGGGTCCGCCCTTTATCGGTTATATTGCCGAATTGTGGAGCCTGCGGATATCCTTCGCCTGCATAGGCATTTTTGGTATATGCATTACCCTGCTGGTGGCGCGTATGCGGAATATTTCCTGAAATCAACCGGCTTTCGTATCTTTATACACTACTGTAAAATCATGAAGATCATCAGCACAAAACCGGTCCTGGTGGCTGCGCTCGGCAGCTGCGAAAAAGCCTGGTCGGCAGAGGGTATGCAGGGTTTGCTCCACGAAGTGCAGGTACGCCTGCTCGAAGCCCGGGTAAAATTCCCGCTGCTCGAATTCGCCGCACGCCAGCTGGCCAGGCTGTTGCCCCTGGAGGAACACCTGCCCTTTTGCAAAGGTATTGCCGCACGGGGTAGCGAAGGGGGAAATGTGCTCATAGGCATCCTGCTGCAGGAAGGTCTCGAAAAACGTTACACAGCATCGCTGCAACAGGCTGCCGGCTTCATTGCACAGGGCAATGCCTGGTACGTATGCGATATCATCGGCGAACGGGTCTGGGGCGTGGCCCTGCTGCGCTACCCCGAAAAAACGCTGCCGGCCCTGCAGGAACTCAGCCTGCATCCGTCCGAACTGGTGCTGCGCTCTCTGGGCGCCGGGATCCATTATGCCGTTAAAAAAGGACTGCCTGCGGCCGAAGTAAAAACCGTTTTCGAATTGCTGCTTTCGCTGCGGAACAGCAAAAACCAGCAGGTAAAACAGGGCATCGGCTGGGCGGCCAAAACCTGTGCCCGCTTTCATCCGGAGATCATCGAATATTTTCGGGACGAGATCGAAGCCCCGAAAACACCCGCCTGGTTTCGTAAAAAGATACAGATCGGACTGGAACGCAACCATTATGCCACACGAGAAAAAAGTACGATCCATACTGAATAAGACCCGGCGCCGCGATGCATGGTTCCTGGACGATTACACCCTGAACCTGTACCAGGCCTGCTCCTTCAACTGCCTCTACTGCTATATTCGGGGCAGTAAGTACGGTCTGAACCTGGAAAACAGCCTCAGGGTCAAGATCAATGCCATTGAGATACTGGAACGGCAGCTGGCCCTGCGGGCAAAAAAGGGCGAGTACGGCTTTATCGTACTTTCGTCCGTAACCGATCCCTACCTGCATGTCGAAAAACGATACGAACTCACCCGCAAAGCCCTGGAACTTATTTCCACGTATCGTTTCCCGGTACACATCATCACCAAATCCGACCTCGTACTACGGGATATAGATATTTTAGACACCATTGACAAAAACGCCGTGCGCCCTGCCGGGCTTCCCCTGGACCGCGGCTGCATCGTTTCTTTTTCTTTTTCTACGATGGACGAAGAGGTTGCCTCCCTTTTCGAACCGGGGGCACCTCCGCCGCTCCTGCGCCTGCAGGCCCTGGAACAGCTGAGTGCGGCCGGGTTCCTGACCGGTATCAGCCTTATGCCCCTGCTGCCCTTCATCAGCGATACGGGCGAAAACCTGCATCAGATGTTCCGCCAGGCCCAAAAAGCGGGGGCCCGCTACCTGATGCCGGCTACGCTAAGCCTTTACGGTTCCGGCCGGGCCGACAGCAAAACCCTGGTACTGGAGGCCGTACGCAAGCGGTATCCGCAACTGCTGCCCCGTTACGAGGCCTACTTTAAAGATTCCGGTGAAATGCCGGGCTTTTACCGGGACGCCTTCTACCGTAAAATGCAGGAGCTTTCCGTACAATACGGCATTCCGGACCGTATCGTAAAAAGCGTATGAACTGTGCCACCTTTTTCTATATTTGAAATACGATGGAAACTTTAACGGAAAAAGACCGCTTGCAACAGTTCCTGCAGGCCGTTGCCGGTATCGACGAAACGGAGTTCAGCCGTTCGCGCGCGCTCTGGCAGCTGCGTACCTATAAAAAAGGCGAGTTCTATAACGAATACAAGAACGTTTGTAAATACCTGGGTTTTATCCTGGATGGCGTTTTTCGTACCTATTATATCGACGGACGAACGGGCGATGAAAAAAACATGTTCTTTTATTCGCAACAGCAGTTCGTGGTATCTTTTAAAAGTTTCGTTACCCAGACACCCTGCAATTACTATACGCAGTCAATGACGGAATCGAGCATCCTGTACATACATATCGAACAGCTGCAGCAGCTGTACCGAGAATCGCACCAGTGGGAACGCCTGGGCCGCCTCATAGCCGAAATGGCGTTCAACATTTCCATCGGGCGCACAGAGAGTTTCCTGTTCCAGAGCCCGGAAGAACGCTACCTCGAACTGATGCAGCAACACCCGGACATATTCAATGCCGTGCCTTCATACCACATAGCCTCCTACCTGGGCATACAGGGACCTTCACTGAGTCGTATACGAAAAAGAATTTCGGGCCGCTGATACGATTTTAACCCGGGTTAAACTTTTTGCGATGCGGGCGCCGGACCTTTGTGTCAGAAATTTAAATCGACGCAACAATGAAAAACATCGCATCAAAAACCGTGGTATTTATTACCGGAGCTTTCGTAAGCAACAAAGGCTGGGACAACTGGAAAGCCTATTTTGAACAGAACGGCTACAAAACCCTGGCCCCCGCCTGGCCCCTGAAAGAGGGTGAACCCGCCGAACTGCGCCAGCGACACCTCGAGGGCAAGGACGGCAAACTGGCCGCACTGGGCCTTACCGAAGTGGTAGACCACTACGCCCGCATCATCGAAAATCTGCCCGAAAAACCCATTCTCATCGGTCACTCCATGGGCGGACTCATTACACAGCTGCTGGTACAGCGCGGACTGGCCGAAGCCGCGGTGCTTATACATTCCGTAGCTCCGCAGGGTGTTCTCACTACGAAATTCTCCTTCTTTAAAGCTACCTGGGGGCCGCTGGGCTTCTTCTCTTCGGCTAAAAAGACTTTCCTGATGTCTTTTAAACAATGGCAGTATGCTTTTACGAACGGTATGGATCTGGAAACCCAGAAAAAAACCTATGAGGAGAACGTGATCCCCGAATCCCGTACCACCATGCGCCAGGGACTGGGCAAAGCCGCGCGTGTCGACTTTAAAAAGCCACACGCTCCCCTGCTGTTTGTTGCGGGAAGCATCGACCATATTATGCCCGCCGCCCTCAACCTTACCAATTACAAAAAATACAAAAAGGGCAATCCGGGTTCAGTGACCGATTATAAAGAATTTCCTTCGAACAATCACTTTGTGCTGGGACTGCCCGACTGGCAGGATACCGCTCAGTACATACGCAGCTGGATCGAAGGTAAATAAGACGCTCAACACTTTTATTGTTGCAAAAAGGGCGGATGCTTATGGCGTTCGTCCTTTTTGTACTTTTATACCGCCCGCCGGGTTCGGCATTTACAAAGAACGTATTCTTTTTATTCCTTTCTGATTATGGAAACCTACGTTATTTATTCGCATTTTTTTGATTTCGACGCGCTGGTATCGCTGGTTCGTAGTGCTTTTCCCAAAGCAGAGATACAAACCAGCAGTCCGGACGAGGATGGGTTCCGCACCCTGTCCGTAGCAATCAAAAACGGCTTTTTCGGCAGCAGTAAAAAGCTGGAGCTGCATTACCGTCAGCGCCATAAACCGTCTTACCACCTGCAGAATGCCGATTGTCCCACCAGCCTGCAGTTAGCCGGCATGTACCGTTTTGTGGACTCGTTGCCCGCACAGGACGAAGAACGGAAGGCACGCCTGCTGCGCAAGATCGAGACCATCAATTCGGAATGTGTACTGCGCGCCGAAGACTGGGACCGGGATTTCCGGGAACTGCTGATGCGCATCAGCGGAGAGAACCAGGCCTTTATCTTTGTCAATCCCGGGCAGTCGGAAAGCGCATCCGGGGTACAACATTTTATGGATTCCTCCCTGAAGCTGATCCTGGACCTGGAGGGTCGCTCCGCAGACGGTGATGTGATGCTGGAAATACTTTCCTCCCTTTTCGACGAAAATACCACCTCAACCCCTGCCCAGGAAGAACGCAAAGCCCGTTCCATAGCCATCCTGCAACAAAAAGGCATTCCCGTCATGGAAAAACTGCCCTGCGTTCCGGATGAAAATGTAGTACAGCTACGTTCCCGGCAGGAAGTCATTGAACGCCTGTACGCCCTTATGCTGATGGCTCTGAAAGGGGAAGGACTGGAACAGGAGATCCTGGAAGAACAGCGTGCCCGTTTTCGGATAGATAAACTTTCTCCCGTAGAAGAAAGCCTGTATCCTAAAACAATACTCAACGATGAAGAACGGGCCCTGCTTACCTGGCGGTATGAAGCGGCCGACCTGCTGTTCTGGGTCCTGGGTCTGAAAGAAAACCCCCTGTATCCCTCCCGCATCTGTAATGTAGAAGGACTGGCCTCCCTGTTGCTCAGCATGTCGCGCGAAGAACTGGAAGCAAAGGCGCAACTCCGCAGTAAAAGCGAGGTCCTCGACGAGCTCGATCTCATCTACCGCATGCACTGGGCCTGCGTAAATGCCCGCATCAAAGGACAGGAAACACCCGGCGACCTGGATGCCGGCATTGTATACGAACGGCATTATGTACTCAACTGGCTTACATTATACCTCGGGCAGGACTGGGATGATGTACAGACACATACATAGACTGCATACTAAATATTCCATAAAAACGTTGTATATTTACAGTCAGGCCGATAACGGTGTCGGTCTGTAAAATCTACATGTATGTTCCGTATCCGGCACCGAATCCACGAACTTATACTTCTTGCGGCCTCTGTAGCCTATATACTGATCGACCGCAATACACACTTCCTGGTATTGGGTCTGGCGGCTCTGCTGGCCTTTCAGTTCCTGTTCCAGAACCGCATTACCGGGCTTACCATCGGTGGCAGTCTCATGATCGGGGCCGTGTGGCTGCTGATCGCGGCCGTTTCGGAGTTCTCCGAAATGCCCTCCCCCGGTAACCGTGCTATGGAACGCCTGGCCGGAGGCGTGCTCATTTTCCTGGTCAGCTCTACCCTATCGGTACAGATGTTGTCCAAATACATGCATCACCCTGCAGACACACAGGCGGAACAGGACGACGATTTTCAGCCCCGTTCCTGAGTTTATTGAAATTAAGCGTATTATTGCAGCCCGTCACGATGTGGCCTGTATGAATGTGAAAAAAAATGTGTCAATGAAAAAGCTCTTTTTGCCCCTTGTACTGCTTTGCTTCATCACTTCCTGCGTTAAGGAAGAAAATCTGAACCCCACGCAGAAGCAGACCCTGTATTCCGTTTCGTACGGCAACCACGAGCGCAACAAACTCGACATTACCTTACCTGCAAACCGCAATACGCAAACACCCGTGGTGATCTTTATCCATGGCGGGGCCTGGGTTTCGGGCGACCGCAACGTATTTCTCGGCGAACTGGACCAGTATGCCCAGCAGGGGATCGCCTGTGCCACCATTAATTACCGCTACGCTTCCCCGCAGGACAATGTAACGCATACCGAAGTAGCCGGCGATGTGAAAAAAGCCGTAGACTTTATCGCTTCCAAATCGCAGACCTGGCAGGTTTCACCCAACCGTTTCGGGCTGGTGGGACACAGTGCCGGCGGACATCTTTCGCTCATCGCTTCCTATGCCCTGAACGACGGCAAGATCAAAGCCTGCGCTTCCTGGGCCGGACCGGTCGATTTTACGGATAACGATCAGCTGGCCATCAACGGAGTGCCGGCGCTTTTCCAGGTATATATGGGCCGTCCCCTGCAATCCGCCGCCGATTCAGCCGCTTACCGGGCCGCATCGCCATACTGGACGGCTACGGCCCAATCGGTCCCTACCCTGTTGATGTATGGCACCAACGACGAACTGGTGCCCTATTCCACCGGGCTTAAAATGCAGGCTCTACTGCAAAACCTGGGCGTAACACACCAGTTCCATACCCAGCAGGGCGCACAGCACAGCTGGGGCGGCACACACCTGAACGATGCACGTACGCTTACCCTGCAGTGGTTCCAGCAACATCTATAGACATATAAGCTTAAAATATAGCGCCTGAACGAGCGAGACGTTACCTTTGTAAAAAAAGAACATGCGTCTCAACCAGGTAACCGTACCGGTATCCGATGTGGAAACATCCATTACTTTTTACGAAACACTGGGCCTGCAACTCATTGTAAAAGCCCTGCCCCATTATGCCCGCTTTGTATGCCCTGATGGCGAAGCTACATTTTCGCTGCACCAGAGCGATGCATTGCCCGCGGGAGAAGGTATATGGGTCTATTTCGAAACAGAAAAATTAGACAATTTTGTACAAAAACTAACGAATCTTGGTATACAGTTCGATGAACTACCCGAAGATAAGCCCTGGCTCTGGCGGGAAGCGCGTTTGCGGGACCCGGACAACAACCGTATCATCCTGTATTATGCCGGGGAGAACCGCCTGGATCCGCCCTGGAAAATTAAAACAGAAAACGCCTGATTTAATGTATCTTTGAAAAAACCGTTACTGAAAACGGTATTCATAACAAAAAGTAACATGATAAACGACACCATCCAGGACTTACGCCTGGCCGTACTGATCGATGCCGATAACGTACCCTATGCCAACGTAAAGGAAATGCTGGAAGAAATAGCCAAATACGGCATACCTACTTTTAAACGGATCTATGCCGACTGGACCAAGCCCACCGTTTCGGGCTGGAAAACGGTACTGCTCGAAAACGCGATCACACCCGTCCAGCAATACAGCTATTCCAGCGGTAAAAATGCTACCGACAGCGCTATGATCATCGATGCCATGGATATACTCTACACCGGCAAGGTGGACGGGTTCTGCATCGTATCCAGCGACAGTGATTTTACCCGGCTGGCCACCCGCCTGCGTGAAGCCGGCATGAAAGTGATCGGCATCGGCGAAAAGAAAACATTGCAGCCTTTTATTTCAGCCTGCGACAAGTTCATTTACCTCGAAATACTGAAGCCCGAACCGGCAGTCACAAAGAAAATACAGGCAACGGGCAGCAAAAAGGATAAAAAAACAGCGGTAAAAAGCCTCAATAAGACCGACAAGGAATTATTCAAATTACTCAGCGACAGCATTTCGGCCATTGCCGATGAAAACGGATGGGCCTACCTGGGCGAACTCGGGAACCTGCTGCTGAAACGTAAACCCGACTTCGACTCACGAAACTATGGATATACGAAATTACTGAGTCTGATCCGGAGTATAGACGCGTTTATGATCGACGAGCGCGATTCCGGTAAAAACAAACTGGTATACGTAAAAATAAAATAGTCAGGGCTTCGCCTTCCCGGGAAAGCTGAACACCTTTACGTGTTCCACATCGATGGCCTTCTGCACATAATCGGCCAGCAGTTCAAATTTCGGGTCTTCCGGCGAGGTAAAGGTAATGGAACGGATCACCCTGCGGTTTTCCGCTTCCAGGATGCCTGCGGGATCGTCCATGGCTATACCCCGCATAAAACCGATGTATACCGTACCGTTCTTCTTTGTGCTCAGGTAGCAGAGCCCCTTATTGTAATAAAAAAAAGGCACCCCAAAGGACAGGCGTACCGTAATTTTTTCGGATACGGAAAATACAATATCGTAGGCCATCAGCAGCATGGTACGCTGATCTTCATCGGGCTGCTGCAGTATATACTCCTCGGGTTTACGCATTACTGGCCCAGTATCTTTGCATCTACAAAAAACACCGAACGTATACCGATTACGTGGTCCTGGGTGATCACCTCATCGGTAGTGGTGCTTATTTTGATCGTGACCTTGTCCTGCATCAGCAGGTCCTTGATATCGCCCGGCGCCGTGTCCAGTTCCAGCACCTGGCTGCCGTCCGCCGGCACGGGGTCTTTGCTGGCGATGATCTGCTCATTGCCCGAAACGTCTTTCAGGTATACGTAAATTTTATTCAGGAAGTTGAAATCAGCACCCGCTGGACTTTTCAGCGTCAGGGTCACTTTTTTCAGCCGGATCTCCTCCACCAGGTCCTTACGGGTATTCTCCGATTCGAACACCGACTCGTAATTGGTCTGCATTTCGGGCGTAAAAAGCGTAAAGGGCGTCTGTACCCCAAAGCTGCCGGGCACCGTACACTCGCTTTCCAGTACATAATCGAACTGGGTGAGCTTATCGATCTGTTTACAGCCGGTATTGCTCAGCAACAGCACCAGGCACAGGAGCGATATCGTTTGTCTATACCATTTCATAACCTACGGCAGCCGCCAAGGGTTTCAGGGAGTTATACAGTGCGGTATATTCGGCGTGGTTCAGCTGCTGTGAAGCGTCTGAAAGCGCGGTGGCCGGTGTGGGATGCGTTTCGATCAGCAGTCCGTCGATGCCCATGGCCATGCAGGCGCGGGTAAGATCGGGCACTCCGTAGGCATAGCCCATGGCGTGCGAAGGATCGAGCACAACGGGCAGGTTCGTATATTGTTTTAAGTACGCTACACCACAGAGATCGAGCGTAAAACGTGTCTTTGTTTCAAAAGTACGGATACCCCGTTCGCAAAGCACTACATTGGGGTTACCACCGCTGAGCACAAATTCGGCAGCCTGCACAAACTCCTGCAGGGTGCTTCCGAAGCCTCGTTTCAGCAGTACGGGCTTTTGGGTCTGTCCGCAGCGGCGCAGGATGCCCTGGTCGTACATGGCCTTAGCGCCGATCTGTATGATATCGGTGTATTCAATTACGTCGTCCACGTGTGATGCATCGCGCACTTCGGTGATCACCTGCAGCCCGTATTTTTCGCGCATTTTTGCCAGCAGTTTCAGGCCTTCGAGCCCGAGTCCCTGGAAAGAGTAGGGCGAAGTGCGGGGTTTATAGCAACCGGCACGCAGTACGTTTACGCCCAGTGATACGCAGAGTTCAGCGCTCTGGGTGATCTGCTCCAGGCTTTCCACCGAACAGGGGCCGGTGATCATGAGTGTATTCTTTGTTTCGCCTCCGATGCGGGCAAAACCCAGGTCGATCTCGCGTTTGGCCGTACGGTATTCTTTACCGGCCAGCTGTATATCGCTGCTGGTGGGGAACCAGGCCTCCGTATAGGCAGCCAGGCCTTCGGGCAGCGTTTTCAGGGAAGAAGCGGATACCAGTACCTGGCGACCGTTGTCTTCAAAAACGATACACTTGTTGTTTACTCCCAGTTCGGCAGCCTGAGCGGCGCTTACTTCCTTTTTTAATTCGATTACCATGTTGCTTATTCTCCTTTAATGAGTTGTTGAAATGCGAGGGCCCCGGTAAGGGTGCGGTCTTCTGCGATCACCGGCAAATATAACACCGGGAAACGGGCCGATTTGATCTTTGACAGCATGGTGGTCACATTATCGCTGTCGTAACAAAAGAACGGACCGGGATTGATATAGTCTTCCGCCGGGATATCTTCCATGCGGAAACGGTTTTTAAGCAGGGCCCGGCGCAGGTCGGCATTGGTGGTGATTCCCGCCAGTCGGCCCCGGCTGTCGGTATAGATCACAAAGCCGAACTTCCAGGCATCGATCACTTCCACCGCCCTGAAAAAGCTGGCCTCCTGCATAGGGATCAGGGGCAGTTCCTCCAGACCGATCATAAAATCGCCCACTTTATAGTCGGAATGGATCTCGCGGTGCAGCAGGTCCAGCATGGCCATGGCCGGGTTCTCATTCTTTACGAGGAAAGACCCGGATATGATACAGTCCACCCCCAGGCTGCGCAGGATAAAGGACACTTCGCCGTTCACGCCGCCGTCCACATGGATACGGGTACCGGGAAACTCCTTCCTGAAAGCACGTATACGCCGGAAATTCTCGGTGTTAAAACGTCCGCCGCTCTGTCCCGGCGTAGTGGCCATGAACAGGATGTGCCGGCAGCGGTCTGCATAATTGCGGAATACGTTCCAGTCGGTATCCGAAACGATACAAAGCCCGGTCTTGCTGTGTTCGAAAAAAGGGTGTTCAAAACCGGGCGGCAACAATTCATACTGGAATTGTACATATTCCGGCTTGTATTTTTCCACCAGGGGTACATACAATTCCGGTCTGCCTGTAATAATGTGCAGATCGACCGGTGTATCGCTGTAGGTACGTATTTCGGCAATGGTATCGAACACACCCGGATCGTCGTTGCAATCCACGTGCAGCAGGTCCGTTTTACAGGCATCCAGGGCTTTTACCACCTGTTGCAGCGGAAGGTCGGGGTTACTGAATACCGATGCCGATACTTTCATACGTGCTTTAAGAGAAAATTACAGATCCGGCGTTACTTTCCGTGGTACGCGGTATCACGCTCAGTACGGGGATCTCCGATTTATTGATTAATTCCTGTGCCTGCGACCCGATAAAGAGCTCGGTAATGTCCTGCTCCTGCTGGGTCATGATCATAATAAGGTCGATATCGTTTCGGGAACCGTATTCGATAATGGTTTCGGCTACGGAGCCTTTCTTTTCCACGAATTCCGTTTTTACGGGTACGCCGTGATCTTCGATAAAACGCTGCACCTGGTTCATCTGGCGGGTAAGGGCACTCATATCGAACTTATCGCTTTCGCGCACACTCATTACGTAGATCTCGGAACCGTAGGCGCGGGCAAAATCGAGGGCGCGGGCCACTTTTTCACGGGTTTCCTTGGTGAGATCGAGCGGCAGCAGGATGTGTTCGCAGCCTTTGCGGTGGCTTTTTCCCTTGATGGTGATCACGGGCGTTTTGCTTTCGCGCACCACGCGCAGGGCATTGGAACCGATAAAGCGCTTCAGTCCGCGCGAGCTGTTGCAGCCCATAATGATCAGCGAAGCTTCCTTCTCTTCGGCAAAATCGCACACTTCACGGTATACTTTACCGTAACGTATCTCGTAACGTACATTCAAACCTGATTCGGTGCCCAGGTTGCGGGCGATCACATCCAGTTTCTCACGTATCTCAGCCTCTTTTTCTTCGTGGTATGCCTGGGCCGATGCCGATTTACCGGGTTCATCCGTCACGTGCAGCAGGATAATATCGCTCTGCAGCACTTCGGCTACGTTGGCGGCCTGTTCCAGGGCGATCATGGACTGTTCGTCAAAATCGAGAGGTACAACAATCAGGTTCTTCATGTAGTGTGTTAGGTTTATTGGTTAATTTATGGTTATTACTGTTAAAAAAACAGCTGTAGTGTATTCCTCAGCAGCAGGGAGCAGGTTAATATTACTGGTATTTTTTAATTTTGGCAAAAATAATCATAAAAATGCTACAGGCGTCCGAACTTATTCTTAATTCCCGCGGAGCGGTATACCACCTGGACCTTTTACCGGAGGAACTGGCTCCGGTGGTATTCTTTGTAGGCGATCCCGACCGGGTGGCAAAGGTATCGAAATACTTCGACCGGATCGACACCATCCGTCAGCACCGCGAATTCATAACCCACACGGGCGAGATCGGCGGTAAACGCTACACCGTACTTTCTACCGGCATCGGCACCGATAACATCGACATCGTGGTGAATGAGCTGGACGCCCTGGCAAACATCGACCTGGGTGCGCGCAAGCCCAAAAATGACCTTACGTCCCTGCAGATCGTGCGCATCGGCACTTCGGGCTCCATGCACGAGGCCATACCCGTAGACGCCTTCGTGGTTTCCGATTATGCCATCGGCACCGACGGACTGCTGAACTATTATACCTATATGCCTTCTGAAGAGGAAAACAGCCTGTTGCAGGCTTTCGCTGCCCAGATGAACTACCCCGCAGCACTGGCGGCGCCATACGCCATCTCTGCGAATACAGAACTGGTGAAGACCCTGGAAGCCGAGGCCGCACACGGCATCACCGTTACCGCATCGGGCTTTTATGGCCCGCAGGGACGTGCCTTACGGTATAAACTGGCACATCCCGACCTGGTGGACCAGTACCGCAATGTTGCATGGAACGGACTGCAGATCACCAATTTTGAAATGGAAACAGCCGGTATTTACGGACTTTGCCAGCTGCTGGGCCACCGCCCCTGCAGTATGTCGGCCATTGTGGCCAACCGCGCGGCAGGCACTTTTTCGGTAAAAAGCGACGAGACCATCGACCGCCTTATCCGATACACGCTTGAAAATGTTCATGCGATCCAATAAAGGAATTACGAACTTCGTTGTATATTTATAGAACAGAATGACAGAGACCGGGCAAACAGTAGTGACACAACTCCCCGTTATGGAGCACTTTTACACCATCCAGGGCGAAGGGTTCAATACCGGTAAGCCCTGTTATTTTGTGCGCCTGGGCGGATGCGACGTGGGCTGTTTCTGGTGCGATGTGAAAGAAAGCTGGGATGCCGCGGCACACCCGCAGTATACGGTGGACCAGATCACGGCCTGGGCCGTACAGGCAGAAGCCCCTTACGTAGTGATCACCGGCGGCGAACCCCTGATGTACAACCTGGACATACTCACCACCTCCCTGCAGGAAGCCGGCATACAAACCTTTATCGAAACTTCCGGAGCACACCCGCTGAGCGGGCACTGGGACTGGATCTGCTTTTCGCCCAAAAAATTCAAGGCCCCGCACGAAAGCATATACGCCGCAGCCGATGAACTCAAGATCATCGTATACAATAAAAGCGACCTGGCCTGGGCCGAAGAACACGCAGCCCGTGTAAACAACGGCTGCCGCCTGTACCTGCAGCCCGAATGGAGCAAGTCGGCCGAAATGCTGCCCCTGATCATCGACTACGTAAAACAGCATCCCCGCTGGACCCTGTCGCTGCAAACACATAAATTCATTAATATCCCATAGATGAAACGACTCCTTCCTATACTCCTTCTGCTGGGTATCTACACCGGCCTGCAAAGCCGCTGTGCCGCCCAGAAAAACGGCGATTTCAGCAGCAAGAACAAAAAAGCCATCCAGTTTTACGAAGCCGGCGACGCCTATTACCGCAGCGGACAGATGCTGAAGGCCGAAAACAGCTTCCGGAATGCCATACAGGTAGATACTGCCTTTGCCGAGGCCTATTTTGTACTGAGCCAGATACTGATCGAGACCGGACGTGAAAAGGAAGGCAGCTCTTACCTGAAAATGGGTCTGCATTACAACGACCGCAATTTTAAATACGGCTACAAAACCGTCGCTGACCTCGATAAAAAGAACGGGTATTACGAAGATTCAGAGCGTTATTACCGGCTCTTCCTGGAGAAATACACCGCCGACACCAACGATTATGCCGCCGCCCGCCGTGGCATTGCCGAAAGCAAGCTGCTGGCCCTGCTGGTAAAGAACCCGGTGCCCTACAATCCCGAAAATGCCGGGCCGAACATCAATACAAAGTACAACGATTATCACCCGGCCCTGAGCGTAGACGGCAAACGTCTCATTTTCTGCCGCACCGAACCGCCTGTGCAGGCCCCCACCTGTCCGGGCCGCAACGGCATGCTCGAAGATTTTTACTTCAGTCAGCGCGACGAAAAGAACAACTGGGAAAAAGCACTGAATGCAGGTCCGCCGCTGAACTCCGGCTGTAACGAAGGCACTCCTTTTATTACACCCGACGGCCGTTATATGTATTTTGCCGCCTGTGAACGCCAGGACGGACTGGGCCGCTGCGATATTTACGTAAGCGAACGTGCCGGCGACAGCTGGAGCACCCCTAAAAACGTAGGCGCCCCGGTAAACAGCCCGCACTGGGAATCCCAACCCTCTTTTTCTTCCGATGGCAAAACGCTCTATTTTGTAAGCAACCGCCCCGGCGGATACGGTAAAATGGACATTTATAAAAGCGAACTGCAGGCCGACGGCAAATTTGGTCCCGCACAGAACCTGGGGCCGAAGATCAATACGGCGGAAAACGATCAGTTTCCCTTTATTCACCCCGACGATCAGACCTTCTATTTTGTTTCGGCCGGTCACCTGAGCATCGGCGGGGACGACATCCAGTACTGCCGCCGCCAGCCCGACGGCAACTGGGGCTACGCACAGAACATCGGCTACCCGATCAATTCCTCCGACAACGAACAGGCTCTGATCGTATCTGCCGACGGCGAATGGGCCTATGTGACCTCTGCCCGTGAAGGCGGTTACGGCGGTTTCGACATCTACCGTTTTAACCTGTACCCGCAGGCACGCCCTTACGCCGTTACCTACCTGAAAGGCAATGTGACGGACAAGACCAACGGCAAGCCCCTGGAGGCCCGCTTCGAACTGATAGACCTTGCCAGCGGCAAAACCGTGGTGGCTTCCCGCTCCGACAAAGTGAACGGCGAATTCCTGGTATCGCTGCCCACCAATAAAAACTACGCCCTGAACGTAAGCCGCGACGGCTACCTGTTCCATTCCGAGAACTTTGCCCTGCAGGGTATGCACGAGGCCGGCAAACCCTTTGAAAA
Organism: Flavobacteriales bacterium; assembly: GCA_052437175.1. Lineage (GTDB taxonomy): Bacteria > Bacteroidota > Bacteroidia > CAIKAF01 > CAIKAF01 > JACVCJ01. Next base: position 139,556 of record JBQVOK010000002.1, read on the forward strand.
GAAGGTAGAACTGAGCCCCATACGCAAAGACGATCCCGTGGTGCTGAAGAACGTATTCTTTGCCACGGCCGAATACACCTTGCTGCCTGAAAGTAAGGCCGAACTGGACAAACTGGTGGAGTTCCTGAACAAGAACGCTACCCTGAAGATCGAGATCGGCGGACATACGGATAATGCCGGTTCCGACGAACTGAATAAAAAACTGAGTGAGAACCGGGCACGTTCTGTATACGATTTCCTGGTACAGGCCGGTATAAACAAGGCCCGACTTTCGTATAAAGGGTACGGCAGCAGCAAACCGGTCGCCGATAACGGTACCGAGGCCGGACGCGCCCAGAACCGCCGGACCGAATTTAAAATTGTTGAATAACGCATGAAACACAGACACACTTTTTCGTATATACTTCCCTTACTTATCAGCGTACTGTTTGCCTGCTCCGGTAAAAAGACCGAAACCCCGGAACCGGAAAAACCGGCCAATGTTTTTTCCGTGAACAGCAATTATAAGATCCCGGCCGGTTTCGATCTGCAGGGACACCGTATTGCACGCGGACTGGCCTCGGAGAACAGCCTGTTTGCTATTCCCTTTGCCCTGGCTATTCCCGAGCTTACTACCCTCGAAATGGACGTGTGCATCACGAAGGATAAAAAAGTGATCGTTTCGCACGAACCCTGGATGAGCAGCGAAAACTGCGACCATCCCAACGACGACCGGGTCATGGCTTACGAAGAAGAGAAGATACGCCTGTACGATATGACCTATGAAGCCATACGTACCTATCGTTGCGGAGGACACCTGCAGCCGGCCTTCATGAAACAGCGTCTCAAATACGAACCGAAGCCCCTGCTCGATTCTATGATCATTGCTGTAAAAAAATACTGCGAAAGCAATGACCGTCCGATACCGCGTTTTAGTATAGAAATCAAATCGGGGGAGGACTGGGATAATTTTTACACACCGGTGCCCAATGAGTTTGCACGCCTGGTGGTAGATGTGATCACCCGTCACGACATACTGGACAAGGTACTGATCCAGAGTTTCGATCCCCGCAGCCTGGAAGCCGTACACCGCATCAACCCGGATATTCCGCTGGCCCTGCTCAGCAATTCCAGGGCCGACTGGGAAGCCGACCGCAAAAGACTGAGTTTCACTCCCGCCGTTTATTCCCCCGAGTTCAAAGGGGTGAATGCAAAGCTGGCTGAGGCCGTGCATGCTTCGGGAGCCAAACTGATCCCCTATACCGTGAACGACAGCCTGGCCATTGTAAAGGTGATCGAATCCGGCAGCGACGGCATCATCAGCGACTACCCGAATACCGTGGCGGACATCATGAAGCTGTACAAGAAATAAACCCGATCTGCATAAAATTTTACATAGCCCGGCCCCTGAAGAGCCGGGTTCTTTTTTGCTAATTTGCAGCCATGTTACCAACTGCATTTACCACCTTTATGGCGGCGGCATTGTATGCGCTCGCCGGCTGCGCCCTGCATGCACAGGTGCAGGAGTCCTTCAGTGACGGAGAACTGCATCATAACCCGGCTTGGTCGGGAGATACGGCCCGTTTCCGGGTAAACAGCGCCTACACACTGCAATTACAGGCTACCGGAGCAGATACTTCGTATATCAGTACGCCACACCTGCTTTCTGCGAACGGTACATGGCAATGGGATATCTGGCTGCGCTTACAGTTCGCGCCTTCCGACAATAATTTCCTGCGCTGGTACCTGCTGAGCAGTTCGCCCAACCTGAAAGCTCCGCTCAACGGGTACTACATACGCATTGGCGAAAACGGGAACAACGACGGTATCCGCTTTTACAGGCAGAACGGTAATCAGCATACCCTGCTGGCTTCGGGCAGCAATGGTACGCTGGCGGCAAACGATAACACGGTGCGGCTACGGGTGCTCCGCGATCCCGGCGGATCCTTCGGTATATATGCCGACTTCAGTGGAAATTACGTATACCTGTCCGAGACCTCCGTAAACGATTCCACTTTTATAAACGAACCTTACACGGGCATCTGGTGCAAGTACACGGCCGGCAACAGCAGCCGCTTTTATGCAGATGACATTCGTGTACAATTTTTCGTTCCGGATATGGAAAAACCGAGGCTTGTACATGCGGAAACAGGTAGTTCCGGGCAGCTTAAGCTCCGTTTTAACGAAGCTATGGAAAGCGTTTCGTATATGAATCCGCAGAACTATATACTAAATGGCGCCGTAATTCCCGATTCCATAAGAGCAGACATTTCACAGCAGGAGATACTTCTGTTCTTTGCTCCTGTATGGGCACAGGAAAGTATACAACAGCTCGCAATATCCGGCCTACAGGACCTGGCCGGCAACCAGATGCAGGACACCACCGTTTCGGTACTGTATGCCCGTCCGGAACCCTACGGACTGGTGATCAACGAGATCATGGCCGATCCCTCCCCCACTATAGGACTGCCCGATTGCGAATTTGTAGAACTGTACAACCGCAAGGATTACCCCCAGAACCTGGCCGCATTTCAGTTACAGATCGGGAACAGCACGGTTCCTCTTCCCGCAGTGATGGTTCCGGCCAAGGGTTACGCGCTTATCTTTGCCCAGGCCTTTATGCCCTATTTCCCGGGACTGGTAACGGCTCCCGTAAGTACGTTCCCGGCCATCAATAATTCAGGAACGCTTATCCTGCTGAAAGACACGACCGGGCAACAGATCCATGAGATACGCTTCCAGGGCAGCTGGTACCTGGACCCGGTAAAGGATGACGGCGGTTTCACCCTGGAGCAGAAAAATCCGGACGATCTGTGCAGTGGCGCTGCCAACTGGGCAGCCTCGGCATTTACCACCGGCGGAACGCCCGGTTTCCAGAATTCCCTGTTCAGCCAGGACCTACATCCCCCGGAAGTACGCTGGATATTCACGGACAGCCTGCATGCACAGCTCTGCTTCAACAAAAAGACCGACGTACAAAGTATACACATCAGCGACTTTAGTATAGACAACGGAACTATATACATCAGCGCCATTCAGGCACTGACCGAAGACACCTTTTTGCTTACGTTCAGCGAAGCGGTACAGGCCGGTAAAGAATATACGGTCGTCTTCAGCGGACAGATCAGCGATTGTGCCGGCATGCCGTACAACATCCCCGGGCTGATGTATATACGTCGTTATGTGCCGGCCTTCGGGGATGTGCTGATCACCGAGATCATGGCCGACCCAACCCCGGTAGCAGGATTGCCGGCCGAAGAATACATCGAACTTTTTAACACCCTTGATCAGCCGCTGAACCTGGAGAACTGGCGCTTACAAACCGGCACCTCACAACTCAGCTTCGGGAACTACACACTCATGCCCAAAAGTTATGCACTGGCAGGTCCCAAGCACTACGACAGTCTGCCGGTGATCCCATACAGCGGCAGTTTCAATGGCATCAGCAATGAAACTGCGCTTGTACAGCTCTTCGCTCCGCAACAGCAGCTTATACACAGGGCCCTGTACGATGTACAGATGTTCAGCGAAGCGCCAAAAAAAGAGGGGGGTTGGTCGCAGGAAATGCTGGACTACAGCCGGGTATGTACCGACCACGGCAACCGCGACGGAAGCCGGGACCCGAGGGGAGGTACGCCTGCCCTGCCCAACAGCCGCGACACCGTATTGGAGGCCCCAGCGTTTCCCCGTGCCGTGTACCGTGGTTTTACAGAACCCGACACCCTGCTGCTTTACTTTTCAGAAGCCCTGCATCCGCAACACATACAGGCTATGAGCCTGCGTCAGCACGGGAATGTCATGAGTGTAAAAATTATTCCGGATAGTGGTGACTATACGCTTTTACGTGTGAAAATCCCTGGATTAGAACTGACGGAACAGCCGCAAAAATTGGAACTGAAGAACATTGCGGGCTGCGAAAATAACCTGTACACAAATGACTCGATATATATACGCAAACCCGGCTCCGCTGATCTCTCCGGCCTGAAATGGAACGAAATATTGTTCGATCCACGCAGTGACGGAAAGCCCTACATCGAATGGATCAATGCAGGAGACGAAGCGATTGAGCTGAAAAACGTATACAGTTGCCTCAGCGACACCCAGATCCGACTCTGTACAACCGGCATACCGCTGCTGAATACGTCTCTCTGGCTGCTTCCCGGCGAGATCATTGCCTTCAGCACCGATCCGCTCTCCACGCTGAGGGAATACAGCTGCAGCGATGCCCGCTACATCCGCAGGGTGGCTAAATTACCCATGCCCACATTGAGCGGAGGCACGCTCGGCATTTTTTCGCCCGGGCTGGAAGCGGCAGAACTCGTATACGTGAACGCGTCCCTGCAGTTACCCTTTCTTTCTTCTACAGACGGGGTGGCCCTGGAAAGAATACAGCCTGCGGCTTCGGCCCTGGAGCCCGGGAACTGGACCTCTGCGGCGCAAAGTTGTAACTTCGGCAGCCCCGGAGCGCAGAACAGTCAGTATATGAGTGGTTTTATCCCGGAAGGCACCTTGTCGCTAAGCAATGACATTTTCTCCCCCGACAGCGACGGTTACGAAGATCTGCTGGGCATACACTGCACGCTGCCGCAACCCGGCATGCTGCTGAGCCTGTATATCTGCGATGAACTCGGACGCCGTGTACGAACGCTCTGCAGTAACTGCCCGTCCGGACTCAGCTGGGAAGGTACCTGGGACGGCAGCAATACCCAGGGCGAAAAGTGCGCCATCGGGCCCTATGTAGTCATCATGGAGGCCTTCGATGCCCAGGGACACAAAAGCCGGGCACGCCGCACCGTAGTGCTGGCGTCCAGGCTCTGAAAGCGATGTAAAAAAGGGAAAAAGATCATGATCTTCTTTTGTTTACCTTTGCCGTAATGAACCTGTGGCAAAAAACGATAGAAGGAGAGATCTTCCTGGTGGACAAACCCTACGAATGGTCTTCATTCGATGTGGTAAAGAACATCAAAAGCCTGTTCTGGCGTACCGACAAGACCAAACTGAAGATCGGGCATGCCGGCACGCTCGATCCGCTGGCCACCGGTCTGCTGGTGATCTGTACGGGCAAAAAGACCAAGATCATCGACGGTTTCCTGAACGACGACAAGGCCTACTCCGGCACCATCTGCCTGGGAGCCACCCGGCCCAGTTTTGACCGCGAAACGGAAATTGACGCCCATTTTGATACAAGCGGAATCAGCGAACAGATGATCCGGGATACGGCGGCCTCTTTCCTGGGAGAACAGGAACAATACCCACCCGTTTTCTCCGCAGTAAAGATCGATGGTAAAAGGGCCTACGAAAAAGCCCGCAAGGGGCAGGAGGTACAGGTACGGCCGCGCATCGTGCATATTTCCCGTTTCGATATTACCGGCATTGAAGGAAACCTGGTCCATTTCTACGTAAAATGTACCAAAGGCACTTATATACGCAGTTTAGCTTCTGATTTTGGCAAACGCCTCAACAGCGGGGCTTACCTGCACGATCTGCGCCGCGAAAAGTCCGGCGATTTCGACGTAAAGAACGCCTATACGATGAATGACCTGATGCAGTTACTGCGCGATTCATATACTAAAACCCAGACGATCCCTGAACCATGAACCTCTCCGGCCCCCGTGGAAACCTGCTGCTGATCCTTTCCGGCTTCTTTATTACGAATGCCGTAGTGGCAGAACTGATCAGTTCAAAGCTCATTCAGCTGGGCCCTTTCACCACCATTGTAGGGATATTGCCCTGGCCGCTGGTCTTCCTGGCCACGGATGTGGTGAATGAGTTTTATGGCCCCAAAGTGGTGCGCCGGCTGTCTTTCATTACCAGTGCCCTCATCGGTTATGCTTTTTTTGTGGTGTACGGGGCCCTGGAACTTCCGGCCGCCCCGGGCAGTCCGGCCAGCGACGAGGTTTTTCGCGGCGCCTTCGGGCAAAGCCTTACGGTGATCATTGGCAGTATCACGGCTTTTTTACTGTCGCAGCTGCTGGACGTAACCGTGTTCTGGTATATACGAAAACTGACGAAGGCCCGCTTCATCTGGCTGCGCGCCACGGGTTCCACACTGGTTTCACAGTTGATAGACAGTTATGTGGTACTGGGTATCGGCTTCTATCTGCCGGGTACATTCACGCTCGATCAGTACCTGGCCATCGGCTGGGATAACTATACGCTTAAAATCCTGGTAGCGCTGGGATTAACGCCTTTCATCTACATCAGCCACCTCTGGATGAAGAAATACATCGGGCATACAGCGGACCAGGAACAAGAGGCTACCAGTCTATAAAAGCCCGGTTGAAAACGTCCTGGGCCAGCTGGTCCTGTATCTCGGGAAGCAGGGTGCCTTCTACCGCAGATAAGGTCTGGTTTGCGGGGAAATCGGCAAAACGCGAGAAACTCTGGTTAAAGTTCTTCTCTTCCTGCAAGGTATTCGTATACGAAACCATGATACTTACCGTGAGACGGTTGGTACTGGCTGTCTGGTTGCCCTGTATGGCCATAGGCATTACGGAATAACCTGAAATACTACCCTCGAACTCCAGGTCAGCATTGGAGCCCACCAGTTCCAGCTTGGTCTCGCGCTGGAACTTGTTCTTCAGGTTCTCGGAGAACTGCTGTGCCAGTATGGGATTGGCCAGCGGTGCCTGGTTTATGAACGGGCGTACCGACACCGTGCGGGCATTGGCGGGAATACTCTGTCCCGAAAGCGTTACCTGCATCTTGCAGGCATACATTCCGAGCCCCGTTGCCAAAAGTGCCGTTCCGGCCATTATTTTTACGATGATACTCTTTTTCATACCGCTTGTATAACGTATCAGCCTTTAATATCGTATTCTTTGATCTTACGGTACAGGGTCCTTTCGGAAATACCCAGCTCGGCGGCGGCATTCTTGCGTTTGCCGCGGTGCTTCTGCAGGGCTTTTTCGATGAGTTCCTTTTCGCGGTCGGTCAGGGAAAGCGTTTCTTCCGTTTCCTCCACGTGCTCCTGTTCTTCGATGGAGTTAGCGCCGGAGTAGTTCACCGGCATATTGGCATTCTGCGGATAGTAATCGCGCTGCACGGGCAGGAAGGCGGGATTCTCTTCGCTCTCATCAAAACTGATGTGTTTCGACTCCACCATATTGCGTACCACCAGCTTCAGTTCATTCAGTTCCTTACGCATCTCCAGCAGGGCCTTCATCATAAATTCGCGGTCTGCCGGGTTTTCGTCCTGTACCGAAGTACCGGCCAGCACGGGCAGGTGCCGTTCGCTGTAATCGGGCAGGTATTTCAGCAATACCTCGTGCGAGATCAGACGGTCCTTTTCCAGGATGGAAATTTGTTCGGCCACGTTCTTCAGCTGGCGTACGTTACCGGGCCAGCGGTAGTTTTCCAGGATACGGGCCGCTTCGGGCGTTAGTTTTATAACGGGTATGCGGTATTTTTCGGCAAAATCTCCGGAGAATTTACGGAAGAGCAGGTTGATGTCTTCCCGGCGTTCGCGCAGGGATGGAATGCGGATCGGCACGGTGTTGAGGCGATAGAACAGGTCCTCACGGAACCTGCCTTTTTCGATGGCCAGGGGCATGTTCACATTGGTGGCCGCCACCACACGTACATTCGTCTTCTGTACCTTGCTGGCTCCCACGCGGATGAATTCTCCCGTTTCCAGCACGCGCAGCAGGCGCACCTGGGTGCCGTGCGGCAGTTCCGCCACTTCGTCCAGGAAAATGGTACCGCCGTCCACCACTTCAAAATAACCCTTGCGGGCTTCGGAAGCACCGGTAAAGGAACCTTTTTCGTGCCCGAACAGCTCGCTGTCGATCGTTCCTTCGGGGATGGCACCGCAGTTCACCGCGATAAAGTTGTGGTGTTTACGCGGACTGTTGTTGTGTATGATCTTGGAGAAAACCTCCTTACCCACCCCGCTTTCACCGGTAATGAGCACCGACAGATCGGTGGGCGACACCTGTATGGCTATCTCCAGCGCCCGGTCCAGGGCCTGCGACACACCAATGATGCCGAAACGGTTCTTTATCTCCTGCAGGTTAATTGTACTCATATTAATCGATATACTCCGTAATTTCGGTAAGCAGCGTCGCCGATGTGCAGGCCAGCACCTTTACACGGATGTATTTTCCTTTTTCGGCATTTCCCTTAGGGAAAACGCACATTTTATTCTGACTGGTACGGCCACAGTATTCCTCCGGGTTCTTTTTGGAGGGACCTTCCACCAGCACTTCAAATTCTTTTCCGATATCGTTCTGATTACTTTGCAGCGAGAGACGGCTCTGCAGGTCGATCACTTCCTGCAGGCGGCGGCCTTTTACATCTTCCGGCACATCGTCCTGCATCTTTTTGGCAGCCGGAGTACCGGGACGCTCGCTGTACTTGAACATATAGGCGTAGTCGAAAGCGCTCTGTTCCATCAGGCTCAGGGTTTCGGCGTGTTCCTCTTCCGTTTCGGTGCAGAAACCGGTAATGATATCTGTTGAGATACCACAGTCCGGGATGATGCGGCGCACGGCCTCCATACGTTCCAGGTACCATTCGCGCGAATAACCGCGGTTCATGACCGAAAGAACGCGGGTGTTACCGCTTTGCACGGGCAGGTGTATGTATTTACAGATATTGTTGTGGCGGGCCATTACTTCCAGCACCTTATCGGTAAGATCGCGGGGGTGGCTGGTGGTAAAGCGTACGCGCAGCTTTGGACTGATGGAAGCCACCATTTCGAGCAGGTCGGCAAAATCCACGGCCTTACTGCGTTCTTCGTCTGTCAGTTTACGGAATTCTTTTTTGGGGCCGCCGCCGAACCAGAGGTAGCTGTCTACGTTCTGCCCCAGCAGGGTTACTTCGCGGTAGCCGTTCGCAAACAGGTCACGGGCTTCCTGCATAATGCTGTCCACGTCGCGGCTGCGCTCACGCCCGCGGGTAAAAGGCACCACGCAGAAGGTACACATATTGTCGCAACCGCGCATAATGCTGATGAAGGCCGAAAGTCCGTTGCCCGTAAGACGTACCGGCGAAATATCGGCATAGGTCTCTTCCAGGCTCAGGAATACGTTCATACCCTTGTCGCCGTCGGTAGCCTGGTTCACCAGGTTGGGCAGATCGCGGTATGCGTCGGGGCCTACCACCATATCCACCAGTTTTTCTTCTTCCAGGAATTTCTCTTTGAGGCGTTCGGCCATACAACCGAGCACGCCCACCAGCATTTCGGGCTTGTGTTTCTTAATGCCTTTCAGTTCGGAAAGGCGGTGACGGATGCGCTGTTCCGCATTATCGCGGATGGCACAGGTATTGAGAAAGATCACATCGGCCTCTTCCATATTGCGGGTGCCGGCATAACCGTTCTCCGCCATTACCGAGGCTACGATCTCACTGTCCGAGAAGTTCATCTGGCAGCCGTAACTCTCGATATATACTTTTCCTTTTTCGTTGCTTAGGGACGAACTTACCACGGTAGCTTCTCCCTGGCGCGCCTCGTCGATCACTTTATTTTCTGCAGCGTGCATGTACTTTCGTTAAAAACAGCGGCAAAGATAGGGAAAAAAGAGAGACCTTCTGACAAAATGACAGAATTTTAAGACTTAGTCCGTCATTTCAAAGACCAGTACCTGTAAATTACGTATGGACAGTTTTTCCTGCTGTGGATTGTAGATGAACAGGTTCACGATACGGTCGCGTTCGTGCGGGTTGGGCAGGTACATACGCTGCCGGAAACGATAGCCCTCCGTGCCCGGCAGGCGATCGGCATACCAGTTCAAATGTATGGTACTGAAATACTCATTGGCCGGTCCTTTTTCAATTTCCTTCAGCAGGAATTCACTCGTGGGGCGATGATCGGCCTGTATATCTGCACGTATCTCAAAACAGAGATCGGCCAGGGCCAGGTCTGTGTTTTCATATTTCAGCAGGTCGAAATACATATCCGAAAACTGCGCGTTATCGGCAAAGGTCAGGGTATCCCGGAGAATGAAGCGGGTTTTCCGTTTCTTTTCGAGCAGGTATTTACCGTTATAGGGATCCTGTTCTACAACCGTGTATATATTTTTAAGGCTATCGTTCCAGGAATCCGGCTCCAGCAGCATAAAATCGGCATGTACCAGCGGATAATCCAGCACATGAATATTATTTACACCCGCGTCTGAATTATAGTTGTAGTACGACCAGATATACCCCGTCATTTTATAGCCGCTAATATAGGCATCATAACCGTTTGAATGCGTTTTTACATAGTCAAAAAATGCATGCGGCAGGCGTTCGTTCTTCCAGAAGGTGCTGTAGTGCAGGTTAAAGCCGGTAAAAAACGTAGCAGTGCAGGCCATGGAAAGACCCAGAATACTAAAAGTACGCACACGTTCAGAAATGGCAGACCTTTTCAGGGCCAGGAACAGCATGGGCAGCAGTAACAGCAGCAGGTGCAGGGCCGTTCGGTCTTCCGGGTAATTCACATCCAACCATTTATGCATGAGAATGATGGCTGTTATATTCCCCCAGAAAAGGGCATACAGGGCCGTTTCGGCCGAAAAAAGCCAGTGCAGCCACTTACGGTCGCGCAGCAGGAAAGGCAGCAGCGGCAGGCTCAGCAGGGCCAGTCCCAGCAGCAGTCCGGCCCCCCAGATGGTTTCCCGGCCCAGGAGCAGATCGGCCAGGCTTTGCACCGTATCCTGTATAAAACCGTTCTCGCCGCCGTAGTAGAGCGCTCCCCGCTTCTTCAGTTCAAAACTGTAACGCAGTATTTTCTGCAGCCACCAGCCGTTGGCGATAAGCAATAACGCATGTGTCCATTTTTTCTGGTACAGGGCCAGGCAGCCCGCAAAGGCAAAGGCAACAAGTACAACAATGAGCAGATTGAGGCTGGCAAGCAGCCCGGTCAGGGCAAAAATACTGAGTCCGAGCAGGTACTTTATCTTTTGCTGATTTGTATACGCAGACAAGTAATAGATAACCGCCATGGCACAGGCCACGCCCATTCCATAGCCTCTTGCATAGCCGAAATACTCGATAAGTGCCGTAACCGTAAGCAGGGCAACCCCCACAATAGCGCGCTCTGTCTTTTCAAAGAACAGTCCCGTCCATCTATATACGTAAAAAGCATAGAGGGGGAAGAACAGCAGCGAAGCCAGGCGCAGTACAAATACCGAACTACCGAAAAAACGATAGAAAAAATGGCTGAGGGCTGAATTCAGAATGTGGTTGTTGGCATCCCAGAAAGCGTCGCCGGGAATATACTTACCGGATTGCACATAAATGAAAAAGGTAGCCACTTCGTCGTGCAGGGGTGGCACAAACCAGGCCCGTACCAGCAGGTAAAACCATACGGTGGCGGCTACGCTCCAGAACAGGTAAAGAGGTTCTTTGGGCTGTGCAGAGATCGCTTTCATCCTGTAAAAATAGAAATCTTTCAGAGCGGAGCCGGTTCCCGGCGACTTTTTACCCAAAGAAAGAAGCCCGGCGAAGCCAGGGAAAGTACGGCCAGCACGATGAAGAAGACGAGGCTCAGCTGCGGGTACAGCAGGGCCAGGAAAACCCCGTAGGACAATACGCGCAGTATTTCGAACACATCGGCGGCACGGCGCCCTTCGAACAGGTAGGCGATACCGCTCATGTGCAATACACTCAGCAGTGAAAACAGGCATATCTCCCATACGCTGAAAGCCGCCTGGAACCAGATAACACTGAGGCAAAACGCACCCAGCAGGGCAAACTGGGAAACGATGTACGCATTGCGCCCGCTCTGTATCTGTACGTCGTACTTATGCAGCTCTGCGGGCATGTATGGCGTTTCGCGGCCACCCGCATACGCAGGACGCCAGCCCGGCGGACGGAACCAGTTGCCTATTTTATTCCCCCAGCCCCTGAACGACTTACTTTTAGTATACAGTTCAGAAATATAGTGGGTATTGAGCCAGAACGGATCGAAGCTTTTTACACCCGTGGTAATACCGTACACCGGTGTTTCTTCCTCTTCCCGGAAGGTACCGAACAGGCGGTCCCAGATAATGAGTATGCCGCCGTGGTTCTTATCGAGGTATTGGGGGTTTATACCGTGATGTACGCGGTGGTGCGAAGGGGTATTGAAAATGAATTCGATCACTTTGCCCAGTTTGGGAACGTATTCCGTGTGTATCCAGAACTGGTACAGGATATCGATGGCCGATACCAGGATAAACATCTCCACCGGGAAACCCAGGAAAGCAAAAGGCAGGAACAGCCAGGAGGTAGTGATGGCCTGGAACCAGGGCTGACGAAGTGCCACGGTAAGGTTGTACTCTTCGGAGGAATGATGCACTACATGACTGGCCCACATAAAGTTCACCTCATGTCCCAGGCGGTGTGCCCAATAATATACGAAATCGAAGGCAAAGAACAATACAACACTGTACAAAAAAGTAAAAGGTATGCTGAAGATGGCCCATTTAGACTGTATATAGGCATAAAGAGCAAAAAGACCGCCTTTGATGAGTATACTAAGTAATTGTTCCCCCAGCCCGATGTGGAGGTTGGTGATGCTGTCGTTCAAACGGAATGCCTGTCTGCGACGGCGGTACGCCAGCAGCATTTCCCAGCCGATAAGCAGGAAAAAGAAGGGAATTACGTATACGATGTATTTCATGGATTCGTGCATAGGCCCAAGGTATTGAACAATAGCTGTATAAAGATACACAAATACCGGAAAAAGGTATGCACAGCCCCTATTCTTCTACAGGGCCGATACCCATTGCATAAGCAGGCCGGCGATATAACCACCGTAGGTACCCAGTGCATAACCCAGTACGGACAGCAGCACGCCTACCGAAGCCAGCGCGGGATCAAAGGCTGCCGCTACCACCGGTGCGGAAGCGGCTCCGCCGATATTGGCCTGGCTGCCTACGGCTGCAAAGAAGAAGGGCGCTTTCAGCAGGCGGGCGGCCAGTATGGTGAACAGACCGTGGATCGTGATCCAGATAAGGCCGGTAAGGAAGAACACGGGCGAATCGAACACCGCCAGTACGTCCATCTGCATACCGATGGTAGCCACCAGGATATAAAGCAGCACACTGCCTATATTACTGGCACCGGCACCTTCCAGGTTGCGCAGGGGTGTAAAACTGAACAACAGGCCCAGGGTCGTGGCCAGCAGTACGATCCAGAAAAAGGAAGAAGTGAGGCTGTATTGTTTCAATTGCGGGTAATTTTCGGCCAGCAGCGGAGCAATACTGTCCGCCAGGAAATGCGAGAGCGCAACAGCCCCAAAAGCAGCCCCGGCGATCAGCATAAGATCGGTGGTTCCGGGTATACGCAGAGATTGAGAACGGAACAAGGCCGCCCTGGAACGTACTTCATCGATCTGGCGGGCGTCTGCACGAAGCCAGCGGTCTATGCGGACACTACGGCCGGCACCATACAGCAGGAAGGCCATCCAGATATTGGCCGCAAACACATCCACGGCGATCATAACGGAAAAGAGCCTGGAAGAAGGCTGAAATACTTCTTTCATGGCCGTCTGGTTGGCTCCGCCGCCGATCCAGGAACCGGCAATGGTACTAAACCCGCGCCAGGCCTCATCGGCGCCCGTACCCGTAAATGCGTCCGGGGCCAGCTGCATGGTAAGGAACAGCGCTACCGGACCGCCCACGATCACTCCGAGGGAACCTGCCAGGAAAACCAGCAGGGCTTTGGGCCCCAGGCGCAGCAAGGCCTTAAAATCTATACTAAGCGTAAAAAGTACCAGGGAAGCCGGCAGCAGGTAATTCTTGGCCATGCTGTACAGACCGGAATCTGCACCGGAAATAATATGAAAACTGTTGAGCAGACCGGGGATAAAGTAACAGAGCAGCAGGCCCGGAACAATATTGAAGAATTTTTTAAGCAGGGGCGTCGGCCTCGAAGAAAGATAAAAGACCAGGGCCAGCACGCTGCACAGTATACCGAAGATCACCGCGTCATTCGTGATCAGCGCGTCAGTGGCAGCAACATCGGTCGTTTTCTGCAGTACGGACAGGCTGTCCGCGGCAATGGTAGAATCGGCAGGCATAGGCAGTGTTTAAATCGCTCTAAAGTACAATGCCGGCGCCTAAACACAAAAAAAAGCCTGTATTCCGTTCGAAATACAGGCCCTTCTTTATAGTATGTTTGCGTATTAGCGGTTTTTCCAGCGGCTCAGCAGGCTGGTGTTACCTTCGGTATAAGCCGAAGATACGCTGGTTGTGTAGGTAAGCGTTTTGGCTTTGGTATCCCAGATCACGAAGGGGCTGCTGCCATCGTAGCTGCCGTTTGTCACGGACAGGGTCTCGCTGTAGCTGGAGCAGAAATCTTTCAGGATCAGTTTGCGTTTGGCGTCCACGAACAGTTTGGCATCGCTGGCGCTGGCAAATTTCATTTTGATCTCACCGCAGAGGGTTCCGTTCTCTTCGAACAGGCGTTTGGCCTCTACTACGGCATTGGTATACTCGCTTTCGGGGCTGCTGCCGTTCACGTAGTTGCTCATCAGGTCTTCGAAATCGGCTTCCAGTGTTGATTCTGCCGTTTCGGCACCTTCTTCGCTTTCTTCACTCTCTTCGGAGCCACCTGAGAAAGAACTCATCAGGTTATAATATTTAATGGTCAGGTTTACGCTTCCGTCTTTGTTGAGCTGGTAGGTAAATTCTTTCTTTTCGCAGGTGAGACAACCTGTAAACAGTATTGCCACTGCGGCAATCAGGGTTACAAATGAGAGTGATTTTTTCATTTTTCGTTTCGAGTTTGTTGGCCGTAAAGGAACGCAAGATTTTTGTTCCGAGCAAATACTCCTGCGAAAATGATGCATATGCATTATGTGGAACGCGTTACACAAGAGGCATCGGCTCAGTTGTTTCAGCGTACGGCAAAGCGGAAGACCTCGGTACTGCCCAGTTTACCGGCGAGCGTATCCCCGATCTGCACCGCCGAAACTCCGGCCGGGGTACCGGTATATACCAGGTCGCCCACTTTCAGGGTAACAAAACGGCTCACAAAACTGATAATTTCGTTGAAAGAAAAGATCATGTCTGACGAAAGGCCGCTTTGTACGGTCTGGCCGTTCTTTTCGAGCGAGAACGCAATATTTTCGGGCATATCGGCAAAAGGCAGAAAAGTACCGGTCACGGCCGAGCCGTCGAAAGCCTTGGCTTTTTCCCAGGGCAGGCCCTTTTGTTTGAGCTGCTGCTGAACGTCGCGTGCGGTGAAATCGATACCGGCGGTGATTTCGTTGTAGTAAGCGGAGGCAAATTCCGGCTCGATGTGCTTACCGGCCTTGCATATACGCAGTACGAGTTCAATTTCATGGTGTACGTCCTGCGAAAAATCGGGCAGGAAGAACGGATCGTTATTGCGCAGCAGGGCCGTATCGGGCTTCATGAAGAATACGGGTTCCTCGGGCAGGGCATTGTTCAGTTCTTTGGCGTGGTCGGCATAATTGCGGCCTATGCAGATAATTTTCATGCTTCAAAAGTATGTATTCTCCCTTAATTCCCGCCGGCTTTTTTCCAGTAAGGTTGCACAGAATAGTATGCCCCGCTGTGTTCGTATGTTGCAAAGCTGTGTGAAAACGCTTATTCGTGACGCAACGCTTCTACCGGATCGAGATTCGCAGCACGTACCGCGGGATACAGACCGGCTACCACACCTACCACGAAACAAAGTACCGCGGCCAGGGTCATCCAAAGCCAGGGCACAATAAAACTGCCGCCGATAATGAGCGTGACCACGTTACCGATGAGTATACCCAGCATAATGCCGAAGAAGCCGCCCAGCTGGCAGATGACCACACTTTCTGTAAGGAATTGTATGGCAATATTGCGTTTGGTGGCGCCCAGGGCCATGCGTATGCCGATCTCTCGGGTACGCTCGGTCACCGACACCAGCAGTATGTTAATGAGCCCGGTAAGGGCGCCCAGTATGGTCACCAGGCCGATAACAATGGCACCTGCGGCCATATAGCCTGTCATGCTTTTAATGTCGGCAATAAGTCCGTCGCTGCGTTTTATATCAAAGTTTTCGCTGCCGCCGGCCTTGATCTTACGGATGGAACGGAACACGCCCGTTGCTTCGGCCACGGCCATGTCCATCATGTTCACCGCCGGAACGGTTACGTTAATAAGGTATGAAGTGCCCGCTGCCGAGTAAAAGGCCCGGAAATTATCGATGGGAATAACCACGCTGCGGTCGCGCCCGCCGCCAAAACCGGAACCGCCCTTGGCCAGCACGCCGATCACCAGGTATTGCCGGGTGCCCAGCAGTACAAACTTGCCCAGGGCTTCCTGTGCGGAGCCGTACAGGTTCTCGGCCGATTCGCCCCCCAGCAGGATCACATTGGCCGCCGTTTTCAGTTCCGTCTGCGAAAAATTACGGCCTTTGTCCAGCTTGAGCCCGGCCGCGGTAAGGTAATTTTCGTCGCCGGCGTTCACGGCAATATTCGGCTGGGTCTTGGTGCTCTGGTACTGTAATACGGCCACCGAGCTTACAAAAGCCGATATGGACACCGAACCGGGAAAATTATAGCGTTCCTTGAACAGCCGGGCCTCTTCCCAGGTAATATCTTTCTTGTATTCACGGGTGCGGCGTTTGCCCATCTTTACCTTTCCGCCCTCGTTGGCAATGGTAAAGGTATTGGCCCCCAGCGAAGAAAAGTTTTCACTGATGTTCTGCTCCAGCGCATCGATGGAAGTGAGCATGCCCACCAGGCTCATGATACCGAAAGCAATAATAAGCACCGTAAGTACGGTACGCAGCAGCTGCCCCCGGATGGAGCGCAATGCCACAATAATGTTTTCGAAGAGCACCTTATTCATTCTGTAACGAAAGTACGGTTCTTATACACAGCATCCGGTTTCCTTTAGACGAAAACGGACTTTTTGAAGATGTTCAGGGCAGCTCTACCCGCAGTATGAAGTTGTCGAACACCTGGCACACATACAGGGTATTGCCGATGCGTATAGCTGTGGAAGCCGCACTGATATGGCTGCCGTCGTCGGCATATAGTACCCGGCGCTCCCCGCTCTGCGGATCAATGGCATACACGGTCGAAGGCGATCTTACCGCGGGGTCTTTCCGGTGTTTGAGGAAGAGCAGCGGACGCAGGTGCGCCGTTACCAGCAGTTCGCCCCGGCTAACGGTAATATTGTCTCCACCCACGGCTACGGCTACTTTTTCAGGTTTTGCATCCATATTCCCGCCGGGATAACGCAGTACCTTATTCTGCCGCGTAGTGGAAACGAACAGATCACTGTTGTAAAAGGCCAGTCCGTTGGGATAAGCCACCTTATAACGGGTTTTCCGGTAATCTTCACAGTTCTTATACCGGCCGGTCCAGCCGCTTTTGATGCCAAAAAGCGCTTCGCCCATGCGTCCGTAGCGGCTCAGGTCATTGGTCCAGAGCAGGGCACCGTCCGGGGAGGCGCATACATCGTTGGCTGAGGTAAATATATTCGCCCCGGCCGCGGTACAGGTATCGCGGCGTTCTTCCCCATCCTGTGCAGCATAGCGGCGGTAGATATGCATTTTATCGGCATAGACCTCCGATAACCAGTACAATCCATCACTGCGCACTGCGTAACTGAGCAGACTGTGCCGGTTTTCGGCCCGGTTATGATTTACCAGGACCAGGAAGCTGTTTCCCTTATGCGAATAGATGTCGGCTCCGTGCGGGTGAAAGCTGAAATGATCAGCGGGCTCGCCACGCCGGGGCAGTATGGCCGCTTTACCGTCTTCCAGCGAAACGCTCCAAATTTCGGCATGCGGCGCGCGGCCGTCACGGCGTTCGTCGCAGGATACCAACAGGCGTCTGCGCCCGGCAAAGGTATCGGCCACCATATCTTCGGGGCCGGGGCCAACCATAATGCGCTGTGTGGGATATTGTGCGGTAAATTCAGGCAGCGTGGCACAGCCGGCCAGGCCCAGCATAAGGAACATAAAAGCAGGCACCGTCTTTTTCATGGCTTAAAGATATATCCAAAAATAAAGCGAAAGAGGCGCCTGCCCAAAATTTAGCGTATCCCGTACAGATGCAGGGTGGCACTGCGGCCGCCGAGACTTTGTGCATCGTACCAGAAGATCACTTTTTCGATCAGGCGGCGGTTGCCGGGCAGGTCGATGCGGAACGAAGCCGAATTGCGGCGGAACACCAGTTCCATCGGGTAATCCTGCACGCCCCCGTTCTCAAAGTGTATGGTACATTTGTGCACACGCACGGCAGCGCCGGTTACCACAAAGCGCAGGGCCGTAAAATACCCGTCGCGGAACGTTACCGGAATTACGTCGCGGTCGAGCCGGTTATCCACGTTACGGGTGCCCAGCAGGGTAAAATTACCTCCGCGGCGTCCCTGGGCAAAAGACTGCGTCGTAACGGCCGACAGCAGCAGTACAAAGAGAAATATCCTCGTTTTCATAGACCGTGTTTTTTTGTTCGACTCTAAAAAAGGTCCCCGGTTTAATGTTTCAATAAATTTTAGTATCATTGCCCCGTGAAAAATGCGACCGCATTCATAAAAAACGCTAAACGTAAGGCCTGAGGGCCTATATGATCTATTTCCCCCGTTTTTTATTTCATTTTCATTTTTTTCAACATCATTAATCAGTAATGGATTACGCATTATTTAATCAGATAGCCGCTGAGTACGGCACTCCCCTTTACATATACGACAGCCGCATCATTGCGCGGCAGTACCGGCGCCTTACCCGGGCCTTTTCCGGCACGGACGCCCGTTTTTTCTATGCCTGCAAGGCCCTGAGCAATATCAGTATCCTGCGCATCCTGAAGGAGCTGGGCGCCGGACTGGACACCGTTTCCATCGGGGAGGTACAGCTGGGACTGTATGCCGGTTTTGAACCGCAGAACATCATTTTTACGCCCAACTGCGTAAGCCTGGAAGAAATTCTCGAGGCCCGGGAACTGGGTGTGAACCTCAATATCGATAACCTTTCCATACTGGAACAGCTGGGGCACCGCCTCGGCAGCAGCGCGTCGGTATGCGTACGCATCAATCCGCACATTATGGCAGGCGGCAACTATAAAATTTCCACGGGACACATCGACAGTAAGTTCGGCATTTCCATACACCAGATGCGGCACCTGGAACGTATCGTAAAAAGTACGGGCATACACATAAAAGGCATACACATGCATACCGGCTCCGAAATTTTAGACACTTCTGTATTCCTGCAAAGCGTAGATATCCTGTACGATGTGGCCGCACATTTCCCCGACCTGGAATTTATTGACCTGGGCAGCGGTTTTAAAGTGCCCTACAAACCCGGCGACGAAGGTACGCCCATTGAAGAGCTCGGGCAGCAGCTGAGCGCAAGTTTCAATACGTTCCGTACGGAATACGGCAACCCACAGATGCAGATCTGGTTTGAGCCGGGCAAGTTCCTGGTGAGCGAATCGGGTTACCTGCTGGTGAGCACCAATGTGATCAAACACACTACAGCCACCGTATTTGCCGGGGTGAACAGCGGTTTTAACCACCTGATACGCCCCATGCTGTACGACGCCTATCACCGCATCGAGAACATTTCCAACCCGCAGGGAGCCGAACGCCTGTATACCGTAGTAGGTAATATCTGCGAAACGGACACCTTTGCCTGGGACCGCAAAATAAGCGAGATCCGGGAGAAGGATATCCTCTGTTTCCACAATGCCGGGGCCTATGGCTTTGAGATGAGCAGCAACTACAACAGCCGTGAGAAACCGGCCGAGGTACTGATCGGGGACGACGCGCCCAGGCTCATACGCAAACGGCAGCACTGGAAGGATTTATTAAGAGACCAGGTGCAGGAATAAAGGAAAATTATATGCACTTTTGTTTCGAAACAGGCAATACATAATGAACGAAGTACTGGAAATTCTGAAATATACCCTGCCCGCCATCATTACCGGGGGCACAGCCTACCTGCTGATGGACCGTATGCTTTCGCGCAAGGAAAAGAACACCCTGCTGCGCCTGAAGCTCGACGGTAAAAAAGTGACCGATCCGCTGCGCCTGCAGGCCATTGAACGTCTTACCCTGCTGATGGAACGTATATCGCCGGCCAGCCTGGTGATGCGCGTACCGCACCAGCATCTTACCAGCGGACAGTTCCATGCCGAGCTGCTGCGCAGTATCCGCAACGAATACGATCACAACATCACCCAGCAGGTATACGTAAGCCACCAGGCCTGGGAAGCGGTAAAAAATGCCAAGGAAGAGACCACCAAACTGATCAATTATGCCTATTCGCAGCTGGGCAACCTGGAAAAAGGTTCCGACCTGGCCCAGGTGATCCTGGAAATGACCATGAACGTGGAAAAACTGCCTACGGACGTGGCTACGTTCATCCTGCGCGAAGAGGCCCGGCAGATCTACTGATCAGCGGAAAGGCGCAGGTTTTTCATAACCTCTTCGGCGGCTTTGTAGGCGTATGACTCTTTGTTAAGCACCTGTTCCTGTAAACGGCGGTAACGCTCCTTAAACAGCGGGTCCTGCTGCAGCTGTTTCCAGACGGCCTCGCGGGTATAGCTTTCAAAACAGGCTTCCTCACTGGCGGCCCGGGCTTTCTGAAGCCAGCCGCTGTTCTTTATATCCGTATAGAATTTACCGATAAACGTATATACATCCTCCATGCCTTTATGGTTTATGGAGGATATTTTTTTTACTTCTTTGGGAATGCCGTGCGCAGCGGGTGGAAAAAGATGTACTGCATTGCTGAGCTGGCTGTAGGTAAGGCGTGCCGATTGCGCCAGGCTGCCGTCGTTCTTGTTTACCAGCACCAGGTCGGCCATTTCCATGATACCGCGTTTTATGCCCTGCAGCTCGTCACCGGCGCCGGGCTGGGCCACCAGTACAAAAATATCGCTGAGGTCTTTCACCAGGGTTTCGCTCTGGCCCACACCCACGGTCTCTACCAGTATGTAATCGTAACCGGCGGCCTCGCACAGGATAATGGCCTCGGCCGTGCGTGCGGAAACCCCGCCCAGTTTATTACCGGAGGGCGAAGGACGTATAAAGGCATCGGGGTGTACGGAAAGGCGCTCCATGCGGGTCTTGTCGCCCAGGATGGAACCTTTGCTGATACTGCTGGAAGGATCTACGGCCAGTACGGCCACTTTATGTCCGCGGGAAACGAGGTAAAGCCCGTAGGCTTCGATAAAGGTACTTTTACCGGCGCCCGGCGTGCCCGTGATGCCTACGCGGATACTCTCGCCGGAGAGGGCATAGGCTGCATCGAGCAGTTGAAATCCCTGTTCCTGCTTATGGGGAAGCGTATTCTCACAGAGGGTAATGGCCTGGGCCAGCGCCGCCCTGTCGCCGTTACGGATTTTATGCAGCCAGGAGGCTATTTCTTCTTGCATGTATTGACCCGGGACTATTTTATTTTCTTCAGGATGGCCGTCATATCGGCCTCGAGCGTTTTTTTAGGCGTTTCGATGATCTCGCCCACGTCCTCGCCCTTACTGTTCCGGAAGATGATCAAAGGTACATATTGAGCGGTAATATGCACAAAGCCGGGTTCAATTACTTTTTTGGTCTTATCGGTAGTAATAAGGGTGATCTGGGGCGAAATGCCCAGGGCAGAAAATATCTTGAAGAGCCGGGGCACCTGCTTACGGCTGTCGCTGCACCAGGTGCCGAGAATAATAACCACCTGGAAATCACGGGATGAGATCACTTTTTTCTGCCGGGGCGTAAAGCTGGGTTCATAGGAGGTGAATTCCATATCGAACCAGCCCGTTTTGTAGGCGTCGTTCTGAAGGTCTTCTTTGGTGACCTTGCCCATGTGCCCTGCCAGACTTACCGGATTTTGTGCCATTGCGGATAAAAAAGGGGTGCCGGATAACAACAAGAATATACCTGTCCCGAAAAATTTCCGGGATAATTTCGTCCAAATTGTATATTTTTGATTAACCATATTGAGGGTAAACAAAATTATGAAAAAAATATTTACTCCGGTAATTCTTTTGACTTTAGCATTTTTTACGGAATGCAAAAAGCCGGAAACGAAAGACACTGCCAGCTGCGATATTGAATTTACACTGGGATACAGCAAGAACGAACTCCAGTTCAACCATACCTACCCGTATGGAAGCGGGATGAACATCCAGTTCAGCCTGCTGAAATTTTATGCCGGTAATTTCTATTTTGAACGCGCCGACGGCACCCGGGAGAATTTTACGGACAAATACCTGATCCTGGAAGAAGGCAGATACTCCGGGCAGATCGGAGAACTGAAAGCCGGCAGCTACGTAAAAGCCGGTATCGGTTACGGGGTGAACGAGAACCGCAACACCCAGAACGGCGCCGATGCACAGGTGGCTACCGACTATCCGCAGGACAATGCGCTGAATCCCGCAGCCGATATGTACTGGGGCTGGGCACAGGGCTACATCTTTATGAAGCTGGAAGGCCGTATCGACGTGGACGGCAACGGTTCCTTCGGCGATTCGAACGATATCCTGTTCTCCTACCACCCGGGTAACGACGAACTGTACCGCGCCTTTGAATACACCCTGAACTTTTCGCCCGAAGCCGGCAAAAGCTACACCATTGCGGCCAACCTGGACGTAAATACGCTCATTCACAACTGCGATTTTATTGCCGTTCAGTTTGCACACCCGGCCAATACCAGTGGTAACCAGTTCATTGCGGCCAAAAACCTGGTAGACGAATGGGGCAATGCCGTTACGCTCGCTGTAAAATAGCTTTTTACACATTTTTACTGCTGCTGTTGCAGGCCTGCGGTACTACTGCAAAGGAAACTGCGCCGCAGCCGATCTCTGCCTGGCCTCCCCTTCCGGAGCCCTATTACAACCGTTATACAAAAGCCCGTTACGAACTGGGCGAACGTCTTTTCTTCGAAAAACGCCTTTCGGCCGGTAATGCCGTAAGCTGTGCCTCCTGTCACAAGCCGGAACGGGCCTTTGCCGATGATGTAGCCGTTTCTCCCGGGGCCGGCAACAGCGCTTTCGGGTTCCGGAACAGTCCGGGGCTGCTCAATATCGGTTATGCGCCTTACCTGATGGCCGAAGGCGGCGTTCCCACGCTGGAACATTTTAGTGTTGCGCCCCTGCAGGAGGCTGCCGAAATGAACCAGAACCTGGCCCTTTCCATCAAAAAACTCCAGGCGGATACGGTGTACCAGCGCCTGTTCCGCGCCGCCTACGATACCCTGCCTTCCATAAAATACATGGCCCGGGCACTGGCCGTTTACCAGCGTTACCTGCTCAGCAGCGGCAGTCCCTACGACGCTTACCTGGCCGGCAATACAAATGCCCTGAGCCCGCAGGCCCAAAAAGGCATGACGCTTTTTTTCAGTCCGCGTACCGGTTGTTCTGGCTGCCATAGCGGATTCCTGTTCAGCGATTTCGGTTTTCATGATATCGGGCTATCGATAAAAGAGAATGATCCCGGACGCTGGCGGCTTACCGGGGTTGAAAGCGACCGTAACCGCTTTAAAACGCCTTCGCTGCGTAATATTGCCCTTACCGCTCCGTATATGCATGACGGGCGCTTCGGCACGCTGGAAGAAGTGCTGGAACATTACCGGCAGGGAGGCCAAAAAACACCCAACCGGAGTACGCTGGTACGTCCGCTGGACCTGCGGCCAGATGAGGTACAGGCCATTATTTCTTTCCTGCATAGTCTTACAGATACGGTACCGTACAAAAAATCGTACCTTTGAATAACAAAATGAAAAAGGCACCCTTCATATTTCTCTTGCTTTCCCTCTGTACAGTATGGAGTTGCAGTGGCAAACACCAGACCACGCCCTACAATTTCAACATACCGCAGGGCTATCCGAAACCCATAGAACCTTCGGATAACCTGACCACCGTAGAAGGTGTAAAACTGGGACGTAAACTCTTTTACGATAAACGTTTATCGGGGGACAATACACAGTCCTGCGGCAGCTGCCACCAGCAGGAACATGGCTTTTCGGACCCGGCGCGTTTCAGTAAAGGCATTAAGGGACAGGAAGGACACCGGCAGAGCATGACGCTCATTAACCTGGCCTATAACCCCTACCAGCGCTTCTTCTGGGACGGAAGAGCCGAATCGCTCGAACAACAAGCCTTTGAGCCGGTGCGCAACCCGATCGAGATGGACAATAACTGGCCCGAAGTGGTAAAGCGCATCAAAGCCGATAAAGAATACCTGAACCTTTTTGACGAGGCCTTCGGCACCCGTAAGATCGACAGTACCCTGGTAACCAAAGCGCTTGCCCAGTTTATGCGCACGCTTATTTCGTTCGACTCCCGTTTTGACAAATACGTGCGTGGAGAACTAAACCTGACGCCTTCTGAATTCAACGGCTACAACCTGATACAAAGCCAGGTGAAGGGCGACTGTTTTCACTGCCATAATGCAGAGGACAAGCTGTTTACGGGTATGCGCCTGCTGAACAACGGTCTCGATTTTGAAAGTCAGTGGACCGATCTGGGTTATTACAACGTAACTAAAAATCCGGCCGACAAAGCCAAGTTCAAGACCCCTACGCTGCGCAACATCATGGTTTCGGGACCCTATATGCACGACGGCCGCTTTAACACGGTGAAGGACGTTATTGAACAGCATTATTTCTTTGGCGGTAATATGAGCAGTACCATCGACCCGAACATGGAATACGTGAACCAGGGCCTGGACCTGAGCGCCACCGACATACAGGACATCATTACCTTTCTGCATACCCTTACGGACGATTCCTTTCTTACCAATCCCGAATTTTCCGATCCCAATTAAACACAGGTATGTTCAGCGATTACTACGGCAAACCGGAACTGGAACCGGACGATTACTACAAAACCCCGGAAGGCTACATTGTTTTTACGGAGAAATACCACCTGAAAAGAGGGTACTGCTGCAAGAGCGGATGCCGCCACTGCCCATACGGCTATAATAAGAATACCGGGAAATTCGACAAGAAAAAATCCTGATTTTCAAAGCGGCTGCGTACACAAAAGCAGGTATGGTCATTTCTTTTTCGGATATAGGTGCCTGTGCCGCATTGAGCGATATATTTCCCGGATAAAAACGGGCATATTATCCTGATTATAAAGTCACAAATTACGCAATTACATACTTTATGGATATACTTTTCTGACGTAGCTTTACGGCAAATCTAATCACCATGCATACCCAATGCAAAAACCGTAGTCTTTTGCGTG
The DNA here is from genome assembly GCA_052437175.1 of Flavobacteriales bacterium. Classification (GTDB taxonomy): domain Bacteria; phylum Bacteroidota; class Bacteroidia; order CAIKAF01; family CAIKAF01; genus JACVCJ01. Next base: position 164,643 of record JBQVOK010000002.1, read on the forward strand.
TATCGACCCCCATTGTAACAAACTGAATAGGTTCAGTAGTGTTTGAAAATACGGGAGGCTGTAGACATACGGTCTTCCGTTTTTCTATTTACCGTATTTCTGCAGGTACATGCGGTTCAGTTCTGCCTGGTGATTGTCCAGCTGCAGCGCGCGGCCGTCGATAAAGGCATGACTGAGTTTATTGGTCTTCATGTCCAGGGCATCGCCTTCACTGATGAACAGGGTAGCGCTTTTGCCAGGTTCCAGGGAGCCGTAGCGGGCATCGATGCCCAGTATTTTAGCCGTGTTGAGGGTGATGAGTTTCAGGGCTTCTTCCGGCGGTATACCGTAGGCAGCGGCTGTTCCCGCCAGGAAAGGCAGGTTGCGGCACCCCATGGCTTCCATGTCGCCGCTGTAATCCAGGCAAAAAAGTACGCCCGCTTTGTAGAGTTTATAAGGCAGACTGTAAGGTGCATCCACGGGATCGTCGGGCACATCGGGCAGAATATGCGTGCGGCGCAGGATCACGGGTACACGGTGTTCCTTAAGGATATCGGCAGCTTCGTATATGTTTCCGCCGGCTTTCAGCACCAGGTTCTTTACACCAATGGAGTTAAAGAACAGTACAGCCTGCCGGGCTTCCCAGGCGCCCTGCACCTGCACATACAAGCGCTGTTCCCCTTTAAAGATACGACGCAGGGCATGCAGTTTAAAGTCTTTCTCCGGGGAAAGCGTATCGTATACAGCTGCCCGGCGGAAAAAATCTTTCAGCTTCTGTAGGTTCTCCTCCAGTTTCTTGTTGCGGTCGGCCGCTTCCTGTTCGGCCCACCAGCCTCCACGCACCATAACGGCCGGCCATTGCATGTGCACGCCATCGTCGGGCAGCACGGCAGCGTCTTCCCAGTTCCAGGCGTCGAGCTGCATCACCGAAGAAGTACCGGAGATCATTCCCCCGCGCAGTACAGGCTGGCAGAGCAACACCCCGTTAAAACGAACGGTAGGTATAATTTTACTGTCGGTATTGTACGCCACCAGGGCACGTGCTTCGGGGTTGAGTTCGCCCGTTTCGTCGAAATCGCGGGTGGCTTTTACCGCATCGATCTCGGTGAGTCCAAGCACCGTATTGGGCAATATAAAGCCCGGGTATACATGTTTACCCGTTCCGTCGATGATCCGGGCGTCGCCGTTGTACGTTTCTTTACCCAGGGAGCGGATGCGGCCGTTCTCAAAAACGATATTCCCGTTTTCAATAACTGTACCGGTTCCGGTATGAATGGTAGCATTGCGTATATACACCGGTTTCGACTGCAGCGCAGCCGGCGAAGGCCGCTGTGCATAAGCTGCTGTAAGGGCAAAAAACAGAAAATTCAGTATATATATTTTTTTCAGGTCCGTCATTTTCGTATATGCATTAAGGTTCAAGATCATCGCAGTGGTAGTGATGTTCCTTCTGTTTAACGGGTTTGGCCGCTTTACCCGATCTTACTTCGGTATCGTTCAGCATTTTCTGTATGATGCGGTTGCGGTCGGCGGCCAGTATTTCCTGTTGTTTTTCGTGTACACTTCTGTCAAAATAACAAACTCCTTCGATATAGGTCTGTTCCACGCGGGCGTAGATGCTCAGCGGGTTTGCGCTCCACAACACCACATCGGCGTCTTTGCCACGCTCCACGCTGCCCAGGCGTTTATCCAGGTGCAGCATACGGGCGGGGTTCAGGGTAACGGTCTTCCAGGCCTCTTCTTCGCTCAGTCCGCCGTACTTGATCAGTTTGGCCGCTTCCTGGTTCAGGCGCCGGGCCATTTCGGCATCATCGCTGTTGATGGCCGTCAGCACGCCCACTTTGGCCAGTATCGACGCATTGTAGGGTATGGCCTCGTTCACTTCCATTTTGTACGCCCACCAGTCGGCAAAGGTGGAGGCTGCGGCGCCGTGTTCCTTCATTTTATCGGCCACTTTATAGCCTTCGAGGATATGCGTAAAGGTATTTACCCGGAAACCATAGCGGCTGGCCAGCTGCATCAGCATATTGATCTCGCTCTGCACATAGGAATGGCAGGTGATGAAGCGTTTCCCGCGCAGTATCTCCAGCACGGTCTCCAGGCGCAGGTCGCGGCGCGTGGCCGGGTCGTTCTTCAGGCTTTTCTCATATTCCAGGGCACGGGTGAACCAGTACTCGAAGGCCTGCTCTACCCCCGGACGGCTCTGCGGATAACGACCTCCGCCCCAGTTGCTCTGCTTTACGTTCTCGCCCAGGGCAAATTTAATGAATCCGTCGGCACCGGCCAGTTTCATTTCTTCGGCAGAACGGCCCCACTTCAGTTTAATAAGCGAAGACTGCCCGCCGATAGGATTGGCCGAACCATGCAGCTGCTGAACGGTGGTAACGCCCCCGGCCAGGTGCCTGTAAATATTGATGTCGTCGGGATTGATCACGTCGCTCATGCGTACTTCGGCCGAAATATTGGCCCCGGCTTCGTTTACCCCGCGGCTGAGCGCAATGTGCGAATGTTCGTCGATGATGCCACAGGTAAGGTGTTTGCCCGTAGCGTCGATCACGCGGGCATTACCGGCTGGGAGATTCGTACCCAGCTGCCGGATCTTACCGTCTTCCAGCAGTACATCTGTGTTCCGGAGAATACCCTGTTCGGTGTTGGTCCACACGGTGGCATTACGTATAAGTATGCGGTCCGCAGCCGGCAGTGGTTCCGGACTGCCGAACGCATTAAAGGGATAGGGCACGGGCGGAATGCTATCGGTTTTTTCCTTTTCGTCTTTCTTTTCCGTCTCCGCCGCTTTGTCCTTAACCGCCGTCCATATATTAAGGGTACCATCGGGGTCATTGCCCAGACCGGAGAGGTTACCCTCGGCATCCACTTTACCGGTGAGCAGGAAAAGGCCCAGGGAATCTTCGGGCAGGCGCAGCTGTAGCTCCAGCAGGGGATCTTTGAACTGGATCTGCGCCTTGCCTTTTTTGCCGGCTTCGTCACTCAGTGTAAGGTTCCATTTATCGGGTTCGCCTTCTATTTTAAGGGTATACGTTTTTTCCGTCCCCAGCTGTATACGGTAAGTACCTTTGAGGTCCGGTGTGGGATAGGCCTTCATAAAAACGGCTTGGCCCTGCACAACGGTGGCGTAGTTCCAGGTGTTTTCCTTAAACAGATCGCCGGAAAAAATAAAGAAGCTGGCAAAAGCGCCTTTACGCAGGTGCCCGGCGCGGTCTTCCTTCATCAGCTGAGCGGGCGTATGAGTAAGGGCTTTGAGTATTTCGGCGACGGGCAGTCCGCATTTTTTCACTTTACGCAGGGCCGCATAGAACTGGTTCCTGTCTTTGAGTCCGTCCAGGGTAAAGCAGAAGGGCACGCCGGCCTTATGCAGCAGGGCCGGGTTATAGGGTGCCATTTCCCAGTGCAGCAGCTGACTATACCATATTTCACGGGCCAGTTCGGGATTGCGCACATCAAAAGCGGCCGGGAATTGCAGGGGAAGGATGAATGTACCCCCGGTGGCCTTCATTTCGGCAACGCGCTGGTACTCCGTGCCCGAACCTTTGAAAACATACTGGAAACCGGCTTCATCGCCCGTTTTATCAGCCCGCAGCACGTCCCACTTGTCGCGGGTGGCGATCAGGGAAGGGATCCCTGTATGATCGTTCAGGGCTTTCAGGGCCAGGTTGGTCTCTTTTTTAAAGCCGTATTTTGCATACCAGGCCGCGTCCAGGTAGGTTTGCCGTAACAGGGCAATGGCCCCGGCCAGGGAACTCGGGTAGATCTGTGCGGAGGCCGGTTTTTCAAAAGAACAGAACATGGCCGCATCTTCACGGATAATACTCTGCTGCGGCAGTTTTTTACCGGTGTGCACCAGGGCGCCCGTTCCGCTGATGATGCCTTCGGGGACAAAGCTGAGCAGGCTGCCGAAGCCCAGTTTGCGGTATTCTTCCATGGCATCGCCAGCGCCTGTGAACACAGACACGGCACGTACATCGGCCCGGATGGCGTCGTTGGAGGCCCTGGCCGTACTTTGGGAAGCGGCATAGCCGCCGCGCTGTTTTTCAGGCATTTTCAGGGGTTCCAGCCCGACTCCCGGCGCATACAGGTCCATAAAGGCCGGATACACCCAGGCGCCTCGGCCATCGATGATCACCGCAGCAGGCGGAAGAGGGATATCTTTGCCGGAAGCCGTGACCATACCGTCCTGCCAGATGAGTATACCATTTTCGATGACCGTAGCATGGTCCTGCACCAGGGTAATGTTCCGCAGAGCATACACCGAATGATCGTCGCTTTCGGTGCCGTTGGGCCACCAGCCCGACTGGGCCTGCAGGCATGTATATACGAACAGGAAGCTGATACTTAAAATAAAGCTGCGCATCTTACAAATTTACCCGTATAAACCAGAAAAGCAAACCGGTCTGCTTTTAGACAAAAAATCCCCTGAATGTGTGAGTCGCCATTTATTATTTATACCTTTGAACCTGTAAAAAAAATCACATGAGATCAGGATTATTACACGCACATTCAGGGTTACGCTACGTGGCTCTGGCTTTATTGATCGCGGCCATAGGAGCCGGTTTTGCCGCCATTATGTCTAAAAAAGCATATACCCCGGGAAGCCGCAAGCTGTATTCGTTTGCTATGGTAAGCACGCATATTCAGCTGCTGATCGGTATTGTGCTGTACATCATGAACAGTGTACCCATGATCTCTGCCGTAGGCATGGGCGAAGTGATGAAGGACGAAGAAAAACGTTTCTGGGTAATTGAGCACCCCATCATGATGCTGCTGTCGGTGATCCTGATCACGGCGGGTTTTTCCATGGGTAAAAGAGCAAAGATCGACATGGCCAAGCACCGCATTACCACCGTATTTTACCTGCTGGGGCTTATCCTCATCTTTTTTGCCATTCCGTGGCCGTTCATGTCACCCGGCCGTCCCTGGTTTTAATCTACCGCATTTATGAACAAGAACCTATTTTCTGCCGTAATACCGGGTATTTTTTGTATCTTGTATGCATGCGGTAACGGATCTGCGCCGTCAAACAGCGAAAAAGCCGGTTCCGGAGCATCGGCGGCCGCAGTAAATTATACAAATGAGTGCAGCAGCTGTCACGGCAAATCGGGCAACCTGATGATGGGCGGCGCCAAAGACCTTAGCAGATCGGTGCTTTCCAAAGATGAGGTGGTAGCCATTATCAGCGGAGGTAAAGGCATGATGCCCGGCTTCAAAGATAAGTTCTCGGCACAGCAGATCGAAGAACTGGCCGTATATGCCGAAAGCCTGCGCAAGTAAGGTTTTATACATGATAGAATTTAAAAAGAGAACCATAGAAAAAGCCGTCCTGGTAGGCCTGGTGCTTCCTTCGCAACCCGAAGTAAAGCTCATGGAATACATGGACGAACTGGAATTCCTGGTGAATACCGCCGGGGGGAACGTGGTAAAACGTTTTTTCCAGAAAACACATAAACCCCACCCGGCCACTTTTGTAGGCGAAGGCAAACTGGAAGAGATAAAGACCTATGTTTTTGCCGAAGACTGCGATATTGTGGTGTTCGACGATGAACTGAGCCCGGCACAGGTAAAGAACCTGGAAAATGAATTCAAGGATAAGGAAGTAAAAGTGCTGGACCGCACCACCCTGATCCTGGATATTTTTGCACAACGCGCCCAGACGGCACATGCCAAAACCCAGGTGGAACTGGCCCAGCTGCAATACCTGCTGCCCCGCCTTACCCGCATGTGGACGCACCTGGAACGTCAGAAAGGTGGCATCGGGATGCGCGGTCCGGGGGAATCGCAGATGGAGAGTGACCGCCGGGCCATCAAGAACAAAATTGCCATCCTGCGCGCCAAGCTCAAAGACATCGATAAAGTAATGGCCACCCAGCGCAAGAACCGCGGCGAACTGGTGCGCGTGGCCCTGGTAGGCTATACCAATGTGGGTAAAAGCACCCTGATGAACAGCCTGGCCAAAGCCGAAGTTTTTGCCGAGAATAAACTGTTTGCCACGCTGGATACCACCGTACGCAAAGTGACCATCGATAACCTGCCCTTCCTGCTTTCGGACACGGTGGGCTTTATACGTAAACTGCCCACACAGCTGGTAGAAAGTTTCAAATCGACCCTGGACGAGACCCGTGAGGCCGATATCCTGCTGCATGTGGTGGATATTTCGCACCCGAATTTCGAAGATCATATCGCCGTGGTAAAAAAGACCCTGGAAGAGATCGGGGCGCTGAACAAGCCTACCCTGCTGGTGTTCAATAAGGTAGACGCCTATAAAAAACTGGAAGATATGCCCGAATGGGAACTGGACGGCGAATTTGAACGGAAACCGCTCGAAGAACTCAAAGCCTCCTACATGGGTAAGGAAAATTCGCCCTGTATCTTTATTTCGGCCACGGAAAAGGAAAACTTTGAACAGTTCCGCAGCACCCTGCACGATATGGTAGAAAAAGTGCGGAGCGTACGTTACCCGCACAATCGCATATACTTATAAAAAAAGGGGACTTCCGGTCCCCTTCTCCTTTTTATTTCGTTGTTTCGTTGTACTCTTCCACCACCTTGTAGGCTTCTTCGAGCCTAGTGCCCTCCAGCTTTTGTACCAGGGCCGGCTGGGCCGACAGTACTTCGCCGAGTTTTTTCTTGTAGTTCATTTTGGTCAGCGCCAGCAGTTCGCCTTTATCGTCCTTTATGTAGAACTCGCTGATCCAGCGGGTCTGGTTCATGGCATAGATCTCGTACTGGTATTCGTACATGGTTACCTTGCCGGAGGCCTTGCGGTAGAAAAAACCGTAATCGCCCTCGGTATTTCCCGGTATGGCAAAGGCATCGAATTCCATTTCGCCGGCCTTTACATATTTTGTTTTCTTGGGAGCAAAGGTGCGTGTGCTTTCATCTTCGAAGCGCATCTGGAAACTGGTGCGGAAATTGCCGTTCTTTTTCATCACCACCAGGTTGCCTTTTATCGTATCGCCATCTACGGTTACGGCGTATCCCGGCAGCGGGTCGCCCGGGTTCTGGGCAAATAGGTTCAGAGAGAGAAATAATCCGAGTACAGGGACTAAAACGTGTTTCATAGTGTTTTTATAGTTTGCTTCCTTTTTACAGGACAAAATACAAATATTGCGCCAAAGCGCTAAATTAATTTATTGTTTTTTGCGGGTCTTTATTCGTTGTATAACACATCAAGAACCACAGTGCCAACGGCATGCAATGTGTTTTTATCGATAATTTTCATATTATCGTTCTGGGTGTGCCAGTGTGTCCCAAAACCGCCCTGGGAACCGTTGTAACGGCTATAGTTTATAATGTCGATGGCCGGAATACCCGACAGTGTAGATACATAATAATGATCGTCGAGCACTCCCGGAACGTCTTCCATGAGGAAATAGGACGAATATCCCGAACGCGCGGCGGCATTCCATACTTTGTTTACATAGGCAGCAGCATATTGTGTGCTGAATCCTTCGCGGCAGAAACGGGCACCTGCGGCGCCTACCATATCCAGGTTAATGGCAAAATACGGCTTGTACTTGCCGGGGAAATTGCGTGCCCAGTGCTGTGAACCGAGGCAGTAGGAATTTTCCATAGTAGGATTGCCCCAGTCTTCGGAGTCGAAAAGTACAATGTCCACACCGATGTTCTGCAAGGGGCTGGACTTCAGCACACGGGCTATTTCCAGCAGCACGCCCACCCCGCTGCCGCCGTCGTCGGCACCATCGAAGGTCTTGTTGGGCGTAGCCGGATCTTCATCGCTGAAGGGCCGTGTGTCCCAGTGGGCCGATAACATAACGCGGCGGGCATTCTGTGGCCCGAAATACGCGTGGATATTTTTCGATTCCAGGTTCTTGCCATCCCATGTGCGCAGGGTAGCCGCCTGCACATAGGTACTGTCGGCATATTTGGCCAGTTCCTGCAGCAACCAGTCGGCACATTTATCGTGTGCGGCCGTATTGGGGATGCGCGGGCCGAAGCTCACCTGTTTTTCTACAAAATAGTAGGCCGAATCGGCATTAAAGCCGGGCGCCTGTTTGTGCGGCACGTCCTGCACCACCGGTTTATCGGGCGTTTCTTTAGGCTTTTTGGGGCCGCAGGCGCTCAGCAGTGCCAGTCCCAGTAAACCCGTATAATATATATTTTTCATGTTCAATCGTTCTTTTCCCAGGTGGTACCTTCTTTTCCGTCTTTCAGCTGTATGCCGCTGCCGATGAGGCGGTCGCGGATCAGGTCCGAAGTTCCGAAATCCTTGCGGAGACGGGCCTCGGCACGCAGGTCGATGATCAGCTGCATGGCACTGTCGAGCAGGCGGGCCTGTTCATTGCCCTGTTGTTCTTCTTCGTTAAGCAGACCAAATACGTTCTGTACAAAACCGGGCAGCCACTGCTGTATCATTTCCAGGTGTGCGGCGCTGATCTGTTCTTTCTGTTCGTGTACCGAGTTAATGCGTTTTACGGCTTCGAAGATGTGCGCCAGGGCCACGGGACTGTTCAGATCGTCGTCCATGGCGGCCAGTACATCGGCCCGGAACGTATCCCAGTCAAAATCGGAGCTGTTGCCGCTTTTGAGACCGGGCAGGAGGTTCAGTGCGCTCATCAGGCGTTTGTAGCCTTTTTCGGCGGCCTGCAGACCTGCATTGGTAAAATCGAGCGTGCTGCGGTAATGCGCCTGCAGCATGAAAAAGCGCACCGTCATCGGGCTGTAGGGCTGTTCCAGCAGCGGGTGATCGCCGGCAAAAAGCTGCTCAGGCAAAAAGGCATTGCCTTCGCTTTTGCCCATACGTTTGCCATTCACCGTAAGCATATTACCGTGCATCCAGTAACGTGCGCCGCCTTTGGAGCAGCAGGCGTTGTTCTGGGCAATTTCGGCCTCGTGGTGCGGAAATTTCAGGTCCATTCCGCCGCCATGAATGTCAAATTCTTCGCCCAGGTATTTGGTGCTCATTACGGAACATTCCAGGTGCCAGCCGGGGAAACCTTCGCCCCAGGGCGATACCCAGCGCATGATGTGATTCGGCGAGGCTTTTTTCCAGATGGCAAAATCGGCCGGGTTCCGTTTTTCGTCCTGGCCTTCCAGGGTACGTTTTTCGTTACCGGCACCGGCAATGAGTTCTTCTACGATACGCCCGGAGAGCTTACCGTAATTCTTATATTTTTCGTGGTACTTTTCTACGTCGAAATACACGGAACCGTTCACTTCGTAAGCCAGCCCGGTAGCGAGTATCTGCTTCACCATCTCGATCTGCTCCACGATATGGCCCGTGGCCGTAGGTTCAATACTGGGCGGCAGGGCATTGAGCAGGCGCATTACATTGCGGAAACCCACGGTGTAGCGCTGCACGATCTCCATGGGCTCCAGCTTTTCGAGCCGGGCCTTTTTGGCGATCTTGTCCTCCCCTTCGTCGGCATCGTTCTCCAGGTGGCCGGCGTCGGTAATATTACGTACATAGCGCACTTTGTAGCCCAGGAAGCTGAGATAGCGGTACAGCAGGTCGAAGGTAAGAAAGGTGCGACAGTTGCCGAGATGCACGTCACTGTACACGGTAGGACCGCACACATACAATCCTACAAAAGGCGGCGTAAGCGCCTCAAACTTTTCTTTCTGACCGGTGTAACTGTTGTACACATACAGGGTGCTGCTCATACGTTCTGTTTTCTGCCCCGAAAATACACAAAAAGCGCTGTTTTTTCAATAAAAAAAGGCGACACGCGCCGCCTTTTACATCAAATATGTGAGATCTGTCAGTGTTGTACGATCAGTTTTTTGCTGGCTGATTTGCCGTTGCCGCTCACTTTGATCCAGTAGATACCGGAGGCAAAACGGGCGGTCTCTGTAAGCTGCAGCATGTACTGGCCGGCCTGTACTTCGTTGTTGTACACCACGGCGCCCAGGGCGTTCACGATCATTACCTGCATACCGCTTTTGTTATCGGGCAGGTCCAGGTATACGCTTCCGTCAGCCGGGTTCGGATACAGGCTGATGAAAAGCTGATCGGGATTGGCGGCTTCGTACAGGTGTTTTACGCAGAGCTGGTCTTCCAGGAAATCGTCTACGATCTGTGTGGTGGAATCCGTCTGGGCGGCGCTGGTCCAGAACTCGCAGTGTCCGCGGCCGGGATAGGTAAGCAGCGGGTTATCGATGTTCACGTTCAGGGCGCGGATGTGCAGGGTGCCGCTGCCGCTGATCTCGGTAATGGGCATACCGGGGAAAGGCTCGGCAAAATCGGTACCGTAAGGCACCACGTCATCGGCGGTACCGTGTACGCTCACAAAAGGCTGATCGCCCGTTTCGAGCAGGAAAGAATCTTTCAGGGCGCCGCAATAGTTGATCACAGCCTGGGGCACGGAAGAAAAGCCCGGGTTACCGCTGGAACCGTAAAAACCGCCATCGCCGTTCTGATCGATGGCCGCAGGCAGTTTAGCCGGTGAATCCATATAGGCCGTATGCATCGACAGGATGGAACCCGCACTGATACCGCCTACAATAATGAGGTCAGGGTTTATTTTGTACGGGTCGCCGTTTTCGGCTACCGATCTGCGCAGGAAGCGGATCAGGGCCATCTGGTCGTGTACGGATTTGTATACGTGGTTCAGGAAAGTGGCCTCCAGGTCGGTGGAAGCGGCGATCTCGGTAAACTGCAGCAGGCGGTATTCCATAGAAATGGCTACGTAGCCCATGCGTGCATAGTGGCGGCAGAGCGCACGGATGGTGAGATCTTCCTTGTTGCCGGCCACGAAACTTCCGCCGTGTGCCAGGATGATCACCGGACGGTCCGTTTCAGCATCTGCAGCGGGCGACCATACGTCAAACTCCAGGGACTGTCCGCCCGGAGCCTGTCCGTAGGTTACGTTAAAGGCAGAATCGAGCGATGTAAAAATTTCGGTATAATAACGGCCTCCCGTGCAATCCTGTGACCAGGAGCTAGCCCAGGTGGCTGCAAGGGCAGCAAGCAGCGTAAAAGTTTTTTTCATGGTGTTTTCTGAATTAATTGATGTTCATTTAATTCAAATTTAATATTCACTTTTCATATAAGCGAATATTCCCGCCTGAAAATTAGACCAACATGCCTATACTGCGTACCAATGCCTGATGGAATGCATCGATCTCGGCGGTGGTATTGTAAAAAGCGAAGGATGCCCGCACCGTACCCGGTATGCCGAAACGCTGCATCAGCGGCTGCGCGCAGTGGTGACCGGTACGCACGGCTATGCCCTGTTTATCGAGCAGGGTGCCTACGTCCAGGTGATGTGCATTGCGTATATTGAACGAAAGCACCGACGCCTTATGTGCAGCCGTACCTACGGGTATCACTTCGGGGATCTGCGCCAGGGATTTCGTGGCGTAGCTGAGCAGTTCCGCTTCCCGGGCGGCAATAAAGTCGATGCCCAGGCCTTCGATATAACGGATGGCCTCGGCCAGGGACAACGCGCCCTCGATATGCGGGGTGCCGGCTTCAAATTTAAAGGGCAGTTCGTTATACGTGGTCTTTTCGAAGGTGACCTCCCTGATCATTTCGCCACCGCCTTCGTAGGGAGGCAGTTTATCGAGCCATTCGGCCTTGCCGTAGAGCACGCCGAAGCCTGTGGCGGCAAACACTTTATGTGCAGAGAACACAAAGAAATCGGCATCCAGGTCCTGCACGTCCACCCGCAGGTGTTGTGTACTCTGGGCGCCGTCCACCAGTACGGGAATACCCAGGCGGTGGGCATCGGCGATCATTTCCTTCACGGGATTCACCGTTCCCAGGGCGTTGGACACCTGTACCACGGCCAGTATCTTTACGCGGGGCGTGAGCAGTTTCAGGAATTCTTCGTAGATAATTTCGCCGCGGTCGTTCAGGGGTATCACCTTCAGTACGGCGCCCGTATATTCACAGGCCATCTGCCAGGGCACTATATTACTGTGGTGTTCCATGCCGCTGATCAGCACTTCGTCGCCCGGTTTCAGTACTGCTCTGGAAAAACCGTGGGCCACGATGTTAATACCGTGTGTGGTGCCTTTGGTAAAAATCAGCTCCCGGTCTTCCCGGGCGTGGATAAAGCGCTGGATCACCCGGCGCGATTCTTCGAACGCATCTGTAGCCTGCTGACTCAGCGTATGTACGCCGCGGTGCACGTTGCTGTTGAGCGTTTCGTAGTAGACACGGGCCACGTCCAGCACGGATCGTGGTTTCTGGGTGGTGGCCGCATTATCGAAATATATATAGGGATTTTTTCCCTGCGTGCGCTGCAGCAGGGGAAAATCAGCGCGTATGCTTTCTATCGTACGTGTGGAGATCATAGGGCAAAGGTCGTAATAATTACGGTTCAAACCGCATCAAAATACGGGATTCAGGGATCGTACACCCTCCCCTTCCAGCGGTATACCGAAAGTACGGAAAACAGCGCCGATACCGGGAAGAACAGGGGCAGCAGCAGGCTGTACAGCGGCATAAAGAGATACAGTCCCCGCATTCCGCTGCGGCGGGCCAGGAAGCAGAGCAGCACACTTTCCGTAAGCACTTTGGCGCCCAGCAGGGCCAGGCTCCAGGTCCACAGGTCGGGCAGGAAACAGAGCCAGAGATACTGGCTCAGCAGCAGGTAAACGCCCAGCGGCAGCAGGGCACTGCGTTTCAGGGCCGTGGTCTTGGAGGCCCAGCGTACCCGTTGCGAAATGTACTCCGCCCAGCCGGCCGGGCCTTCGGTATCCACGATCTCGGGCACAAATTTTATGGCACCGATGCCATACGTACGGTTTACATGCTGCAGCAGGAACACGTCATCGCCGCCCGGGAAACGAAATACGTTCAGGTCGGCTTCCAGGAAAGTGTTACGGTCTGTGGCCATAACGGCTGCATTATTCAGGAAAGGCACGCGCAGGCGCCAGAAATACACCCCGATGTATACCAGGGCCATAAATTCCACAGCGGCCCAGTCGCCTATAAAAAAACGGTAAGGCCGGTAACGCGGAATTCCCTGCAGCAGGTGTCCCCCGCCCTGTCCGATAAAACTCACAGCCCTGCGGGCAAAAGAAAGCGAAAGCTGTGTATCTGCATCGCAGAAATACAGCACTTCGTTACGGGCCTGCGCAGCACCCAGTTTCATGGCGGCCTTTTTACCCTTCTGTTCGGCAGGCAGCCCGAGCAGCTGCAGGTCCAGGTCCGGGTTCTCACGGCTGAACAGGTGTATGCGTTCACAGGAGGCATCTGTGGAATGGTCGTTCACAAAGAGAATTTCGACCTCCGTACCCCGGAATGCTTCCAGGGAATGCAGCAGGCGTTCCAGGCGCAGTTCTTCGTTGCGGAAGGGCACAATAACGGTACAGGGCAGTCCGCCGGCCGACACAGGGCCTTTATCGCGAAAAAACGCGGCCAGCACTTTCAGGAAGTGAAGCAACGGAAGCAACGCCAGCAGTACACAAAAGATCCAGAACAGCCCCATACTGCAAATGTGCGCTTTTTTCGTCAATTGAGAAATGAGCCGTACCTTTACCCGGCATGGCAACAGAAAGAGTAATCATGGGCATCGACCCGGGATCGAACATCATGGGATTCGGCATCATACGCGTTAACGGCAGTAAGCTGACCCTGGTAGACCTGGGTGTGGTAAAACAGGGCCGTACCGACGATCATTTCGAGAAACTGAAGTACATTTTTGCCGAGACCATACGCCTTATTGAGCTGTATACGCCGCATGAGTTTGCCATCGAGGCCCCCTTCTTCGGCAATAACGTACAATCCATGCTTAAACTGGGCCGTGCGCAGGGCGTTGCCATTGCCGCCGCGCTGAGCCGGAACCTGCCCGTGGTGGAATATTCGCCCCGCAAGGTAAAACAGTCGGTAGCCGGCACTGGTTCAGCCTCTAAGGAACAGATCGCGGCCATGTGTGCACACATATTACAAACGCCTCCGTTCGAAGTAAAGCACCTCGACGCCACGGACGGACTCTCGGTAGCCATCTGCCATGCCCTGCAGAACCGACACGGGGACATAAAAAAAGGCCTCTCCGGATGGGAAGCCTTTTTAAAACAAAATCCTGACCGTATAAAGTAAACCCGTACTATAAAGCCTCGAAGGCGGCTTTGATCTTCCCGGTCAATTCTATCATTTCAGCCTTTTCGGGCGAAAGTTTCGGTTTTGAAAAATTAATGTCCTGTACGGTGTGTATAGGCACCAGGTGTATGTGCGTGTGCGGCACTTCGAGCCCGATCACGGATACGCCGATACGTTCGCAGGGAACTACGGAACGCAGCGCTTTGGCCACTTTTTTGGAAAAGACCATCAGTTCGCCCAGTTCGGCATCGTCCATATCGAAGATGTAATCGCTCTCTTTTTTAGGCACGACCAGGGTATGCCCCATCACCAGGGGAAAAACGTCGAGAAACGCAATAAAATCGGCATTCTCGGCCACAATATACCCGGGGATGTCCCTGTTGATTATTTTGGTGAACAGAGTTGCCATGTTTATCTGCTGATTTCTACGATTTCGAATTTCATAATACCGGAAGGCACGGTAATTTCAACCTGTTCACCTTTGGTTTTACCCAGTATGCCTTTGGCGATGGGTGAATCCACGGAGATCTTTCCTTTTTTCAGGTCGGCCTCGTTTTCCGATACCAGGGTATATTCCATTTCGGCTTTGGTAGCCAGGTTGCGGATGCGCACTTTGGAAAGGAGGTAAACTTTATCGCTCTCAATGTCCGATGCTTCAATCACACGACTGTTCCGGATCACTTCCTGGAGTTTGCTGATCTCGAGCTCCAGGAGGCCCTGGGCATCTTTGGCAGCATCGTATTCGGCGTTTTCCGAGAGGTCGCCCTTTTCGCGGGCTTCCGCGATCTGCTGTGAGATACGGGGACGTTCAACCTGGATCAGGTTGTTCAGCTTATCCGTTAATTTAGCCAATCCGTCTTTTGTCAGATAATTGATCTTACTCATAACAAAATGTTGTGTTCGTTAAATATAAAAAGAAAACAAAAGGCCTTTTGAGCCTTTTGTTCCATAATAAATACAAAGATAGTAAATGTTTTCTTCCTATATCACAAGTTTAAGCGGGCCCCGAAAGTATGTACTCCACGGAAGGCATAAGTTGCTCGGAATGAATAATCAAGACCGAAACGGGGCTTGATTTTCTTCTCGGAGTTTGTTTTACCCAGCGGAATATCGGCAGAGAAACCGGCCGAAGGACCCGTAAATGCATTGGTAAGGTTTGTGTTGAGGGCGTCGCGGTTGCCGCTGAATACGCCGTTCTCAAAGGTATAACCACCACGCAGCATGATAATGTCTTTCCAGTTATACTCCAGTCCCAGGATAAACTGGTCTTTGGTAAAGGAGTTGGTGGTAAAGTTGAATGCGGTTACCAGTTTGTGCTCGCCGCCTTTGAAACGGAAGCGGTACATTGCTCCCAGGTTCATCAGGGCAGGCATTTCGAAGGAAACGCTTTTCTGACCGGCTGTAAGCTGTGCGCCGTTGGGCAGGGTCACGGTCTGGTCGAGACCATCGCCGATATAGCGCATTTTAGGACCGATGTTCTTGAGGGCGATACCAAAGATCAGGTTGCTGAACTCATCGGCATTGGCCTTTTTACCAATGGAGGCGGTATACTGCACGCCCGCGTCGATGGCCACACCGTTGGCAGAAACGTTACCGATCGCCTCGTTGATGATCTTTACGTTGATACCACCGTGGATCTTTTTCGAGAACGATTTGGCGTAAGACAGCCCGATATTGAGGTAACGGGGTGAGTACGTGGCTCCGGTACCTTCGGGTTTATCTACGGTTGTTACCGGGATATCGCCAAAGCTCATAGCGGTTACCGACAGCCCGATCACACCGCGGGTTTTACCCAGGTTCTGGGCAAGACCGGCTGCATTGATCGAAATATTGGCACCTTCCAGCCAGCGTGTGTGTGCAAACACCAGCTGTGTACCTTTGGTAAAGGCCAGGCCCGCTACGTTCATAAAGGTACCTTCGATACCCTGTTCGTTGGCGCTTCCTGCTCCGCCCCAGCCACTGCTGCGTGCCCAGGGGTTAATAAGCAGGTGAGTTGCTCCCGCCTGACCGGCACGGTCCTTATTACCGGCATACGAACTGCCGGTAATAAGAAGAGCCATTACAATGATTACAGATTTTATAACGTGTTTCATATTCTATACTTCTTTAAATCGGTTCCTGTTAGATTAGAAGTTTGATACGTCGGTAGGACGCATTACGCCAAACCATTTCAGTATTTTGGAACCCACACCCGGTACGTTCACGTGAATGATATAGATACCACTGGCTACAGGAACATTGGCCGAGTTTTTCAGATCCCAGTCGAGCGAGGTAATGCTGTTATCATCTTTTGTATAACGGCGGATCAGTGAACCTGCTGTATTGTAGATCGTAACCGTACATGTCGGAGGCAGGTTGGTTACCTTGATGCGGTTGTCCAGCTTGTTCGTTTCGTAGGCAGAGTATGCATAGTACGGGTTCGGAACCACGTTGATGATATCCAGTACAGCGCTGGCCGTGTTGCGGTCGCCTGTGGTCGGAGCCAGATCATCGAGGCTGAACTCATACAGCGGATAATCGTTGTTGATCGCACCCGGAGACGCATCGTTCGCATAGTTCAGGAACTGCGCGTACGGTTTGCTCACACGTAAACGGATACGGATATCCTGTGCCAGCCACTGCGTGCCTTTTATGGTAAGCGGAATACCCGTCCACATGGCCGAACGGAATACTTTACCCTTATCGGTGTTGTAGGTACTCTGGGTATAACCGCCGCTGCCCACATCGTCCAGTTTTTTCAGGAAGCTCATGGCAAACTGACCGGCATCGTAGCGCGGGGTCGGCGGGTAGGTGTTCAGACCCGGTACGGCACCATTGGCACCGAATACGTACAGGAAGTGTTTACCACCCAGGATGGCATCGCCGAATTCGTTCACGATAGCGCTGAAGTCGGTATTGATGTTACGGATATCCACTTCCAGCGGGTTGAACAGCATGTCGCGTCCGTTGGCGTACGGCAGGTTCGAAGCTTCGGCAAAGGCCATGTTCAGACGTTCACCGGTCTCCACGTTGATGGCATAACCCGGGAACCAGCCCATACCATAGTTGCTGATGTAGTTCGCATCTTCTTCGTTGTTCGAGTTCGATGTGATCAGTGAACCGGTCAGCGTACCGTCATTGGTAGCGTAACGGCCGTTCTTATCAACCGAAGGACTGCGGCGCAGGTCCAGTTTAGAGGCACATTTCGCAGCCAGGTCGGGGTGCGCATAAGAACGGTCTGTATTGTTACAGGCAGAAGAATCGGCCTCCAGTACAGGAACACGTGTCCATTTTGTTTTATCGGCAGTCAGTACGATATCAACAGAAGCAAGGTCGTTCAGACGGTTGAAAGGTACAGTAGGCGATTTGTAGGAAGGACCGTTTACTCCGTAAGAAGAGAGGTTATACGGTGCCAAAGCTCCGCCGCCACCTAAGGACAGGCGTTCGAAAGACTGGCTCTTATCAAACGGGAAGTCACCTAATCCACCGGCCTGTGTAGCATCGCTGGTACCGGAAAGGATCCAGTTCATGAAGCTTGAACCGTCAGCATCGGGCAGGAAGCCTATGTAGAAGTTCGAAGCGTTGCTGGTAACCGCTGTGATACCGGCACCCAGTACACCGTTGTTCTCTTCTACGTCGTTGCCCGGGTTAGCGGTCTGACGGATCGAGATAGATAAACCGAGGAATTTACCGGTGTTGCGGTTAAATACGAGCTGTTCGCTCAGGAAGGCAATACTGGTATCGGATACGGCAACGGTATCCATGGTTGCTTTATCCAGCAGGGTCCATCTCGACTGGTTCGAGATCAGGCGCGGAAGTGTGGCGCCGTCAGCCGAAGTAGAAGGAACGTCGAATTTCAGCAGGTAGGTCCCTTTTTCGATGGAAAGCGGGTCAACCACTTTGATACGGGCAGGACCACCACCGCGTTTGTATGTAATCTTTTGTGCAGTATATGGAGAAGCCACGATCTCGAGTTCAGACTGCTCGGTCAGTTCCAGTTCGTTACCGCCGTTACCCTGACCTTCGATACGGGTGATCTCCGGGGTATCGCCGTAAACGGAATTTACGATGGTACCATTGCTTTCGGGAGCAGAAATGTGCGGAATGGCAGAGTATACCTGGATACTACCGGTAGCTGATTTACGGCCGGCGATGAATTCGCGTGTCTGACCGGTCATCTGACCACCTTCCGGACCGTATTTTTTGTAACGGTTAAAGCCGTAGGCCAGTACCATAAAGTAGTAACGTTTGTGGTTCACCAGGCGTTTGTCCGAACCGGTTGCAAAAGCGTCTTCCGTAATACGCAGTGACTGGAAGATACCTGTGTTGGAACCTGTAACCTCCACCTGCGGAACGGTGAGACCCAGCTCCTGGTCAACGTTGTAGTTGATCAGTGTGGTGATCGGCTGGCCGGTAGCGTCAAAGTTGCGGATATCGCACTGGGCAATCAGCTGGGCTTTAGACAGGTCGTGGCGGCTTTCAGCCGTTACGGAGGCATCTTTTACCTGGTACACCAGGTAACCTTCAAATTTATAGGTTTTCTGCTCTGCAGTGAGGGATGTATCTACGATAGAGTAATCCAGCTCAGAGTAGTCGTTTTTCTTGTTGTTCGAAAGAATGCTGTTGGTCCAGTACAGGATCAGCTCACGGTCCATTTCCTGAACGGTTACGTTCGGAGCGTCCGGACCATCCAGTACACGGAAACAGTTTTCGAAGAGGGACTGGGCCTTGTCGTCCGCTTTACGAACCAGCTGTACCGATTCGAAAGGGTTACCGGAGAAAGAACGGGCCCATACGGCTCCCGTAGTGATATCGTTCACAGCACCTGCACGCAGTCTGAACGGACCGGCAGACTGTACAAAACGGAAGTCGGCAGCAGCCAGGGCGGCACAACCCGGTCCCGGAGATTCCATTCTCCATTCGTAACCCATGTTCTGGCCACCTGTACCCCAGTGCATCGGGTCAGAATCGCCGGGGAACATGAAGTCGGAAGCTGTATTGGAATAACCGCACTGGGCAGCATCCGGGTAACCGTAGGCACCGAAGGTCATACGTACACCGTTTGTCCAGAAACCACGCAGGTAGTTGTAATACTGGATACCCTGATCCGGGTCGTTCTGTACACCGGAAAGTTCGTTTTTGTAGTACAGGAAGCGGCGCATACCGATACGCTCGTTATCTACGAAACCATCGCCGTAACCAACACCGTTAATGGCCAGGTAGGTGTTTACATCACCTACAACCAGTGAGTCATCGTACAGGTTGGCATCCTGGTAGGGACCTTCAAAGAAGTCGATACCGATCGCGGGCGGATTCAGTCCGTAACCGATGGAAGTACCGCAGGTAGCGTCATTGGGGTCGGAGTTGTATACATAACCGAAACCACGTGTTACGTCGCAACCGGCATAGTCATCAAAACCGCAACCCAGGTCAGCATCGGTATTTACACCGAAGTAACAGTTGAACAGTTCGGATGTACCACGGTTGATCAGCTCGTAGTTATAGAAGGTCATGTTGTTGATCTCGTCATTGGTAGCGAAAGCGAATGCCTGGGCACGTACTTCCATACCGATGGTATTGGCAACGGTTACACCGGTCTCATAGTGGGTGCTTCCTTTGTCGTTGAAGATCCAGTACAGGGTCATATCGCCGTACAGGAAAGGCGTACGGTCTTTAGAACAGTCGATCTGGTTAAACAGGTCATAGCCCGGGTAGTCGCCGGCAGCTGCGTTGTAGTCGCCGCTGTTGTCCACGTCGATAAAGGGAGCGTGGATAAACTGTACGGAAGGCAGACCACCGGACAGGGACGGGTCATTCGGATACTGTTCGAAGGCCGGCCATTCCAGGATGTCCTGGGGGATCTGGTAACCTTCGCAGAGGGCATCCGCAGGATTTACGTTCATACACAGGTTGTGTAACTGTACCTGGGCACGGGTAATTTTCCAGATACGGTCATACTCTTTACAGGTAGCCGCATCTACTTCACCCTGGTTGGCGCCACTACGGTTCAGCGGGCCGGTATAAAAGTCGGGACCGTTGGCACGGTAACGCTGGGCAGCGATCTTCAGCTGACCGTTTACATCGGTACCACCGATCCACAGGGTACCTACGTACAGGGCGTGCGCCGTGTTTCCGTCTTTAGGAATCTGGTATTTGGCCACCTGTTTCAGATCCCACCACATATCGCCGCCGGACCAGATGGTGGTGCGTACGTTGTTAAGATCCAATACAGCTGATGCCTGCGGGTTGGCACAACCCGCTGATAAGCTCTTATCTGCCTGACCGGATTTGTCGCTTTTTGCGCCGACAAACTTGGCAGCACCGGCCTCCTGCCACAGGCCCAGGGCCATAATAGCAGTGAGAATTAGCGAAAATAGAGACCTTTTCATATACATAATATTTTAATTGCTGTCCTGATTACTTATTTAGAAGTTCAATGTAGCACCCAAGCGGATACGGCGTGGTTGTGAGAAGTTATACGGACTGTTCACGGCCATGCCATACATATCGCGGAAGGAAGCCGGACTCGGGAAAATAGACGCGAGGTAGGTCTGTGTCTGCTCGCTGGTCAGGAATCCGTCGTCGTTGGCGTTACCTGTAAAGCGGTATACTCCGATCACGTTTTTGAAATTGAACAGGTTGTTTACCAGCAGGTAAATCTCTACGTTACCATCCCGGCGGGTAGCCAGGTCTTTTTTGCCTTCCACTTTCTTGCCACCGTATTTAAAGGTGAACTGTTTGTATACGCGCAGGTCGATGTTGAACTGCCAGGGCAGACGTGAACCGTTGATAGAACCCTGTAGCGGCTGTACACCGAACGGTGTGCTGGCCACGGTAGAGGCAACCTGCTGGCTGCGGCTGAACGGTAAACCTGAACCACCGGTAAATGTCAGTGAGAAACCGGCATTCTCCAGCGGAGCGGTAAATGCTTTACCGTTTACGCCTTTTTTGTCGCCTTTACGCTTGATGGTCGGACCCTCGCCTTCGTTGAAACCAAAGTCGAAGAACACGTTGAAGAAGTGACGCTGGTCAAGGCTCAGAGGCTGCAGAATTCTCAGGTTCGGCTGACCCTGGCTAACCAGGTTGAAGGAAGAAGTGGTGTTGGCACCGGTACCTTCGGCAAACTGCATCGTATACGAAGCGTTGAAACCGAGGTTTTTGCTACGTACACGGTTATACGACAGGGTAATACCTTTGGTAGTACCAAAGTCGATGTTCTTATACGTAAAGTATGTGGCCGGATACGCTTCGCTGATACGGGATACCTGTATCTGGTCGCGTACCTCACGGTAATATGCGGTGATCTTCAGGGCAGAGAATTCACCTACAGCCTGCTGGAAGCCCAGTGAGTAGTCGATGGTTTTCTCAGGACGCAGGTCCGGGTTGTTGAAGATACGGCTTGCGCTGTTGTATGTGGGGTTAGCCCAGTAGAAGTAGTTGAACGGATCGAGACGGTTCAGACCGGCTGTCGGGCGCTGGATAAGTACGTCGTAGTGCGCCATGAAGATAGAACGGTCGCTGATCGGGAAGGAGAATGCGATACGGGGCTGTACGTTCACCTGCGGTTTGTAGTCTTTGAAAGATCCGGCTACGTTGAAGTTGCCGCTACCTACGCTCTCGCCGGAATTCACCAGCCAGGGCTGCGGTACCAGGTTATTGCCGCGCAGGACAGTAGGGTCGTTGATCTCGGCACCCTGTGCGTTGAACCAGCGGTCGCCCGAACGGTAACCCACTACCTGTTTGTTGGCATCGTCCACCGAGTTGCTGTTTACATACACCACATAATCGCTGCCGATGTTCTGCGGGTGCTGTACATTGGATATCTCACCGGCAGTGCGGGTCTCATACAGGGAGTACGGGTCTTTCAGTACGCGCTGGTTGGCGTCGTAGCGGTCTACACGTACACCCACGTTGAAGATCAGGTCGCGGAATGAGAATTTATCCATGATATAACCGGCGATATATACCGGCTGGAACGGTGCAATATGACGGTTGAAATACCCTTTGTCGCTTTTGGCGTTGAAAAAGTCTTCGAGGGAAGTACCGCCACGCACTTTATTACCGTAAGCGTCATAACCATAATAGCTTACCAGGTTGTTACCGTTGTTCAGCAGTTCGTCCGGGGAGAACATCTGCAGGTTCAGCTGCGAAGGATCTACGGCGTCGAACTGGAGAATTTCCTTGGCGTTTACGTCTTTACCCAGCGCGGTACGCAGCGACTTATCGAAATAAGCCTGTGCCGTATCGGCAAACAGGTAATCGTAACGGATGGTATCCATAAATACACCCATATCATTATATACAGGCATCGGGTTGGTGAAGTCGAGCTGTGACAGGTGGTTGTTCACCAGCTGACGGCCGCGTGTCCAGAGGCTACCCGGAGCCAGTGCGTAAGACATGTCCTGGCGCTGCTCAAACTCGAAACCTACTTTGATACCGTGGTTCTTGATATCGAACTGACCGTTACCCACCACGCGGAACTGGCTGTTGCTGGTTTTACCGATGCTGTTGTAATAAGCTCCCGGAGCGCTGAAGATACCATAGATATCTGAAGGCTGGTCGCCGTTACGCAGCGCCTGGTACTGGAGCAGGTTGTTGAAGTTATCATAGAACCCGGTCGGGGTGGCGCTCAGACGATAAACATCGCTGGTATAGGCCGAAAGTTCGGGATTGATATCCGATGGTGTGTAGTTTACCATTACATCGCGGTAACCGTTCAGCAACCAGGCATCCAGGCCGGTGGTAGCATCTGTTCCGCGGGCATAGGTAGCCTGACGCTGAACGTCAAAAGCACCTACATATCCGTAGTTGAAGATATTCTGTCGGTTGCGCTGGTCAAAGTTCTCACCGAAGTTTTTAGAGTAGTCCACCTGTAAGGTCAGGGAACCGTTTTTCACGGTGCTGTTCTTCTTACCGTCTTCGTTGTTGTTATCGAAACGTTGTGTGAAACGACCGAATATGTTATACCCATAGTTACGGTTCACACCGTAGTTCTGCCAGTTGAAGGCCTGACCCGATTCCGGGGCGCCGCCGCCGCTGGCTGCAACATCTTTACCATGTGTATAGAAACCGTTACCACCAAAGGTCAGGATACTGTTCTTACCCAGGCGGAAGTCCAGCTTGGCCACCATATTGATGTTCAGTTGCTGGGCATTACGGCGTCTTTTATTCAGGATGAAATCGTCTTTGGTCAGGTAAGCGGCATTCTGCGTAACACCACCATCTACAAAACGGTAAGGATCGCTCATAATGCTCTCACGTACATCGGGTTTCAGGGTATACCAGCCGTTAAAGGAAGGACGGGGATCTACTTTGTAGTTACCTTCCGCAGAAAGTAAGAGACCACCCACAGCTTCTCTGGTGATTTTACCATCTTCGCCTACGATCTTTTTATAGGCGATGGGACCACCTACCGTAGCGGCTACCAGGTGGTGTCCGTAGGCATCGAGGTAT
Organism: Flavobacteriales bacterium; assembly: GCA_052437175.1. GTDB lineage: Bacteria > Bacteroidota > Bacteroidia > CAIKAF01 > CAIKAF01 > JACVCJ01. The sequence continues at coordinate 188,077 of JBQVOK010000002.1, forward strand.
TGTGAAGTATTACCCTCTACGCTACCAAACCACTCAGGTACAATACCTTTGGTGTTTACGATCTGGTAACCACCCGTGGCATCACCAAGGTCGGCTGGAATACCACCGGTAAGGATCGTGATCTCCTGTACGGCCTGCAGGGGCAGGTTCATACCGGTACGTACCTTTACACCGTCGATGATCACCTGCTGCCCTCCGCGCGAACCGCGCAGGGTAGTGGTTTCTCCGTTACCGTTGGCACCTTCGGCCACCTGTATCGCAGAGTTCAGATCACGCGAAGGCAGACGTTTCAGCTGAGCCGCATCGAGCGTGGTTTGCTGACTGGTTTTACCTTTATCTACTATCGGAGGTGTACCTCTCACTACCACCGTAGTAAGGTTATCATCAGAAAATTTCGCATTCTGGAACGTAATTACGTTCCCGGAAACCTTTACGTTGGTTACCGTAATAGTAGGGTATCCTACATACGATATCTTCAGGGAGTATACCCCTACAGCAACGCCTTTGATCTTGTAGTGTCCGTTGGCATCCGTACTCGTACCCGTTACTTTTACCGCACCGTTGTTCAATACAACGTTGGCAAAGGCAACCGGCTGACCTTTCGGGTCTGTCACATCACCCTCAATATCACCTGTATTGCCCTGAGCAAAAGCGGCGAAAGAGGCAGTGAAGCACACAAGCGCAATGAGTAATCTTTTAATCATAAATTTAGCGCAGTTTACGTTAATTTAAACTTTAAGGGCGTAAAAATAGTTAATCACTTTTCTTTAACAAACCGTTAAGAATCTTTTTTGACGTTTTTTTGACCGTATTCGTCGTTTATAATTGCTTATCAGTCGTTTAATCGAAATAGGGCCGACTACTTTCTTAGCCATTTATTTCAATATCAAAAATAGAAACATTGATCAAGCTTACCAATGACAAAAATGTATGTTTGTCGGATATAAGCCCCCGTTCGTCGCCCGAATAACTGCGCCGGACTTTTTAAAGGAGCAGCGGACGCCGCCCCGGAAGTATTAAGAAAGTCTTAAATTATAACCCTTTGCGGTTAGGACGGTAGCCCGCCCGGTTCGAGTTGTTTACATTGCGCTTCATACGCTTGCGTGTGCTTTTGCTCTGGATGGACATGTGCCGCTTGATACCATATTTATAGGCACGCTTTGCCGCTTTGGCCGTTTCTTTCTGCTGCCTCTTGATCTCCTTTTTGTTTACCGCGCCCTCTTTCTGGGCATAGCTCTCCCCTGCCCCATATACCATACCTATAAACAAACCCGCCAGGATCATCAGCCACTGTTTCATGCAAAATCTTTTAGTGTTACAAAGATATAACGAAAAATACAGCGTAACTTTGTACGTTATATAGAATGTTAACATTCCTTAGCTTAAATTTCTCCGGATTTACCACGGAGGAATTAAACTACAAAAGAAGCAAAACATTATGTTAAGTAAAAAATGCCTGGTTCTACTGCTATTCACCCTTCTGCTGGCTTTCGCTTCCTGCGAGGATAATACACCCAGTCCCGTACCCAATGTGATCATAAACCGTTCCTTTAATATAGGTGCCCCCGAAAACGCATCGCTCAATGCCGTGGGCGGTTACATAATCGTACCGAGCGAGGGTTACGGCGGACTCATCGTAGTGCGCGCCACCTACGAAGATATGTATGCCTTTGATATGCAATGTACCAACGACCCTATCGACGTAGCCGGACGCACCACCGAGAACGGCCTGCTGCTGGAATGCGGCAAATGCGGCAGCCAGTTCATTTCTGTAAGCGGACAGGTGGCCCAGGGCCCGGCCTCGCTACCCCTCAAAGGATATAAGACGTCTTTTAACGGGCAGATCGTGTACGTTACCAACTAATATTCAGAAAGACTGTAAAGCCTGCAGAGCTCTGGAAACCACGGGATCGCTGCGCAGCAGGTAGCCGGTGAACATAGAACCGGCATCCAGGTTACGGGCGATGAGCGCTTTGGTGCGTTGCAGGATGAACTGCTTTTCCGTTGCGCTTAAAACAGGCGTTATGATATTCTTTTCCCGGGCCGTTTTCAGCACCCCATCCAGGATAAGTCCGTCCAGGCCGGCAGGTATTCTTTTGGCATCTCGGTTGGCGTCGGCAAAGTTAAAGGCAAAATCCAGCAGCACACTTTCCTGCCACAGTTTACCCGTAAATGCCGTATAGCCCAGCGTATCCCAGCCCACGCGTATATCCGGTGCAATACCGCCACCGCCGTATACCACGCGTCCCTTGTCTGTAAAATATTTTAAGGTATCGGCATCCGGCAGGGAATCCGAATCGTTGAACTGATGTTCGTAATAAGCCTGGTAATAGGCCTCCACACCTTCTTTATAGGGCCGCTGAATACTGCGTCCGCTGGGTGTAAAGTAACGGGCTACGGTAAGACGCACGGCCGAACCGTCGGGCAGTTTCTTCACTTCCTGCACCAGTCCCTTACCGAAGGAACGCCGTCCTACGATCACGCCGCGGTCGTGGTCCTGTATGGCGCCGGCCAGGATCTCGCTGGCACTGGCCGATTCTTCGTCGATCAGTATGGCCAGGCGTCCCTCTTCAAAAGCGCCGCCGCCTTTGGCCTTGTAGTTCTCGCGTTTGCGGTGCGTGCCCGCCGTATATGTGATCAGGTCGCCCGAAGGCAGGAACTCGTCCGCTATTTTTACGGCCTCGTCCAGGTAGCCGCCATGATTGCCACGCAGGTCCAGCAGTAGTTCCTGCATACCCTGTGCTTTCAAGGTTTTCAGGGCGCGCAGAAAATCGCGGTGAGTATTATCGATAAAACGGTTCACTTTTATGTAACCGGTGTTCTTATCGAGCATTACCGATTGTTCTACGCTGTACACAGGAATGGGCCCGCGCACCAGGGAAAAGTCCACCGATTTTTTTTCCCGGGGACGATATACCGTTACGTTCACGCGTGTGCCTTTTTTACCGCGTAGTTTTTTCACCACGGAATCTGAACTCATGCCCACGCCGGCCACTATTTCTTTTTCCACCTTTACGATGCGGTCTCCGTCGCGCATGCCCACCTGCGAGGCCGGGCCGCCCGAGATCACATGTACCACCACTACGGTGTCGCGTATCACATTAAATTCTATGCCGATGCCATCGAAATGGCCTTCCATATCTTCGTTAAATGCTTCCAGGTCAACCGGCGGCATGTATACAGAATGCGGGTCCAGCTTGCTCAGCAGCATTTCTACTGTCTGGTCTGAAATACTGTCCAGGTTCACCGGGTCTACGTAATCTTCCTCGATCATGCGCAGCAGGTACCCGATCTTACCACTGCCCGAGGAGGCAAAAACACCTGTACTTTTGCCCGCAGGCAGTACAGATGGTATATGTTTCCCGATAAAAACCCCGATAATCACAGCCAATGTTACAACCAGAGAGAAATAGATGCTGCTCTTCGAATTCTTCACCATACTTTCATTATTCCTAAATTGATACAAACGTAGTTCATCTGTTTCAGAACACGTATAAATATTCTACTATTTTTCATTTTTTGAGGATTAAGCCTTCAAAACATACGTCCATCCTTTTCCGGCAGCAGGAACTTCAGGCTGAATTCCTCCTGGGTTGCCACCTGCCATTCCTGCCGGCCGGCCAGGTAACGGGCCAGGTACAGCTGTTCGCCCTGACCGGGGGTTGGGATCAGCAATGCCTTACGTATGCCCATGGCATGCAGGTCCATAATGCCCGAATAGCCGCTGCGGCAGATGAACAGGGCCGAGCGGGCCGCGGCCTTCTGCAGTTCTTCCGGGCCCGCCATTTCGTACAGGTATACATTGGCGGGTTGCAGGGCAGGCAGTCCTTTTACACCACGCAGCAGGCAGAAACTATACTGCGGGAGTGCGGCCATCTGTTGCAGCAGTTTTTCTTCCAGCAGGCTGCGTTGCGGTTCCGGTCCCGAAAGTACGGCCAGTGCGTCGTATACGGCAGCTTGTGTTTCTATACGTTCGAAACGGGAAAGCGGGCCTGTGTACCGGACCGAACTGCGTAACCAGCGATTGGGCCGGCTGAGCGCCCCGGCAAGGCTTTGCGCATCATCTGCATAATCGGGCACCCATACTTCTGTAAAGCGGTTCATGATGCGTGCATGTATTCGGGCCGCCAGGGAAGCGGTGAAGGCACTACCGGTCTCCGGGCACAGCTGGTGTGTAATGTATACAGAAGGCACCCTGCACGAAAAAGCGCCGAAACGTCCGTCACTGTATACATGCGTAAAGCCCTGCTGCCTGCACAGTGTTTCCGTAAGCCGCTGTTCCCGTTTTTGAATGCGCAGAGCCGGCAGCATCTGCAGCATAAGTTTGAGTACGGTAGCGGCTCCGCTGCGTCCGTAGCGGATATTGTAGGACGGGTATTCATAAAAGACCAGGTCAGGAAAGCGTTCCCGCAGGTACAGCAGCGCATTACCGTCCGAGGCCAGGTGTACCTCCTTCCCTTCCGAAAGCAGGCGGCGGATCAGCGGTTCGCTGCGTGTAGCATGACCCAGGCCCCAGTTCAGTACACAAAACAGTATTTTTTCGCCCTTGCTCATGCTGCTCGCAAATTAAGAATAAATTTGCAGCATGTTTGCATTGATCACCGGAGCATCCGAAGGTATTGGCTGGGCCTGCGCCCAGAAACTGGCCGAAGAAGGGTATAACCTGATCCTGGCCGCGCGTAACGAAGATAAACTGTTGCGCCGCGCCGAAGAACTGGTGGAAATAAACCCCGAGATCGAGGTATATGTACATGCCGGTAACCTTACCGACCAGACCAAACTGGTGGAACTGGCCTCCCTGATCAGCACCGAGGAAATTGCCCTGCACGTGCTCATCAACAACGTGGGGCAATATATGGAAGATTCCGTGCTGGACGAACACAACCAGCTGTACAAATCGTTGCAGATAAACCTGGTTACGCCTGTAAATCTTACGGCACTGCTCTGGAAAGACATTGCCGCCCACAAGGGGCATATTTTCAATATCGGTTCCATACTGAGCCGCGACGTGCGCACCGAAGCCGCTTCCTACACCATGGCCAAGCATGCCCTGCGCGCCTGGAACAGGATGCTGGGCGAAGAACTGCGTCCGCGCGGGGTAAAGGTTACGGGAATTTTTCCGGCCAGTGTGTACACCAAGGCCTGGGAAGGCAGCCCGGTAGATTCGGGACTGCTCATCGACCCGGAAGATATTGCCAGCCTCATCAGCCAGAACCTCAAAAGCGGCTTCCAGGCCGTACAATCCGAAATATTCATTGACACCATCTCCGGCCTGTAGGCCCTGTTTTATTAACCATGGGAAAGAATAAACTATTCCGTTTTGCACAAAACGAAACGTTCGAAAATGTATTTCAGCCGAATTTTTACGAAGTACAGGAAGAAGGCTTCCCGCTGAAGGGAAAATGGCGCCAGGAATATTTCGGCAACGACAACCCGATCACCCTGGAACTGGGCTGCGGCAAGGGCGAATATACCATTGCCATGGCCAAACGGTACCCGGAGCGTAACTTTATCGGCGTAGATATCAAAGGAGCGCGTTTCTGGCGCGGCGCACGTACGGCCGTGGACGAAGGCATCCGGAACGTAGCCTTCCTGCGTACCCGCATCGACCAGATCCCTAACTTTTTTGACAAAAGCGACCTGGTGAACGAGATCTGGGTGACCTTTCCCGATCCGCAGCCACGGGAGAGCAAGATCAAGAAAAGGCTTACCGGTGTGCAGATGGTGAACCGCTACCGTACCTTCCTATCGCGCGAAGGCAGCATCAACCTGAAGAGCGACGACGATATGTTCTACGAATTTACGCTCGAAACCGTTAAAGAAAATCAGTGGTTACTGCTGGATTCCTGCCCCGACATCTACGGTCTGCGTCCTGACGATGAGCTGCTGGCCGGCGTACAGACCTTTTACGAACGGATGTGGCTCGAGATGGGCAAAAAGATCAAATACGTTAAATTCCGCCCCTTCCGCAGCGACGAGCCCTAAACAACTCAGGCAAGCGTCTTCCGCACAAAAGCCGCAAAATTGTCCACATCTTCTGCCTGGGTGTCCCAGCTGCACATAAAGCGGGCTACATTGTCCTGTTCATCAAAAATGTAAAAGAAATATTCCTTTTGCAGGATCTCCGTCATTTCGCGCGGGATCTTACAAAATACGCCGTTCGCTTCTACCGCCTGCACAATTTCGAGCTGCGGTACGGCCGAGAGTTTATCGGCCAGTCGCCGGGCCATAGCATTGGCATGCGAGGCATTCCGCAGCCAGAGATCTTCCTCGAAAAAAGCCAGGAACTGGGCCGAAAGGTAACGCATTTTACTGGCCAGCTGCATACTTTGTTTCCGTATGAACTTCGCTTCCGAAGCCAGTTCCGGGTTCAGGAAAACCACGGCTTCACCCAGCATCAGTCCGTTTTTGGTACCGCCGAAACTGAGCACGTCCACCCCGGTATCGCGCAGCATTTCTTTAAAGCCGATCCCCAGCGAAGCGGCCGCATTGCTGATGCGTGCCCCGTCCACATGCACGTACATACCGTGCCCGTGAGCAAATTCACAGATGGCCGCCAGCTGATCGCGGGTGTACACCGTACCGAATTCCGTGCTCTGGGTAAGCGATATCACCTGCTGCTGCACCTGGTGCTCGTCGCCGCGGTGTTTCAGGCGGGTTTGTATGGCCTGCACGTTCAGTTTCGCATCGGCACAGTGAATATCGATCAGTTTACAGCCCGTAAATTTCTCCGGAGCCCCGCATTCGTCCTCGTTAATGTGCGCTGCCTCTGTACAGATAACGGCGTTGTAGGAACGGGTGAGCGCCTGCAGGCCTACCACATTGGCACCTGTTCCGTTGAACACAAAAAAGGTCTCCGTTCCCGGCCCGAAAATATCCCTGAATTTCTGCAGGGCGGCTTCGGTATAGGGGTCTGAGCCGTAACCGCGGGCATGCCCGGCATTGGCTTCCTGTATGGCCTTAAGTACCTGCGGATGAATACCCGCGTTGTTGTCTGATGCAAAGGAGCGTTTTAAAGAGAACTGCATAACGATGAAATGTGAACAATAATACGCAATTTTGCAGCATGGAAGACACAAAAGCCTGGTTCGAGAGCTGGTTCGATACCCCGTATTACCATATCCTGTATGCACACCGCAATGATTCGGAGGCGCATGCATTCATCGACCGGCTTGTGGACCACCTGCAGCCCCCGGCCGGCATTCAGCTGCTGGACGTAGCCTGCGGCAAGGGCCGCCACAGCAATTATTTTGCCGAAAAAGGCTTCCGGGTAGACGGTATCGATCTTTCGCCCGAGAACATACGTTACGCCCGGGAACATGCCGCTGCCGGCACGCAGTTCTTTATCCGCGATATGCGATCCATAAACGAAGAGAACCGTTACGAATGGGTAGTGAACCTCTTTACCAGCTTCGGTTATTTTGATACACCCGCCGAGAATAAAAAAGTACTGCAGGAAATTTACCGCGCCCTGAAACCCGGCGGCACCTTTATTTTCGACTACCTGAACCCGCATTTTGTACGCCACAACCTGCAACAGACCTCCTACACCGAAAAAGGCAATGTGCAGATTCGCACCCGTAAAAGCGAGCAAAACGGCCATGTGGTAAAGGAGATCTGCGTGCGCGACGGCGATAAGTACCTGCGTTTCGAAGAAAAGGTAAAACTGCTGGAACCGGCTTTGCTGCGCAGCTGGCTGGAAGAAACGGGCTTTACCATTGCAGAGACCTGGGGCGATTACACGCTGAGTCCCCTGCTGGAAGAAGAATCCCCGCGCTCGGTGTTCTATGCCCGAAAATAAACAAAATTGATTTTTTCGATATTTACATTACCGTAACCTATGGCAATTTGGTGAGAACGCAGGGGTGCATTACCTTTGTACTGTTCAATAACCAAAAAAATTCAAAAAAACATGGCATTAGTAGGTAAAAAAGCGCCCTCGTTCAAAGCGGCAGCAGTAGTAAACGGCGAAGAGATCGTAGAAAATTTCTCACTGGACCAGTTCATCGGTAAAAAATATGTACTGTTCTTCTTCTACCCGAAAGACTTTACGTTTGTTTGTCCTACCGAACTGTGGGCTTTCCAGGAGCACCTGGAAGAATTTAAAGCACGCAACGTAGAAGTGGTAGCTGCCTCTACCGATACAGAACAAAGCCACTGGGGCTGGTTACAGCTCGAGAAGAACAAAGGCGGTATCCAGGGCATTACTTACCCGATCGTGGCCGATACCAATAAAACCATTTCGTACAACTACGGCGTGCTGAACGGCGATTTCGAATGGAACGAAGCCGGTCACCTGACCGCCACCGCCGAACTGATCGCTTACCGTGGTCTGTTCCTGATCGACAAGAACGGCGTTGTACAGCACGAACTCATCAACAACCTGCCCCTGGGCCGCAACGTAAAAGAAGCCCTGCGTATGGTAGACGCTCTCCAGTATTTCGAGGAGAAAGGTGAAGTTTGTCCCGCCAACTGGGAAAAAGGTAAAGAAGGCATGAGCGCTTCGCACAGCGGTGTAGCCGACTACCTGTCCAAACACTAAGAGGTTTTACCATTTTACGGACATAATTAAAGCCGTCAGTCGCTCAGATTGACGGCTTTTTGCTTTTTTTGCAGTGCTATGTCAGCCTTAAGCCGGATATACGATACACTGCCATCCTACACCAGGCAACACCTGGCGGGCATGCTCATTACCGTACTGCTGCTTATCTGCGGCATGCTGAGTATCCCGCGTCTCGGGGTAAGCTGGGACGAGCCCGTGCAACACCACATCGGCAGGGCCAATTACGCGTATATTACCCAGGGCGATACCGCACTCTTTGGCATGAAAGACCGCGTATACGGCCCCGTATTTGAGCTGGCCCTGGTCTATGCCGAAGAGACCATCCTGCCCGACGACAGCCGCAGCATCTACCTCTTTCGCCATTACACCACTTTTGCCCTGTTCTGCCTGGCCGCCTATGTTTTTTATTGCCTCTGCCTGCGGGCTTTCAAATCCCGGGGCACAGCCCTGGCCGGTATGCTGCTGCTGGTGCTGTGTCCGCGTATCCTCGGGCATTCTTATTTCAACACCAAGGACATTCCCTTCCTCTGCCTGCAGATATTCAGCATGTATGCCTTATACAGGGCTGTTTTCGAAGAAAGAATACGCATAGGCTGGTGGTTGATCTTTGCCGTTTTTACAGGTATCCTGATCAATATACGCATTATGGGCGTGGCTACCTGGAGCGCCGGACTGGGCGCATTTACACTTATGTCTATTTACAGACATGATTGGAAAAAATTATTCTGGATACCCTTTTTTATACTGCTTAGCGCCGCTGTGCTCTATGCCGGCTGGCCGCTGTTGTGGCAGGCTCCTTTCAAAAATTTTGCCCTGGCCTACAACACCATGGCGCATTTTCCCTGGGAGGGCACTACCCGGCTCTTCGGCGAAGACATAATGGCCGGTGCAAGGCCCGTATACTATGTACTGAGCTGGATGCGCATCAGTATACCCGTCCTGAGCATTGCACTCTGTATAGCCGGACTGCTGTTCCTGCTCTTGCGCAGTACACGTTTCCGCAACAACACGCCCCTGCTCGTTTTCGGATGGATACAGGCCCTGTGTTCCTGGGGTGTGCTCTTCATCGTTCTGCAACAAAGATCGGTGCTGTACGACGACTGGCGGCATCTCTATTTCCTGTGGCCCGGTTTTATCTGGAATGCGGTAGGGTTCCTGCACGAAGCCGGACAGAAATTACGTCCGCGGGTAAGATCTGCACTGCGTGCCGCAGGCATCGTATATGCGCTCAGCATCGTGTTCAGCCTGATCCGACTTTTTCCCTATCACTACGTCTACTTCAACGAAAGCGTTCCTTCCCGCGATAATTACCGCATTCAGCAGTTCGAGATGGACTACTGGGGCCTCAGCTACTACGAAGGCATACGGTACATACTGGCGCATGACCCACGGCCCGAGATACACATTATGTCCTTTACCCAGGCCAGGGTGCCGGCCTTTCTGCTGCTGAAGCCGGAAGAAAAAAGAGCCCAGAACGCCGGGGGAATTCCCGATGCCGATTACCTGCTGACCATTACGCGTTTTCACCGCCTGGATGCACATAATCTGAAAGAATTTCCGGTACTTTACCACAGCATATACCGCGGAGGAAGCCCTATATTGCAGATATGGAAAAAACAGTAAGTGCAGAGATCGGTCTGGTAATTCCCTGTTTCAATGAAGAAAACAGGCTGGATATGGCCGCTTTCAGTCATTTCCTGGACACTTTTCCGGAGTTTTTTCTCTGTTTTGTAGACGATGGCAGTACCGACCGCACGGCCGATCTGCTGAAGAACTTTTGCGCCGGCCGGGAACGCTGCCGCGTACTGCACCTGGAACAGAACCGGGGCAAGGCCGAAGCCGTGCGCCACGGCATGCTCTGGCTGAACCGCCATGGCGATATTCCCTTCCTGGGCTATTTTGATGCAGACCTCTCCGCGCCGCTCGATTTTGCACTGGAATTACGGACGACGCTCAAACAGGCATCGGGCACATGGATGGCTTTCGGTTCCAGGCAACTGGCCGACAAGCAGCACATCATCCGCCGCCGACGCAGGCATCTGGCCGGCCGTTTTGTTTCTGCCCTGATCAATTACGCCGTAAAGGCCCGTTTTACAGATACCCAGTGCGGCGCTAAACTTTTCCCGGCCGAAGCCGTACATCCCCTGTTCCAGGAGCCCTTTCTCTCTTCCTGGATATTTGATGTGGAGCTGATACAGCGCATCTGCAACCAATTCGGCCACAGCGAAGGTATGGCCCGTATAGCCGAAATCCCCGTAAGCCGCTGGCGCGACGTAGGGGATTCCAAAGTAAGTCCGGGATATATTTTTAAGCTCTTCGGCGAACTGCGCAGGATACGCCGCACGGCCTCCTGATGCCTGTAGCTTATTTCTTTTCTTCTTTTGCGGCCTTTTTATTCCGCAGTTCGTAGCGACACAAACCTTCCTTCAGGTATTTCACGTAATCGTCTTTAGACATATAGCCTTTGCCTTTGGGGTCGGCCAGCAGTTTACCGTTATTGTCCACCAGCACATACAACGGCTGTGCGTTCTGGTTGTAGTAGCGGATCTGGAACTGGGCCCATTTTTCGCCCACGGTGGTCCCTACTTCGCCGTCCAGCTTGGTAAAGTACTGTTCTTTGGGCAGCTCGTCGGGCTTATCGCAATACAGGGAAGCCACTACGTAATCCTCGTTCAGCATTTTGAACACATCGGGCTCTATCCATACATTCTCTTCCATTTTGCGGCAGTTCACACAGTTGATGCCGGTAAAATCGAGCAGTACGGGTTTGCCTTTTTCCTGGGCTACTTCCATGGCCTCTTCATAATCGTGGTAGCAGTTCAGGCCCAGGGGACAATCCGAAGCCTCGCGGTTCCATTCGCTGTAATAGGAAGGCGGCGGAAAACCACTGATGAGACGCAGCGGGTAGCTGAACAGGCCAGGGATCAGGTAGATCACAAAAGCCAGGGTAAGCAGGCCCATCATGGCACTGGGTATCGAGACCTTATTGCTGTCGCCGTCGCTCTTGAACTTGAGTTTACCGAACAGGTACAGCGTAAGCGCACCGAAAATGGCGATCCAGATGGCAATGAATACTTCGCGGTTCAGGAAACCCCAGTGAAATTCCAGGTCGGCATTACTCAGGAACTTAAAGGCAAAAGCCAGTTCCAGCATACCGAGTACAATTTTTACACTGTTGAGCCAGTTGCCCGATTTGGGCATGGAATTCAGCAAGCCGGGGAAGGCTGCAAACACGGCAAAAGGCAGGGCCAGGGCCAGCGAAAAGCCAAACATACCGGCCAGCGGTCCCGAGGTACTCCCGTTCTGCGCCGCTTCCACCAGCAGGGTACCGATAATAGGGCCCGTACATGAGAACGACACCAGCGAAAGGGTAAAGGCCATAAAGAAAATGCCCAGCAGTCCGCCGCGGTTCGAAGCGCTGTCCACCTTATTTACAAAGGCCTGGGGCAGCGTAATTTCAAAGGCGCCGAAGAAGGAAACGGCAAACAGCACAAATATGATAAAGAAGGCCAGGTTCACATAGCCGTCTGTAGATACTTTATTAAGCGCTTCCGGACCGAACATGAGGGTGATCACAAAGCCCAGGAAAGTATAAATGAGAATGATGGAAAGTGCGTATATAGATGCATTACGGATACCGGCCGCACGCGTTTTACTCTGCTTGGTAAAGAAACTTACGGTAAGCGGTATCATAGGAAAGATACAGGGCATGAGCAGGGCTATAAAACCACCGAAGAAACCTTCCAGGAAGATGGTCCAGAAATTACCTTCTTCGTACTGGGCATCGCCGCAGGCTTTTTCCAGCCCCTCGATGGCTTCCTTACTATATTTCTGGGGCTCAGGCACACGGAAGGATGAACTTTCGTCGTCCTCCTCATCTTTTGCAGGTTTTTCGGGCACTGCGGGGACTATCCCGGCCGAATCCGTGCGGACGGCTGGTACGGGAGCCGTTTCTTCGCCACAGTTATCGCCCTTGGGATTACCGGGGATACTGAAGGTTTTTTTCAGCTTCATGAAGGGGATGCACATACCTGTAACATCGGAGCAGGACTGCCCGGTGAGCAGCACTTCCAGCTCAAAGGGCTCCCTGGAACACACTTCGATCTGTTGTTCAAACGTGGCGCTGTTCTCAAAATAACGCGCCGTACCCTGCATAATATCGTCGTACTCTTCTTTGTACTTCTGCTCCTTCACCTTGCCGACGCGCTTGTATCCCGACTTCGTTTTAAATACGAATTCGAGCGGGATAAATACCGGGTCGGTATACTGCGAATAGAGGTGCCAGGTGGGCTCAATGCTCGCCTTGAACTGCAGCACGCCTTCCTTTTCAGATTTGGCTTTGTAGGACACGCTCCATTTTACAGGCTCCTGCACCTGGGCATGAAGCAGCGACCCGAAAAGAAGGGCTGCAAAAAGTACATAGATTTTGCGCATGAGTGAGTTTACGTTTTTTCGGATTCAAAGAAAAACAAAAATCTATGCAAAGAGTGCCAAAGAAATGTTAAAGGTCAAAAGCAGGCAATACAAGGCTTTGCAGGCAATTTATCCCAGTAAACCGATAGGGAAAAAACCGCAGGTAAGCGATGGCGGCAGCCTTTCCGGGAAAACGTATATGCAAAGTGTATTTACAGGAGTTCCTGAAGCTCTCCAATACCCTGAGGAACAGAGCCGTTTCGCGTTATGAACAGATATGAACAGGTTTTAGAGTTACCACCGTTTCCCACCGCGAAAAACACAAAAACCCAAAAGCTACCTACAGGACTAAAATTCAACCGTATACAAAATCAGAAAAAATCGATATTAACAAGTTTTCAACTTTTTTCACAAGAAAAACGAAACAAAGTTTTCAACAAAGTGGTAAAAGATGGATAAATGTGGAAGAAAGTGGGAGATTTTTCAATACTTTTACTCCGCAGTTTCGAAACACGCAAATGATAAGCCTTATAGGAGAATACGATTGCAAAGTGGACAGCAAAGGCCGCTTTATGTTTCCGGCAGGACTCCGGAAGCAGCTGGGCGAAGCCTTTGACAAAGGCTTTGTGCTCAATCGTAACCTTCACCGTAAGTGCCTGGTTCTATACACGCTGGATGAATGGAACAAACTCAATAAAAAGCTGAAGGGCCTCAATCGTCTCATCGCCAAGGAAGACATGCTGGTCCGTCGCATATTGGGCGGGGCCACCCCGGTAGAGGCAGACAGTGCGGGTCGACTGCTCATTCCGAAATCACTCGGCGAATACGCAGCTCTGGCTTCTGATGTAAAGGTGCTGGGCAGCAATAACGTAGTGGAGATATGGGATAAAGCGGCCTACGAGGCGATCATGAGTGAAGAAATTGACATGGAAAGTTTGGCCGAAGATGTGTTAAGTAAGCTAAATTTTTCTGAAGACGATGAGTAATTACGAGTACCACGTTCCCGTTCTTTTACATGACTGCATTCAAGGGTTGCAACTTGCCCCCGGCGGTATTTATGTAGACGTAACTTTTGGCGGCGGCGGGCACAGCCGCGAGATCCTGAAACAGATGGACCCCACGGCCCGCCTCATTGCTTTTGACAAGGACATCGATGCCGAGGCCAATGCCGCACGCATCTTCGATCCCCGGTTTACGTTCGTAAAATCCGATTTCCGGTTCATCCGCAACTACCTCCGCTTCCTCAAGATCGAAAAAGTAGACGGCATACTGGCCGACCTGGGCGTTTCCTCGCACCAGTTCGACGAGGCCGAACGCGGTTTTTCGCTACGGTTCGACGGTCCGCTCGATATGCGTATGGACGTTCAGAACCCGAAGACCGCCGCCTCCATACTGGCCGATTACGACGATGAAGAGCTGGTACAGATTTTCCGCGAGTATGGAGAGCTGTTCAATGCCCGCCAGATCGTACGCGCCATCCGCAAACAGGAGCGCATCGACACCATCGCACAGCTCAAGGAAGCCCTCAGAGGCCTGTACCGCCCCAAAGAGGAGCACAAGTTCCTGGCCCGCGTTTTCCAGGCCCTGCGTATAGAGGTGAACGATGAAATGGGCGCCCTGCGCGATCTGCTTACCCAGTGCACCGAACTGCTGCGGCCCGGCGGACGCCTGGTAGTAATGTCCTACCACTCGCTCGAAGACCGCCCGGTAAAGAACCTGATCAAGACCGGGAACTTTGAAGGCGAGCTGAAAAAGGACTTCTACGGCAACCCCCAGCTGCTCTACAAAAGCATTACCCGTAAACCCATCGTCCCCGACGAAAAAGAAATTGAACTGAATAACCGCGCCAGAAGCGCACGATTACGCATAGCCGAAAAACTGTAACATGTCTCAGAATACCGTAAAAAATACCGTACCCCCGGCCCCTGAAAAAGGTCCTGAGCCTAAACCTGCCGCCCGCAAGGCCCGCAGCACGGTTTTCGGGCGGATCATCAAAGGCGACATCTTCACCGGTAATTCCGTTGCGCAGTTTTTGCCCTATGCCGGTTTTATCACCCTGCTTACCCTGCTGTACATAGCCAATGCCTATTACGCCGAACGCAAGGTGAACCGCATCAACCAGCTCAATAAACAGGTAAAGGACCTGCACTCAAAATATGTATCTGTAAAAGCCGACCTGATGTACGGCATGCAACGCGCCGAACTGAGCAGGGCCCTGCTCGACGAAGGCATTAAAGAGAACACCACCCCGCCGAAGGTGATCATGGTAGAAAACAACGAAAACGAACGAATATACTAAAAAGACGCGTATACTAAAATGGATAAAAAGCAAGAAATACTGATTCGCGCGGCAATCCTGTACATCTGTATAGGTTTGCTTGCATGGGTCATCGTTGCTCAGATTATCCGTATACAGTTCCTCGAAGGCAGAGCGCTGCGTCAGCGTTCCCGGGAGCTTACGCTGGAACTCAGAAGTATTGAGCCTCTGCGCGGCAATATCTTCAGTTCTGACGGAAATTTCCTGGCCATTTCATTACCCATATACGAAATCCGTATGGACATGAAAGCCGACGGCCTTAAGAAAGATCATTTCAACAAGAATATCGACAGTCTGTGCTGGAATCTTTCGAACCTGTTCAAAGACAAATCCAAAGAAGAGTACAAAAAAACACTGAAAGCGGCCTATAAGGAAGGCAATCGCTACCAGCTGGTGCAGAAGAACGTGGGTTATACACAGTTGCAGAAACTGCAGAAGTTCCCGCTGTTCCGCGAAGGGTCCAACAAGGGCGGTCTGGTGGTGATACCCGAGACCAAACGCATCAAACCTTACAAAAACCTGGCCTCACGTACCATCGGCAAAGCCAGCGGTGAAGGTAATTTCTACGGTATCGAATACTCCTTTAACGAGGAACTGGCCGGCACCGAAGGCGTACGCCTGATGCAAAAACTGCAGGGTAATTTCTGGAAGCCCGTGAACGACGATTACGAGATCGAGCCCCGCAACGGTTCGGATATCTATACCACCATCGACATTTCGCTGCAGGAAGTACTGCACAATGAACTGCAGACCCAGCTCAGCAAAAACAACGCCGATCACGGCACGGCCATTGTAATGGAAGTGACCACCGGGGCTATAAAGGCTATTGCCAACCTGCAGCGCGCCGGGGACGGCAGCTACTACGAAGGCGATAATTTTGCCGTACGCGAGGCCGTGGAGCCCGGGTCTACCTTTAAACTCGCCACCATGATGGCCGCCCTGGAAGACGGTTTCATTAAACCTACCGATACCATTGCCACGGGCAACGGCGTGTATGCCTTCAACGGCATCAAAATGAAAGATTCGCACGAAGGTGGTTACGGCAATATTACCGTGCAGCAGGTATTCGAAAAATCGTCGAACGTAGGCACGGCCCGCATTGTATGGGACCACTACCGTAAAAACCCGGAGAAGTTCACCAACCGTCTGCGCCAGTTTCACCTGCACGAGCCTACGGGTATACAGCTTGCGGGAGAATCAGAACCGCGCATTAAAAGTCCGAAGGACGCCGACTGGTCTGGCATTTCTCTGCCCTGGATCAGTATCGGGTACGAAAGCAAGATAACGCCGCTGCAGATGCTCACTTTTTACAATGCCGTGGCCAACGACGGTAAAATGGTGCGTCCGCGCATTGTGAACGAGATCCGTGAGCATGGCAAGCAGGTCCGCGTTTTCGAAACGGAGTACATCGATAAAAAGATCGCCTCCGATGCTACCATACAGGCCGTACGCCGCATGATGGAGGGCGTGGTAAAGAACGGTACTGCCCGCAACCTGGGCGGACTGGTGTACTCCATTGCCGGCAAGACCGGAACGGCACAGATATCGAAAAAAGGCGGCTACCGCGAGGGCGGCGTAACCTACCGGGCCTCTTTTGCCGGCTATTTCCCGGCGGATAAGCCCAAGTATTCCTGCATTGTAGTGATCAGTGCACCGTCTAACAATGTATACTACGGTAACACCGTATCGGGGCCCGTATTCAAGGCGGCGGCCGATAAGATCTATGCCGGTTCGCTGGACCTGCACGAACGCCTCAACAAAGGCCGTCCGGTGATCGCCGATTCCCTGCTGCCCTACGTAAAACCGGGCGCTATAAACGACCAGCTGAGCGTGCTCAATTTCCTGAACATCAGCAGCAGCGTTATGCAGGGCAATTCACCCGTAGGCCTTGCCACAGGCGACCAGAACAAAATACGCATTACACCGGCCGTGATACGCCGTGATGTACTGCCCGACCTAAAAGGCATGGGTGCCAAAGACGCCACCTATATGCTCGAAAAACTGAACTGTAAAGTAGAGATCATCGGCCGCGGAAGCATCCGTACCCAGGAACCCGCCGCCGGCAGCGCCATAAAAAAAGGAATGACAGTAAAACTTTATCTGAACGTATGAAATTACTGAAAGACATACTATATAAAGTTCGGCTCGAAGAAGTGATCGGGAACACGAATATCGCGGTGGAAAGCATCTACCACGACAGTCGCCTTGTAACCGCACAGTCCCTTTTTATCGCACTCAGCGGCCGTACCACCGACGGGCACAAATACATACCGGACGTGATCGCCAAAGGCGCCGACGTGATCGTATGCGAAACACTGCCCGAAGAAAAGCAGAAAGACATTACGTATATACGTGTGGCCGACACCTGGGAAACCCTGGCCATACTCGCTTCCAACTTTTACGACAACCCTTCTTCCAAAATGAAGGTGGTGGGCGTAACCGGTACCAATGGCAAGACCAGCGTGGCCACCATCTGCTATAAACTGTACCTGCAGATGGGCTTCCAGGCCGGACTGCTGAGCACCATCGAGAACCGCATCGGTAAAAAACTGCTGCCCTCTACGCATACCACACCCGATGCCCTGGCCGTACAGAAACTGATGGCCGAAATGGTCAAAAGCGGCTGTACGCACTGTTTTATGGAAGTAAGTTCCATAGCATTGGACCAGAAACGTTCCTATGGTATCGATTTCGATGTGGCCATTTTCACCAATATCACACACGATCACCTCGATTACCACATTACGTTCGACAATTATATCAAAGCCAAGAAGATCTTCTTCGACACGCTGGGCTCCAATGCTTTTGCCCTGGTGAACGTAGATGACCGCAATGCGCGCATCATGGTGCAGAACACCAAAGCCAAGGTGCGTACCTTTTCCATGAAGACCTTTGCCGATTTCAAAGTACGTATACTGGAAAAAGAACTGCGCGGCATGCACCTTACCATCGACGGGAAAGAGATCTGGGTGCGCCTTACCGGTGAATTCAACGCCTACAATATACTTTGCGCATACGCATCGGCCGTATTGCTGGGGCAGGACACGATGAGTATACTAACGGCGCTTTCCACCATAGAGCCTATCGAAGGCCGCTTCAACACCGTTATTTCCAAAGACGGCATTACCGGCATTATCGACTACGCCCACACGCCCGACGCCCTGCAGAACATCATCGACGGCATACGCGATGTAATGAAGAGCGGCACACGCCTCATTACCGTGGTGGGCTGCGGAGGCGACCGCGATAAGAGCAAGCGTCCCGTAATGGGTAAACTGGCCGCCACCCTTTCAGACCAGGCCATTTTCACGTCGGACAATCCGCGCAGCGAAGAGCCTGCGGCCATTATACAGGAAATGAAGGCCGGTCTGAGCCCCGCCCTGGCCCAGAAGGTACTGAGCATTACCGACCGCGAAGAGGCTATACGCAGTGCGATAAGTATTGCGCGCCCCGGCGATGTGATCCTGGTTGCCGGGAAAGGTCACGAAAAGTACCAGGAAATAAAAGGGGTAAAACGTGATTTTGACGATAAAAAAGTAGTAACCGAAACCTTCAAAAGCCGCGAATTATAATGCTGTACTATCTGTTTGAATACCTGGATAAACTGATCGATCTCCCCGGAGCCGGTCTGTTTCGCTTTATCTCCTTCCGGGCAGCTATGGCACTGCTGCTTTCCCTGCTGATATCGGCGGTATTCGGCAAACGCCTTATCTCTGTGCTGCGCCGTAAGCAGGTAGGCGAGACCGTACGCGACCTGGGCCTGCAGGGACAGATTGAAAAAGCCGGCACGCCAACCATGGGCGGACTGATCATACTCGGCGCCATACTGGTGCCTGTGCTGCTTTTTACAGACCTGAAAAACGTATACATATTGCTGATGATCGCTACCACCGTATGGCTGGGCTTTATCGGCTTCCTGGACGACTACATCAAAGTTTTCAAAAAGAACAAGGAAGGTCTGGCCGGTCGTTTCAAGATCGTGGGCCAGGTGGGCATCGGCCTGCTGGTAGGCAGTGTACTGTACTTTCACCCGGACGTGACCATGCGCCGCAAGATCATGGCCCAGGAGCCGCGCCACGCACCCATGACCACACAGATGGAGCAGATCGAACAGAATTACGTGGACGTAAATACACAGGTGACCACCATTCCTTTTGTAAAGAACCATGAGTTCAATTACTCAAAGATCATGTCTTTCCTCGGCGAAGGGTATGAGAATTACGGCTGGATCATCTTTATCCCGGTTTGTATATTCATCATTACAGCGGTATCCAACGGGGCCAACATCACCGACGGTATCGACGGGCTGGCTACGGGCACTTCGGCCATAATAGGCACGGCACTGGGTATTTTTGCCTATGTATCAGGCAACAGCATCTTTGCAAATTACCTGAATGTAATGTATATACCAAATTCGGGAGAACTGGTGATATTCTCCGCGGCTTTCGTAGGGGCATGCATCGGTTTCCTGTGGTACAATGCCTACCCGGCGCAGGTTTTCATGGGCGATACGGGCAGCCTGGCCATCGGCGGTATTATTGCCACCCTGGCTATATGTATACGAAAAGAGCTGCTTATTCCTATCCTGTGCGGCATATTCCTGGTAGAGAACCTCTCGGTAATGATGCAGGTGTATTACTTTAAATATACGAAAAGGAAATACGGGGAAGGCCGGCGTATCTTCCGCATGTCGCCCCTGCACCACCATTACCAGAAACTCGGGTACCAGGAAAGCAAGATCGTTACCCGCTTCTGGATCGTAGGCATCGGCCTGGCCGTACTCACCATTATAACGCTTAAACTCCGCTGATATGAGCAAGAGAATTTCCATATTGGGCGGAGGCGAATCCGGAGCAGGCACAGCAGTCCTGGCCAAAAAACAGGGCTGGGACGTATGGCTTTCGGACGCAGGTCCCATAAAAGAGAAATACCAGGCGCTGCTCCGTGAATACGATATTCCTTTCGAGGAGGGTGGACACAACGAAGAGCTGATCCTGGGCAGCGATCTTATTATAAAAAGTCCGGGCATTCCCGACAAGGCTCCTATCGTAAAAAAGGCACTGGAAAAAGGCATCGATGTGATCTCGGAGATCGAGTTCGCTTCCACCTATACCGACGCCGTGATCATAGGCATCACGGGCACCAATGGCAAGACCACCACTACCCTGCTTACCCATCACCTGCTGGTTAAAGCGGGACTGAATGCCGGACTGGCAGGCAATGTGGGTAAAAGTTTCGCCCTGCAGGTAGCCACGGAACACTACGATTACTACGTACTCGAATTAAGCAGCTTCCAGCTGGACGGCATCCGGACATTCCGGCCGCATATTGCCATACTGACCAATATTACGCCCGACCACCTGGACCGCTACGACTACAAGTTCGAAAACTACATCGCCTCTAAGTTCCGGATCACCATGAACCAGCGCGAGGGCGACATTTTTATAGCCGGTTACGACAGCGAACCCGTGCGCGAAGGACTGAAACGCTTCCCCACCCGGGCCGCGGTATACACCTTCAGCCAGGAAAAACTCGACCAGCCCGGCGCTTATATAGAAGACCACAGAATAATCATCAACATAATAAACAAGGAGTTCGACATGTACATCAATGAATTAGCACTACAGGGCAAACACAACGCATACAATTCCATGGCAGCCGGAATTGCAGCGCGACTGCTCGACATCAGGAAGGAGAGTATCCGGGATTCGTTAAGCGATTTTAAAAACGTAGAACACCGCATGGAATTTGTAGCCAAGGTAAAAGGTGTGGAATACATCAACGACAGCAAGGCTACCAATGTAAACTCGGCCTTCTATGCCCTGGAATCCATGACGGCGCCCACCATCTGGATCGCCGGCGGCGTAGACAAGGGGAACGATTATGCCGAATTACTGCCCGTAGTAAGAGGTAAGGTAAAAGTGCTGATCTGCCTGGGCGAAGGTGTGGAGAAACTCCGTGAGACCTTCGGCGATGCCATTGAACAGATCTACCATGTAAACTCCATGCGCGATGCCGTAAGTTCGGCTTACCGCCTGGGTCAGAAAGGCGACGTAGTACTGCTTTCGCCTGCCTGCGCCAGCTTCGACCTCTTTGAGAACTACGAAGACCGCGGCAACCAGTTTAAACAGTGGGTACGCGAACTCTAAAAAAAACGATGATACAGAGATCATAAACGGATGAATACACTCAAAAAATACCTGAAAGGAGATCCGGCGATATGGGGCGTTGCCCTTGTATTGTCTGTGATCTCTATCCTGTCGGTGTACAGCACCACGGGTTCTCTCGCATTCCGCTACAAGGGAGGGAACACCGAGGCGTACCTGATCGAACGGGTAGTTTTTGTACTGGGCGGACTGGGTATCATGTTCTTTTTGCAACACGTACGCTACACCCTGTTCTCCCGTCTGTCACAGATACTCCTGCTGTTCTCCGTTCCGTTGCTGCTGCTTACGCTGTTCCTGGGCTCCGACATTAACGACGCCCAGCGCTGGTTGCGTATACCCGGCATCGGGCTCAGTTTCCAAACCTCCGACCTGGCCAAGGTAGCACTGGTTACCTATGTAGCCTCCTTCCTTGCCAACCGCCAGGACCAGACTGATGATTATACCAAAACCCTCATCCCAGTGCTGCTCTGGATCGGGGTGATATGCCTGCTGATCTTCCCGGCCAACTTCAGTACGGCCGCCATGCTCTTTGGAATCTGCTTTATGCTGATGTTTGTGGCCCGTATCCCGCTGAAGCAACTGATGATCATACTCTTATTAGGCGTGGTGCTGCTGTCACTCACCGCGGCCATCATTTACTTTTTCCCGGATGCACTGCCCCGCGGCGCCACCTGGAAGAACCGTATCTTCGGATTCCTGGGCGATAATGCCGACGCCAATTACCAGGCCGATCAGGCCAAAATGGCCATTGCCAACGGCGGACTTTTCGGCACAGGCCCGGCCAACAATCCCAATAAATACTTTCTGCCCCAGAGCTATTCCGACTTTATATACGCTATGATTATCGGCGAGTACGGCCTTTTTGGCGGACTGGTGGTCATGGTAAGCTACCTGATACTGCTGTACCGCTGCGTACGTATAGCCTACAAAACCAAATTCGCCTTTGCGGCCCTGCTGTCCCTGGGTCTGGGCATACTTATTGTAGTACAGGCCTTTATTAATATGGCCGTTGCGGTGAACCTGTTCCCTGTAACCGGCCAGCCGTTGCCCATGGTAAGTATGGGTGGAACCGGTACCCTGTTCACCGCACTTACCTTCGGTATGCTGCTGAGCATAAGCCGCAGCATCCAGGAAAAAAGTACCGAAGCACAACCCGAAACCGAAAAGGAGGTGGAAAATGCCACTACATAAAGTGATCCTTTCCGGGGGCGGTACCGGCGGACATATTTTCCCGGCCGTAGCCATTGCCGATGCACTGAAACAGGAACATCCCGGGGTGGAGATACTGTTCGTGGGTGCCAAAGGCAAAATGGAAATGGAAAAAGTACCCCAGGCCGGGTACCGCATCGTGGGACTGGACATTACCGGTTTTCAGCGTTCCCTTTCCTTCAGCAACCTTATGCTGCCCATACGTATACTAAAAAGTCTGATGGGTGCAAGGCGTATACTAAAAACAGAAAAGCCCGACCTGGTGATCGGCACCGGGGGTTTTGCATCTGCTCCCGTGCTGTACATGGCCACCCGTATGGGAATTCCGGCCGTGATACAGGAACAGAACTCCTTTCCCGGCAAGGTAAATACATTTTTAGGCAAACGTGTTCAAAAAATATGCGTCGCCTACGAAGGCCTGGAAAATGTATTCCCCGCCGCCAAAATTGTACTCAGCGGCAACCCGGTACGCGAGCAGATCGAGTTCAGCAACTGCACACGCGAGCAGGGAGCCGCACAGTTCGGCTTACAGGCAGAAGCTCCCATCGTACTGATCTGCGGGGGCAGCCTGGGCGCACTGGCCATTAACGACGGCATGTACCTGGCCGCCGAAAAACTGCAGGAAAGCGGTATACAGGTGATCTGGCAGACCGGTAAACCCTACTACGAAAAAGCCCGCGCCCTGGTAGAAGAGCATGCCTATACGAATATTAAGGTCACCGCCTTTATTCAGCAGATGGAACAGGCCTATGCAGCCGCCGACATCGTGATCAGCCGTGCCGGAGCCATAGCCATATCCGAACTGTGCATACTCGGTAAAGCGGCCGTTCTGGTACCTCTGCCCACCGCGGCAGAAGACCACCAGACCCGCAACGCCGAAGCCCTGGTGCGCCACAACGCGGCCATCCTGCTTAGCAACAACCAGGCCCCTACACAGCTCGTGAACCTGATCCCTGAACTGCTGGCCAACCCGGCAAGAATAAAAGAACTGGAAGAGAACATTAAAAAAATGGCGCTCCGCGGAGCCGCCCAAAAAATAGCGGCAGAAGCAGCCGCACTGGTTATATGAAGAACAACGTATCCGGCATAGAGAACATTTATTTTGTAGGTATCGGCGGTATCGGCATGAGTGCCCTTGCCCGCTATTTCCATACACGCAGACTGTTCGTGGCCGGTTACGACAAAACCCCGAGTCCGCTCACGGCGGAGCTGCAGCGCGAAGGTATTCCCGTACATTTTAAAGACGATACCGCCGTACTTACTACAGAAATAACTGCTACCCCGCGCGAAAAGACGCTGATCGTATATACTCCGGCCGTTCCTGCCGACAGCATACTGCTGACGTACTTCCGGGAAAACGGCTACACTCTTATGAAGCGTTCACAGGTACTGGGACTGCTCACCGAGAACAGTTATAGTATATGCATCGCCGGCACACACGGCAAGACCACCACCACCTCACTTACCGCACATATACTAGAGTATTGCCGCAAAAAACCTACGGTTTTCGCCGGAGGCATTCTCAGCAATTACAATACCAATTTTATCAATCACCCCGACGGTACCATTACCGTTTCGGAGGCGGATGAATTCGACCGTTCCTTTCTCTGGCTTTCGCCCGACCTGGCCGTGATCACCAGCATCGATGCCGATCACCTGGATATTTACGGAGATAAGGGTACGTTCGAAAAAGGATTCAGAGATTTCGCCGCACGCATCAGTCCGGAAGGCAGCCTGCTGCTGAACGAAAACGCCGCAGCAGCCGGAGTCATTGAAACACCGCACGAGGTATACGGTTTCGGAGAAAATTGTGTACACCGCGCCATTCCCACCGGGGTAGAACACTACAACTTTACCTTTGAGGTACAGAGCAGTGTACAGACCGTTAACGGCAGATACCTGCTGCCTATGCCGGGCCGGCACAATGTTTCCAATGCTCTCGCGGCCATTGTTCTGGCCGGGAAATGCGGGTGCACACAGCCGGAGATCGCTGAGGCCCTGCGTCATTTTAAGGGAATCAAACGCCGCTTTGAATGGATCGTCCGCAACGATAAAATTGCGTATATAGATGATTATGCCCATCACCCCACAGAGATAAAAGCTGCCATCGAAGCCGCACGCGAGCTGTTCCCCGGCAAAAAGATCACCGTAGCCTTTCAGCCGCACCTGTACACACGCACCCGCGATTTCGAAGACGGATTTGCACAGGAACTGGCCAAAGCCGATGAAGTGCTGCTCCTGGATATCTACCCGGCACGTGAATTACCTATAGAAGGCGTGAGCTCGGAGCATCTTTTAGACAAAATAGACACTACTGACAAAAAACTGATTTCTAAAGAAAAACTGGCCGATTATATAAAAACGAACAAAGAACGGATCGAAGTACTCATGACCCTCGGGGCCGGAGACATCGACCGCAGTGTAGAACCGATACGTCAATATCTCGAAAGTGAATAAAAAGCTGAAAATACTCACCTATGGCATCATCGTACTGCTGGCCGGCAGTATCGCTGCGGTACTGGTATATTCAGACCGCAAGCAGGAACAGGTAGAGATACAGCACGTGGAGGTAGACATACGCTTTCCACAGTACAACCGTATCCTGAGCCGGGAAGAGATCGCGGATATCATACGGGCGGAGAACGAACGCCTCGGCGATAAGATCAGCATTGGTCAGCTGGAGAAAAAACTGAATGAGAATGCCTATATACGAAAAGCAGAAGTATATGCATCGGTGAACGGCGGTATAAAAGCCAATGTACAGTTGCGGGAACCTGTTGCAAGAATATACGAAAAAGGCGGCAGCAGTTACTATATAGACGAAAAAGGACATCCTTTTCCGCTGAAGAACGGCTTTTCGGCACGCATTTTGCCGGTAAACGGAGAATGGCACGAGCCCTATGCCCTCCGCAAAGGATTTATGGACCTCGACAGCGTTAAAAGCCGCTCCCTGCTCGACGACGCCGCGTTCCTCACAGGCCTCATCCGCAGCAACCCTTTCCGCAATGCCCTGTTCGATCAGGTATACGTGAACGAGAAAAAAGAATTTGAACTGATCCCGAAGATCGGGCAGTCCCTTATACTTTTCGGAGATACATCAAACGCCGAAGGAAAATTCCGCAAGCTGGAGATATTTTACCGCGAAGGCCTTGCCTATACAGGCTTTAATGACTACAGGACCATCAACCTGAAATATAAAAATCAAATTATCTGTAAACGCTAAAATACGTCGCTATGTCACAAGAGAAAATCATCGTAGGGCTCGACATCGGAACCACCAAGATCGTGGCCCTGGTAGGAAAACAGAACGAACACGGCAAAATTGAGATCCTGGGTATGGGTCATGCGCCTTCCGTAGGTGTACACCGCGGAGTGGTTACCCATATCCTGCAGACCACCGAAAGCATCCGTAAGGCCATTGCCGATGCCGAGAACGCTTCGGGTATCGATATCCGCGTGGTGAACGTGGGTATTGCCGGTCAGCACATCCGCAGCTACCAGCACCGCGGCATTTACACACGTACCAATGCCGACGACATCATTACCAACCGCGACGTGGAGAACCTGATCGAGAACATGCACAAACTGGCCATGCCTCCGGGTGAAGAGATCATTCACGTGCTGCCGCAGGAATACATCATCGACAACGAGATTGGGCACAAAGACCCCGTAGGAGCCCTGGGTGCACGCCTGGAAGCCAATTTCCACGTGATCACCGGACAGGTTTCTGCCGCCAAGAACATCCTGAAATGCGTACACATGGCAGGCCTCGAAATGGAAAAACTGATCCTGGAACCCCTGGCCTCTTCCGAAGCCGTGCTGCTGAACGAAGAAAAAGAAGCCGGTGTGGCCCTGGTAGACATCGGGGGCGGCACCACCGACCTGGCCATCTTCTACGACGGCATCATCCGCCACACGGCCGTGATCCCGTTCGGAGGCAATATCATAACCGAAGACATCAAGAACGGCTGCAACCTGGTAAAAGACACCGCGGAAAAACTGAAGGTACATCACGGATCGGCCCTGGCCCTTCCGGGTATGGAAAATACCATCATTACCATTCCGGGTATCGCAGGACGTGCGCCCAAACAGATATCCAAACAGACCCTGGCCGGCATCATTCATGCCCGCATGGAAGAAATTTTCGAATACGTGGACTACGAACTGCGTACTTCCGGCTACAAAGACCGCCTTTCGGCAGGTATCGTAATGACCGGCGGCGGTTCCATGATGAAACACAGTCCGCAGCTTATGTCGCTGGTTACCGGCAAGGATACCCGCGTAGGTCTGCCGCACAAGCACATTGCCGGCGATTTTGCCAAACGCATCGCCAACCCGGTATTTGCCACCGGCGTGGGCCTCGTGATGATGGGCGTGGAAAAACCGCGTACCGAACTTTCGGATGTGTACAGCGAACCTCAGAAAAAACAGCAGGAACACGTGCGCGGAGCCGAAAAACCACGTATGGGCACCTACTTCCAGCGCCTTATCAATAAAGGGCTGGGCTTCCTGGAAGACGACGAAAAAGAGTTATAATTAGTATATGCATGGCGATTTTAGCATAGCGATGACAGATAATAACAATGCGCTGTGCAGAACTATAATAACAATTTTCCAAAACTGCCGTAACATTAAAGAAATTTGTAACGAATAAAACCGATAATCAATTATGGACATGCAAAATCCAACAAACGGACTGATGAACTTTGATCTGCTGAAGAATCAGAGCTCCATCATTAAAGTGATTGGTGTTGGGGGTGGCGGCGGAAACGCGGTTAACCACATGTACAATCAGGGTATTCGCGGGGTTGATTTCATCGTGTGCAACACCGATGAGCAGGCCCTGAATGCCAGCCCTATACCAGCTAAGATCCAGCTTGGCGCTTCTCTTACCGAAGGCCGCGGCGCAGGCTCCCTGCCCGAGGTAGGTAAAAATGCCGCCATCGAAAATATCGAAGATGTTAAGCAATACCTTCAGGCCACCACCAAAATGGTATTCATCACGGCCGGTATGGGCGGTGGTACGGGTACCGGTGCGGCGCCCGTAATTGCGCAGGCCGCCCGGGAAATGGGTATTCTTACCGTTGGTATCGTAACCATCCCCTTCGATTTTGAAGGGAAAAAACGTAAAATGCAGGCAGAGCTCGGACTGAGCGAAATGCGCAAATACGTAGATACCCTGCTCGTAATTTCGAACGAAAAACTGCGCGAGATCGGCGGCAACCTGTCGCTGTCTACCGCATTCAATATGGCCGACGACGTGCTGACCACGGCCGCTAAATCCATTGCGGAGATCATTACCATGCCGGGCTATGTGAACGTAGACTTTGCCGACGTTTGCACCGTTATGAGCGACAGCGGCAACGCCATCATGGGTTCGGCCAAAGCCAAAGGCGAAAACCGCGCCCAGAAAGCCGTGGAGGCCGCCATGTCTTCACCGCTGCTCAACGATAACGACATCAAAGGCGCCCGTCACGTACTGCTGTACATCTCTACCGGTACGCAGGAACTGCTGATGGACGAAGTGACCACTGTGACCGATTTCGTACAGGAAGAGGCCGGTATGACCGCAGAGATCATCTGGGGCACCGGTACCGACGAGAATATGAGCGACGAGATCTGCGTTACCGTGATCGCCACCGGCTTCCAGAGTGGCTCCAAAGGCTATGTACGCGAAGACAAAAAAGAAGTGGTGCTGCAGGTAGAAGAACCTAAAAAACAGGAAGAGACCGAAGCTACACCTTTCTTTATAACCAATACGGCCGAAAATACAGAGACTGCCCCCGCCGCAGAAGAACCCGCTTTCGTAGTGGAGAACCTGCAGCCCGAACCGGTAGCCGAAGTACAGCAGCCTCTCAGCCCGCAGCCGGTTGAAATTACCTTTAACCCGGAGAACATTAAAGAGAACGACTTTATGTTCCCCGAGGCCGAGGAAAACAACACGCAGACGAATGTACCCGCCTTCAGCGTAAGCAATGAGATCGAACTCGATGTGTACAAAGAAGAACCCGTGGCGCAAAAACCGCAGGAAGTACAGCCCGTGGTATGGGAAAATACCATACAGGATATTTTTGAGACCACTACGGTACAGAAAAAAGAAGACAAGACCAAAGACGATCTCTACAAAGCCCAGGAACGCATGATGCGCCTGAAAGAGATCACACATAAGCTCAAAACCCCGTCGGGCCTTATGGACCTGGAATCGGAGCCGGCTTACAAGCGCCGCAACATCAAACTGGAAGACAACCTGCCGATGAACAATACCGGCGTTTCCAACAGCAGCATCCAGTTCGATGAGAACGGTGTGCGCATTGTGAACGAGAACCGTTTCCTGCACGGGAATGTAGACTAAGACGTATTTTAACGATTATCGGATAAAGGCCTCGCTGTTCAGCGGGGTCTTTTTTTATTTTTGCAGATATGCGGCACTTCACTTTTATAGAACCCGGTGCAGACTGGTACGATCCCCTGCATGCTTTTTGCAGGGAATGGCTCTCGGCCGGGGACACGATCGTAAACCGGACCTCGGGCAGCACGGGCATGCCCAAAGACATGCCCGTGCACAAGGAACGTATGCGCATCAGCGCCCGCCGCACAAATTCCCGTTTCGGCAATAC
Source organism: Flavobacteriales bacterium (assembly GCA_052437175.1). Taxonomy (GTDB): domain Bacteria; phylum Bacteroidota; class Bacteroidia; order CAIKAF01; family CAIKAF01; genus JACVCJ01. The sequence goes on from JBQVOK010000002.1 coordinate 217,363, forward strand.
ACAGGATACGGTAATGCTGCTTTGCCTGCCCGCCGCCTATATTGCCGGCCGTATGATGATCGTACGTGCGCTGGAAGCCAACTGCACCCTGCTCTGCACCCGTCCGGCACTCAATCCCATGCTGCGTCTCACCAAAGATATGCCGGTAGATTTTGCCGCTCTTACGCCCGCACAGGTGGCCGAAATATGCCGGGACCCTAAGAGTTTTGCGCTTTTCCGCAGGATACGCACCGTGATCCTGGGCGGCGCCCCCCTGTCCCCCGCCCTGCGGGAATTACTGCAGGCTGAGGCCGGGGAAGAACAGCAGATCTACGAAACCTACGGCATGACGGAAACCCTGTCGCACATTGCCGTAAAAAACATCCGGGAAAGCGTTTTCCGGCCCGTTTCTGCGCATATCTCCCTGTATACGGACGCAGATGACTGCCTGCGCATCGATGACCCCCAACTGCTGGACGAGCCCCTGCAGACCCGCGACCGGGTAAAACTGTACGAAGACGGTTCTTTTAACTGGCTGGGACGTATGGACTTTGTGATCAATTCCGGGGGCATTAAAATACATCCCGAAGAGCTGGAAAAACACCTCTCCGCCCATCCGCAGCTGAGCGGCGTTAATTACTACATAGGCCGCAAAGCCGATCCGCAGTTCGGCGAGGTGCCCGTGCTGTACATAGAATCGGAACCCTTTGATTTTCGTATTGAAGAAATGCAGGGCCTCATTGCCCGGAACATTTTCCCGCGCGAGATCCTGTTCCGGCCGGCCTTCCGCTATACCGAAACGGGCAAAATTAAAAGAGAAAGCTGAGTCTTATTTGTTCCTGCGCTCCAGTGCACGCAGGCGGGCCTCTATCTCCGGAAGATTACGGAAATGCACGTAGGAACGCTTGTAATCACTGATCTCGAACGCCGGACTACCCTGTAAGGTCTGTCCGCATTTCTTGACCGTACTTCCGATACCCGACTGTGCCGCGATCTTGGTCTGGTCGGCAATGGAAAGATGCCCTACGATACCTACCTGTCCGCCGATCATGCAGTACTTTCCGATCTTGGCAGAACCTGCCACGCCGGCCTGAGCCGCGATCACGGTATGTTCCCCCACCTCTACGTTATGCGCGATCTGGATCAGGTTGTCCAGCTTAACGCCGCGGCGGATAATGGTAGAACCCAGTGTGGCACGGTCGATGGTGGTATTGGCACCGATCTCCACGTTATCTTCAATGATTACATTGCCGATCTGGGGCACTTTGGCATAGCCGTTCAGTTCCTGCGGGGCAAACCCGAAACCGTCGGCGCCGATCACCGTACCGGCATGAATGGTCACATGACTGCCCAGACGGCAGCCCTGGTAAATGCGCACTCCCGCAAACAGGTTGCAGTTGTGGCCTATATGTACCTCGTCCCCGATAAAGGTCTGGGGAAAGATCTGTGTATTATCTCCGATCACCGCATGGGCCCCGATATAGGCAAAGGCGCCCACGTATACATTCTGACCGATCTGGGCCGTAGGATGTATAAACGACTGGGGCTCGATACCGCTTTTGCGTTCCTGGAACTTGAACTGGGCCATCAGGGCCACAAAAGCTTCAAATGCGTTGCTCACACGGATCAGGGTAAGATCGATCCGTGAAGCGGGTGTAAAATCCGTATTCACCACCACGGCCGAAGCCTTGGTCGTATACAGGAAATCCTCATACTTCGGGTTGGCCAGAAAAGTAAGCGATCCGGGGGTACCTTCCTCAATCTTTGCCAGACTGTTTAAACGGATAGAAGGATCTCCCTCTACCGTACCGCCCAGTTTTTGTGCTACTTCTGCAGCTGTTAATTCCATGAAATACCAGGTTTGTTCGTTTTATTGTATGCAAACATAACAATTTTCTTATTTCCCGAGACTCAATTCTTAATACTATAATAACGTGCTTATTCCATTTATCCTATGCCTTGGGGTACAAAATATAGTACCTTTTCTGTTCCAGTACATTCTGTAAAGAGCTCATAATACTGCTTACCTCGTCCAGGTTCCTGATGCCGCCGCTTTTCAGTCTCACTTTAATCGGGTTATCCTGCTGGTAAAGTACGTTTTTTACCGTGTCATTTACAAAAAGATAGTCCATTTTTCCGCTGAGCCGGGGAAAAGCTTTCTCTACCAATTGTTTACGGGCACGCAGTGTTTTGGCGTCAAAAGGATCGTCCTGCAGCTCGATACGGAACAGTTTACGTTTCCAGAGACTGCCGGAGAGGAAACTGAGGGTTTCGTCCTTATGTTTGGCCCACTGCTTCATGGCACTGATGATGTCGTTATCGTCCAGGTCCAGGAAATGCTCCAGGGCATCGTGCATCTGCAGCATATCGTTCACGTTCACATCGTTCTCCAGGAAATAGCGCAGCTGGGGCGGTGCAAACACGTCGTGCCCTTCGCGCAGGGTTTCTTTGGCCCTTTTCAGGATGGAAGTGATCAGGTGTTCGGAAGAGATCACGGTCTTATGAATGTATACCTGCCAGTACATCAGGCGGCGCGCCAGCAGGAACTTCTCCACGGAGTAAATGCCTTTTTCCTCGATCACCAGCTCATCGTTATGCACGTTCATGAGCTTCAGAATGCGGTCGGAGCCGATAGCGCCTTCTACCACCCCGGTATAAAAACTGTCGCGCAGCAGGTAATCGGCCCGGTCCAGGTCCAGCTGCCCGCTTACCAGGCTGCACAGGAAAGGGCGGGGATAGGTACGGTTAAATATATCGATGGCAATTTCCATGGCCCGGCAGGGATATTGCTCCTGCAGGCGGCGCATCAGCAAAAGAGAGATCTGCTCGTGCTGCACGGGAAAAAGGGCATGTTCAAGGGCGTGCGAAAAAGGCCCGTGCCCTACGTCGTGCAGCAATCCGGCAATACTGAGCCCGAGGCCTTCGTCGTCGGAGATACGTACGCCTTTATCGCGCAGGGTCTTCACGGCTTCCTGCATCAGGTGCATCACACCCAGCGCATGATGAAAACGCGTATGCCTGGCGCCCGGGTACACGAGCTGGGCCAGTCCCATCTGTGAAATATGCCGTAAACGCTGAAAATAAGGATGGTCGATCAGCGACAGGAGAATTTCGTTATGTACCGAAATAAAACCGTATACCGGATCGTTAATTATCTTACCCTGAAAATTTGCCCTGCTCAAAACGGAATAGTAAATTTATGCAAAGATAATTGCTTTAGGTAACGAGTTCATAAGAGAATAAAATTAAGCTGAAAGATGGAAAAAATTAAAATCCTGTGGGTAGACGATGAGATCGACCTTTTAAAACCGCACATCACCTTCCTGGAAACCAAAGGCTACGAAGTAAGCCCGGCCTCCGGCGGTGTGGAAGCCCTTGAACTGGTAAAGAACCATGTATACGATATCGTTTTCCTGGACGAGAACATGCCGGGTCTTTCCGGGCTGGAAGTGCTGGGAGAGATCAAGTCGCGGCACAGCGAACTGCCCGTGATCATGATCACCAAGAGCGAAGAGGAACACATTATGGAAGACGCCATCGGTTCCAAGATCGCCGACTACCTTATTAAACCGGTGAACCCCAACCAGATACTGCTTTCGTTAAAGAAAATACTGGACAGCCGGCGCATCGTGGGCGAAAAGACCACGCACCAGTACCGCCAGGAGTTTATGCAGATCGGTATGACCCTGAGCGACCGCCTTAATTCCGACGAATGGAAAGAGGTTTATAAAAAGCTGGTTTACTGGGAAATGGAACTCAGCAAAAACCAGACCGGCGGTATGGAAGACATACTGCTGAGCCAGAAAGAAGAGGCCAATAACCTCTTCGGACGCTATATTGAACGTAATTACCGCAACTGGATACAGGGCAAGGGCGAAGACATTCCGCTGTTCTCGCACATGCTGTTCAAGAACCGCATTGCCCCTTCGCTCAACGGCGAAAGCCCGGTGTACTGGATCGTGATCGACAACCTGCGCTACGACCAGTGGAAGGCCATACAGCCCATGATACAGGAAGATTTCCGGATCGACAGTGAAGAGATCTTCTATTCGATATTGCCTACGGCCACCCAATATGCGCGCAATGCCCTTTTTGCCGGACTGATGCCTTCGGAGATCGAAAAACGCCACCCTTCGCTGTGGGTAGGCGAAGACGAAGAAGGCGGCAAGAACATGCACGAGGAGGAACTGCTGGCCGAACAACTGAAACGCCTGGGAAAAAGCGTTAAAATAAGCTACAACAAGATCACCAACCTGCAATCGGGCAAAAGGCTGGTGGAAAACATGCATAAGCTCAGCCAGAACAAGCTGAACGTAATTGTATACAACTTTGTAGATATGCTGAGTCATGCCCGTACAGACATGGAAGTGATCCGGGAGCTGGCCGACGACGAGGCTGCATACCGTTCGCTGACACAGAGCTGGTTCGAGCATTCGCCCCTGCGTGAGATCATGAAAGAGATCGCCATTAACGGCGGAAAAGTGTTTCTCTGTACCGACCACGGTACCATCCGCGTAAAGGAACCGAGCCGTGTGGTGGGCGACCGCGAAACCACCACCAACCTGCGCTACAAACAGGGCCGCAATATGCGTTACGAGAACCGGGACGTACTCGATATCGGCGATCCGGCCGAGATCTTCCTGCCCAGGGTGAACGTAAGTACGCGTTACATTTTTGCCAAAGGCAGCAAGTTCTTTGCCTATCCCAACAACTATAACTACTACGTGAATTTTTACCGCAATACGTTCCAGCACGGGGGCATCAGCCTGGAAGAAATGCTGATACCGCTGGTGAGCCTGCAGCCGAAGAATTAAACAAAAACGGGAAGCTCATCACTTCCCGTTTTCATTTACATACATTTTATAATTTCTCCAGCGCCTCTTTGATGCGTCGGATGCTTTCACGGATTTCCTTTTCCGAAGCGGCGTACGAGATCCGTATATGGTTGTCCATACCGAAAGCGCCGCCGGGGGTAATTACCACGTGCGCCTCATAGGCCAGGTACATACACAGGTCTTTGCTGCCGGCAATGGTTTTTCCCTTGTAGGTCTTCCCGAGGAAAGCCGTTACTTCCGGGAAAATATAGAACGCACCGTCCGGGCGATTGCATTTGAGTCCATCGATCTGGCCCAGCAGTTCCAGCGCAATTTCGCGGCGGCGCAGGAATTCGTCCTTCATGTACTGCACTTCCGAAGGATCGGCGTTCAGTGCGGCAATGGCGGCCCGCTGTGTAATGCTGCTGGTGGCCGAAGTATACTGGCCCTGTATCTTCACTACGGCCTGTGCGATCTGCTCATTGGCTCCGATGTAGCCAAAGCGCCAGCCCGTCATGGCAAAACCTTTGCTGAGCCCGTTCACGGTAATGACCCGGTCGCGGATAGCGGCAAACGAGGCCAGGCTCGGGTTTTTACCGTTATAATTCATCAGTTCGTAAATTTCATCAGCAATTACGTATACATGCGGATGACGCTCGAAAACGGCGGCCCATTCCTTCAGTTCCTCATAGGTCCACACGCTGCCACTGGGGTTGCAGGGACTGCTGAAGATCACCAGCTTGGTAGCCGGGGTAATGGCGGCTTCCAGTTTAGCGGCGCTCACCTTAAAGTTCTCTTCAATACCGGCCTCTACAAAAACGCAGGTACCTCCGGCATAGTTCACCATTTCTTTGTAGCTTACCCAGTACGGAACGGGCAGTAACACTTCGTCGCCTTCTTCTACCAGGGCAAATACCACATTGGCAATGCTCTGTTTGGCGCCTGTGGAAGCTACGATCTCCGTAAGCTTGTAATCGAGGCCATTATCGCGCTTAAATTTACGCTGAATGGCCTCCTGCAGGTCTTTATAGCCGGGCACCGGTGTGTAATGCGAGAAATTGGCATCGATCGCTTCGTGTGCGGCCTTTTTGATAAAATCGGGGGTGTCAAAATCGGGTTCGCCCAGGGAGAGGTTAATTACGTCGTGTCCCTGTTCTTTCAGTTCGCGGCTCAAACGGGCCATAGCCAGGGTCTCGCTCTCGCCGAGCGCCTGTACTTTATGCGATAAAAAATCCATATCCAACAAACAATTTTCTGGCTCAAAGATGGTAAAATATCCCGAACAAGAGAACCTTTTGCCGCCTTTAGCGCTTTTGACGGGCCCGGGCATAAAAAAACCCGGGACCTGAAAAAGTCCCGGGCATCTATCTTTTTAACAATGGTATTATTTCAGCAGTATTTTACCGCTGATGCTGTTCTGACCTTCGTAAATACGGAATGCATATACTCCTGGTTTTACCTCGGCAGGCAGCATATTCTGCGTTTTGCCCTGCAGGCGTTTTACCATCAGCACTTTGCCGCTCATGTCGGTAAGGCTCAGGTCCGGAGCCGTAAAGGCAGCGGCCGTAAGGTCTATGTACAGCTGACCGGCAGACTGGTACAGCGTAACCGTTCCGTTGGCGTTCTCTTCCAGGCCGGAACCCTGGGTTACGTACATCCATACGTTCTCACTTTCCAGCGTATCGTTCCACTGGTTAATGGCACGGCTGCGTACGGCATAGTTACCTACAGCCGGGAATACCGGTGTGTAGGTGTTACCGGTAACGGCCGGACTGAACGGTGTGAACACGTTGTTCTCCCGCAGTCCCCACACGATGGTAGCCGCCGGGTGCGTGCTGTTAGCCGTGAGCATAGTACCCGACTGGTTCACCGTAAGGTTCTGTGACTCGGGCGGTGCATTGGTCAGCGCAAAATTGATCACTTCGGCACTGTCTGTGGAAACCGAGCCGGTAATGGCCGGATCGGAAGACACTATGCGTATTTTATACTGGTTGCCATCGGGCAGGTTATTCGGGATGTTCGCCGTGATGGTAGTTACCAGGTCCGACGTAACGGAACCGATGTTCAGCGGAGCAGCAAAAGAACCGGAGGCATCCGAAAGTTCGGCCGTGAATACGTTGCCGCTGTTAAAGATCACGTTGCTGGTAAAGCTTACCGTGGTCTGTTCGGCAGCAGAAGGCGAAATATAAAACGTAGTGTTACTGAGTGTAGTGGTGGTAATGGTGGTAGCGTTCATTACGGTTACCTGTACTTCATTGCTCAGCACTTCGTCGCCATACGTATTTTCTGATGCGGCCACTACAAAGTAGGTGCCCAGTGTGGCAAACTGCGGCGTGTACGATATGCCGGTTTCGCCCGGTGTAAAAGGCGTGTAGGGGCCACCGCTGATGGTAGCGTAACGCCATTCCTGCGTGCCGGACTGAGAAGCCGTAACCGTGAGGGTTGTACCCGGGGAACCTACTTCAATGGTTTGTGCGGCAACCGGGGCAATGCTGTTGTTAAACTGGTCAATGACCAGGTCGGAGCCGTTATCGCCGCCGCTGAGGCCGGGGTTCGAAGCCACCACGCGGATGCGGTAAGCGGTACCCGCCGCCGTGGTCGGAGGGATCGTGGCACTGATGCTTCCGGAACCGGTAGCTGTGGTGGTACCGATGTTCACAGGAGCAGCAAAGGAACCCGAAGCATCGGATAACTGTGCTGTAAATACATTACCTGCCAGGAAAGCACCGCCTGTTACCGTATACGGAACGTTTACGGCAGCCGCAGGGGCCGAAGTGCTGAACAGGAACGGAGAACCGGTAATGGCACCGGTGTTCAGGGTTATGGAACTGGCCGTAATCTGTATTTCGTTGCTGGTATAGGTAGTACCCAGTATGGTGCTCTGGCATACGATGTAGTAAGTTCCTGCAGAAGCGAACAGCGGGGTATAGGTGGTTCCCGTTTCTGCCGGACTGAAGGATACGTATGTACCACCCGGAGTAGTGCTGTATTTCCATTCGCGGGCCGTACCGGCAGGCGTTTCGGTTGCGGTAAGCGTGTTACCGGCAATGCCCACGAGCAGGCTCTGTGAAGCGTTGGGAGCAACGGCCACACTGATATTCTGTATGGTGATATTGGTACCGTTATCGGCCGCAATGATGGAGGGCGTGCTGGTGCGTACACGGATACGGTAGCCTGTACCGGCGGGCGTACCGGCGGGGATCACGGCACTGATGGTACCGGATGTGGTCGTGGCCAGTGTACCGATAGTAACCGGTGCGGCAAAAGAACCTGAAGCGTCCGAAAGTTCGGCCGTTACCACGTTACCGGCAGGAATAGAACCTGCGGGGCCCGTAAGGGTAAAGGGAACCGATATGGCCGAGGTCTGTGAGGCCGATACATAGTGCGACAGCGGGCTTACCGTACCGGTAACAAGCTTGGGATTGTACACCAGTCGTACGTCGTCTACCCATACCTGGTCATTATCGGCGCCGCCGCCCGGGTTCATATTGGTGGTAAAGGTCACCAGCATGTACTTGGGAACGGAAGCCTGCCCCAGGCTGTAATTGAACGGAACGGAGAAACGCTGCCAAACATAGTTGGTACCGTTGTGCGTACGCGTAAAATTGATGGTAGCGTTCCCCACCTCATTGGCCAGGGCACCGCCCGGATCGCGGTAATCGCTGTCATCGTGCAGTACGGCACGCATACGGGCCTGGTTGGTAGTGGAGTTGTTACCCGGCTGGTATTTCACCCAAAACACCATAGAATCGGGCTTTTCGTTGATGGGTGCGTTAAAGTTGGCGTCGTTGCGCTTGGTATAGTTAAAGTTGGCGGCATTTGCCGGCGCGGTGTTTCCCATGCGGATAATACCCGTGGTCATGTTCCCGTTGGCGATGGTGGAACCAATAGGATTCGTGGAAAAGATACGCGCGCTGTACGTACCTGTGCTGCCCGGGCGAACGTCGGTTGAACGTTCTACCTGCTGGTTCTGTGCCAGGCCGCAGATCAAACCGCCCAGTGTGCAATCGGCCGTTTTAAATGAGTTCCAGTGCTGGGGCTCCTGGTTCGAGGTACCCGCGTTGTCCCACAGTTCCATATCACTGTTGGCAAGCTGCGGGTAGGTCTGCGCACGCAGGCCTGTTACCGATGCTCCCCATACCAGGGCAAGGCCCGTGGTCATTAATAGTCGATGTTTCTTCATTTTCATGTATTTGTTTTTCAGAATTGTACACACGTTTTCCATCACGGCCGGGGCCGTTTATCGGTTCCTATACCTGCAGGTATATTCCATATACAGCCTGGCCGGTTTCGCCGGCTGTTCCCGGAATCCGGGCAATAAGAGAGACAGAGGGAGCGGTGTATGTTCCGAATGGTGTGCTGCACGGGAATGTATGCACATTCTGTGATCTGGTGGTTTAGCCGTATAGCATATCAAAGGTAGTATTTTTGCCAATATTTCATTCTTTTGCCGAAACGGGTGCATTTTCAGGCATACACAACAGAATATCAACACTATAACAGATCAAACCACTGCCTTAGGCTGCAAAAAAAGGAGACAGACCCGGGCCCGCCTCCTTATTTTCTCAGTACTGTATCAAATGTTAAAACCCGTCGCCGTCCAGCAGGTTACCCAGTCCGCCGAGTACACCGCCTTCTTCTTTACGGGCGCCGGTTCCGTAGGAAATGATACGGCTGGCCAGGCGGCTTACCGGCAGGGTCTGCAGCCATATTTTGCCCGGGCCGCGCAGGGTGGCATAGAAAAAGCCCTCGCCACCGAACACCATATTCTTAATGCCTTTCACCATTTCGATCTCGTAATTTACCGTGCTGGTAAAGCCTACGATACAACCGGTATCGATCTTGAGCACTTCGCCGGGCTGCAGTTCACGTTCGATGATGTGTCCGCCCGCATGCAGGAATGCCATTCCGTCGCCTTCGAGTTTCTGCATAATAAAACCTTCGCCGCCAAAAAGACCGGTACCCAGTTTACGCTGGAACTCGATGCCTACGCTTACGCCTTTGGCCGCGCACAGGAAAGCATCTTTCTGGCAGATGACCTTACCGTTCAGCTGCAGCAGGTCTACCGGGATAATTTTACCCGGGTACGGCGAGGCAAAGCTCACCTGTTTTTTACCGGAACTGTTATTGGTAAAGGCCGTCATAAAAAGGCTCTCTCCCGTCAGCAGGCGTTTACCGGCGCTGAACAGCTTATTCATAAAGCCGCCCTGCTCTTTGCTGCCGTCGCCGAAAATGGTTGACATATCAATACCGTGGTCCATGTACATAAAGGCTCCGGCCTCGGCCACCACGGTCTCCTGCGGGTCCAGTTCTATCTCCACACACTGCATTTCGCTGCCGTGGATGTGGTAATCAATTTCATGATTCGTTCTCATTCGTTTTTCGCTTTCAATATTTATCACAAAGAAAAAAGCCGGGAACATTCGCCCGGCATTTTTTTTACAAATAAGCTATTTCTGAATTATGAATGTTACGAAAAAGACTACGAACAGCCCTTAAGGCGTTTTGGTCTTGGGGGCTTCTTCGGTCTTTGGAGCTTCGAGTTTTACGTTGAATTCCTCGGCAAAGGCTTTCTGTTTCGCCAGGAAGGTATCGTTCACCACCTTGCTGCGGATGTCGATCTTGCCCAGCACGTCGATAAAACGGCTGCGGTTATTGCCCACGTCTATACCTTCGTTCATCAGGGCAATGATCTCGAGGTATTCGTTGCCGGCAATGGATTCGTACATCTGGAACAGGGCTACGGCCGCATCGCGGAACGCCGTATTGTTTTTATAGGGTTTAAGCGCTTTTACGGCGGCCAGCGAGGTTTTTATCTGGCTCAGCACTTCGGCATGGCGGGTGTTCATCTGGCTCAGCTTTCCCTTGCCGCAGGCCTCGTTAAAGGCATTGATGGCCGTACCGATCTTTGTCTGTTCCCCTATGATGAAATCGTTGTAATCCACCGCATGTTTAAACGAGGTCTGGGCAGGCAGCATCGCCGGAACAGCCAGCAGTAAAAAAAACAAAAAAGCGCGTGTAAACATGATCTTATTGGTATTTTTGCAAAAATACGTACAAAATTAATGCCATGAAGGAAAGCGGAAATATTTTGAAAATGAAGACCGAGTTCGGGGCGCCCGTGCAATACTGGCTGCGGCTGAGTGAGCACCTGGTACCGCTCAACGAGTTCATCGGCCGCCGCATTTCCCTTCAGTACGAGCACCAGATCAACTGCATCGAATGCGGACGTAAAACGCCCAAGAGCTTCGGGCAGGGCTTCTGCTATCCCTGTTTTGCCAACAGTCCTGAGAATTCGGACTGCATCATTCACCCCGAAAAATGCCGCGGACACCTGAACGAGGGCCGTAACGTAGAATGGGAGCTGGCACATCACGTGCAGCCACACACCGTGTACCTGGCGCTGAGCAACGATATAAAGGTAGGCGTTACCCGCGATACACAGATCCCCACACGCTGGATCGACCAGGGTGCCAGCCGCGCCATTGTGTTCGCGCGCACAGTGAACCGCTGGCAGGCCGGGATGATCGAAGTGGCGCTGAAACAACACATCAGCGATAAGACCAACTGGCAGCGTATGCTTAAGAACGAGATCAGCAGCCGCTCGCTGTACGAGGTAAAGGACGAAATGTTCCGCCTGCTGCCCGAAGAATGGCAGTCGTTCGTGCTGCCCGGACAGGGCGATATGCTGGAACTGCAGTATCCTGTGCTGCGTTTCCCGCAGAAAGTAAAAAGCCTGAATTTCGATAAAAGTCCGCTCATCGAGGGCGAACTGCTGGGTATTAAAGGACAGTACCTGCTGTTTGACGAGGACCGTGTGATCAATATCCGCAGCCAGAGCGGCTATATGGTCACTTTTTCCGCCTAATGCTTACGGATAAAATACCATTCGGGCATCAGGCTGTCGGCTTCCAGCAGCGCTTTATCGATGGTAAACTCATATTTTTCGCGTCGTATGATCTTGTAACGGATGCCGTCCAGGAACATCTCTCCTTCCTGCGGAGCGCTCCAGGAACCGGTGCTCACGGAATCGTCGTGTTCGAAACGGCGGTATACCCCGTCTGAGCGGAAGTCGTAGATCACGTCTTCCCAGAAGCTTGTTACATAGGTCGTATCATTGGCCAGGTCCTGCGTGGTAATGGTACGCAGGTACCAGGAACCCATCAGGTATTCCTTTGTGGTCTTTTTACAGGCGGCCAGCAGTACTACGCCGGCTACCAGTGCCATCCATGCAAAGCTTTTTTTCATACAGGCAAATATAACGATTTTGATACACAGGCCCCTTCCCCTGCCTGTATCCTTTTACATAACAGATATACTCCGTACCTTTGTGCATACGTTATATTCGTAGTATGAAGCAAAGGACCGCCGCATTATACCTGTTGTTGTTTTGGTTCTGTACCGCCCCGGCACAGGCGCAGCAGATCATCTACGGCCCGGAGAACAACATCAAGAACAGCGAGATACTTACCGAGATCGTAGGCGAAAAGAACGGAGTGATTTATATACGCAAAGTGCAGACGGACATTTTCCGTTCCGACGGCGAATACATCGAACGTTTTGACGCTGCCACGCTCAACAATATAGGCAGTATACCCGTGCTGCTGAACGATGCCTGGGTTGAACACCGGGATAAAAAACTGAGTCCCATGCTCGAGAACGTGTTCTTTTTCCGCAACCGCCTGGTGATGTTTCTTTCGGCCTATGATAAAAGTACCAAGACCAATGTGGCCTACGCCGGACTTTTCAACGATTTTGACCAGCAGTACGCCCTTATCGAGATCGATAATATTCCCGAAGTGAACAGCTTCCGCAGCGGCGATTTCCGTTTCGGCACCACGTCTGACTACAACAAGATCGTGGTATGGCAGAACATTCCCGGCGGACGGAACGACCAGGCCCTGTACGGCGTTAAACTGTACGATTCGCTCTTCAACCGCATCCTGAGCCGTGGTTTCCTGCTGCCCCAGAAAAGCTACGACGTACAGGTGACCGATATGCTGGCCGATGCCGAAGGCAATATAGCCATGCTGGTGAGCATAGCCCGGCCCAAAAAGGAGGTCCGCGGCGGCGAACTGCCCGTACGCTATCACCTGATCACCTATCAGCCGGCACTGAACGAGGTAAAACAACAGCCCATCGACCTGGCCGGCAAGAACATCAGCGATGTGCGTATACTCATCAACCAGAACGACCATATCCTGTGCACCGGTTTTTATTCCAACCCGGGCAATTCCGGTGTGGCAGGCTCTTTTTACGGCACCTATCATTTTAACGGACTGCCCGAGGTGCCGCTCAGCTACTACGGGTTCTCCAACGATATCATGGAGCAGTTCCTGAAGGAAAAAAGCATTACCCGCGGCGACGGACTGCCCGGTTTCAGCATCGACCGTATTTTCCTGAAGAGCGACGGCGGACTGTACACCGTATCGGAACAGTATTTTGTGCAGGAGGTCTGCAACCGCGATGCCCGGGGTATACTCTCCTGCAACTATTATTATTACTACAATTCCATTATTGTAAACGCCATCGATGCGCAGGGCCGCTTCCAGTGGACACGGCTTATTCCCAAATACCAGAGTAGCGTAAATGATAACGGCTGGTTCTCTTCTTATGCCATCAGTAACATTAACGATACACTGCGGGTGATCTTTAACGAGAATCCCAAGAATTTTGCGGAAAGCGATCCGGAAAAGTACAAGACCATGTACAAGGCCAGTAAATCGGTAGTAGCCCTGGTAACCATGGACCCTGCGGGCAATATGCAGAAGAAATCGCTGTTCAGCAATAAAGAGGAACACCTGACCATGCGACCCCGTTTTTACAGTTACGATAACAACGGCAATCTCATTATGCCGGCCTATGGACAGGGCGGGCGTTTCCGCCTGCTGAAGATCCTTTTTTAGTTCTCGGTGTCCTTCAGACTTTCGAGCGCCGCTCCCTGGTAACGGACCTGTATGCCCCGGCCGGGACAGGATTCGGCAAATTCGCGCAGCAACTCCAGTACGTCCTTGTCTATAAAGCTGATCTTTTCGGCATTCAGCAGCAGTTCGCCGCCATCGCTTACCTGCAGCAGCTCTCTTTTGATGCGGGCTTTGTGCGTAAAGAAAATATCCTTGTTAAAACGGATGATCGTGTTCTTTCCGGCACGGCTGGCTTCTACCGCATGCTGGTAATTGGAGCGGATCACGAAGAAAAGCCCCGTAAGCAGGCCGATACAGATGCCTTTGAGCAGGTCGGTGAACAGGATGGCCACAATAGTTACCACAAAAGGGATAATGGAATTCCAGCCCCGCTTGTATTCATTTACGAACAGCGATGGTTTGGTGAGTTTATACCCGACCATCAGCAGTACGGCCGCCAGGGAAGCAAATGGGATACGGTTCAGGAAAGGCGTAAGGAAAAGTACCGACAGCAGCAGGAATACGCCGTGCAGGATGGCCGATAATTTAGAGCGGGCCCCCGCATTGATATTGGCCGAAGAACGTACGATAACGGCCGTAACCGGTATACCGCCCAGCAGTCCCGAAACGGCATTGCCGGTGCCCTGGGCCAGCAGCTCGCGGTTGGGCGAAGTGATGCGGTTGTAGGGATCGATCTTGTCCGTAGCTTCGATGCTGAGCAGGGACTCCAGCGTAGCCACCAGGGCCAGTTCCACCGCTATTATCCATACCTGTGGATTGCCGATGTTCGAAAAAGCAGGCATCGTGAGGCCGGTAAAGAAATCGAGCGGAGCCGAAAATACCGGCACGTCCACCACGTGCTTACCCGTAATATCCAGGTAGAACTGCGGCATGTACAGGTGAAAGTATTCGTTGAGGCCTATGCCCAGCAGCACCACGATGAGCGCTCCCGGTATCACCTGGAAGAACAGGTATTTTTTCAGGGCCTTTAGTTCCCAGATCAGCAGTATGGCCAGGGACAAAACGGCGATGATGATGGCCCCGTAGCTCACAAAATCGAGCATATACCACAGTTCCGAAAGGGTATTGTGCTTATCGGGTTGTTCAAAGGCAAAGTCGCCCTCAAAATCGCGGTCGTAGCCCACGGCGTGCGGTATCTGCTTCAGTATAAGAATAATGCCTATGGCGGCCAGCATCCCTTTGATCACCGAATTGGGCACGAACTGGGCCAGGAAACCCAGCCTCAGCAGGCCGAATACGATCTGCAGCAGACCGGCAATGAATACACTGATGAGAAAGATATCGAAGGCGCCGAGTTCAGAGATGGAGGCCAGCACAATGGTGGTAAGACCGGCCGCCGGACCGCTTACGCTCACGTTGGAATTACTGATGGAGCCGACCACGATACCCCCGATCACGCCGGCAATAAGGCCGGAGATCACCGGTGCCTCGGAGGCGGAGGCAATTCCCAGGCACAGCGGCAGAGCCACCAGGAATACCACTATGGACGCGGGTATATCTTTTACGATATTCGCTGCAGAAAGGAATTTGCTCATACTTGTTGAGGTTAACGGTTAAGGTGCAGGGGTCAGTCGGTGTGAGCGCTCCGGGTCTTGTATTCGCGGTAGAGTTCTTTAATGATACCGTCGGAAAGTCCGATCTTGGGTACCATCATGGTTTTGATATCGGCCTGTTTGCAGACGAAGAGGTAGATCTCGCCCGCGGGCACGATCACGTCGGCACGGTCGGTGTTGAGCCCCAGGATATGCGTACGCTCGTCGTAGGTCATACCGGAGATCTGTTCGTGTAATTCCTTCAGGCGTTTTACCGACATGGGCTTGCCTTCCTTCAGCCCGGACATTTTAAAGATGCGGTTGATATTTCCGCCGGAACCGATGGCGATGATCTCTCCTTTCCACTTTTTGCGGATCTTGCGTATATCGTCCTTCAGGCGCTGCCACTCGTCCTTGTTCTCGGAACCGGCCAGTATACGTACCGTTCCCAGCTTGTAAGACCCGGAAAAGGGCAATGTACCTTCGCCGAAAAAGGATATCTCGGTACTGCCGCCGCCTACGTCTATGTACAGGTACCCGCTCTTGCCGTCGAACTTTTCGGAAATGCGGTTCGAATGGATTACGTTTGCTTCCGTATTGCCGTCGATGATGTGAATTTCGATGCCGGTGGCGGTATACACCCGCTGTATCACTTCCAGGCCATTGTCTGCCTCGCGCATGGCCGAAGTGGCGTATGCCTTGTAGGCGGCTACCTCGTGTACGTCCATCAGGTTACGGAAAGCGATCATGGATTTGATGAGTTTCTGTATCTTGTTCTCGCCGATGCGTCCCTGGGCAAAAACGTCTTCGCCGAGGCGTATGGGCAGGCGGGTGAGCGATACTTTGCGAAACGTGGGTGCAGGGCCGTCCTCGAATACGTTGTAAAAAAGCAGACGTATCGCATTGGACCCTATATCAATGGCAGCAAATTTCAACGGTAGGGATAAAAAATTAGTGGCTGCTAATATATAAAAAAGGCCCGATAAATTTCCGGATACAGAACCTGCGGCCCTAAAAATCGTATACCTTTTAAAAAGCATCTTTTCCTTGTTTTATGGATACACAAGCGCTGCCTAACCCTATCGTACGCCGGGCCATAGATGCCCTTCAGCAGGGTGATCATGAAGCCTGGTTTGCCCTGTTCGACGCTGACGCACAACTGTTCGACGACGGCCATCCCCTGCCCTTCCGGCCTTTTTTTGAAAATGCCCTGGGCCACGAACGTTTTACGTCCATAGACCGGGTGGAACACGAAGGACAGCACCTGTACGGCCGTTTCCACAGCGATCAGTGGGGCGATTTCAAAACGTATTTTAAGTTCCGGATCAATGCAGAGGGGCTTATCGAACGGCTGGACATCGGCCAGGCCTCGTACTAAGCGCTCAGGTCGGAGTAGTTCAGATCGTGCCGGATGGCCTTTACCCGTTTGTTCATTACATAGAACCAGAGCGGGGGCAGCAGAGCCAGCAGCATACTTCCCGGGTAACCCGCGGGCAGCTGCGGACTTTCGTCAAAATGGCGCAGCACCTGGTATTTGCGGTTCGCCTTAAAATGGTGGTCGCTGTGCCGTGTCAGTTCAAACAGGAAAATACGGCCCAGTTCGTGGCTGCTGTTCCAGGAATGCGTGGGTTTTACGGTTTCGTATATACCTTCGGGCAGCAGGCGCCGCTGTAGGCCGTAATGTTCGATGTAGTTCACCGTTTCCAGCAGCAGTATGCCAATGAGCGATACCAGCAGGTAGAACAGCAGGGCGGTTCCATTGAAAAGCAGCAGGATAAAAGCGGCAAAGGCCAGCTGGAACAGGGCAAAGCGGATCATTTCGTTCTTCCATGACCAGAAAGCGTCGCCATGGCGTTCCAGTTTCACTTTTTCCAGGTGCCAGGCCGAAATATAGGACCTTGAAACCGAACGCAGCCAGAAGTGGAACAGGTTCTCGTTATACCGGCTGGACGCGGGGTCCAGCGGTGTGGATACGTTTTTGTGATGCCCGCGGTTGTGCTCGATGATAAAATGCATGTAGTTGTTGGGCAGCAGCAGCAGTTTGGCCAGCACGCGCTCAAAGGCGGTATTCCGGTGCCCCAGTTCATGGGCGATGTTTATGCCCATGGCGCCCAGCACCACCCCTACGGAGAGTGTTGCCCCGGCCAGTTCCACAGGACTAAAGGCCGATATGCTTACCTTGTACAGGTAGTAAAAAAGTACGCCGTAGATGAGCGGCGCATGCAGGTACAGCAGAAGGTCGTAAAAGCGTTTGTGTTTCAGCTCCTCTTCCTGTTCGGCCGTGGGATTGGCCTTACTGAAGGGCAGCAGCAGTTCCAGCAGGGGGATCAGCACAAAGGCGATGCCCACCACCGACCATACCCAAAGCCCCTGGCGGTAAATACCGATAAAGGCTCCGTAGGGCACCAGGTAGGCCCCGAGATACTTTACACTTTTCCACCAGCGGTTCATACCCTAAAGATACAAAATTGTACTTTATTCCTCCAGGTAGGGCAATATATCTTCGTTGCGCTCCTGGCCTTTATGCGTTTCGTAGATCGTGTTGAGGTTACTGATGCGCTCTTTGAGTTCCGGGCGGTTCTTCTGCTCTTTTTTATAGAGTTCGATAATATCGGAAATACCCGAATAGGCAACGTAACGCAGCCAGCTGTAGCACTCGTTCTTCAGCATGGACGTAAATACACCTTCGGCATAGGCCAGTTCTTCAAAGTTACGGGAACGGATCACGTAGGTTTTATAGGAATTTAAAAAAGTATACTTATCGCTGAGGTCGTAACAGGCATCCAGGTTCGCTTTAAAGAAGCCGAACTTATCGGGCGTCTTCTTCATGGAGTATATTGTTGCCACCCTGGCCAGCATTACCGACACTTCCGATGTTTCGAAGCTGGCAGCTTTTTCCTGTGCCAGCTGGGCATTATCTTCCGTCAACATCAGCAGGGCCATGGCGGCCACATCGGCCTGCGGATCGTCTGCCAGGCGTATGTAATTTTCCAGTGCCCTGGAGGTTCCCCAGTAATCCGGCAGCGCTTCCAGCATGGCAATGCGCAGTTCGTAATTCAGTTCTGTATTGTATACATCTTTTTCGATGCGGCTGTAAATACGCGATACGTCTTCACGGTCCCCGTCCGACTCTTCCAAAAGTTCCAGGGCTTTCAGGCGCAGTGCCACTGAACTGCCTTCCAGCGCTTCGGCCAGCACAGGCACTTCAGAACCTTCCGACACCATATTCTGCATGGCCCGGAGCTTGTCTTCGAAAAGCGGGGCATTTTTCCACTGGTGTTCCCAGTAGGCCAGGGGTTTTATTTCGACTATTTCGCACAGCAGGGTTTTATCGGGATCAAAGTTCACGTTCACGATCGTTTTGTCGTACTTCAGATCGAACGTAAAATAATCCGTTTCGAGCAGCAGTTCTTCACGCACTTTGCTGCCATCGCTGAAATACACATCTATGGCAACAGGCAGGCGGTAATAGTAGCCATCGCTCAGGGAATTGTTCTGGGTTATGGTGAGGCTCATTACCTCTTCGTCCTCTTCCGGTTCCGAAAGGGTTGTAACCAGCGACGGGTGGCCGCTGTCGAAGAACCACTGGTTAAAGAACCAGTTCAGGTCCTCGCCGGACACTTCTTCAAAGGCCAGGCGCAGCTGATGGGCCTCCACCGGTTTACCGGCATTGGTCTTCAGGTACAGTTTCAGTCCTTCAAAAAAGGTTTCCGAACCCAGGTAATAGCGCAGCATGTGCAGAATGCGGCCACCTTTGGCATAGGAATGCGAATCGAACATATCGTTACGGCTGCTGTGATCAAAGCGGATCAGGTCTTCTTTCTTGCTTTCGGCTTCGCTGAAGTACTGCTCTTTTTCGTCCAGGTTGTGTTCATCGGCTTTCCAGCGGCCGTATTTATGTTCGAACCACAGGTACTCACTGTAATTGGCAAAGGACTCGTTCAGGGGCAGGTTGGCCCAGGATTCACAGGTAACCAGGTCGCCGAACCAGTGGTGGAACATTTCATGTGCCACAATACCTTCGTTGGAGTGCTGGCGGAGTTCATTCTTATGCCGCTGTACGAACTGACCGAACACCACGGCCGAGGTATTTTCCATGGCGCCGGACACGTAGTCGCGCACCACGATCTGGTCGAATTTCTGCCAGGGATACGGCGTTCCCAGCAGGTCGGAAAAGAACGTGAGCATTTCGCCCGTGTGTGCAAAAATCTCGCGGGCATCGGCGGCATAGGGTTTTTCTACGTAGTAGCTGGTCTCGATCGTGCGCCATTTATCTTTCACCACGGCAAACTCACCGGCAGCCATCATCACCAGGTAGGCGGCGTTCTCTTTATCGTTCACCCAAACGTCGGTGCGGGTGCCTCCGGCGTTCTTACGGGTCGATTTCAGCAGTCCGTTCGAAAGCGTACTCAGCGTTTCGGGCACCGTCATGCTGATGGTATGTGTAAAACGTTCGTTGGGTTTATCGATCATGGGCAGCCACACGGAATTGGCCTCGGTTTCGCCCTGGGTCCAGATCTGCACCGGTTTTTTGCTGAAAAACGCATCCGGGCGGATAAAGTACAGGCCGCGTTCGTAGGGATCGAGCAGCGGGGCGTTCTGTGCCAGCTCGTGCGGACGGGCCGTGTAGCGGACGATCAGCTGGTAGGTCTCCGTTTTGGTATAGCGGCGGTCCAGCGCTATTTTAAGCTGGTAACCGGTATTTTCGAATTTCAGGGCTGTTTTGCGGCTGCCGTTCCACAATGCCACCTCGTGTATCTCCATCCCTTTGGCATCGAGAATAAGGCTGTCCACCGGCTTGTTGTACGGTTTTACCTTCAGGGTCTCTTCCCCGTTGGCGCGGGCAGCAGGGATATCGAAGGATATCTTCAGGTCGATGTGCAGGATATCGTTCACACGCGGCACAGAGCCATGGTATATACGCTGTACATCGTAGGAGTTGCGGTAATCGTACACATCCTCGTAGTCATCCTCGTAGCGATAGCGGTAACTGCCTTCGATATTCTCCATCTGCAGGGGTATCACCTGGATCACTTTCTGGGCGGGAAGTAGCGCGGGTAAAGACAAAGCGGCACTAAGCAGGGCGCTGCGGAAAAGCATTCGGTTCATGCGGGTTCGTTCAATTAATTAATCTTGGGAAACAAATGTACACTTCTGTCGAGCTGAAAACAAGACACCCGCTTAAATACTACCGGTTTTGTAGACCAGAACGGTGCCCGGAGACCGCAATATGCTGTAAAACGGGGAAAGCGCCGGATGAAAAATGTTAAAAATCTGTTTAACTTAGTATTAATACGTGGATTTAGTTAATTTTACATTGTAAAGTAAAACATACACAGGCATGAAAAAACCAATACTCGCACTTGCTTTCATTCTTTCCGCCGCCCTGAGCCACGCTCAGATACGCATTGTAGCCGTTTCGAACGGTACCGATGTGAGCAACGGTAACTACGAAGCCACGAACCTTACCCTGAACCAGGAGAAGGCTTTTTCTTTCTACGTGATCAATGACGGGGACTTCGATATCAATATCCATCCCGAGAAAACCAGCGTTTCCGCACCGAACGGCTGGGGCATGAACTATTGCCTTGACCAGTGCTGGTTTGAAACACCGCCGCAAAGTTACTCATACTCCATATACGCGCACGATACAGCTACGCATCAGCTGAAGATCAACGTTACCGCTTCCGGCAGCACCAATATGGATTTTGCCAGCGTGGTTACGATCAAGGACAAGGCCGATCCGGATAACAAGACCTTCGTACGTGTATGGGTAAACAGTCTTACTGCCGGTTCCGAGGTGATCAAGGCCAACGACGTGAACATGTTGTTCAGCCCGAACCCTTCTACCGGCCTGGTAAACATTGCCTACAGCCTGGGCACTTCACCGAACGGTAAGATACTGGTTCGCGACCTTACCGGCCGCACCATCCTTACCCAGTCGGTTGCACAGAGCAGCAGCAATGTAGCCATGGACCTTTCCGCACAACCTGCAGGTATCTACCTGGTTTCACTGGTTGCCGGCGGACAAACCGTTACTACCCAGAAATTGATTTTAAAATAAGCAGTCAGGAACTTTTTAATGACCTCCTTCCGAAGTAAGCGGCAAGGAGGTTTTTTTATGCCCTTTTGTCCCGGTAACGGCACAAAAAAAAGGGCCGATCGCTCAGCCCTTCTCTCTTGTATTTTACGCCGTACTTATACGGTCATGATCTCTTTTTCCTTAGCGGCCAGCACTTCGTCCACTTTCAGCGACATACGGTCGGTAAGCTGCTGTGTTTTGGCTTCGGCGTCTTTGGCGGCATCTTCGGCCAGGCCCTCTTTCTGAAGTTTCTTAATGCGTTCGTTGGCGTCGCGGCGTACGTTGCGGATAGCCACTTTGGCCTCCTCGCCCATCGCCTTGGCCAGCTTCAGCAGGTCTTTACGGCGCTCTTCGGTAAGCGGAGGCAGGTTGATACGGATGATCTCCCCATCGTTCCCGGGATTCAGTCCCAGGCTCGAATTAATGATGGCCGTTTCAATATCGCGCAGGGTCGATTTGTCCCAGGGCTGTACAACCAGTGTGCGGGCATCGGGTGTGGTAATATTGGCCACACTGCTCAGGGTCATCATGCTTCCGTAGGCTTCTACCATAATACCGTCGAGCAGGGCGGGATTCGCCTTACCCGTGCGCACACGGATCAGTTCCTGCTGCAGGTGACTTACCGATTTTTCCATCTGCTGGCTTGTCTCGTCCAGTACTGTTTTAACATCGCTCATATCCTGTGTCTTCTTTTTTACAAATATAGAACGGAGAAGCAGAGTCCTCCAAAAGAATTTTAAAAATCCTAATGATCCACCAGGGTACCTATGGCCTCTCCTTTTACGATGCGGGCCAGGTTACCGGGCGTATTGATATCGAAAACGATGATGGGCAGGTTATTTTCGCGGCAGAGTGTAAACGCGGTCATGTCCATTACGTTCAGGTTGCGTTCGTAGGCCTCGGTGAACGAGATCTTGTCGAAGCGGGTGGCCGTAGGGTCTTTACGCGGATCGGCGCTGTAGATACCGTCTACCTTGGTACCTTTCAGGATCACGTCCGACTGTATTTCAATGGCCCGCAGGGCTCCGGCCGTATCTGTGGTAAAATACGGGTTACCGGTACCGGCACCGAAGATCACCACACGCCCCTTTTCCAGGTGGCGTACGGCACGGCGGCGGATGAACGGCTCGGCCACTTCTTTCATTTCAATGGCCGATTGCAGGCGCGAGGCCACCCCGTTGTTCTCCAGGGCCGAAAGCAGGGCCATACTGTTGATCACGGTGGCCAGCATACCCATATAATCGCCCTGTACGCGGTCGATACCTCCTTCGGCAGCCTGGATGCCCCGGTAAATATTACCGCCGCCGATCACCACGGCTACTTCGGCGCCCAGTTCCACTACCGATTTAATTTCTGTGGCATAGTGGTTCAAGATTTTGTGTTCAATGCCAAACTGCTGGTCGCCCATCAGTGCTTCGCCGCTTAGTTTAAGGAGTATGCGCTTGTATTTCATGTATCAAAAAAAGGAATTCGTTCACTAACAGACAAAAAAAAAGAGAGAATCTCTTCTCTCTTTTAGTAAAATGTACCGGCTTAGGCCAGTGAATATCTCTTGAATGCAGTAGCGGTAAGCTCTTTATCGGCTGACTGGATGTACTGCTGTACGTTCATTTTAGAATCTTTGATGAATTCCTGGTTCAGGAGTGTGCTTTCTTTAAAGAATTTCTCCAGTTTACCTTTGGCGATCATCTCGATCTTATCTTCGGGTTTACCTTCTTTGCGCAGTACTTCTTTGGCGATCTCCAGTTCTTTTTCGATCGCTTCGGAAGAAACATCGGCTTTATCGAGGGCGATCGGGCTCATAGCGGCAACCTGCATGGCTACGTCTTTGGCTACGTTCTCGATACCGGCAACACCGTTTTTGCTAAAACCTACCAGGGAAACCACTTTGTTACCCGGGTGATTGTAAGCGAACACGAAAGGAGCGCTGATGTGCTCGTAGCAGCCCAGTTCGATCTTTTCGCCGATCTTACCTACCATATCGGTGATGTGGTCGGCAATACGAAGACCGTCGATCTGTTTGTCGAGCAGTTCTTCTTTGGTTGCAGGGAAATCGCTGATGGCGATATTGGCCACTTTCTCGGCGAAAGCAACGAAATCGGCATTTTTACCAACGAAATCGGTTTCGCAGTTCAGGGAAACGATGATACCTTTGGCGTTATCGGCACTGGTCTTACCCACTGCATAACCTTCGGTAGCTTCGCGATCGCTGCGTTTGTCGGCCACTTTCTGACCTTTTTTACGCAGGATTTCCACGGCTTTCTCGAAATCGCCACCGGCTTCGGTGAGGGCTGCTTTACAGTCCATCATACCGGCTCCGGTCTGCTGGCGGAGTTTATTTACATCTGATGCGGAAATGGCAACAGTAGACATAAGTTCTTGTGTTTATTAAATTTACGTACGATTATGCTTCTTCTGAAGATTCAGCGGCTGTTTTCTCAGCGTCTTCGTCTTTGGCAGATTCCTTATCCAGTTTACGATCTTTAAGACCGTCCACGATGGCCTGGCAAACTACGTCCAGGATCAGGGCGATGGATTTGGCGGCATCGTCGTTGGCGGGGATCGCATAGTCCACTTCGTTCGGGTTCGAGTTTGTATCCACGATACCGAAGATCGGAATGTTCAGGCGACGGGCCTCGGCCAGTGCGATGTGTTCTTTTTTAATATCTACCACGAAGATGGCGGCCGGGGTACGTACCATATCGGCAATGCTACCGAAATCTTTTTCCAGTTTGGCACGTGTACGGCTGATCATCAGGCGTTCTTTCTTAGAGATGGTATTGATGGTACCGTTGTTGGTCATCTCGTCGATCTGCGCCATTTTCTTAACCGCCTTACGGATGGTTACGAAGTTGGTGAGCATACCGCCGGGCCAGCGCTCGGTAACATAAGGCATATTGATCTTGCTTACTTTGTCTGCAATGATCTCCTGGGCCTGTTTTTTAGTACCAACAAACAAAATCTTTTTACCGCTTTTGGCGATACGTGCTAAAGCCTCGCTGGCTTCATCAAGCTTAACTACAGTTTTGTTCAGGTCGATAATGTGGATACCGTTTTTCTCCATGAAAATATACGGAGCCATGGCCGGATTCCATTTTCTCTTGAGGTGACCGAAGTGAACCCCTGCGTCAAGCAACTCTTCTACAGTAACTCTTGCCATAATATTGTAAATCGTATAAAAAGATTAACGTTTGCTGAATTGGAATCTTCTTCTCGCTTTCTTGCGACCGAATTTCTTACGTTCCACCATGCGGGGGTCACGTGTTACCAGTCCGTTCTGACGAAGAGACGGTTTGTACTCTGCATTCAGTTCTACGAGAATTTTGGAAATAGCCAGACGTGTAGCTTCAGCCTGACCGTTGATACCACCGCCGAATACGTTCACTTTGATGTCGTACTGGTTGCGGTCTTCACCGGTAACCGTAAAAGGCTGGTCGATTTTGTACTGAAGGATATGTGTCGGGAAATAGGTCGCATAATCACGGCCGTTCACCAGCACCTTGCCTGAGCCTTTTGAAACATATACACGGGCTACAGACGTCTTTCTTCTTCCGGATTGAGAATATCTTTCCATGAATATTACTTAATGTCTTTTAAGTTAATTTGTTTGGGTTGCTGAGCCTCGTGAGGATGAGCAGCTCCTTTATAAATGAACAGGTTGTTTGAATAAATGGCATCACCGATACGGTTCTTGGGAAGCATACCGCGGATGGCGCTCTCGAGGATCGCTTCCGGCTTGCGTACCATTAACTGAGCCGGAGAGGCAAAACGCTGACCACCCGGGTAACCCGTGTGACGTACATATTGTTTTTCCTCCATTTTGTTTCCGGTAAAACGAACTTTTTCAGCGTTGATGATGATCACCTTATCACCGGTATCGGCATGAGGGGTAAATGTAGGCTTATGTTTTCCACGAAGAATTTTAGCCACGTGCGATGCCAGGCGACCTACCACTTGATTCTCTGCATCAATCAGGATCCAATCTTTTGTAACGGACTCCTTGGTAGCTGAAATTGTCTTATAACTCAGTGTATTCACGACAAAATACTGTTTTTTATTAATTGCTAACTCCCCAATAAGGGGCTGCAAAGATAAGAAAATTTATTATCTGCAAAACTTTTAACACAGAAATGTTAATCCGTTTTGTAATTTCTTTTTCTGAAAACCTGTTTTTTACGCTTCATTTTCAGTTTACCAGCGTCATTTCTTCCGTAAGCCAGCCTGCGCCGCCCCACTTATCGATGCACCACAGTACGTAGCGGGAATCCACCACGATGTTGCGGCAGCGCTCCGGATCGAACATTACATCGCTCATGGTGCTTTCCCAGGCCCGGTCGAAATTGATACCGATCAGCTCGCCGCGGGCATTGAGCACCGGGCTGCCTGAATTACCTCCCGTAGTATGGTTGCTGGCGGTAAAGGCCACCGGCAGCTGACCTGTGGCAGTAGCGTAACGGCCAAAATCGCCTTTCTTATACAGTTCCAGCAGGCCGGGCAGCAGGTCGAACTCTTCGTCGGCCGGCTTGTATTTTTCCAGTATGCCTTTCTGCGTGGTGAAAGCTTCGTAAATAATGCCGTCGGCCGGTTCAAAACCTTCGACCTTACCATAGGTAACGCGCAGGGTAAAATTGGCATCGGGCCAGTACTTGCGGGCATTGGGCAGGTATTTGCGCAGTCCGTCCACGAAAACGCGCATCAGGTCTTCGTTCTGTGTATAGTAGGGGGTCACGGCGGGACGGACCCGGCTGCCGTACTCCTTATAGATATCGGCCACCAGCTGCATCAGCGGATCGCTCAGGAAGCTTTTGGCCGTTTTATCGCTGAAGCCGTTGAAGAAGGTATTCAGTTTGTCCTGGGAAGTAAAGGTACTTTTGGCGTACAGTTCTTCGGCACAGCGGGTCCAGTCGCCTTTGTACTTCGCCTGCAGTTTCAGCAGGGTTTGCGGGGCAGCACTGCCAATGTTCTTCATAAACACGGGAACCACGGCGGCAAACAGCATTTTATCCGTTTCCAGGTCAAAATTCTTAAAGAAAGAAGTTCTTTTCAGGCGTTCGATCTCGGAACTGAGCCTGCCTTCGGCCTTCAGTTTATCGTAATCGTTGATCAGTACTTCAAAAGCACGTACAAAACGGATCATTTCCGGGCCGGTAAAGATGAGTTCGCCGTAAAGGTCAAACGCGATATTGGCATCTTTATAGTCGGTATTGAGGGCCTTGAGCTTGCCGAGCACCTCGCTGTATTCCGAGCCCACAGGCACGGCAGCCCTATAGCTTTCTTCCCATTTTTCCTTTTTGGCGATGGCCTGCAGGCGGGCCAGACCTTTGCTTTCCCCGATCCATTTTTTATAGGCATTGCTGATGCGGGCCTGTTTGGCGGCATATTTAATGCGCAGCTCATCGCTCACGCGCATACGCAGGTCTATAATGCCCAGGGCGGCCTCCCGCATGGCTATACGCAGCGGGTTCTGGTTCTCGAGGATGTAACGTACGGCATACGAAGACAGGTACTGGCGGGTACTGCCCGGGAAGCCGTATACCATGGTAAAATCGCCTGTTTTTACACCCTGCAGGGAAATACTGAGGTGTTTCAGGGGTTTGTAGGGCTCGTTGGATTTGCTGTACTCAGCCGGTTTGTTGTCGCGGCCGGCATATACACGGAACACAGAAAAATCGCCCGTGTGGCGCGGCCACATCCAGTTATCGGTATCGCCGCCGAATTTACCCACCGAACCCGGAGGAGCAAATACCAGGCGCACGTCTTTAAATACTTCGCTTACCACCAATACGAACTCATTGCCGTAATAAATAGGCGTTACTTCGGCTTCGTAATGCGTTCCGGCCACGGCACTCTCTTCAATGAGACGGATATTGGCCTCGATGCGCGCAGCTCTGTCGGCACCGGTACCGCTTACCCCGGCCAGTACTTCGGCCGTAACGTCTTTCATATAAACGATGCGCGTAGCGGTAACCCCCGGCGCAGGAAGTTCTTCATTTATATTGGCCGCTACGAAACCGTTCTTCAGGTAATCGTTCTTTACGCTGGACAAGGCCTGTATGGCACCAAAACCGCAGTGGTGGTTGGTGAACAGCAGTCCTTTGGAGCTTACCATTTCGCTGGTGCAGCCCCCGCCGAAAATAAAGATGGCGTCTTTCAGGCTGGCCTGGTTCACGGCATAAATGTCCTCGGCCGTAAGTTGTAAGCCGCGGGCCCGCATATCGTCGATATTAAGCATGTACGGCAGCCACATGCCTTCTACTGCCGATGCATGCAGCGACACCAGAAAGGCCGCTACCGGCAGTATACATTTCCTGAGGTAGGTTTGAATCATTCTTCTCATTTTTTTAGATACGGCTACAAATATACATACTTCATCCGGTTGAGCGTTCCTTTGAACAAAACCGCCCCATTCATCTGCCATATTTAGAGAATTGTCTAAAAAGATCCTCATATAATAGGTATTCCGGTTTACATTTGATTAAAATTTAAGCTGGTGAAAAAAGTAATAGTTGTCCTTTCCTTTCTCGGCATCACCCTGGCCACCCAGGCACAGACCAAGCTCTGGACCCTGGAAGAGTGCATCGAGTATGCCCGGACGAACAATATCCAGATACAGCAGTCGCAACTGAATGTAGACGGGGCCTCTATCGATAAGAACACATCCTACTATGCCCTGCTGCCCAATATTTCGGGTAGTGCTTTCGGCGGTTACAGCTTTGGTCAGCGTCTCGACCAGTATAACCTTACCTTCGTGAACCAGCGTACCACCAGTGCCAACGTAAACCTTTCGGGAAGCCTGCTGCTGTTCGGCGGTCTGCAGAACATCAACCGCATCAAGCAGAACAAATATGCCTACGAGAGCAGCAAATTCGCACTGGAACAGGCTTACCTGGACCTTTCGCTGAACGTGGCCAACGCTTTCCTGCGCCTTACCCTGGCCAAAGAACGCCTTACCATTGCCGAAACACAGATACGCACCACCGAACTGCAGGTGGCCCGCACCCGCGATATTTACGAAGCCGGCGCCACCAATAAGGGCGAACTGCTGAACGTAGAAAGCCAGTATACCCAGGAAGAGATCAACGTGGTTACGGCCCGCAACGAACTGGCCGCCTCCAGCCTGGCCCTGGCCCAGCTGCTGAACCTGGACACTACGGGCATCGACATACAATCCCGCGATATCGATATCGACGGGGGCCCCGATCCCGTGCTGGCACAACCCGTATACAGCATTTACGATAAGGCCCTGGGCATAAACCCCGGCATACAGTCGCAGGACTGGACCGTACGCAGCCGGCAGAGCGCCGTGAACGTAGCCAAGGGAGCCTGGTCGCCCAGTATTTCGCTGGCCGGTAGCATCGGTTCGGGTTATTCGTCCCTCTCACAGGAGATTACCGATACCAGTATCACCATTACGCCCGGGCAGACCTTTGTGTACCCTACCTATGGCGGCGATACCGTTGCCATTACCACGCCGCCTACGGTTACACCCAGTTTTACACGGCAGACCATTCCGTTCTTCCGGCAGCTGCCACGCAACCAGAATACACAGATCGGTATCAGCATCAATATTCCCATCCTGAACGGGCTCAGCAATTACACCAACCTGTCGCGCGCACGCATTAACCTTACCAGCGCCCGCCTGGAGTTGGAATCGCGTAAGCAGAACCTGCGCAATACGGTACAGGGAGCCTATAACGACGCTATGGCCGGCTACTCTACCTACAAGGCCAACCAGAAAAATGCCGAAGCCCTGCGCGAGGCCTTTGTGTATGCCGAAGAGCGCTTCAATGCCGGACAGATGAACGCCTACGACTACAACCTGGCCAAAAACAACCTGAACAACGCGGAATTACAGACCGTA
The DNA here is from genome assembly GCA_052437175.1 of Flavobacteriales bacterium. Lineage (GTDB taxonomy): Bacteria > Bacteroidota > Bacteroidia > CAIKAF01 > CAIKAF01 > JACVCJ01. The sequence continues at coordinate 246,555 of JBQVOK010000002.1, forward strand.
ATTTCAAAATATGAATATTTGTACCGGATTAAAATCCTGGAATACTATCTGGGTAAACCTATGAAACTTTAATTGATCATGAGAAAAGTCTGTTTATATGTACTGCTTGCCGCAACGGGAATATCTGCAACCAGCTGCGGAGGCGATAAAGGAACAAAGGTAAGTGTTGAAAATGCAGCTTCGCGGATGGTGATCGAGTCGGTATCTGCCAGCGGTAAGATACAACCGGAGACCGAAGTAAAGATCAGTTCCGAAGTCTCGGGTGAGATCATTGCCCTGTATGTAAAGGAAGGAGACAGCGTAACCAAGGGACAGCTGCTGATCGAGATCAACCCCGACCTGCTGCAGAGCCAGTACGAAGGTTCGCAGGCCATGTACAACAATGCCGTGGCCGGGCTGGCTTCTGCCAAAGCCCGCGAAGAGCAGGCCAATGCCGCATACATACGGGCCCAGGCCGATTTTAACCGCCAGGAGACCCTGTTCAATAAAAAAGTGATATCCCAGGCCGATTACGATGCCGCCAAAGCCAGCTTCGAAAGTGCAAAGGCCGAACTAAGTGCAGCCAAACAGAACGTACGCGCCGCCGAGTTCAGTGCCCAGAACGCCCAGTCGAACAGTAAACTGGCCGGCAGCAACCTTTCGCGTACCCGCCTGTACTCGCCTATGAGCGGTATCGTAAGTAAACTCTCGGTAGAAAAAGGCGAACGTGTGGTGGGTACTGCCACCATGAGCGGTACGGAACTGCTGCGTATTGCCGACCTGTCTATTATGCAGGTGATCGTGGACGTGAACGAGAACGACATCGTACGCCTGGCCATGGGCGATACCGCCCTCATTAATGTAGACGCCTATCCCAACCGGGTATTCAAAGGCCGGGTTACCGAGATCGCAAACTCGCCGAAACTGGCCACCGGCGCCAGCGCGCTGAGCACCGACGAGGTAACCAACTTCGAGGTAAAAGTGAAGATCCTGCCGGAAAGCTATACCGATCTTTCGGCCCGTATGTCTGCCGGACGTTCACCTTTCCGCCCGGGTATGAGCGCCACGGTTGATATACAGACGGAAAGCAAAAAAGGCCTCACGGCCCCCATACAGGCCGTTACGGCGCGTCTCGACTCCGTAGAGAAAGAGAAGACCGGCGTGGAAAAATACAACGAATTCGTATTCGTGGTTTCCGGCGACACGGTAAGTATGCGCCAGGTAGAGACCTCGATACAGGACAACAAGTACATACTGGTGACCTCCGGACTGAAGGAAGGGGAAACCATTGTAGAATCGCCCTACGAAGCGGTGAGCAAGACCCTGAAGAACGGCTCCCGCATCCGGGTAACCCCTAAAGAAAAGCTATTCACCGGTAAATAAACGGTACCGCATTGCTATACGGTCCCTGTCCCTCCCGGGCAGGGATTTTTTTACATTTCTGTTTTCCTGCCGCGGCAGGATGCATTAAATATTGCATTTTTGTAATCAATGGCCTTATTACTACATATCGAAACGTCTTCTTCACTGTGTTCCGTGGCGCTCAGTGAAGACCTGCGCCCGCTGGCGGAGCGCAATGCAGAAGACAGCAATGCCCATGCCTCACAGCTTACCGTACTTATCGACGAGCTGATGCAGGAATGCGGCCATACCCTGTCGCAGCTGAATGCCGTTTGCCTCAGCGCGGGGCCGGGCAGCTACACCGGGCTGCGTATCGGCAGCAGTACCGCCAAAGGGCTGTGTTATGCGCTGGAGATACCCCTGATTTCTATTTCCACGCTGGAGATACAGGCACGTATGGCTTTGCTGCACACCGGTGCGCCCTATGCCTGTGCACTCATCGATGCCCGCCGCATGGAAGCCTATACCGGTATTTACGCCGCCGCCGGGGGCCTGATCCTGGAAAAGGCCTGCGAACTGAATGAAGAACAGGTGCGGCAATGGGCCGATGCCTACCCGGGTATTGTGTTCTGCGGGAATGCAGTCCCCAAGATCGAATACCTGCTGGATATGCTCAGCCTGCCTGTACACAGCCACAAGCTTACGGCCTCCCTGATGATCCCCTTTACCTACGAAAAATGGACATTGAAGCAGTTTTCCGACCTGGCCCTGTTCACGCCCAATTACATTAAAACCTGGGAAGAAGGCCGGGACCAGCAGAAAAAAGGTCCGGGGGCTGCATAAAAAAACCGCCTCGCTGCAAGCGAGGCGGAACGGAATCATCTCTGAATATTTATTTCTGTACAGCTTACTGCACGATGATCTTTTTGATCACAGATTTTCCGTTCGTTCCGATCTCCACCAGGTACATACCTGCGGGCAGTTCCGAAACGTCCAGGGTAAATTTCTCTGTGGTCACATTGTGGCTCATCAGGGTTTTACCGGTCAGGTCCAGTACGTTCAGGTTCCAGTCCGAAGAAATGAAATTTTCAACGGTAACCAGGTCCGAAGCCGGGTTCGGGAAAACGTGAATGGATTGCAGGGCCACTTCGTCCAGGGAAACCTGTGTTTCTTCTTCCGGAACATCGAGTGTGGTGGTATAGATATTATCTCCGGTGCTGGCGCCGTTGTTATTACCGCTGTTGCCGGCAGCAAAAAGACGTACCGCACCGGTACCGGCCGCAGGGGCCGTCCAGTTTACCACGAATGATTTGGAAGCCGTGTTGCCGCCGTTGTTGATACCGGCCAGCGTATGCGTTACATACTGACCCGAAGAGCGGATCTGTGCATTGTTATCGGTATTGGCAAAGGTACCCGCAATGGTATTGGTGCCCGTTTTAGCTCCCGAAACCGCAAAACCGAATACGCCGCCGTTTGTTCCGCCCGAATTTACCGTAACGGTAAGCTGGTAAACCTGCCCACCTGTATAACCCGCCACCGGTATATTGCCGGTAATGGATATACTACCCGGACCCGTGTTGGCTCCGCCACTGTGGCAACCCGATTTGGCGCATGTGCCCAGGCTCGAGTTAACGCCCGAATAGTTACTTACTGCCCCGCTCTGGTTCGACTTTGCATCGGGTGCAAAGATCATTACTGCAGAGAGAATAAGTACTGAAGATGCTAATACGTAGAGTTTCTTCATACTGAATTTGTGTTTATGTGTTACCCAAAAATAAGAAAACCCCGCAGCATTCTGCGAGGTTTATTAAAAAATGTGAAAATTTTTTATTTTTTACCGGCCAGTCCGGCTTTCAGGTATTCGCGGTTCATCATAGCAATGTTTTCCAGCGAAATGCTTTTGGGGCATTCAAAGGAGCAGGCGCCCGTATTGGTACAGTTACCGAAACCGGCTTCGTCCATGGTGTGTACCATGTTCTGCACACGCTCTTCGCGCTCGGGCTGTCCCTGCGGCAGTAAAGCCAGCTGGGAAACCTTGGCCGATACGAACAGCATAGCCGAGGAGTTTACGCAGGCGGCCACACAGGCACCACAGCCGATACAGGCAGCGGCGGCAAAGGCAGCGTCGGCATCTTCCTTAGACACCGGCAGTGAGTTGGCATCCTGGGCATTACCTGTATTTACCGAAATGTAACCACCGGCGGCAATGATCTTATCGAAGGCCGTACGGTCTACCGTAAGGTCTTTGATCACCGGGAAAGCTTTGGCTCTCCAGGGTTCCACGGTAATGGTATCGCCGTCTTTGAACGAACGCATGTGCAGCTGGCAGGTAGTAACCGCCTGCAGGGGCCCGTGCGGGTGTCCGTTTATGTACATGCTGCACATACCGCAGATACCCTCGCGGCAGTCGTGGTCAAATGCGATCGGCTCCTCGCCTTTGGAGATCAGCTCTTCATTTAATACGTCGAACATTTCGAGGAAAGACATGTCTTCTGAAACATCTTTCACGTTGTAGTTGACGAATTTCCCTTTATCATTAGCGTTTTTCTGACGCCAAACCTTTAATGTAAGGTTCATGATCAAAACAATATTTAGTGTTTTACAATCCGGTTATTTATAAGAACGCTGTGCGATCTTGATGTTTTCGTAGATCAGCTCTTCCTTGTTCAGGGTCCACTCGCCCACGTTCTTCATTTCCCAGCAGGAAACGAAGGCGAAATTCTCATCGTCGCGCAGGGCTTCTCCTTCTTCGGTCTGGTATTCCTCGCGGAAGTGACCGCCGCAGGATTCCTCGCGGGTAAGGGCGTCCAGGCACATCAGTTCGCCCAGTTCCAGGAAGTCGGCAACACGGCCGGCCTTGTCCAGTTCGGGGTTGAACTCATTGGCCGTACCCGGCACACGAACGTCCTGCCAGAACTCTTCGCGCAGCTGTTTAATTTCCTGGATGGCCTCTTTCAGACCCTGGGCATTGCGGGCCATACCGCATTTTTCCCACATGATCTTACCGAGCTTCTTATGAAAATGGTCCACCGATTTACTTCCGCGGATGGCAAAGAAACGGTCGATGGTGGCTTTTACACGGGCTTCGGCCTCTTCGAAAGCCGGGTGTGTGGCCGTATCGATGGCCTTGGTACGGATCTCCTTGCTCAGGTAAGAGCCAATGGTATACGGAATTACAAAGTATCCGTCGGCCAGGCCCTGCATCAGTGCCGAAGCTCCCAGGCGGTTGGCGCCGTGATCGCTGAAGTTTGCCTCACCCAGGGCATACAGTCCCGGTACGGTGGTCATCAGTTCGTAATCTACCCAAAGGCCGCCCATGGTATAGTGTACGGCAGGATAGATCTGCATCGGCTCTTCGTAAGGGTCCACACCGGTGATCTGTTTGTACATATCGAACAGGTTACCGTATTTTTCCTTCACTACTTCTTTGCCGAGTTCTTTCAGTTTTTCCTGCGAAGGATTGTCGATACCGTGCTTCATGGCTTCGGTACGTCCGTATTTTTCCTTCATATTGTAGGCAAAGTCGAGGAATACCGCTTCTCCGGTGGCATTTACGCCATAACCGGCATCGCAGCGTTCTTTGGCGGCACGCGAAGCTACGTCGCGCGGCACCAGGTTACCAAAGGCCGGGTAACGGCGCTCCAGGTAATAGTCGCGGTCGTCTTCGGCAATATCGGAGGCCTTTTTCTGTCCTTTACGGATCGCTTCGGCGTCTTCTTTCTTTTTGGGCACCCATATACGTCCGTCGTTACGCAGCGATTCCGACATCAGGGTCAGTTTCGACTGGTGTTCGCCGGAAACCGGGATACAGGTGGGGTGGATCTGTGTAAAGCAGGGGTTACCAAAGTAAGCGCCTTTCTTGTGGGCTTTCCAGGCAGCCGATACATTAGAGCCCATGGCATTGGTAGAGAGGAAGAACACGTTTCCGTACCCTCCCGAAGCCAGCAGTACGGCATGCCCGAAGTGGCGTTCCAGCTTACCGCTTACCAGGTCACGGGCAATGATACCGCGGGCCTGGCCGTCGATCACCACTACGTCCATCATTTCGTGGCGGCTGTACATTTTAACGCTTCCCGCACCTACCTGGCGCTGCAGGGCGCTGTAGGCCCCGAGCAGCAGCTGCTGACCGGTCTGGCCGGCGGCGTAGAAAGTACGCTGCACCTGTGTACCGCCGAAAGAGCGGTTACTGAGCAGTCCGCCGTATTCGCGGGCAAAAGGCACACCCTGGGCCACGCACTGGTCAATGATATTACCCGACACTTCGGCCAGGCGGTGCACATTACCTTCGCGGGCACGGTAGTCGCCCCCTTTAATGGTATCGTAAAACAGACGGTATACGCTGTCTCCGTCGTTCTGGTAGTTCTTGGCGGCATTGATCCCTCCCTGGGCGGCAATGGAGTGCGCGCGGCGGGGTGAATCCTGGAAGCAGAATACTTTAACCTTGTATCCGAGTTCGGCCAGGGATGCGGCAGCCGAAGCGCCGGCCAGGCCCGAACCAACGATGATAATCTCCAGGTTACGTTTGTTCGCCGGGTTTACCAGCGGAACCGTACTGCGGTATTTAGACCATTTTTCGGCCAGCGGGCCATCAGGTATTTTCGATTGAAAGTTCATATCCTCTTCCGTTTAGTTGTGAAAAAAGAAAAAGTATAATGGCATTACGGCAAAAGCGATGGGGACCGCGATCCCGAAAACGCCGATACCGATAAAGCGGATAATTCCGTTGTATTTGGGGTGATTGAGACCCATGGACTGGAAAGCACTCTTGAAGCCGTGGATCAGGTGAAAGGCCAGCACGCCCATGGCCAGCACATACAAGGCCACCAGCCACCATTCGCGGAACGATTCGGCCACTTCCACGTACAGGTCTTTTACCACCACTACGCGGGTCTGGTTATCGGCCGTGGTATATTCGGCCATCTTACCTTCGATATGACCGGTATAAGGCTTGCTGCTGACCGCATCCGGGTTCGTTACCGGTATATGGTACTCGGTATAGGGTACTTTACCGAATTTGTATTCGAACCAGAAATCGGCCATGTGCCCTACAATGAACAGGAGCAGCAGGGTACCCAGGATGGCCATGCTGCGGCTGTACCAGGGAGCGTTTCCGCCGTGTTTGGCATATCCCACCGGGCGGGCCATCTTGTTCTGGTAAGCCAGCCAGAGACCCAGGAAAGCGTGGAACAGGATTGAAAGATACAGCCCCCAGGAAATGGTCTTGATCAGCGGATTGGTGGTCATAAACACCGCATAGGTATTAAATGCCAGTCCGCCGTCGTGTTTTAAAAGCTGCAGGTTCCCGGTAAGGTGTATCAACAGGAACGAACACAAAAACAAGCCGGTAAGCGCCATAAGGAGCTTTTTACCGATACTTGAACTAAAAAAAGCAGAAAACTTCGCCATAACTATCTGAATTTTTCGAGAAACCTAAGATAATAGTCCTGCAAAAGTATATATAATGAAGTCAATTACAAACCCGTTTGCCCCATCATCCTTATTTAGAAACAATCTACACAATACAACAAATGCATTCATCTTCAGTTCAATTAAAAGTGATTTTGTGGAATTTTTGCCCTGATATTTGCTACGCAGCTATATTTTGAGAGCCGGCCGGCCTTCTCAGCCCCCGGTATCCCGGATAAACCCGCCATTGGTCTGGAGCAGGGTTCCCGCAGCTTTTTTCTTCTTCATCACTACGCCTTTCCAGCGTCCTGTGGAGCCGCTGAACTGCTGTCCGCTGCCGGTGATACTGCCGCCGTCTACCTGTAATACAGCGCCCTTATGCAGGATGATGGCCGTGCCTTCCTGCATGCTCAGTTTTCCCTTTACGATAAACGTTACACCGGGTCGCACTTCTATATCGCGGAACGAACGGTAATCAAAATCCCAGGTCTCACTCTGTTTCAGCACCAGGCGGTAGGGACTGTAGCCCGTAAAATAACGCCCGAAGGTCTTGGTACAAATACTGCGGTGTATACGGCCCATCTGCTTGGGCGAAAGGTAACAGGCCTCGCGCGTGCCGCCCATCAGGTTATTGGTGCAGGTATTGTCGGGGGCGAATATATCGCAGCTAAAATTCGTATAGTGATAACAGTAATCGTTGCCGCCCGTGGGTTTACAGTCCATCTGCGTCGAGGGCACAAATACATCGTCGAGGAAATCGGGGTGCGACGCTTTCAGGTACTCGCTGTTATACGGGTGCTGCAGGTCGAAATTATGTCCGATCTCATGCCCCAGGTGCTGTGCCCAGGCATAATCGCCCACTTCGTCGGCCTCGTTGTTCAGGGTCACGATCCAGTGGTCGAACAGCTGGTAGCTGGTGCCGCTGGCCTGTCCGTATGCCTTGCCATTGATGGAGCTGCCGCCGGTAACATGAATATTAAAGGCCTGCAGGCGCTCGGGATGGTGCTGCCGCAGGTATTCGTTCAGGGCATCACCTTCGTGGGTGTATTTGCCCCACATTTCGGTATTCTGGTAAAAGTACATGCCGTCTACCACCACCCGCACGCGGCTGTCGCGGATCCAGGGCACACCCGGCAGCGAATCGCTGGGCACACAGATATGCTTAAAGATATTATCGAGCCAGAGGGCGATGCGTTCGAGGCGGGCGATGTGTTCGGGCGTATTCTGCCAGTTTTCGGAACCGTCGTCCTTCTGCCAGAAATTAAGATTGATGTGCAGGGTGCATACCGGGCTGCGTTCATCAGGGATATAAGTCTCCTGCCGCGAGTAGGTGTTCTTCCAGAGTTCGGAGCGGCGCAACTGGGCATGCAGCGGAGCCAGGGAAAACAGAAGCGCGAAAAACAGGAATGCAGGTGTTGCGTTTTTCATTACACTCAAAGTTACGAATAATTCCGCCGCCTTCAGTCCAGTTTCCAGCGTTTTCTGCGGTCCATGAGTCCCTCGGCATTTTTAAGCGGAATAAATTTCTCGATGGTACCGTAATACTGAAGGCCTTTACGGCGGTTGAGCCAGAAATCGTACATACGCGGAAAGCCGTCGCCGGCCAGGTCCTTTTCAAAAGCCCGCCAGTACAGGTTTTCTACCATATCAAAATACACACCGGCCGTATCGGCCAGGATAAAATCGAAGAGAATATCGTCCACGGCGTCGGAAACACCCAGCCCCATATTATCGTCAGAAGGCAGAATGGAATCGTTGGCGGCGGCGATGGACAGTATACGGAAGGCGGCTTCGCGCAGCAGGTCATCGCGGCGTTCCGACAGGTATTTTATGCTGGAATCACCTGCCGACACATCGCGGCCGGGCATACGCTGTACCATATTGTAACGTTCGTGGTAGCCGAGTATCAGCATGCGCCATTCCAGGATATCGCCGTTGTGGGTATACCATTTTACGATCTCTTTCTTCCACATGCCGCGGTACCAGTCGCGCAGACGGCCCTTGAACACCAGTGAAAAATAGGGCTCGTGAATGTAATCGGGAAAAAGTACAAAATGGTGCTTCGCCACCAGCTCCGACAGCAGCTCTTTAAAATACAGGGTATCGCCCTGTTCAAACGCGGTCTGCAACATTACTTCCTTATAATGTACGGGCACACGGCCTTTTTTGTCCAGTGCGGCAAACTCCTTTTTCAGCGCAGGATAGGATGTGCTCCTGTAGAAGAGTGCCCGCGTTTCGGAATGGGACACCTGGGCCGAAACGGCCGAAACGCTCAGGAACAGGACCAGCATCAGGAAGCTTTTCATGGGCAAAGGTTTCAATAAAGTTACGGATATCTGTGATATGCCTGTGGAATTTGCTTTTCCTTAACAAAACGTACTACGTCTATAATTAAGGGCTGTGGGTTCTTAAATTGGGTTTAACTCGTTATCTTGCGGGCTAAATTTCCGGATTATGAATGTTCGTTACAGTAAGATCGATCGCAGTCTTTTTATCGATAACCGTAAACGGCTGGCCGCAAGGCTTCCCAAAAATGCCGTAGCTATTGTGCACTCCGCCGATGAATTCCCGAAGAACGGCGATGGTAACCATACGTTTTACCAGAGTTCGGACCTGTTCTGGCTCTCGGGCATAGACCAGGAAAAAAGCATTGTGGTCATCGCCCCGGACGCCACCCGTGAAGCGCACCGCGAGATCCTGTTCGTACGTGAGACCAATGAAGAGATCGCGATATGGGAAGGGCATAAATATACGAAAGACGAGGCCCGCGCCACCAGCGGCATTGAAACCGTTTACTGGACGCATGAGTTTGAGCGCGTGATGCACGAACTGATCCTGCGCAGCGAGCATATCTGCCTGTCGCTTAACGAAAACATCCGTGCCGACGTGGAAACGGAATACCGTGACCTGCGCGAACTGCGCAAGCTGCAGCTGCGTTATCCCCTGCACAACTACCATCGCCTGGGGCCCATCTTCGACGATCTGCGTTCCGTAAAACACAGCGTGGAGATCGAGCTGATGCAGCAGGCCTGTAATATTACCGATGCCGCTTTCCGCCGCGTACTCAAGTTTGTGAAGCCCGGCGTGTGGGAACACGAGATCGAGGCCGAGATCATACATGAATTTATCCGCAGCCGCTCTGCCGGCCATGCCTATAACCCGATCATTGCTTCGGGCGCCAATTCCTGTGTACTGCACTACAATGCCAATAACCAGCAGTGTAAGGACGGCGACATTATCCTGTTCGACTTTGGTGCCGAATATGCGCACTATGTGAGCGATATGAGCCGCTGCGTGCCGGTGAACGGTAAATTTACCCCCCGCCAGCGTGCCGTATACGATGCCGTGCTCGATGTAATGAAATTTGCACAAAGCATGCTGAAACCCGGTACTGTATATGCGGAGTATGAAAAAGAGATCGGCCGCTACATGCAGGGTAAACTGGTAGACCTGAACCTGCTTACGCAGCACGATATCGATAAACAGGACCCGAAATGGCCCGCCTATAAACGCTATTTTATGCACGGCACCTCCCATTTCCTGGGCCTCGACGTGCACGATGTGGGCAACCGCGATAACGCCATGCAGGCCGGACAGGTATTCTCTTGCGAACCCGGCATCTATATCCGTGAAGAGAACCTGGGTATCCGTCTCGAGAACGATATCCTGCTTACCCGCAACGGCAATATCGACCTCATGGAGCACATTCCGCTGGAGGCCGAAGAGATCGAAACGATCATGAACAGTTAAGTGTTACGCTTTACAATACAAAAAGCCCTTCCGCTCAGAAACCGGAAGGGCTTTTCTTTTTCATTACAGCAAAGCAAAAGCAGAATTACATTTCTGCATACCCTGTTGTACACGTATGTTTCCGAAACGTTCAAAACGGAATGAGTTTTTTGTTTAAATAAGTCCGCGGTGCCACATCGACAGCAGGTCCATGCTCAGCGCCACGCATATATGCAGAAAGGCACCGCCCCATATACTGTTGGTCTTATAGCTGAGGTGCCCCAGGATATAGCCGGCAAAAATGGAGCCGATGCATTCGGGCAGGGGTTTCGAAAAATGGATCATGCAATAGGGGATCATGGCAAAATATACGGCATTGATGCCGATCTCGCGTTTGGTGGAATGAATGAGGAAGCCCCGGAAAAAGAACTCCACGCCCACGAACTGCAGCAGGTAAAAAAGCTCCCAGATGAACCAGTGCGGCCATACGCTGCCGCCATCTTCGAAACGGTAAAAAGGATAGTTCTGCTGAAATTCGGGCGAGTAGGATATAAAGAACACCGGCACCAAAATACCGGCCAGGAACAGGCCGTAAAGCGGCAGACTGTCTTTCGATACCGGTCCCAGGCCCATATCGCGTACACGGGCACTTTTGCTCAGTTTCAGGTATAGGGCCGGGAACAGGATATAGCCCGTAATGCTTACGAGGGCCCAGATAATGAGCCCGCCCAGTTCGGAGGCCATCTGGGTAGCCAGGGCCGGGAAACCGCTCCCGTAGAGCCAGATAGCCGTTTTTGCCACGGGAAACAGCTGCTGGTAAAAATGAATGAACACCAGGGCCAGCGAACCTGTAAAAGCCACCCCGAAAAGCGGATGCCTGCGGTAAGCGAACAGGGGCCGTATATACTCTGCCACGATCTTTTGCATGGGGCTAAAAATAAAAAAGGCAGCCGTAACAGCTGCCTTTTCCCGAAAAGAATTCCGGTATTTTTTATTTGATCACAACCGGGGTTGTAAATGCCGAGCTGGCACCGGATACACGGATATGGTAAACACCGGCGGCAACGCCTGACATATCTTCGGCAACCATGTTGTTACCGGCGGTCAGGTTCACGTTTTTGCTGCGGATGGTCTTACCGGCCATATCTACGATGTTCATGGTGTATTCACCTGCATTCTGAACGTATACCAGCATATTGAAGTTGCCGGTGGTCGGGTTCGGGAATACACGCAGGGCTTCTTTGTTAGCTTCTTCCTCGTTGCTGTTCGACAGGATGATATCGCCGGATTTACGCGGGATGATCTGGTAGCCGTTAGTGAACGGAGGCGTAGTTGTAGTGGCGAACTGGCTACCGATACCGATCACGTCGAAAGTAACGTTCGGGGCAGCCAGGCTGAAGGCGGTCGTGTTCAGTTCGATACGTACCTGGTAAGTACCGTTACCGTTCTGTACGTCTGCGTTAAAGCTGGCACCGCCGCCGGTGTTCCAGTCGCCGATATTTACCAGGTTTACGCCGTTGATGCGGATCAGTTCACCTTCGGTAGCTTCGCCCAGGGCGCCTGTAACGATGGTGGGGGCAGGTACAGAAGATGTACCGGCATTTACGATGGTATCCAGGAAGGACATCTGGGCCAGACCACGGAACTGGCTTACGGTACCGGTAACTACGATAGAGTCACCTTCCTGTACACTGTAGCCGAAAGTTTCGCTCGGGTTGAATACGCCGATACCGGCAGTTTTATCGTTGATGAAGAACTGGATACCGCTGCTGCGCAGGTTAACCCCGTAAACGGTACCGGCTACACGTACGATCTTGTTCAGGGAGTCGGGCTGGCCTTGTCCGTTGGCACCGCGTACGGTAGCGATCGGGTACAGCGGGATCGTAGGAACGGGAGCGTCGTCATCCGTTACGGTCAGTGTAAAAAGGCTGTCGGTAGCCAGCATCAGCGGAGCCGAAGGGTTACGCAGGGCAAATACGAAGGTTTTGGTTCCGTCAACGGCACCGTTGTCGGTAATGGTAACCGGCACGGTCTGTGTAGATACGCCCGGGGCAAAAGTTACGGTTTGTGTGGTGTAGTTGCCGATGTTGGCTGCGTTACCTGATTTCAGGACTACATTGGCCGTAAATGTACTGCTGCTGGCATTGGTCGGTGAAACATTCACGCTCAGCGAGGTAGAACCGGAGTTCTCGGCCACGGTGGCCAGTGTAGGCAGGAAACGGGCAAAGGTATCGATGGGACCGCCGCCACCGGTTGTAAAGTTAAATACGGCATCGTCGATACCCAGACCATCGTCGTTACCTACGATGTTCGGGTCAGCCCATTTCACCCACAGTGAACTGCCGGGAGTAATGGTTACACCCGAAATGGTTCCGCTGATGGTAGCACGGTTGCTGGCATTGTTACCGTCGAGCACCAGGGCCGTACCTGCAGGGGTGCTGTTGATGGAAGTTCCATGCAGGCTGGCTACAGAGGTCCAGGTACCGGTAGTTAAACTGGTTGCATCGGTAGAATAGGAAAAATACAGGGTATCCTTGGCACCGCCGGTAGCATTGGCACGACGCCACTGCTCCAGTACATAGGCTACATTCACCGATGTAATGTTCTGGCCTGTATTGTTAATAAAACTCACGCCGAAGCTCGTACGCAGCGAACCGGAGGCTACACCGCCCAGGGCACGGTCTGTATTGGTTCCTGTACCGAAAGAATAAGTATCTCCCGTGTTGGAAGAACCATCGCCACCTCTGTAATCTGTATTGGCATTGGTTCCTGTTTCGGCTATTGCCCAGTTCGTAAGACTGAAGGCGGTCGTCGTTCCAGCCGTGGTAAGTGTATTAAAATCCTGCGTATACGTAGGATTTGCGCCCGTAAGCGCCACCTGGGCGTTTGCTACCAGACCTGTAAGCAGCAATGCGCCTAATAGAGTAGCTTGTTTTTTCATCTTATTTTCTTATTTTAATTGACAATTGATATTTTGTTGTAACGCACACTGTCGCCGTTGCGCAGTACAAGTATGTAGAAACCAGGTGTCCATGCAGAGGTATTCGGGATCAGCGTACCGTTACCGCGCTGCACCGTCTGGCCCTGCATGCTGAGCAGTTCCCAGCTGATGGGGCCGCTTAGCGGCGTTTGGATATGGATATCGCTTCCGCGCACGGCCGGGTTCGGGTACACCGAAGCGGCAAAGGTGCCGGCGGCGCTTTCTTCGTTCCCGAAGGTGAACAGGCAACCGCTTTTGATCGTTACGTTGTTAAAATCGATACAGTCTACCCAGTCCGGGTAATCGATAAAGGGATTACGGTTCTTCTGAAGGGAGTATACGTATTCGTTATGAGCGATCTCTGCGGGACTCACCGGGTCCTGGATATGCCAGGTAAGCAGTACGTTCAGGTCCTGGTCCTGCGCCTGTGAGGGCAGATAATCAAAACCCCAGTTCTGTCCGCCCAGGTTGTTGTAACAGATGATCTGGTAAAAGATATTGCGTGCGGCATCGCCCTTAATGCTTTCGCGGGGTTCGTACACCGTATTGCCACCCGCATCGGTACCCAGTTTACTCTGTAGGTACTGGTACGTTACATTGGCCACAATACCGTAGGGGTTATTGGAACGTTTGGCGTTCACTTTGCTTTGCTGCGTAAGAATAAGATTATGGTAATCGGCACCTTCCTGCGAGGAAGTGCTGCCGCCCGTTGGCATCCAGCTGCGGCAGAGCGCGTGCTCGCGGGAATAATCAAGTGGTACAAAGGAGAACGGCGGCATGTATACTTTGGTTTCGCCGGAATACTGGCAGTTCACCACTTTTTGTCCGTTGATGGTATCCCGCTCCAGCAGGTTAAGCACGATCAGGTCGTCGTAATCGGAATAGGACTGGAACTGGCGGCCGCTGTTCAGGCGGAATTTCAGATCGTCGAGGAACGAAGGCGCCGCCAGGTTAAGACCGCTGTAATAGCTGCCGGGCTCTTTGCCGGCACTGGTCACCGAACCCGTAAGCGGGTTGTTCTTTTTATAGGCAATATTGGCACCGGTGCCGTTATAGCCAAAAATGGTAAAGTAATACTTGGTATTGGCAACCACCTCGCGGATGCTCATAAAGGTATTGGCCATTACGGAAAAAACCTTTCCGTTGCCTACCCCCTGCCCCAGCTGGTAGCTCTGGCCGTCCTGCGGGATAAAGCTCAGGGGACTGGTAGAACGCACCACCAGGTACTTTTCGGCATCAGAGGGTGAAAAGGACAGGTCGAACACATAGGCCTTTACGTTCTGGAACTGCAGATTCGTGGGTTGGTTATTCGGCTCCTGTGCAAAAGCACTTAAACCGATGAGGCATACTAAAAGAGTCCACGTTGTCTTCATCCGGTCGATCTATTTAAGTCTGTAAAGGTATATAATTGTAGGGAAATGGTCGCTGTAACCGCCTACATATTCATCACCCACATAGGTGCGCCAGGGATATCCCTTAAAGTTGCCGGATTTCTGCGTAAGGAACATCTGGTTAAAGACTTCGGCCTTTTTAAAGAACCACTGTTTTTCGGTTTCCGGTTTCAGGAAGCCCTGTGAGACAATGATCTGGTCGAAAAGGTTCCAGCTGTCGTTCCAGGCCAGGGAACCGATGCCTTTTTTATAGAAAGAATAAAAGGGATTAAAAAGTTGTCCTTCCAGCAGTGCGTCCTGTTTGCCCAGGGCCTGCAGCACCTTGGTCACGCTGGCATTGGTGGGGTCGTCGTTCAGGTCGCCCATTACAATGATCTTGGCATCCGGATCGGCGGCCTGTATACTGTCGATCATATTGCGGCATACCCGGGCAGCCTGCTGGCGGCGCGGTGCCGAAGCTTCCTCTCCGCCCCGGCGCGAAGGCCAGTGGTTCACAAAAACATGCGTCCGTTCCCCGCAGAGCAGTCCGCTCACGTACAATACATCGCGCGTATCATATAAAGGCTTTCCCTTATCGTCGGTAAGCGTTACGGTAAGTGGTTCTGAATTGGTAACTGTAAAATACTTGGGATTATAAAGCAGGCCTACGTCCACGCCGCGGTCATCGGGCGAGTCGTAATGTTCGATCTGGTAACGGCGGCCGGCAATGGCTTTTTCTTTCACCAGTTCTTCAAGTACATAGCGGTTTTCCACCTCGGCCACACCCACAATGGCCGGACCGTCCGGCGTCATGCCGGTTCCCAGCTGCCCCAGTACGGAACTGAGCTGACCTAATTTTTCACGGAAGATCTTACCGGTATATCTTTTGGTACCCTGCGGCAGGAATTCCTCATCATTGATGGTGGGATCGTTAATGGTATCAAAAAGATTTTCAAGGTTATAAAATGCAACTGCGGCAACCTGGTACGAGTTTTGGGCGACAGAAGTGCTCTTTAATCCGAAAACAAAGATTAAAGAGATAAAACAAAACTTAATTTTTTTCATCAAAGCAAATAAAATTCACCGGGCAAAGATACTTCCTTATTTCAATTTTGCTTAAGAATAGTCTATTAAGTTAATATTATTATTACCCAAAAGGTCAGAATTTAAAGAAACGCAATTAACTTTGCACCGCAAAATTTTTTAGATGAAGAAATCTTTCCTCACTTTCTGGGCTATGCTCATTTCTCTTTTAGCAATGGCCCAGACACAAACTTCCCAGATTACGGGAAAAGTGGTCGACGTTTTCAGTAACAAGTCTGTGGCCAATGTCCGCGTACAGCTGTTACCTGCCGGTATTGAAGCCATTTCGAATGAAAACGGGGAGTTTTCATTGAAAGACGTTCCGTACGGCAAATACAACATCCAGTATTCCGGCGAAGGTCTCGTGACCGTTACCCGTAATATCCAGGTTTCTTCCCCCGACATCACCCTGGGAAGCATTCCTCTTTCCCAGTCCACCGGTGATATTGCCACCATTGCCGACGACGTGGTGCCGTCCATTACGACGGACGACGAAGGCAGCGGCCAGGACAACAGCGGGGACAACAACATCAGCGGGGTACTTTCGGCCTCGCGCGACGTGTATGTGAACACAGCCTCCTTCACCTTCGGTCAGGCCCGTTTCCGCACCCGCGGCTACGATGCCGACAACTACGTGGTGATGATCAACGGCATACCGATGAACGAGCTGGACAACAACGAAGTGTACTGGAGCAACTGGGGCGGACTGAACGACATGTTCCGTTTCCGCGACAATACTTACGGCCTGGAGGCAGCCAACTACGCTTTCGGAGAGATCGGCGGCGCTTCCAATACCGACGCCACGGCCATCCGCCAGCGCAAACAGTTCAGAGCTTCTTATGCCTTCTCGAACCGTTCGTACCAGCACCGTGTAATGGCTACCTACTCCAGCGGTATCCTGAAAAAAGGCTGGGCGTTCTCGGCCTCTGCCTCTTACCGCGGAGCTAACCGTTCGTACATTCCCGGTACCTTTTATGATTCCTGGGCCTATTTCCTGGGCGCTTCCAAAAAGATCGGCGATAAACACATTATAAGTCTTACCGCCTTTGGCGTACCCACCCGCCGCGGTAAATCCTCACCGGCCGTACAGGAAATGTACGACATTGCCGGTACCAACTTCTACAACCCCGTATGGGGCTACCAGGAAGGCAAAGTGCGCAACTCCCGCGTCTTCAAAAGCCACCAGCCCACGTTCATCTTCTCGCACGAATACAAGATCGATAAGACCTCTACCTTAAATACGGCCGTGGCTTACCAGTTCGGCGAAACCTCGAACAGCGGTCTCAACTGGTACAATGCCCCGAACCCGAACCCCGACTATTATCGTAACCTGCCTTCGAACCAGGCAGATTCGGGACTGGCCGCACAGATCTATGACCTGTACTCTTCTTCAGAAGCGGCCCGCCAGATGAACTGGGCCGGTTTCTATGCCATCAACAACAACAGCCAGGACACCATATACAATGCCAACGGCGTGGACGGCAACACGGTAACCGGTAAAAGATCACGCTATGTGGTGGAAGAACGTGTGGTACGTTCCAACGAATTCTCCTTCAACACATACTACAATAAAGTATTTGCCAGGAAAGTAGAGTTCACCGCCGGCCTCAACTACCGTTTCAACCGCGCGCAGAACTTTAAACGCATCAACGACCTGCTGGGCGGCGATTTCTTTGTAGACCTGAACCAGTTTGCCGAACTGGCCTTCCGCGACAGCGTAACCAACCAGAACAACCTGGCTACGCCTAACCGCATCCTGAAAGAAGGCGATATGTACGGTTATAACTATTTCTACACACACCACAAAGCCGGTGCATGGGCCCAGGCCAAAGTGAACCTGAAGAAAGTAGACTTCTTTGTATCGGCCGGCCTCAACTTTACCGCTTACTGGCGCACCGGTATGTGGCAAACGGGTCTGTTCCCGAACGATTCCAAAGGAAAATCGGAGACCTTTACCTTCCTGAACCCGGCCGTAAAAGGAGGCATTACCTACAAGATCAACGGACGTAACTACATTTACGCCAACGGTTCTTTCCTGACACGCGCCCCATACATCTTTAACGTATTCCTTTCACCCAATACCCGTAACCAGACGGCTGCCAACGTAGTGAACGAACAGATCGGCGGCGTAGAAGGTGGTTATGTACTGAATACCCCGAAAGTAAAACTGAAAGCTACCGGTTACTGGACACGCTTCCTGAACGGTACCGAAACCAAACGCTACTGGCACGATCAGTATAACTCCAACGTAAACCAGACCATGACCAATATCGACCGTGAATACTTCGGCGGGGAGTTCGGTGTGGAAGGTAATATTTACAAAGGATTCGGCATGAACGCCGTGGTAGGTATCGGTAAAGGCCGTTATATCGACCGCCCGAACGTAACCGTGACCAGCGACAACACGGCCGAGATACTGCTCGACAACGAGACCGTATACTTCAAGAATTTCTATGCTGCCGCAGGTCCGCAGTGGGCCAATACCGTGGGTATCTTCTACAACTCGCCCAAATTCTGGTTCGTTCGCCTGAACGCCAGCTGGTTCGACTGGATCTATGTAGAGGCCAACCCGATCCGCCGCACCACTGCAGCCGTTGAAGGCCTGGAGCAGGGCAGCGATCAGTACGATGCCATCATCAACCAGGAACGCCTGCCGGGCCAGTTCATTATGGACATCTTCGGCGGTTACAGCTGGAGACTGAACAATACCTTCAAAAAAATGAAAGGTGGTTCCAAATACATCAACTTTACGCTGAGCATCAATAACCTGCTGAACAACACGAAGTTCCGCACCAGTGGTTTCGAACAGCTCCGTTTTGACTTTACCGACCGCAACCCGAACAAATTTGCTAACAAATATTTCTACAATTACGGTATCAATGCGTTCATTAACGTAACCTACCGCATGTAATCACCTATTTATAAAACGAATAAAAAGCTTATATTTACATATGAAATCGATCGCAAGTAAAATTAGTGCTCTCCTGATGCTGGTTGTGACCTTAGGCAGCACGGGATGTATCCAGGATAAGTTCGACCAGCCGCCGGTTAACGGTTCCGATCCGAACATTACGCCTACCCATACCATTGCCGAGCTGAAAGCCATGTATTCGGGAACGAGTGTTGAGTTCACCGATTCAATGATCATTTCCGGTATCGTGAATGCCGACGACAAATCCGGTAACTTTTACAAAGTGATCACCATGCAGGACGCAACTGCCGGTATCGCCATCCGCGTGGACGGCAACAGCCTGTTCAACAACTACCCGGTAGGCCGCCGCATCTATATCAAGCTGCAGGGCCTGGTAATGGGTGAATACAATGGTCTTATCCAGCTGGGCGGTGCCAGAACGGCCGGTTCTACCACCGAAGTAGAGCCCATCCCGCAGCCGCTGCTCGATAACTTCATCATCAAAGGCAGCCTTAACAACCCCCTCACCCCGCAGGTGGTTACCATCGGTCAGCTGAACAACAGTATGCAAAATATGCTCATCCGCCTGGACTCTGTGCAATTCAGCGCCGGCGACACCAATAAGACCTATGCCAATGCCGTAACACAGCAATCCGTGAACCTTACGGTACAGAACTGTACACAACAGAGCGTGATCCTGCGTAACAGCGGTTATGCCGACTTTGCCGCCGATAAAGTTCCCGACGGGCGTGGTTCCCTTACGGCTATTTACAGCGTATTCGGTACCGATAAGCAATTCCTGATCCGCAACACCAACGATGTACAGTTCACCGGCCCGCGCTGCGGTTCTTCCGGTGCTCCGGGTACCCTGATCGCCATCCGTGACCTGCGCGCCATGTATACCGGTTCGGCTACCTCAGCGCCTGCCGGCAGAAAAATCAAAGGTACCGTGATCAGCGACCGTACGGCCAACAACCTGGTTAGCCAGAACGTAATTATACAGGACGCTACCGGCGGTATCACCGTTCGTTTCGGTGGCAGCCACAGCTTAAGCCTGGGCCAGGAAGTAGAAATTCCGCTCGACGGAGGTACGCTCACCCTGTATGCCCAGCTGATGCAGCTCGAAAACATGTCTACCAGCAACATTACCATACTGGGCGTGAACCCGGTTACTCCGCGTGTAGCTACCATACAGCAGATCAACGACAGCATCTCTAAATGGGAAAGCACCCTGGTACGCATCAACAACGCTACCGTTACACCGGGCCCCACATTCGGCAGCAGCAGCGGTAACCAGTCTATGAACGACGGTACGGGCAGCATTACCCTGTATACCCGTGCGGCGGCTACTTTTGCCAGTGGCGCGGTTCCGGCAGGTCCTGCCACCATTACCGGCGTAGTCGGCCGTTTTAACTCTACACGCCAGATCCAGATGCGTAACGCTTCAGACGTTCAATAAAGAAAAAACACTATATTTACAGAGAAGAGTATGGACAAACCATACTCTTTTTTGTTTTTATACCTGTATGTTTCTCCGGATTTTTCTTGTATTGACATGGCTCTGCGTAAGCCTGGGCCCGGCCCTTGCACAGCACAAAACGCCCGAACCCGAACTGCGTGTACTCTCCTACAATATCCAGATGCTGCCCCGCTGGATCGCACACCTGGGCCACCGGCCACTGCTGCGTGCCAGGCTGATCCCCGAAAAACTTATTGCCGACAGCATCGACGTGATCGTATTCCAGGAGGCCTTCGACAAAAAATGCATGCGTATTATCCGCAGCCTGCTGGTGCAGAAGTACCCCTACATCGCAGGTCCGGCCAACGACCGAAAGGCCGGCATGAAACTGAACAGCGGCGTAATGATGTTCAGCCGTATTCCGCTGAAATTTGTAGACCAGATCGACTTCCGCGAATGCGAAAAAGAAGACTGCTTTGCCCGCAAAGGCGCCTTACTGGCCGAAGCCGAATGGCAGGGCAAAAGCATACAGATCATGGGCACCCACATGGAAGCCGGCGGCACACCCGAACTGAAGACCAGCCAGTTCATGGAAATAAATGAAATGATCCGCAGACATGCGCGCGAGGGTGTTCCCCAGCTGCTCTGCGGCGATTTTAATATACGTAAAGGCTCAGAACTGTACCAGACCATGCTGCAGACCATAGGCATGGAAGACGGCCCCCTGAGCGGCGAACTGCAGTACACCGCCGATCATAAGCTGAACGATATGTGTTCCTACAACCCTGAAGACCGCAAAGTGATCGACTTTATCTTTTACCGGGCCAACGGGGCACCCGCGCTCTTTACCGACCGCGAAGTAAAACGCTACCGGCAGCGCTGGAACAAAAAGCACGAAGACCTTTCGGACCACATGGCCCTGCTGATGCGGCTCCGCTTCTGATCTTCGTATTATCTTTGCGTTAAAGCGCCCCGAGCGCTATATACTTTGTATTTTCGTAGTATGAAACATCTTTTTACGGCACTGGCCGTGTTGTTATCCGCAGCACTCCAGGCACAAAAGAACGCTTCGCCCCAGGCGGCGGCACAGCCTAAACTGGTAGTAGGCATTGTAGTGGACCAGATGCGCCAGGATTATATTTACCGCTACTGGGACCGTTTCGGCGAAGGCGGCTTTAAACGCCTCATAAACCAGGGTTATTTTTACCGCAATATGCAGTATAACTACGTGCCCACCTATACCGGGCCCGGCCACGCCTCCATTTATACGGGCACCACGCCTGCGGTACACGGTATCATCAGCAACGACTGGTACCTGAAACACGAAGACCGGTATATTTACTGCACCGAAGATAAAACCGTAACATCGGTGGGCAGCAGTGGCAAAGAAGGCCAGATGTCGCCCCGGAACATGCTGAGCACCACCATCGGCGACGAGCTGAAGCTGGCTACCATGCAGCGTTCCAAGGTTTTTGCCGTTTCCCTGAAAGACCGCGCCTCTATACTCCCCGGCGGACATACCGCCAACGGCGCTTTCTGGTTCGAAGGCGGCGGCAGTTTCATCAGCAGCAGTTATTATATGCATACCCTGCCGCAATGGCTGGTGGATTTTAACGCTCAGCAGCTGCCCAAAAAATACCTTGCCCAGGGCTGGAAACCGATGTACGCCATGGAGAGCTATACCAACAGTACGGCCGACCAGAACGCCTATGAAGGTCCGCTCGGGAAGAACGAAAAAGTGACCTTTCCCTATAGCTATGAAAAACAGCTCGAAAAGGGCAGTTACGGCATTATCCGCTCTACGCCCTTCGGTAATTCACTCACCAAAGACATGGCCATTGCCTGCCTCAAGGGCGAACAGCTGGGTAAACACGATGTAACGGACATGCTCTGCATCAGCTTCAGCAGTACCGATTACATTGCCCATTATTTCGGCCCGCGCAGTATAGAGACGGAAGACGTGTACCTGCGCCTCGATAAGGACCTGGAAGAACTGCTGAATACGCTGGACAAGGAAGTGGGCAGGAACGGCTACATTGTATTTCTTACGGCCGACCACGGCGGATGCGACGTGCCGCACTACCTGGAAGACCTGAAGATCCCGGCGGGATATATAGACGAAAAAGCAATGAGCACCCAGCTAAAGACCTTTTGCAAGCAGCAGTTCGGCGACAGCCTGATCCGCTCCTACTCCAACCAGCAGGTATTCCTGGACGAAGTCTTTCTGCAAGGCAAAGGCCTGCGCAAAGCCGATGTGGAAAGGGCCATAGGCGATTACGCACTGAGCCTGCCGGGCATAGCCGAGGCCTACCCTTCGGATGTACTTAAGTACGGCTCCTACGGCAGCGACTTTTTTAAATACCTGATCCAGAAAGGGTATAATCATGTACGCAGCGGCAACCTGGCTATCTCTTACAATCCCGGATGGATGGAGACCATGAGCTACTCTGCAACCACACACGGAGCTTCGTATAGTTATGACACCCACGTGCCGCTTATCTTCTACGGCATGAATATACCAAAAGGCAGCAGTGTCGAAAAAGCAGAGATCGCCGATATTGCCCCTACGCTTTCCATGTTGCTGAATATTTCATTTCCCAATGGCTGCAGCGGCAAACCGCTGAAAGAAGTGATCGTTCGTTAAGTATACGAAATTACAGTCCCGGAGCCCACTGTTTCGACGCATCGAACCAGGTAAGTCCATCCTTGATGAACAAAGGCGAAGGGATATTCTCTGTAAAGAGCCTGCCTGTACCCAGTCCCTGCGGCAACGGGTTCTGGCGTACATAGGTCCACTGGCTGATGGCATTGAGCCCGATATTGCTTTCCAGCGCCGAGGTGGCCCACCAGCCTATACCCAGTTCTTCAGCTTCGTTGGCCCAGGACTCCGCGCCGCTCAGTCCGCCGCAAAGCGTAGGTTTTAGTATAATATACGAAGGCATAATGGTCTCCAGCATTTCCTGCATCTGAAAACTGTCTGTAATGCCGATCAGTTCTTCGTCCAGGGCAATGGATACAGGACTTTCCCGGCATATTTCCTCCATCTGCTCCCATTTGCCCGCCTTTATGGGCTGTTCCATGCTATGGATACCGTATTCGGCCAGCGTTTCCAGCTTGCGCAGGGCTTCCCCGAACGTAAATGCGCCGTTGGCATCGAGGCGTATCTCTATCTCATCCGGCGAAAAACGACTGCGTACCATGCCCAGTATATGCAGTTCCTGTTCAAAAGGCAGGGCGCCGATCTTCATTTTAAGTACGTTGAAACCTTCTTCCAGTTTCTCGTTGATCTGTTCCACCACGTATTCGGGTTCCCCGGCCCAGATGAGCCCGTTGGTAGGTATGGCCTCCCGGCCTTTGGTGAAATCGCTTTCGAACAGCAGCCCGCGGCCAAAGCCGTGCAGGTCGAGCAGGGCCGTTTCCAGGGCAAAAAGTACCCCGGGAAATTCCTCAAGTCCGCCGGAGAGGTAGTTCTCAAAATCGTTTATACGTTCTGCCACTTCGGCCAGTTTACGTTCGCCGGCTGCGCCAAAGTCCGGGCTCAGGCCCTTCAGCGGCGAAAACTCACCGGTGCCTGCCACGTCGGGACTCCCCTTTTCCCACACCTGCAGGAACCAGGAATCCTTTTCCTTCAGCACACCGCGTGAGGTGTAGGAAGGTTTTTTAAACAGAAAGCTTCTTTTCAGCACACGGGCTTCGAGCGAGGCAAAGCCCAGGTTGCGGAGCAGATCGTATACATCGGGAGCGCTGCCGCTGTTGCGGTCATAAAATATTTCCATAATTCAGTCAGGATATCGAGAACCCGATCACGCAGAATACCAGACCGTATATCAGCGTGCTGAGCACCGTTAATTTCAGGATAAGGTCGTATTGCCGGGCTTCGCTTACCGCATACATTTTACGCAGGGTAATAAAAAAAGCGGGCACGGCGGCAAAGTAAAGCCAGTTCAGATCAGAAGGCACCCCGAACTGCAGGTAGGCCCAGCTCAGGAATAATCCGCCGATAATGGCCACCAGCTGGTAGAAACGGGCAAAATTCCGGCCGAAACGCACGGGCAGGGTCCGTTTGCCCATTACCGCGTCGTTTTCCAGGTCGCGGGTGTTGTTCATATTCAGTACGCCCATCGAGAACAGTCCCACCGAGGTAGCCGGCAGCAGTACCGAAAAATCGACCAGGCGGGTTTGCAGGTAATAGGCTCCTTTTACCGATACCCAGCCGAAGAACAGGAACACCATCACATCGCCCAGGCCGTGGTAGCCGTAGGCATTTTTACCCACGGTATAGGTAACGGCCGCTACGATGCAGAGTAGTCCCAGGGCCAGGAAGAACAGGAAATCGTTCCAGCTGAAATGCCGGAAGGCCGTCAGCAGCAGGTAAATGCCAGAAGCCAGGGCGAGCAGACCGCAAAAGATCATGGCCAGCAGCATCTCGCGGCGTTGGAGGGCACCCGATTGCAGGGCACGTTCGGGACCTACACGCTGTTCGTTATCGGTACCTTTTACAAAATCGCCGTAATCATTGGCAAAGTTCGACAGTACCTGCAGCAATATGGCCGTGGCCAGGGTAAGCAGGAATACCGTCCATGAAAAAATACCGGCAATATGTGCACAGGCATTACCCACACATATACCCGTAAGCGCCAGCGGAAGCGTGCGGAGCCGCGCCGCCTGTACATAGGCTTTTACTTTCTGCATAGGGCAAAAGTACATAATCTGCCCATAAACAACCCAACGGAACTAAAACAAAAAACCCCGGCAGACC
Source organism: Flavobacteriales bacterium (assembly GCA_052437175.1). Lineage (GTDB taxonomy): Bacteria > Bacteroidota > Bacteroidia > CAIKAF01 > CAIKAF01 > JACVCJ01. The sequence goes on from JBQVOK010000002.1 coordinate 271,572, forward strand.
GGGGCTTTTCATCAGGAGTTGGAGGCTTTATATCCTTTCTTGTTGGCAAATTCCATCACCGAGGTCGTTATCGCGGCCCCGAGATCGTCGGTATCGCCCTGTTTCTTCATTTCTTCGTCGATGTAAGCCTGACGTTTGCGGCCCAGCTCAGCGATCTCTTTCTGTATCTCTTCGCGTTCCTTTCCTTTGGCCTCTACGTATTTTTTACGTTCTTCTGCCGATTTCCCCTTGAGTTCAGCGGGCAGTTCCGATTCCTTCATGTCTTCTACCTTCAGTTTCCCGTTCTTCTCGGCATCTACCAGGTCCCAGTCCTCGTTGCGATAGGCAGAGGAACCTTTACTCACGGTACGTTCCACCATATTGGCCGAAGCTACCTTCTGGGCATTTTCATCCTGCATCATCTGGTTCTCTTTTTTGGCAGCACCCAGGGAACCGTAGCCGATATAGGTACCGTTCAGTTTAATGTTAAGTTCGTTTATACGTACGTCATAGGGAGTTACCACGTAGAGTACCTGGCGGTTGGCGTCGATGTTGAAGTACTTGCCCTCGCCGCTCACGGCGCCGTCCTGCCAGAGATCGGTAATACCCTGGTCTTTACCGCCGCAGTAAATGGTATTGATGTAGATATTTTTCTTTACCGCGTCTTTACAGATCTCTTTGTAGCTGACCGGGCCCTGGTTGAACGGTTCGTTACCGGCAATATAGATCAGTTTCATGTCGCGGGTATCATTGCTCCATTCCAGGTCTTTCATCGACTTGCTGATCACGGCTCCGCAATACTCGCTGCCTCCGTTGGTACGCAGGGCAAAGAGTTTTTCAGAGATCAGGTCCAGGTCGGTGGAAAGGGGCACTACGCGGCGGATATAATGGTCGGCACTTTCGAGGCCGTCGTTACCGTATTCGTACAGGGCAATTTCGATCTGGGGACTTTTTCCTTCGTATTTGAGCGTGGTCAGGGTATTTACGATATTCCACAGGCGCGATTTGGCCTGTTCAATGAGTCCGTCCATGCTGTTGGAGGTGTCGAGGAGCAGCGCTACCTGTATTTTGCGGTCTGAGGCAGTGCGGGTATTGGTGGTGCCCGGACGGGGATCCGTGGGTGTGGTCTGTGCGTTGGCGCAGCCGGCAAAGCCGAAAAGTGCAGCGCAAAGTGCGGATAATACGATCTTTCTCATTTCTATCTGAATTTTAGAGTGTATACACCGCTGTGTAAAAAGGGTTCAAAAAGGTACATTTTTTTGCTCCCGATGTTCAAAATAAAGCCCCGTTCACACTTCATAACAAACTGATTAAAAAAGCGTTAATTCGCGTTTTTTAACACCGGAAAAATTGTGCGCTGTACCTTAATTCTCTACTTTCGGATAAAACCATGTAAAACAATAATCGTTATGAAAAAGATCTACATCCTGCTGCTCTTTTGCCTGTTCTGCCTGCCGCTTTTCAGTGCGAACGGCTACCTGCGTTACTCCATTAAGTATTCCGGACCCGACCAGAATAATCCCAAAGTCATGCTTTATCCGACACAGATCGAAGTTTTTGTTTCCGACGAGGCCATCCTGGTCCGCAGCAGCGGCGGTTTCCTGGCCGGTATGCTCGGCAACCTGGTCTGGTATACGTCAAACCCGGATTCGCTCTACCAGGTCTCTCATGCCAGCAGTACCATCAATATAAGCCTGTACAAAAGCCCAATGACAAAGGATTTTACAGTAAAAAAGGGCAGTACAAAACATAAGACGGCAGGCCATGAAGGAAATGAATACAAGGTATCCTGCAACTACAATGACAGTACCCTGCACTGGCGGGTGTGGTCGGCTACCCAGCCCGTTCTCACTAAATTCCCGTTCTCTTTTCACCCGCCGCAGCTTTCTTTACTGCTTCAGCAGGACATCCGGCTGCTTCCGCTTAAACTGGAATATGAACAGTATGTACATGAAATGCATCTTAGCGTTACCATCAACCTGGAAGAAGAAAACAACAAAAAGCAGGATGCCGGTATTTTTGAACTACCTTCAGACTACAAACGCAAACACCTGAAGCCAGGCGAAAAAACCCGCATCGGGTCGGGCGGCTGAAAAAACCCGTATCGCCGACCATATAGCTTACCTTCCGGCACTTTGGAGGACCAGCGCTCCGGTAACAAAATATTAGCAGATTTATTTAGCTTTTTACTGAATAAGTACCGAACTTTGCTGCAAATTCTTAGGGTATGAATACAGTGATTCCACCCACCGCATCTAAGCGCATTGTGGTTATTGGCGGCGGTTTTGCCGGGATTAACTTTGTAAAGGAAATGCGCTACACGCCTTACCAGATCGTGATGATCGACAGGCACAACTACCATACTTTTCAGCCGCTTTTGTACCAGGTAGCCACGGCAGGCCTGGAACCCGACAGTATTTCGTACCCGTTGCGCCGCACCCTGAGCATTTCGGAGGACTTTATCTTTCGGGTGGCCGATGTAAAGAACATTGTTCCCGAAAAGAACTACATAGAGACCACGCTGGGCGATATCGGATACGATTATCTGGTGATCTGTACGGGCAGCAAGACCAATTATTTTGGTAACAAGCGCCTCGAAAAGAACACCTGGCCCATGAAAAGCGTGCCGGAAGCGCTGAACCTGCGCAGCATGATCATACAGAACTTCGAGGACGCGCTGGTGGCCGATGCCGAAACCCGCAAAGCCCTGATGCATTACGTGATCGTAGGCGGAGGGCCTACCGGTGTGGAACTGGCCGGCGCCCTGGCCGAACTGAAAAAGAACGCTTTCCGTAGTGACTACCCGGAGCTGGACCTGGCCGAGATGCAGATCTGGCTGGCCGAAGCCGATAACCGCGTACTGGCGGCCATGTCGCCCCAGGCCTCTCAGAAAGCCCGCGAATACCTCGAAAAAATGGGCGTAAAAGTGATGCTGGGTACCAAAATTGAAGATTACGACGGCGAAAACCTGGTATATAACGGCGGACATACCGTAAAAGCTTCCACCGTGATCTGGGCTGCCGGGGTAGCCGGTAACTTTCTCAGCGGACTGCACCCGGATGCCGTGAACCGCGGCGGACGTATCCGCGTAGATGCCTACAATACCGTATTGGGTTACGACAACATTTTTGCCCTGGGCGATGTAGCCTGTATGGAAAGCGAAGAACTGCCCCGCGGCCACCCTATGCTGGCCCAGGTAGCCATACAGCAGGCCCTGAACCTGGCCGAGAACCTGGACCGCGATTCCGATATGAAAACGCCGTTCCGCTACAAAGACCTGGGTTCTATGGCCACCATCGGAAAGAACCGCGCCGTGGTGGACCTGCCGCACATTAAGTTCCAGGGCGTATTTGCCTGGTTCGTCTGGATGTTTGTGCACCTGCTGGCCCTGGTGGGCTTCCGGAACAAGTTCATCACGTTTGTGAACTGGGTGTACAGTTACATGAAGTTCGACAAGGGTATCCGGCTGATCATACGCCCGGTGCAGCGCCGCCGGGAAGAAAACATGGTCCCGCCCCCCACGCCGTCTCCTTCTCAGAGCAACTTGTCATAAACGGCACGGTAAGCACGTATACCGGCGGCCAGCGAAAAATAGTCCAGGGCTCCCGCACGGATAGCCTCCGGATCAAATGTGGTTTCACGGAACGTTTCAATGGCTTTACGGTATGTTTCCGGGGTATATTCAGGGATCACCACCCCGCTGTGGTACGTTTTTAGTATATAGGACGAATCCCCCACGCCTTCGTTACAGAACAGGGGTATGCCCATGGCCATCATTTCGCCCTGTTTCACGGGAGAACTGGCCATTTTAGAAAAAGCCTGCTTCAGGAAAAAGATACCGGCATCGGCACCGTTCATTTCCAGGGCCATGTCCCGGCGTTTTACCGCTTTTATAATGAGTGCACTGCGTTCTATGCCCAGCTTATCGGAAACTTCGTATATTACTGATTCCGGCTCCATTGTAAGGATCTTGAACATGGCATCCGGATAATATACACGCAACTGTACAAAAAAATCGAGCATTTCCTGCAGCAGGTACCAGGTACCCAGCGATCCGCTGTACAATAGTGTAAAAGGGCCTTTCAGCGGCTTGGGATGCGGCACGAACAGCGTTTCGTCCGTACAGCAGGGGATCACGCTCAGGCGTTCCGGGGCAACCCGGTAGTGCGCCTGTATATGTTCCGCGGCCGCGTGCGTCAGGGAGACTACGGCGTCGGACTGTTCCAGCCATTTTTTCTCCTGTTTCTTAAAAAAATTATAGACACGTCTGTACAAAGCATGTTCCAGGTTCCAGAGACCGCCGTCCACACGTTCATCGGCCCAGAAACCGCGCATATCGAAAAGGATCTTTTTACCTGTTTTCTGAAAGGGAAAAGCCGCCTGCATGGCAATATAGCTGCGGCAGTGCAGTATGGCAAAATGATGCTGACGGTCCAGGCGCCGTATGGCCGCACGCATCGTGCGTATATCCTTCAGGGTGGAAAGTACCGGCGGACTTTTCGTATACGCATGAGGATGCCAGGTTATGCCATATTCCATGCATATACGTCGTATCAGGTCCTGCATTTCGGAGAAACGCTCCGGTTTTTCAAAAGACAACAAATGTATTTCCGTGCCGGAATTGCTCAGTCCGCACAGGTAGGGCAATACCTGCGACTGCCCCAGGGGGTCCGTCATTCCGTCGTACGATATAAAAAGGATCTTATCCGGCATTCTTCATCAAAAATTGCTGCAGCAGGATCATGGCCCAGATGCGGTTATACAGACGGTCGGCGCCGTGCTTCCAGGCATGCAGTATTTCTTTCACCATTACGGGGTTCAGCACGCCTGTAGTTTCCAGGGCTTCTTTGCTCAGGTATTTTTCCACCAGCACGTACAGGTCGGTCTGCAGCCACTTTTTCAGCGGGATGGCAAAGCCACGCTTCTGGCGGTTAAAGTACGACTCGGGGATACGTTCGTACAGGGCTTTTTTCAGGAACCCCTTCAGCATATTGTTCTCCATGCGCATGTCCACCGGCAGCGAAAGGGCAAATGCGGCCAGGTCCTTATCCAGGAAAGGACTGCGCATTTCCAGCCCGAAGTGCATGGAGGCCCGGTCGGTCTTCACCAGCAGATCGTCTTTCAGGTAATAGCGCAGATCAAAGGCATTCTGCCGTTGTATGGCCTCCTCCTGTTCAAACAGGAAAGAGGGCAGCGGATCGGCCGGGTCGCGCATCAGGCGTTCCAGTTCGGGCAGGGAAAAGAAATACTGCTCCTGGGAAAAAATATGGCTTTGCAGGCTGCCTTTCGAATATCCGAATACATCGCCCGCACGTTTTTTATGATCGTCCTGCGTGTGCAGCACCATGGAAACGGGTTTCCGCAGGGTATACCAGAAGGGGTTGGCCATACGTTTTGCCCAGTGGTAACTGCCGTAGCCGAGGAACATTTCGTCTCCTCCGTCGCCCGTAAGTACCATTTTCACTTCTGAAGCGGCCATTTTCGATACCAGCAGGGTTGGGATGGCACTGCTGTCTGCATAAGGCTCGTCGTAGATCTCGGGGATCTTAAACACGTATTCCAGGGCCTCGCGTTCTTCCAGTATGTATTCGTGGTGTTCGGTACCCAGGTATTCGGCTACCTCGCGGGCATACAGGCTTTCGTCGTACGCATTTTCCTTAAACCCGATGGTAAAGGTTTTGAGCCGGCCCGGTGCTTTTTCGCGTGCAACGGCGGTGACCAGGCTGCTGTCGATCCCGCCGCTGAGCAGGCTTCCGTAAGGTACATCGCTGATTAGACGATAGGCTACAGAACGTTCCATAAGCCGGTTGAACTCCAGGTGCGCCTCTGCAGAACTGAGTGCCGATTTCTGTTCGTACAGGTCCTCGGGCTGCCAGTAAACACTATAGGCCAACGCTCCGTTGCAGAACTCCGCCGTGCTGCCCGCCGGAAATTTTCGTATATGCCTGTAAATGGTCTCCGGTTCGGGTATAAAACCCAGGTGAAGGAAAGAGGCCATGGCGCTGTGACTCAGCTCGCGGCGCATGTACTGCACGGCGCTGTACTGCATCAGACCCTTCAGTTCCGAAGCAAAGTACAGGATGCCGTCGATCTCGGCGGTGAACAGGGGCTTTTTTCCAAAGCGGTCCCGCGCCAGGTAGAGCGTCTGCGCGTCATGATCGTATAACGCAAAAGCGAACATTCCGTTGAAGCGTTTTACACAATCGGGGCCCCAGCGGCGCCAGGCCTCCGGGATCATTTCGGTATCGCTTTCCGTAAAGGGCGTATAGCCCAGTTCGGCAATAATTTCTTTATAGTTGTAGATCTCCCCGTTGAATACGAGGCTGAAACGTTTGTCGGCCGAATGAAACGGCTGGTCTGAACGGGCATCCGTATCGATGATGGACAAACGACGGTGCCCGAGTCCGACGTTGGCTTCCTGCAGAATGAATACGCCTCCGGCATCCGGCCCCCTGTGCTGCAGGGCCTCCACCGATTTTCTGAGGTCATTTTCAATCTTTGCGGTCTCCCCCCCTGCAAATCCTGTTATACCACACATACAACAAACCTACACAATTTTTCAGTGGCATAAAAGTATCCTTCCGGAAACATAAAGACGGCAACAAATTCTTAATCTTTAACGTTCGGGGGCTGCATCGGCTTTCCGTTTCTGCCTGTAAAAATTAATTTTGTGTCAATAATTCTGAACGAATGCTAAAAAACAAGGTACTTCTTGCCTGTGCAGGACTTTTTTTATCGCTGAGCTCGTGCCAGCTTTTTAACCGTGGCGAAAAACTGATGTTCGGCCTGGGTGAAGTGTATTATAAAGACGGAATATCGAAGGACGAAGCCGAAAAGTTCGGGAATTACCTCTACCAGAAAGATATTTTTGACGAAAGCGGCACCAAGATCATACAGCTGCTGCGCAAAAACGATACGGCCACCATGCGCATTGTAACCAATCCAGAGTACATAAACCGCGCCGGTTACCAGGGCAATATGCGTTTCCTGGCCGCCGAACTGTCGTCCACCGTTTTCAACAACCAGCCGCTCAACTGCGAGCTGACCAATGAGTACCTCAATACCAAAGTGCGTATACCGGCCTTCGGCAGAAAACTGCTGATCATGGACGGGGAGTTCTATTTTTCTTTCCGCCTGGGCGAACAACGCGCGGCTTCCCTGTTCCGTTATATGGAAGACAGTCTGGATTTCTTTTCGGCTGTGAACGGCGCTGTGGTGCTCGATTTGCAGGACGATCAGTTCATTATGCAGATCATGACCGATCCCGAAGTACTTAAACAGCGGGCCACCATTTATACCTACCAGCTGGTTGCCCTGCAACTGGCCATGCGCGAAACCAAAAGATCAGATCCCAAAGTGCGCCTCGATATGCTGGACCGCAGTTACGCCGTAGCCAAAACCTACACCTACGACGGGCAGGGATGGAGCCAGTAATAGCCTATAGCTCAAAGCCAACAGCCATTATCCGTGTATAGCTATCCGCTGGCAGCCATTAGCTACTTCAGTTTAACCAGCCACTTCATTACAGAACCCAGCAGCAGGAAGAAAATACCGACATAAAGAAACCACATGTTCACGGTTTCGTTGGTGGGGAAAAGGCCTCCGCTTACTTTTTCGGTGGAGAAGAATATGATAAAACCCGAAATGAAACTTACGCCAAAGAAGAAGAAGGTAGCGGCATTGCTGTCTTTTACCCGGTTGCGGCACTCCGTATAAAACGCTTTGTAACCGGGATCGGCTTCGGCTTTTACGTCGGGGCGTTCCAGTATTTTTTTTGCTTTTCTCCAGTCGCCCAGCAGGCTGTAGAGGCGGGCTGTATAATACAGGTTCGTGCCGGATGGAAACGCTTCCAGGGCGCGGATCGCATTCATGATCTCGCCTTTACTTTCCAGGTCTTTTGCGTGGTTATATGCGTTTTCGTTCGAATTCATGTCGTACTTCGGGGATTATTCAAAATCAGAATCGGCTTCCGCCTCTTTTCTCAGTTCCTGTGTTTCTGTTTTCAGGCGCTGTTCGTCCAGTGTTTCGCTCAGGTAACGGGCAGGCAGCGGCATTACGGCAAACTGTTCGCCCAACTCGGGTTTGGTCACGTTGCGCAGTATTTTACCGCTCAGTTTTTCATGCGTATCGGGGTATTTATTGGTACCCACCAGCACTTGTGTTCCTTTACGGAATGCATCCAGTTGCAACGTGTATTGTTTTTCAACGCTGCCTTGTATGAATTTATTTTGCAGGGCGGCCACAAATCCTCCCTGTTTTTCGATCGCCGTGAACAACTGCCAGGCAGCTTCGGCCATTTTCACCGTAAGTATTTCCAGGTAATAGGCCCCTGCGGCCGGGTCCTGCACCGCGTCCAGGTGCGACTCGTGCTTGAGCAGGTTCCAGATGTTACGGGTGTTGCGGTACGAAAAGGCATCCGGCAGGTCCATACGGTCGTTGTAGGGAATGGCCGTAAAACTGTCGGCTTTGCCCAACATGGCCGACATACTTTCGGACGTAAGGCGCAACATATTGTTATGTATATCGTACAGCGATTTATTGAACTCTGAGCTTACCGCGTTGAAATGCGGGAAGACCGAAGCGCCGAAGGCCTCGGAAATATTTGCCCATACCATGCGCAGGGCTCTCCATTTGGCCACCGACGAGAGGTAATCGGACCCCGAACTGATGTGGAACTGCATGTGTTTCAGCACATCGTCGGCAGCGAAACCCTGATCGGTGAGGATGTCCAGGTACTCTACGGCCATGGAGCAGGCCAGGGCCAGTTCTGTGGCATCACCGGCACCGGCATTGGCAAAACGCACGCCGGGTACGGACAGTCCGCGGAATTTGGGCATACTGCTTAGCAGCAGGTCCATATTGGCTTTGAGCAGCTTTTTGGTATCTGCTTCGGAATAATCGTAACTACCCGTGGAAACCAGGCGGTCGAACGGTGAAAAATACACCGAACCCTGCGCTTCGGTCAGGTCGTAGCCCTTCATCTCCCATTCGGAACTCAGGATGAACAGCAGGGAATTGTTATTCTCGCCCAGCTGAAAGTGCAGGGGATGCTTTGCCGGATCGAGGCCCAGGAGCAGGGTGCCAAACTCACGCTCGTTCCCGGCAGAATCCCCGCTGAACTCGATCTCATCGGCGCCGTTCTGCAGGGCTTCTGTAGCCTGTTGATTGGCCAGCATGAATTTTTCAGTGAAAATACGCTGACGCAGTTTCGTACCCGCGAAACCGGGAAATCCGCCGGCATAGGGATATTCTCCCGGCACAGCCTGCGTATGCGGCAGTTCCCGGGTATCCTCCTTATCGTACAGGGCCACCAGCTGCAGTCCGTCCGTAGTTTCATGGCGCAGCGCATTCAGCTCTTCCTCTTTCCGGACAGCTTTTTTTACCGCTTCGGCCCAGGCCTGTTTATCCGAGGGCTCAAAGCCGGAAAGTATGTCGTGAATGCTTGTTTCCATAAAAATTGAGTGGTCAAAGGTACGGATTTTTCAAAATGATTGCGGTTTTCAGTATGCAGCACACAAACATTAATGCAACTACCTCATTTACAAATTAAAACCTTCTTCGCGGTACACATCCCGGAACATATTTTCTACGCTTACGTCGCCTTCGGTCATAAAACGCGTAAAGTAAGATTCTTTGCGTCCCAGCAGGCGCATGCTTTCCTTCAGCGGGGTCCCGCGCTGTGCGTGCAGGGCCACTTCGCCATAAAAATCATCAAAGAAACCCAGCTTGGCCTGCAAACGTTCCTTTCCTCCTTTTTCCTGCGGGTTGTGGGCACAGAACAGGGTATCGAAGTCGAGGGCCAGCAGTTTGCGCAGACCTTCGCGCTGTAGTTTCAGGTTTTCGGTCTTACGCCATATTTTAATACGGTCGGCCACGTACATATCGCCGCTGAAGAGCCAGCCTTTCTCAGGCACGTAAAAGCAGCAGTGATCGTCGGAATGGCCGGGCACATGCAGCCATTCGGCCTCCCAGTTTCCAATATGTATCTTTTCAGGGAACACCTGTATCTGTAAAGGTTCGGCAGGCCCGAACATAATGCGTTCGTACACCTGTATCGGGAACCCCTTTGCCAGCACCGGCGCCGTAAGCGGATGGCCATAGATCTCCGCACCATATTTCTGCTGAAAATAGCGGGCATTGCCACTGTGGTCCTCGTGGTAATGTGTAAGCAATACCTGCGCCGGCGGACGTTCCGAAAAATCGGGCAGGGCTTTTCTCGATTTAAAGGAACCGGTGTCCACCAGGGTATCGCCGATGCGGAAAAAATGCACGGTATACAGCAGGTAGTCAAGTCCCAGCGGGGCATACCCGTATTCGTACACCTCCACACCGTCCATTATCCTGAATGTCTTGTAGATCACCGCTTACTGTTTCATGAGGTCAATGATCGAATACTCCTTATCCACTTTGAACAGCAGCGGTTTTTTCACAAAGGCCGTGCGGGCGGTCATACTGCCGTCGAGCTCTATTTTTACCTTACCGCTGGTGATCGTATACCCGATGGTACCCAGGGCCTGCTTCCAGTTAATATCACTACGCAGTTCGATGGTCTGGTAGTTTTTGGAATGTGCCCTGATCTTAAGGTTCAACGGTGCTTCGGCGCGACCGATCTCCCGCCCGTTCAGCTTCAGGGTGGCCAAGGGGTTCTTCAGGCGGAAACCCACCCAGTTCTTGTTCTCGATCTCCAGTTCCAGCATGATCACTTTACGCCCGTCGTTCTTCGTCTCCAGGTGAAAGCCGCGGGCATTGGTAATGCGCGGCGGTACAAATTTACAGGACGATAATACCAGCATCAGTGTGCCCAACAGTAACAGGAATCCCTTTTTTCTACTTCTCATACATTGCGGCAAATAAGCATATACAAAAGTAACACTTTTTCAGGGTTTGTTTTTATGGGCTGCCTGCCGTACCTTCGTGTTCATTTCCGAAATTCCGAAAGCACACATGAAGCCAGAATTTACAACGCGTTCGCTCGATACATTCGCCCGGAAGGAGAAAAAGAAGACGGCCCCTGAAACGGTGTTCACAACGCCCGAGGGATTTGCGCTGCACTCTTTTTACAGTGCCGCCGACACCGAAAATTCGCCCCTGCCTTCCTATACGGCCGGGATAGCGCCTTTTCTGCGCGGCCCCTATCCCACCATGTACACGGGTAAACCCTGGACCATACGCCAGTATGCCGGATTCAGCACCGCGGAGGAAAGTAATGCCTTTTACCGCCGTAACCTGGCAGCGGGACAAAAAGGACTTTCCGTGGCGTTTGACCTGGCTACGCACCGTGGCTACGACAGCGATCACGAGCGTGTTTCGGGCGATGTGGGCAAGGCCGGTGTAGCCATCGACAGCGTAGAGGACATGAAGATCCTGTTCAACCATATTCCGCTCGACGAAATGTCGGTTTCCATGACCATGAACGGCGCCGTAATTCCCGTTATGGCCTTTTACATCGTAGCTGCGGAAGAACAGGGCGTTTCTCCCGAAAAACTCAGCGGCACCATACAGAACGACATCCTGAAGGAGTTCATGGTACGCAATACGTATATTTATCCGCCGGGCCCCAGCATGCGTATCATTGCTGATATTTTCCGCTATACGGCCGAAAATATGCCCAAATTCAACAGCATTTCCATCTCCGGCTACCACATGCAGGAAGCCGGGGCCACTGCCGATATCGAACTGGCCTATACCCTGGCCGACGGACTCGAATACCTGCGCACGGGGATCGCCTCCGGTCTGAAGATCGACGATTTTGCCCCCCGCCTTTCGTTCTTCTTTGCCATCGGGATGAATCACTTTACCGAGATCGCCAAACTGCGTGCCGCGCGCGTACTCTGGGCCCGCATCGTAAAAGATTTTGAACCGAAAAGCGATAAATCGCTCATGCTGCGTACACACTGCCAGACCTCGGGCTATTCGCTTACGGAGCAGGACCCGTTCAATAATGTGGCGCGTACCTATATCGAGGCTATGGCTGCCGCTTTCGGAGGTACACAAAGCCTGCACACCAATGCGCTGGACGAGGCCATTGCCCTGCCTACCGACTTTTCGGCACGCATTGCCCGTAATACCCAGCTGCTGATCCAGGAAGAGACCGGTATCTGCCGGGCCATCGATCCCTGGGGCGGTTCTTATTTCGTGGAGAAACTCACGGAAGAGCTCATCGAAAAAGCCTGGGCCCTGATACAGGAAGTAGAGGCCATGGGCGGCATGGCGAAAGCCATCGAGAGCGGGCTGCCCAAAATGAAGATCGAAGAGGCCGCCGCACGCAAGCAGGCGCGTATCGACAGCGGAAAAGAGATCGTGGTGGGTGTGAATGCCTTTACGATAAAGGAAGAATCTACCCTCGATATCCTGGACGTTGACAATGTGGCCGTACGTAAGCAACAGATCGAACGTCTGCAGAAAATAAAGGCAGAACGCAATACCGCGAAGGTGGAAAAAGCCCTGGCCGCCCTTGAAAAAGCGGCAGAAAGCGGCGAAGGCAACCTGCTGGCCCTGGCCGTGGACGCAGCCCGCGAACGCGCCACCCTGGGCGAGATCTCCATGGCTATGGAAAAAGCTTTCGGGCGTTACCAGGCAGCCGTAAAAACAATTTCAGGCGTATACAGTATGGATATGGAATGGGATGCTGAATTTGAACAGGCCCGCAAAGCCGCCGACGCTTTTGCCGAAAAAGAAGGCCGGCGCCCCCGGGTGATGGTGGCCAAAATGGGCCAGGACGGTCACGACCGCGGCGCCAAGATCATTGCTACCTCCTTTGCCGATATAGGCTTTGATGTGGACGTGGGCGCGCTGTTCCAGACACCTGCCGAAGTAGCCAAACAGGCCGTGGAGAACGACGTGCATATACTCGGCATATCGTCCCTGGCGGCAGGCCACAAAACGCTGATCCCCGAAGTAATTGAAGAGCTGCGCAAATTCGGCCGCGACGATATCATGATCATTGCCGGAGGCGTTATCCCGCAGCAGGATTACGATTTCCTGTACAATGCCGGGGTAAGCTTTGTGTTTGGTCCGGGTACACGTATTCCGGCAGCGGCCATACAGATACTTGATAAGCTGCAGAAAAAATAATCAGCGCGGGGCGTACTCGTAAGAAATATCATCTGCTTTAATGAGCCACAGCGGCGGGCTTTGTTGCGTATACGTTTTTCCATCTGTATACGAACGAAGGATATACCAGCCGGGCGCAAGACTTTTTGTATCTATATACGAAGACATGCCTGTATCCCTTCGGAAAAGTACATTTCCATGTATATCCTCCAATAAAAAATAAACGGAACTGTCTGATTTTTCTATTTCGATCTCCAGACGATCGAGCATGATACGTTTTACCCGGAAACCATTGGCCTGTACCCAGGGGAAAGCCGGCCGCAGCCAGGACTCCAGTACATAGGGCGTTGTCTGCTGCTGCGGGTATGTCAGGCGGTATAGGTTGTACAGCAGCATATAATCCAGTCCCGAAAAATAGCCTTTGAACCAGGTATTGAGACTATCCTCCCGGCTCCAGTGATCGCCGTTTTTAAAGGCATGTACATAGCGCAGCGAAACGTTCCAGGGCGGGGTCACAATGTGTTTTTTATCCCGCACGAACCAGTGCGGACCGTTTGCCGGACACAGGTCCAGCTCGGCCTCTATACTGTCCGTTTCCCAGTAATCGGTTTTGTTGGGATACAGGAATTTATTCAGCAGGTAATAAAATTCCCAGCCGCTGCCATGCGCATGCGTGCGTTCCCACAGTATCTCCGGTCCGCGCCAGGGACGTATGGCCTTATACCCGTTGCTTACCGAACCGATGGAAACTTCCATGTGATGGTTTACATGGTGTTTGTAGAACAGTGGGGGCAGGTTTTTCCAGAGCCTTCCGCTGGCAAAGCTTCCGGCGGTCATGTACGGGTTTCGTATATCCTTGAAAGGTTGTACAAAGGGATCACCGCAAAAGCTGCGGCCGTTGCGCAGGTGATCGGCCAGGATGGCCAGGGGATACGAGTAGGCCAGGCTGTTGCCACCGCCGTTAAAGGGTAGGCAGCCATCGCTGTTGCAGCCGCTTCCGTAGCGCGTACGCACGGGGTTACGTATCTTCCAGCCGTCGTCGTAAAAATCAAGAATGCGCAGGGCGGTCTGCCGGGCCCGTTCGCCCAGGTCCTCCCCGTTCCAGTATATGCCCGAAGCACAGCGGTAGCTAAGCGTAAGACCCATCAGCAGCGGAAAGATCTGGTCGTGGCTGGGTTCGTTCATCGGGTAATAGGTATTGGCCTTGTAGGCAAAGGGCGGGCACACCTTATACTCCCCGAAATAACGGCGGTCGGTACTGTCGTACACCCCGCTCAGGGCCGATCCTAAGGCATCTGCAAACGGGAAGTACTGTATAAAATCGGGGGGCGCATCGTTCCGCAGGAAAAAGCCGTTGACCACACCCGGGGCTTTGCCCAGCCAGCTGCGACTGATCGGGTCCCAGTGCACTTCGGATACCTGTCCCTTTTCTGTGGCACCGTTGTAGCAACTCCAGATCACTTCGGCATTAAAATCGAGACGGTCAAAGGCCCGCAGGGCCAGGTACAGCTCTTTTGCTGTGGAGTCCGTGGCTTCGCCCTGCATACGAAGCAGTCCGGCTTCAGTGCCCAGCACGCCCAGGTACCAGCCGTGAAAAATGGTACCATCGCCCCAGTCTACCAGGCGGGTAGGCGCTTTATCGCGGTAACAGCGGTCAAATTCTTTAATGATGCCGGCCGGCAGACTTTCGCCCTCGTCCTCTCCAATATGCATAAAGTAATAGCGGAGCCGGTAACGCATCCAGCCGTATTTCTGGTGCCGGGTATCCCCGTCCTGGGCAAAGGCCATACCGGTTGTGAGTACCAGCAGGCAAAGTAATAGCACCTTCCGCATAGGCTAAAGATATATATTTCAGCCAAACATCATTACCCGGTGCGCATGGCCCCATTTGCTCATTTCTGCCATCACGCCCTGCAGCGAGGTCCCGTATTCCGTGATCGAATATTCCACCGTTACCGGTTTGGTCTCGTACACGGTACGCAGCACCAGGCGGTTGGCTTCCAGGTCCTGCAACTCTTTGGAAAGCATGCGCGGCGAAATGCCTATTTCCCGGGCCAGCTCCTTAAAACGACGGGGCTTGTGCAGCAGGGTGATGAGGATGGGCAGCTTCCATTTACCGCTGATCACCTCGAGCGTGTCCTGCATGGCACGGCGGCTTTTGCTGCACTGTTCATGACTATGTATGATCGTATCTTCCATAATGGTATAATTTATGTAACCGGTATACAACAGGTAAGTAGTTACAAATGTATAGCATATTGCCATAGCTTTGTCGCCGATAACAATAAAAAAATGAAAACTACTAAAATTTTGTACTGGATCAGCACGGGACTGGTCTCTGCCTTTTACCTGATGAGCAGCAGTATGTACCTCACCAAGTCTCCCGAACTCATGCAGGGTTTTGCCGCAATGGGCTTTCCTGTTTTTTTCGTAACCATGCTGGGTGTGGCTAAACTCCTGGGCGCCCTGGCCCTGCTCAATCCCTGGTCGCAAACCCTGAAAGAATGGGCCTATGCAGGCTTTACCTTTACCCTGATCGGTGCCGTGTGGGTACACGTAGAAACCGCCACGTCCGTTATTATGCCCCTGGTAGCGCTGGCATTGCTGGCCGTATCTTACTACTTCCGTATGCGTGTGCGCAAGGGTGCCGCCCTGAAAATGACAATGGCAGCAGCCTGATCATAAAACAAAGTGTATGCCTTTGGCGGCGGTACATCCCGGGTGGATGGCCGCCGTTTTGAGTTTTTACATAAGTGTTTATTTTTTTTCAGAAAACTATCATATATTTGGTTAACAAAACCAACTTGCCCTTAATAATGAACAATATTTACGAAAAATGGGACTTAAAGGATAACCCCTTCGACACAACAGCCCTTCCTGCATTGACTCTTGGTAACACATTAATCACAGGCCGAGAAGACGAGATAAAAAGGCTGACCAAACGGATTCTTAATCAGCCCCAAATAGTAACCCTTGAAGGAGAAAATGGGATTGGTAAAACAAGTCTAATAAATGTGTCCATATACAGATTATTCATGAATTACCTCCATAATAAAATGAGTAATCCCCTCTTCATCCCTTGTAGAAATCATTTTCAACTTTCCGATAGTAAAACTAGCGAGGATTTAATAAATGAAGTTTTTTACGAGATCGCACAGACATTAATAAATTTCTATAAAGATTTCAAAAGCAGAGATTTGCCAGAGCTAAAAAATTTGCATCAACTAGACAAATGGTTAAACCAAATTAACCTCCATAACATAGAGTCTGGCATTTCTTTAGGCTTTTTCAACACAAATTACTCTCTTGAACAAAATACTACCCCTGGCTTTGATAAAGAAGGGTTTATAAATACAATTAAACAATGGCTCATCACTTTATTCCCTAAAAAAAATTATGGAGGGGTTATCTGTTTAATAGACAATATGGAACTATTGGAAACTTCTGAGAATGCAAGGAAAACAATTGAAAATCTTCGCGATAAATTATTTAATCAACATGGTATCAGGTGGATTCTTTGCGGATCACGGGAGATCATAACCAATATTGCTACTTCCCCGCGTCTCGAAGGCATTCTACATGAACCTATAATTATAGAGAGCATCCCCAAAATGCACATTAAAGATCTTTTTATAAAAAGAATAGAATACTATAAAATACGCAATACTGATAAACTTCCTATAAATACTGATTCCTTTAGGAAGCTATACGACATACTTAAATGCAACCTCAGAAACACGCTGAATTACTCAAATTCATATTGCCTTTGGATATCAGATTTTGATAAAAATCCTAATACTGATGGAGAAAAAAATGAATTATTTGATTTCTGGCTTGAAGAAAAAGCTAATTTTTTCTTTCATACTATTAGCAAGCGGATTTCCAGAGATGCAATGATTCTATTTAATAAACTTACTAACTACAATGAAGGTTTTTTGCTTGAGGATTATACTTCCTTAGGCTTTAATTCAAGAAATGAGATTGAAAATACTATTAAAGAACTAGATAAGGTAGGTCTGTTGATAAATCTACAAGACAATTCAAAAGTACAGATCACGTCCAAAGGATGGCTTTTAAGCAAATCTAGCAAAAAATACACTTAATTAAGACATCGGATCGGATTAGATGTTATCTCTTTCTCAAACACTCTCTGTATGTATCTCTAAAAAACTGTTAAAGCCCTTTTATTAAGTCCTCAGACAAGCTGTTCTTCTTCGGTATACTCGCGGTTACCGAACATGCCCAGGTTTTCGCCGTCGAACCAGGCGTACACCATAGAGGGATGGGAGTCTGTATGCCCGAAATGCCCGTTCTTGTCCAGGGCGATGGCTCCGGCAAAACCGTCGAAGCTCTTCAGTTCGGCAAAAGTCTTGTCGTAGGCGGCCTGCAGGCTGAATCCGTCGGTAACGCGGGTCACGATCTTGCTGGCCAGGGCCACGCGCAGTATGTCCTCGCCCACGCCTGTGCAGGAAACGCCGCAGTATTCGTTCACAAAATTTCCGGCAGTGGTCGCCGAATCGGAGATACGTCCGGGGATCTCAAAACCCTTGCCGCCTGTAGAGGTAGCGGCGGCCAGGTCTCCCTGTATGTCCAGCGCCACACAACCCACGGTACCGAGCCTGGCCTGCCCCAGTTTGGCTTCATATTCCAGCCGGCGCTGCGGAATTTCAGGGTTATACGCTTCAAAACCCATACTGCGGGCATACTGCAGGGCACCCATTCCGCCCAGTACGCTGTCTTCCTTACTTAAGAGGCTGGCAGCCACCTGTACGGGGTTCTTTACACTTTCAATATTGATAACACCGGCAAATTTCTTGCTGATGCCGTCCATGACCGAAGCGCTCATGCGTATCACGCCGTCGCTTTGTATCTGGGAACCGGTGCCGGCATTGAAAAGTTCGCAGTCTTCGAGCAGCGAAACGGCATATACCACGGTTTCCAGTGCGGTATGCTCCAGCAGGTAGGCATAGCTGCGGCGCACAATGTCTTCCATGGCATCCTGTTTAGCCTTTTTGGTGATCTCATCGGTATGCGACTCACTAAAAAAACCGCCGTGTATAATGATCCGTGGTCCCATCAGGCTTTCTGCAGTTTTGCGCTCTCTTTGTGTATCTTCATCTGGTGTTTCTCCAGGTCGTAGGTATCGCCTTTGGAAAGCACCTGTACGATCAGGTTTTCGATAGACACGGGTTCGCCCATGGCTACGTCGGTGAGGTTGGTGTTCTTGATCTTGCGTCCGTCCACCAGGATCACCAGGCCGGAGCCGATGGCTTCCATCACGTTACCGCCGGAAATATAAAGTCCCGTGTCCTCGCCCAGACCGATGCCCAGTACGCGCGGGTTGCTCACCACGGCCTGGAACAGGCGGCCGATACGCCCGCGCTGTACAAAATGCGTGTCGATGATCACATCGTCGATCAGGCCCAGTCCGCCCGTAATTTTGATCTCTCCTTTGAGCAGGGCCTCCGAAGCCGAACCCTGGTAGATCATATTGGTGCTACAGGCCGCAGCGCCCGCCGAAGTTCCCGCGATCAGGAAATCTTCGTTATGGTATTTATTTTCAAGTATTTCGTGAAATTTGGTGCCGCCCAGGATGGAGGTCAGGCGAAGCTGGTCGCCCCCGGTGAACATCACCACATCGGCTTTTTTGAGACGGTTCACCACTTTGGTGCTGCCGGCCGCCTCACGGTCCTGGATATCGAGCACGTCAATATCCGATGCGCCCAGGTAATTAAAGGCCTTCCGGTATTCTTCGCCTACCGTTTGCGGTATCTGCGAAGCCGTGGGAATGATCTCGATCCTCGATTTTTCTTTTTTTGCCGATTCATTGATGATCCTGCGCAGGATACCTTTCTCAAAAAAATTCAGGTTGTTTTCAATATTCGCCTGGTAATCTTTTTCTGTGAAACTTCCTTTATCGACCGCCCCCCCGATTACAATAAGTTTACCTTTTGGTGCCATGATGCGCGTAATAAGAAATTAAAAAAAAACGCCATAAGTTTAAGGCTGATAACGGAATTAAGCAACATTAATTGCCGGATAACCATACAATAAGTTGATTTTAAATTAATTATATTTTAAATACTTTTCCCCGCTTTCCTGCTCTGCTTTGCCCGTTGTATTCAGTCCTGCTATACATTTCCGCAAAATTCAGGCCAGAAAGCGAAAATATGGGCATATTATGCCTCTATATCCTGAATTTTACTATTTTGGGAGGCATATTCTTATAAAAAACCTGTCTCTCGTATGAAAATCCTGAAAGTACAAGCCCTGCGCGGTCCGAATATCTGGAGCATCAACCGTAAAAAACTGATCCAGATGCGCCTGGACCTGGAAGACCTGGAGCAGCGCCCCACCGATAAGATCCCCGGTTTCAGCGAAAGGCTCGAAGCCATGTTTCCCAGCATGTACAGTCATCGCTGTTCCGAAGGGGCCCCCGGCGGTTTTTTCTCGCGGGTAAAGCGTGGTACCTGGATGGGACACGTGATCGAGCACATAGCCCTGGAAATACAGACCCTGGCGGGCATGGACACCGGGTTCGGGCGCACGCGCGAAACCCGTACCTCCGGCATATACAACGTAGTTTTCAGTTACCTGGAAGAAAATGTGGGCATGTACGCGGCCGAAGCCTCCGTACGCATTGCCGAAGCCCTCATCAACGGTACGGAGTATGACCTGGCCGCCGATATACAGAAAATGCGTGAGATCCGCGAGGACGTACGCCTGGGCCCCAGCACGGGTTCCCTGGTAGAAGAAGCCGTTTCGCGCGATATTCCCTGGATACGCCTGGGCACCAACTCCCTGATACAGCTGGGATACGGCAAGAACCAGGTACGTTTCCAGGCCACTATTACCCAGTTTACCAGCAATATTGCCGTAGACATCGCCTGCAACAAGGAACAGACCAAACGTATGCTGGAGCAGGCCGCCATTCCCGTGGCCAGCGGCTCTATCTGCGTAGACGAAGAAGACCTGAAGGCAACCATCGATAAGATCGGCTTTCCCATTGTACTGAAACCCCTCGACGGCAATCACGGCAAAGGCGCGTCCATTAATGTGAACAGCTGGGAAGATGCCCTGGCCGGGCTGGAATACGCCAAAAAATATTCACGCCGCGTGATCGTAGAGAAATTCATCACGGGCTTCGATTTCCGCATGCTGGTGATCAACAACCAGCTGGTAGCGGCCGCCCAGCGCGTGCCTGCCCATGTAAAAGGGGACGGAACACACAACATACAACAGCTCATCGACATCGAGAACCAGGACCCGCGCCGCGGTTACGGACACGAAAACGTACTTACCGAGATCCTGGTCGACCGCGATACGCTGGACCTGCTCACCAAAATGCAGTATACGCTGGAAAGTGTGCCCGAAGCCGGCGAGATCATCTACCTGAAATCCACCGCTAACCTGAGCACCGGCGGCACTTCCATAGACGTTACCGATATGGTGCATCCCGAAAATATTTTCCTGGCAGAGCGCATTTCCCGTGTGATCGGCCTGGACGTGTGCGGTATCGACATTATGGCGCAAAACCTTACCCAGCCACTGAAAGAGAACGGCGGTGTGGTACTGGAGGTGAACGCCGCCCCGGGTTTCCGCATGCACCTGGCCCCGGCCGAAGGACTACCGCGCAATGTGGCCGCACCCGTTATCGATATGCTGTATCCCCCGGGTAAACCGGCCCGCATACCCATTATTGCCGTTACGGGCACCAATGGCAAGACCACCACTACCCGCCTGCTGGCACACATGGTAAAGAACGTGGGGTACCGCGTGGGCTTTACCACGTCTGACGGTATTTACGTACAGAACCACATGCTCGAAAAAGGCGATACCACCGGTCCGCTGAGCGCCGAATTTATCCTGAAAGATCCCACGGTAGAATTTGCCGTGCTGGAAACGGCCCGCGGCGGCATACTGCGCGCCGGCTTAGGTTTCAGTCGCTGCGATATAGGCATTGTGACCAATATACGCGAAGATCACCTCGGCATGAACGACATTGACACGCTGGAAGACCTGGCCCGCGTTAAAGCCGTGGTGGTGCAGAGTGTAAAAAAAGACGGCTGGGCCGTACTGAATGCCGAAGACGAATATTGTGTAAAAATTGCCGGCACCCTGCAATGCAACATCGCTTATTTCAGTCTCGACGAAAACAATCCCGTGATACAGGCACACTGCAAAAAAGGCGGCATTGCAGCTATATACGAAAATGGCTATGTAACCATCAAAAAGGGCGACTGGAAGATCCGCATCGAAAAAGTGACCACCATACCGCTTACCATCGGCGGTAAGGCCCGTTTTATGATCGCCAACGTACTGGCCGCCACCCTGGCCGGCTATCTCTACGGCTTCAAAACGGAAGGTATACGCCTCAGCCTGGAAACCTTTATTCCGTCTGCAGCGCTTACCCCGGGCCGTATGAACATCTTCAGCTTCCGCGACTTTAAGGTGATGGTCGATTTTGCCCATAACCCCGCGGGTTACCTGGCCATTGAAGAATACCTCTCTGCCGTGGACGCCAGCAAAAAGATCGGTATCATTGCCGGTGTGGGCGACCGCCGCGACAAGGACATCCGCGAGTGCGGAGCCATTGCCGCACGTATGTTCGATCACATTATCATACGCCAGGAAAAACACCTGCGGGGGCGTGAGGCCGAGGAGATCATTAACCTGATCCTGGAAGGTGTGGGCTCCGTGCATAAAGAGGTCACCTACGAGATCATTCCCAAAGAGATCGAAGCCATTAAACACGCCATTTCCATTGCCGAACCGGGGGCTTACATTACAGCGCTCAGCGATGTGATCACGAATGCCATCGAGATCGTACAGAGTTACCTGGACAAAGAGGCGGGGCTGTATGAAGAGACCGTGACCGAAAACTGAGAAAAAACGGGAGCATATTGTAAGGAGGCTTTTTCCTGCCGGTGGAATTTAAACGCTGAGTTTTGAATTCAGCTGAACCTTTCCCGGATACAGGTGTACGTATGTAAAAGAAAACAACATTTCGTTTTACGATACAAATCCTCCGTATTATGAAAGCCCGCATCAAAGAGCCCTGCAAAGCCGACTGGAATGCCATGAAAATTGTGCACAGCGGCCGCTTTTGTGATCACTGCAGCAAAAATGTGATCGATTTTACCCGCATGCAGCGGGAAGACATTCTGCAATACCTGATGGCACGCCCGGATGAGCGTGTATGCGGACGTGTACTGCGTTCCCAGCTCGACTTTTCGGATACAGATTACCTCACTGTGATCCGCAAGCTGCCACAAAATCCCGCCCTGGCCAATAATGCCTTTTACATACTTGCGGTCAGCGCTCTTGTTTTGTCCGGCTGCGGCAGTCCTGCACAAAAACCCGTACAGAAAGCAGATACGGAACAGACGGTTCCCGAAATACAGGAAACACCGGTGGCACCCGACAGTCTGTGTACCGGAGAGGCTTCAGAGGTACTCCCCCCACTGCCCCCTGATATAGGCGAAATTCCCTGGGAACATTCGGTAGCCGGGGGTATTTCTTTCCCCGAACCGGTAGGAATGCCCGTTGCTACTGCTGACAGCGTTCCGCTTGCTCTCGCCGACTCGGCCGTGTATACCTATCCGCAGCAGATGCCCGAATTCCCGGGTGGAATAAGCGCTATGCAGCAATGGCTGCAGGATCATGTAAAATATCCACGCCGCGAAAAACGAAAAAAGATACAGGGTATCGTATATGCATCGTTTATTATAAATGAATCCGGGCAACTCTCCGATATACGCATAGAACGCGGTGTAGAGGGTGCCCCCGGATTTGACACCAATGTACAAAATGCGCTAAAGACAATGCCGCGCTGGTATCCCGGCCGCCAGCACAATATAGCCGTAAAGACCCGCTTTTACCTGCCGGTGGAATTTGCGCTGTAAATTTCTCCGGCTCCGGCTGAAGGCGCCACCAGATGGTATACGATCCGCCAATCCCCTTCGTTTATAAACAAAGTAAAAAACACTATGAAAAACGGCTTCCGTTCCCTGTCACTGCTTCTGTTCTTGTTTCTTGCCCTTCTTCCCGCTGTTCCTGCCCAGACCGATAGCCTTGACGTGACAGAGTTCTTTGCCGATGAGGTTGTGATGAATGGCGATACACTGCTGCTGCGCTATCACGATAAAAAAGGACGCCTGAAGAACGAAGAGGCCCGCATCGCCGGCCTGGAAGTATATACGCGTTATTACAGCTACCGCAAAGAATACTACAGTTATTACGAAGTACGGCCGGAACCCGCGGGTACTCAGCGTAACCCTTTCCGTACCTATTACCCCGACGGCCGCCTCAGGAGCGAAGGCACTCTTGTGCGCCGGAAATACGACGGGCCTTACAAAACGTATTACAGCAACGGGCAGCCTGCCTGCATCTGTTCCTACAGCAACGGTAAACGCAACGGACTGCAGCAGATATACACCGAAGACGGTAAAAGAAGTTTCACGGGAAATTATATACGCGACCTGCGCGAAGGCATCATCGAAGTGTATCACAGCAATGGTATGATCTGGACGACACGTATATACAAAAACGACCGCCCCTGGACAGTACTGTCTAATTTTAATTCCGGCGGGGAGATCATGGAAAAAGGTACGCTGAAAGACGGCGAGGGAACCGTATACCTTTATGACGAGAATGGCAGGCTTGAATTTATTGAAACGTATAGCAAAGGGAAACGGAAAAAAACGGAACGTTTCCGGAATAAATAAACGTTACTTATTCAGGAATGTACCAACGTTTTTTAATTGCAAAGCTCTGCCTGCTTTCTTAACTTTGAATTGTTTCCCGCCTGCAGGTATAAATTAAAAAACGCGGAGTACAGCTACTCCTTTCCGTATATGAAACTGTCCATTGTAGATCTTTCGGTTGTGTTGCCCGGCGAGACCCGGCACGATGCTCTCCGGCACAGTATAGAGATCGCCGTACATATAGAGAAACTCGGGTTTCACCGCATCTGGCTGGCCGAACACCACGGTGCACGCTCCATTGCCGGCCGTGCCCCCGAGATTCTGATGGCCGCCGTAGCCGCAGCCACCAACCACATACGTGTAGGTTCGGGTTCTGTGCTGCTTAACCATTACAGTCCCTTTAAAGTGGCCGAGATATTCTGCACGCTCAACGAGTTGTACCCCGGCCGCATCGACCTGGGAGCCGGCCGCGCCACCACAGGGCCCGTGCTGGACATGGCCCTGCAGCAGGACCGCTCGCAACGCGCACCCAACCGTTCCGACGAACAGATCAGCGAACTGGTAAGCTGGCTGGAGAACGGGTTCCTCGACGATCATCCTTTTTCCAGTACGCCCATTCACAGTCTGCCCGAACCGCCGGACCTGTACCTGCTCGGTTCCAGCGGATGGAGCGCCTCCGCCGCGGCCGCACTGGGTCTGCGCTATGTATTTGCAGGATTTATCAACCAGCAGGGCACACCCGGCATCATAGGCAGTTACCGTTCGGCCTTCCGTCCGTCTGACGGTCCCACCGGCATTATGCAGCCCGAGGTGATCCTGGCCCTGCATGCCGTTTGTGCCGACACCGAAGAGGAAGCCCGCCGCCAGCTGGCGCCTGTAGTACTCATGTACCGCTACCTGCAGAAAGGAATACTCGACGTAGAAATGCGCAGCCCGGACGAAGCCCTTGCCGAGCTGGGTTACCTGCCCGAAACCGAACCCTATGTCCCGGGCAGCGGCATCCCGCCACGCTTTATCGGCGGAACGCCCGCACAGGTACATGCACAGCTTACCCAGCTGGGACGCGACCTGGACATACAGGAGTTCATGATCCAGGACCTGATCACCGAACACAGGGCACGCCTGCGTTCCTACGAACTGTTGTCGGACGTATTCAGACTACAAAAACCATAACCCATACGAAAACACCCGATATGATACTTAAAGACTACATCCGGGATATCGAAGGATTTCCCAAACCCGGCATTACATTTCGCGATATTACGCCCCTGCTGGCCGATCCGGCAGCGATGCGCTACTGCGTAGAGACCTTCTGCGAAGCCTTACGTGAAGCCGGTATAGACAAAGTGGTGGGCGTAGAAAGCCGCGGCTTTTTCTTTGCCACCCTGCTGGCCCAGGAACTGCATGCCGGTTTTGTACCCGTACGCAAGCCCGGGAAACTACCCTTCCGCACCCTGCAGGCCAGGTATGAACTGGAATACGGCAGCGACGCTCTTGAAATGCATACAGACGCCATACGCCCCGGCGAAAAAGTACTGGTCCACGACGACGTACTGGCCACCGGCGGCACGGCCGCTGCGGTATGCGAACTGGTAGAGAAGCTGGGCGGAGAAATTGTACAATGCTGTTTCCTGGCAGAACTCCGCTTCCTGAACGGCAGGCAGAAACTGAGCGGAAAAGAAATACACAGCCTGCTGCAGTACTGAAAAAGAAACGTAATACCCTGTTAAACCTGTTGAGTTTCTGTTTTCAGGGATATATTTGCACCTGTAAAACAACCCGCTAAAACACTACACCGATACGCATGTTCCCTAACCGATTTCCGCAGCTCATTCTCCATTTCTGCCTCTTTATCGTTTTTATGCCCGTAACATGGGCACAAAGCCTTATTTCGTACTCACAGTACCAGAAAAGCGGTCATGAGCTAAGCCTGGCCCTGACGGCCTGTTCTCCCGGCGGCAATTTTGCAGAGGCACAATCCCTGCTGAACCAGGCCTACTGGCAGCAGAACCCGAAAGAGCGTATCCTGTTGCAGACCCTGCTGCTCTGGAACGTATACGGCCGGGAACGGGCCATGGCATTTGACGACAGCCTGAGAAACTCCGGGACATCGTGCTATAACGACCTCTATACGAAAACGTGGCTGGCCTTTTACAGCCAAAGCAATGATGACTATACGCTGTATATGCAGCAGCTGTTGCAGAAGGAATCCGCAGATCCGCTTACCACAAGACTGCGTACCGAGGCCCTGTTGCGCGGCAGGGGTTCTGCCTGGGGAAAAAGCTCCCTGTTAACGGACAACCAGTCTTTTATAGACAGCATACTGGCCGGCGACCTCAGCGAAGACGACCGCGTTTTTTACCTGCTGGCGCGCTGCCGCACTGTGGGCTATGGCCGCAATGCCGAACGCTATGCCGACAGTGTGATCTGTGCACTGTGGTCGCTCTACCCCGACCAGATGCACCGCGGAAGTGTAAAATACCATACCGAAAAATGTGCCGGTACTGAATGCAGACAGATCTTTGAGCAAATAGACCGGGAAGACAAAGCCGCAGCCCCGCAGACACCCGGGTACAAAATACGCGGACTGCTGCAGGAATTCATGGTGCGGCATAAGAAAACGAGCAGTTCCATCCCTGCCGATACGGCCCTGGAGAACAGCCTGCGGCGTATACTACAGAAAGAAAGTAATCCCCTTGAAAAAGAAAAACTGCGCGGACTGATCAAATACGGCTCCAATGGCGCCTACCAGACAAGTATGGAAAAATCCGGCAGCAGCAGCAGGGGAAAGGAAATTATTTACTCTCCCGGCTTTACTACCCTGCTAAAGAGCACCCTGCCCAAAAAAGAACTCTTCGACCTGATGATGAACGAATTGAACAACTTCGTGGAACTCAGTAAAAGTGCAGGGGGAAAAGAGATAGGTATGGATACGCTCGGTCTGCGGATGAAAAGGGAATATGCTAAATTTACAGAAGAAGATCTTTCGGTAATGACCGGCATTATGATCAGCAGTCGTTACCTGATGAACGAGCTGAAAGAGAACCCCCTGTATGCAAAAAGTCACCTGCTGCAAACACAGATGCGTGCCGGCGATCTCGGCAGCTGGTCTGCATACTTCGGCTTCCTGGGCCGGAACCCGCTCTACAGCTCCGATTACACTTATTACCCGCACAGCAACCTTCTGTCCCCCAAAAACAAAGAGGAACTCTTCTCCTGCATTGCCTCCTACGATTCCCTGCGGACCCGTTACCCGGGTGCCCTCTTCATAAAGCAGGCCCGCCTCCGCTTCATCAGCCTGTATTGCGATTCCTTTCCCGAGCTGCGGCCAACGCTGTACGGCATGCTGCTGGAAGGAATGATCGACCTTACAGACAGGGACCCGAACACCGTTATTGAGTTAGGGGAAGATTTTGCCCCTATCCGATTAACGAAAGAAGACAATACCTACATGACCTACAGCCTGGCCGGACTGCTGGACCTTTTTGCAGAACGTATTGAACCGAAAGAACTGCAGCGCCTGAAACAACAGCTCCGCGACAAAACAAAGGCCCGGCCGCAGCAGGAAAACCTGAAACGCCTTAATTTTTACCTGAACTGATAACCCTCGAGCAATATGCCATGAAAAATACATTCTTCCTCTTTATGAGTCTGCTTTTCGCAGGAAACAGTCTTGCCCAGCAAAGCTCGTCCAGAATGCTGATTCCCTACCGCGTGAAAAACCTCTGGGGTTTTGCTGACACCTCCGGGAACCTGAAAGTGAACCCGGTATACAAAATGGTGATCCCTAATTACTATTACAACGGGGAAGCACAGAAAGCCTATGCACGATATATCGTAAAGAAGACCACAGCCTGGTATGTACTGGACGAGAATATGCTGGCCAAAGTACCCGAGACCTATGCTTATGACTCCATTGCCGCATCTCCGCTCTATGCACACATGAACCGTTTTGAAGTATTCAGGGCGGGGAAAGCCGGCCTGTTTGTGGATGGGAAACAACTGATCAGCTGCCAGTACGACCGTATAGAATCTGCGGAGAACAACAGCTATATCGTAGAAAAAGACGGACTGAAAGGCCTGGTGAACAGTGCGGGCAAACTCATCATTCCCGTAAAATACCAGAGCATACGGACGGATTATGATGAAGATGACGCAAGTGTCGAAATTACCTGGATAGCGCGCGGCATGATCGCTTCGGAACGTTTTACGGATAAGCGTCTGACAACTGCTACGGATAACCGGATGGATGGCCCTATGATAGTGGAAGCTGTAACGGAGGCTCCCTCTGCCGTACGCGCGGAGCCTTATGCAGCAGAAAGATCCGAGCTGCGTAAACAATATGACCGGGTGACTTCACTCAGCGGGCGTGACAAATACGTATATGTAGAAAAAAACGGGAAGACCGGCCTGTACAACCTGGAGCAAAAACAACTGCTGATAGAGCCTCTGTACGATGATATGTATGAATGTTCCCCCCGTTACGCCTCGGAACCTGAGTACTTCCGTTTTATGCAGAACCGCCTTTACGGCATTATGGATATAAAAGGCCAGGTATTGCTGCCTGCCGAATACCATTCGATACAGCAGAGCAATTTCGGTTATAACCTGGAGAAAGACGGGAAAAAAGGGATGTATGTATTCGACCGGAAGTTGTTGATCCCGGCTGAATATGAGTCGCTGGAAGGAAGTCAGTACATCTATTTTTCCGGGTCTGACGATTACTATACGCTGTTTCGGGTAAAAACGGCTACAGGCTACGGCTATGTAGGTGAAAACGGGGTGCGCTTCTTCAAAGAATAAACAGAATTGTAAAAAAATAAGAGATCTGTATACCGCGATTTTTCATATATTAGCCATATATATCCGACATGTAGTATGAAAAACCACCTTTTTATTGGATTCGCCTTTTTATTTCTCCCCTTTTATGCTTTTTCACAGGCCAGTGTACACGATCCTTCGGTGATCTTTTACGGGCTGGACTTTTCCAAAGCAAAACTGGTGGGCGCTGTGGGCTTTACCGAACCACAGAAAATAAAGGATTATTACTTTAAAGAGTGGAACAATGTACTGGTTGCCGAAAAGGATAAATACAGCATTACACGTTTTTTTAAGAAGACCGAAGCTACCTACGATATGAGCGTGGTGGAACCCCGCAACGCCTCTGTAAAGGTGGACGGACTGGTGACCGAAGCGCCGCACGAGATCAACGATAAAGATATACCCGGCATGGTCTCGGCCTATAAGCCCACACAGTCTGCCGGGCTCGGACTCGTGTTCATTGTGGACAGTTTTGATAAGCTGAATGAAAAAGCCATCCTGCATATAGTGTTTTTCGATATCAGGAATAAAAAAGTACTGCGCCAGCATAAAATGAGCGGAGCGCCCAGCGGTTTCGGCTTCCGCAATTACTGGCTGGGAGCAGTATACGCTATTATGAAAAAAGCTCCGAACGAGCAGGCACTCTGGCAATAAAAGCAAAATACATTACTGTAAAAAAAAACAAAGGCAGCACTTTTTTCGACCGCTGCATTTCCTTTTTAGGGATTCCTCTTATCTTTGCGGCATTAACACACACGAACGATGAAGTTCTAAAACAGGCCGCGTATCAGGGCCGCTCTTTCAAAAACCCTTTAAAAAAGGCACTGCGTGCAGCGCAGCCGCCATAGTGTGTATTTTTCACGTATTTTTTTATGACAACGAAACAAGAACAAGCTACGGGCACCCTATCCCGCATATTTTCTCTTATTAAACAATCGCTGAACGGCGAAGAAGCCGATTATACCACCGGCAGCATACGCAGGGCGGTGATCCTGCTGGCCATACCGATGATGCTGGAAATGATCATGGAATCGGTATTTGCCCTGGTAGACCTCTATTTTGTGGGGCACCTGCACAACAGCAGTCACGCCGTACAAACGGTGGGCCTTACCGAATCGGTGCTCACGGTGATCTATTCCCTGGCCATAGGCATCAGTATGGCGGCCACCGCAGTGGTAGCCCGCCGTATCGGCGAAAAGAACCCGGAAGCCGCCGCCAAGGCCGGCATACAGGCCATTCTTATTGCCTTTGCCTTTACCCTGCTGATATCGGTAAGCGGGGTGATCTATGCCCGCGAAATACTGTTACTGATGGGCGCCAGCGAAGAAACCGCCACGCAGGGTACGCCCTTTGTACGCATTATGATGGGCAGCAGCCTGGTGATCATGTTCCTGTTCCTGATCAACGGGATCTTCCGCGGGGCGGGCAATGCGGCCATTGCTATGAAAAGCCTGTGGCTGGCCAATATCATGAACATTATACTCTGTCCCATTCTTATTAACGGCTGGGGACCCGTGCCTGCCTTCGGGCTTACCGGGGCCGCCATGGCCACCGCCATTGGCCGCGGGACCGGCGTAATATACCAGTTGTACAATCTCTTTAACGGCAAAGGCACCCTGAAAATACGCCTGGCTTATTTTCTGCCGGACTGGCCACAGATCGGCTCCCTGCTGAAGATCGCCGCGCCGGGTGTGTTCCAGTTTGTGATCGCGTCCTGCAGCTGGATCTTCCTGGCCTACCTGGTGGCCAAAACGGGCAGTGATGCCGGTTCGGCCGGTTACCAGACCGCCCTGCGCCTGATGACCTTTTTTATACTGCCGGCCTGGGGCCTGAGCAATGCCGCTTCTACCCTGGTGGGGCAGAACCTGGGGGCCGGACAGCTGCAACGCGCCCAGGAATCGGTAATGAAGACCGTGCGTTACAATGTGATCTTTATGATACTGGTTACCCTGTTCTTTCTGGCAGGCGGAAACTGGTTCGTGTCCTTTTTCACGGATAACCCCGAGATACGCGAGGTAGCCGCCCGGGCGCTGCGCATCATAAGCCTGGGCTATATTTTCTACGGCATAGGCATGGTAATGATGAACACCTTTAACGGGGCCGGCGATACCTGGACACCCACGGTGATCAACTTTATCGGGTTCTGGCTGTTCCAGGTGCCTTTTGCCTGGTTCCTGGCGCGCGGCCTGAACATGGGTCCCGACGGCGTATTTATAGCCATACCGGTGGCAGAAACGGCCATCAGTATTGCGGGTTTTATTATGTTCCGCCGGGGCGGATGGAAAAAAGTAAACGTATAAACGCTGCGCTACGGCGTAACGCGCGCTAAGCCCGGATACAGGGAAAAGCCTTTTTTACTGCGCGCCCGATGCACGCCGTGTGCTAAGTACCGCAGGGACTGTACTCACACGTGCAGCGGGAAGGCCCTTGTTTACAAGGCTACACGTTGCCCGCGCCCTTCTTTTTCTCGCTGAAGCGGCGCAGGTTCTCCAGGGCCTGTGTGCGCACCTTGTTCTGCAGGAAGGAGGTCCAGCCCAGCAGTCTGCCACTGAGCCCGAGCGCCTGCGAAGCCCATTTGTGAAAGCTGAAGGTATCGGTGTGGCGGTAAATGAGTCCGTCCTTAAACTCAAATTCTGCGTGAATGCGGTTGGTGACCTGCCTGCCGGTCTTGCTGAAGGTGTACACCGCTACCCAGTCGGCACGGCCTGTACGTTCATCGGCCTCCACATTGGAGAAGCTAAGTTTGAGCCCGGGGTTCACCAGCATGAGCCACATATTGCGGGCATCGTCGCCGTTGAGTACGCCGAAAGCCGGGTCCTGGAAACGGATGTCCGGGTGGTAGCATTGTACCATGGTCTGAGGGTCGGCCTGGGCAAAAGCGGTGTAGAACTTTTCGATAAGTGCTTTGTTCGCTTCCATTGGTTTTATGATTTTGTATAATTAAGCGTCCACTGCCAGGCACTGCGCATGATCTCGCCCAGGCTGCGGCGGGGTTTCCAGCCCAGGTCGGCAAATGCCAGGGAACAATCGGCCCAGATGGCCTCTACGTCTCCGCTGCGGCGCGGGCCCAGCGTATAGTTGAGCGTAACACCGTTCTCTTCGCTGAACACACGGATGACCTCAAGCACCGAAGTGCCTGATTCGCTGCCCAGGTTATAGGTGCGGAAAAAGTTTGTACCGGCCAGGTTTGATGCATATACGAAAGCCGCTACGTGTGCATCGGCAATATCAGATACGTGTATATAGTCGCGGATGCAGCTGCCGTCGGGCGTATTGTAGTCGGTACCAAACACGGTAAAAGCCCTGCCGGGATCCAGGGCATTCGCACACAGTACGGGCACCAGGTTGGCGGGCCGGTTCAGGGGCAGCTCGCCCAGCAGGCCGTTTTTATAGGCTCCGGCCGGATTGAAATAACGCAGGTTTATAATTTTAATACCGGCCCCGGTACCCGCCCAGCTCTGCAGCAATTCTTCGCCGATCCTTTTGCTGGCCGCATAAGGCGATTCGGGCGGATTGAGAGGACTGCTCTCCACAACCGGCAGTACCCCGATATTGCCGTACACGGAGCAGGACGATGAAAACACAAAAACCTTCACCCCGTATTTCTTACAAAGCTGCATCACATGCACCAGGCCCGACACGTTATTTTCGAAATACTCCAGGGGTTTTTCCACGCTTTCGGGCACCGATTTATAGGCGGCAAAATGGATTATACCTTCGATGCCCGGGTTTTCGGCAAACACGGTCTCAAAGGCAGCCGAGCGCACATCCACGTTGTAATGCTTTACCGGCATACCGCTGATAGCGGCTATACGGTCGTAGATCTCCGGGTGCGAATTGGAAAAATTGTCCACCGCTATGATATCGGTATAACCCTGTTCCCGGAAACTGAGCAGGGTATGGGACCCGATATAGCCCGATGCGCCAGTAAGAAGAATTTTAGCCATAGTTATAATTTTTTGCCCAGTACGGGTATCATTTCATTTTTCCAGGCGGCAAATGTGCCGTTCATGATCTGTTCGCGGGCCTGTGTCACCAGCCAGAGGTAAAAGGCCAGGTTGTGCAGGGAGGCGATCTGTAGTCCCAGGAGTTCATCGGCCTTGAACAGGTGATGCAGGTATCCTTTTGTATACACGGTGCCGCCATGTACTGCAGGGTCCTCTTCGAGTGCCGAAAAATCGGTCTTCCATTTTTCGTTCTTGATGTTTACGATGCCGTGGCGGGTAAACAGCAGTCCGTGCCGCCCGTTGCGGGTAGGCATTACGCAGTCGAACATATCCACGCCGCGGGCAATGGCCTCCAGTATATTCACCGGCGTACCCACGCCCATGAGGTAGCGGGGTTTGCCGGCCGGCAGTATTTCGTTCACGAGCTCGATCATATCGTACATTTTTTCGGCTGGTTCGCCTACGGCCAGTCCGCCGATGGCATTGCCCGGCATGTCCTGGTCGGCGATGAACTTTGCACTGTCGGCACGCAGATCGGTATAGGTGCTGCCCTGCACAATAGGGAAAAGGGCCTGTTCCACGCCGTATTTCGGTCCCGTTTCCGAAAAACGTTTTATACAGCGTTGCAGCCAGCGGTGGGTAAGCTCCATGCTGTTTTTGGCATAACTATACGTACTGGGATAGGGCGGACATTCGTCGAAGGCCATGCAGATATCGGCCCCGATGGTGCGCTGCACGTCCATGACCGATTCCGGTGTAAAAAGGTGGCGGGAGCCGTCGATATGCGACTGAAAAAGGGCGCCTTCTTCGCTGAGCTTGCGGTTGCCTGCCAGGGAAAACACCTGGTAACCGCCGCTGTCGGTGAGCATGGGTCCGTCCCAGCTCATGAATTTATGTACGCCGCCGGCCTCTTCCATCACTTTCATGCCCGGGCGCAGGTACAGGTGATAGGTATTGGCCAGGATGATCTGGGCTTTAATGTTGTTCTTAAGTTCGTGCGGGTGCACCGATTTTACGGTAGCCACTGTGCCCACCGGCATGAAGATCGGGGTGTGTACGGGGCCGCGACCCGTGTGCAGTATGCCTGCACGGGCTGCCGTAGCGCCGGAAGTATCCTTCTGAATAAGCTCAAAATGCATAGGCTGCAAAGATTGCGCTTTTTTTTGATATGCCTGCCCCCGGCCGGGGTTCTTAACAAAGCTCTTTTCTGCGAATAAAAATTTCTTTTTTAAATGGCCACATTGTAACTTCACCCCATGAGATTTGGGGGAGGATTCAAGAGCGGAAGCCCGGAGCAGAGTTATAAAACACAGCTCCGCAACCTGTTACTGGTTACACAGGCGATCAATAACAATTATTCGCGCCGGGAGATCCTGGATATTTACAACAGTATCCTGGGCAAGCAGGCCTATATCCGTAAGTTCGTGCTTTTCTCCAACCACAGCGGTCTCAAGGTAGAATCTTCGCTGCATGCCGAAGAGGCCGAGATCGAAGCCCTGCTGGGCGCCTCTCTTTCCAACGAGATCAAGAACCCCGATAATATCGTATACCGGCCTGCGGGCAGCTCTAACGGTTACAACGTACTGATACCCGCCCACCACAAAGACCGCGTGCTGGCCCTGCTGCTGGTAGAGACTGTTTTTGAAACGGCCGACCTGAGCACCCTGCCCGAGCATGTGACCGACAGCCTGGTGTTTTTACAGACCCTGACCAATATTGTGTTCGTGGCCCTGGAAAACAAAGTGCTTTACAAGGAGAACCTGCGCCGCGAACGTTTGCAGAAAGAGCTGGAACTGGCCTCGGAACTGCAGGCCATGCTGTTTCCGCCCCCCTGGAACAACGCTTCGCTGCAGCTGGACATTGCCGCATTTCATGTACCTTTTTCGGAGGTCGGCGGCGATTATTACGATTATTTTGAACTGAACGAACACGAAATAGCCTTCTGTATTGCCGACGTATCGGGCAAAGGAATATCGGCGGCCCTGCTTATGTCCAACTTCCAGGCCAATGTGCGGGCCCTGTTCCCGATCTACGACAACCTGGAAGAACTGGCACGTAAACTGGCTGAAAAGGTAGACCGTGCGGCCCGCGGTGAACGTTTTATCACGGCTTTCCTGGCGCGGTACAACACGCACACCCGGCAGCTGAACTTTGTGAATGCCGGCCATAACCCGCCCGTATTGCGCAACGGTAAAAATACCGAACTGCTGGAAGACGGCACCACCGGCCTGGGCATGATCACTCCCCTGCCCTTTGTACATAAGGGAGAGCGCGTACTGGAAAAAGACGCCGTACTGGTGTGTTTTACCGACGGGGTAAGCGAACTGCAGAATAAAAAAGAAGAATTTTTCGGTTACGAGCCGGTGAAGCGCGTATTACTGGATAACGGACTACATACGGCCGAAGAAGTGAACCTGACGCTAAGCCTGGAAATGAACCGCTTTAAATCCGGTACGGGCTCTTTCCACGACGATGCGGCCCTGCTCACCTGCCGTTTTCTTTAAACCTCCTCGCGGCTTTTATAATACGTATAGTCATCTACCACACGCTGCAACAGCGTTTCGTTGGGCACGGAAACATCCAGCGGGTCTATACCCAGCAGGGTACGTACCTTGGTGGCACATTCGCGCAGGATCAGGAACTTGTTCGATTCCCGGTGTAGTTTCAGTACATATTTAATGATCTCGATGTCTTTATTGGAAAAATTCTGCACGGCCGGGTATGCGGGCTGGTAATCGGTATGCGTAAAATTAAGGATGGTATCGCTGAGGTAGGTGCGGCGGCTTACCCTGGCCACGGCGGTACCGGCAGCCAGGTCTCCCAGGCGCTGGCCCTTTTCACTGGCCAGTATGGCTACAAAGGCCACCCCGGGAAAAAGCATATTCTCCAGCAGGCGCAGCGACCAGCGGATAAGATAATTACCGATGGTGGGCGAAGTCCCGTCTGTGCGTATCACTTTAATGTTCCGGAAACGTTTGCCAAAGCTCTGGCCGCCCATCAGGATCTCGCTGAGCAGGTGATAAAAAAGCCAGGGCAGAATTAGGGTAAGGGCCAGCACGATCTCCATGGTTTCACCGGCTTTGCGGGCAAGACCGGTTGCATCGTAGATCACCAGCATAATGGTTATATAGCCGATATTCAGCAGTGTATCTATGAGCCAGGCCAGGATACGGTCTCCGCTGGAGGCTACTTCGTATTCCAGTTTTACGTTCTGGGTGGTCTCTATCTGTATTCTGTCGGAGTAATTCATTGCCCTGAGGGTAAAACTCAAAAGTACACAAGCAAATCGAAATTGGGAAAAAACTCTGCTTTTTTATCAGAAACAGGTCAAAAAAGCGCAAAAAGTACCCTATATGTACTATTTTGACGAAATGGTAGTTCTAAAGAAGGAAGTAAACAGTATATTTACGAACTAAACTGACAACTGTGCGCGAACTCATTTTTCTGCAAAAACACGAGAACAAATGGCGGGACCTGGAAAAGATGCTGCTGATGCCGGGGAGGAAAGACCCGGATAAGCTCTCGGAGTTGTACATACAGTTGAATGACGACCTTTCCTACGCCCGCACCTTTTACCCCGAAAGCAATACGGTAAAATACCTGAACGACCTTTCGGTGCAGCTGCACAAAGAAATTTACCAGAACAAACGCGAAAAGGGTTCCCGTTTCCGCAAATTCTTTACCGAGGAACTGCCCGATATCATGGCCAGGCAAAGCACCTATATGGCTATTACGGCCGGGGTATTCCTGCTGGCCATACTGCTGGGCTGGATATCTGCCGCCAACGATCTTACCTATACACGCCTGGTAATGGGCGATCAGTATGTAGACCAGACCCTGGAGAACATACGCGACGGCAAGGCCATGAACATTTACGGGCAAACCTCGGAAGGGGCCATGTTCCTGGGCATTGCCTTCAACAACCTGTATGTGACCATTATGTACTTTATGCTGGGCCTGCTGGCCGGGCTGGGGGCACTGGCCTTCCTGTTCCGCTTTGGCATGTACCTGGGCAGTTTTTTCCAGCTGATGTACAGCCAGGGTGTACTGGGAGAGACCATGCTGGCCATCTGGATACACGGTGTGATCGAAATTTCGTGCATACTCATTGCCTGTGCCGCAGGTACCCGCTGGGGAATGAGCATTATCTTCCCCGGCACCTACAGCCGCAGTAATTCCTTTACTATGGCCAGCCGCGATATGTTCAAGGTATTGTTCGGCATATTGCCGCTTATTGTACTGGCGGCCTTTATCGAGGGTATCATTACCCGGCATTACGACGAAAATATCTTTATCAGCATCGCTATTATCGTACTTACCCTGGCCTTTATTCTCTATTATTTTGTTATTTACCCGCTAAGCCGCCGCAACAAGGCGCTCAAACAACGTACAGAACATGCAATCGCCCAATGATAAATTAGAGTTCATGCAGTCGCGCGATCTCGGACAGGTATTCAACAGCACCTTCCGGTTCATACGGCAGAACCGCAGGATATTGTTCCGCACCATTACCACGCTGGCCATGCCCTTCAGCCTTACGGCCATCGGTTTTTACCTGTTCGGGATGTACCTGGTCCTTAAAACCGAAGAAGACATTAAATTCCTGCTGTTCGGTTACCTGAACATCGGTATAGGAGCGCTTATATTCTTTGTAGGATCGCTTTTTTTCACCTCTTCGATCTTCGAGTACATAAACCTGTACCGCGACTCTGAAGACTATACTAAAATACGTGTAAAGGACGTATGGGCCAGTGTACGTAAGAATTTCTGGAAATGGGTGGCCAATATCCTGGTATGGGGTGCCCTTTCGGGTGTTTTCTTTTCGGCCGCCTATGTGATCATGATCATATTTGTGGCCATCGGGGCGGCTCTCATGGCCGCCATGAGCAATGTGGCGCCGCTCATTATCTTTATGATACTGGGTTACCTGGCATTCTTCTTCGTGATCGCCTATGTACAGTCGATCGGGGTGCCGATCTTCTTTATTTCCTCATACGAGAAAAAAGACGTATTCCCGGCCATAGGCAAGGCTTTTCAGCTGATGCACTCCAAAGGGAATTTCTGGAAAGGGCTCTGGACCACCTTCGTGGGCAACCTGGTGCAATACATACTTACCTATGCCCTTACCGTGCCGGTGACCATTGTGCTGGGCATTGTGGCCTTTAATATTTCACAGACCTACGGTACCGATTTCAGCGGCAGCGAAAGCACCGTTATACTCATCGTGGTTTCCGTTTTTACGCCCCTGTACTACATAGCCCTGGAATACAGCATGGCCATTTACCTCATATCGCAGGCCTTTAAGACCGGCGACCTGAACGAGCGGCATTACGGCAGCAATATCCTGGCCCGTATCCAGAAAATGGGGACCTATAATGACCTGGGACCCGAACACTATACCAAATCGTATTAATGACCTTGAAGCAGTTCCGGTACATATTTTTCCTTTACCTGGCCTGGCTGTGCGCCATGCCATCAGCGGCGGCGGCCCCGGCCGATTCTTCGGTTTCGGAGATACGCCGTTTTGACCGGCAGCAGTTCTTCGATATACAGGAAAGCCGCGAATTCCGCTACCCCGAAAACCGCGAGAAGGTAGAAACCCTCATGGACAAGATCCGCGAGTGGCTGCGCAGTATATTCGGAGAACTCGATTTTATGCGCAATGCCGATACCGACTGGATGAAAGGCTTCGGGTATTTTGTCATCTTCCTGATCATTGTACTTTTTGTAGTGCTGGTGGTGTGGCTGATGTTACGCAGTGATTTCCGCTCCCTGTTTACCCGCCGCGGAGCCCGCGTAAAAAAGCCCGAATACGAGATCCTGGAAGAAGACATACACAATATTGAGTATATAGATGAAATACAGAAGGCCGTAAGCGAGGGCAACTACCGCAAAGCCATACGCCTGCAATACCTGCGCAGCCTGAAACTGCTTTCGGACCAGCGTGTGATCTACTGGACCATAGAACGTACCAACAGCGATTTCCGCAATATGATGCGCGGCCGAAGCGACTACCAGGCCTTCGATTACCTGGCCACAGCCTATGAGTTTGTATGGTATGGCTACCGGCAGCTGCAGGAGGATGAATACCGGGAACTGGCCAAGGATTTTGAAACATTTAACCAGGCATACGGGGAGGTAACGGCATGAGTGAAAAAAAACGCATACCCTTTTACATACCGGCCCTGATCCTGCTGGCCGTAGTGTGTGTACTGTACGCACTGCAGCCCAAACCTACAGACTGGACACCGAGCTGGAGCAAGAACGACAGCCGGCCTTTCGGCGGTAAAGCGTTGTACACATTACTGCCCGGGTATTTCGGAGCATCTACGGAATTTACCCGCGTACCACCCTCCGAAACGCATTTCGATTCTACCCGCGGCATCAATTATATTATGATCGGGCTGCGGCACACCATGCCTTCCGAAAGAGATTTTGAGGCCATGGAGCGTATTACCCGCGCCGGGGGTACCCTGTTTATTTCGGAGCTGTATTTTGGGCAGCTGCTGGAAGATACCCTGGGCCTTTCTACCCATGCCGATATCAGCGAAACCAGCGCCACCCACCGGGTTAATTTTACAGATGGGTCCCTGAGAGCCCTTACTCCCTACACACAGCTGGGACTGGACCCTGTGGCCAGTTTCGACAGCATTCCGGAGGGCAGCAGCGTACTGGCCCGCAATATGAACAATGAACCGGTTACGGTCCTGATACCCAGGCACAAAGGGCGCATCATACTGAATACCACGCCTTTTCTTTTCACGAATTATTACCTGCTGCGCGACAATAATGTGGACTTTGTAGAAAAGAGCTTTTCCTTTCTGCCGAAGCAGCCCACTATCTGGGACGAATTTTACAAGGTGGGCCGCGACGAGCCCATGACGCCCATTCGTGTACTGCTTTCGCACCCCGGGTTTAAAACGGCCTGGTTCCTGATGCTGGGCCTAATACTGCTGTACATCCTGTTCATGTCGAAACGGATGCAGCGTGTGATCCCCATTATAAAACCCCATACCAATACCACCCTGGAATTTACCGAAACCGTGGGCCGTGTGTATTTTAACCAGAAAGACCACCTGAACCTGGCCCGCAAAAAGATCAACTTTTTCCTGGAAAAGATACGCCTGCGCTACAACCTGGGCACCGAAAAACTCGACGGGGACTTTGCCCGCAGCCTGGCACAACGCAGCGACGTATCCGAGAACGAAGCCAAAAAACTTACCGCTACCCTGCACAGCTACCTGGTTGCCAACAGCATTACCGAAAAGGAACTGCTGCAACTGAATAAAATGATTGAAGATTTCGAAAAACGTATTAAATAAAACAGACATGGAATTTTACGAAACCGACTTTTCCGGCCTGAAACTGGCCGCCGACAATATCCGCAGCGAGATCGGCAAGATCATTGTCGGTCAGCACGAAATGGTGGACCAGCTTATACTGGCCCTGCTGGCCAATGGTCACGTACTTATCGAAGGGGTACCGGGAATTGCCAAGACCCTCAGCGCCAAACTGACGGCGCGCACCCTGTCGGTAGGGTTTTCCAGGATCCAGTTCACGCCCGACCTGATGCCTTCGGACGTTACCGGCACCTCGATCTTTAATGTAAAAACACAGGATTTCGAATTCCGCAAGGGGCCCATCTTCAGCAACCTGGTGCTCTGCGACGAGATAAACCGCGCCCCGGCCAAGACCCAGGCGGCCCTGTTCGAATGTATGCAGGAAAAACAGATCACCGTGGACGGCGTTACCTACCCGATGGACGCGCCCTTCCTGGTACTGGCCACGCAGAACCCCATTGAGCAGGAAGGTACCTACCGCCTGCCCGAAGCCCAGCTGGACCGTTTTATCTTTAAGATCGTGGTAAATTACCCTACGTTCGAAGAAGAGGTACGCATACTGCGCGAGGCCCAGTTCCACAAAGGCGATGCCACTACGCAGCCGCTGAACCCCGTAATAAGCCGCAACGACCTGCTGCATTACCGCAATATGGTGAACCTGGTAAAAGTGGAAGAAAAACTGATGGAATACATTGCCCGCATTGTGCACAAGACCCGCAACAATTCGGTGCTTTACCTGGGGGCCTCTCCGCGTGCTTCCCTGGCCATACTGGCTACGGCCAAGGCCAAGGCAGCCATCAACGGCCGCAGCTTCGTGATCCCGGAAGACATACAATACGTGGCCCTGCCTGTACTGCGCCACCGTGTGCAGCTTACCCCCGAAAAGGAAATGGAAGGCGGCACCGTAGATAAAGTAATCACCGACCTGCTGGCCACCATCGAAGTGCCCCGTTAATCGCATGAAGAGGATACTACGCTTCATACGCAGTTTTTATTTTCATCCCAACTTTTTCCGGTTCGGGGCCGGCCTGGTACTGCTTTTTGCACTGAGCTACTACGAGGCCTTCCTGCTGCCCGTGGCGGTGATCCTGAGCAGTGTATGGATACTCATCACCCTCATTGATATCATTATCCTGTGGCGCCGCAGCGATTTTATATTCGCCTCGCGTGAAACACCGCAAAAGCTCAGTAACGGCGACGAAAATCCCATTTACGTATACGTAGAGAACCGCTATAATTTCCTGGTAGACCTGCGTGTGGTGGACGAAATTCCGCACCAGTTCCAGAAGCGTGACGTACTTTTTAAGCTATCGCTCAAAAGCGGGGAATCCCGGCAGATCCTGTACAACCTGCGCCCGGTGAAAAGGGGTGAGTACGAGTTCGGGCTCATACGCGTATTCGTGAACACACGGCTGCGCCTGGTACGCCGCCGCTACAATTTCGGCGAACCCGCCAGCACCGCGGTGTACCCCTCGTTCATACAGATGCGCAAGTACGAGCTGCATGCCATCAGTCACCGCCTTACCCTGTACGGTATTAAGCGCATACGCCGCAGCGGCAGCAATTCGGAGTTCGAGAAGATCAAGGAATACGTAGCCGGCGACGATGTGCGGCACATCAACTGGAAGGCCACGGCCAAGCGCAATTCACTTATGGTGAACCAGTACATCGAGGAACGCGCCCAGCCGGTATACAACATCATAGACATGGGCCGCAGCATGAAAATGCCCTTCGAAGGCATGACCCTGCTCGATTACAGCATCAACGCCTCCCTGGTGCTGAGCAATATTGCGCTGCAGAAATTCGATCAGGCCGGGCTCATCACTTTTTCGCATAAACTGGAAGACGTAGTCCCCGCCGACCGCAAGAGCAACCAGCTGTCCAAGATCATGGAGGCCCTGTACAAACAGCAGACCGGCTGGCTGGAAAGCAATTTCGAGGCCCTGCATGTATATGTAAAAAGACAGCTGAACCGCCGCAGCCTGTTGCTGATCTACACCAATTTTGAGTCGCTGAGCGGCATGCGCAGACAACTGCCCTACCTGCGCAGTATGGCCCGCAATCACGTAGTGGTGGTGATCTTCTTCCAGAATACAGAGCTGAAGTCCTTCCTGGAAAAGAGCGCCTCGGATACCGAAGAGATCTACCTGAAGACCATTGCCGAAAAGTTCGAGTACGAAAAACGCCAGATCGTACGCGAGCTGAAGGCGCACGGGATATACAGCGTGCTTACGCCACCCGATGCCCTTACGGTAAATACCATCAATAAATATCTTGAAATGAAAGCCTCCGGAATTATTTAACTTCCGTGATACGGAAGCGGATAAATTTCCGTTTTGTAGGGAATTTGTAATATGTTTGTAAAAAATTCATCCGTTTGTATGAAAAAAGTCGCACTGTTATTCCTGGGGATCTTTATGGCAATGGGTATGGACGCTTTCGGCCAGACCTCTACCGTAAACCCCAAACCCATCAAGCCCCGTCCGAAAAGACAAGACCAGGTAATTTTAGATATTCACAGCTCCCAGATGCTGCGTCAGCAGGGTCAGGAGATCAAAAATAAATGGTATTCCTTTGGATTTACAGGGCACCTGATGTGGGACTTTACCATCAAACGTTCCAATTTCAGCTTCGGACTGGGTGCCGGAGCCAGTAACGAGAACTATTTCATCAACCGTAAAGTGACCTATGACCCGGCCATCAACGGTACCGTATTTACCGCTTTCCCCGATACCTTTAAGCGTTATAAGTTCTCTACCACCACGCTCGAAATTCCCCTGGAACTGCGTTTCCGTCTGCACCCGCACCGCCGCAACACTTTTAAAATGGCGCTGGGCGCCCGTGTGGGTTACCTCATCAGCAGCAAGACCAAATACGTGGGCGACGGACTGCAGTACGGCAATTCCATTAAAAACGCCAAGATCAAAGAATACAATGTACCCGGCGTAAACCGTTTCGTATATGGATTACACCTGCGTATGGGTTACGGACGTTTTGCCGGTACGGTATACTACGGCCTCTCCGAAGTATTCCAGAAGAACAAGGGGCCCAAAGGCTGGCACCCGATCACCATCGGCTTTACGCTGACACCATTCTAAGCATTATCGTACAGAAAATATAAGCAGGCCCAACAGGCCGAAATACTGAACGGCAAGCCCTACAAGGAATCCTGAATAGACCTGGTAGGGCTTGTGTGCATTAAGCATCAGCCGCGAAAAGGCCACCAGGCCCGAAAGTACCAGCGCGCCCAGCAGGGCCGGAAACACCGGCGCCGCATAGAACCAGGCCACATGACACAGCAGGCCTACCAGGCTGCCCATACACAGGGTGTGGATACTGATCTGGTACCACAGCGTAAACAGCAGCGCCACCACCAGCAGCATAATGCCCGTGATCATAAGATGCAGCAAAAATGCCGGCAGACCCTGTATAGACGCCAGGAAGGTATAGGCCGCCCCGTAGTACAGGATCGAAAACAGGAAGGGCACAAAACGCTGTTTACGTTTGGGCAGGTGCAGCCCCTCGGCAAAACCGAAGGCTTTGAGCCCTACAATGGTCAGCAGCGGCAGCAGGAAGGTAAATACGAAAATAACGATGAGCAGGAAGCGCCGCGCCACAAAGGGCAGCTCGTCCACGCTGAATACAATGCCGCCGAACAGCACATAGGCCGCCGAAAGAAAAGGTACTAAAAGAGGGTTGAATACGTTGGAGATGAACTTCGCAAATGAGGTCATACCTGTGGTTTCTGCGGGGGTTCCATTACGGTGCCGCAAACCTTGCAGGTACGCAGGTCTTCGGAACCGTAAAATTTCTCAAACACACGCTGAAAGTCCGTTTCGATGTTCTTCAGCGGGAAATATTCTTCGTACAGTTTGTGGTTGCAGTTTTCGCAGAACCAGAGCAGTCCGTCCTTTTCATGTTCCTTACGCCGGCGTTCGATCACCAGGCCTATGGTATTGGCGCCGCGCATGGGATTGTGCGGGGTACGCGGGGGCAGCAGGAAGATATCGCCCTCGTTGATGACCACGTCCACCGCTTTGCCGTCTTCCTGTATGCGCACGGTAGCGGCACCTTCCAGCTGGTAAAAGAACTCTTCGCCCTCGTTAAAATGGTAATCCTTGCGCGAATTGGGACCGCCGACCACCATAACGATGAATTCCGTGTCTTTCCATACCATCTTGTTGCCCACCGGGGGTTTCAGCAGGTGACGGTGTTCATCAATCCACTGTTTGAAATTAAAGGGACGTTGTATCATCTTACTCCGATTTTGATCATAAAGGTACAAAGAGCAATGGAAAAATGCAGGAAAATCGCTCGCCTGATTTCGCTATCTTTGTGTTCATGGAATTAGGTCTGAACGATAAAAGGGCTCTCGTTTGCGGGGCCAGCGACGGAATAGGTAAAGCCACTGCGCAAATGCTGGCTGCCGAAGGTGTAAAAGTAACCCTGCTGGCACGCAATGCCGATAAACTGAAAGCCGTGCTGGAAACCCTGCCCGGTGAAGGCCACCAGCTGCTTACCGCCGATATGGACCTGCCCGATACCCTGCGGCAGACCCT
Organism: Flavobacteriales bacterium; assembly: GCA_052437175.1. GTDB lineage: Bacteria > Bacteroidota > Bacteroidia > CAIKAF01 > CAIKAF01 > JACVCJ01. Next base: position 315,977 of record JBQVOK010000002.1, read on the forward strand.
GGCCGAACACATGGCACTGGGCAACCATTACGATATACTGGTGAACAACAGCGGCGGTCCGGCGGCAGGCCCCGTAAGCAATGCCGAAGTGCCCGAATTCCTCCTTGCCTTTAACCGTCACCTGGTGTGCAACCATATACTGGCACAGGCTCTGCTGCCCGCCATGAAGGCCAAAGGCTACGGACGCATCATCAATATTATTTCCACCTCGGTAAAAGTGCCCCTGCCCAACCTGGGTGTAAGCAATACCATACGCGGCGCGGTGGCCAGCTGGGCCAAGACCCTGGCCAATGAAACGGCTGCATTCGGTATAACGGTGAACAATGTACTGCCCGGCGCCACGCTCACCGGCCGCTTACAGAGCATTATGGAGAACAAATCGGCCAAACTGCATACGGAACTGAGCGCGGTAGAAGAAGAAATGCGCGCCGAAATACCCATGAAACGCTTTGCCGACCCTGCCGAGGTTGCCGCAGCCATTACGTTCCTGGCTTCTGAAAAAGCCTCTTACATTACGGGTATCAATGTGCCGGTAGACGGCGGACGTACGCCCAGCCTCTAACGGTTAGACTGCTTAAGGAGCTAAAAGTTTAAAGCCTTTCCCGTGTATGTTCAGTATCTGGATACGCGGATCGTCTTTGAGGTATTTGCGCAGTTTGGTAATGTATACGTCCATACTGCGGGCATTAAAGTAACTGTCGTCCTGCCAGATGGCTTTGAGCGCGTAGTTACGGTCGAGTACGTTATTGGCTTTTTCGCAGAGCAGGCGCAGCAGCTCGCTCTCTTTCGAGGTAAGTTTGCGGCTTTCGTTGCCCAGCACCAGTTCCTGTTTCAGGGAGTCGAACTGGTAATCGCCCAGGGTGAATACGGCTTCTTCCTTCTGCTCGATGGTAGAAATGGAGGTACGTTTCAGTACGGCGCGTATACGCATCAGCAGCTCTTCCATGTTGAAGGGCTTGGTGAGGTAATCGTCGGCCCCGGTATTGAAGCCTTCGATCTTATCTTCGGCCAGGGATTTGGCCGTGAGGAAAATGATCGGTATGTTCTTATTGATCGTGCGGATCTCTTTTGCCAGCGTAAAACCGTCCTTTTCGGGCATCATCACGTCGAGCAGGCACAGATCAAAGCGTTCCTGAGTAAAAATATCAAACGCGGCCTGGCCGTTGTCGCACAGGCGTGTTTCGAAGCCTTTGGCCGTCAAATAATCGCGAAGAAGCATTCCCAGGTTGGTCTCGTCTTCGGCAAGCAGAATTTTGGCGTTTTCTTTCTGTGTCATATATGGCTTAGGAACAGTTTAAGGTGTAAAGAAACTAATTTTTTCCGACATTCTGAATGAACGGCAACTCGATCGTGAATGTTGAGCCTTTTCCGAGCTCACTATATACTTTAATCGTACCATTGTGCTTTTCTGCTATCTGTTTAACGTAATTTAAGCCTAATCCGTAGCCTTTTACGTTGTGCACATTACCGGTGGAAACGCGGTACAGTTTATCGAATATCCGCCCCTGGTCTGCCTTCGGGATGCCTATACCATTATCTTCTATCGAAAAAATGATCTTCCCGGGCTTGTTATAGGTCTGTATCACCACCCTGGGTTCTGCGTTATCGCTTCCCAGGTATTTAATGGCGTTATCGAGCAGGTTGGCCACCACATTGGTAATGTGCGTTTCATCGGCTTCCAGGTAGGGCCGGGCCGCTTTGAGCTGCAGCACCAGGTTCACATTGCGCTTCTCGAGCTGTATCTTCATGCTCTGGCACAGTTCCAGTATACGCTCGTGCAGGTTCACCTGCTTGAATTTAAGCTTGATCTCGCCTTTCTCGGTGAGGGCCGAGGTAAGAATGTTCTCAACCAGCTTACCCAGGCGCAGGTTTTCGGCATTGATGATGCGTATGTAATTCTCCCGGATGCTTTCGATACTGCTCATGTCCTTATCGGCCAGGGCCTGGCAGGCCAGCGAAATGGTGGCAATGGGCGTTTTAAGCTCGTGGGTGATATTGTTCATGAGATCGTTCTTCATCTCCCCTACCCGTTTCTGTTCAAAGATAATGCGCAGGGAAACCACGAACAGCATAATGATGATAAGCGTGATAAGCAGCGAGGACAACAGCAGCAGCGATACGTTACCGAACAGGTAGGTGGTTTGTGAAGGAAAGTACACACTGAGCATTACGGCGTTCTTCATACCCCGGTAATACAGCGGTACCTGGTACTCGGAGTACACCAGCCCCTTGTTATCGAGCGTGGTGGCAAAAATGAACGATTTATTGAAGCTGTTGTAAATGCCCCATTCGTAACGGGCATCGATGTTACGGCCGGATATTTCGCGGGCGATCTCCTGCCGCAGGAAAGTGGTGTCAAAATCGCGCTCGTCGTAAGAAAGATAGCCGAAAATAAGCTCGTTGAAAATGGAACGCAGCTCGCCGGGATTGTTGCGCAGCATGGCCAGGTTACCTTCGAAACGGTCCAGGATCATTTCGGGGTTGTTCTCGGCCGGGGCCAGGCTTTTCTCCGGGTCCACACCCGTATACAGGCTCATCTGGGCGGGCAGTACGGTAGGTTGTTCGATCCCGGAGTTCACTACCTGCATGGAGTCGATATTACGCCGGATGGCCTTTTCGATCTCCTGGATACGGAACTCCTGGTTTACCTTATTTTCGATATGATTGCGTTCTACCTTGTACTTTACGCCGTCCATGATCTCGCGCATGCTTTGGTCGAACTGCATGCTCTGCTGGGTATAGGCC
>JBQVOK010000002.1:318731-539810 GCA_052437175.1 Flavobacteriales bacterium
GTATAGGCCCGGTAAATGAGGTAAGCCTGCAGGCCCACGAGAGCAAGCAGCGTAACCGACATTACGATGATGATGATGCGTATGCGCCTTACCTGTGTCAATTTTATACGGAATGCGCGTTAAAAATAAGAAAGGTTGCGCTTATTACGCAACCTTGTAGTGTTTTAACGTATCAGATTTACGCCGCCCGTTATCTCTTTCAGCTTACCGTCCTTCTCCTTGTACTTGATTATGAAGGCGTAGGTGTCTGACTTCAGCGGTTCGCCGCCATTGTGGTAGGTGCCCCGCCACTGGTCGTAAATATTCTGTGTGGCAAATACCGTTTCGCCCCAGCGGCTGAAGATGCGCAGGTCAAAATCGGTAATATAACTGATGGATACGTTCCAGGTGTCGTTCACGCCGTCGTTGTTCGGTGTAAAGGAATTGGGAATAAAGGCAAAGGTGGGACCTTCCGGCACACCAGGACCTTCTTCCGGCACTTCGCTGAAGTGGGCAATGAGCGTATCGTTGGCGCTGATAGTAAAGGTTACCGTAGGCGAAGTGGCCGAAGGGCTCAGCGCATGGTGCTGTATGGTCCAGTTGCCGAAGGTATACCCGCTCTGCGGCAGGGCAATGGCGGTGATCACCGTATTGCTGTCGAACAGGGAAGAGTAGGGATAGCCGCCCGGCGTAAACCCGTTGATGTCGGCATCGCCGCTGTTTACCGGATCTACCCATACTGTAAGGCGTTTTTTACCCGGCAGCGGTATCAGTTTAAAGTGCGCAATGACCGTATCGTTCTGTGTTACGGCAAAGGCTACATTGGCATCTGTTACCGAAGGCAGCACCGTATGGTTGTCCAGCTCCCAGTAATCGAACACATAACCGGCTGCGGCCAGGGCCGACATGGTAATGTTCGAGTTTTCCAGGTAGGTATTTGTATAGGCATAAGCCGGGGGTACAAAGCCCGAAATATCTATGTTCCCGGAAAGCGGTGGATCCACCAGGAAGGTTAGTTCCGGGTCCTGTATCTGCTTAAAGTGGGCAATAATGGTCTGTGCACCCGTGATCTGTATGCTCGCATCCGAATCGTTGATCGTCGGCAGCACAGGGTCAACGGCCTGCCAGTAATCGAATTCGTAACCGGCATTGGCGTAAGCCTTTAGAAGGATATCGATATTGCCGTAATACGTTCCGTTGAAGGGATAGGACGGCAGCATCAGGCTGTTTACCTTGATGGTACCGGCACCGGCAGGCATTACATCGAAATTTACCTGGTAGGGGCCGCTCACATTGTAGCAGTCTACCATACCCTGCTGTATCTGCACGCAGCGGTCGTTGATAAAGTCCTTCAGTTCCTGCACCTTGGTCTGCCAGCCGGCCATGGTTCCGCCCCAGCGGGCGATCTGTCCCGGCATTTCGGGCGTGATCTTCAGCAGCATGCTGTCGAGTACGTGTATCATGTTGGTGCAGCTGAAGGTGGTATTCCCCAGGTCGATGTAACGGGAAATATAGTATTGCTTTACCGTGGGGTTCTCGTTGATGAGCTTGGTCAGGATAAGTGCGTGTCCCTGTCCGCCCGGATCGGGCAGTGCTTCGGCATTGCAGGGGTCTGCACCCGGTGAATCGTCGGGTACATTGGTATAGTTGATGTAGTGGCCGAAGGTGGCGTCCATGTCCCAGAGGGCATAGCTCCATTTGGCGCGCGGATTGCCCGGGTCGTTGGTACCGCGCCACCAGGCCGTATTCCAGTTGAGCCAGTCGGTACAAACCGTATAGGAGTTGAGGCAGAAGTAATCTACCAGGGAACGCCAGTTGTACTGGGCATCTACCACGGCAAAATTAGCCGCAACGCCCATGTTGTTGCTCATAATATAATTGCGCAGTGTATTCCAGTCGGTCTGTGCCTGTCCGCCGCCGTACTCGCTCCAGGTACCGCCCCAGGTTTTCAGGAACTGCAGTTCGTTTTCGTCGTAATCGTAATAATAATCGGTATAGTCCTTATCGTCTACTTTTTCGCGCACGTCATATACGCCCCAGTACTGTCCGTTCACGTACATGATCACGGGCTCCCAGGTACGGCCGTCCAGGTCCAGTCCACCCTGCTGCGACAGTGTGGTCACATAGGAATCGCGGATATGGGCGCCGTTGGCAAAGGGATAGTTATCATTGGCAGCGGCTTTAATGATAAGGCGCTGGTATTTCTGGCGGCTCTTGCGGTTAAATACCGGGTGGTCCAGGTCGTCGGCATAGCCGAACTGGTCGCGTGCAATATAGTCGATACCCCGCTGTGCATAGGCCCAGGAGTCGTTCCCGTGTTCGTTGGCGTCGCCATAGGTCTCGGCCACAAAGGCCCCGTTGGCTTCAAAATATTCCAGGCCCGCCTGCGGGGTTATCTGTGAACCGCCCAGCAGGGTGGCAATATTGTCCCCGAAGATGGAAATAACGGCAATGCCGTGGGTAACACCGATAAAATACGTATTGCTGGCCACATAACTGGGCAGTACCGCCGGGTTGTTGGAGAATACGCGGGCCCGCAGCACTGTGGTGGCATTTACCGCGATAGGGCCCGTATATAAGGTAGATGTTGTGGTCGGTGTAGAACCGTTGGTAGTGTAACGGATCTGCGAGTTAGGCTCTACGGTGCTCAGGGTCACGTTCTGCCCTCCGCCGTAAAAACCTTCCGGCACGCTCATGGTGGCTGTGGCCGCATACCCGGTATAGGGCGTTCCGCCGTTGGCCGCATTGGGCGTGGCCGTGGTAAATACGCTCCAGGTGGCCGCTCCGTCGGTAGTACGTCCGGTGGAATGTCCGTTCTGGTTGGGTGAGGTAATTACGTTATCGAGTACGGCCCCCGAAGGGTCTGCAAAAATGATCGGTTCGTTGGAGGTCTGGGTGATCTTGAAATTGGTGTGATATTGTCCGCCGAAAACCCCATCGCGCCCGGAGGCAAAAAAGACCATACGCTGCCCGGCGCCCAGGTTCACGGCCGGAATGGGCCATTTGGTGGTATTGCCCCCGTTGTCGCTCAGGTGATAGCCCCCGAGGTTCACGGCTGCTCCGCCGGCATTGTACAGCTCGATCCAGTCTTCATACTCGCCGAAGCCATCGGCATAACTGGAACGGTTGGCAGCGGAATACTCATTGATCAGTACCTGCGAAAACGCCGCACCGGATGTGCAGAAAGCACATGCAAGGATGAGTAAAAATCGTTTTTTCATATTGGTTTACTGTGGCTTAGACCTAACAAATGTAAAATTAATCTTCACATAACCAAAAATTAATTTTGGGCATTTGTGATGCACTCCGGACTGAATTTCGGACTTTTGCAAAAAAGGAAAATACACATGCGGACGCTCATTAAAAATGCACTCATCGTAAACGAAGGCCACGCTTTCAAGGGACACGTTCTTATTGAAAACGACATTATTAAGGAAGTAATACCGGCAGGTAGCCAGGCCGAGCCCGAAGCCGGCACCGTGATCCATGCCGAAGGACTTACCCTGATGCCCGGCATGATCGACGACCAGGTACACTTCCGCGAACCGGGGCTCACCCACAAGGGCGACCTGTATACCGAAGCGCGGGCAGCCGTGGCCGGGGGCATAACCTCATACATGGAAATGCCCAATACCGTGCCCAACACCCTTACGCAGGAGCTCCTGCAGCAGAAATACGACCGCGCGGCCGAAGTTTCCCTGGCCAATTATTCCTTTTTTATGGGCGGCGGAAACGATAACCTGGCCGAAGTGCTCAAAACTGACCTTTCAGAGGTATGCGGACTGAAAATTTTTATGGGCAGCAGTACCGGCAATATGCTGGTAGACAATAAAGAAACGCTGGAGGCCATTTTCCGGGAGTTCGGTGGTATCATTGCCCTGCATTGCGAATACGAACCCATCGTAAAAGCCAACAATGCTCTTTTCCTCGAAAAATACGGCGATGCGCTCACGGCCGCCCAGCATCCGCTCATACGCAGTGCCGAAGCCTGTTACGCCAGTTCTTCGCAGGCGGTGGACCTGGCCGAAAAGCACGGCACCCGAATCCATATCCTGCACATTTCCACGGAAAAAGAGACCAGCCTCTTCCGCAATGATATTCCCCTGGCCGAAAAAAAGATCACAGCCGAAGCCTGCCTGCACCATCTCTGGTTCAGCGATGCCGATTACCTGCAAAAGGGCAACTTTATAAAATGGAACCCGGCCGTAAAGACCGCCGAGGACCGCGAAGGCATCTGGAAAGCCCTGCTCGACGGGCGCATAGACGTGGTAGCCACCGACCATGCCCCGCATACCTTCGAAGAAAAATCAGCGCCCTATATTTCGGCACCCAGCGGCGGACCACTGGTGCAGCATGCTCTTAACGGCTATATCGAATTTGTGAAACAGGGCCGCTGGACCCTGGAACAGCTCGTGGAAAAATTTGCACACAACCCGGCCCGCCTCTTCCGCATACAGAAAAGGGGCTTTATCCGTCCGGGCTATTTTGCCGACCTGGTGCTGGCCGATACAAACGCCGCCTACACGGTGAACAAGCAAAATATCCTCTACAAATGCGGCTGGAGCCCTTTCGAAGGGGTTACGTTCCACAATACAGTGACCCATACGTTTGTAAACGGGCACCTGGTCTACGAAAAAGGGGTGTTCCACGAAGAGAAGAAAGGCGAACGTCTGCGTTTCGACCGTTAGGGTCTACTTGCTGCGGATCGCTTCTACCGGATCGAGACGGCTGGCCATCCAGGCGGGAATGATACCGGCCACCATACCGGTGACTACGCTCAGCAGGATACCGATCAGGGCGTTCTGCGCGCTCATATTGATCTCGAAATCAAAATTTGTGGTCACGATCCAGGCGGCAGCTGCCACCAGGCCCAGCCCGGCAAGTCCGCCCAGCAGCGAAAGCACTACGCTTTCCACCAGGAACTGCCATAAGATAAAGCTGCGCCGCGCGCCCAGGGCTTTTTGAATACCGATGATATTGGTGCGTTCCTTTACGGATACGAACATGATATTGGCCACCCCGAAACCGCCGATGAAAATGGCAAACATACCGATGATCCAGCCTACGATGTTCAGTACGGCAAACGTGGCCTCGGTCATCTGGGTAAGGATACTGGTCTCATTCAGGGCAAAATCGTCGTCTTCGGTCGGGCGCAGTTTACGGATAGAACGCATGGTACCGCGCAGTTCGTCCATAATGCCTTCGTTACTGATACCCGGCTTGGGCTGCACCAGGATCTCCGAAAACACGTTGAAGCTACTCAGGTTCACCATACTGCGGTAAGACTGCAGGGGAATGAACACCGCCTGGTCGTTAAACCCGCCCAGCAGGCCCTGCCCTTCCCTGGCCAGGGTACCGATCACCTCAAAGTTCTTGCCGTTCAGTTTTATCGTTTTACCCACGCCGCCACCGTCGGGGAAAAGCGCCTGGGCCGTTTCCACACCCAGTATGGCTACATTTTTACCATAGCGCGACTCCTGTTCCGTAAAATAGCGGCCCTGTTCTATGTCCAGCGGACGTAAACGGTCGAACTCATAACTGATGCCCATCAGCTGAATATTCTCCGCGCTCATATCTTTATAGGCGCCATTGGTACCGAACTGCGAGCGGAAAGCCACATCGGCCACCGAAGAAGCCCGTCTGCGTATCAGTTCCACCTCGGCCGGCGAAGGCTGCGGGCGCTTCATGTACTTCCAGTAGGGATAATCGGGGCCCATGCCGTCCCAGGGCCATTTGCCCACAAACACCACATTGGTACCCAGTGAGTTGAATGTACCTTCGATGTTCTTTTCGAGTGAATTTACCGCGCTCAGCACCAGGATGATCGAAAAGATACCGATCACAATACCGAACAGCGACAAAAACGTACGCAGTTTATTGCCCCAGAGCGATCCCAGGGCAAATCGTATACTTTCCTTTATGAGACTGGCAAACATCCTTTTTACAAAAACTAATTAAATGAGCACGGTACGAATTTGCATAAAAATTCACACCTTTGCACCCTCATTTAGACCAGTTACTGGTCTTTTTCGGCAAATACCGCAAAACATCATTATAAGTATGGCATTCAACAAAACGATCCGCAGAGCTCTTATTTCCGTTTTTGATAAGACCGGTCTGGAACCCATTGTCCGTAAACTGCATGAACTGAACGTAGAAATCCTGTCCACCGGCGGCACCCAAACCTTTATAGAACAGCTGGGCATACCCGTGATACCTGTTGAAACGCTTACGGAATATCCTTCGGTTTTCGGCGGACGTGTAAAAACGCTGCATCCGAAGATCTTCGGAGGAATACTGGCCCGTACGGAGAACGAGAGCGACCAGCGCGAAGCCCTGGAATTTGCCATTCCCTTCATCGACCTGGTGATCGTAGACCTTTACCCCTTCGAAAAAACGGTGGCTTCCACCACAGACGAGCAGACCATCATCGAAAAGATCGACATCGGCGGTATTTCCCTGATCCGTGCCGGCGCCAAGAACTTTAACGACGTACTTATCGTGCCCTGTGTGGAATATTACAGCCGCCTGCTGAACCTGCTGGAAGTAAACAACGGCAACACCACCATAAACGACCGTAAGGCCTTTGCAGCCAAAGCCTTTGAAGTATCTTCGCACTACGATTCGGCCATTTTCAACTGGTTCAACGGCCATCACGAGATCGAAGCACTGAAGATCAGTTCACATGAGCCGAACCCGCTGCGCTATGGCGAAAACCCGCATCAGAAAGGCGTTTTCTTCGGCGACCTCGACGCTTTCTTCGAAAAACTCAACGGCAAGGAGATTTCGTACAATAACCTGCTCGATATCGATGCGGCGGTGCAGCTCATTTCCGAGTTCCACGACACTACCTTTGCCATCCTGAAGCACAATAATGCCTGCGGACTGGCCAGTGCCGCCACCGTAAAAGAAGCCTATACCAAAGCCCTGGCGGGCGATCCCGTTTCAGCCTTTGGCGGAGTGCTCATCAGCAACCGCGAAATTGACCAGGAGGCCGCTGCCGAGATCAATAAACTGTTCTGCGAAGTGGTCATTGCCCCTGCCTTTACCGCCGAAGCCCTGGGAACCCTGCGTTCCAAGGCCAACCGCATCATCCTGCAGCAAAAGATGCAGCCTGCAGGCGGCAAACAGGTACGTTCCCTGCTGAACGGCTACCTGGTGCAGGACCGCGACACGGCCTCCGAAAGTCCCGAGAACCTGAAACAGGTGACCGAACGCGCCGCTACGGCCGCCGAGACCGAAGACCTGATGTATGCCGTTAAGATCGTAAAACATACCAAGTCGAACGCCATTGTACTGGTAAAAGACAAACAGCTGGTGGGTATCGGCACGGGCATGACCTCGCGCATCGACGCCCTGAAACACGCCATCGACAAAGCTGCCGAAGCCGGCCTTTCCCTGGAAAATGCCGTAATGGCCTCCGATGCCTTCTTCCCCTTTAACGACTGCGTGCAGATCGCTTACGGGGCCGGGGTGCGCGCCGTGATACAACCGGGCGGATCGGTACGCGACCAGGACAGCATCGACTACTGCAACCAGCAGGGTATGGCTATGGTCACCACGGGTATACGTCATTTTAAACACTAAGCAAGCGAAATACTGCAACCTGGAAGCAAGGCCCTTTGTGGCCTGCGGGCCGTTTCACTTTTTTTCAGCCAGTTATTGTGTAATAAATTGCGTTTTCCGGAACAAAAAGTATATTTTTGCACAAGAAGTTATGAACAACACAGCTTCGGCAAATAAATTCATGTTTTTCAACGTTTTAACTACAAAACAAGGTGGGACTTTTTGATTTTTTGACACAGGAAATTGCCATGGACCTGGGTACGGCAAATACCATTATTATACACAACGATAAAGTGGTACTGGAAGAGCCGAGTATTGTTGCAAAGGATATCAAGACAGATAAAGTGATCGCCATCGGTCAGGACGCCCTGATGATGGAAGGTAAAACACACTCCAAGATAGAGACGATCCGTCCGCTGAAAGACGGTGTGATCGCCGACTTTACGGCTGCCGAAGAGATGATCCGCGGCATGATCAAGAAAATTCAGAACAAAAAGAGCTGGGTTAAACCTTCGCTCAAAATGGTGATCTGCATACCCTCCGGCATTACCGAGGTGGAAAAACGGGCTGTAAAAGACAGTGCCGAACACTGCGGAGGCAAGGAGGTTTACCTGCTGCACGAGCCTATGGCCGCCGCCATCGGTATCGGTATCGACGTAAGCAAGCCCACCGGTAACATGGTCATCGACATCGGGGGTGGTACTTCTGAGATCGCCGTAATCTCCCTGGGCGGTATCGTGTGCGACAAATCGATCCGCGTGGCCGGTGACGATTTCAACGGCGATATCGAGGAATACATGCGCCGCCAGCACAACATGAAGATCGGTATCCGCACCGCCGAACGTATCAAGATCGAGGTTGGTGCCGCCCTTACCGAACTGGAAAATCCGCCGGAAGACCTGAAAGTACACGGTTCCGACCTGATGACGGGAATCCCGCGGGAGACCACCGTTTCTTACAGCGAGGTGGCCATTGCCCTGGATAAATCCATTTCCAAAATTGAAGCAGCCGTACTGAGCGCCCTGGAGCTTACGCCCCCGGAACTCAGCGCCGATATTTACAAGACCGGTATCTATCTTACCGGCGGAGGTGCTTTGCTGCGCGGACTGGACCGCCGTATCTCCGCCAAGACCAAACTGCCCGTTCACGTAGCCGACGATCCGCTGCGTGCCGCAGCCCGCGGTACGGGTATTGCCCTCAAAAACATCGATAAGTTCCCGTTCCTTTTGCGCTAATCCTTTAAACACCGGAACTATTGCAGAATTTTGGCGATTTTTTACGGAAATACAGCAGACTTATACTCCTGGTATTCTTACTGGGTGTATCTTTTGTGCTGATCTACCTCAACAATAACTACCAGCGCGTGGTTATGTTCGGGGCAGCCAACCGGGTGGCCGGTTCCGTAAACGAAAAATTCTCCGAAATGGACGCCTATTTCAACCTGCGCGAACAGAACGACATGCTTGCCCGCGAAAATGCCGGCCTCCGCTCCCGCCTGCTGCAGGACCAGTACCGCGTTTTTTCCGGTAAACAGACCGTAAAGGATACCCAGTACAAACAGGTATATTTTTACATCCCGGCGCGGGTCATCAATAACAGTATCGATAAAGCCAACAACTACATTACCATTGACGTAGGCACACGCCAGGGCGTACGCAGCGGCATGGGACTTATTTCGCCCAGCGGCGCCGTAGGCGTGGTAAAGACCGTTTCAGAAGATTATGCCGTATGTATGTCGCTGCTGCACCGCAAAATGGCACTCAAGGCCCGCATACGGGGCACCCGTGAATTCGGCTCCCTCAGCTGGCAGAGTACCCGCCCCGACGAACTGATGCTCGGCTTCATTGCCTCCCACATCAAAATAAAAGAAGGCGATACCGTGGAAACGACCTCGTTCTCCTCGATCTTTCCCGAAGGAATACCCATCGGTACCATCAAAGGCTATGAAACAGATGCCGACGAAGGCTACCTGAACCTGAAAATAAAACCCCTGCAAAGCTTTACCTCACTCAGCCAGGTATACGTGGTCGACTACAAGGGCCGGGCCGAGCAGGACTCATTAGAAACCATGGCACGCCAGGGCGATAAAGACGACGAATGACCGGAAATATCCTAAAATACTCGATATGGTGGATCCTGTGCATCTGCATACAGCTGTTCGTGCTGAACCGGCTCAATATCGACTATTTCATCAGTCCGCAGTACTATATCTTCTTCCTCATCATACTGCCCGTGTTCACCGAACGGCACCTGCTGCTGGTGCTGGCTTTTCTTACGGGCCTTACCATTGATATGTTCGAGGCATCGGGCGGACTGCACGCTGCGGCCTGCGTATTTACCATCTATTTCAGAGGGACCATCCTGCGGGCCTTCGCGCCGCGCGAGGGCTACGGCAAAGACAATTTCCTGACCATCGAAAAATTCGGACTGGGAAACTTTGTGCTGTACGTAGGCTTCTTTGTACTTATCCATCACCTTACCCTGTTTTTCCTGGAGGTCTTCTCCTTTAAGAATTTCTTCTATACCCTGATCCGCACTGCCGCCAGCGGACTGGTCTCCATGGTACTGATCGTGATCAGCGCAATGGCTTTCTTTGCCAAAAGCAGTAGTTCGAAATAGTATACACAACGTTTTTTTGTATACAATATCGCACTGTAAAACAGGAAAAGAGCGGTAGAAAAAACAGGAAAAAAATTTAATTCTCCACGCGGAGCAGAACGCAGGATAATGTACCTTTATGCCACGCAAAAAAAGGCGAAACACCCTGTACAGGACAGATGAACGAATCGGAAAATAAAAAATGGATATTTATCGGCATGTTTGCCTTTGTCGGTATTGCTTTCCTGGCAAAACTTTCCGTTTTACAGATATTCGATCCTACCTACAAACAGATCGCCAATGCCAATGCTATACGAAAACTGACGCAGTACCCGGCCCGCGGCTATATCCTGGACCGTAACGGCGAGGTGCTGGTGTACAACGAAGTTTCTTACGACCTGATGGTGGTACCCGCCGAACTGGGGGCACCCCTGGATACTATGGCCCTCTGCGGCCTAGCCGATATAGATATTGCCGATTTCCGCAAGAACCTGCAGAACATACAGGACCAGGTAAAAGCGCGTAAACTGGGCAAAAGTACACCAAGCCCCGTGGTAAAACAGATGAGCAAGCTGGAAGTAGCCACACTGGAAGAACGTATGTACGAATTTCCTGCCTTCTTCCTGCAGCCGCGTATCCTGCGCAGGTATCCCAAGCCCATCGCCGCCAATATCCTGGGCTACATCAGCGAGGTGGACGATAAAAAACTGAAGGAAGACCCCTATTACAAACCCGGTGACTACATTGGCAACACCGGCATTGAAAAGAGTTACGAAGAAGTGCTGCGCGGTAAAAAAGGCGTAAAGAATATTTTTGTAGACAACAAGGGCAACCCGCACGGGTCCTACATGAACGGACAGTACGACACCGCTTCCGTAGCCGGGCAGAACCTTACTTCCACGCTGGACATACTGATACAGGAATACGGCGAAAAGCTGATGGCACATAAGAAAGGGGCCATTGTGGCCATTGAGCCCGAATCCGGCGAGATACTGGCCATGGTCACCGCACCGTCTTATGACCCCAACCTGCTGGTGGGCCGTGGCATACGAAAAAATTACGGCAAACTGGTGATGGACCACAACCTGCCGCTCTTTAACCGCGCCATTATGGACGGTTATCCGCCGGGATCCACGTTTAAACTGCTCAACGCCGCCATAGGGCTGCAACTGGGCGTACTTACCCCGGCCACACGCTATCCCTGCGGAGGTGGTTTCCGCGTAGGCGGACACGTAGTCGGCTGCCACGCGCACCCGGGTCCGCCCGACCTGCTGTTTTCCATACAAACCTCCTGCAATTCCTACTACTGTGCCGCTTTCCGCGATATTGTGAACCACGGGCGCAATACAGAAGAAGGCTATATCACCTGGCGCAATTACATTACGTCGTTCGGGCTGGGTACCAATTTCCCCGACAGCGATATTCCGAATGTAAAATCAGGGCTTGTTCCCAAGACCACCTTTTACGACAAGTGGTACGGCCGCGGCAAATGGAAGCCCACCACCGTTATTTCGCTCGGCATCGGGCAGGGAGAGCTGAAGGTGAACGCCCTGCAGCTGGCCAATATGACGGCGGCCCTGGCCAACGGCGGCTGGTGGATAACCCCACACTTAGGTAAAAAAGTAGACAACGAATCCATACGGCTCTTTAAACGGAACGAAACGGGTATTAAACCCGAATACATAGGTATTGTAAAAGAAGGCATGCAGCGTGTAATGACCGGCGGTACCGGCCGCGGGGCACAGATCCCGGGCGTTACTTCCGGCGGTAAGACCGGAACGGCCCAGAACCCCCACGGTGAGGACCACTCCGTATTCGTATGCTTTGCGCCGGCCGATAAGCCCAAAATAGCCATAGCCGTACTGGTGGAGAACGCCGGGTTCGGGGCTACCTGGGCAGGCCCTATCGCCAGTCTCATGATCGAGAAATACCTGTTCCGCGAAGTAAAACGCCCCGACCTGGAAAAACGGATCATGGAGGGCGTACTTATAAAACCCGATCCGGCAAGTTCAACCCTTAAACCCTCACAGCTCTGATATGGCAAGAAGAGACACACATATCGACTGGCTGATGATCGTGCTGTACCTGTTCATCGTTTTCTTCGGATGGATGAACGTATATGCAGCCTCCCAGATGGAAAGCAACGGAGAATTTTTCTCCCTGTCCACCTCTTACGGACGCCAGCTGCTCTGGATCGGCATTTCGCTGGCCGCGGCCTTCGGCATCATGTTCTTCAACTCCTATTTCTTTTCGGCCTTTGCCTACCCCATTTACGGACTGGCCCTGCTCTTCCTGGGCGGCGTACTCATTGTGGGGCAGGAGGTTTCGGGCAGTAAGTCCTGGTTCGTGATCACCGAAAGTCTCAAATTCCAGCCTTCCGAATTCGGGAAATTCGCCACCGCACTGGTCATGGCCAAGTTCATGGGCGAAAAGTCCTTCTCCTTCGGCGGGCCGGGTTCTACCCTGTTCCATTTTTTCGATCTGCCTGTAAAACTCTCCCGTGAGGGTTTCATTGCGCTGGCGCTGTTCTTTGTGCCGGCCGCCCTTATCCTGCTGGAGAACGATACCGGCTCTACCATTGCCTTTGCCGCACTCTTCCTGGTATTTTACCGCGAAGGCTTTACCGGCCTGGTACTGGTTTATGCGCTGCTGGCCGTGGTACTGCTTATTTCTACGGTGCTGGTAGATAAGTTCATCATTATCGGCGTTGTGCTGGGCATTGCCGCACTGCTGGCCCTGTTGCTGCGCCGCAGCCGCGGACTGATGGCCCTGGCCATACTTTCGGGCATAGTATTTTCCGGTTACGTATACGGTACCGATTACCTCATCAATAACATACTGCAGAAACACCAGCGCGACCGTATCCTGGTACTGGTGGGCAAGGTAAAAGACCCCAAAGGGGTGGAATACAACGTGAACCAGTCCAAGATCGCGATCGGTTCCGGCGGACTGGTAGGCAAGGGTTACCTGGAAGGTACACAGACGCGTTACCGTTTTGTACCCAAGCAGTATACCGACTTTATTTTCTCGGCCGTAGGCGAGGAATGGGGTTTCCTGGGCGCTTCCCTACTCATACTGGCCTATATCGGGCTGCTTTCCAGGATCGTGCTCAATGCCGAAAGGCAAAAATCGCGCTTCAGCCGTATTTACGGGTACGGCGTGGCATCCATACTCTTTGCCCACATCAGCATTAATATCGGCATGTGTATCGGGCTGGTGCCCACCATCGGTATTCCCCTGCCCATGTTCAGCTACGGGGGCTCCTCGCTGTTCAGCTTTACGATACTTATCTTTACCTTCATCAAACTGGATAGCAAACGCAGCGCCATACTTTCCTGACGAATGAAAAAATTACCCAATATACCTGCCGCATTCCTGATGGCGACCCTCAGCGGGTTGTTGCTGGCGGCCGCCTGGCCCGACAAGGGTTTTCCCGGACTGATGTTCATAGCCCTGGTGCCCATGTTCTTTGCCGAAAAATTTGTACGTACCGCGCCCAGGGCCTTCCCTGGCATGTTCTTCATGGCGGCCTGGTGGGGCTTTTTCGTGTTCAACTTTCTTACCACCTACTGGGTGTATAATGCCTCCGGTGCCGGCGCCATTGTGGCCTGGGTCTGCAATTCCATGTTCATGGCCCTGGTATGGCAGTCCTTCTCCTGGCTCATGCGCAAACGCAATGCACGTACCGCCTATTGGGGACTGATCCTGCTATGGATCGGCTTTGAGTTCGGGCACATGCGCTGGGACCTTTCCTGGCCCTGGCTGAGCCTCGGCAATGCCTTTGCCAACTTCCCGGAATGGATACAGTGGTACGAGATCACCGGCGCGCCCGGCGGTTCGCTCTGGGTACTGCTCAGCAACCTGCTTTTCTTCTTTGCCCTGCAACAGTACGGCAATAAACCGGTATTCCGCCGTAAGATGATCATGGCCACCCTGCTGGTACTGGTCCCTATGGGACTTTCGTATATCCGTTATGCCACCTACCAGGAATCAGAGATCAAAGCCGATGTGGTAGTGGTACAGCCCAATATTGATCCCTGGAACGAAAAATTCAGCAGTTCGCAGGTAGGCCAGCTGTACCGCCTGGTAAACCTGGGACTGGCTGAGGCCGACCCGAATACCGATTACATCATTTGCCCTGAAACGGCGCTGCCCAGCGGCATCTGGGCCCACGAACAGGACACCTGCAGCGAGATACGCATTATCCGCGAAACCCTGATGGCCCTGCCCAAGACCCGCTTCATCACCGGGCTTACCTACCTGGAAAAATTCAAAAAAGGCGACCCGAACATTCCGCGCGAAGCCACACCGGCAAGGAACGGCCTGAGCTACACGCTGGATTACAACTCGGCCATGCAGATCGACCATTCGAACCGCATACAGATCTACCACAAAAGTAAGCTGGTCCCGGGGCCCGAAATGATGCCCTTTGCCGAAGTGCTGGAGCCTTTTCAGCAGCAGCTGTTCGGCAGCCTGGGCGGTTACATTGGCAATATGGGCCGCCAGAAGGAACGCAGCGTATTTACCACCGATAACCCCGACCTGGTAGTGGCCCCCGTGATCTGTTACGAATCGGTATACGGCGATTACGTTACAGACTACATCAAGAAAGGCGCCACATTCATAGCCATTGTTACCAATGACGGCTGGTGGGGCGATACGCCCGGCTACCGGCAGCATTTTGCCTACGCACGCCTGCGCGCCATCGAGAACCGGCGTTCCATAGCCCGCTCGGCCAATACGGGGTACTCCGGCTTCATTAACGAACGCGGCGATGTAGTGGCCAAATCGGCCTGGTGGGAAGAAACGGCCTTACGTGGGCAGATCAGCATAAATAAGTCGATGACCTTTTACAGCCGCAACGGCGACCTCATCGGCCGGGTGGCCTTCTTTGGCGGCCTGCTGCTGTTGTTCTTCTCCTGGATGAAGGTTTTCTTAGCCAAAAGACGGATGTAAGTACTAAAAGTTCTTAATTTACAACCCTTTGCCCTGCTTTTTACGTATCTCTATATATGAAGGCATTTGTTAAACCCCTGTCCGTACTCCTCATCTGCATGGCCTTGCTGGCCACTGCCTGTACTACTTCGCGCAAATGCGACGGTTCGCGGGCCCGTCATACGCCCATGGGCAAAATGTAGCCTAAAAAGCGTATCCCATAAAAATATTGAAGACGAAGGCCGGGCCAAAGCGTGAGGTAAGCCTGCGCTCATAATAAATAGAGCTGCCCGTGTTCACAAATTCGGGGAAAGTGCCGGTAACCTGCCGGAAAGCCAGTCCCAGGCGGTAATCCACGTAAAAACGACCCGAATTATCGGTAACGTTCTGTCCCAGGGCAAAGCGCGCCTCCGTAAAATCGTACATGCAGTGCATATTTACAGGCACATTATCGCCGGAGCTGCTGATACTGGTAAGCCTGGCCTCGAAATTGTACATGCGGTAGGCCACTTCCGGCGTAAAGTACAGACCGGAGAACCAGCCTTCGGAAAAGGGGTAATACTTAGCGCCCAGGCGCACGGAAATGCCGCCTTTGGCCGAGAAATTCGGGGAATTATACAGCCCCGAAGTACTGAACCGCTCAAAGAGAAAATCGCGGTAGGTATAGCCACCGGCCACTTCCAGGCTAAAGCCGTGCCTGAGCATACGTTCATAACCCGCCTCAAAAATACCCCGGAACGGCGAAAGCATACCGATCTTGAGCTGGTTGGCATAGATCGTCTTGGGCATTTTCCGCTTTACGTAAGGATTCTCCACGGTATTATCGAATACGATGATGCCCCCGTTGCTTATCTGGGAATAAGCCGGCAGCTGCCACACGCACAACAAGAACCAGAGTATACGGAGAGATCTCATCACCTATTAGATACGTAAAAAATGCAGAATGGTTTACAGAAACTGTAAAAAATTAAGGGCCGGATGCGACACAGACTCCTCAGAGATTCGTTTTCCGTACAGACAACCTACTGTACAGGCCGGGCTGACGTTCTTTTTGTAAATTTGAGTCCGGCTCTCCCGAAAAATCCCATACGGAAAAATGAACGACAAGGACATTAAGCGGCTTTCCAGGCTGACGGCGATCTTAACCCGGCTGCAGACGAAACGGCTGGTCACCGCCCCCGCGCTGGCAGCTAAATTCGGGGTAAGCGTGCGTACCATTTACCGCGACATAAAAGCCCTGGAGCAGGCTGGAGTTCCTGTGGTGACCGAAGAAGGAAAAGGTTACTCCCTGATGGAAGGTTACCGCATACCCCCCGTTATGTTCTCCGAGAGCGAAGCCAATGCGCTGATCACCGTGGAACAACTGGTAATCAGAAACAAAGACAGCTCGCTGAGCAAAGAATATACCGAAGCCGTAAATAAAGTAAGGGCCGTTCTGCAATACACCACCCGGGAAAAAACAGAATTACTGTCCGAACGGGTGGCTGTAAGTCCCGCCCTGTCCAAAACAAATACGAGTAGTTCACTCACTTTATTGCAGGAGGCCTTGACCAACTTCCGGGTGCTGAAGATCCTGTACCGGGCAGAGAACGATGAAAAGACCGAAAGACAGATCGAACCCTTTGCCCTGCATTACAGCCTGCTGGAAAACTGGACACTGATCGCCTATTGCAGGCTGAGGAAAGACTACCGGATGTTCCGGCTGGACAGGATACTCCGCATTCAGCAAACGGGGCTCTCCTTCGAACCTCACACACTTACACTGCAGGAATACCTGAGCAAAAAGGAAAAAAACTTCAGGACCCCTGACACACCCTTGTCATAAGGCGGCACTACCTTTACCACGTAATTTAAAACAACACGTGATGAATTTAGTGTCCATTCGCATTATTACAGACCATATTGATGAGCTGGTAAATTTTTATGAGCAGCTGACCGGCATGCCGGCTGTGCAGTATACCCCTGACTTTGCCGAATTGCAGACCCCAACGGCCACCTTAGCCATCGGAAGTACCAAAACCCTGCAGCTGTTTGGCGGGGAAGCCCTTGCCGGGCCGGCCGCGAACCGCAGCGCCATTATCGAATTTATGGTAGAGGACGTAGACAGGGAATACGAACGCCTGGCAGAGTTCCTGCAGCCTTCCCTGGTGCAGGCACCCACCACCATGCCCTGGGGAAACCGCTCGCTTTTGTTCCGCGACCCCGACCATAACCTGGTTAATTTCTTTACGCCACTCAGTCCCGAAGCCATCAAAAAGTTCGAAAGTAAAAAACAGGCCGGATAAAAACCGGGTAAAACAAAAGGCCGTCTCACCTGAAGCGAGACGGCCTTTTTAATATGTAGTGCCTTTTGCTTACTGTTTGAGGCTCAGCTCTTCGATCAGGTTGGTAGCACCGGCGTACTTGTCGATGAAGAACAGTACGTAACGGATATCCACGCTGATGGTACGCTGGGTTTTAGGCTGGTAGCTCAGATCGCCCACCATACTTTCCCAGTTTCCGTCGAAAGCGATACCGATCAGGTTCCCTTCGCCGTCGATCACCGGTGAACCGGAGTTACCGCCCGTGATATCGTGCGTGGTCAGGAAACATACGTTCAGGTTGCCGTTGCTGCCGTAGCGACCGAAGTCTTTGGCCACGATCAGGTCGTGCAGTTTTTTCGGAACGTCGAATTCCAGGTCGCCCGGTTTTTCTTTTTCCAGGATACCGTCGGCTGTGGTGAAGAACTTGAATTCTTTACCGTCAACGCCATTGTAACCCTGAACGGAACCAAAGGTAAAGCGCAGTGTGCTGTTGGCATCCGGGTACAGCGGTTTGTCTGTGGTAAACTCACGGATGGCCTGCATATATTCCTTCATCAGTTCGCCTTCGGCCTGTTCGCTGGCACCGGCGGCACCCATCACTTTAAAGTACAGACCGATCACCGACTGCATGTATTTATAACCCGGATCGGCATCCAGGGCCTTTTTCGAAGGTTTTTTCAGGAATTTCTCCATCGCCGAACGGTTTGCGAAGATCGACTTCTTATACAGGTTCGCTGCATAGGTAGCCAGTTTTTCTGCATCGTTGGCACCTTTCAGCTTCTGGAAAGCTTCATTCTGGAATTCCTGCGGCCAGTCTTCCTTAGGCAGGTTGGCCATGATGTATTTGCCCAGTTCCACGAACACGGCCTGGTCCACCGTAGCGTTAAAATCCTTGAACTGTTTGTCCAGGCCGGCTTTCACGCGGTCGAGCTGTGCCTGTACTTTTTCCGGCTGTTTTTTGTCATTGGTAATAGCATTGCCCAGCTGGTAAAAACGGGTGGCGGCACCTACAACGGCCGGACCAAAATAACCGAAGTTCAGGAAGTTACCCAGTTTGTTACTGGCTTCATCGGCCGTCTGTATCTTTTTGATATCGGCAATGAGGTTCCCCCATTTTTCGCTGCGGCCTTTATCGGCATCGATCCATTTCTGCAGTCTTTCTTCAAAAGCCTGTTTCTGCTCGATGAAATCTGAATTTTTAGCCGAGTAGATATTTCCCAGCATGTATTTCCAGTAGTTGGCCAGGGAAGCATAGTCGCCTGCCAGCTGAATTTTAACCGCTTCGTCTTTATCCATGAACGATTTCATGGTTTTCAGCTTCACATCCATGATAGAAGAAGACATCGGGTAATCTACACTGATGATCTTCTTGATCTGGTCGGAAGTGAGGTAACGCTGTGTGCGGCCAGGGAAACCCATGATGAACGAAAAATCGTTCTGTTTGATGCCTTTCAGCGACACCGGCAGGTGGTGTTTGGGCTGGTAGGGTTTGTTGTTCGGTGAGTATTCGGCCGGGTTATTGTTGGCATCGGCATAGATACGGAAGATCGAGAAATCGCCCGTGTGACGCGGCCACATCCAGTTATCGGTATCACCGCCGAATTTACCTACGTTCTCCGGGGGCGTACCTACCAGGCGGATATCTTTATACACCTGGTAAACCAGCAGGTAAAACTCGTTACCATAGAAATATTCTTCCACTTCGGCTTCGTAACCGGCGCCTTCTTTTTCAGCGGCACTGATCATTTCGGCCTTTACAGCCTCGCCGTCTTCGGCAGCCTTTACTTTATCGGTTACGTTCTCCATACGCACCAGGATGCGTACGAACAGGCCCGGAGCCGGAATTTCCTGCTCATTGCTTTTGGCCCAGAAACCGTCTTTAAGCCAGTTATTCTGTGTGGTGGACAGTTCGGCGATCTTATCGTACCCGCAGTGGTGGTTGGTAAAAACCAGACCTTTGGAAGAAACGATCTCTCCTGTACAGAAACCACCGAAAGAAACGATGGCATCTTTGATCGAAGCCTTGTTCACACTGTAAATATCTTCAGCGGTAAGTTTGCTGCCCATTTGCTGCATGCGGCTCTCCAGCTGCTTGATGTAGATGGGTAACCACATACCTTCGTCTGCCCGGAGCGTGCCCGACAGAACAAAGGCGAACAATCCGGCTAACAACCAGGTTTTTCTAAAAAGGTTTTTCATTCGTGCGTATAATTTAGGCCGTAAATGTAAGAAAGTAAATTTTGTTCCGGCCCGCTTTCCGATGAATTCGCCTTTTGAAACGACAAACGCCCTTCGTTAAAAGTGGATTGTCAATATCTTTCGTTCCGTACCCGGACAACATACGTCCCGGCGCTTACATTTGTATACAGATAAAACAAGCTGCGTATGGAACCTCTTAAAAATATCATGCCGGTTACCCACTGGCTGTTTCGTGTGGCCATGCTTATACACGGCATCCTGTACCACTGGAAAAGCGTAAAGACGTTCGGGTTCGACAAGACCTTTTTTATTTCGCTGGTATGGTTTGTACTTTCCATCGGCCTGTTTGCCGGCGGTTTTATGAAAACGACCACCATTACGGTGATCAGTTCGCTGGGACTGGTGATCCTGTCCTTCTATTACATCATTACCGATTTCAACGGCGATTTTTCGCTTACCCTTTCTACCCAGCTGCTGGTCTTAAGTATCGCATTTTATTTTTTAGCCAATGGAAACAAATCCTAAAGTAACAGCACTCGGCGGGATATTCATTACCTGCGAGAACCCCGAAGAACAGAATGCCTGGTACGCAAAGCACCTGGGTATGAAGAACCACCCCTACGGAGCTAATTTCGTGTGGCGTAAACACGATGCACCCGAAGAAAAAGCGTATTCACTGCTCAGCTTCTTTAAAAAGGACAGCGATTACCTGAAGCCGGGTAAGGCCACATACATGATCAATTTCCGCGTGCAGAACATCGAAGGCCTGGTAGAAAAGATGAAGGCCGAAGGCGTTACCGTATGCGACGAGATCGAAACCTACGAATACGGTAAATTTGTGCATATCCTGGACCCGGAAGGCAACAAGATCGAGCTTTGGGAGGCCAATGACGATGTGTATGGCACTATGGGCAGCGAAGACCTGCTGAATTACTGATCTGCCACCTGACCTTTATTATCTTCGTGGAAGCTGCGCCGCACGGCCTGCTGCCAGCCCGCGTATTTCGCTCCCGCCTCCGCCGCGGACATCACCGGCCGGAAGCTGCGGAAATTTCCTTCTTTCATAAAATCTTCCATACGGAACATACCGGCAGAGATACCGGCCAGTCGCGCCGCTCCCAGTGCCGTAGTTTCTGTATTGTGCGGCCGCGACACCAGTACCTGCAGTACATCGGCCTGGAACTGCATCAGGAAATCGTTGCGGGCCGCACCGCCGTCCACTTTCAGGGTATTCATGTCCATGCCGGCGTCTTTTTCCATGGCCCGCAGTATATCGCAGGTCTGGTAGGCCAGTGATTCCAGCGCTGCCCGCACGATATGCGCTGCGGTGGTACCCCGGGTAAGACCACAGATCAGTCCGCGGGCTTCCATATCCCAGTAAGGTGCGCCCAGGCCCGCAAAAGCCGGAACAAAATATACACCGGCCGTATCTTTTACGCTGCGGGCCAGGCTTTCGGTATCTTCTGCGGAACGGATGATGCCCAGTCCGTCGCGCAGCCACTGTATGGCCGCCCCGGCAATGAACACACTGCCTTCGAGCGCGTAGGCCGCTTTACCGTTCAGTTTCCAGGCCACGGTGGTGAGCAGTCCGTGCGTACTCGGCACCGGTTTTTCCCCGGTGTTCATCAGCATAAAACAACCCGTTCCATAGGTATTTTTAGCCATCCCGGGATGCATACATCCCTGCCCGAAAAGCGCAGCCTGCTGGTCGCCGGCCACTCCGCCGATGGGCACGGAAAGGCCCAGCCATTCTTCTTCGGTATGGCCAAAGTCGCCGGCTGAATCCTTTACTTCGGGCAGCATCTGCATGGGTATGTCCAGGATGCGGCAGAGTTCTTCGTCCCAGGAAAGCGTATGTACATTGAACAGCAGCGTGCGTGAGGCATTGGAGGCATCGCTGGCATGTACTTTACCGCCCGTGAGCTTCCAGATGAGCCAGGCGTCCACGGTACCAAAGAGCAGATCGCCCGCTTCGGCAGCGGCCCGGGCTCCGGGGGTATTATCGAGTATCCAGCGGATCTTGGTGCCGGAAAAGTACGCGTCGAGGATCAATCCGGTACGTTCCCTGAAGAGGGGTTCGTGGCCTTCTTCGCGCAGTTTGTGACAAAAAGGGGCCGTACGGCGGTCCTGCCACACAATGGCCGGGGCCACGGGTTTACCCGTATGCCGGTTCCACACTACGGTGGTCTCGCGCTGGTTGGTAATGCCGATGGAGCGTACCTGTGCGGCGGGAATGCCGGAATGTTTCAGCACTTCGCGTACTACGGCCAGCTGACTTTCCCATATTTCCAGGGCATCGTGCTGTACCCAGCCCGGTTCGGGAAAGTGCTGGGTAAATTCTTTCTGGGCGATCCCTGCAATGTTTTCGTCCGAGTCGAACAGAATGGCACGGGAACTGGTGGTCCCCTGGTCGATGGCTAAGATATATCCGGCTGACATAGGTAACAATGTTACGAAAATGTATACAGAAAGCGAAGGCCGGATTCAGAAAGCCGGGAGAAAAACGGGATATATACAAAAAGAGATAACTCTCCACGACTTTTTCCGACAAAGTGCAAAATCTGTCTACAACCTTCCGGAGAGTTTCCGCGTACAAAAGAACAGGAACACGCTAAACCGTACGTATATGAAACGACTGTTGTTTTTTATCCCAGGATTGATTTTCTCACTGGTAGCTGGGCGGACGCAGGATAGTCTACAGCAGATACAGGGTTTGGTGACCGACCCGGATATGAAGGCGGTGGCCGGGATGCAGGTTTCCCTCTTCTCCGGGAAACGATACACTATACACACGCGGACAGACAGTAACGGTTATTTCTGCATACATACGGCAGATACCGGGGCGGTCAAACTCGAGTTCCGGCAGGGGAAATACTCGTTCCAAAGTGAAGCGATGGCTCTCGGAGAACGGGACAGTATACTGATGAATATACGATACAAAGGACGGCCGGAGCTCACTTTGCGTTATACCAGCAGAACGAATCAGGAGATTGTTACGGAAGTACCGCTCTGGAAGGAAATACCTCAGCGCATCATTTACCATGAAGTTCCGGAAAATAGTCTTTACCCTAAGCCCATACATTATCGTACTGCCGAAATGATGCTGCAAAACTGGCAGTATAGTCAGGGCGAAAATCTGTACATCACTTTTGCACCATTGAACACATCACGTTAAACATATACTCATGAAAACACTTATTCTTATACTGGCACTTTATATATCTCTCTCTGTCTCTGCGCAAAATAACTGTTCCAATCTTCTTTCTATTCAAAAGTACAATGCACTTATTTTGCCTGAAACAGAGCAGATGGTTTACATCTTCGTGCAACGAAACTTTGGAATTGATGCCTGTATACGTTATGAAAAAAAGGACCGATGGGAACAATCTATGCTCTGCGTAATGTGCGGATTCCAAACCGTACAGGGCCTTTGGATTCTGCAGGAAGAGATTCCTCTGTCAGGCACAAGCGCAGATAATAATTCGCGGTATGATTTTCCTATAGTATACAATACGATATTACAAACACCCACACCCAGCCCTCAGAATAAAGCTGTGTATATTAAACCCCAAGGCAATATAAGATTATGAAAAAGTACTATATTCTATACTTGCTATTATATCTGCCGTTCATTGCTTACACACAAAGTGTATCATTAGACCCATATCGGCCCATACCGGCTAACACCTGTATGAACAAGACTTCCTATGCCTATACGCAGAACAATGCACTTTATTCCGCATTAAATCTGAAGGGAAGACGCTGTACTCCCAGAATAGTATTTGCTGGATGTAGACAAATTGAAACAGATGGAGAGCGTATCTTCCCCTCGCTTGAAATATCAATAGAGAACTGCACAATGTACAGTCAGATGTATCAATCCTTTGGCATAATCATTCGCACCGAGTATGGATTCCTATATTATAAAGGTAATGCAGACCCTCCATCTCTATTTCTCCGGGATTACCGTTCCTGCCATTTAACAAGCCTGCCTGCAAATAAAGAGGGGCAACACCACGAAATATTCAATACCCAGATAAGAGAACCCTCTTTTGAATATATTCCTTTTACGGAATTACCCATATACGAAAACCTTAAATACATTTTTATATGAGAGTACATATTCTACTTTCCGTATTTCTCCTGCTTCTGTGCAAAGCGGTCTTAGCTCAGCAGATCTCAGAACTTCCCGCTGTAGAACGTATCGCCGCCGGAATTCCCGCTCCCGAACTGCGTGACCTGGACCGTAATGAACCCCTTGTCATTAATGCGGCAAAACGGTCCGAAACAGGCAACGCTCAAATCATTTATGAGTGCTACGGATATGCAAAGCCTGTAAAATATCACGACCCCCGACTGCAGTTTAATGAACTGTCGGGGACAGGCGTTAACCTGACTACGCCCCTTCCCGCACACATTGCGTATACCTACATTCCCAACAAACGGAGTGTAGCCAGGGTCGGCTTCGGCATACGTCGCTAAGGCAAATCATATATATACGCGATCCTTGTTAAAGCCCGTGTCCGGACACGGAACGATACACTATTGTCCAATTTTTAATACGCAGCATTATGAAAATTCCTCTACTACTTCTTTGTCTGCTGTTTTTCAGCACACACCTGGTACAGGCACAAAAGGCCCCGGTTATCCAGGGCCATGTATTCGATGACACCGGGAAACCGCTTGGGTATGCAAATGTAGTTGTAAGCAAAGGTGGGATTAAAGTAACGGGAGCTTCTACCCAGCCGGATGGCAGCTACAAGATCATCCCGCCCGATACCGGCATTTACACTATAAAAGCAAGCTATGTTGCATTTAAATCAGAGACCGTAATCCTGCATATCACTATTGGGGATAGCGTAATTCAAAATATTTCTTTCAAGGAATCTCCCGATTTAAGTACAGTCTGCCTCATGGCCAGGCCTCCCATAGTGGATAAAGGTAAAACTGTTTTCTGCTCAAACATTGAGACCAAAAATGTCCGGCTTTTTCCCCGCGACAGAGATTCCCGTAAACGCTCCCGCCTGTCTGCCGCTGTACGCCGCGCCCCCGCTGTAAATGGCAACGGAGAAAGTATTACCCTCCGCGCCTCCCGGGGCAAAACCGACTTCCAGAGCAGTGAGAATGATTTCCGGGACTATAAAGACAACGATTTCCTGTCGGTCCGCAGCCGTCCGTTTTCTACCTTTTCCATCGATGTGGACAAAGCCTCCTATGCCCTCGTAAAAAAATGCGTATATGCATCCGAAGACGTTCCCAGGGGCATGGTCCGTGCGGAAGAACTCATCAACTATTTCCATTACGACTATCCGCAACCCGAAGATGAACATCCTTTCCGCATTATTCACGAAGTGAGTGAATGCCTCTGGAACAAGGATTCGCGACTGGTAAAAATTGCCCTGCAGGGTAAACACATCAATGCTGCCGCTTTGCCACCGTCTGTATTCACCTTTCTCATCGACGTATCCGGCTCTATGGATTCTCCCGATAAACTGCCGCTGGTAAAATCCTCCCTGCAAAAACTGCTCGATCAGCTGCGTCCCCAGGATAAAGTAGGGCTTGTAGTATATGCAGGCGCCGCGGGCCTGGTACTGGAACCCGTTTCTGCCGCAGAACGGGGACTGATCATGGAAAAGATCCTCGCCCTGGATGCAGGCGGAAGTACAGCAGGCGGAGAAGGTATACAACTTGCCTACAGCCTGGCGGAAAAGCACTTCGTAAAAGGCGGCAATAACCGCATCATTCTCTGTACCGACGGGGATTTTAATGTAGGCGTGCAGTCCGACAGTGACCTTACCGCACTCATCGAAGAACAACGGGAAAAAGGGATATTTCTTACCGCCCTGGGTTACGGCATGGGCAATTATAAGGACGGACGCCTGGAAATGCTGGCTGACAAAGGAAACGGCAACTATGCCTACATCAATTCGTACGACGAGGCCGTTAAGTTCCTCGGTAAAGAATTCAGCGGAAGCATGTATGCCATTGCCAAAGACGTAAAGATACAGGTGGAGTTCAATCCGGCTGTAGTAAAGTCGTACCGGCTCATCGGCTATGAGAACCGCCTGCTGAAGGACGAAGACTTTAACAACGACAAGGTGGACGCCGGGGAGATCGGTGTAGGACATACCGTTACGGCCATTTACGAGATCCGTACGGACGAAAAATTCAGCGGAACGGTCGATGAACCGAAATACAGTAAAAACAGCATCAAGGAAGGACACAAAGAGATCGCCACGGTAAAATTCCGCTATAAAGAACCGGAGGGCAAACAAAGTAAGCTGATCGTGCAGGAAATTCCCGATATCACCCATAAATGGGCCGAAACTTCCGCCGAAAGCCGTTTTGCGATCTGTGTAGCCGCTTTTGCCCAGGTATTGCGAGGTTCGGAATATGTAAAAGAACTTTCGCTCCCGGAACTGATACGGGAAACCCGACAGCTGGCCAGACAAAGCTCAG
The DNA here is from genome assembly GCA_052437175.1 of Flavobacteriales bacterium. Taxonomy (GTDB): domain Bacteria; phylum Bacteroidota; class Bacteroidia; order CAIKAF01; family CAIKAF01; genus JACVCJ01. Next base: position 344,771 of record JBQVOK010000002.1, read on the forward strand.
ATAAGGAATGGAGCAGTTTTGTAGAACTGATGGAGAAATACGCCCAGCCTAAAAATACCATAAAATAACGTATATATATGAAAATATTCTACATGCTTTTCGTCCTGATTCTTTCCAGTCTTACGGCATGGGCCCAGAACTCACTGAAAGGAAAAATACTCAACTCCGAAGGTAGTCCTGTAGATTTCGCAAATATTGTTGTGTACAAAGGAGAGGAAAGAATATGCGGCATATCTTCAGATCAGGAAGGCCACTATTCACTTGCTGACATTGCAGACGGCGAGTACCTAATAAAGGTTAGCAGAATCGGGTATCACCCCATCAGTAAAAAAATCCGGCTTGAAAATGCGGACCATCTGACGAAGGATTTTACATTCCCCGAAAACAGAGGTTGCGGACACATCATTAAAGCCGATCTTTCTGTCAACAAATCCGACACCCGCCAGCATACTACGTTCGGCAGCGGACAGCTCAGACGCATGCCTATACGAAACTTACACAACTGATATTCTCATGAAAAGTATATTTTTTACACTACTGTTTTCCTGCGCTTCTTCCCTGGCCGCGCAAACGGGTCAACTACAGGGCCGCATCAGCACTGTGGACGAAAAAGCTCTGCCCGGGGCCGGCATCGCACTTTGTAAGGAAGACGATCAGCTGCTTGCGTATACGGAAAGCGACAGCTCGGGCAACTACCGGTTCTGCCATGTAGCCGAAGGTTTTTACCACATCGAATGCAGCGCTCCGTATTTTACCAGCGTACGTTCCTTTGGAATTTCCGTCGAAAACGACGTGATCACAGAGAAAGACATCCGAATGTTCCTGCCCTCCCGCGATCTGGCCAGTGCCCTGGTCGCAACTGAAAAAGGAGAAACTACGGGTACAAGATGCCGCGGTGGTGCAGTGATCATCGATGGTATAAAGATCCGCAATTCACGTTATTTACCGGTCAGCGAAAAATTAGACAACCTTGTCCATCTTCCCGGAACGCCTGCCGATGCCGACATGGTCACTCCCCTGCCACCTTTCCGTACGGCAGATCCCAGGTACTTTTCCCCGATACGTTCGCACTGATAAGGCTGCTACCCTGTAACCCCCAACGCAGCAACCCTGACAAAACCACCCTTTCCGTTGCCTTACCCTGCCTGCACTTTCCTTCAGGCAGGGTTCTTTATGCCGTATACCGAAGTATTCAGCAAGAGTCCGTTCCGGTAGGTGTGTACAATACGCTTTTTATCCTTTTCCTCCCGTTCAAAGCGCAGCTCACTTTCCTTCAGGGGTCCGGCCGAACAGATACGTCCCTCAGCCCGGTCTTGCGTTACCACGAACTCAAAATACAAGGGATTGCCGGTGGTATTGCGCAGCAACAGGTTCTTATAGCCATACACCACTGTAGCATCGGCTCCGAGCGGGGTAAAACGCTCTTCTTCCCGGTAAATGTCTATGGAATGGTTATAACGCTCTACAATTTCCAGTCCGGCCTGCAGGGCCAGGTGATACATGAGGCCCGACAACTGGCAGAGTCCGCCGCCGGGCTCTGCCTTCAGCACCCCGTTCACCAGGTTACGGCCGGGCAGGTATCCCTTTTCGGCTGCCGGCACACCGGTCATGTGCCAGAACGAGATGTATTCTCCCGGCTGAAAAACATATTTTCGTATATGCGTAGATGCCAGCTTCAGGTTGTGAATTTTATTGGCCGAAGTAGAGGTCTGGAATATGGGCTGCGAAACCGCCGATACGTATTCAAAATGTACATTTTCTGAGGCTTTTCCCATCCGGAACGTATATCCCTTGAACAAATAACGTATATGCATCTTCAGCAGTGAAAATACAAGGCGGAGGCGGTAAGGGATAAATTTTCGCATAGAGATCACTTTACAAAAGCAAAGCAGTAGTAAGAGGCGAAATTCTTCATAAAAGGCAGCAGGTTATCCTCTACATGGCGGAATACCGGGCGTACCTTTTCGGGCAGGCGGTGTACGGGAAACAGCGCGATGCCTTTTACATCCACCTCGGTAAAAAGAGATTGCGTATAGGTATATATCTCATTACGTTCAAAAGCATTGGCCCCGTGCCAGCCCTGTTTGTGCTGCCCCAGGGTACGCCGGCGCCGGGCAGAGGGTACGTCAAAGATAAAGGTTCCTCCCGGCTTAAGCACCCGGTGTACCTCACGTATGGAATGCTGCACGGTGGCTTTGTCCAGGTGCATATATACGTGAAAGCAGATCACCGCGTCCAGTGAATCCTCTTCATAGGGCAGGGTAAGTCCGTCGAAACAGGCAAATTTCTTGTCCGGGTGTTTACTGCGGGCTTCCTTCAGCATATTTTCGGAGATGTCCACCCCTTCGGAACAAAACTCCATAAAACGCCCGGTACCGCAACCCAGGCTCAGCACCGATCTTTTTTTGGGCAGGTAACTGTGCAGGAAATCCAGCTCCTGGGCATGAATATAGGCCCCGTACGAATTGGCAAAGCGCGAAATATCGTACTCCTGTGCAATGGTGTCGTAATAGGTCTTAATTTCCATAGGATAAAGATATTTACTTTTAAGACAATTACACAACAGATTGCTGAGCAGATATCAAAACGAAAGCCTCTTAACCGCCCAGCAAGCGTTTAAACCAGCTTTTTCTTTCTCCACTTTTCTCCGGACCCTCTTTAGTCACCGGAGAAACTTCAGGCAAATACTTTTTCATTGGAATATCCATTAACTCTTCTCCATCCTCTTCAAACATATGTACGCCCAGATGTCGCTGTGCCACAGCTGCAATAAAATCCTCCATCAACTGGTTTTCTTCCCATTCATAACTACCATTATAGCCGGGAAAATAACATTTACCATCCTTTATTCTACTGCTGTTGTACAGCGGCTCCTCTTCCGGCAACAGCTTACCATACCCAACAACTTCCTCATCGGAGCTACAGCGCTTAAAACGAAGCTTAGTGCCATCGACCGCCAAAGAATACATCTGGTAGTTTGTTCCACTGTGACAGGCCAGGCTAAGAACTTCAGCCCCCGGGAACAGGCCGCAAAGTATTTTCTCATACGTCTCACACCGGGACGGATCTTTAGTCATTTCGAGCTTCCCACTCAGCTGATAGTCCTCACAGATAATAAGACAGTTATCTTTATATCCTATGTTTACCGAACCATCGCACGGATACTCCACTTCTTCAAAAGTAATTTCTCCGGAAAAACGATATCCGTTAAAGCCTAACTTTTCCAGCAGCGCCTCATCCGGCAGATGCGGCAGGGCATTTTTTACAAGAATAATAGATGAACTGTATCCCATTTTATTGAGTTTTCACTATCCCTAAAGTATACTTTTTTTAGTTTCCGGCATCTCAGATATAAGTACCCGGAGAATTTCAAAACCTACACAAGCACTTGAAATGCAAAACAATAAAACCAAATCCATTTCTTTTTCGCAGAAAAAAAAAGTTACCATACAATAAAAATCCCCGCTTTCCGGTTATTATCTCCGACTGTTAAAAATCCTGCATGAACGAACTGTTTTGCATACATCCCGCATTCTGTGCGGCCTGGCATTGCCTTGCCCTATTTACACACCTGTAAAAAATCCACAACGATGATACAAAAACGTATAGTCTTCGCCGGACTTATGCTTATGACCCTCTGCCTGCTTCTTCCTTCCTGTAAAAAGGACGATCCCACATATTCCTATCATATTTTCTGGTTCGATAAAAACACGTCCGACAGCCTGCTGGCCCACGGATACGAACGTCTGCTGTTCAGCTATACCATCAGTCCGGCCCCGTCACAGACCAGCCCCGGCCACTTTACCCTGCTTACCATGACAGCCACGGAATGGCTGCCCAAGGCCCCCGACAGTACCGATAACCTGGCCATCAAGATCGGGATGCATATTCCCGAAGGCGATCAGCGCAGCGTTAATTACCTGATCGGCGCCGTACCTCCGGGTGTAATGTCCTTCTCCGAGGCTGATGCCGCACACCTGGAACACGCCACGGGCAGTTTCACCTTAACGCCGGATTACGGCATCCACAACACGCAACTCATCTGGAAACCATAAACACAGATACGACCGGAAAGGCCAGCCTCCGGGCTGGTCTTTCCTGATTTGACACCTATACGAATTTATCAATCAGGGCGCGCCCCGCTTGTGGCGGGACCAGGCCGTACGCGCTGCATGGCAGCCTGCTGCCGTCCTTCGCGCGGGCATACGTCCCGCAAGAGGCATACCGGTAAAAAAACATCCGGGAACGCAGTACCGTTTGCAGCCGAAATAAATATACACCTATGTTTAAATAAATCCGAAGCAACCACTCCACACCTCTTAACCGGAGCAGAATACAGGAGACAAAAACACATAAAGCGTATATAAATCAACGTCAGCTTTTCTCATACATAAAAGTCCGGGCACAAAAAAATGTACCCGGACTTTATTTATTTAGTCTCTCTTAGCCGATCTTGTATTCAACATACAGGATAATGTCCTCGAGTTTGGCCGTATCGATGGCCGGGTTATGCGGCGGCGGCGAATCCGGCGCCAGGCTGCCGGCTGCCGTAACGGTAAGGATATGATCTTTCAGGATACCGCTCTGCAGCAGGCTGCCCATATCTTTTGAATACAGATCGCCAAAGTCCGGATCTTTTGTAAATCCGCTCTGCTCGGCACCGTTCACCGTGATCTTTACATTGCTCACGCTCTGCCCGGCTGCGGTCACCAGGATCAGCCGCGATTTGGTCACTTTCAGGTTCTGCCCGTTCATAAACAGCGGAAAGTGCTTGTTCTGTATCTTCACACTTACCGGCTGGTTCACAGGCTGCTCCGTAAGCCGGTGAAAATCTCCGGAGAACTCCTGGCGCAGGCTGAAGGTCCTGGACAGGTTCTTGTTCTTCAGTATATGCAGCAGGGTACCTTCCATAGCTTCGTTGCCCGCCTCTACCTTATCGCGGAACAGTTCGTCGTATTCGGCTGTGTAGCTTATATGTACGATCACGTCGTTGATGGTGCTGTAATCGAACTGCCGGAAGTTCTTCGGCAGCGAAAGTTTCCAGGAACTAACGGCACCCGCACCTTCAAACGGCATGTAGCGCTCGTCTTTAAAGTTCAGCTGGAATACGCCGGCATCGTTCTGTGCACTGCTCGTGGCAATGATCGTGGTCCTCGATTTGGGTACTTCTTTCAGTTCGGAGGCGCCCAGTTTAGCTTCCATGCGTATACGGCTGCCGCTCAGGGCCAGGCTGGCACTTATATTGGTGTAGGGCCCCGTAACACAGGGGATGGTAAGGCGCACGGCCTGTATCTTGCGGCGGTACTGACCGGGATAGAACAGGTCGAAGAACAGTTCGGGTATCTCAAAATCGCAGCTGCCGGTACGTTTCAGCATCAGCAATGCGGCCGGATCGATCTGCGTGAGCGAGAAGGCCTGGTCGATCTCTTTCTTGCGGTAATTGGTCTCCATGTACTTGCGCTCCATGGTCTGCAGGGCCATCAGCAGGCGTTCCCCGGCCAGCAGTCCCGCACGCGACGATTCAAAGTAGTTGTTCTCGATGAACACCGTGGTCTCGTCTTTTTCGTAGCGGTACGCCTGTTCGGCCAGGCGTGCAATAGCCAGGGCATTGTTGTAGGCTTCGCGGAACTGGCGCTGCATCGTGGCCGAAAGCCAGGTGTACAGGCCCAGGTTCGAGAATTTCTCGCCGTAAAAGTCCATTACGTCCTGGTTGTGTTCCATGTTGCGCTGGTGTATCTTCTCCGATTCGATCAGTATATCGCGGCGTATCTCCGAAGCCAGCAGGTTTTTCTGTGTCTGTTTCAGTTCGATCTCCAGCATTTTCTTCTGGTGCTTCCAGCCTTCGCCGCGGCGTTCAAACCCGGCTTCCAGGCCGGCAGAAGCGGCAATATTATCGCCCAGGGTGGCCAGGGAGCCCATGGCAAACGCAAAAGCGCTCATGCTGCTGCCCAGTTCGGCCCCGCCGTATTTCATGGCAAACGGCGAACCTACCTGTGGTATAAGGCTCAGGGCACCGGCAACGGTTCCGATGGCCGCTTCGGTACCGCGAATGATGGAAGCTCCGTGACGACCGACCGACTGGGCCAGTTCCCAGTTGTTGATCCGCTCGGCAATGAGCATATCGTAATAGCCGATCTGGTAGGTGATAGACTCCATACGGTCGTTCAGGGCTTTAATGCCTTCGTTGGCCGAGTCGATCTCCAGGCGGCGGCTCTTCGAACTCATGTTCATGATCTCCTGCTGTTGCGACATACGTAACAGCGACAGCTCCTCCCCGCTTTTCTTCTCCAGGGCGCTCAGCAGCGAAGAACCGAAGCTCTGCACCACCGATGTAAAGGCTTTGGCCCGCTCGAGCAGGTACGCAAAACGATACGGAGGCAGGTTACCGCTGATCGAGTTCAGGATATCGTCGAGGGAGAGGCCGGCGGCTTTGGCGCGCACCAGCATACGCGGATCGATCTCCGGTGCAAAAAGGGCCAGCTGACGTTTCTGTCCCTGTATGTCCATGCAGTTGCGGATCTTGAACAGGCGGTCGTCCACGCGGTCGTAATAGGCCAGCAGGTCTTTGTTCCCGGGCACGCAGAACACCGGCGACACATGCCGCAGGATGCTCCAGCCGAAAGACGGGATGCGGAACTTATTCGCCGTGTATATCGAATCGCGTTTCCATTCCAGTCCCCGTACGGTACCGGTAGAGAAGGCGCCGGTGAATTTATCGTCCACCTCGCGCACCACCACCTGGGGCATATTTTTGTTGAGTGTTTCCTCGATCTCCCGGGCATCGCGGAAATTACTGCCATAGCCTTCGGCAACAGCCATGTATACGCGTGCCGATTCGGTCATGGTCTCTTTTTTCATGGCCTTGCGGGCACTGTTACGTATGGTGGAATTTTCCACGAAGCCGTGGGTAAACGGACGCGGAGCCACTTTTTTAGACGGCGTACGTACAATGGTATAGCTTTCCAGCTCGGCCAGGAACTCGGAACCTTTGTCCAGCAGGGGCTGAATTTTTTCGTAGGTCTTCGGGTTCACTTTACCTTCGCCGCAGCTGCCGATCTCTGCCGGACGTCCGCCAAGTATCTCGCGGGCAATGATGTAGAGCAGGGTGGCTTCGTTCACCGACTCCATGGTATCCTGGGTAAAGAGCTGATCGCCCCAGTCGAGCAGGTTGTCGATGTATTTCATTACGATACACTTCTGGTACGCACTCATACGCAGGCGGGCAATGGCATGCGGGTTGAAGGGATCTTTCTTGTAGGTCTCGATGGCCTGTTTGTCGTTCAGCTGGTCGCGCAGTTTCTGGGTGTCGATCTCACGGAACTCCAGGTACTGCCAGTTGCGGTCCAGTTCCATTTTTTTCTTCTGTGCGGGCGTGAGTCCGGGGTCAGAGAAATCGATCACTTCGCTGGCCGAAGGATTAAAAATGTAGTGGTACCACTTCTGCGCCTCGGCGTATTTGCCCTGGCTGTTCAGGTGGTTGGCCAGCAGGAAGGGAATATGGAAGAATATCTCGCGGTAGTAATTGCCGTAGGCACCGTTAAAGTCGATCTTGTCCTTTACCACCAGGTTCTGTACCTGTGCGCCCACTACCGTTACCGGCACCGGCGCTTCTTTCAGGGCCTTCTGCGTTTCAATGCTCAGGGTGGTTTCCACACCGCTGGTGAACAGGGTCCGCGTCAGCGTTTCGCTCAGGGTGGTACCCATGCGGTGCAGCAGGTAGGCGTTTTCATCAGAGGCCGTTCCCTGCATAAACAGCAGGTCTCCTTTGGCATCCAGTATGGCATCGCCGTAGGCACCGTTCACTACCTGTACTTTGCTGCCGGCAGGCATACGCAGCAGTTCTTCGCCGCTGGCCACATCAAAGCTGTTGTCCAGTGTACACGGAGCCCAGTGCCGTTTCAGTATCCCGTTGTTCTTATTTGTATTTACGATCAGTGAACCATAGGCATAATTATCGAAAAGCTGCACGGCAGGCGACTCGGTACGGTACAGGCTGTTGCTCTTACGCACCATGATCTTGCCCGGTTTGTTGTAGGCAAAAGCAATGGTTTCCATGGCCGGATCTTCGTAGCTTACTTCTTCCGAATACTGTACCCCGCTGTTCTGCAGGCTCAGGTTATAAAAGTCGATGGTGCCTCGCAGCTGGTAACCGGCCCCGGTAATCACCAGGCGGTTGTTCTTGTCGATGGCCGGGTACACTTCGTCCCAGAGATACCCTTCCAGCGTATATTCATCAATAGCCACATAATGCGGGTTCAGCGCGTATCTCGGGGTCTTCAGTTTTTCTATGGCATCCCGGACCGAATCCCAGGCCGAATTCCAGTTAAAGAAGGGGAAGGACCGCAGGATCTCTCCCAGTGCACTCTGGAACGAACTGCGTTCGGCATCTTCGGCCAGGGGGTCCTGCAATACGCCGTTGCCCTGGAAAGGATATACGTTCTTGAGATTCAGTTTTTGTGTCGGGGTCCAGGTACCGTCCAGTTTCAGTGTGGTAAATTCGATGGAGAATTTGTGACTGTAACCGGTAAAGATCGAGCGGTTATTATCGAATACCGTATTGGCCAGGGTGGTTATGCGTACCCAGAACAGGTGCAGGCGGCCGTTGTACACGATGGGTGCCACTTTGCGTACCGGTATCTGTACATTGATCTTTTTCCAGGAGCCCCATACCACACCGCGGTTATCGTTCTTTTCGGCATAGTAGATATTTTCCACGCGGCGGTAATAGTACACCGACGGATCATCGGCCGTAACACCCAGCAGGTGCAGCACATCCGTTTCGGTCTTTTCGTCCTTCTCATGGTACGAACCGGCGATCTTCAGGTGGGCCACTTCGTCGAAACCGCGCATGTACTTGGCATAGGCTTCCAGTACGGTATCGGCATTGATCTCGCGTTGCAGCAGTTCGTTCTCCAGTTCTTCGAACAGGGGCGATTTATCGTCGCGCAGTTCCGGTTCTATATAGTTTTCCGGGTACAGGAACACCTTGCGGTTGGCTTCCCATACGCGGTAGTTCCTGCGCCATTCCCACTCGTCGGCGGGCAGATCGTCGGCCTTCACGTGAATGCGGCCGGGCGTTCCGGGCTCCTTGTCGTCCTGTTCCAGGTTCAGCAGTATGCGGTGTATATACAGCTGCAGGCTCATGGTGGCGGCCACCAGGCGCGAGGTCCTGGCGCAGCCTTCCAGTTCCGTATCGATCAGGAAATAGTGGAACAGGTCGTTCTCATTTTCGAATTGCGGGAAGCCCGAATGGATGAGGTAAGTAGTTAGTGAAGCGCGTTTTTTGCCCCGCAGTGCATCCTGGTATTTCTCCAGTTTGTCCTTCCGTTCCGATTCGGTTTTATATTTGCTGCGGAATGCCGCCAGTATGGCCTGGGTGGCCGCGTTCAGTTTTACGTAGTCTGAGGAAACGATATCGGGCAGTACGTCTGCACTGATGCCGATATAGGCGCAAACTTCGCAGAAGTCACGGTAATGGTCCAGCGCCTCTATGGCATTGGAAGCCGAAACCACCACATTGTGCACCGCGCCCAGCAGTTCGGGGCGGGTTTGCAGTACAGCCGCCAGTTTGCGTGCGTCGGCCGTTCTGTATTGTGTAGCCGGCACAAAGGCGCCCAGTACGTCTGCCAGTTGTGCTATATTGGAACTGCCGTCTTCGGCGATCACGATGTATTTTTCGAAAGAAGCCAGTCTTTCTACCGTGGTCACGGTAAGCTGATCTATATCCGTAATTCCGAAAACCGCCAGGTTGGCAAGAATATACGTAATTACCTCTGCACTGAACTTGCGGTTTTTAAACGTTGCCGAAAGTGGCAGCAGTTTAGCCGCCAGGGCCGTAATGGCGGCAGGCGGCGTGGTATTGCCCTGCAGTTCGTTTACAAAGGCATCGTCGTCGAGGTCGGCGCCCAATGCCGTAAGTATGGTAGCGGTGGATTCTGCGGAAAGACTCAGCTGGGCCGACATATAAAAGGGCAGCAGGTATTGCGGATGGTACTGCGTAAGCAGGGCACGCAATTCCGTTTCTGCGGTGCCGATGCCTGCCGGTACGGTGATCGCCGCGGCTGGATCAAAATCGGTCTTCAGACGATAATATACCCCGTCCGGGGCCGCTTCCAGCACAGCGGTATTGGCCGCTACAATATCGCGCGACTGTGTTTCGGTGATGCCGTCGATACGTGTAAATACGGTATCGGCAAACAACAGGGCCGAAGAGCCCTGCACCTGGCTGATGACGGCCAAGGCGACCTCTTCGGGCGTTTTGTAATTCGCAGCGGCCGTTGCATCTCCCGTTTCCAGGATAAAGTGCAGATCGTCGAGCGAGAATACGGTACTTTTGAGCCAGCGGTAGAAAGTGATCACTTCCGCAAGTTCGGCAGCCGTCTGTACATAACCGGAAGCCAGTCCGGGAACCAGGTGCAGCAGCCGGAACAGGTCGTTCAGCGGCAGGTTCAGCAGGGCGGCCAGGGCCGAATGCCGGTACAGCAGCGAAATATTGCCTGCCGTAAGCAGGAAACCGCGGTCGGCTTCCGTTGCCGAATCGATATCGGTAATGCCCAGGGGCTGTTCCAGGAAACGCAGCAGGCCCAGAATCTCATCGTCGGAACGGTTAAGACCGGCCATGAGACGGGCCGAGCTGAATTCGGCATTCGCTGTGGAACGGTCAATGATCAGTGCCGGGTGGATCAGCTTTACGCTGTTCTTCGGGTAACTGCCTTCGGCCGCCACCACATCGTCGTGGTTAAAGAGCTCGTCGAACATCGGTTTCGCGCCGCTTTTGAAGGCTTTCTGCGGCACGCTGTACATCATGGCATACCATTCTTCTATCGATAGTTTCCAGTTACCCTGCTGTTGTATAATACCACCCAGGGCCGTAAGCGTATCGGCTTCGATACCGTCAGAAATGCCTTTTTCGGTCAGCAGGCTCAGCAGGGCATCCAGTTCTTCAATGTTCCAGGAGGTTTTACGCCACAGGCGTACAAAGCGGTGCATGCGGTCCAGCACTTCCCAGCTCAGGTTCCGGATGCGTTCCACATCGTTCTGTATGCTGTCGGAGTCGGTTTTTTCGCCCTGTATGATCACGTTATCGGTTCCGCCGGCGCTGATGAAGGCCGTTTTTACCAGGCGTCCCAGTTCCTTGCGGTTCACGCCCATGGGTTTCAGCAGCAGCTGGGCATTAAAAGGTTTTATTTTGCCTCCGTCCAATTCGAATGCCACGTCGTATACCCGTTTCAGGAATGCGGGCGTTACATCCGGCTGGGTGATCAGCTGAAATTCCTTGTCGGATACATGCAACACCGCCCGTGAAACATCGGCCTGTGGTTTGCCCAGCAGTACGGCAATATCGGCCCGTGTTTTTTCAAAATGCCCCAGGTAGGTCGCTACGGATTCGAGCGGCAGGTGGAAAGGTTGCGTAAATGCATATACGAAATTCTTCCAGTTTGCCTTCTCGATGGCTATTTCGCCTTTGTATACGAATTCTTCCACGGCGCTGCGGTCGTTCAGGTCTCCGGCAAAGCCTTTCTTTTTGGCAATGTAGGATTCCAGTATCTCGTTAATGATATCGAGGTAGGGCACCAGGGTATTGGTATTGTCGCAGGTGAGCGGCAGGGTCCACAGGTCTGGACGGCGAACCTTGAGATTGAGTACGTGGTCTTTATTTGTACCTGCAAAATGTTTGGATATCACATAACGCTCGGTAAACTGCATCAGGTCTACAAAATAGGCGGCCGGCGAGTAGATGGACTGGCAGTGTTCGCATTCGCAGAAGGCCAGTTCCCCGAACAGGTCCTGGTAACCCGGGATATCGCGCAGGTAATTCTTTATCGAAGGATTTATATTTCCCACGCCTGTCCATTCGAAACTGCCGGTCAACAGATCGAGTATGGAGCCCATTACAACCGTGGTACGGATAATGGACATGTGTGCATTTTCGTAGTAACGTTCGGCCACTTCGGGCTTCAGGTTGGTAGACGCAATGAACTCGGGCAGGGTTACCGAGGTAATGTGGTACGAGGAATGATAACCCGCGCCCAGTATCGTTTCCAGGTTCTCTACGTCTTCGGTAAACGAGTAGATACGCTGGTACGAACGTACAGACTGGAGTACCATGCCTTTTTCTTTTTCATCAAAACCGTCAAAGTTCAGCTGTTTCAGGTCTTCGCTGTCGTGCGTGTAGCTGAGGCTGAGGTAATTTACGTAGGGATTGTTCTTCAGGAAGCGTTCCATCAGCTCGGTACGGCCCAGCAGTTCTTTCCCGATCTCGTCCGGGCTGCCTTTACCGTTGAAGAGCTCTTCGAGGCGCAGGCCGGGGTATTTGCGAATGAGGCGCAGCAGCTTTTCGTAGCTGCTTTTCATTTTTTCCAGTTCGGCTTCTTTGATGCCTTTGGTATTCAGCTCTTCGAAAGGTACGGTACCGAACCGTTTTTCGTTCTGTTCGAACAGGGGTTTCAGTATTTCCAGTTCGCGCAGGAGGGCCTTCAGGTCCGGCTTTCCGAGGCGCTGGTTCAGCGAAGCCTCGGGGAAGAGCGTTTCTGCTTTTTTATAGAGTATTTCGGCATATTCTTCGGCCTTAAGTCCTTCGGGCAGTTCCATTTTCGATTCCCGGATCATTTTTGTCCAGCCTGCCCGGTCTATTTTTACCAGGTCCTGCATTTCTTTGGGTGCCTGGTTCTTTTTTACGAATTCGGTAAGTTCAAAGCCCAAATCAAAAAACGTATATAAATTGGAAGCCAGTCCCAGCTCACGTGCCTCGTCCCCGGAGAGCACCTTTGACTTTACAAGACCGTCTAAATTTTCAGAAGAAATGGCGTTGATGTTTACCTCTTTTACCAGGGCCTTGTCCGTTTTTACCTGGGAGAGTCCGGCAATATCACTCAGGCGGTACATACGGGCTTTTGCCAGATCTGCCTGGAAGACCGGGTTCATGATCAGGGGCAGGTCGGGTTGTACCAGGTCTTCGATCTTTCCCAGTTCCGGGATGCGGGCCACTACCTCTTCCAGTTCTTTCTTTTTAGCCGCGGTAAGGCCTTTGAGCAGGTTTTTCGACAGTACCTCCTTCACATCCTGCGTACCGAGTTTGGCCGCAGAAAAATCAATTTTGCCGAGACCGGCCTTTACTTCATCGGGGGCCTCTTTGAGGCGTTCGTTCACGTTGTTTTTAAGACTGATGCCTGCGCGTTCGTTCAGTTTTGCATACAGGTCGGGGTCCTGCTCAGCGATCTGTTTCGGGCTGAGCCGGGCCAGCTTCTCGAGCCGGATAAGGTCTGGTTTATTCATAAAGGTTTGATTTTGTTCGTTGATTTTGAGAGAGAATTATAGTTTGTTAAGTCAGTCTTCTTCTAGCCAGCGGTCGTAACCATGAGGCTTTAATTTTTCGACAACCCTGTTTATTTCGCCGGCTTCTATTTTCCTGTTGGGCATTTCATGAGCTACATCGTAGAGAACTTCGGTATAATCCAGGCTTTTTAGTATACCTATCGCCTGCGCAGCTGTTCTGTCGGACATTCCGCTATCTTTCATGATCCTGATACAGGTATAATAATCTTCCGGCGTAATACCTTGCGGATATGCACTGCGAAACATCTCGACTGTGAGTTTCAGATTTTGCGGTATTTGTTCTTTATTACTATTCATAATGCTCAGAATCTTAATGGAGGAAACACAACAGCATCAAGAACTATCCGGAATCTGTTCTGGAAGGTCCTTACAAATGTACCATCTGTAGTTAGCGTGCGTATGCCCATACGGTATGCTGTACCAAAGATACGCAGATCTTCCGCACCGAGTCTCCGAGAAGCTGTGATTGCAAATTCAGCTGCCGGATTTTCAACAATGGTGGTAATCGACCGGGCATTCCAGCGCCAACGCATGCGTTGTATAAAATTACCATGAGTCAGTGCCTGATTCCATGATTCTGCCAGGGCCGTAGGTGTAGCTACCAGGTTTGCCCCCCTCATTTCCGTCCGCATGGCTCTTACCACAGAGTTAAATCTTGATTTGGCAGCCAGGTTGGTCAGTGCTCCTGCATCCAGGTTCAGTGTTCTTGCCGGCAGAGACCGCGGAGCTCTTTTAAACAGTCCTCCTATTGCCGAAAGCCCCGTTCCTATGGATCCTCTGAGCCGTTGCAGACCAGCACTCATGGCCGCCCGTGTAGGTATCCTGGCCGCTGCTGCAGTAAGCAGTCGCCGGGCTGTAGCCCGCAAGCCTACCTTTAAGGCGCCCTGTATGGCTACTTTGGCGGCAATGGCCGCTTTACCGATGGGAATGACCGTAGTTATGATGGTAGTTGCCACATACAGCACCTGCATGGTACGGCGTACCCACATGGGCGGACGCCAGCCGAAAAGGTCCATGCCGCCCGGAATACCACCTGCTTCGCCCCCGTTCTGGTTACCACCGAATTCGAGGTTCAGGTAGCCGGTATAGTGGGTAACGGTGTCCATCCAGTTGCTGCGGGGATCGCCGGGAGTACCCTGCTGGCCCTGGCCTTGTTGTCCCTGGCTCTGCTCTCCTCCATTACCACTATTATTTCCATTACCACCATTGGCTCCGTTACCATTGTTACCGTTGCCGCCGGCATTTTCATTGCCGTCTCCGTTATTTCCCTCAGCACCCTGGATACCTTGTTCAGAACCGGCAGGATTACCTTCTCCCGGGTTACCGGCATTGGCCCCGGGTGTTTCCCCGGTTTCACCATTTGAGCCGTCTCCTCTCAGCAAGGTTCCTCCGCGCACACCATTCAGCGAGCCATCGATATGCCCGTCGAGGCTTCCGCGATCGTCCCCGCCGATCTCTCCGCCCAGCTGACCATTTTCGGAACCGTCCTCCTGGCCTCCGGGAACGCCTCTCTCTGAACCGCGTTCCGATCCTTCCCTGGATCCGTTGCCCGAATTATTTCCCCGGCCATTTGCCCCGGGACGGCCACCATTACCAGGATTATTGTTGCGGGCCGGCGTAGTTCCGTTGCCGTTGCCATTACCGGTTCTGTTTCCTACACCGGATGTACCGCCACTACCCGGAACCGCTCCATTCCCGTTACCGTTTTCGGCATTCCCTCCGCCTCCGGGACCATTTCCCTGCTGGCCTTGTCCGCCGTTACCCGGGCTCTCTCCATTGCCGGGTGTATTCCCGTCGCCCGTATTTCCACCCCCACCGCCGGCATTGGTGCCCGGCTGGTTTCCCCCGTTGGTACCGTTATTGACCGATCCGCCGGAAGTATCGGTGCTTCTACCTGTTCCATTTGAATCAGGCGCAGCCCCATCGGCGCCGGTGGTTGTAGAGCCTGCAGCACCCGGAGGCGGAGGCTGTTCGCCCGGTAATACGATCGGGGGCTCTCCTTCTGCCGGTTCTGTACCCGGGCCTCCTCCTTCATTGGCAGGGCCCTGCCCTCCGTTTCCGTCTCCCGGATCCGATGGTGCCGATGGTTGCTGTATAATGGTCACATCACCGCCACTCCTCAGTGTGGCTTCTGTCCTGCGCCGGGCCTCGTCGGGGGTTACAGCTTCCACACCTCTTCCCGGAGTGTAATACAGAATGGTACGGCCTTCTCTCCGGAACTGTGCAATCTGGTCTGGAGTAAGGCTACGGTTGTACGCAGCAATTTGTTCCTGTTGCGTCGCAGTATAATGCAGTCTTCCCCGCTTCTTCGTTTCCAGTCCGTTCGGGTCTACCAGGTTCACCGGGTTATTGTGCACATACATGTACAAATTTTCCGAATCCTCCGGACCCAGCGGATCCGGGTTTATCCAACCGCCGATCCAGTGGGCATAGTAGCGGTAACCAAAATAATACAGTCCTGTAAAATCGTCTCTTTCCTTGCCGGAATAGCGGTAATCCTTCAGATCGATGTCCCGCTTGCTCTTACCCGCTATAAAGGCCGTGCCGCCATAGGGGAAATATTCTTCGTAGCTGATGATATCGCCCTTTTCGTCCAGTTCCAGGGCCGCAGAACCCAGGTGGTTATGCAGCTGGTAATGGATCTTCTTTTTGCTGATGTCGTCGGTCTCCCGGGACAGCGTATCTTTCTTCCAGGCATGTACCTGGGCCAGCTTGTTGTTATCGTCGCCGATGTGCGAAGTGATCCGCAGCAGCTGTTCGGTGCCGCCGCGTGTAATGCGTTTTATTTCGCAGCCGTCCAGGTATATCTTCTCCGTTATTTCGAGTACATTGCCAGGTACGTCCACCAGGCGGCAGCTTATTTTTCGTATACGCATGCCATCGCCGGCATATACGTAGTATTCTTCATCGTTGTGTTTGCCATCGCCGGAGCGGTCGATCACTACCACGCGGGCAATGTTGTTGCGGTAATTCCAGTCGATACGGCGCAGGTGCGGCATATAGGTGCAGTTGCCGGCAGCGTCAAAGCGGCTCTCCGGGCTGCTTACATCTATGTCGCTCAGGTCTTTCTTCGGCAGGGAACGGTTCGAAGTGGCCGAGGTCCATATCTCCCGTGTCCAGTTCTGTGAAGCACCTGCATGCTGTATGCTCTTTATGTTACCGGCCAGGTCGTAGGTGTAAGTACGCGTATAGCGTTCCACGGCGGCGCCGTTATTGAGGCCGATGTGCCGGGTGCCTTTGGCCCAGTCGGCAGGCAGACCGGGTTCGCGGCTGCGGTCGGCATAATCGTTCTTCAGCAGGGCCTGGTGCACGCGCCCGGTAGCTTTTAGCAGCTGGTACAGGGCATCGTACTCATAATCGCAGTGGGCAGATACAGCCAGTCCGCCGATCACTTTCGGGTCAGCTGCAGCAGGTTGCTGTGCTTCGTCGTTCATGTACACCAGGTTACCCATCGGGTCATAGGTGTACCGTATATCCTGGTATACGCGCGGACTTCCCGAGGTCTGCACCGAGCGCATCCGGTTCATACGGAAGGTAAGCGGATCATAGGTATACGAAATACGGGTATTGTTGCCCAGCAGCACATTTTCGCGCAGGCCTTTGGCATTGTAGGAGGCCGATCTCAGTACCGGCTCATCCGTGAGTATGCCGTCTGCCGTGCTGAACAGCAGTTGCTGCAGACCACCGCCGCGGTTAAAGAGAAAACGGCGGGTGGTATCATCGGGCAGTTTCTGTTGTGTGCAACGCCCCAGGGCATCGTAACTAAATTCAGAGATATAGGTTTCTGCCGCCATGCTTACGGATGCGGGCACTTCCCAGTCGGGTTCCGCATCGTAGGCCAGGGCCAGTTTTCTTTCCGTAAGCAGGGGATCGCCGCCGGGTGTGGCCACTTTCAGTTCCGACCAGCCGGCCTGATCGTAATGTTTTACCAGCTGCCCCAGCAGGTTCTTGTCCGCCGCCTGGCTTACAGACGCGTCTTCGCCGTAAATAAAGCGTTCTGTGTACTGGTCTGTTCCGGCGCCGTCTACGTACACATCCGTTACGCGATCCTGCCGATCGTAACGGGTGCGCTGGTGTATATTGCGACTGTCCCACTGGTGTATGGTCTGGTCGAAATTGTTATGAAAGCTCCATTTTTCACCGGCGTCCATACTTTTTTCGTATACCTGTCGCCCGAGCATATCATAGCTATACGAAAATGCGGGCAGGTCTCTTGCATCTTTAATGGAAGCTACATTTCCGTTCACATCATAGGTGTTCCAGACCTTACGTTCGGTTCCGTCGTTGTTCTTTTGTATGGTAAGCAGCTCGCGGCCCAGGGGGTCCATTTTTACCACGGCGGGCGTTTCTTTATGGGCCAGGGTTTTTTCCATGGCTATACGTTCCGGGTCCGTGGGCGCCAGCATTTCACGGATCGTCTTATACAGGGAGCGGTCTACGGTATCATTGTTGTCGAAACTCTGCACTTCCCAGGCCGAGTAAAATACTTCGGTAAAAGTATTATCGGGCATATCGCTGCGGTATACACGGCCCAGCGGATCGTAATAGTTCCGGCCGGAAACGCCGTAGGTCTCCAGCGCTTCGTCGTTCTCAAAATCCGGTATCGTACTAAAGAAAGGCTCGTACTGGCGTACGGCCTGCAGTTTGTTGTTGTACACCACGTGCCCGCTCACGAGCCAGCGTTCGCTGCTGTCGGCCAGTACGGGCTCGCCCTGCGGGTCCAGTTCCACGGTTCCGCCCGGGCCACGCTTCACGGCCGGTCCGGCCTCTACTTTGCGTTTGCCTTGTATTACGCGGCCCAGGCCGTCCTGGTATTCGAGTTCCAGCTGGAATACGGCTGTATTTTCGGTGTTGCCCAGGCCGTCGTGCCGCAGGTTCTCACGGGTAATACGGATGCTCTGCAAGGGTTTGTTATCGCTGGTCCAGCAGTCCAGGTCGTAGAAAAGGAACGAGGACGCCTGTTGCAGGTACAGGGCCGGATCGGCCAGTACATTGGCAAAGGTTTCATCGCTGCGCCGCTGGTAGTCCGCCGCTTTTCCCGAGCCATAGAGCTGCAGGTTGGCCGTACTGTCGAGCACGGTACCCTGGCTGAACACGGCAATGGCCATACCCAGGGCATCGTACAGGGTTTCGGAAGTGTTGCCGTTTATATCGGTCATGCGCCAGGGCTCTACCAGGTTGTAATCGATCTGGCCCTGTTGTACATTGCCCAGCGCATCGGTGATCTGAATGATGTTCAGGAAATAGGGATCGTAGCCATAGCGCGTTACATCGCCCGGGCCGCGTTCCACGCGGTCGAGGCAGTTAAAGCCGGCATCGTTCCGGAAGAAGTTTACGGCACTCTGCTGCCACCAGTAATTGTCTTTTAGTATATAGTTGCCTTCGCCCGCATCACTCAGCATGGAAGGACTCACTTTAGCGCCGTAGGCCGCTGTAATAAATGCATCGTTAAAACAGGCCGATTCTTCGTGGTGTGCAAAAAGACGGCTGCCGGTCTGTCCCAGGGGCAATACAGCGTCCAGGGCCGTATTCCAGAAATAGGTACGGTCCCAGGAGATGAGGCGGGCTGCGGAAGGCCCACCGTCGGAAAGGGTTTTGTCAAAAGCCAGTGCACTGGCTATAAGTCCGTCGAACAAGGGACGCAGCTGTTGCAGGTCCAGGATGTCGTCCTGTGTGTGCGGCAGCTGATTTATTTCATAACTCCGGCTTTCGTACAGGGTACCGGCCAGGTACGTGTCGGCGGTATCGGTGTGCGTATAGGCATGGACAAGAGCGCTGATGTAATCGCGGCTTTGCCCGGGCAGGCGGTCGCTTATGCTGCTGCGCCGTGCATAGGAAACGCTCAGCTGTTTTTCCGGATCGCCATAGGGGCCCATGGCCAGCACCAGGGTATGGGCCGTTTTGGGGTCGGCGGACTGTTGTTCGTACACCATGCTCAGGCTTTCGCTCTGGTACACATAGTAGCAGGAATCACGCTCTTCCGTTCCGGGCTGCAGTTTTCGTATACAGTACGCGTTCTGCATCACCTGGTAGGGATCTGCGGCGCAGTTCCCGTTGGTATCGGCCGCGTATACTTCCTGGCGCAGCACCCGACCGGCCAGGGCACGCAATCCGCATTCAAAATCGGAGGCAGAAAGGGCCTCATCCTGTTCAAAAAACGGCGAAGGCAGGGCCGGACGTTCTGTATCGCCGGCGTAGTACTGGGCACTGCGTTTCTGCTCCCAGCCAAAGAGGCCGTTGTGTATCCAGGTGCGGGTGCAGACCGGTTTTACGTATTCCTTGTCTTCCGTTACCGAAGCATTTTCGTAGAGTTGTGTATCGAACTGTTCGATGAGCCCGAAAGTAACAAACGTACGTTCCGAGCCGTTGTACTGGCCGTCTCGATAGATATACGAAGTTACAAATCGGGTATGGGTAATATGGTCGGTGATGATCTTTTCATCGGCCACGGTAAAATGCGCCGGAATTTTAGATATCCAGGGGCGGCCTTCCCGGGCGGCTTTCAGGTAGTGTTGCCCCGAATGGCCGTAGCGTATGCTGATCTCCGTACCCATGCCGTTCTCCGAAGAAACGAGCAGGCGCGGAATTACGCCCCCGGTAAGCTCCAGGTACTGTATGGGACTCTGTTGTGCCCCGGCCAGGGAGCTGGACCATACCAGTGAGGGCATGCCGTTGCCGGCCAGGTCCAGGATAATGGCCGAACTTATATTGTCTATCCAGGGCAGGCCTGTAATGCGGCCGCCTTCGGTAAAGCCGTTGCCGCAGGCGTTGTGCCAGTAGCGTATCTCTCCGTTGCCTATGTACAGGATATCGGCCGTACCGCTGCCGTCCAGGTCATACAGGCGTATGCGCCCGGCATCAAAGCTGGTATCAAAATCGATCAGGGGGGCATTTTCCATGAGCACGGCTTCGCCAAAGCGGCCGTGGCCCAGGTTGGGATAGTATTCCACCCGGCCATTGCGTATACACACCTGGTCGGGCAGGCCGTCCCCGGTCATATCGGCCAGGAAATAATCGAGGGCCCCGTTGTCGCCGATCATGGGGGCAAAGCCCGGGGTGGAATGCGGTTTGGCAAACTCATAGGGTTTACCAAAGCCTTCTTTACCCTTAAAGGGATAGCAGATCATTTTATCGTCGCGCTCCAGCAGCAGGTCCGGGAACCCGTCGGCATCCAGGTCTATAAAGCGGGCCGGGCCCACCTGCGGAATATTCTCAAAAGAGCGGAATCCCGACCATTTTTCCGTATCGCGGTCATACTCATAATAGCCTGCCGTACGGCCCTGCAGGGTGTACAGGTTCAGGTTGCCGTCCTGGTCAAAATCGCCCAGGGCGTAAATGCCCATGTCCTGCGCGGGTTTTTGTATAATGGTCTCCTGGCGGCCGAATTCGCCGTTGCCCAGGTTGGGTTTGTAGTACCAGGTATTGGCCGATTCGGTAAGCAGTCCGGGCAGTCCCTCGCCAAAAAGGTCCAGCAGACGGGTACGGCTGTTGTTAAAGCCACCCGGAATATTCTCTGCCGTTTGCCGGGTAATGCCCGTAAAGGTGCGGGCCGGCTCGGGTTGTGTATAGGTAAAGCGCAGGGCCGGCAGTTGTTTTTCGCTGTATTGACCGCTAAACAGATCGCGGCGTACCCCGGTATACGTAATCGTCTGTAAGGTAGTGCCTGCGGCGTTCTCGTTATAGCCACATTCAAAAATACCGGTAAGGGATGCCGTAGCGGCCAGTTCCGCAAAATGGTGGAATACCAGTATGCGGCGGCAGAGGCGGTAACTGCGTATCTCAAAACCCGGGTTGTATACCGAAAAGGGGTCGGGCCGGCAGGTCCATACGGCGCCGGGCTTGGCGGTACTTTGCGTATAGGGGCGGGCTTCGTATTCGCCATAGTCGAACACAGCTTCAAAAAGCCAGCTGTTGGCCGGGTCCCATTGCAGGGCCTGTGTTACGGGCTTTGTATTGCCATACTGTATACGTTCCAGGTATTTCTGCGCAAAACCGCCGGCGGCAAAACGCTTCATGCGCCCGGTCTCATAAGGTTTCAGGGGATCTACCCCACTGCCGTTCTCCGTTTTATAGCGGTATTGTATGGCATTGCCGCTGTCGTCGAACTGGGTCTCCAGCAGCCAGCTAAAGATGCGTTCCGGCCGTTCGGGATCGGCTATGCGTGTGGTTCCCGAGGCATCCAGGCCATATACGGAGACCACATTGCCGCGCGTGCGGGTACGCCAGTGTATGGCGCCACTGCTTTTATGCACCCATTTTTCAAAGCGGGTAAAGCTTTCTTCCTGGGTGCAGCGGTAATAGTAGATGTAATAATCGGCATTCTCTGTGCTTTTGGGCTTCCATTCCTGGCCGTTCTTTAGCAGCTGGGGCACCAGGCTGAGGCCGCCGTTAAAGGCATAGTCTTCGGTACCGTCGTAGCGGGGCAGCCCTTTTTTGGTATCCAGCGAAATAAACGAAGTGCCCGCAAGGCTCCAGCCCATGCCAAATACCGAATTGCGGCCGCCGGAACTGTAGTGCAGCGACAGCGAGGGACCAAAACCACTGCGCCCTTCGGGCAGGGGAACGCCCACGGACGCGGCTGCGGAGCCTGTGGCGGGGTTCACGTCCAGCGTATGCTCCAGCTGCAGGTCCTGTATATTAAGCGTACTGAACTCCATGGCATACTACAGTAAACGGTTTCACATCAGCCTGCAGAACGCACGCTAAGCCCGGAACACAGGTTTCCGGCGAGTTGTTTAAACATAATATGCGGGGTATCGGGCGGGGTAAAGCAGATAAGATATTCATAAGGGTAAGGTTATGAACCAAATGTATTGTTATTTTTTTTACATCTGCAACTTTGTAGGCAAAAAAAATTTCAACAGGGCAGCAAAGTCAGTCTGGTAAAGAAAAATGCATTGAACTATTACATACAAAGCACACAGAAAGGGATCTACAAGCACAAAACAAGGCTGAAAACCTTATGGGGATTGATCTTTTTGTTTTGGGCGCCTCGCTTACAGCGAGGTCCCTCGCGCGGGGGCACTTCGCCAATATTTATACATATCCGTACAAATAAACAGGCATTATTTCAAAAAATAGACAGCAGTGTATTGCAATGCAACTACGCCATTGAACGCTACAACCCCAAACGTTTTTGTTTACCGGTAGCCCGGATAGAGCTTTAATCGGCCAGCAGGTTGTTCAGCAGCGGAAATTTTTCTTCGATCGAACCTTCATCTGCCTGTCCGTCTCCATCCTGGTCGCCGTATTCCAGTCCGGCGCGTATCAGGCTCTTCAGCCGCGGCAGATTTTCAGGGCCGGCCTGTTGCACAGTTTCTGCAAAAGCGCTTTCCCCCCGGCGGTAAATGATCTGTGTAATTACCTGTCCCAGATCGTAACAGCCGGCGCCATCGCCACAATGCAACGCTGCTATCCTGCGTAAGGCTTCCGCATCGCCTTCCAGGTTACGTTCTATCAGGGTACAAAGTTCCCGGTTCTCCTGCCAGCTCTGCTGCCGGTACAGGGTATCCCCTATGCGTATACCTTTTACTTCGCGCTGGCTGCATGCCGTCCATAAAAGTAAAAACAGCGCAGATAGCAGCGGTATTTTTTTCAGCAGGGTATTTTGCATATTTACCGTATTAAGGTTCCAGCCGCAGCAGTTTAATGTACATATATTTATCGGGATCGTATTCCGGCAGTACATGAGACCGGTTCAGGACAAGCACAGAACCGTCCGGCATAAGGCTCACCTTTTCTGCAAAAACCTTTGGGATGTCCGGGTAATTCTTTGTCTTTTGTATCCGCAGATCTTTGTCCAGCCATGTACCGTTAAAATTAGAGCCATAACTATTGAATGCAAAATACCCGCCGTTTTCCAGCGGAAGCAGGTAAGCGGGCGGCAGGTAGCCGGAGGCGGTTTCCGGCGCATCTGCAGTGTTTGTCAGTATTCCGGCGTTGTACCATTTCAGTTCGGCGGCATCTGTATTCCAGGTAAGTGCACCGGAATGTGTAAAGTATATCTTATCCCGGTCAGAAAAAGGAAATGGTCTTTGCAGCTTACGGTCGGCGCTCAGCCAGGTACAGCGGGGACCCATCAGCGTCAGATCGTAGAAGCTTATGTCAAAGCCGGAGCCGGTCACCTTCAGTTCTGCATCCCAGAGCCCTTCATAATTGGGTTCATCTACCGCAGCCTGCCAGTTTCGTTTCCCCTCCGGGGAGATGCTGTACAGTTTCAGGCGGCCCTTATCTACGCTCAGGACATTTACCATACTGTCTCTACCGCTTCCGGCAGGGATCTTTACTTTCTTTACGCGCTCCCGTATAAAATCGCGTTCTTTCAGCAGCAGTACGTACAGGTTGCCGGAACTGTCGGCCTGTATATCCTGCATATACGTATAGGCACAGGTCCTGCATAGTTTTGTTTCCCACAATATCTGGCCCCTGCTGTTTATTTCGGCCACCCATGCGGGGTCATAACGCCAGGAGAAAGAGGGCGCATTGCCGGCCAGAAAGGTGCGGCCCTTATACTGCACAAGCCGGTCTATATTGTAGTCCGGGAATACCAGTTCCCGCTCCTTTTCCAGGCGGGCATTCAGCCAGATCAGTCCGCTCCCGGACCTTTTTCTTTGCAGGCTTATGCCTCGTATACTATCCGTATACTCCGTGCGGAAATAGGTGGCGATCAGCACCGAACCATCCGGCTGCACCAGCATGTCTCTGGGGTTATAGATATCTTTACCCACTTCCGAAAAATAGAGATCAACGCTTTGGTATGCCTGCGTCTGCGTATAGGAAAGGCGGCAGATTCCGCAGGTTACTGCCAGTAAAATAAGTGTGTGAATGCATATACGCATAAAACGGGTGCAGGAGGGTTATGGAGATTTAGTGTGGTACTAAAGATAGAAAAAAATGAAATAGCTATAAGCTTATAGCCATTAGCTTAACTTCGGGGTTCAGGCCTTTAGCCTTAAAGCGGCCCGGATAGAGATTTAATCAGCCAGTATTTTATTCAGCAGGGCATTTTTCATATTTCGTAAGTGTGTGGCGATTCATCTATCGTTCCTGCAGGGGGAACATGTTACAGTACATTTTATTCAACAGGAAAAAGGGCCGGGAAACAACTACGGCCGAGTACGGTGTTCTCTTCACTGCGGAGCAGGATATAGCTGCCCGATGAAAAGGACGGATCGGCATCCCGGTTCCCTGCAAAACAACGGATCAGCTCCTCCGTCGTTATACGCATCGTGTACTTACTACGGGTTTCTGTATCTGTTAAAAGTCCGGACATACGCTTTTCTGCCGCATTATACTTTAGTTTACCCGTATAGAGCAGCGGTCCACCGTGGCAGCGCAGTGTAAGGCAGGAGATCCGCAGCCCGCTGTCGGCAGTCAGCATCCGGTAGAGAAAGTTGGGGCTAAAAGAGAAAAGCGGGTGTGCAGAAAGATCCAGCTCCAGGCTTTCTGTTGCCTTTACGTTCAGCAGGGTATCCAGCTGCTGTTGTGCGGAAATACGGACCTGCAGGCGGTAGGTACCGGGCTTCAGCTCAAATTCGGAGGCAGACGTGTGTAGTACTTCTTTCGCCTTACGGAATACGGTAATGCTATACGGATTCAGCACATCCTGTTCCCCGCAGGGCAGCTTCAGGCGTACGGGAGTGGCCCGCAGCAGAAAAGAAGCCACAAAAAAGAAACCGAAAAAGAAGAGGGTGCGGATGTACATAGGTAGCGGTTTTATAGTTAAATATATAAATTTATTTAGAAATAAATAATATCTCGACTTTCAGGCACATACCTCCTCTGCGGTAATATTGAACTTCCCACTGCGTTAGCGCCTTAGCTGCTCCTGTACCAGCTTGTATACCTGTTCCGCATCGGGTATAACTTCCAGCTCATAAAGGACCGCCGGCTGGGATACCTGCAACGGCATAAACCGAATGCTTCCATAGCCTTTACGGTAGGGTTTAAAAACGGCCGCCGACATATCTGCAAAGGCCAGTATGCGTTGTTCCTTAGCCGGGAAATGAGCAACAATAATGACCCGTTGCCGGCTGATGCCGTAAAAAATGTGCTGTCTCCTGCGTATACCCAACAAATACCGCAGCAAGGGGTAAATGGCCATCGGAATAAAACAGGGCCACAAAAAGGCTATAGCCTGCTTCGGGAAAAGGACGAACAGCAGGCCGGCAAACAGCAGAAAAAGCAGGCTCAGGCCCAGGTACACATAATCGTACCAGGCCCATACAAAGCCCCTGAAAGGCCGCCCCGAGTACAGCAGCTCTTCGCCGGGCTGCAGGTATGGCTGCATAAATTCTGAAACAGATGTTGACATAGTGCATCGTATAGTTATCTGCAATTATCTGCATTATATAGTACATAAAGAAATGTAGTCAGAATGCCGGTACGTCAGGCGAACAACTATCCGCTTTAACTCCCAAATGCAAATGTTTAGAACGAATGGCCAAACATTTAACGAAACTGCCTAAACCCTTAGCCGAAAGGCCCCAATGTTCAGCGGCAGAGGCCCTGTGTTTAGGTTCCCCCGCCAAACGTTTAGGTTGCGAGGTCAAACGTTTAGCTAAAACTATCAAACGTTTAGGTTCCCGGGCTAAACGTTTAGGTTCCTGACCTAAATTTTCAGGTTATACAACCTAAACGTTTGGGTTCCGAAGCTAAATTTTTAGGTTCCTGAGCTAAACGTTTAGGTCCCACACCTAAATGTTTAGGTTACCAGACCTAAACGTTTGAGTTCCGCACCTAAACCGGCCTGCAGCCATTAGCCGCAACCTGCTTTTATCTTCATTCGTCGAAAATTACGCGCCTATACATATCCGTAAACTGGTAAAAACGAAAAAGTTACCGTGCTCTATTTAGAGACAAAAACTATTTTTCACAAAATTTTAAAGTTTATCATATACGAATACCTGTATTGCTGCGTATTATATAATACCACAGCGCTGTGCATGATGTCATAATTTAATAATAGTTTATCATGCCATTGGAAAATCTAATGGATCTGCATTTCACTCCGGCTGAAATGAATACGATCCGCACACTCCTGGACTCTCTGCAAAGCAACCTTACCCCCAAAGGCCGAAACCTGAGCGCCGATGAGCGCCGGGAATTAGGCAGCATCAACGAACAGAACAAGCTTCTGGTATTAAAAGTGTGGGACTACCGTAACCAGCAACCCGCACTGAGCAGTCCGCAGGTAAACTGGCCCGAATTTGAGGCAGACCTGCAGGACCGTAACTTCCTCGAAGAAGTGCTTAACCGCCTGCGTTCCCTGGCAGAGATCAGCTCCGATGCCAAGATCCTGCACGACCGCGACGTGTACCTGGCCTCTCTCAGCGATTACAACTACACCAAGTACATGGCCGGCACCCAAACGCCGGGGTATGATGTAAAGCTGGAGGACATAAAGCAGTTCTTCCCCGGTACCGGGCCCCGGCAAAAAGGTGAGCCCACAGACAACAATACCGCTTAGCGGCGGTACAACATACGCGTATGAACAAAAAAGCACCTCCTCAGGGGTGCTTTTTTTTGTGTGTTAACCGGCCCGTTTCCGCAAGTCCTTAGCGGCGCTTCTTAGGATGGTTGGTGGCATAGGGCACCTTGGTGCGGGGGGCATGATAATCCGGGTGACCCGGCTGGCCGGGCAAGGGCAGGCCGCGTGCGCGGAGGCCCTCTACGTATATGGCATACAGTTCTTCGCGCGTAGGCAGCTTCACTTCCGGCTGCGGCTTTTTGTGCTGCAGGCGTTCCATGTCTTTGATGCCACGGGCAGCGGCGGCCTCCTGCTCGCGTTTAAGCACCTCGGCCTCATAGTCGCGGCTAAGTACCAGGCGGTCTCCCTCTATGTGTATACGCAGGTACTGACCGGGCAAAAAACCGTTGTCCTGCAGCCAGCGGCCACAGAGGCGGAACTCGGGGTAAGACACATAGCTTTTGTTGGCCCGCGGAAAACCCTTGCGGCAGATACGGATGCGCCGCACGGGCTGCTTTTTGGAATGTAAAGATTGGGTAGACATAACTTAAAAAATTTGATGTACCGCAAAGCAAGCCCAAGCCCCGGCGATATGCTACACCGCCGGCGGTTCTTCACGGGTAAAAAACGGCGGGGCAGGTAAACGGCTGTCGTAATCTACGTATTCCCATACCCGGTAAGAATTCAGCAAAAAACAGCGGACAAAAAACCAAAAGCGTAAGCGGTAAAATACCGCAAAAACCCCTATATTAGCTATCCCTTAAAAAGCATATCTTTAACACCTAAATCTTTACCAAATGCGCAACAGCACTAAAATACACCAGGGCCGCAACATTAAACGCTTCCGCGAGATGCTGGGCATAAAGCAGGACGCCCTTGCCTGGGAACTGGGCGAGGACTGGAACCAACAGAAAATAAGCCTGCTGGAACAGCGCGAAACCATCGAAGACAGCATCCTGAAACAGATCGCCGAAGTACTGAAGCTGCCCGTGGAGGCCATACAGAATTTTGATGAAGAGCAGGCGGTGAATATTATTGCGAATACGTTTCACGATACACAGGGTTTGGTTAATTACAACCCGACATTTATAAACAATCCCCTTGAGGAAATAAGAAAGCTGCATGAGGAGAAAATGGAGCTGTACGAGCGCATGCTCAAGGAGAAGGACGAGATGATGGAAAGGCTGGAAAGGTTGATGGAAAGCAAATAAAAAGCTCTTCACCATGAACCATCCGAAAGACTGTGCTGATGACCGATTGATTAATGGCTGCATCTATTGCGCTGGTCCTGCAGATACACGGGATCATATACCATCGAAATGCCTATTAGAACTCCCCTATCCTGCAAATCTACCGGTAGTAGGATGCTGTAAATCCTGTAACCAGGGCTTTTCTATAGATGAGGAGTATTTCGCCTGTCTGCTAGAAAGCGTTCTTTGCGGTTCAACCGATCCAGAAAAAATTGGCCGTCCTTCAGTCGCTAGAATTATGCGAAAATCCCCGGGCTTACAAAAACGTATTGAAGCTTCAAAAATCGAAGTAAATGGTCAAACCGCCTTCAATGCAGAAATGGAGCGGGTATCTAATGTAATGCTAAAGCTCGCACGTGGACACGCAGCCTTTGAGTTAAGTCAGCCATGTCGCGAGAACCCTGATCATTTTTGGTGTGGCCCCCTTTTATCACTGACTCAAGAAGGCCGGGCGTTATTTGATTCAGTTCACTTTCAACAAACTTTTGGCGAGGTAGGATCCCGTAACATGCAACGCCTTATAGTTACACAAATGGCCATTCAAGATGAGAATGGCGAACAACGTAATGTAGAAATGCTTATCAACGATTGGGTTGATGTTCAAGATAACCAATATAGATACCTTGCAATAGATGATATGGGGTCGATTATGATTAGAATTGTTATTTCGGAATATTTTGCTTGTGAAGTTGCATGGAGTGTTTAAATTTTCGACTAAATATTATTATTACAGCATACTACATTCTGTTTATTACACATCTGTCACTTTATATACCATTTCATTTCTAAACTCGAACAATAAAGTCGCTATTTCAACTCTATTATCTTTGTTTTTTTGCCGAAGAAGTAAATTGATTTCTTTGTTAATAAAATATGAAATCCTTTGAGGCACCATTTTAAATAATATTCTATTATCAATAAGCAGCTTAAGTGATTTCATTATTGCTCTTACATATGTTCTATTGAAATAATCAATATCTTCTGCAGAAAGGTCTCGGAATCTCCCAGTATATTCGGCTTCGACACGTACCTCAGCTAAAGAGCTTAAAATGTTCCCAAAACCTAGTACCGAATTATATGTGTTTAAACGCTGAATAAATTCGCCAGATTTACAGCTTAATAACAGCACATCATGTTTGCTAAATATATCATTAGCAACCTCTGCATTGATCATAGTTCTTCTTTCATAAGTCGAAACATCTAGACAGCCTAGCCCAGCAGAATAACCGTGCCCAAGAAAAATGATAAGCGAAAGGGGTTGCACTGTTCTCAGTTGCTCAAGTGCCCCACTAATTGACTCCTCTTCTGGCCCAACCTCTATATAACCATTAGGATTCAACTCCTTAAAATCACTTAAGAAAGCAGTAGAGTCATCAAGAGCATGAATGAGCACTATATTTCTATAACTATTCATTAATCTCAGTGTAGTTTGCAATAGATAATTCTATAAACTCTCGAACGAACTTAAAACCTTGGTCATTATCTTTTGAAAGCATATCTATCAAATCTCCAATTCTCTTGCCATCATAATATTCATTTCCGGTATTTATCAATAAATTCCTATCGACGTTGGCTAGTAAATTCAGTACAATTAGAGAAATAGATTTTTCGCCCTTGATTAATGTATTTATTTCGGCAAATCTTGAACCTCGAGCGCAAAATTTGATTTTTAGCTCCAATAATAGGCTTAATAATTGGAGTGCATAAATTGGCTCTTTCACTTCACCGGAACAAATCTCAGCTCTAAGTTTTTCAATCATCACATTGC
This sequence comes from Flavobacteriales bacterium, assembly GCA_052437175.1. Classification (GTDB taxonomy): domain Bacteria; phylum Bacteroidota; class Bacteroidia; order CAIKAF01; family CAIKAF01; genus JACVCJ01. The sequence continues at coordinate 374,592 of JBQVOK010000002.1, forward strand.
TTGCCTCTTGGGGTTTACCAGAATAAATTAAGAATGGGCATTTTCGATACTTATCATTTATTCTTAGTAAAGTTTCAATAATCTCTAACCCATTCAATTCAGCATGATTAGCTGTTGCTGGTAACATATTCCAATCCGTTGCAACTAAGCTAATATGAAAGCCTTGAGTTTTAGCTACAATTTCGGCCTTTAACCCCTCAGCGTCAAACTGATTATCTTCAGCTATAAAAAAATCAGTTGGATTTACAAATATTAAATTACACGTAAAGCCTGAGACTTTTACATTCAAATTGTTTTGGTTCTTTTCTTCTTCTTCATCATCAAAAACCAAATAGTTTAACTGGATAGGATCACTTGAGCTCATAATTATTTAAAGGTTAATTGAAAAGCAGCACCTTGAAGTTTAAGGTTATTACCAAGGAATTGAATATTCCCTTTAATATTCTTCATTCTCTTTTTTGCGTCATACATACCTATTCCAGAGCCCTTTTCAGAAGATTCCCTAACCCCTAGCTCAAATATTGAATCTGGATTATTAATCAACCTATCAGGCACTCCATTCCCGTCATCAAAGTAATTCATTAATATGGTTTTTGACGACGAATCTTTACTGAACTGTACTAATATATTCTTAGCCTTTGCTTTAACAGAATTAGAAACTAAATTATCAAGTACAATATCAATATCAATAGGATTTAAAAAACTAAAATGATTTAGTTGGTTTTCAACTTCGATTTTTAACCCTTTCCTGGAGAGGCTTAAATCTTCAAGATATTCAGAAATATATCGAGTTAAATCAATTCTTTGGGAAGTATGCTTATAATCAAAGTTAGACTTAATAATAATTTGCGAAACTTTCAAAGCTTTGTCAATATTATTCTTTATATAATATAAGCTATCTTTTGTTTTTAAATCAAGTGTATCATCTCTAAGCAATTCATTAATGTATGTTGAGGCATTACCTACATAAAGATCAATAGAGTGTACTAATTGCTCGGCATCGTCACTAAGTGTTTTTCTTGTAGCATTTAAATATTGGTTTTTTTGAGACTCAATACGGAGCTTGTCATTCAAATTTTTGCTTATTTCTTGCTCAGCTTTCCTTTTTTCAGCTTCCTCCAACGCAAGCTTTTCAGCCCTCAATCGAGCATTATCAGCCTTAATTCTTTCTAATTCAGCCTCTTTCCGTTTCAAGGCCTCATCATAAGCCTTTTTTTCCGCCTCTTTTCGTTTCTCTTCCTCTTTAGCAGCCCTTTGTTCAGCAGCCAATCTTCTCTGTATTTCTTCTGCCTCTCGTTTTTCTGCCTCTTCTTTTTCACGAAGTATTTTATTAAAGTTTTCTTCAGTTAACTTAACTTGGTCTAACAGGTCTCTATCGTTTGTTTTTTCAGCAATTCGTTCTAAATCTACGATAAACCTTGGTTGAGCTATATCAAGTTGTTCATTGACTAAATCAACTAGTTCCTTGTCAAAGGATAGGATTTTAATATCTTCATCATCAGCCAAAGATTTAATCAGATAAACAAAGTCAATTTTGCTGCCAATGTTGTCTTTAATATCATCGTAAGAATCTTTGTCTTTATCATTCTTAAGGTTTTTTCTTACATCATCCGCAATATCATCATTAATAAAATAGTTCCTCCTTTTAAAACCTTCTCCCCACAACACACCAACGACATACCGCTCTAGTCTTTTTAAAGCTTTTTCATAAAAAAGTTCAAACAGAAGAATCTTCCCTTTGGTTTCTACGAGTCCTCCATCGCGACTTGAAACCTCTTTAAATTGCTCTGCATTTTCCGTAGTTAAATCAACTTTCCCAAATAGATCACGGGTTCCTAAAAAACGATTGTAGCCTTGTTGTTTTCTCCTGTCTATTTCCCAACTATCGTCTCCAACATCGCCGTAAGGCTGAACTCTAAATCCATTTTTAAAAAGAAAAACGCTACCGTAATTAACAGGTTCAATATCCATTATTTTCCCAAAATTGATCTTTGCACTCCTATTAAGAAAGTACAAATTAATTTCTAGGTTGTCGACTAAATTGCGGTGTTTATTCGGCTCTTCAATGTGATATATTAAACTGCCTCTGTCAATTAATTTAGTTACAATTTTGCTAGAGGTAATCTTAACGTCAACCTGTGTGGTCTTAATATCTAAAACTTTAAGTATACTATTATTAATTTCTCCATTTATCTTTTGAAATTCAGTTTTATCAGCATCATTTTCTAAAAACTCCTCTGCAAGAATTTCAATGCCAAAATTACTTTCCTTTGAAAAGGGGTTAATCAATTTTTCCAAAGATCTCTTAAGGTCTGTTAATTTTTCTTCAGTCCATGTAGAATTTAAGTCACTAATTCTTAATATAGTTCCGTGAGGCTTTTCCTTTGGGAACTCAATCTTTTCATCTGTTGGTTCCAAAACAATTTTAACATCACCAAAGCTTTGTTTAGCATTTGTTTCAAATTGAGTCCAATCAACATCAATCTTATGTGCGATTTTTTCTGTCTCTTTCCTAGTTATAAGTTCAAGTAAATTGCCTAATCTATCACATGAAAATCTTCCCACACCTTTAGCGCCCGCATAAAATCTTCTTGATTTTAAATTACTTAGATGCGCATGCCTTGGTTTACTGTCTTCTTTATCGTCCTCCGCCTTATCCTCACTACCATCCTTTTTTGCTGAATAAGCAACCGCAAGCCACTTATTTTTAATATCCTTTTTCGACATTCCTTTCCCATTGTCAGCAATTATAATTTCGCCAGGCTTAAAAGTTAGTTTGACAAAATCTGCACGGGCATCATATGAGTTTTTCACTAACTCATAGATAGCGATGAAATCATCGGTAATTAAGTCCCTACCAATAATACTTTTCATCCCGGTCTTTACATCAAACGAAATAAATTCTTTAGCCATTAATTATTTTATTTAATACAATTCCAGCTTGTTCTCCAAATAATGGAGGGATAGCGTTACCAATCTGGGTATAGCGTGGCACTTCTTTCGTTCTGTTAGGTCCTCCCGTAGTATATTTTCCTTGAAATTCGTACCAATCAGGAAAGCTTTGTATGCGTGCGTATTCTCTTACAGTAAGTATTCTCGGCTCACAGTAATGGATATAATCGTCAGGCAATGTGGTAATCGTTGGAGCTGGTTTATTAGCTGCAAGAGGTATAATTACATGCTTATTGATTTTCAGTTCTTCTTTTATCTGCGCACTCAGGTTTTTGCCCTTAGAGGCCGTAAGAAAATGTTTGAATTTTTCCTCGATATCAGGCCTATGATTAGGGAAACTATGGCTATTCGGAGATTCGCTTTTAGAACCAGCCCGTAAATACTTCTGATAACGGGATTTTGATGCTGCATAGGTCCCACTATAGAATTGTTTGCCCCTATCAGGTGTTTGAACCAAACCATTTACTTTTAACAAATCGGATATCGCATCAGCAAGCGTCGGGTTTTGAGGTAAGTTTTCATTTTTCAAAAAAGGCTTTTTATTAGCCATGAGTTTTTCGAAAAAATGCTCAGGTTTAATATTTTTTTCGGCGGCAACATCCTGGCGTATCCCAACCAGTATAAAGCGAGTTCGTTTTTGCGGTATGCCGTATTGAGAGAAATCGATCATACCATCATCCACTTGGTAGCCAATTCTTTTTAACATGTTTACTACATATTGAGAATAGGCCTGTCCTTTAGTTTTTGAGGCTTGCTTTTGTTGCGCCCTGTTTTTCTTGAATTCTAATGTAAATCCCTTTACATTTTCAAAGAATATTAGCTTAGGACGTGTATATAGTATAAACTTCAGGTAGGAACGGATCAAGCTGTTTCGTACATCGTCTTCTCTCCTGCGACCTGCTGTAGAAAACCCCTGGCATGGTGGTCCACCTGCCACGAGATCAACTTTACCTCTAAGACCGACGAGTTCTTCCTTATAATCTGCTAAAACGGTATCAATTTCCAAATTTTCTTGAGGAAGCCAGGACGGCCAGTCAAAATGATTCTTTGTGTTTATTAAATTATGTTCAAGAGTATCAAAGGCATCTTTGTTTTTCTCAATAGCGAATAAGCCCTTCCATCCGGCATTATGTAGACCAAGAGAAAGTCCACCACATCCTGCAAATAAGTCAATATAGGAATAAGTTGGTGTCATACGAAAAAATATCGGGTCAATGTAAATTTTTCCTGGGAAATTTACAAGCCTGTATAAGAGGACATTTTAAACACAGGGGTGTGGGAGCCTTGCAAATGGCTGCTGCAAAGTCGAGTATGGCCCAGCTGACTTCTTTTGATTTAGAATGATTAACAATTTTATAGGCCAGTTTCTGCAGGTATGGATCATAACGAATGTCGGCCATCTCCCGTTCACCAAAATAGCGTTCTATTACCCTTGCCATATTAACGTCCAACAAAGGGCTTGGTTTATAGAAGACTTGTAACTCAATGGCGTTTATGATATATTGCCCTAAAAAGGGAATTTGTTCTAATTCCATGCGGTCCACAGGTAAGGTGCCCTGTCGTTTAACCATTTCTTGTGCTAAATCTTGCAACCGCCGGGCCCTCTGCCGATATAAACCAACAGGTTTTAGCTCTTGTTCCAGGAACAAGATGTCTGCATTAGCAATCGCTCTCCAACCTGGGAAAGTAGTGAGGAATTTTTCATAGAATCTTTCAATAGTTCCTGCTTTTGTCCTTTGTAAAAGGACTTCGGCAATAATAATTTCGTATGCGCTTAAGCCTTGTTTACGCCAGGGAAGATGGTGCCGCCCATGTGCTTGGAACCATTGCAATATCGTATCTTGGAATAATTGAATATCCTTTTTCGTTATACGCCTATTACTTAGTTTTGCCATACTTTAAAGAGAGGGCCTACCAAAATTACGGAATCTATATCCCCAGTCAAAATGTGTTTTAGCCAAAACATAAAAAGGCCCCGTTCCCGGAGCCTTTTCGTATATCAATTCATATCTTTTGCGTGTTTTACGATCCGCACATTTCGCAACCTTCCGGGTTGTCCAGTGAGCAGCTCAGCTGGTCGTTTACGCTGGGTTCATCGCTCCAGTCGGCTTTTTTAGCTTCTACGGGCTGTACCGGTGCATATACGGTTTCCGGCTCCGGGGTGCGGTATTCGGCAACCGGTTCGGCTACGGCCGTGGCAACAGGTGCTGTTACGGCAGCGGCAAGCACTGCTTTTTCGGCTTCCGCCGCTTTTTCCGCAGGGGCCTTGTCGTTGAAGTTCTGCGAAGGCACGGTGAATTTAATGGCCTGTGAAGCCGGTTTGGTACGCAGGTAGTACATACCCGTTTTGAGGCCCTTTTCCCAGCCGTAGAAGTGCATAGACGTCAGTTTGGCGTGGTTGGGCTGATCGATAAAGATGTTCAGCGACTGCGACTGGTCAATAAAGGCACCGCGGTCTGCCGCCATATCTACCAGGTCGCGCTGTTTGATCTCCCATACCGTTTTGTACAGCGCCTTGATGTTGTCCGGGATCTCCGGTATGTTCTGTATGGAACCGTTGTGGGTCATGATCTTGTTCTTCATGCCTTCGTTCCACAGGCCCAGGGACACCAGGTCGTTCAGCAGGTATTTGTTCACCACCGGGAAGGTACCGCTGAGTACGTTGCGGGTGTACATATTGCTGCTGAATGGCTCGAAACATTCGTTGTTACCCAGTATCTGTGCCGTGGAAGCCGTAGGCATGGGGGCCATCAGCAGGGAGTTGCGTACGCCGTGTTTCAGGATCTCCTCACGCAGTACGTCCCATTCCCAGCGGTTACTGGGTTTTACGTTCCACATATCGAACTGGAAGATACCTTTGGAAATAGGTGAACCTTCGTAGGTTTCGTAGGCGCCGTGTTCTTTGGCCAGGTCTTTGGAGGCGGTGAGCGCGGCAAAGTAAATGGCTTCGAAGATATCGCGGTTCAGGGTTTTGGCCTCATCGCTGTCGAAGGGCAGGCGCATGCGCACAAAAGTGTCGGCAAGGCCCTGTACACCCAGTCCGATGGGACGGTTGCGCAGGTTCGAGTAGCGGGCTTCCGGAACCGGGTAGTAGTTAAAGTCGATGATCTTGTTCAGGTTTTTCGTAGCTACATAGGTAACTTCGAAAAGACGGTTAAAGTCGAACTGCTTGTCTTCGGTCACGAATTTAGGCAGGGCGATGGACGCCAGGTTACAAACGGCCACTTCTTCGGGCGATGTATATTCCATGATCTCGGTACACAGGTTCGAAGACTTGATGGTACCCAGGTTCTTCTGGTTGCTTTTGAGGTTGGCGGCGTCTTTGTACAGGATGTACGGTGTGCCGGTCTCGATCTGGGCGTCCAGTACGGCAGCCCACAGATCGCGCGCCTTAATGGTGCGGCGGCCCTTGCCTTCGTTCTCGTATTTTACGAACAGCGTTTCAAACTCCGGACCGTAGGCTTCGGACAGGCCGGGCGCTTCGTTCGGGCAGAACAGCGTCCAGTGGCCGTCTTCCTTTACGCGTTTCATGAACAGGTCGGGCACCCAGAGGGCCAGGAACAGGTCGCGGGCGCGGAGTTCTTCTTTACCGTGGTTCTTGCGCAGATCCAGGAAGTCGAAGATATCGTCGTGCCAGGGCTCAATATATACGGCAAAGGAACCTTTACGTTTTCCGCCGCCCTGGTCTACATAACGGGCCGTATCGTTAAATACGCGCAGCATGGGCACAATGCCGTTGCTGGTACCATTGGTGCCTTTAATATAGGAACCTTTGGCGCGGATATTGTGTATGCTGAGGCCAATACCGCCGGCAGACTGTGAAATTTTGGCGCACTGTTTCAGGGTATCGTAAATACCGGCAATGCTGTCTTCCTTCATGGTAAGCAGGAAGCAGGACGACATCTGCGGTTTGGGCGTACCGGCGTTGAACAGCGTGGGTGTGGCATGCGTGAACCAGCCTTCAGAAAGCAGGTGATAGGTTTCAATAGCCGCCTGGATATCGTTCTTATGGATACCGATGGCTACGCGCATGTACATGTGCTGCGGACGCTCTGCGGTTTTACCGTCGAGCTTGAGCAGGTAGGATTTTTCCAGCGTTTTAAAGCCGAAATAGTCAAAATTATAGTCGCGGTCGTATATAATGGTAGAGTCCAGCAGTTCCGCGTTCTTCTGGATCACTTCGTATACGTCATCGGCCAGGAGCGCAGCGCGTTCGTTGGTCTTGGGATCGATGTATACGTACAGCATCTCCATGGTTTTGGAGAAGGATTTTTCGGTATTCTTGTGCAGGTTGCTCACGGCAATGCGGGAGGCCAGCAGGGCATAGTCCGGGTGACGTACCGTAAGCGTGGCGGCGGTTTCGGCGGCCAGGTTGTCCAGGTCGGTGGTCTGTACACCATCGCGCACACCCTGTATCACACGTTGCGAAACAGCTACGGGGTCTACGAACTCGGGGTTCAGGTTATAGCAGAGCTTATTGATACGGGCGGTGATCTTGTCGAATTTTACAGATTCTTTTCTACCGTCTCTTTTTATTACATACATCATAATTATTCAGCCAGGTTGTAAGGTGAGTTAATTAAAAATCGGCATCGAGGGAGAAAGACTGTGACGAAGTAGCTTCGCCATCGGCATCGGTGCTGCTTTCTTCCATGTTGAGGCGGCGGCCGGCTTTACGGTATTCGGCCACACGGCGCTCGAAGAAATTGGTTTTGGTTTCCATGGAAATGTATTCCATAAAGTCGAAGGGATTGGAGGCATTGTAATATTTTTCCACGCCCAGTTCGGCCAGCAGGCGGTCGGCCACAAACTCGATGTACTGGCTCATCATATCGGCATTCATACCAATGAGGCGTACGGGCAGGGCATCGCATACGAATTCCTTTTCGATGGTTACGGCCTCGGTAATGATCTGGCGGATGCGCTCGCTGGGCAGTTTATTGATGATGTGGTTGGTGTACAGGTGGCAGGCAAAATCGCAGTGCAGCCCTTCGTCACGCGAGATAAGCTCGTTGCTGAAGGCCAGTCCGGGCATCAGGCCGCGTTTTTTGAGCCAGAAGATAGAGCAGAACGAACCGGAGAAGAAAATACCTTCCACGGCGGCAAAGGCGATAAGGCGCTCGGCAAAGCTGTCAGATTCGATCCAGCGCAGGGCCCACTGGGCTTTTTTCTTTACACAGTCGAGCGTGTCCATGGCGTGGAACAGGCCCATTTTTTCCTTTTCGTCACGGATATAGGTATCGATGAGCAGGGAATAGGTTTCGCTGTGTACGTTTTCCATCATGATCTGGAACCCGTAAAAGAATTTGGCCTCGCTGTACTGTACTTCACGTACAAAGTTCTCGGCCAGGTTTTCGTTCACGATACCGTCACTGGCGGCAAAAAAGGCCAGTACGTGCTTTACAAAGTGGCGTTCGTCGTCGTTCAGGCGGTTGTTCCAGTCGTGCAGATCGGCGGCCAGGTCAATTTCCTCGGCCGTCCAGAAGCTGCCTTCGGCCTTTTTATAGTAAGCCCACAGATCGTCGAAACGGATCGGGTATAAGACAAAACGATCCGGGTTTTCCTGCAGGATCGGTTCCACATCGGTGGTAATACCCCTGGGAAGGATGTTACCGGAATTCAGGTCAGTTTCAATTTTCACTTCGTTTTCCATACTGTACGAATAAGAGGTTTATATATTATATGCTGCCTTCTCACGGATTCACTACAGACGACAATATCCCCTCCGCGGTGTGCTTATTGCGGATAACATATTGAATGTCAGTGTATGAAATTTGTAATAGGGCAGCGATCAAGCTCGCTTTTTTGACCTTACAAATTTGGCCAATTTCTGCCTTGTATCAAGTCAGACTTTTCAACCTTTATTAACAATGGGGTAATACCTTACATATCAAAGCACTTAGCGGAGAAATAATGCTAACACACAGAAAACCAGAACAGAAGCTACAATCTTTTCATTATCAATATCACTATGTAAATATACGTCAATAACGGCGGGCGGGGGTATTTTGTTTCCCTGTGCTATCAACAGGTTTCTGTTTATTTCGCCGCTATGGTTTGTGGTTATTAACATTCAGCCCCGGGCTTCTGTGCAAGGCCAGTAACGAGGGGGCACACAGGAACAACAAACTGATAATCAGACGCACTCAAAAAAGACGTCTAAGAAAATTTAACATCGGGGAAACACAGCGTAACGATAAAGGCTTATTTTTTAATGACGGCTTATTTTCGTATAAATATCAGCAGAGATGTAAAATAAATTTATTAGCCAATGGCTTACAAATGTGTGTTTTTGTATATTTGGTAGTATGACCAACACGATCAAATACAGCGTTATCCACTCTGAAGAACAGTATACGGAGTATGGAAAAGTACTGGAGGAGCTTCTTTCCGATGACCCTCAGGACCCGGAGATCCTCCTTGAAATTGAACTGCTTACCCTCCTGCTGAAAACCTATGAAGCAGAAACCGGCATTGTACATTCGGAAGAAATGAACGGTTTAGACGCTCTTCAGTACATTATGGAATCGGAAAGTATCAATGGTGCCGCCCTGGCTAAAAAACTGGACGTAAGCCGTGCCTATATTTCCGATATCCTCCACAGCAAAAGAGCGATCTCTAAAGAAATGGCCCGCAAGATCAGCCTGCTGTTCGGCTATCCGCTGGAGATATTACTACGCCCCTACCCCATCAGCCGGGATAACGTAAAAAAAGAAAAAACGGTTTGAGAGATCAAAGCTCTTTGCCCTGTTTTTTTAATTCAGACGCAACCAGCTCCAGTTCGGCATACCATTCGGGGCCGTATTTTCGTATAAGGGGTTCTTTCAGAAAGGCGTATACAGGCACCTGTAGTTTTTCGCCGCATTCGCAGGCCGGTTTGCAGATGTCCCACTCATGGTACTGCACTGCCTCGAAACGACTGTATTTTTTAATACGTATGGGGTACAAATGGCAGCTGAGCGGCTTTTTCCAGTCTGTTTTACCTTCGAGGTACGCTTTTTCCACGGCGCATTTGGCCGTGCCGCTTTCGTCAAAATATACGTAGGCACATTCGCCGTCTGCGGAAACCAGGGGTGTAACCAGGTCACCGTCTTCATCGGTAACGGCATAGCCCTGTGCCTGCACCGCTTTTATTCCTTCGGCGCGCATGTATGGTTCTACTTCCGGGTATACGCGTTGAAGCAGGTCGGCCTCTCCGGCATCAAGCGGAGCACCACTGTCGCCATGCACACAGCAGGCCCCTTTACAGGCCGCCAGATCGCATACAAACTTACGCTGAAATACGTCCAGGCTTACAATGCTTTCTCCGATCTCGATCATGAATGCGCCGCTCTTTGTTATCTTTGTGCAAAGTTAGCATAATTATGCCACGTATACTTACAGGAATTCAGGCCACAGGCGTGCCCCACCTGGGCAATATACTGGGGGCCATGCAGCCCATGATCCAGCTGTCGCAGCAGGCAGAGACCGATTCGTTCGCGTTCATTGCCGACCTGCACACGCTTACTGCCGTAAAAGATTCGGAGACCCGCGCGTACAACACCCGTGCCGTGGCTTCGGCCTGGCTGGCCTTTGGTTTTGACACGCAGAAGAATACCTTTTACCGCCAGAGCGACGTAGCCGAAGTATGCGAACTTACCTGGTACCTGAGCTGCTTTACACCCTTTCCCATGCTGGCCAATGCGCACTCGTTCAAGGACAAAAGCGAACGCCTGTCCGACGTAAATGCCGGTCTGTTTACCTATCCCGTGCTGATGGCCTCGGACATTCTGCTCTACGATATAGACCTGGTGCCCGTAGGCAAAGACCAGGTGCAGCACCTGGAAATGGCCCGCGATATGGCCGGCGCCTTTAACCGAGCCTATGGCGTGGAATGCCTGCGGGAGCCGGCGGCTTCGGTAGACGAGAACGTAAAGATCATTCCCGGTACCGACGGACAGAAAATGAGCAAGTCATACCACAACACCATCAATATCTTTCTGCCGGAGAAAGAGCTGAAAAAGAACGTCATGTCCATTGTTACCGACAGCACCCCGCTGGAAGAACCCAAGAACCCCGACACCTGCAATGTATTTGCCCTGTACCGTCTGCTGGCCGAACCGGCCGATGTGGAGACCATGCGCGCTAATTACCTGCGCGGCGGATACGGCTTCGGACACGCTAAAACGGCACTGTTTGAACTGATACTGCAGAAATACCAGGCCGAACGCGAACGCTTTAACTATTTTATGGAGAACAACGCCGAACTGGAGAAAGAACTGCAGACCGGCGCTGAAAAAGCCCGCGTAGTAGCCCGCAAAAAACTGTCGGAAGTACGCAGCATCCTGGGATTAAAAGCGTAACTTTAAGGCATGATCAGCGATTTTACGGAACATTTACAGACCATTCTGCGTGTGCTTCCGGACCGGCCCGGGGTTTACCAGTTTTTCAACGAAGAAAAAAACATCATCTACGTTGGTAAAGCGAAAAATCTCAAAAACCGGGTGTCTTCCTATTTCTCTAATTTTTCGCAGCATACCGGTAAAACCCGGCTTATGGTGCGGCAGATCACAGATATACAGTACATCATTACGGCCAGCGACCTGGAAGCCCTGCTGCTGGAAAATTCGCTCATTAAAAAGTACCAGCCGCGCTACAACATCAACCTGAAAGATGATAAGACCTACCCGCACATCATCATCAAACAGGAGGCCTTCCCGCGCATATTCGCCACCCGGCAGCCCGAAGAGCACAGCAGCGAAATGTACGGCCCCTATGCCAATGTAGGTGCCATGCGCTCGGTACTGAACCTGATAAAACAACTGTACAAACTGCGTACCTGCAACCTGAACCTGAGCGAGGAAAACATCGCCAAAGGCAAGTTCAAGGTATGCCTGGAATACCATATCGGCAACTGTAAGGCGCCCTGCGTGGGCCTGCAGAGCCGCAGCGATTACGACGAGTCCATTGCCCAGATACGCCGCATCCTGAAAGGCAACCTGCGCGAACTGAGCCGGCACCTGCAGAGCAAAATGATGGAAAGCGCGTCGGAATTCCGCTTTGAAGACGCCCAGCTCATTAAAGAACGCCTGGAAGAACTGGAGAAATTCCGCAGTAAAAGCGTGGTGGTGAACAACGATATGGAAGACATGGAAGTGTACGCCATCCAGAGCGATCCGGGTACGGCCTACATTACCTACTTCCGCGTGTCGGACGGGGCCATTATACAGGCCTTTACCAATGAAATAAAGAAAAAACTGGAGGAAACGGACGAAGAACTGCTCGTTTTTGCCATCCTGGAACTGCGCCGGCGTTTTCAGAACCCCGCAAAGACCATTGTGGTGCCTATGGATATAGAACTGCCCGTGGAAGGCATACGCATACAGGTGCCCAAACTGGGCGACAAGAAAAAGCTGCTGGATATGGCCGAGACCAATAACCGCTTTTACGTAAAAGACAAACAGCGGCAACTGGCCATTAAAGATCCCGAGCGGCATACCGACCGTATATTGGAACAGATGCGCAAAGACCTGCGCCTTACCGAACTGCCGCGGCATATAGAGTGTTTCGACAACTCGAACTTCCAGGGCGATTACGCCGTTTCGGCCTGCGTGGTATTCCGTGATGCCAAACCCAGCAAGAAGGACTACCGCATTTTTAACGTGAAAACGGTGACCGGTCCGGACGATTTTGCCACCATGGAAGAAGTGATCTACCGCCGCTACAACCGCATGTTGATGGAAAACAGCGATCTGCCCCAGCTCATCGTGATCGATGGTGGTAAGGGCCAGCTCGGCGCCGCCCTCAACAGCCTGGAGAAACTGGGACTGCGCGGCAAAGTGGCCATCGTGGGCATTGCCAAACGCCTGGAAGAGATCTATTACCCCGGCGATTCGCTGCCGCTGTATATTGACAAAAAGTCGGAAAGCCTGAAAGTGATACAGCACATGCGCGACGAGGCACACCGCTTTGGCATTACTAATTACCGCAAACGGCACCAGAAAGGCCTCATCAAAACCGAACTGCACGGTATTGAAGGCATTGGCGAAAAAACGGCCGAGGCCCTGCTCTTTCATTTCCGTTCCGTAAAACGTATTAAAGAAGCCAGCCGGGAAGAGATCGCCGAAGTGATCGGTCCGGCCAAAGCCGCCATCGTAAGCAACTATTTCCAGCAAAATGAGCCGCCCCAAACCTGAGATCCTGTTCTGCCTTATACTTATATGCCTGAGCTTACGTCTGCATGCAAGGCCTGAACCTACGCCTGCCATCCCTGCCGATGGGTATATCACGTTTAAAATGGCGCTGGCTTTGGGTGTGCGCCCCCGGGACCTGGACTATAAAACGCCCGATGATCTCATAGGCCGCTACTATACCGACCGGGCAAGCGGCATTATTACCGGTTGCTATATGACAACACCGCCCGAAGACTATTTTGAACAGCACCGGATCTTTGAAGCCCGTATAGAGAACGGCCGCCTGCAGATACTAAACACATACGACCTGCAGCACGGTAATTACAGCTGCTGCTGGACCAATGCATACGACAGATTTCGCCGCATAGGCGACCTGTACGTGATACGCTATTGTAACACCGGTTCGGCTTTTTGTGCCGGGCATGACCTGTTTTTCCGCCGTTTGTCGGAGCTGCAGCCGGGAAGCGGTGTACTGGCCGAAATGTATTCCGGCGAGGAAGGAGAGGTTTTTACGCTTGCCTCCCGCCTGCAACGCCACGGCGATACGCTGTTCTTCCACTACCAGTGGCGCAACGGCGTATGGGAAGATGAAGAAACACTGGTCTACCGGGATTCTGCCTTCTTTCGTGTACCCTTCCTTTACCATAACGGCGAAATAAGCTGCCCCGACAGCAGCAAACTGCAACAGTACGGGCTCGACTGGTAAATTCCCTATCTTCGCCGCTACGAATTGAAATACACTGATGTACAAAAAGATCATACTGTTTTTTGCCTGCTGTTTTAGTATAGGCATGGCAATGGCCCAGAAAAAGGGCCAGCCCCTGCTTTTTGACCTGAACGCTTTTAACGAAAACGCCGCCACGGCCCGCTGGCTCTATACCTACGACAAAGTAGCCTGGTGGACCACCGACAGCATTGTAAACCAGCCCCAGGAACTGCTGGACGGCCTGGGCAAGGAATGGTTCTGCTACCAGGACAGCCAGAAGACCTGGCACGCCGTGTACGGAAACTATGAATTCGGCAGTTACCGGCAGATACTCCATTTCCTGGTGGATACCGATGCGCACATTTCCAGTACCCTGGCCCGGGTGGACACCAATATCTGTTACCCTTTCAGCAGGGCCATCAATACCGCGTACCGCGAGGCCTGGCCCGTTATCGACTCCGCCGGGCTGCGTTTTAACCACTACGTGCGTTTCCTGGGCAGCGACAGCATCGAGGTTTTCCTGTTCCCCGCCTTTCAGCCGGATAATTTTGCCGTGTTCGGGGGCGAGTTCGTATATACATTAGACCGTACAGGTACCAAAGTACTCGAAGATAAAAGCTATTACCAGGGCAGTTTCCGCGGGTTTAAAACGGATACGCCCCGCAACATCGTACTCGATTACACCGAACGCGAAGAACCTACGCTTGGTGGCATCTTTTTCCTGTGGTACTACAAGAAATATTTTACCCAGATCTACCTGAAAAATACACGCTATTCGCATACGCTGTACAAGAACGAAAAGGGGCAGTACAGCTGGCTACACCTGGAAAATCCGAAGGAAAAGGCGCCGAAGAAAAGATAATTTTCCTTTAAAAAATACTGCATAAAAAAAGCCGGTCAGTAACCGGCTTTTTCTCTTTCATGGGTAAATACTATTGGAAGTCCAATGCACTTACATCTTTATTAAATACTCTGCTTTTCAGGGTAAAGGTAAGCACCTGCTCACCGGCAGTGATCACCATTTTGGAAGGTTGTTTGATACCGCCTGTTTCGCTGTATTCCGGGTATTCGGTCACCGAAGTGATCATTTTACCGTCTTCGCCTTCGTTCTGGCTTTCTTTCTTCACCAGCAGGCCGCTTTCCACATCGTAGAACTCGCTGGAATTTTCGCCGTTCTCGGTCACGATCACCTTATAGGCGTCTTTACCGTTCACGCTTACGATACCGTCTACTTTCAGCTGCTCGGGTTTGTAGCTCATCTGCTCGAACAGACCGGTTTTGGCTTTGGCCTCGGCTACCTCTTTTTCGTCCATCGGTTTCACCTGTCCCATTTGCGACATAGAACCCTTGTTACCGTCGAATACGCGGCGCATCAGCGGCATACCCTGCATGGTAATTTCAGACATATTCATGTTCGGGGCCATACGTTTCATGGTGCCGTCCAGCTCCACCGGGGCACCGGCAATAGACACAGAGAATTTCTCGCTGATCGATTTGATCTTTTTCAGTTTTTTCTCACCGCCGATAGCCGTGATGTATTTCTGCATGATCTGCGTACCGGTAATATCTCCGGCCGATTTTTTCTCGGCAGGATTGGAGATCGGGTTACCGAATTTATCGGCATACTCCAGCGGGTAGCCCATTTTGGCCAGGGCCGGACCTACTTCTTCGGCCTTACCCACCACCAGGATCACCATATTGTCCACGTTCAGGTATTTGCTCATGGTGCTCTGTACCTGCTCGGGTGTAACGGCATTGATGTTCTTGAGGTAGTTCGTATAGAAATCGGCAGGCAGTTTTTCCGTAAGAATGGTACGGGCAAAGCTGGCTCCGGTCTCGGGGCGCTCCAGGCGCAGGGCGAACATACCGGTGTATTCGGCTTTTTTAATGTTGAGCTCTTCAGCTTCCGGCTTGGTATCGCGGATGCGGCGGATCTCTTTCATAAACTCCACAATAGCACTGTCGGTTACGTTGTTACGCACTTTGGCAGACGCTTCAAAGGTACCCATCAGGTTGTAATCGTCGCTCAGGGAAGAATAGGCACCGTAGGTCCAGCCTTTATCCTCGCGAATATTGTTGAACAGACGTCCGAAAGAACCGCCGCCCAGTACAGAGTTACCCAGTACGCCGGCAAAGTAATCGGCATTGCTTTTCTTGTAATTTACGGCATTACCGATGGTAATAACCGACTGTGTGGACGTAGGCAGGTCAACCAGCACAATGCGGGTCTTGCCTGCAGCGGGCATGGCAGCCGCGGGACTATCGGGAGCCGTTCCGGCAGCCCAGCCTGCAAAGTATTGTTTGGCCAGGGCAGTAGCTTCGGCAACCGTAATATCACCGGTAAAGGTCAGGTAAGCCTTGCCGGGTTTAAAATACGTACTGTAGAATGTTTTTACATCGTCCATGCTGATGGACTCGATGCTCTCTTTGGTAATGTATTCGCCGTAGGGGTGATTTTTACCGTAGAGCAGTACGTTCATTACGCGGCCCGAAATAGCGTCGGGGTTCTTCTCTTCGGCTTCCAGGCCGGTCAGGGCCTGTTTTTTCAGCTTGGTAAGCTCTTCATTATTATTGAAGGTAGGCTTCAGGATCACTTCGGAGAAAAGGCCCATGGTTTTGTCCAGGTGCTTTTTCAGCGTGGAGAATCCGCCCCCGCGTGAGGAAGCATACAGATCCGCGCCCATAAAGTCGATGGCCTCGTCCAGTTTTTCTTTGCTGTAGGAAGCCGTACCGGCGCGCATCAGTTCGCCCACCATAGAAGTGATACCCGCTTTGTTACCCTCGGTAACCGGGGTATAATCGAGGTACAGGTCTACACGTACCTGGGGCAGTTTATGGTTTTCGGCTACGATCACCGTAAGGCCGTTATCGAGTTTAAAAGACTGCGGCGTGGTCATTTTCAGTTCCCTGGCCGGACCAGCCTGCGGGGCTTTGCTACGGTCTATCTGTGCAAACAGGGAAAGTCCGCCGAAGACAAACGCTGCTGTTAATATGCTGATTCTTTTCATTTCGGTTCTTCTTTTAATCGTTTACTGTTGTCCGGGTTTTACATCAATAACCACGCGCTGGTTGCTGTTCAGGTACTTGTTGGCCACGCGTTTTACATCTTCTACGGTAATTTTACGGTAGGTATCGATCTCGGTATTGATCAGGTTGGTATTGCCATAATATACATGGTAGTTTGCCAGGTTCTCGGCAATACCGGCCATGGTGGCGTTACGGGCAACAAAGTCCTTCTCCAGGCGGTTGATCTGTTTTTCCAGCTCTTCCTTGGTAATTCCTTCCGATTTCAGTTTTTCGATCTGGGCATCCATCTCTTTCTGCAGGGCGCTCAGTTCCACGCCCTGGTTCACAAGGCCGAAGCACAGGAACACCCCGTAATCTTCCAGTCCCCAAAGGAAAGAACCTGCATACAGGGCCAGCTGTTTTTTGTTTACGATCTCTTTGGTAAAACGGGAAGATTCGCCGTTCGACAGTACATTACCGATGATATCGAGCACATAGGCATCGTTATCGGTCTGTTTCGGGGTGCGGTAACCGTACAGTACGGCAGGCACCTGGGCGTTCTTATCTTCGTAGGTAAGACGCACTTCCTGGGTAATGGGGTCTTCCTGAACATTGGGACGCGGAATCGCGGTCGTTCCTTTGGGAATAGCGCTGAAATACGAAGTGATGAGTTGTTTTGTTTTCTCGATGTCGATGTCACCGGCAATGCTCAGTGTGGCATTATTGGGCACATAGAACGTTTTGTAGAAATCTTTGTAATCGGCTTCCTGGGCAGCATTCAGGTGCTCCATGGAACCGATAACGGCCCAGCGGTAGGGGTGTTTCTTGAACAGATTCTCCCACAGCACGCGGCTAAAGGCATCGCTGTATGGCTGGTTATCGATACGAAGACGTTTTTCTTCTTTTACCACCTCACGCTGGGTTTCAATACCCACGTTCTCTACCTTGGCGTGGAGCATGCGCTCGCTTTCGAGCCAGAGGCCGAGTTCCAGCTGGTTGCTGGGCAGCAGTTCGTAATAAAAGGTACGGTCCTGCGAAGTATTGGCATTGTTGGTACCGCCGCTGCTGGCGATATACTTGTCGAATTCGCCGCGTTTGATATTGGCTGAACCTTCGAAAAGCAGGTGCTCGAAAAAGTGTGCAAAACCCGTACGGTCTTCTTTTTCGTTCTTAGAACCCACATGGTATAATACCGAAACCGCTACGATCGGGTTGGTATTATCCTGGTGCAGGATTACGTGCAGACCGTTCGGCAGTGTGTACTCAGTGAATTTTACACCCTGAGCGCCAACGCCTAACACAAATCCGCCCATGCAGAGTAAACTGATAACTTTCTTCATGTCGCTTTATTACGTTTTAATTGACGGGATTACCCCTCTATAATTTAGTCCGCTAAAATAAAAATAGACTTCCGGACAGGAAGCCTATTTCGACAAATTTATCTAAAAACGGGATGAACTTATTCTGCCGGATCGAGTTGGAACCGCATTCCGTCAATTTTTGAAAAATCGCTGATCTGGCAGGCCAGGCGGTGTTCAGGCTCTGTATCGGGCAGGGTATCGAGCATATCTTCTTCGGCGCCGTTGCGCGGGGGCAGCTGTTCGCCGCCTTCCAGCACACGTATGCGGCAGGTGGCACAAAGCGCCATACCACCGCAGACCGCCTCCACAGGATATCCCTCCCCCTTAAGCACTTCCATCAGGTTCATGGAAACATCCAGCGGCAGTTCCAGGCTTGTTTCCGTTCCTTCCGCATCCAGTATGGAGATCTTTACCAGTCCGTCTTCTGTCATCTTTTAGGCATTTTGACCGGCTGGCAGGCCTGTGGCCACGGGAACATCCGTTTTGCTGATGGCACCCCAGCCTCCGGCTACTTCCTTAAAGTCGTGAATACCACGGGATTTCAGGATAGAAGCGGCGATCATGCTGCGGTAACCGCCGGCACAGTGTATGTACATCTGTTCTTTAGGCTGTGTGCCGAACCAGGTATTGATATCGTCCAGCGGGAAACTGGCGGCTTTGCTGTAATGGCCCAGGGCAAATTCGGAGGGTTTACGCACGTCCAGTACGGTATAATCAGCATGTTGCGGCAGCTCTGCGGCAAACTGTTCTGCACTGATGCGGTTTACGCTGTCGGTTTCCATACCGGCCTGTTTCCAGGCGTCGAAACCACCGGCCAGGTAGCCCAGCACATTATCGAAACCTACGCGGGAAAGACGGGTGATCACTTCTTCTTCCCGTCCGGCATCGGCTACCAGCAGTATGGCCTGGTTCACATCGCCGATGAGGGCACCTACCCAGGGGGCAAACTGTCCGTCCACGCCAATGCTTATGGAACCCGGGATATGGCCGGCCGCAAAGGCATCGGCATTGCGGGTGTCCAGCACCAGGGCCTCAGCCGCTCCGGCCACCGATTTAAAGGCGGCAGGGTCCAGGGCTTGCAGGCCACGTTCTTTTACTTCGGCCAGGGAATCGTAGCCTTCTTTATTCATTTGTACATTCTGCGGAAAATAGGCCGGCGGCTCGCTGAGCCCGTCCGTTACCGCCTCTATAAACGCCTCGCGTGTAGGCTGCATCAGGGCATAATTAAAGGTTTTCTGGTGGCCGAGCGTATCCACGGTCTCCTTCATCATATTTTTACCACAGGCGCTGCCGGCTCCGTGACCCGGGTAAATAACCAGGCTGTCTGGCAGGGGAAGTATTTTTGTATAGATGCTATCATAGAGCATACCGGCCAGTTCGTCCTGTGTCATATTGGCAGCTTTTTGTGCCAGGTCCGGACGACCTACGTCACCCAGGAACAGCGTATCGCCGGTGAACAGGGAATGCGGCTCGCCGTTCTCATCCAGCAGCAGGAAACAGCTCGACTCCAGCGTGTGACCCGGTGTATGCAACACTTTAATGGTCACTTTGCCCACACGGAACGTTTCGCCGTCGGCGGCAATATGGGCATCAAAGGCCGGTGCGGCCTGCGGCCCGTAAATGATGGGCGCGCCCGTAGCTTTGGCCAGATCGAGGTGACCCGACACAAAATCGGCATGAAAATGCGTTTCGAAGATGTATTTTATCTGCACATTGTCTTTGCGCGCACGTTCGAGGTAAGGACCCGTTTCGCGGAGAGGATCGATGATCGCGGCTTCGCCTTCGGACTGGATGTAATACGCACCCTGGGCAAGGCAGCCCGTGTATATCTGTTCTACTTTCATTCTACAGTTTTTAGTATGCCTGGATAGACACAACAAATGTACCAATTTTTCGGGGCCGGAAATATCGACAGTACATATACGCCTATAACTTTCCCTGATAAGGTCCGGCTTTTTATTGTTATTTTTGCAGGCATTTTACAAAGGATCCGCATGCAGTCTCTGACCGACATATTACGCAGTTTTTCAGACCACAGAACCACCCGCGACATAGGCCTGCACATGGCCCGTTCCGGCACAAAACTGCATATATCCGGGGGGCACGGTTCTTTTTCGGCCCTGCTGCTTTCGGCCCTGTACAAACAAACGGGGCGTAACCTCTTTGTAGTGCTCAACGACAAAGAACAGGCCGCTTATTTCCTGAACGATCTGCAGGCCATACTGCCCGAAGAACGCCTGCTTTTTTTCCCCGACAGCTACCGCCGCGGCTATGCCTCCGAAGAGACCGACAACGCCAATGTGATGCTGCGTACCGAAGTGCTGGGCAAGATCGCTTCCGGCGAGGCCGATATTATTGTGTCCTACGCCCGGGCCCTGTCCGAAAAAGTGATCACCCGCAGCACCCTGGAACAGAAAACGCTGAACATGCACACCGGCGAAAAGCTGGACATGGACTTTGTGACCGATGTACTGATCGAATACGGCTTTGAACGGGAGGACTTTGTATACGAACCCGGCTCCTTTGCCCTGCGCGGCGGCATCATAGACGTATTTTCCTACAGCGAAGAACTACCCATACGCATCGAATTCAAAGGCGATTATGTACACTCCATACGCTCTTTTCAACCGGACGACCAGCTTTCGGTAAGCAGCCTGGATAAAGTACGCATCGTACCCAATATCGAAGAAAAGAACAGCCGCGACCCCCGCCTTTCCATATTTGAATACCTGCCCGAAGAAACGGTGATCGCCGCTTTTGACGTACCCACCGGCGTGCTGCAGCTGAACGACGCCTTTCAGAAAGCCGAAAAATACCTTTCAGAACGTGCCGCACCCATACGCAAACCCGATACTTCGGAACTGTACATCAGCGGAAGCGACTACGTATCGCTGCTGAACACACGTACCCTGCTGGAACTGGCCGTAAAACCCCAGTTTACCGATGCGGGATCTTTTGTATTCCATACCGAGCCCCAGCCGCTGATCCAGAAGAATTTTGACCTGCTGGCCGATAATTTCATCCGCCTGGCCGAAGAAGGCTGCCGCAACCTGATCCTGGCCGACGACGAGAAACAGCTGCATCGCCTCGACGCTATTTTTGAAGAAATACTGCCTAAAAAAGGCATCCATTCTACCTTTACCAGCCTGTACGATACGGTGAACAAAGGCCTTTCCGACGGTTTTGTATGGCCGGAGGGCGGACTGGCCCTGTGGTGCGACCATAAGATCTTTGACCGTTACCGCCGCTTTAAACTGAAAGGACAGTTCAGCAAAGACCAGGCCATTACCCTTAAGGAACTGGGCACACTGAGCCCGGGCGATTTTGTAACGCATATCGACCACGGCATCGGACGTTTTGCCGGACTGGAAAAGACCGAGGTGAACGGCAAGATACAGGAGTCCGTAAAACTCATTTATAAAGACAACGACGTGCTGTATGTGAGCATCCACTCCCTGCACCGTATTGCCAAATACACCGGCAAGGAAGGCACCCTGCCCGCCGCACACAAGCTGGGCAGCGGTAAATGGGAAGCCACCAAGGCCAAGACCAAGAAGCGCATCAAGGAACTGGCCTTCGACCTGATAAAACTCTATGCCAAACGCAAGGCCGACAAAGGTTTTGCCTTCAGCCGCGACGGCTACCTGCAAAACGAACTGGAAGCTTCTTTTATATACGAAGATACGCCCGATCAGCATAAAGCCACCGAAGACGTAAAACGCGACATGGAACGTAGCTGGCCTATGGACCGCCTGGTGTGCGGCGACGTAGGTTTCGGCAAAACGGAAGTAGCCATACGTGCCGCCTTTAAAGCCGCCTGCGACGGTAAACAGGTAGCCGTGCTGGTTCCCACTACCATACTGGCTTTTCAGCATTTCAAGACCTTCAGCAACCGCCTGAAAGACTTCCCGGTGACGATCGATTACCTGAACCGCTTCCGCAGTGCCAAACAAAAGAAGGAAACGTTACAGAAGCTGGCCGAAGGCAAGGTGGACATCGTGATCGGCACACACCGCATTGCGGCCAAAGACGTAAAATTCAAAGACCTGGGCCTGCTGATCGTGGACGAGGAACAAAAATTCGGGGTGAGCATCAAAGACAAGCTCAAAACCCTCAAGACCTCGGTAGATTCCCTCACGCTCACGGCCACGCCCATACCGCGCACCCTGCAGTTCTCGCTGATCGGGGCCCGCGACCTCTCCATCATACGCACGCCCCCGCCCAACCGCTACCCGGTGAGCACGGAACTGGTCACTTTTAATGAAGAAACCATACGCGACGCCATACGGTATGAAATTACCCGCGGCGGACAGGTATATTTTGTACACAACCGCGTAAACGACATACAGGACATTGCCGGCATGGTACAACGCCTGGTGCCCGACTGCAACATACGCATTGCCCACGGACAGATGAACGGCGAAGAGCTGGAAGACGTGATGCTGGGCTTTATCGAAGGCGAGTTCGACGTACTTATTTCCACCGCCATTGTAGAAAGCGGCCTGGACGTGCCCAATGCCAATACCATCATTATAAACCAGGCCCAGAACTTCGGCCTCAGCGACCTGCACCAGCTGCGCGGACGTGTGGGCCGCAGCAATAAAAAAGCCTTCTGTTACCTGATCGCTCCGCCGGAATTAGCCATGACCGACGAAGCCCGCAAACGCATGCGCGCCATTACCGAATTTGCCGACCTGGGCAGCGGCTTCCAGATAGCCATGCGCGACCTGGACATACGCGGGGCCGGGGAACTGCTGGGCGCCGAACAGAGTGGATTCATCAGCGATATCGGCTACGAAACCTATCAGCGTATATTGAACGAGGCCGTACAGGAACTGAAAGAGAACGAATTTGCCGATCTCTATAAAGAAGAACTGGAAGCGCCCGACCGCGAATGGGCGCAGGATTGCAGCATCGAGACCGACCTGCAGATGCTGATCCCCGACGATTATGTAGACCAGACCGAAGAACGCCTGGTGCTGTACAAAGAACTGGACAGCCTGGACAGCGACGAGGCCATAGACCGCTTCCGCACCGAAATGACCGACCGTTTCGGCGAGCTGCCCGAAGAGACCGAAGCCCTGCTCGAAACCGTAAAGATCCGCAAAATGGCAAGGCGCCTGGGCATCGAAAAACTCGTCTTCAAAAACGGTACGCTGCTGCTACACTTCACCACCAATAAAGCCTATTTCCAGAGCGATGTGTTCGGCCTGGTACTGAGATTCCTGCAGGAAAAGAACCGCGGCGAAATGAAACAGGGCAAAGACCGCCTTACCATCGTGTTCCGCGACCTGAAACGCCTGGACGACGTGCGGGGCATACTGCTGAGCATGCAGGGCGAAGGGCTTGCCGTTTCGGACACATAATGTATATTTGAGAAGTGGAAGACAATCGAAAACATATTGTAGTACTTACCGGTGCCGGCATCAGTGCCGAAAGCGGCATACGCACATTCCGCGACTCCAACGGCCTGTGGGAGGAACATGACATTATGGACGTAGCCTCGCCCGAAGGCTGGCGTAAGGACCGCGAACTGGTACTGAAATTCTACAACCTGCGCCGCGCCCAGCTGGCCGAAGTGCAGCCCAACGCGGCCCACAAAGCGCTGAGCGAGCTGGAAAAAGCCTACCGCGTTACCGTAATTACCCAGAATGTAGACGACCTGCACGAACGCGCAGGCAGCACCAACATCGTACACCTGCACGGCGAACTTACAAAAGTACGTTCTTCCATGGACCCGGCGCTTATTTATGAATGGGGATACAAAGCACTGAATCCCGGCGAAAAATGCGAAAAAGGCAGCCAGCTTCGTCCGCACATTGTATGGTTCGGCGAACTGGTACCGGAGATCGAGCGGGCGGCCGACATCAGCCGCAGTGCCGATATTTTTATGGTCATAGGCACCTCGCTGCAGGTGTATCCCGCGGCCGGACTTATGCACTACGCGCCTTCGCACGCACCTGTATACGTAATTGACCCGAATGCACACGAACTGGGCGCAGGTACGCGTGTAAAGATCATTTCCGCTACGGCTACAGAAGCGGTACCGCAACTGGTTCAACAACTGCTGAACGAAGCCTAAATGCCGGGACCGAAGCACATACTCATTATCCGTTTTTCATCCATCGGCGACATTGTACTTACCACGCCCGTTGTACGCTGCATACGCAATACATACGGCGAGAACTGCGTGATCCATTACGCTACCAAAAAAGCGTTTGCCGGCTGGCTGGAACAAAATACGTATATAGATCACGTGCATGTACTGAACGAAGGAGAGAGTGTTTTCAGCTTTGTAAAAAAAATAAAGAGAGATTTTCGTATACATGCCATTGCCGACCTGCACCACAATTTACGTAGTCTCATCATAAAGTGGCATTTCCCTTTTGTACCAAAGGCTTCCTTTCCCAAACTGAATATACGAAAATGGCTGTACGTACGCTTTAAATGGAACACCATGCCCGATGTACACGTAGTGGAGCGCTATTTTAAAGCAGTGGAATTCCTGGGTGTACAAAACGACGGAAAAGGGCTCGATTTCTTTGTTTCAGCGCAAGATGAAGCCCGGGCCGCGGAACTTGTGCAGCCCGAAACGGGATACTCGGTAGTAACGGTAGGCGCCAAGTTTGCCACCAAAGCCCTGCCCGAGGATAAAATGACCGAGCTGGTACGCAATATTCCGGGTAAAATTATACTGCTGGGTGGAAAAGAAGATACAGAAAAGGCCCGACGTATATACGAAAACTGTCCGGGCAAAGACATTACAGACCTCTGCGGTAAATGCAGTTTAGGTATTTCGGCGGCCGTAGTGAAAAACGCAACGCACGTTTACGCACACGATACAGGCCTGATGCACATCGCAGCCGCGTTCAACAGGCCCATTACGCTTTTCTGGGGAAATACCACGCCCAGGCTGGGGATGGGACCTTTCCTGGCCCAAAATGCCCCCCTGAAACCGGCGTTCCGCGAGGTACAGGGACTCTCCTGCCGGCCCTGTTCCAAGATCGGCTATGCCGAATGCCCGCTGGGGCACTTTAAATGCATGCGGGAACAAGACATTACACTGTAAATTGAGGCTTACTTATTGATATTCGTAAGATGGGCGTGCTGAATATTGAAATAGAACGAGACCGGGCTACCCCTGTCATTTTGAATCTCGATCACTTCGATTCTATGGCGCATATAGTCCGACACATAAGACACATTTACCGTCTCGTAACCCAGGGCCAGCAGAAAATAGCGGCCATCCAGGGGGGCCAGCGCAAAAGCAGCGCCCTCTTTATCAAAAATACTTCCCGAGTCATACATGGCATCGCGCAGCATACGCACCTGGTTCGCATAATAATTCGCACTATCTGCCTGTTTCAGTGCGTTAAAGGCAACCATACGTTCAAAGATCACTTTCATAGACAGCGGATACGAACGCAGGAAAGAATCTGAAACGGCCAGGGCCTTTTTATAATCATCGGCCATGTTCAGCTTGTTGATCCGCAATTCATCGTCCAGCACTTTATACGGTTTGTAGGCAGGCTGTGCGGTAAAACCGATCATCAGTGCCAGCACATTCGAAGAAGGCATGGTGGTATCTGCCCGTTGAAAACGAGCCAGCAGACTATCGTATTCC
Source organism: Flavobacteriales bacterium (assembly GCA_052437175.1). Taxonomy (GTDB): domain Bacteria; phylum Bacteroidota; class Bacteroidia; order CAIKAF01; family CAIKAF01; genus JACVCJ01. Next base: position 400,413 of record JBQVOK010000002.1, read on the forward strand.
AGCGGTCCGCCGATGGTAAGCACCTGGTCTTTTATAGAACGGAAATCCTTGGCATAGTCAAAAGGTTTCTGCGCAGAAGCGGCAGTACAGAAGGTAAAAAACAGTAATAGAGCAATCAGGTTTTTCATGCCCCGAAAGTAGAGATATTTCCCACATAAAAAATAACTCTCTAAAAATTATTTTTCGGTATAAATAATTTCCGTCTGAAAACGGATGCTTTCGTTGTGTATCTCTTTCAGTATGGTGATGATAAAATCCTGGTCGAGCGTGAGATTATTACCGAAACGGCTGCGCGAGGCCTTGATCTCGTTCCAGCGTTCGGGTTGAAATACGGTAATATTATGCTGTTTTTTATAACGGCCTATTTTCTCTACCAGTTCCATGCGCCGGGCCAGTATTTCCAGCAGTTCTTCATCCAGACTGTCTACCATACTCCTCAGGGCTTCCAGTTCGTTCTGGAACACACTCCCCTCCGCGCTGCGCTCGCGTATGTGCAGGGCAGCCAGTATTTCGGCCAGGCGCTCGGGGGTGATCTGCTGGGCGGCATCGCTCCAGGCCTTGTCCGGGTCGGGATGCGTTTCGATCATCAGTCCGTGATAACCCAGGTCCATCGCTTTCTGTGCCGTTTCCTGTATCATGGAACGTTTGCCCGTGATGTGCGAAGGGTCGCAGATCACCTTCAGGTCGGGGCGTTCGCTCATGAGTGCGATCGGGATGTCCCATTTGGGCGGGTAACGGTACACCGAGTTCTCGTATACCTGGAACCCGCGGTGAATAGCCGCCACCTGTTGTATACCGGCTTTTTCGATGCGTTCCAGGGCGCCCAGCCAGAGTTTCATATCCGGGTTGATGGGGTTTTTTACCCACACGGCCACATCGCTGCCTTTTAATGCATCGGCTATTTCCTGTACGGCAAAGGGGTTCACCGAAGTACGGGCCCCGATCCAGATGATGTCTATACCATATTTCAGCAGCAGTTCGGCATGTTCGGGGTTACCGGCTTCCACGGCCAGCAGCAGACCGCTCTGTTCGCGTGCTTTCTGCAGCCAGGCCAGGGCCTCTTCGCCCATGCCTTCGAAGGCGCCGGGGCGGGTACGCGGTTTCCAGATACCGGCACGGAATACCTTTACGCCCGGCACATTTTTAAGCGCCAGGGCCGTCTGCAATACCTGCTCTTCGGTTTCGGCACTGCAGGGACCGGCTACCACCAGGGGACCGGCGTTCTCTTCAAAAATAGCGCGTATCATGGTTTTACCTCCACATCGTTTTTGTAGCGTACGGTTTTCAGGCGTCGTCCCGATTCATCGTACTCGAACCAGTCGCCTTCGCGCAGCCCGGCACGGAACTGCCCCTGCACGGCTATGCCGCCGCCTTTGTTGAACTCGGTATATTTACCTTCGGGCAGGTCGTTCTTATAGGTATATTCGGCCAGGATCACTCCTTCCGAAGAAAAATAACGCTCCTTGCCCTCGCGCAGGCCGGCATCGTTATACTGTGTGCTGAACTGCATATTGCCGTTATCGTAATAGCGCAGCCAGGTGCCTACTTTTGTATCGTTTTTGTATACACCCGCACTGTCTATCGCCCCATTGGCATAAAAAACCATATAGGGGCCCTGCTTTTTCCCGTCCACAATATACATTTCCGAAGTGCGGATGCCGTTTGCATAGCGGGTCTGCGGACCACTCAGCTCCCCGTTGTCGAACCAGTTCTCCTTCTGTATCTGGCCATAGGCGTTATACTCTACCGAATACCCGTGCCGCGTGCCTTCGTTGTTGTAATTCTCTATTTTCATGAGGCGGTTGAACTTATCGTAATACACCCAGGTGCCGGTAAACACCCCGCCTTTTTTAATTCCGCGTGCAATAATATCGCCTTCTTTCAGGGTGATCACCGTATCTTTCTGGGCGTAGGCGCGTATGCCCAGCAGCAGGAAGAACAGCAGCAGGCCGTGTCTGGTATTCATAATAACAAAGTTAGTACTTTAAGCTATTGCAGGGCTAAAATTCTTCCGCCGGTATGCCAGTAGCGGGTCCAGTAGGCTTCGGACAGGTTGCTGATCATAACCCCGCGGCTGGTGGAGGCATGGACAAAATTACCGTTGTAGAGATAAATACCTACGTGGCTTACCCGGCTGCTGTTGATCTTAAAGAAGACCAGGTCGCCCTCTTTCAGGTCCTCGCGTTTTACCGTGCGGGCTTGTTCCAGTATGTCTTTGGTGCTGCGGGCTATTTCGCGGCGGTACACTTCCAGGTAAATATTCATGCAAAAGGCCGAACAGTCGGTACCGTTGCGGTCTTTGCCGCCATAGCGGTAGGGCGTGCCTATCCATGAATCCACTGCATCGAGCAGTTTTACATTGGCCGTGGCAGGAATGTCGATCTTCCATTTTTTCTCATAGGAAGTAATGGCCGAGGCTTTTGCCGAGGCCGTTTCGGTTTTGGCAGGTGCTTTTACCGTGGTATTCAGCGGGGCCTTTTCAGCCGGAGTTCTCTTTGTTTTTTTAGAGGGTTTTGTACTTTTCTTTGGTGGCGTGTTTTTGCCGGAAGCCACCATCTGCTGATTATCGAACTCCCAGCTTTCTTCATACTGCTGCTTGCCCGCCTCCTGGAAAAGATTACAGGACGACCACACAAAACAGCAGACTATACCTATTACAACATTCAGACGTAACTGCATACTCATAAAATTAAAACAGTATACCCTGCGCTTTCCGTATGGTCTTTCTATTTTTTTAACGGCCCTTTGTCAATTGCCGCACAAAAAAACACCCTCCGCCTTTGAGGGACGGAGGGTACGCAAAGAAACATGAAGAGTCTTAAAACATCCGTTTGGCAAGCTGCAGGGCCATTTTTGTGAATGGGTCCGGCTTTTCGCTCATCACCAGCGGATGTACGATACGAACGGCATCGCCGATCATGGTATAACTGCGTTTAAAGCTGAATTGTTTCGACGTACGTACGCCGTGAATGGCCACCGCAAAGAAGTGCCGCATCAGCAGCTTAAAGTTGCGGGATACGGCCGAGAGTATGGCCACCGGCTCTTCGGCAAATTTGCCGCCTTTTTTCAGGTAGGTAAAGCAGGCCTCGCTCAGTTCGGGGTTACGGATAACGCCATACAGTGCGTCGGCCAGGATATTGATGGTGGCCGTATTGGTGTGGCGGGCCGCATAAAAACGTTCCACGGCTTCGTCATAAGCCTGTACATCGGCCGTTTTGCAGGCCAGCAGGTGCTGTCCCAGGCGGTGTACATCGGTAAAAGCTACCGTCATACCGCCTCCCGTAAGCGGGTGACGCATATTGAGGGAATCGCCCAGCAGCACAGCTCCGCTCTGGCGACGCGGATTGGCCGGCATGTAACAGTTGGGCATCATTTTTATATCGCCTTCTTCCACGGCTGCCCGGAAACTCGGCTGTATCTGTGCCGGCATCTGGGGCATTACCTGGTTCAGCAGGTATTCTTTAAGTTCGGGGCCCTTACGCGGTGCCTGTTCTCCCGGGAAATCGATCAGCACGCGGGTTTCGCGGCTCGAAATGGGATATACCAGTACCGGTGCCGGTTCGGCCACAATTACGTGACCGTGGCCTGCATAGGGCAGTTCGGCATCTTTGAGCACCAGGCCCACAAAATACCCGTTGATCTTGTTTTTGTTATGACTGATCTTTTCGCGGAAACGGGAAGCCGATCCGTCGCAGGCAATCGTGAGCAGGGCCTTTTCGGTATGCACCGCACCCTCCTCGTCTTCGTACTGCACTCCGGTTACACGGCCGTTCTCCTCCACCAGGTCGAGCGCCCGGCCTTTGATCACCTTTACGTTGGGCGACTGTAAGATCTCGGCCCGGATATTCTGCACGAATTTACCGTTACGGAAGCCGTAGCCCGTTATTTCTTTCCCGGTCTCCACCGGGTAATTTACATTGAAATGCTGGTCCTGTTTAAAAAGGGCATAGCCTTTTACGGGTGCGGCGTCGATACCGCCGATGAGATGATCGAGTCCCATGAGCCGCAGCTGTTCCACGCCGCCGGGCTGCAGCAGTTCGCCCACGATACGGTCCTGCTCCGAAAGGTTACGTTCGATAACGCTCACCCGCATCCCGTTCTTGGCGAGATAGGCGGCCAGGGCTCCTCCGGCAACGCCGGCCCCGATTATACATACATTACTTTGTGTATTCATGGTTCAATATTTTCAAAGCCTGAAATATGACAGACAGACTTCTACTATTGAGACACTAAGTCCTGCGGTTGTTTAGGGTTTGTATTCTCTGTATCCTGTGTAAGACGAAGGATCTCTTCCACGCGGCGTTTGGTAAGGCGGTAGCTCGGGTCCGCCGGGTTGGCTTTCCAGAGTATTTCCTTGGCAAAATCGCGGAAAACGGCACGTACATCGTCCATCGTGCGGGTCTCCACCATCAGGCGGGCGGCCAGTCCCTTGCGGATCTTCACGTTCTGTGTGAACACCAGCGGGTTGGCATACACTTTGGTAAGTGTGGCAATGGCCATTACCTGCGGGATGGCGCAGAAACGGAAATTCTTTTCATCTTTCAGCAGGCTGAGGTACTCGAGGCAGTCCGGCGCATGACGCAGGGCATCGGTAACCAGCTCGTTGATACACTGTACGGCGCGCGGGTGGTTCGGATTGGCGGCGAACCAGCCGAAATCCTCGTTGTATTTGGTCCACACGCTCTGCGGCCAGAACATACGTCCCTGCGGGTAATCCTCGAAATAGTCACGGATGATATTGGTCTTCTGCAGGAACAGGCCCATGGAATTGGAAATGCGCTCTTCGTTCTTGAGCCAGTACATTTCTTTGCCCGAGGCCGAGAACAGGGCCGAAAGTCCGATGCCCACGAGTCCGGCCACATAGTAGCAGTACTCGTCCCAGTCTTCGATGGTGTCCGGGCGGAAATCGGCATATTTGGCCATACCCTGACCCATCTGGCGGGTAATGTCCGAAATTACGGTCTTGTACTGATCGCCGAGGCCCTGGTAGCAGCGTACCACTTTATCAAAGTTGGCCATCAGCTTTTTATAGTCGGGCGTATCGCCCACGCCGGGCAGATTGAACTGCGGATCTTCCAGTTTCAGGTAGAAGCTGTTGAGCAGTTCCGTCTTACGTTCTGCGGGCACGTCGGGATCGTCCTCCACGCTGTCGAGGCCGCGGAGCACCAGGTAAAATATACATACGGGGTCGCGCAGTTCTTCGGGCAGCTGGCGGATGACCGCAGCAAACGAACGCGAAACCTTATCGAGTGTTTCATAGCTGTACGCCATATCCGTATCGAATATGGCATGATGCGACGCTCCTGAATCTGAAAGTTTCAGTTTCAGCATCGCTTTTATTTCGGACGGATAGTACGCCGAACGCAACAGATCACGAATCATAATGGCCTTTTTGTTATCGTTACTTCTGCTAAGACGCGGAGCCCCGGGCATTAGTTACAGGCACAGCTAAAAAAGCGTTCTGCCGGAACCAAAGCCTTACTTTTTCGTTTATAGATCAGGTACTCATTTAAATACGGAGGATATATGAAAGCAGCAACTGCAGTAAAAGGATCCGCCCTGTTTCTTTTCAGCCTTTTTTCGTGCCGCACCATGCCCGAAGGTGCGCAACCCGTGACTGATTTCCGCCAGGAAAAATACCTGGGCAAATGGTATGAGATCGCGCGGCTCGATTTCCGTTTCGAGAAAAACCTGAACAATACCACGGCCGAGTATTCCCTGAATGCCGACGGCAGCATACGGGTACTGAACCGGGGCTACAATTACCGTAAGCAACGCCGCCAGCAGGCCCTGGGCAAGGCAAAACCGGCGGGTGAGGACGGGGAAGGCCGCCTGAAAGTATCGTTCTTCGGACCGTTTTATGCGCCCTACAATGTAATCGCCATCGACCCGGATTACCGCTATGCCCTGGTAGCCGGTAAAAACCTGCGTTACCTCTGGTTTCTCTCGCGGGAAAAGACCATGCCCGAAGCCGTAAAGGAAAAATACCTGCGGATAGCCTCGGAGCTCGGTTACAAAACCGGCGAACTGGTGTGGGTGCAGCATTCGGAAGAAGGCAGCTGAAGACCCGGAAAAGGTTGCATGCCTGTCAGAAAATCAGTACATTCACGTTGGCTTTTCTACACACGTTTAAAAATACATGTATATGGATAAACGGGGCGAAAACGGGGGCCGCGGCACAGAAAGCCGCTGGCGCACCTTTTACGGGCAGCCGCTGAACGGCAGTATCGGCGAAGCCGTGGAGCAGGAAATACGCAAACTGCGCAACGAAGGCTTTTCTTTTAAAATATGCATCGGCACCGATTCGCAGCGCCTGGGCGATAAAATCCTGTTTGCCACCGCCCTGGTCTTTACCATCCGCGGTAACGGCGGGTATATGTTCGTGAAGAAAATACAGGACCTGAACCGCTACCCGCTGAAGGAACGCCTCATGATGGAGATCGGGTACAGCATCGGGGTGGCCTATGAACTGGAATCACTGATCCGTTCCTACGGTGTGGAACTGGAGATACATGCCGATATCAATGCCAATCCCCGTTTCCCGAGCAGTGTATCGTTTAAGGATGCTATGGGTTATATTACCGGTATGGGCTACCGCTTTGTGCATAAGCCCGATAGCTTTGCAGCCAGTTCCTGCGCCGATATTTTTTGTCATTAGAATATACGAAAGAAAAAAAGGGGGCGTTAACATGTTAACAAACCTTAAATTTCCTGATGATCTGCACATCCTTTCCGTTTGCCACAGCGACATATCGCGCATTCACATCCTGTGCAGTACCCGGGGAATATAATACGGCATGCCCTATTTCCCATTTGCAAAAAAGAAACCTAAAGCAACAAAACAGCGTATATAACAGAGAATCACATCTGTTTTGTTCCCTGTGCTGTGCATCAGACCTATAAACAAACCTTAAACAAACAGTATGAGAAAATTATGCGGCCTGCTTGGCCTGGCCTTCCTGGCCTCCGTTTCCGCTCACGCCTTTGCCCAGGACACTACTAAAACGGCCTTCCGGAGGAAGATACCCAATTACACAGAGCCGCGCAAGCATGAGCTGCGCCTGAACGGCGGTCCAACGGCCGGACAGATGGTGGGCTTTTACGGCGACCGCGGGGTGGTACTTTCGGCGGATTATGCCCGGGGCTTTGTGGGCCAGCATTACCTGCGCGTAGGACTGCGCATCAACGATGTACATTACCGCAATTTCGGCGGACCGGTATACCCGCCCATCAGTCCCAATCCCTCGGTGGTCGGCGGCGACAGCAGCTCGTATTCCATGATGCAGACACAGACCAAAATGGACGTGATCGTGAACACGCATGCCGGTATCACCATCGGTTACGAAAAAGCGATCGGGCTGCGCAAGGTAAAATTCATCATCGGGGCCGATCTCTATGCCGGTTACCATGCGCTGAAACTGCGTACCGACGAGGCCCGCTATATAGAAACACGCACGTATAACCCGGCGACACAGCTCTTTAATTACAGTTACGATTTTACAGCCTACGGCAATACCGTTTCTACGGACCGGCGTATTGTGCTGGGCCTTATCCCGCGCATAGGGGTACGCTGGCAGATCACGCCTTTCTTTGGCCTGGGCCTGGCGCTGAACCCGCTGGTGGGTTACAGTCACCGCGTTTCCGGTAAGGAAGTGACCACGGGCGACCGGCCCCAGAACCCCGGCGCGGTAAAAGGATACTGGTTCTTCCAGCAAAACCTGGAAGGTTCTCTTATCTTTAGCTTCGCTAAAAGAAATCCACGGGAATCCCGGAAATAAAAATGCTGAAAGGTTTTATAATTCTATGCGCTGTCTTCCTTTGCGGGGGCAGCGTTTTTGCACAGACAGACAACTATCCTGCCGCTTACCTGGGCAGCTGGAAGGGCAAACTGCAGATCGCAGGCAGTAATGCCGATATTGAGATGGAACTGGTGCTGGGCCCGGAACTGCACAAAGACTCGGTATGGGGCTATACCCTGGTGTACCGCAGTGAACGCGGCGAAGATAAACGGCCCTACGAACTGCGGAGGACACAGCGCGACTTACAGTTATTCACGGTAGACGAAAAAAATTCCATCCTGCTTACAGAAAGACAGATCGGGAATATGGTTTTTTCCATTTTCACTGTAGAAGGTTCTACCCTGCTGATCTCGCTGGAACTGCTGCCGGAACAGATCGTTTTTGAAGTGGTCTCCTGGAAGGAAAGCAGCCGGGAAGAAAGCGGCGGCAAACAGGAAGACGTACCCCTGGTATACAGTTATCTTCCGGGTGGCTACCAGAAAGCGGTGCTGAAGCGGACGCCCTGACGGCGAAATTCTTATTACTTTTGAGGCATGAGCCGGTTCACCCGTAAAAAACGATTCTGGATACCTGTATTTGTGCTGTTCTGCATCATTTCCTTCGTATTTTATTATAAGAAGGTCACCCGGCTGGACCCGCCTACCGTACCTGTTGTTACGTTAAACGATACACAACGCATTGCCAACCCGGAAGGCACTTTTTACAAACTGGGCGCCAATACCCTGCAGAAAAACGAATTCGGCCTCTGGGAAATGTACGTGGAAGGCAATGCCTACGAACGGGGCCGGGCACACGGAATACTCTCGAAAGAACTGATCGGGTACCAGGAAGGCGTTTTTGTAAAACAGATCCGGCAGCTGGTACCCAATGCCTCGTACCTGCGTTTCCTGAATTACGGACTCCTGTATTTCAACAAAGACCTCGACGAACACATTCCGGACGAATATTTACAGGAGATATACGGCGTTTCACAGTCACACCCGGACACCTTTGACTTTATCGGCGAAAAATACGCACGCATTCTCAATTACCATGCCGCACACGATATCGGGCATGCCATGCAGCAGTATATGCTGGTGGGCTGCACCTCGTTCAGCGCCTGGAGCAGCTACACGGCCGATTCCCAGCTGATCGTAGGCCGTAATTTCGACTTTTATGCCGGCGACGATTTTGCACGCAACAAGGTGGTTTCCTTTTTCCGGCCCGAGAAGGGCTATAAGTTCATGACCGTTTCCTGGCCGGGTTTTATCGGTGCGGTAAGCGGCATGAACGAACACGGACTGGCCCTGACCATTAATGCCAGTGCAGGCAATCCACCGCTAAAGACCCGCACGCCCATTGCCCTGCTCACGCGCGAGATATTGCAGTTTGCCCGCAATATTGACGAAGCCGTGGCCATTGCCCGCAAACGCGAGACCTTTGTGAGCGAAAGCATACTGCTGGCCTCTGCCGAAGACGGGCGCAGCATTATTATTGAAAAAAGTCCGGATACCCTGGGCATTTACACTCCGCCCGGGGCGCGGCTCAGTTGCAGCAATCACTACCAGAGCGCGGCCTTTGCGGCAGACGAAAAGCACCTGGAGAATATAGCCGGCAGTGATTCGCCCTATCGTTTTGCGCGTATGAACGAGCTACAGGACCAGCACCCGGGCATAACCGTGCAGGATGCTGCTGATATCCTGCGTAATAAAGAAGGACTTTTTCATACAGATATCGGGCTGGGCAACCAGAAGTCGGTGAACCAGCTCATCTGTCACCATTCGGTGATTATAAAACCACAGGAGCGTAAGATCTGGGTTTCGGCACCGCCTTATAACCTGGGTACGTATGTATGTTACGATTTACGAACGGTGTTCGACAACATGGCGGCGGCAAAAGCTCCGTCCGAGTTCTTTACCCGGGAACTGAACCTGGCGCCGGATCCTTTCCTGTATACAAAAACGTACAAACGCTTCGAGTTATTCCGGCAGATGAAACCCCTGCTGCTGTACTTTACCAAACATCCGGACGCAGCGCAGCCCATAGCCGCCTTTTTCGAAAAATTCGAGGCTTACAATCCCAACTGGTACCACACCCATGTGATGCTGGGCGATTATTATGCAGCACGCGGCGAGCATGAAAAGGCCCGCAAAGCCTATCAGAAAGCACTGAAACTGGAAATTGCCAGCAAAGGCGAAAAAGAGGCCACGGAAAAGAAACTGGAAGAACTGGAGCGTTGATGCATATACGTTTTTACATACTATTCCCTATGCTCTTGTCTATTTATGGATGTGACTTTAATAAAGAGCAATTACCTGTTAAAACGCATACATATTGCCCACAGCAGTTAACATTATTAACATATACAGATTCGCATCCTGTACCACTTAAGAGCAATATGTCGCCAGAGGCGATAAAGGAATGTATCCGTAAAGTTACGGGACAACAGAATTTTGAACAGAATTTCTATTACAGTATACTCCTGGATACGGATAAAAAATGTGAGATCCCTCTTAAGATATTTCACGAGGCCGAAGGAATATCCGATATCCGGGTCCGCAGTACGGTCAATATACTCATTAACCGTAATAACAGCATATATATAAATAGTCAAAAATCAGACACAGGCAAAAGCATGGCCTTGCAACTAAAAGAGGCCATGCTGCAGGCGAGGCAAGATTATGGTATGATAAAGACTCAAATCATTCTTCAGGCCGACCAGCATGCAAGTACCGATTGTGTGGAAAAATGTATTGCCGACATTTCAGAAGGATACCTGCTTTTTGCGGATAGTATAAGCATTAATTATTATGGTAAAAGCATCTGCAATCTGGACAGCGTTTCCCTGGAACGTATCCATGGGGAAATTCCTTTCCGCCTTAATCTCACCTATGACAGCCGCAGATTAGCGCCTCCACCTCCCTTGCCGCAGATGCATTGATCCTGTTATTTTTAGCTATCTTTACTACAAATACCGCGTATGAAAATAATCGTCTACCTGGTTTTTATGAGCTTACTGAGCTTTGTGCCCCTTTCTGCCCAGAAAGACAGCCTTGCCGATCCCTGGACGCGCTATACGCAGCCGGGTAAAGTGCACGAATTCCTCTCTGACTACAAAGGCAGCTGGCAGCAGAGTTCCCATTTCTGGATGGCCGCTGGACAAAAGCCCCAGACCTTCCTCATCAGCGCCTCTGCCGAAATGCTGCTGGGCGGACGTTTCCTGCAGATCACCCAAAGCGGGCTGATGGCGGGTATGCCCTATGAAGGGACCTTATTGCTCGGATTCAATACTACAAGCGAAGAATTTACCTGCGTGCAGACCAGCAACTTCGGTACCGGGAGCCTAGTACTGAGCGGCCGCTGGAAAGAACCCTTCAAAAGTATAGAGTTACGGGGCGAAATGAAGAGCCCCGAAACCCGCTTAGCGGTGAAGGTCCGCCAGAACATTATTTTTACCGATACAGATCATTTCCGGATAGAGAATTACGATCAGCAGGACGGCAGTGCCGAGTTCAAAAGTGCCGAATACGTTTTTTCACGATCGGCCCTGTTGCCGGAGAAACCCTGAACCGAACGGGCAGGTTCCTGCAAAAAAGTATATTCCTGCAAACCGGCAGCTACACTGCGCTGCACTGCATTGTTCATTAATATTTAGACAGCTTTGTTTTCTTAAAAGAAAGGAAATACGTAACTTACGTTGATTTTTAAAGAAAGCAACCATACATAAGACACGGAATACCGCGGGCAGGCGCAGAAAACCTGTTCCTTTCCGGAGTATATACGGGTCTCTGAGGCTGCTTGAAATGACTCTTTTTCCCGTACCTGCTTTACGGCTTTTCGTGGAACAGGACGAGAAAGAGTAGTCGCAAAAAATGCCAGTCAGCCCTGAAATAGGTTATATGGGTGTATTTACAGATTCGGAAGGGGAATCGTATTGCATTGCATACCCATAGCTGATTTATTTAAAATGCGTAAAGGGCAGAATGAAGAATTTTGCCCTTTATTTTTTATCTTACCCCATCAAACCCTGAATTATGAGCGACACATACCGTGTATTCCGTAAGTTTCCCCAGCAGGAACAGGCCCTTGAATTACAGCAGATGTTACTTCAAAAAGGTATTGAATCGGTTATTGACGAAGATTCGTTCCTGGTCGATATTACATTTACCAATCCGGAGCAGCAACAAAAAGAGTTTTTTGTAAAACTGGCTCCCGAGTATTTTCCGGTAGCGGAAACCCTTCTTACAGAAATTGCATTGCAGGAATTACCTCTGATTCCGAAAGATTATTACCTGTATGATTTTGATGACAGCGATCTGCAGGATATTATCAAAAATCCGCAGGAATGGAGCAAAACAGACTATCTGCTGGCAAAACAAATTTTACAGGAAAGGAGTTTTAGTGCTACAGACATCGAAATGGCGGAGAAACAGGTGATCGCCGAGCGCGAAACGCCTAAGAACGGTGGATTACTGATCCCAACGGGTTATCTTATGAGTATCGCCGGCGGATACCTGGGACTACTGATCGGTATTCTATTATACAACACCAAAAGGCCTGTACCGGATGGCAGACGTATCTTCTTTTACACGAAAGAGACCCGCAAACACGGACTGTACATGATTGTAATATCGGCGATCGTAGCCCTTGCCGTGACGGCTTTTCAGATATATGATCTTACGCACTGAAGCGGGCTATTTGCCGGCTACGGAAAACGTATATAGGCGTATGTCTCCTTCGCCGTAAGCTTCGGTGCTGAACTCCGTCAGCAGGGAATCTCCGTTCCGTACTGCCTGGTAAAAATATCCCGGCCTGGGCAGATAAAAAGTGTCCCGGCTGCGTTGCGCCACATCAAAGTAATAAAAACGGTCAATTTCGCCGCTGTACATACTTTCTGAATAAATAAGTGCCTCCTGTTCCGGGAATTCTTCCAGCACCCCCGTCAGCTGTGCAGAATACCCGTCTCCACGGTCGCTCAGCAACAAACTGGCCGCACATTCTATGGCTGCGCAGTCCTTATCGAACCAGTGATAGCCATTTTTTGTATATACATAAACGGGAAAGTAATCCAGGTCAGCTATGTCCATAAGATCGTGCAGCAACAGGGTATCCCGCTGTTGACCTTTTCCCCAGAGCAAGTACAGATCGCGGTCGCGGGTGCGCTTAAGCACACGGTATTCGATGCATGTACCATCGGGCAGCAGGGTATCTTTCAGCACTTCGGACAGCAGGGGCATATCTCCGTACCTGCGGAAATCAATCTTATGTAAGGCTAATCTCCCGGTACAGGCCGCAAACAGCAGAATAAACAGCGCTGATAACAGTGCTATACTATATTTCCTCCTCATTCCTTAATTCCTTCGCAGTCGAGCAGGAATGCGTATTCCATAGCTATTTCCTTCAGACGCTGAAAACGTCCGCTTTTGCCGCCATGTCCCGATTCCATGTCCGTATGTAAATATAAACGGTTATTGTCTGTCTTCAGTTCGCGCAGGCGGGCCACCCATTTGGCAGGTTCCCAGTATTGCACCTGGCTGTCGTGTAGCCCGGTGGTTACCAGCATATTGGGATAGGAAACCGCTTTTATATTATCGTAGGGCGAATAGGACAGTATGTACTCGTAATATTCTTTGTTCTTGGGGTTTCCCCATTCGTCAAACTCCCCGGTGGTCAGCGGAATACTTTCATCCAGCATGGTAGTGACCACGTCTACAAAAGGCACGGAGGCCACAATGCCGTTCCAGAGATCGGGCCGCATATTTACCACGGCGCCCATCAGCAGTCCGCCGGCGCTGCCGCCCATGGCGTACAGGTGTCCGCGCGAGGTATACTTATTCGAAATAAGGAATTCGGCACAGTCGATAAAATCGTTGAAGGTATTCTTCTTATGCAGCATTTTACCGGTTTCGTACCACTGGCGCCCCAGGTCCTGTCCACCGCGTATGTGTGCAATGGCAAACACAAAACCGCGATCGAGCAGGCTCATGCGTGCCACGCTGAAATAGGGATCTACCGTAATGCCATAAGAACCGTAACCGTACAGCAGCAGCGGACTGTCTTCTCCTTTAAAAGCCGACTTCTTATACACCAGCGATACCGGCACCCGGGCTCCGTCGCGGGCGGTGACCCAGCGGCGTTCACTGGTATACTGCGAGGCATCATAACCGCCGGGAATTTCCTGTACCTTCAGGGTTTTGCGTTCCTTGCTGAGCATATTGATCTCATATACCGTGGCCGGCTGTACCAGGGAAGAATAGCCATAACGGAAATACGCCGTATTGAATTCCGGGTTGCTGTGCATGTATGCCGTGTAGGTAGGCTCATCAAACTGGATAAAGTAATCGTTGCTGCCCGCCCAGGACTTTACACGCAGACGGGTGAGGCCTTCGTAGCGCTCTTCCACCACCAGGTAATCCCTGAACACATCGAAACGCTCCACCAGCACATCGCCGCGGTAAGGCATTACGTCGGTCCAGTTACCCGATTCCGTGGCGGCCAGCGGTGTTTTCATGATCTTGAAATTGCGGCTGCCGTTGATATTCGTACGTATGTAAAAATATTTGTCGTAATGTTCCACATCGTACAGGTGATCGCGCACCCGGGGCTGGAATACCCTGAACTTCGCATCAGCTTCGTTCGCCGGGGCAAAGCGTGTTTCCGAGGTAGTGGTACTGTACGAATGAATAAAAATATAGGCCTCTGATTTCGACTTGGACACGCCGCAGCCAAAGGTTTCGTCCTTTTCTTCGTATATGAGTTCGTCCTTTTTGGGATCTTTCCCCACCGTATGCCGCATGATGCGATGTGTACGCAGGGTCACTTCGTCCTTTACATCGTAGTACAGGGTCTTGTTATCGTTCACCCATACATAACCGCCATCGGTATCTGCACCGGTTTCCTGGCGGGTTTCGCCCGTAAGCAGGTTCTTTACGTAGAGCACATATTTGCGGCGGCCTACGAAATCGGCCCCGTAAGCGATCCAGTTGTTATCCGGGCTCACGGTAAGGCCCACCACATCGCAGAAAGACTGTCCCTCGGCCAGCAGGTTCTCGTTGAGCATGATCTCTTCAGGAGCGTCGAGCGAACCTTTTTTACGGCAGTAAATCGGATATTCCTTACCGGTTTCGTAGCGGGTATAGTAATAATAGCCGCGCAGCAGAACGGGTACGCTGGAATCGTCTTCCTTGATGCGGCTTTTCATTTCGGTAAAGAGCTTCTGCTGCAGGGCCTCGGTATGGGCCAGGCCGGACTTTGTATAAGCATTTTCGGCCTCCAGGTAGGAGATCACTTCAGGATTTTCGCGCTCGTTGAGCCAGAAATAGGGGTCGATGCGCGTATGGCCGTGTATGGAAAGGTTCTTAGGCTTGCGGGTGGCCATGGGCGCCTGTGAAAAAGCTGTGACGTCTGTCATGAATACAGTAATTAGTAATGTGAAAAGCGGCTGGAGTAATTTGGGTCTCATGAGCAAAGGGATAAGGCCCAAATATAAGAATATTGTTTAAAACCAGGCACATAAGCCGGGTGAGCTGTTTATAAAGTGGGATCGCGGCGCAGTTTTTCAAAGTAGGGATCGGGGCCGAGACCGGGTTTACGGGAGGCGGCCACGGCCAGTTCGTCGCAGCGGTTATTTTCCACGTTGGAGGCATGTCCTTTTACCCAAACAAAGCGGATGTCCTTAAACTGCCGGTACACTTTCAGGAAGCGGATCCAGAGGTCGGGGTTGGCCTTGCCGTTGAACTGTTTCACTTCCCAGCCGAACACCCAGCGTTTATTAATGGCATCTACCACATAGCGGCTGTCGCTGTACACCACCACGGGGTATTTGTTGGTCTTGAGCTGTTCGAGCGCCACGATCACGGCCAGCAACTCCATACGGTTATTGGTGGTAAGCCGGAAGCCCTCGCTGATCTCGCGGCGTTTGCCGGCAAATTTAAGTACCGCCCCGTAACCGCCGGGCCCCGGATTGCCGGAAGCGGCCCCGTCGGTATATATCTCAACAATGGGATTCATGCGGGGGTAAAGATAACCAGAAGTGGGCGCAGGCAGCGGCGGATGCGATAATTTTAATTGGGCAGCCCCTGCTCTGCTTACCGGGATTTAACAAGGCAGCTTCTCCATATTTAACAAACGACTCAACAATTTGCTGATAATCAAACGACCAGGAAGCAAAACCCTGCACATGGATTTAACATATAAGGAAACTGACATTTTACACAAGCGTGCATAAAACCATGCACAGCAAACAAAAAACGCCTTTCACGGTGAGGTAAAAGACGTTTAAAAAAACTATGAAAAAGTAACCTTAGCAAAATTGCTCGTAGCACGCTTTCAGGTGCTCGGCAATCATATCAGCAGGCCGTCCTTCAATCATGTGTCGCTCCACGAAATGTACCAGTTTGCCATTTTTGAAGAGTGCAATGCTCGGACTGCTGGGCGGGTATGGTAACATGTATTCGCGGGCGGTTTGGGTAGCTTCGGTATCGACCCCTGCAAAAACTGTTGCCAGTCTGGCAGGCGCAATTTCTCCCGTGAGTGATTTCAGCACTCCGGGGCGGGCGCTTCCGGCAGCACATCCGCAAACGGAATTCACTACCAGCAGGGCCGTATCTGAACCGCTTTCCTTCATAAAGTTCTCCACCGAATCGGCTGTCTCCAGGGACTCAAATCCGTTATCGGTAAGCTGTGCGCGGCAGGGTTTTACTATTTCTTCAGGATACATAACGTTATCTCTTTCTTTTGTATTATAATTTATACTACAAAGTTAGTCAAGATTTACATAGAAAGGTATAGGAAATACTTATATAAGTTTCAATCCCGTCTATAAGAACGCAGGACAAAAACAGGACAAAGGGCCCCTGTAAAGGGGATTAACAGTTTTTCACGGGGCATCCGCATCACAGCCCTCATTTTTTTGTTTAAGTTTGACCTTATGAAAAGAGTTTTGTTCAGTATCCTGGCAGCCGGGGTGTATGCCGGAGCCGTATATGCGCAGACTGCCGCGCCCAAACTGGTGGAAGAAGGCGGTAAGCATGCCGACGGGATCAGCATCCCCTATAAAAAGTATGAAATGGCCAACGGTCTTACCGTAGTGGTACACGAAGACCACAGCGACCCGGTGGTGTATGTGGACGTGACCTACCACGTGGGTTCGGCACGCGAACTGCCCGGGCGAAGCGGGTTTGCCCACTTTTTTGAACACATGATGTTCCAGGGCAGCGACCACGTGGCCGACGAAGAACATTTTAAAATTGTGACCGAAAGCGGCGGGACCCTCAACGGTACCACCAACCAGGACCGCACCAATTATTTTGAGACCCTGCCCAGCAACCAGCTGGAAGTGGCCCTCTGGCTCGAGGCCGACCGTATGGGCTGGTTCCTGGATGCCGTTACCCAGCAGAAATTTGAAATTCAGCGCGCTACCGTTAAAAACGAACGCGGGCAGAATTACGATAACCGTCCCTACGGACTCATTTATGAAAAAACCAAGGAAGCCCTGTACCCGGTAGGTCACCCCTACTCCTGGACCACCATCGGGTATATCGAAGACCTGAACGCCGCCGGCCTGGACGACCTGAAGAACTTTTTCCTGCGCTGGTACGGCCCCAACAACGCCACGCTCACAATTTCGGGCGATGTGAACACCGAAGAGGCTCTGAAACTGGCCGAAAAATACTTCGGCAACATACCGCGCGGCCCCGAAGTAAAAAACATGGCACCGGCACCGGTAACCCTGGATAAAACGCGCTACATGTCTTACGAGGACAATGTAAAGATGCCGTATTTCAAGATGACCTGGCCCACGGTAGAATCTGCCCATCCCGATGCTGCCGCACTGGACGTACTGGCGGAGATCATCGGCAGCGGTAAGAACTCCATGATGTACCAGACCTTTGTAAAGCCCCAGCTATCGGTGAACGCCTACGGGTACCACCCCACCGGCGAACTGCACGGTACTTTCGAACTCATTACCTACAACAAACCGGGTACGCAGCTGGCCGATATCGAAAAAGCGATGAACAAGGCCCTGGAAGACTGGCTCAAAGCCGGCGTAAATACCGAGGACCTGAACCGCATCAAGGCCAAGATCGAATCGGAAGCTATTTACCGCCTGCAATCCGTACAGGGTAAAGGTTCACAGCTGGCTTTCTACGAAACATTCTACGGCTCGCCGGGCTATTTCTACAGCGAAATTGAAAAATACCGCGCCGTTACTGCCGAAAAGGTAATGGAGGTATTTAAAAAATACATTTACGGTAAAAATCACGTGTGCCTGAGCGTAGTACCCAAAGGACAGACAGCCCTGCTGCCCGCCCCGGACAACTGCACGCGCTGGACCATTCCGGCAGGTTTCAAACCCGATCTTACCGAATACAAGAACCTGAAATACAACAAGGCTACGGATTCATTCGACCGCAGCAAAAAACCGGCATCGGGCGCCAACCCGGTAATTACCATGCCCGACTTTAAAACCACCAAAAGTCCGGCCGGCCTGCAGATGATCTCTACCTATTACACCGAATTACCGGTGAGTACGCTGAACCTGTACCTGCCGTTCGGACAGGTGACCGAGACCCCGGAAAATGCCGGCATTTCGCAGATCCTGGCCAAAATGATGAACGAAGGCACCCAGACCCACAGCGCCGAAGCTTTTGATGCCGAGCTGGAAAAACTGGGCAGCGACATCAGTGTATACGCAGGTCGCGAAGAATTTGTGATCAGCGTCTCCTTCCTGAACAAGAACGCTTCCCGTACGCTGGAACTGCTGAACGAGCGCATGTTCAAACCGAAGTTTGAAGAAGCCGACCTGGAACGCATCAAAAACCAGACCATACAGGGC
This sequence comes from Flavobacteriales bacterium, assembly GCA_052437175.1. GTDB lineage: Bacteria > Bacteroidota > Bacteroidia > CAIKAF01 > CAIKAF01 > JACVCJ01. The sequence goes on from JBQVOK010000002.1 coordinate 419,028, forward strand.
CTCAACAACCAGCAGACACAGGCTACCGCCATTGCCAACAACGTACTGCGCAAACTGCTTTTCCCGAACGATATTATCGGGTATAACGAAATGGGTACGGCCGAAAGCGTGAACAAGATCACCCTGGCCGACGTACAGCAATACTACGACCGCTTTTTTGCACCCGACAACGGCTACCTGGTAAGCGTAGGCGAACTGAGCGTAAAAGACCTGCACGGCCGCCTGTCTTTCCTGGGCAACTGGAAAGCTAAAGGACTGCAGAAGCCCAAACCCTATGCCGCCAAAGGCGTGGATAAAAGCACCATCTATTTTATAGATAAGGAAGGCGCCGCACAAAGCGAAATACGCGTTGCCTGGCCCAGCCTGTACTACGATGCCGCCGGCGACTATTACACGGCCAACCTGGTGAACTTTGCCCTGGGCGGAGCCTTCAACAGCCGCATCAACCTGAACCTGCGCGAGCTGCACGGCTGGACCTACGGTGCCCGCGGACGTTTCTCCAGCACCAAGCTCGAGAACAAATACATGGCATCGGCCGGTGTGAAGAAAGAAGCTACCGACAGCAGCATTATCGAGATCGTACGCGAAATTAAGCTGTACGAACAGAACGGCCCCACCGAAGAAGAGATACTGTTCACAAAAAACAGCGTAGGCCAGAGCGAGGCCCTGGACTACGAAACTCCGGGCAAAAAGGCCGGTTTTATGAAAATGATCATCGACAACGGTGCCGATAAGAACCTGCAGGCCAAACGCCTGGAACTGCTTAAAAACCTGAGCGTAGCCTCGGCCAAAACCTTTGCCGCCAAGAACTACCCCTCCGAAAAGCTGACCATTGTAGTGGTAGGCGATAAAAAAGTGGTGTTCGAAGGCCTTAAAAAGCTGGGACTGCCCATCGTAGAACTCGATATCAACGGCAACCCGAAGTAAAAATAAACACGATCGCAATAAGAGAACCCGTGCAGTGCGCTGCGCGGGTTTTTTCATGAGCTGCCCTCCCATACATTCCAGCCTCATTACTCTTCACTCCTTCCTCAATACTCTTCACGCCGACTCCGGACCCTTTGCTCCGGACTTTGCGGCTATAACAATTCCTTCACACAGAAGCAGATAAATATCTGCAGAATACGACCAAAATATCTTAGCTTTGGGCTCAATTTCAGTTAACAATGAACGAACAGCAATTCTGGGACCTCATTCAGCCCACCGTTGGCGCCGAGCGCATCGAAACCCAGATGGAACTTTTGTACAATGCACTCAATGAGCAGTCTACCGAAAGCCTGGTAGATTTTCATAATATTTTTCTCGAGCAGATGAACCGTGCCTACACCTGGGACCTCTGGGCCGCCGCGTATACCATACACGGCGGTTGTTCCGACGATGGTTTTATGGATTTCAGGGCCTGGCTCATTACCCGGGGGAAAGACGTTTTTGAGAAAGCCGTGGCGGAGCCGGATTCCCTGGTGGCCCTTTCCAAAGAAAAACTGCTCGACAGCCTGGACTGGGAGGAATTCAACTACCTGGCCGCCGAAGTGTACGAAGAACGTACCGAAAAAGACATCGAGGACGACGAACGCAACCGCGACATCGATTTTCGCGAAGACCCGGCCGGCCTCGAATGGGAAGAAGACGATCTGAACGCCCTGAAAGACCGGAATCCGCAGCTTTTTGAGCTGTTCCGTTCCGAGTGGGAGGCCTGATACCGATTTCTTTTTCAACAACCTGTTTTTACCGGAAATACCTGCGTATTTTTGAGAGTTCATTCCGCATCTCATGAAAAACGTATATATAGTTTCCCTGGCACTGCTGTGCACACTAACGGCGTGCAACACCCCCGCAGCCAAAGAAAAACTTACAGACCCGGTTCAGAAAACCGCGGGGATCGACTCGCTCCGTAAGGAACTGCAGCAGATCGCCGCAGACTTCAAAGGCACCATAGGTTTTGCCCTGAAGCACACAGGCAACGGGGATACGCTTACCCTGAACGGCGCCGGCCATTACCCGATGCAGAGTGTGTTTAAGTTTCCGTTGTCTATGGCCGTGCTGCATGCATCCGAAGAAGGCCGATTTTCCACAGACGAAAAATACAAACTGACGAAAGCGGATCTGCTGCCCGGCACCTGGAGTCCGATACGCGATGCCTATCCGAAAGGCGCGGAACTCTCGCTGAAAGAGATCATGGAGTATACCGTATCCCAGAGCGATAACAACGGCTGTGATTTTATGTTCCGCTTACTGGGCGGACCGCGTTACGTAAATGATTACATCCACAGCCTGGGCATAAAAGACATGGCCATTGTGGCAACCGAAGAAGAAATGCACCGCGACTGGGAAACCCAGTTCACGAACTGGAGTACACCTTTTGCCATGGTACAGGTATTTGAAAAGTTCTACAGGGGCAATGTACTTACCGAAGCCAACCGCGGCCTGCTGTGGCAGATGCTCAGGGAAACCACTACCGGGCCGCGCCGCATAAAAGGCCGGCTGCCCGAAGGCACCGTGGTAGGCCACAAAACCGGAAGTTCGGGCACGAACGATAAAGGCATTACCTCCGCTGTGAACGATGCCGGCGTTATTCTGCTGCCGGACGGGCAGGCCCTGATCCTGGCCGTATTTACGGGCAACACCAGCGAAAAAAGCGAAGTTTGCGAAGATGCCATCGCGGCCATGAGCAAAGCCGCCTGGGATTACTATACAAAGAAATAATTACTGCATTTGTAGTAGCTGCCGGGGCGCTGCCGCAGGGTAGCTTTGCCGTATGACACCTGTTTTCCATCTGAAGCCTTCGCGGGCCTACGGTTTTTTTATGCTGTTTTCCGTGGGGTGCTTTGCGCTCATCAGTATATTGTTCGTTTTTTGCACGGTACTGCCCTGGACCGGTAACCGCATCGCCGAAAACGACCGGGCGGCCATAAGCCTGCTTTTTATCGTACTTACCGGGCTTTCTGCATGGTTCACGCGTTTTCTATGGCTGCTGGGCCGCAAAACCAATGCAGGCATCCGTTTTTACGAGGAACACCTGGAATGGTACACTTCCGGCAGGAATGTGCGGAATTTCGCCTACACAGACGTGATCATGCATGTAGAAGAAGTGGAAGAGCCGGTAAGCAGCGGCGTGCGTAGCTATGTGAACCGCTGGATACGTATACGCATATTCAGTTCCGCGGGAGAAGAACTCTGCATGGGATCGCAGCCCATACGCAACAAGGCCGAAGTGGCCCGTATGATCAGCATTACCGGCCCCTACCTGCGTATTTCCACCGAAAGCATGCCGTTTCAGTTACCGGAGCTGAGCACCAGGCGCACCGTGTGATCGTTCTTCTGTTCGGCAAAAAGCGTACGCCCGCGCATAAAACGCTCTACCAAAGCTTCGTTGTAATTGCGTATCGTTATCAGTTCCAGGTTGTCCCGAAACTCCGTAATGTAATTTTCCTGTAATTGTTCCAGCACACCGGGTACCCGCATGGGGTCGTTATCGATACATATACTAAAACTGATGGCGCTGTGCTGCATCAGGTTCACTTTTATGCGGTGTGTAGCCAGCAGGGTGAACAGCTGTCCCAGGTTCTCTTCCATAATAAAGGAAAAATCCCGGGGTGAAATGGAGATCAGCGCCTGGTTCTTTTTAATGATGAACGAAGGCAGCAGTCCGAATATTTCTTCGTTTTCCACCACTGTGCCCGGAGCGGAAGGATTCAGAAAGGAACGCACACGCAGCACAATGTTCCTGTTCTGCAGCGGTTTTATGGTCTTGGGGTGGATCACCGTAGCCCCGTAATAGGCCAGTTCGATGGCATCGGTATACGAAAGACGGTTAAACAGCTGTGCATCGGGGAACAGCTTGGGATCGGCGTTGAGAATGCCCGGCACATCTTTCCAGATGGTCACTTCCTCTGCACCGAGGCAATAGGCAAAAATGGCAGCGGAATAGTCAGACCCTTCGCGGCCCAGCGTAACCCGGGCACCTTCTGAGGTTTTGGCGGTAAAGCCCTGGGTAATGATCACGTTGTTGCGGTGTGCTTCGCCTTCGAGCAGCACTTTTACCTGGGTTTCGACCAGGTGCTGCGTCACGGGCCAGTTCACTTTACCCTCGCGGTAGGTGGCATCGGTGCGGATAAGTCCGCCCGCATCCTTATAAATGGCCGGCACGCCAATGTGCTGCAGGTAGCGCGCCACGATCTTGGTAGAGAGTATTTCGCCCTGGGATACGATCTGGTCGTAAAAATAATTGTATTCATTTTCCGATTCCGTGCTGCAAACGGCGCGTATTTCGGTAAAAGTTTCCTCCAGTTCGGCGCTTATTCCGGCATCCAGGCCCAGTTCCCGTACAATGTCCAGGTGAAAACTACGCAGCGTGTCCAGGGCAGGCAGTTCTTTCCCTTTGGATTCCCGTGCCTGCTGTACCAGTACTTCGAGGGCATTGGTGGTTTTGGCCATGGCAGAGACCACGCAGAGCAACTGATCGTTACCCTTATGATCGCGGATAATTTGTGCCACATTCCGAACCGATTCTGCATCCTTTACCGATGCCCCCCCGAATTTAAATACTTTGTACATAGCTGCAAAGGTGTAAATTTTGCGGGAAACGCGCTTCCTGTTTTTGGGTTAAAACGCACTAAAATTGCGTATCTTTGCACAGAATATGAAAAATCACAAAGCAGGATTCATCAATATACTGGGTAAACCCAATGTAGGTAAGTCTACATTGATGAATACGCTCATGGGAGACAAGCTCAGCATTGTTTCGGCTAAGGCACAGACCACCCGGCACCGCATCACCGGTCTGGCCAACAGCGACGATTACCAGATGATCTTTAACGATACGCCGGGTATTCTCGACCCCAAATACCGCCTGCACGAACGCATGATGGCCTTTGTGGACGAAGCCCTGAGCGATGCCGATATTGCTATGCTGGTGGTGGAAGCCGGCGACCGCATTAAAGATTCGGAGCTGGAAGGCAAATACGTGAAAGTGATCGCCAGCCTGGCCAGACTGAACTGTCCCGTGATCGTAGCGCTGAACAAGTGCGACCTGAAGAATGAAGAAGAAATAGCCGCGCTGAAGGCCTACTGGGAAGAACAGATGCCTTTTGCCACGGTGATACCGATATCGGCCGTAAGCGGAATGGGTATAGACGTACTGCTGAATACCCTGCTGGACAAACTACCGGAATCGCCCCCGTATTTCGATAAAGAATTCCTGAGCGACCGGCCCCTGCGCTTTTTTGTAACGGAGATCATCCGCGAGAAGATCTTCCTGCACTACAAACAGGAGATCCCCTACTGCTGCGAAGTAGGCATTGAAGAATACAAGGAAGGCGACGATATGGACCGCATACGGGCCCTGATCTATGTAGAGCGCGAATCGCAGAAGCCCATTGTGATCGGCCGCGGCGGAAGTTCGCTGAAACAGGTGGCCAGTGAGGCGCGTAAAGACATTGAGGATTTCCTGGATAAAAAAGTGTACCTCGAGATCTTTGTAAAAGTGAAGGACAACTGGCGCCAGAACGAACATCTTTTAAAAGGCTTCGGATACTGATGAACGAGGAACTGGCACTGCTATACCGCTTCTTTTCGGCCATAGAGGCCAACCTGTTCGCAGGTTTGCTGCGCAGCGAAGGAATGCAGGCCTTTATCCGCGACGAGAACATCAATACCATTTACCCCTTCAGCAACCTGGCCACGGGCGGCATTAAAATTTACGTACGCCACACCGACGAAGAAAAGGCCCGCGAGCTGCTGGGCCGTTTTCTGCAAAGCCATTCCCTGTACGAAGAGGATGACCTGAGCTATGCCCTGCCCTGTCCCAGCTGCGGCTCGGCCAATACCCTGGTGGTTCCGGTGGAAAAAAAGAGTTATTACGACGAGTTCCGCTGCTTCGATTGTGACTATACCTGGGACAACCGCACGGATAAGAACATCAATCCGGGGGTTTGGGAATAGATTCTGAGTAAACGGTCTTCGATAGATACGGTAATTTATCTGACTGACAATCTATTGATTACAAGAATATTAATCTCGAAAAAGCTGTGTTCCTGGTCGGAATGCCGGCTAAATAATGCTTTTCTGATCTTATAAAGCACTTTTCTTGTCATTGTAACCTGTAGACTTATGCTTTAAACTTGCAGATACCCAAGCAATAAGTACCTCCGGGGCATGTGTGCGTCCTGCATGATCCCGGGGGGCTTTTTATTTTCCCGTAAGCACCCGGTACGCTTCCGGGATTTCCACCCCGCGGAAATAGTTGGTGAGTCCGCAGAAAATAAGCAGGGTAAGTACCGCGCCCGTTGCCAGGATGATCTTCGACTGCGTTTCGGGCTTTACGCCCAGTACAGAAGCCTGCATTTTGCTGTGGTGAATGGCCGCTATATGCGCAAAAAAGCCCAGGATGGCCAGGGCATAATAGGGAATAAAGAAGAGGTTCAGCGGAAAGCTGTTGAGCCCGGCCACACCGAAATAAAAATTGGTATCCAGCTTCAGCACCGAACGGCCCGCCAGCACCGCGGTAATATGGATCATAAAGAATACAGCCAGGTACAAACCGCTCCATAACTGTAGTTTCTCCCAGAAACCACTTGCCGTCCTGCGTTTACGAACGAAAAGACGGATGCCCGAGATCACCTGCACGGCCACGGCCGCCTGCAACAGGGATTCTACGGAGCGATGCCGGTATACCTTGCGTATCTCGTCCATGAAGGCAATATGCGCTTCGGCCCCGCCCAGGGCAAACAGGTGGTTGAGGAGATGCAGACTTACAAAGGCCGCAATAAAAAGCCCGGAGGCGTAATGTATATTCTTCATGATCTGCCAGCTGATGTTTTCCGCACAAAATTCGGGGATTTCCTCCTGTTTTCCTTTGACCAGGATCAAAAACGTGCCCGTATCCGGCTCAGTGTTTCCTGTGTAATTCCCAGGTACGAGGCAATATGCCCCAGGGGAACACGCTGTGTAATATCCGGGCGTACCCGCAGCAGGTTATGGTATTTCTGGGCAGCACTTTCAAACTGCAGCGACACGATACGTTGCTGCAAACGCAGCAGGGTCCGGGTCAGTACCACCCGCAACAGGCGGCCCAGTTCCATATTCCGGTCGCATTCCTGCTGAAGCCATTCCCTCTGGAATTCGATCAGAACGGCATCGCTCAGCAGTTCGATATGGTGCGGGCTTGGCAGGCCGGCCAGGAAACTGTCGGGAGCTGTTATAAATTCTGCATCAAATGCAAACCAGTCGCTGATGTCCTTACCTTCTTTTACGTAATAAGCACGGGCAGTACCCGTGCTTATAAACCATCCTTTTTCAGCCATCTGCCCTTCGCGCAGCAGGAGCGTACCTGCCGTCGCTCTACGCAGACGAACTGCATCGCGGAACATTGCTATGGTTTCTTCACTCAGCGGTGAATACAACCGGCCTATATCCCGTATTATACTTTCTCTGACTGCTGTATCGCTCATATCCAGGCGAAGCAGAGTCTTTTATTCTTCTTTGGAACCGAAACGCTTACGGTCGTTCTCATTCAGGTAGATCTTACGCAGACGCAGGCTTTTGGGCGTCACTTCCACGTATTCATCCTTCTGGATGTATTCCATACATTCTTCCAGGGAGAATTTAATGGCCGGGGCGATGCGCATTTTATCGTCGGAACCGCTGGCACGCATATTGGTGAGTTTTTTACTCTTGGTTACGTTCACCACCAGGTCGTTATCGCGAGTGTGTGCGCCGATCACCTGTCCTTCGTACACCTCATCACCCGGATCGATGAAGAAGCTACCACGGTCCTGCAGTTTATCGATGGAATAGGCATAGGTCTCACCGGTTTCGCCGGAGATCAGGGAACCGTTGTTACGGCCGGGGATGGCACCTTTCCAGGGTTCGTAGGCTTTAAAGCGGTGCGCCATGATGGCCTCACCGGCACTTACGTTCAGTACGTCGGTACGCAGACCGATGATACCCCGTGAAGGAATTTCGAACTCCAGGTGCTGCAGATCGCCTTTGGGTTCCATCACCTTCAGTTCACCCTTACGACGGGTAACCAGTTCGATCACTTTACCGGCGGCCTCTTCGGGGGCATCTACGGTAAGGAACTCTACGGGTTCACTCTTTACGCCGTCGATCTCTTTTACGATAACGCGGGGCTGACCTACCTGCAGTTCGTAACCTTCGCGACGCATGGTCTCGATCAGTACGGAAAGGTGCAGTACACCGCGGCCGTACACGATAAAGGCATCGGCGCTTTCGCCATCTTCCACGCGCAGGGCCAGGTTTTTCTCGGTCTCTTTGATCAGGCGCTCACGAATGTGGCGGCTGGTCACATATTGTCCTTCTTTACCAAAGAACGGGGAGTTGTTGATGGTAAAGAGCATGCTCATTGTCGGTTCGTCGATGGCGATCGGCTCCATTGGTTCGGGGTTCTCGGCATCGGCAATGGTATCCCCGATATCGAAGTTTTCCAGTCCCACTACGGCACAGATATCGCCGCAGCGTACCTCGTCCACTTTTATGCGGCCCAGGCCTTCGAATACGTACAGGTCTTTGATGCGGGCCTTCTGTTTGGCACCGTCGCGTTTACACAGGGTAACGGGCTGACCGGCTTTGAGAACGCCGCGGTTCACACGTCCGATAGCGATACGTCCCACGAAGGAAGAGTAGTCCAGCGAGGTGATCTGCAGCTGCACGGTACCTTCTTTGTATTCCGGGGCCGGAATATGTTCAATAACCAGGTCCAGCAGGGCGGTGAGGTCTTCGGTCTGGTTTCTCCAGTCCAGGCTCATCCAGCCGTTCTTGGCGGCTCCGTAAGCAGTGGGGAAATCGAGCTGATCTTCGGTAGCGCCCAGGTTGAACATGAGGTCGAATACCTGTTCGTGAACTTCGTCGGGACGGCAGTTTTCCTTATCTACCTTGTTGATCACCAGGATGGGCTTTTTACCCAGGCTGAGGGCTTTCTGCAGTACGTAACGGGTCTGCGGCATGGGACCTTCAAAGGCATCCACCAGCAGCAGTACGCCGTCGGCCATGTTCAGTACACGCTCTACCTCTCCGCCGAAGTCGGCGTGGCCCGGTGTATCGATAATATTGATCTTGGTATCTTTATACGTTACGGAAACGTTCTTTGCCAGAATGGTAATACCGCGTTCGCGCTCCAGGTCATTGTTGTCCAGGATCAGGTCGCCCGTATTTTCATTGTCACGGAAAAGTTTGCACTGGAACATGATCTTGTCCACCAGCGTAGTTTTACCGTGGTCTACGTGGGCGATAATAGCGATGTTTCTGATGTTCATATAGAATGTATGATATTACGTTGTTATACTTGGGTTCCTTTGGGTTTGTTCGTATTGGCCAGGTTGCAGGTGCCGCGGCTGACCGTTTCGCCCTGTTCGTTTTTCAATACACACTCGGCATGTATAATGGTACGACCGGCTTTTACCAGGCGGGCCTCCCCGGTCACCAGTTCACCGGCGCGTACCTTTCCGAAGAAATCTACGTTCAGGTTCACGGTCACAAACCAGGTGTCCAGCGGTTGCAGGGCTACCAGCAGGCCGGTAAGCTCGTCGATGATGGCTGCATGTACGCCGCCGTGCATCAGGCCTATGGGGTTCAGCATCTGTTCGTGTACGCGGAACTGCATACGCAGGGCATCCTGTTCAATATGCAGCAGGGTCCCGTCCAGCCAGCGGGAGAACGGTGGCGCATCCGCATCGAGCTTTTTGCCCACAAACTGTTGAAAATATTGCAAATATGAAGTAGCCTGACCCATTAAAGGGCGCAAAGATAGCGAATTAATCCGAATATCAATAGGTAAGCTGCCCAAAACCGATGGGAGCCGCACAGGAAGCAACAGAATATTGATACAGGCATAACATTTACGGGGCTCCTCCCACAATAGTGCAAATGAAGTACTTGACACTACTGGATAAAATGCTATATTTGACTACAAATTAACTTGTTCCATGAAAAAATTAATCATTATCCTTTTGAGCTCCGCATTAGTTGGCGGTGCAAGCGCGCAGAAAATCAAGCTTACGTCAGGCAGTCTTGCCTTCCTGGCCAGCGTACAGAGTGTAAATGTTTCGTTCGACTATAGCAATATGAAAGTAGGCAAGATGTCGGAAAGTGAGTATGTAAAGACCAAATCCGAAGAATACAATAAAAAGGAATCGGGCCGCGGCGACCAGTGGAGACAGAGCTGGACCAGCGACCGCGAAGAGCGTTTTGAACCCAAGTTCCTGGAACTGCTGGCCAAAAACGCCTCCAAATGGAGTTTTGCCAAAGGGAATGACGGTCCTGTGGAAATGAAAGTACATACCACGTTTACCGAGCCCGGCTTTAACGTGGTGGTGGCCAAACAGTATGCCATGGTAGACCTTACCATAACGTTTATTCAGAACGGCAGTGAAGCCGCAGTGGTTACCGTGGGCAAAGCACCCGGCCGTACATACGGATATGGCGACCTGGACACCGGCGTTCGTATCACCGAGGCCTATGCCGCTGCAGGTAAATACCTGGGCAAATTCCTGGTGAAATCGGTGAAATAGTTCCTTCATCCATTTACATATTTTCAGAAAGGAGGCTTCGGTCTCCTTTTGTTTTTTTAAGTACTTCCGGGGCCGATCCGTTTTGTCGTCCGCTTTTTGCATCTATTTTTACAGAATGAAACTGAACCGGATCGCGGGCCTGGCCCTTTTTTTCGTTCCCATACTGCTGCACAGCCAGAGCAATACTACTATAGCCGTGGTTACCAAAACCCTGAGCCTGCCGAGGCAGAAAGTGGAAGTATGGATACATACCGCCCCCAAGGACGGTCCGGTGTTCTTTAACATGCACGACGATGAGAATACCTCTACCGAGGCCGCACTGGCCCTGATCGCCGACAGCGGAGGCACCTACATTGAACTGAAACATAGCGGGGCCCGCAACATCAGCTTCCGCCAGCGCCGTAAACGCTACACCTTCGATCCCAACCGCATTTACACCGACGAAGGCATCCGCGCCACCCTGGAGAAGAACGGCCCTTACGACGAAAAAGCCCACCGGGCCGTAAGACGCTTTTCGGATAACCTGCTGGAACTGGTGCAGCGCATCTCGCCCCAATACATTTTTACCCTGCACAACAATACGCCCGAGAACCTGATGGTGTATTCCTTTGTGCCCGGCCGCGAATACGAAGCCGACGCCTCGGAAGTATATGCCGATACCACGAAGGACCACGACGATTTTATACTCGTGACCAAAAAACTCTTTTTCGATTATTACCGGCTGAGCGGCTACAACTGCGTACTGCAGAACCAGCGCCCCACCAACGACGGGTCTTTATCCGTATGGGCGGCCCTGAACCGCGTTCCCTACATAAATATAGAGGCCGAACACGGCCATGTGGAAGAACAGAAAGAGATGATGCGCGCTACCTACCAGATGTTGCAGCACCCGGTCTTCGGTATCTGGCTGCAACCCCGGAAATAGTTCTTCGCCGTCTTTTCTGCGATTATCGACACAAACATCTGCATACATCTGCAGTAGAAAAATAATTTACCGCTGATCTTCACAGATCATAAACGCTGACTTTCACAGATCTTTCCATAAATCGGCAAGAGAAAAATAACCTCTCCGGTTTGTGCTAACCGCCGGATGATTTACGCGGCGCTCTCTTCGTATTCCACCAGGTTACGCGAGGTAACACCGTTGCGGTTGATACGCATGGTGCGCGAACGCATGTGTTTTATGAATTCTTCGTCATTGGCCCAGGCCTCATTGATATTTACCGCGTAGGTGGCCAGTTTGGCGTAATCGTGACGCATCAGGTACCAGAACACACCCAGGAAGCCGATGCCCTGGAATACAATGGCACGGTCTTCGGCATAGCGGCCCATGTGCTTCATAAATTCTTTGGGATGCTCGGTCCAGTGCATACCCGGACGCAGGTGATGGGTAATATGATACCCGTCGTTCCAGCATTTGTGATTATACTTAACGTTTACGCAGGTAATGCTGTTCTTGAAGGGATTGCCCGGATCTTCGCCGCAAACGAAGGCATGCTGTGTCCAGTTACCCATCATCATAATAAGGCGGGAGATCATAAAGGGCAGGATGAACACAAAGAACGTGGCCCAGAAGTTCACGAACGAAAGGCCCACGCACATCAGTATAAAGGCAAACTCGCCGATGAGGCTCTTACGGATCAGGTTGGGGCGGTTCTTGCGTTTAAAATAACCCACCAGGCGCACCATACCGATCAGCAGGAAATCGAGGTAATACTTCATAAAATCCCCGAAACTGTCGCGCTGGTAAGGCATAGTGGTACTTTCGTCCTCTTCCAGGTTATTTTCGGGGTGGTGCATCCAGATGTGGTGACTGTAATAGGTCTCCGGCGTCTGTCCGAAAAAAGGACCTACAAACCAGGGCAGCACCTGGTTCAGGATGCCGTATTGTTTTTTGTACAGGGTACGGTGACTGGTGCAGTGCAGCATCAGGCCGAAAGGACCCTTGAACATAAAGTTATTCATGTAGAAATAAAGCACGGAAGCAATGGCAAAGGCCCATACCGGCAGTCCGGGTATATACATCACCAACCCCACGGGGATCATCAGTACGATAATACGTATGGTAAGATACACAAAGGGCAGGTCCCTTTTATCGTTGATGAGAGAAAGGAAAAACTGATCCGTTCCGGAATACGGAGTAGCCTCGTTGTATACCGGATCCGTAAGAGGTTTTAACTGCTGCATGCCTTTTCTGGTGTTCTGTTAATTATTCTACAGGGTGTTACCCCTGCCGGCAAATATATGCCATACTAACGTAAATATCCAAAAGTACGTATAAATCCGCAGATATTTTTCAGCTGTTCCGGGGCGCCGTTCCGGTAAAAATGCAAAAAAATATGTACGTTAGCGGCGTGAGTAAGCATCAACCCCATATAAGCCATTACGTACGTATTCTTGAAGGCCGGGTATGGACCGACGGGCACCTGTTCTATGAAGCGGGAACCACCGACCTGCCTGATTTTTTACAGGGCCTCTACCGGCACCTGGGTATGCAGTATCCCAAATTTTTTAAAATGGATGCGCTCTGCAAGGCTTCCCTGCTGGCCACGGAATTGCTGCTGCGCCAGAGCGGAAGAACGGAACTGCCCGGGAACACGGCCGTTATCCTGAGCAATGCGTCCTCTTCGCTCGATACCGATCTGCGGCACCAGGCCTCCATTACGGGCGAGGGCAACTTTTTTCCGTCGCCGTCCGTCTTTGTGTACACCCTCCCCAATATCACGGTGGGCGAGATCTGCATAAAATACGGACTGAAAGGCGAGAACGGCTTTTACGTTTTCCCGCATTTTAATGCCGGTTTCCTGGCCAGCTATATCGGCGGACTTTTCGAAGACGGGAAAACCGAACTCTGCATCGGCGGATGGGTAGAAGTTTTTGAGAACACTATCGACATTCTTTTGTTTCTTACAGAGGCGAAAGAAAAGGGCATACCTTTTGAACCTGAGGAATTAAATAAGATATTTGCACCAAACGAGACAACATGGAAAAGTCGCAATTAACCGAACAACTTAAGATACAGATCATTGAACGCCTGAACCTGGAAGGCATGCAGCCCGGCGATATCGACAGCGGCGCTCCCCTCTTCGGCGATGGCCTGGGCCTCGACAGTATTGATGCCCTGGAACTGATCGTACTGCTGGAAAAAGAATACAGTATAAAGATCGAAGACCCCAAAGAAGGAAAAAAGATCTTTCACAGCGTAGATACCCTGGCCGATTTTATCCTGGAGCATAAACCCGCTTAATGAGTCTTTCCCGGATCTATATCACCGGACTCGGTTCCGTTTCTGCCATCGGCTTCAGCGTTCCGGAACACCTGGACGCCCTGATCGCCGGCAGGCACGGCATTACGCGCCTGGAATACCTGGACTCGCGCTTTAAGAACGAACTGCCCTTTGGCGAAGTAAAACGTTCTGACGAAGAATTCTACGCCCTGCTGGGCATACGCGACGGACAAACCACCAACCGCACCAGCCTGCTGGGCATGACGGCCAGCCGTGAAGCACTGGACATGGCCGGCGGCGACATCAATGCCTTTCGCACCGCCCTCATCTCGTCTACCACCGTGGGCGGGATGACCCAGACGGAAAAATTCTTTTACCAGTTCGATACACACCCCGAAACACGCAAATGGATCGATAAACTGGACTGTGGCGACAGTACCCGCGATATTGCCAATTTCCTGGGACACCGGGGCTACCTCAGTACCCTCTCCACGGCTTGTTCCTCGGCGGCCAATGCCGTTATTTTCGGGGCCAATCTTATAAAAGCGGGCATTGTAGACCGCGCCATCTGCGGCGGGGCCGATGCGCTGTCCAAGTTCACCATCAACGGGTTTCATTCGCTGATGCTGCTGGAAAAAGAACCCTGCCATCCTTTTGATAAAGACCGACAGGGCCTCAACCTGGGCGAAGGGGCCGGTTATATCGTGCTGGAAAGCGAACGCATTGCCGAGCCTTCCCGGCGCCCCTTGCTGGCCGAACTCGTGGGCTATGCCAATACCAATGACGCCTTTCACCAGACCGCCGCATCGCCGGACGGAAGCGGGGCCTTTTCGGCCATGCGCAAAACCCTGGACATGGCCGGCGTGGAACCCGCACAGGTTTCGTATATTAATTGCCATGGTACCGGCACCCCCAATAACGACGAAAGCGAAAGCAAGGGCATGGAACGCCTTTTCGGCGACCAGGTGCCGCCCTACAGCAGTACCAAAGCCTTTACCGGGCATACCCTGGCCGCGGCCGGCGGCATAGAGGCCGTTTTTTCGGTGCTCTCGCTGCAAAACGGTATGATCTGGCCCAACCTGAACCTGCGAAACCCCATCCCCGAGTTTTCTTTCCGGCCCGAGACCAGCCTGCGCCGCAATGAAGACATTCGTTACGTGCTGTCGAACTCCTTCGGTTTCGGCGGTAATAATTCCAGCCTTTTATTTGCCAAAGTTGAATCATGATCAGACCTGTATACATAAACGGATATGCATGCCTTTCGCCCCAGGAAACCTTTGAGACGGAAGAGTTCCTCAGCGTACTGCATAAAAATCCGGGCAGTCTGCTCAATGCCATAGAACCCGATTATAAAGCTTTTGTGAACCCGGTGGCCATACGCCGCATGAGCCGCATTGTAAAAATGGGTTCGGCCGTGGCCAAAAGCGCCCTGAAACAGGCCGGTCTTGAAAAACCCGATGCCATTATTATGGGTACCGGCCTGGGCTGCATGGAAGACACCGAAAAATTCCTGAAAATACTCATCGACGATAACGAGCAGACCAGCGCACCCACGCCTTTCATCTCGTCCACGCACAACAGTGTGGCCGCCCAGATCGCGCTGCAGATCAAGTGCCTGGGGTACAACTTTACGTTCGTACACAAGGGCTTTTCCCTGCATTCGGCCCTGCTCGATTCCCAGATACAGATAGCCATGGGTGAGGCACGCAACGTACTTACCGGTGGTATTGATGAGTATACAGAAAATAAACACCGCCATTACGGCCTGGCCGGCTGGTGGAAACAGGACCTGGCCTCCACCGATCAGCTTTTTGAAGCCAAAGGAACCGGTACCGTAGCCGGCGAAGGAGCCGCCACCTTTGTGATGGGCGCTGAACCTGCCCCGCACTGCCATATTGAATTCAGCGGCACCCGCAGTTTTTACCGCCCCGAAGAACATGAACGCGTGGGCACTGAAATAAAACAGTTCCTGGCAGAACACGGACTGGAGCTGAAGGATATAGACGTGTGTATCAGCGGACTTTCCGGCGACGAACGGGACGACCACTATTACGAATACGTGCACGAACTGCTGCCAGCCGATACGAATATCTGCGTGTTCAAGCAGCTTTCGGGCACCTGGTACACCTGCGACGCCTTTGCCCTCTGGATGGCCTGCCGCATGGCCGATACCGGCAGTATTCCCGCGCTTTCCCTCTACCGCCCCGGCCGCACATCACGTCCGCGGAACATCCTTATTTACAATCACAATCAGCAGGTAAGTCATGTCCTGCACCTTATAAAATGGTTCTGAAAGAAAACCAGGCGATCTTTTTTACGGTAGTGGTCCTTGGCCTCTGCATTGCCGGTTATACCGAAGGTATACTGAGTATATGGGGGTTTCTTATTCCTGTTCTCGTATACCTGTTACTCACGGCCTACGGTTCGGCATTTATTGGTTCGCAGATGTTTGTGCCCGTGCAGACCGGTCTGCCTACCGATCAGAAAAAGATATGTCTCAGTTTCGACGACGGCCCGCATCCCAACAGCCTGGAAATAGCCGATGTACTGCGCGAATATAATGTACCCGCGGTATTTTTCTGCATTGGCAAGAATGCAGAGGCCTACCCCGAAATTGTACAGCTGCTGCACGCCGGCGGCCATCTCATCGGCAACCACAGCTATTCGCACAGCCCCACCATCAACTTTTTTTCCGGCGACCTGATGCGCGACGAGATACAGCGCACCGATGCATTGCTGCAAAAACTCACGGGCGAAAAATGCCTCTGGTACCGGCCGCCCTACGGGGTTACCAATCATCCCCTGCGCAAGGCCCTGAAAAAAGTTCCGCACGGCGTACTGGGCTGGAACCTGCGTACGCTGGATACCATACAGAAAGATCCCGACCGCCTGGTGCAACGCATTATCCGCAGGGTAAAACCCGGCAGCATCATCCTGCTTCACGATCCCCTGCCGCATACGGTGGCCACCCTGCGCAAACTGATCCCCGAACTGCAGCGCATGGGGTATACCTTTGCCCTGCCCGAAACCCCTCAAATTTTTGTTAAGCCCGGGTCTGCACGCTAAAAAACCGCTATTTTTACCCGCTTCAATATCCCCAAGCACATGAAATTACCATACATCATAGGCCTTTTCCTGCTGAG
Source organism: Flavobacteriales bacterium (assembly GCA_052437175.1). Taxonomy (GTDB): domain Bacteria; phylum Bacteroidota; class Bacteroidia; order CAIKAF01; family CAIKAF01; genus JACVCJ01. Next base: position 435,923 of record JBQVOK010000002.1, read on the forward strand.
CATAACGGCTACAGCCCAGTACGACGGCATGAAACCCGTAAGTGACGTAACTGCCGTTAAAAAGAAACTGGAAGAGAACGCCCAGAAAACCCAGGACATCAACGCTTCTTTTACACAGGAAAAACACCTGGGCATACTCGAAGAAAAGATCACCAGCACGGGCAGCTTTAAGTTTAAAAAAGAGAACAAAGTGCGCTGGAGCTACGACAAGCCCTACAACTACCTTATTATCATCAACAAAGACAATATCTATATTAATGATGAGGGTAAGGAAAAGTCCTACGATGCCAACAGCAGCAAAATGTTCTCGCAGATCAATAAAATTGTGGTAGGCACGGCCAAAGGCACCCTTTTTTCTGACCCGGACTATACCTCGGCCTTCTCGGAGAACAGCAGCTTCTACATGGTGCAGATGATCCCGAAAAGTGCCAAACTGCGCGATTATGTGAACGAAATATTCCTGTACATCGACAAAAAGGACCTGAGCGTGAACCGCCTGAAAATGACCGAAAAGAATGGCGATTTCACCCAGGTAGACTTCAGTGCCAAGAAGATCAACGCAGGTATTCCCGATTCTGAATTTCAAATTCCCTGATCTTGCGCCGCCTGTACCTTCTTTTATTCCTGCTGGGAATCGCTCTTCCGCTGCATGCACAGCACAACCTGCCCTGGCGTTTTTTCGCCGAAGGCACGGATAAAGCCCTGTTCAAGGTAAGCGCCACGCTGCAGGAATACCGGCTCAGCGGTATGCTGATCGTAAAAAAACTGTCTTCGGGGGAAATACGGGCCGTAATGACCATGGAAACCGGCATAAAAGTGTACGACGTAAGCGTAGATGCCCGCCGCATACGCATCAACGAGAGCATGCGCATGTACAAAAATCCCTTCCTGAAAAACATCCTGTACCGCGACCTGCGCCTGCTGATCAGTCTGCCCGAACTGGGCCGCGAAATGCAAAAGGACGGCAACACCCTTATCCGCGAAGGTAAATGGCAGTACCGCTACGAAAAACAGTCGGCACAGACCTGCAGCAAAACCCGTATAAAGGGCAAGAAAGCCTGCGAACGGGCCACTGCCGAAACGGATGCGGAGGGTGTACTGCAAAAAAGTGTACACGATTTCGGCGGGTTCCCGTACCGGGCCGAATACCATCGCCTGGGCAACAATTAAGGCATTTCCTGTTTTTCGGTGGTACGCTGATTCAGGCGCACATTACGCCCCAGGGTTCCCCGGAAGCGTTCCCCGGCCGATTCCCGCTCGGGCAGCGCTTTAAATTCCTTTACCCGGGCCGGCGACGGATCTATGTCTATATGCGTTTTATCCACGGATCGCATGAAAGACACGGGCATAGGCAAAAAACCGACTTCGTACAGCCCGAAACGCTCGTTCACCTCACTCAGCAGAAAGGTCTGGAACGGGTCCGAAGCCAGGGCTACACGTTTAAAACCCAGTTTACGGGCCAGTTTATAGCCATAGTACAGGTTTTCGGTACTGTGCTCGGCCTGTTCTTCCGAAAAGATATGTCCGGCGGGCAGACCCAGTTCCCGGGCCTTAAGGCACATTACACGACCTTCGATATAGGGCGTATACACCGCCGCCCCGCTGAATATGATATTGCGGACCACACCGGTGTTGAACAGGTACTGGGCCCAGCGGATGCGCATTTCCATTACACTGCCGTAACCGGTGTCCTGGTAAGGCACGCCCGGCACGATCACCACATCGTAGCCGCCGTCTTTACAGGCCTCACGGTACTGCAGGTTTGCCTGCGTTACCAGGCAGGATGAAAAAAGCAGCATACCCGCCACGCAAACCATCACATATATAAAGCTTTTTCTCTTCATTACCCTTTCTTTATATAACGTAAAAATGAACGAAATGTTTGGGAGAACGGATCGTATCCGGGCAAAAAACGGCCGCTATGCCTTATTTCATAGTGAATTAATTTGAGGGCAAGCCGGATTTTCGTTTATTTTGCACACAGATTCAGCCAAGCGGATGCCTTATACCATTCAGACCACCGAACACACGAACGATCAGATCAGGGCCACCTTCATCCTGCAGGAGGACGATCCTGTTTTTTCCGGGCATTTTCCCGGGCAGCCCGTACTTCCAGGCGTACTGCAGATGCGCCTTGTGGCCGACGTTATCGGCCGCTGCCTGCAAAAGAAAGCGCTGCTGAAAGAAGCCGCCGCCATTAAATTCCTGGCGCCTGTAGTGCCGGGTGTATACAGTTCCTTTAGCGTGCAGGTGCACTATAGCCTGGACGGGTCTACACTGAAGGCCGATGCACAGATACAGTCGGGTGCCGTTACCTTCCTGAAAATGAAAAGCGTTTTCAGTCTTGACTGAAACAGACACACATACTTCGTATCCTGAACAGGCCGCCCGCCTGGGCGTGTGCGTGCTGATACCCGTATACAACAACGCCGGCACCATAGAGCAGGTGATCCGCGATGTACAGGCCTATTGCAGACATATTATCGTGGTGGCCGACGGCAGTACCGACGGATCGGCAGACATTGCCCGTTCCGTTCCCGGGATAAAAGTACTGCAATACACACCCAATCGCGGCAAGGGCTATGCCCTGCGCCTGGGGCTGGCCGAAGCTGAAAAGGACGGCTACACCTACGCCATTACCATCGACAGCGACGGACAGCATTTTGCCAAAGACATTCCCGTATTCCTGGATGCCGTAGAGAAAGAACCCGGCAGCCTGGTGGTGGGCGCCCGTATTATGGAGGGCCAGAACCAGGCCAAAAAGAGCTCTTTTGCCAATAAGTTCTCCAATTTCTGGTATTTTGCCGATACATTGCACAGTTTACCCGACACCCAGTCCGGCTATCGTATATACCCGGTAAAACGGGTGAACCGCATTTATTTTTTCTCCACCAAGTACGAATTTGAGGTAGAAGTGCTGGTAAAAGCCTGCTGGCGGGGCATACCGGTGCGTTCTGTTCCGGTAAGCGTGTATTACCCGCCGGAGAACGAACGGGTATCCTTCTTCCGGCCGGGCAAGGATTTTACGCGCATCAGCATACTGAACACCTACCTGCTCATCATGGCCGTTGTGTATGGTCACTGGGCGGTGATCATCCGCTCGCTGAGCTGGAAGAACATAAAACGCTTTGTAAAAAAAAACTTCTTCAGCCAGGATGAACCTGTGGTACGGAAAGCGTTTTCCGTAGGATTCGGCGTTTTTATGGGCATAGTGCCCATCTGGGGCTGGCAGATGATCGTAGCGGCTTTCCTGGCTCATTTCCTGAAGCTGAACAAGGCCATTGTACTGCTTTCATCCAATATTTCGGTAGCACCGATGGTACCTGTTATTATATGGTTAAGCGTCCGAACGGGCAAATGGGTAATTCCGGGAGCAAGGGAAGAAAATTTAACCCTGGATTACTTCCGGGAGCACCCCGGCGAATTTTTAGTGCGTGGCAGCACGGAATACCTGGTGGGCAGTGTGGTTTTTGCGGTACTTGCAGGGGTGTTTTTCTTTGTGCTGTCCTGGGTTCTCCTTAAACTATTTTCGTATATACAACGATCTGAAAATAAGGATTTATCATAAAATAATCTTAAATTAACATTTGTTTACAAAAGTATACGTTCCTTTGCGCCAAATTTTAGTTTTTATGCGAATTTGGGTATTGTGCACCATATTTCTCGGACTGCTTGTAACGACAGGCCGGGCTCAGGTCACGTCAAACTGTCTTGAGGTGGAAAGCATCCTGGTAGACGCCTGTGACCCCGGGTCAGAGGAAGGCCGGAATGAAATGGTACAGATACTGACAGGACCCAACCCGATCACCATTAGCTCGCTGAACATCAGCTGGCCCAACAACCCGTACAACGGTTTTGTTCAGAATGCCACTACCAACGCAACTACAGCGGCCCTTAATGCCACGATCCAATCCTGCGGATATCTTCTTCAGCCTGTGGGCGGTATTATCCCTGCCAACAAAAAGGCCATTCTGGTAACCTCCTACATGATGTCGCCGGTATCGAACTCTTTTGCGGGCCTTACCGACACCATGTACATCCTTTACCAGAACAGCACCACTACTACGGGTCACTTTGCCAACCAGGGCTCAGGCACCCGTACCCTGGATATTAATTACGGAGCCTGCACAGAAAGTGTTACCTACGACCGCGGCCAGCTTTTCGGCGGCGACGGGGCCGGGGTTAAATTTGCCCAGAACGGTATGGCCAGCTACTACAACAACGGCTGTATGGCGCCTATTACGCCCACTACCATTACCGCTACCGGGCCGGCCAATTCCGTATGTCCGGGAGCTACAGTAAACCTCAGTTCTGTGATCAGCGGCGGCGCCACCCTCATCGGCTGGACCGGCGGTATGGGCACATTTTCTTCGCCCAATGCACTGAATACATCGTACACGCTGGGTGCCGGCGAAACTTTTCCGCTGCACCTCATCGTTTCTGCCAATGCCAGCTGCGGCGGTGCGCCCAACACCATAAGCGATACGGTAACCATTACCCTTACGCCCCAGCAGCCTTTTGCGGTTACCCCTGCCGGACCGCTGAGCATCTGCCCCGGCCAGAGTATTACGCTCAGTGCCACACCGGGCACCTACACCCTCGGTCCCGCCTGGAGCAATGGTGTACTCGGCAACAGCACCACCATTACCGGTCCCGGCACCTATACGGCCGGCGCTACGGATGCCTGTTATACCTATACTGCTTCGGTAACCGTTACGGCCTCTACGGCTCCTTCGGTGACCGTTACCCCCGCCAACGGCAGCATCTGTGCCGGGCAAACCCTTACCATTACAGCCGGCAATGTAAACGGTACCCTCTCCTGGAGCACCGGCAGCAGCAATACATCCATTACAGTGAACGCCGCCGGCACCTATACGGCTACGGCTACCAACAGCTGCGGCACGGCTACCGCCAGTTCGGTGATCACCCTCAGCAATCCGCCTTCGGTGACCATAAACCCGAGCGCTACGCAGATCTGCCCCGGGCAGACGATCACGCTGAATACGTCGAATGTAAACGGCACCCTGGCATGGAGTACCGGTCCCACCACGCCTTCCATTACCGTGAATGCACCCGGCAGTTACGACGTAACCGCCACCAACAGCTGCGGTTCCGTTACGGCCACACAGGTAATTACGGCAGGGACAGCCCCGGCTGTGAGCGTTTCCCCGGTAAATGCGAGCATCTGCCCCGGCACTACGGCAACCATTACGGCTTCGGGCATCAGCGGCAACCTTACCTGGAGCAATGGCGCCACGGGAAATCCCATTACCGTAAATGCCGCAGGCACCTATACCGCAACCGCAACTACGGGCTGCGGAACAGCTACCGCTACGGCTACCATCACGGCCGATCCGCTGCCGACGGTATCCATCGCGGGCGGTATTGCACAAAGCTACTGCACAGGCAGCAGCCTTACGCTTAACGCCAGCACGACCAATACGACCACCTTCAGCTGGAGCGACGGTTCGGGCAATGCAGCCCTTACGGTTAATGCTCCGGGTACCTATACCGCCACGGCCACCAACAACTGCGGTTCTGCCACAGCCAGTGTGGTAGTTACCGAAAACAACGCTCCCCTGGCCCTCATTACGCCCCATGGCAATACCACCCTGTGCAACGGACAAACCCTGCTGCTGACCGGCAGCGGCGGCACCAGCTATGCATGGAGCAATGGCAGTACCGGTACCGATATCACGATAAGTGCCGCGGGTAACTATTACGTAATTGCCAGCAACGGTTGCGGAAGCGATACCGCATTCATCAGCATCCAATACGGCGGCCCTGACGCATCCTTTGACTACAGCGGCGAAACGGTGAGCCCGGCTACGATCGTATTTAACAACACATCTACAGGCGGTGTAAGCTACGACTGGGATTTCGGCGACGGAAAAGGTTCTACAGACCTGAACCCGACCAATATCTACGAAGGCGAAGGCTCCTATACCATTACACTTACCGTTACCGATGCCAACGGATGTACCGACGATGCCCACAAGACCATCACTATAACGGACCCCTTCAATTTCTTCCTGCCGAACGTATTTACGCCCAACGGCGACAACGTGAACGACCGTTTCCTGGTTATGGCCAGCGGCATTAAGGAGTTCCGCATGTCGATCTTTAACCGCTGGGGCGAACTCGTATTTGAGTCCCTCGACGTGTATGAAGGCTGGGACGGGAATACCAGCGCCGGTGCCAAAGCCGTTTCGGGCGTATATGTGGTCGTGATCGACTATTCCGTTTCTTCCAGCGGCAAAAAAGACACCAAACACGGCAGTGTAACACTGCTGCGCTAATGGCAGACATTCTCCGCGAACAAACCCTGCAGCAGCTTGCCAAGGACCTGGGTAGCGAATGGGATTTCGGGGCGCCGGAAGGCTGGACCTACACTGACCTGCAGGAATATGTAAAAACACGGCTCGAAAAGAAATTCCAGCGCGATTCCGCCGGCTTTATGCAATGGATGTACCGCATCGACATTCCCGAACAGGACCTGCGCCGCCTGCTCAAAACCGCCGATACCTTCAGTGAACTGGCCGAATGGGTCATTAAACGCGAATTCCTGAAAGTACTGCTCCGTAATAAATATAAGATCGAAGACCTGCCGGACATGCCCGACCTGCTCTCCTGAGCCGGGAATTGGGAAAATCGTTCAGAAATGCGTATTTTTGCCACGAGTTAGGAAACCTTGTAAGTCTCTCTAATCTTAAAAAATATGCCGTTATATAACACCAGGAGCGCCAAAGAGCTGCGCGAGGAAATGCTTCGTTCCGAAGAGGTCCGTTCCACCATTTCATTTTATCAGTACGCACACATACAGGATGTGCAGCAATTCAGGGATGCCATTTATGCCGGTTTCGAAAAACTGGGTGTAATGGGCCGTGTATACGTGGCGGCCGAGGGCATCAATGCCCAGATCAGCTGCCCGGAAGCCCATGTACCTGCCTTGCGGGAGTTCCTGGATTCCTTTCCCTTCCTGCAGGGGCTGCGCCTGAACATTGCGCTTGACGATGACGGAAAAAGCTTCTGGGTACTGAAGGTAAAGATACGCGCCAAGATCGTGGCCGACGGCATCGAAGACCCGGAGTTCGACATCATGAAACGCGGCAAATACCTGGGAGCGGCGGAATACAATGCCCTGGCCGCACAGGAAGACACCATCGTGATCGATATGCGCAACCATTACGAATACGAAGTGGGCCATTTCGAGAATGCCATCGAGATACCTTCAGATACCTTCCGGGAACAGCTGCCGATGGCCGTGGAAATGATGCAGGAACATAAGGACAAGAACATCATTATGTATTGTACCGGCGGCATCCGCTGCGAAAAAGCCAGTGCCTATTTCCTGCACAAAGGCTTCGAAAATGTATACCACATCGAAGGCGGCATCATCAATTATGTGAACAAAGCCCGGGAACAGGGCCTGCCGCTGAAATTCAAAGGCAAGAACTTTGTTTTTGACGGACGCCTGGGCGAGCGCATTACGGAAGAGATCATCTCCAAATGCCACCAGTGTGGCGCCCCCTGCGATACACACATCAACTGCGCCAACGAGGGCTGTCATCTTTTATTTATACAGTGTGCACAGTGCCGCGACCGTTACGACAGCTGCTGCAGCGATGTATGTAAAGAGATACACGCCCTGCCCGAAGAAGAGCAGAAGCTGCTGCGCAAGGGCATGGACCGGGGCCAGATGATCTTTAACAAGAGCAAACAACGCCTGGAAGAACTGGCCCGCCGGTTCGCAGAGATGACCGAAGAGCGGGAAGCAAAGGCCGGCGGGCAATAGAAGCCTGCTGGTTAATATCTTGTTAAGCAAATTTGGTGTAGTAAAGGGATTCTATATATTTGTGAAGCAAACGAAAGTAGAAAAAATAATTTTTAAACACTGTATGAAAAAAATCGCACTTCTTTTAGGTTTTATGGTAGCCGGCGTTTTTGCTGCTACTACAGATGCGTCTGCTCAGGCTGTTCTGGGTCCTAAACTTACCTACACTACCGATGTAGTGAGTTATGGCGAAGTAGAATATGCCGGTAACGGAGAACGCGCATGGAAATTCAAGAACGAAGGTAAACAACCGCTCACCATCACAAGTGCCAAAGGCTCTTGCGGATGTACCGTTCCCGAGTATCCGAAAGAACCGATCATGCCCGGTAAAGAAGGTATCATCAAAATTAAATACGATACCAAACGTCCCGGTCCGATCACAAAAACAGTAACCATTACAACCAATGAACCGGAAGGAAGCAATACACACGTTATCCAGGTAAAAGGAAACGTAAAAGCTGCTCCTGAGAACAACGGCGTACCTGCCAAAGAACAGGGCGGCGCTCCGGTTGGAAACTAATAGGATTTTTAAGTAAGTAAAAGCCCGCACCCACCAGTGCGGGTTTTTAGTTTTTATACGTTTCTGCGCTCCACATTCCAGCGGTTAATATACTGTTATCAAATCCTTTACCACAAAGAGATTGCGTATATTTGAGTATATACATTAATGTACAGAAAAATTCAGTTCGTATGAGAAATATCGCACTTCTTTTAGGTTTTATCGCTGCAGCTACATTCGGTACGCTACGCAGCGCAGATGCGCAGACCACCCTGGGACCCAAACTCAGCTACACCACCGATGTGGTGGATTACGGCGAGGTAGAATATGCCGGCAACGGCGAACGTAGCTGGACATTCCGCAACGACGGCAAACAACCGCTCATGATCACCCACGCCAAAGGCTCCTGCGGGTGTACCATTCCCGAGTATCCCAAAGAACCCATTATGCCCGGCCGGGAAGGGGTTATCAAAATTAAGTACGACACCAAACGTTCCGGCCCCATCGACCGTTCAGTGACCATTACCACCAACGAACCCGAAGGCAGTAACCTGCACAAGATACAGGTAAAAGGTAATGTAAAGGCCGCGGCACCCGCTGACGGTGTTACGCCTGCACAACCGGCCGGCGGCAGCGTACCCGCCGCACACTGATAGAGCTTTCTTATGTTTAGTACCAGACCGTGGCGCCATCGCGTTGCGGTTTTTGTTTTTGCAGGCTTTAGCGTACATTTGCCGGTAGAAACAACTTCTGATCTATGCCGTCAATATCCAAAAAAGGGCAGAACATGCCGGCCTCTCCCATCCGTAAACTGGTTCCCTATGCCGAAGCAGCCAAGCAGAGAGGGGTACATGTGTACCACCTGAATATCGGTCAGCCCGATATCGAAAGTCCGAAAGAAGCCCTGGAAGCCCTGCATACTTTTAACCAGCCCCTGGTAGAATACAGTCATTCCGCCGGTTTTGAAAGTTACCGCGCTGGTCTGGCCGCCGCTTACAACGCACTGAACATTCCGGTGAGCAAAGACGAGATCATTGTAACCACCGGCGGTTCCGAAGCGCTGATGTTCGGCTTTATGGCCTGCCTGGAACCGGGCGATGAGATCATTGTGCCGGAGCCGTTCTACGCCAATTACATCGCTTTTGCCATGAGTGCCGGAGCGAATATCGTACCCGTACCCAGCAGCATCGAAACAGGCTTTGCCCTGCCGCCGATCGCCGAGTTCGAAAAACGTATCACTCCGCGCACCCGCGCCATACTTATCTGCAACCCGGGCAATCCCACGGGTTACCTGTATACGCGCGAAGAGCTGGAGACGCTGAGCAAGCTCGTACGTGAGCACGATCTGTGGCTGTTCTCCGACGAGGTATACCGCGAGTTCTGTTACGACGGACGTAAGCACATCTCTGTAATGGAATTCCCCGAAATGGCACAGCACACCATTATGGTAGACAGCGTATCCAAGCGTTACAGCCTCTGTGGCGTACGTATCGGCTGTTTTGCCACCAAAAACAAAGAAGTATATAACACCATACTCAAGTTTGCGCAGGCCCGCCTGAGTCCGCCCTCCCTGGGCCAGATCGTGAGCGAGGCCGCCCTGAAAGCACCTCAGTCATACTTTGACGCTGTGGTGGAAGAATACACCGCCCGCCGCAATTTTGCCGTAGAAGCGCTGAACAGCATCCCGGGCGTGATCTGTCCGAACCCGGGCGGAGCTTTTTATGCCATGGTGCAGCTGCCGGTTGAGAATGCCGAGGAATTCTGCATCTGGATGCTGAGCGAATTCTCACACAGCGGCGCCACCGTAATGATGGCCCCTGCGGCCGGCTTCTACTCCACCCCGGGCATCGGCCTTAACCAGGTGCGTATCGCCTATGTACTGAACAAGGACGATCTGCAGGCTGCCGTGGAATGCCTGCGCTACGGACTGGTTGCCTACGCCGAAAGCAAAGAGAAAGAAAAAGCCATCGGCTAAAACATATATACATCATTGAAAAGGCCCCGGGAAGAACTTCCGGGGTTTATTTTTTAGCGGAAACGCGTGGTATCCAGCTGATCGAAGGTACGGCGCCCGCGGATGAAATAATCCCACACGATGCTACGCTTGTAAATGCCTGTACGGTTGGGCGTACTGCGCTGTGCTTTGGCGGCCCGGCGTTTTTTCAGGAAGAGCGGGAGTCCTTTCATAAAATGCAGATGGGCGCGCAGAATGGCCATGAATTCGCCCGTATTGCCGCTGAGCAGTCCCTTCCAGGCCGCTACCACATCTAACAGTAAACGCACCGGCAGTTTCCAGAGCAGTTCGCCCGTAGCATAATTCTTAATGAGCATAAACAAACCGTTGCGGAAATTCAGGTAGGCTTTCTGCGGACTTCCGTACGAGATAACGCTGCCGCCCACGTGGTACACCTGCGACTGCGGTATGCAATACACTTTATGCCCGGCATTCTTGAGGCGCCAGCAGAGGTCGATCTCTTCCATGTGGGCAAAGAAATCGGGCTCCAGGCCCTGAAAGGCGCGGAACAGTTCTGTACGTATAAAAAAGCAGCCGCCCGAGGCCCAGAAACACTCCATGGGTTCCTGGTACTGCTGTTTGTCCTCTTCAAGGGTAAAAAAGATACGTCCGCGGCAAAAGGGATAGCCCAGTCCGTCCATAAATCCACCGGCGGCACCGGCGTATTCGAACATGTGTTTTTCGCGCTGGTACAGGATCTTGGGCTGCACCACGGCCACGTCCGGGCGTTCCTGCATAAAGCGGTGCATGGGTTGGAACCAGCCCGGCGACACTTCAAAATCGGCGCTGAGCAGCACCAGGTAAGGCGCGTCGATCTGTTCGATGCCGGCCGCATATCCACCCGTAAAACCTTTGTTCACAGGAAGATGAATGACCTTTACAGAAGGAAAATGCTGTTCCACATAGCTGCGGGTATCATCGGTGCTGGCGTTATCGATCAGCACTACGTCGTACAGGCCTTCACTTTCGGCCACCAGCAGCGGAAAAAACTCTTCATGATACTTGCGTCCGTTGTAACTGAGGACGACCACGGCGGTATCTGTGCGAGTTTTGTACATGAGGTGCAAAGATATTCTTTAAACCTAAAGTTGAGGTATCGGCGGGGATATTTCTGCGCTCAGAATTTCCAGCGTTTATGGCTCCACAGCCATTCGGCCGGCGACTCACGGATGGCGCGCTCCAGCGCGTTCGCATAGGCGGCGGTGAGCTGTTGCTCGGTCCATTGCGAGGCATCTTCACAAAGCAGTTCCAGGCTGTATTCAAAATAACCGCGCTTCAGGCGGCGGGGCTTTACAAATACCAGGGCCAGTTTCAGTTTCTGCGAGATCCGGGCCGGACCGTTCCAGAAAGCCGTATCGCGGTTCAGGAAAGGCACGCGCACAAAAGCGGTGCGGCCCGGCGACTGATCGGCTAACATCACCGTACGGTTAGGCTGCGGGGCACGCATCATATTGCGCACCGTATCTTTGGCGGGCGTAAGCCATCCGCTGCGGCGGGTAGGCAGTTTGTAGCGCAGTTCATACAGTACGCGCCCGAACACTTTATTGTTAAAGGGCTGAAAGATAACCAGGTTAAAAAAGCTGTAATCGCAGCAGATGTGAATTCCCGGCCATTCCCAGTTGGCAAAATGGCCTTCCATAGCCAATACACTGCGGTTTTGTGCTTTCAGGGCCTCAAACACTTCCGGATTGGTGCAGTGTATCCGTTTTTCGAAATTCTTTTTGGATATACCGGCCAGTTTCACACTTTCCACCAGGGTATCGCAAAAGTTGCGGTAGAACTGCTTCTGCAGGCGGCGCAGCTCTTCGGGACTTTTCTCCGGGAAGGAGCCACGCAGGTTCTCATAGATCACGTTGCGGCGGTACTTTACCACTACGCGCAATACAAAAGCCAGCAGGTCCGAAAGGGCATACCAGAAAAAGAACGGCAGGGAGGCTACGGCTACAAAGAGCGTATACACCAGCCTGGCACGCAATCCCATATTACCCTCAAACTCCTTCATCCAGTTTTATGAGGGCAAAGAGGGCATAATTAATGATGTCGTAAAAATTGGCGTCGATGCCTTCGGAAGCGATGGTTTGTCCGTCGTTATCGCCGATCTGGCGGATGCGGGCCAGTTTTACCAGGATAAGGTCGGTAAAGGAAGCGATGCGCATATCGCGCCAGGCCTCACCGTAGTCGTGGTTCTTGCGGGTCATCAGGTCGCGGGCTTCGGCGGCGTATTTCGTATACAGTTCAGCGGCGGCTTCGCCGGAAATATCGGGCTGCGCAGAATAACCCAGTTCGATCTGTATCAGGGCAATGATGCTGTAATTCACAATACCCACCCATTCGCCGCGGGTATCTTCGCCCACACGGCTTTCTTTCACTTCCTGCAGGGTACGGATGCGGTTGGCCTTGATAAAGATCTGGTCGGCCAGGGAACCTACGCGAAAAATACGCCAGGAAGGCCCGTAATCCTTCATTTTCTTAACGAAGACCGAAGTACATTCCGCCAGTACCTTGTCGTATTGCTGCAGTGTGTGTTCCATGTAAGCTGAATAAATGAATGCCGCTAAGGCTACACAAAAAAACAACAATTGCGGCGATCTGCAAAGCAGAATATTTCATTGGCAATCTGCGGGGCAGGTATTATCTTTGGTTTATGCATTCACTCAACATCCGGGGCGAACTTTTTACGCTGGAAAAACCGGCCATCATGGGTATTCTGAACCTGACACCCGACAGCTTTTTCGCCGGCAGCCGCGTACAACACCAGGACCTGGTTGAGCAGGCCCGCCGTATGATCTCGGAAGGAGCTGCGATCATAGACCTGGGAGCCGTTTCCACCCGTCCGAAGGCCGAACCCGTAAGCGCTGCGGAAGAAGCGGAACGCCTGCTGCCCGCCGTGGAGATCCTGCATGAGGCATTCCCCGAACTGCCTATATCTGTGGATACTTTCCGGCCGGAAATTGCAGACAAGGCCCTACGGCTGGGCGCCGGGATCATTAACGATATTTCGGGCGGACAATGGCACAGCGAAATGTTTGCCCTGGCCGCACAATACCGCGCTCCCCTGGTTTTAATGCACCTGGAAGGCGATTTTGATACCATGCACAGCGCGCGTGTAAAAGGGCACATTACCGGAGAAGTGATGCTGTACCTGAGCACACAGGCCGAAAAGGCCAAAGCTGCCGGCGTACAGGATCTGATTCTGGACCCGGGGTTCGGCTTCTCGAAATCGGCCGCTGAAAGTTACCGCCTGCTGCACGAAATGCCCCTGCTGCAAAGCCTGGGTTACCCGGTACTGGCCGGCGTATCGCGCAAGCGGATGGTCTTTGAAACGGCCGGCACCACGGCTGCGGAAAGTCTGCCCGCCACCACGGCCCTGCATATTGTCTGCCTGCAAAAGGGCGCACAGATACTGCGCGTGCACGATGTGGAAGCCGCCCGGCAATGCAGGGAGATATACCTGCGAACACAGCAGCCTTGATGTAACCAAAATACAATCAGACTATTAACTTTTTATCGTGCATAAAATGCCCCTTACCCGGCGTTTTTATATGCCGGGATGCTGTTTTTTTGTAGAAAATATCAGGACGAATTATGAGAAGATTACTGTTAGGCCTGGGCATATTGTCCCTGCTTTCGCTGGGTTCCTGCGTAAGTAAGAAGAAAATGGCCGAGATGACCAAGCAACGCGATCTGTTTTTTGAAGAAAAGGAAAAGGCCGAAAAAGCCCTGGCCCGCGCCCGCAGCATGAACGATTCCCTGCTGACGGCCGCCCAGGAATACGACCGCGACCGTGTACGTTTTAAGAACGACCTGATCGAACTGCAGGGCGAATACGACCGCCTGAAACAGGAATGCGACGAACTGCAGAAAGCCTACGAAGGCAAGCTGAAAAGCAATAAATCTGAAGCCCAGAAACTGCTGCAGGAACTGAACGATAAAGAGAACCGCCTGCGCCAGCTGGAAGACGACCTGCGCCTGCGCGAAAAACGGGTGAAAGAACTGGAAGATATCTTACAGGCCCAGCGCGATGCCGTTACCCAACTGCGCGATAAGCTGCTGAAAGCCCTGAAAGGCTATACCGACAAAGGCCTGAACGTATACGAAAAAGATGGCCGTGTATATGTATCCATGGATGAAAAACTGCTGTTTGCCAGCGGTAAGACCGAAGTGAACCGCGACGGACAGATGGCCCTGGCCGAACTGGGTAAGGTACTGGAATCGGACCCCAGCCTGCAGGTGGTGGTGGAAGGCCATACCGATAACGTGCCCCTGAGCGGCAGCGGCTCCATTAAGGACAACTGGGAGCTGAGCGTGCTGCGTGCCGCTTCGGTGACCAAGATCCTGTTAGAGAACCGCAACATCGATCCCAAGCGTATTACCCCGGCCGGTCGCGGCGAATTTATTCCCGTAGGCACCAATGAGACCAAGGAAGGCCGCGCCAAGAACCGCCGCACGGAGATCATCATAGAACCGAGACTCGACGAGCTGATGAAGCTTATCAAGGGCGAATAAACGACTTACTACTACGTTTGCATATAAGGAACGGCAAGGGCAACTTTGCCGTTTTTTCGTATCCGGAGATATGGAATTAGTATTACCTTTGCGCCGTGCAAGAAAACAGTACCTGGACAGAGCAGGCTGAAGCGGTTCTTCAGCGTACCTGGAGCGAACTACAAAGTTGCGCTGCAGCTATACTCGACGATAATATTTCCAATTTTCCCGTGTTTATCCTGAGCCGGCAACCGGTGGCCCTGGGGGAGAATATTTCGGACCGTTTTACCGAAGACGACCTGGACGGCTACTTTATTACGGCCAGCACAGCCGAAGACCTGATCAAAGCCCGCATCATCGAGGCCGAAAAAGCCAAAATGTTCGTGGCATCCTACAAAAGTCCCAGAACACATGCCTGCGTACTGGCCATCGGCGACGACGGGGGCGGTTTCATTTATTTTCCGTACCGATGAGTGACCAGAACAGACTTTATTTAGGCATCGGCATCGCCCTGCTGTATGTAACCGTGATCAGCGCTATTTTCACGCCGCTGATCAACCACCGCACTACCGATTCCTATTTCCCGCTGATCCTGCTGGGCGTGATCCTGTTCGTACTTTCCAGCGGTATCCTGCTGGCCTACACCTGGAAAGGCATCGACCTGAAGAAACAGAAGAACCGCCGCTGGCTTATTGTTTTCCTGATCATTGCGCTGTACATCGCCCTGTTCAACGTGCCTTCGCTGATCCTGCTGGCACCGGCACCACTGATCCTGCCTTTCCTCGGTTTCTGGTTCGCACGCCGTTTCTTTGAATGGTAATTCCCCGTCACAAAGGCCCATGCACGACGACGAGCTATAGCTGAATTTCAGCAGGTTACGCAACCTTACTTCACAAGCTGCTGTACCTTTGCGTATACGCAATGTTCATAAAACCTTCTTGTGTATTCCATAGAAATGCGCAACTTTGTAGGGCTTTAAGCCCTCTCTATATTCCCTCTTGACCCCTACTTGTAGGGGTTTTTTTGTGGGGTAAATGAAGTCGCGCCATTTTAAATACGAGAATTCCTTAGAAGCTGTATTAGAGAGATCCGATACCAGCAGAATATTATCAATTATGGCGCAATACTGCTCTTACACTAATACTCCCTTGATTTTCCCACCCAGGCCCAATTGGGCCTAATACTAAACCATTTAATGACATTACCTCTTCACCAGTCTGACCAAAGGGCAACATTCTAAGCTGACTTTTTTGTTCCGGATACCAATATGTGCCAACAAAATCTAATCGCACTGGAACATTATCGGCGTTATCTTCTAACAATACAACACAGCTACCCAAATACACATTGTTAGAAAATCTTTCACTCAGAGCCGCACTACAGATCAAAATATTGCCTATCCTTCCATAACCTAATCGCAAATGAACATTTCTAGAAATACTGGGGCTTGTATTATGATAATATATTCCAAAAGCTAAAGTATCATTCAATCTTGCCGTTCTCAACAAACCCCAATATTCTGGCGACGAGAAAGATAAATCACGTGGTGTCTGAGTTACATTATTCACCCTTAGTATGGGTAGATCATTTTCAAAAGAGTTAAACTCTGTTTGATTGTCCTTGTATGGCATGTATACATTAGTGTACCCATCGATTCCCAAAGAGACACTTGAAATTATTAGTGCAAAAATTGATAGAAAAAAAGATATGGCATAAGCTATTGTTTTTGCACCACTGAGCCTCTTTCCATTCAGCCAAAGAGATGTTATGGATAAAAACAAACCTATTAAAGCAAATACGCTACTTGCAATACATACAAAACCAAGATAAAAGGGCCAAGATTTAAACTCACCTACATTCTCAGAAGTTCTGCTTTCAAATTTTTTTGTCAATATATAAGCAATTAATGATGAAAGGACACCAAGTGCAATTGCAATGATATGTTCCATACTTTTGCTTTATAATTAATCAATAATGCACAAATATATACAATATTGTAAATTAAAACGCTACGAGTACTTAAAATCAAATTAAACGGTTACGATACAATTCAAACTGATGCTTCCTGAAAGAGAATACTAATATTTTATTGACTAAGAACCAATTGCAAGGCCGTCACTGGCTCATAACTTTATTTTACTCAAATCAAATGATTAAGTTAAATAAAGAACAATTACTCCTCTACACAAACAATACTCATGGCAATCTCGGGCTGCCCCAACCAGCATTCACCATTCAAAAAAGTTGTATCTCCATTTTATACCGCTTTGTATCGATGTCAAACCAGCTGGGATCATCCGCATCAGACACACACACGCCAATATCTAAATTTCTTGCGAACCTGCTTAATGCTTTGTTTCCAAATTTTAAGGTCAGTTCGTATTCCGTTTGTCCGTCCCTGCCTATAAAAGCTTTCAGTCTAACCTGTCTTGTGTCGTTTACAGATTTTAAAGAATAAGCACTGTCGGGTTCACTTAATAAAATACCGTCACACCAAAAGCCTTTGATCTTATCATCATCCGAATGTTCAAACGCTTTACAGATTGCACATTCTAAAAAATCACGAAATTCCCGGTCTAACATTTAGTCTTTTATTTCTTTTGGATGAACGCTAAAATTCAAACGAAATCCTCAAGGCTTATCCAATTGTCTATCCATAATTATTCCGCGTTCCGTTCCCTTCCGCTCCGGTCTATATAAAACGTTCTCTTTCCCAGCGTAACGCGCGCCCTTCCCTTTTTGAAAGGGCCACCATGCACGTATGTAAAAGGGATCAGAAACTTGCCGGACGAATTAATATACCCGTATTTTTCATTGCGTTTTACCGCGGCCATGCCCTCCGAAAAATCATCTGCAAAATCATACTGAAAAGGTATTTTTTCCTCTCCCTTTTCGTCCACATAGCCCCATTTGCCATCCTGTTTCACGGCGATTAGGCCTTCTGAAAAAGAACCCACATCTTCATATTTCAGGGGAAGCAGTTCAGTACCTGCCAGGTCTATCATTCCCCATTTGTCCTCCAGCGAAACAGTAGCTTTTCCTTTATAAAAGCTGCCGGCATCTTCATACCTCAGGGGAATTACCACCCTGCCCGTTTTATCAATAAAGCCCGATCTTCCGTTTAATTCCACCGCGGCCAGGCCTTCCGTAAAAGCCCCGGCAAAATCATAAAGTGGTTCCACAACCATCTTGCCCGTTCTGTCAATATAGCCACTCTTGCCATCGCGTCTCACAAGGGCCATTCCATCTGAAAAAGCCTCTGCCTCGTCATACGTTTCCCAGGGGCTGACCAGGTTGCCGGCTTTATCTATATATCCGTAGGTATCGCCCGATTTAACCAATGCCAGTCCTTCCGAAAAATCCCCGGCAAAATCGTAGCTGAGTTCTATCACTACTTTTCCCGTTTTATCAATAAAGCCCCATTTGTCATCGATCGCCACACGGGCAAGGTCTTCCGAAAAACCACTGGTAAAACCATAAACAGGTTCTATCACCCATTTGCCGGTTCTATCGATATACCCTCTCTTTCCGTTCAGTCTCGCTAACGCAAGGCCGTCCTGAAACCGGCCGGCTGAACTGAATTTCAGGGGAATCACCACTTTCCCGCTGGTATCTACAAAGCCGGATTTTCCATTAATACTTAATTCGGCCAGGCCTTCGTAATACTCACCTAATGAACCATTTCCCCAGGGGTCTTCCGCCTGTAAAACAACCTTTCCGCTGTTATCTTTTAACCCATATCGTCCCTGGCTATCCTGGAAGAGTTTCAGGTCCTGCGTATCAGATCCCGGCTTCTGACTCTGCCCGCAAGCTGCTATAAGAAGGATGCAAAAACTTATACACGTAGTTTTCATACTGAATCGGTTTTAGTCGTGTTCCGGGCTTTTATTCGTTCATCCGCTGTTCTTCCCGCCCTGTCAGCAGATCGGTGAGGCTAAGTCCCAGGGCCAGCAGAGGCAGCATAATACCGCCGATGGCGTTGAACCAGAGAAAGTGTACATCGGTAAATATGTCGATCAGGATCACGGTTACCTGCGTTACGGCCGCGGCCGTAAGTACCTGCCAGGCCCGCGTACGCTTCAGGAAGAAGGCGCAGAGGAAAATACCCAGGATGGTACCGTAGAAAATACTACCCATGTAGTTCACCGCTTCGATGAGCGTGCCCAGGCGATTGGCAAACAGCGCAAAGATGGTAGCCAGCACGCCCCAGCCTAAGGTGGCCCACTTGGTGAAGCGTACCACAAAATCTTCGCTCAGCGTTTTGCCGGAAAGGCGTTTGTAAAAGTCGAAAGCCGTAGTGGTGGCCAGGGCATTCAGTTCGGAACTGGTGCTGGACATACTGGCCGAAATGATCACCGAAATGATGAGGCCCAGCATGCCCGCCGGCAACACCTGGTATACAAAAAAGAAGAATACGTAATTGGTATCATTGGTATCGGCGCCTTTGTGTGCTTCGCGGATCACTTCGCCCGTTTTTTTACGCAGGGCGTTCTGTTCGGCATGCAGGCCGCGCAGTTCCGCGGACAGTGCTTCCTTACGCGACTCATTGGCGCCTTTCACCGCATCCAGGTACTGTACGGCGGCTTTCTCCTGACGGCCGCGGATGTCCTGCTGTTCGGCGATGAGTTCTGTACGTTTTGCGTCCGGCACTTTTTCGTCCATAGCCTTGTTGAAGGACAGTGGTGCGGGAAAGAACACGTAATACACGTACAGCAGTACCCCAATGAGCAGGATGCCGAACTGCATCGGTATCTTCATAAAACCGTTAAAGATCATGCCCAGGCGGCTCTGCGTTTCCGAAGCGCCGGAAAGGTAACGACCCACCTGCGACTGGTCGGTACCGAAGTACGACAGGGCCAGGAAAAAGCCCCCGATAAGGCCTGACCAGATATTGTATTCGCCCTTGAGTGAAAAGCTGGTGTCGATGGCATTGAGTTTGCCCGTAGCACCGGCCACGTGCAGCGTATCTGTGAAGGACAGCGGAATTTTCTGCATCATGAGCACGGCGGCAAAGATCATACCGGCGAAGATCACGAACATTTGGGTCTTCTGCGTTTCGGCTACGGCTTTGGCACCGCCCGTAAGTGTGTAAAACACCACAATGGCTCCGGTAAACACTACGGTAAGACTGATGTCCCAACCGAGTACGGCGCTCAGCACCAGGGCCGGCGCAAAGATGGTGAAACCGGCGGCCAGTCCGCGCTGTACCAGGAACAGCGAAGCAGCCAGCAGGCGCACGTACACATTATAGCGACTTTCCAGTATTTCGTAGGCGGTACGGGCATTCTGGCGTTTATAGATGGCGATGGCCACGGCGCTCACTACGATAATAGCCAGGGGCAGCCCGAAGTAATACTGCACAAAACGCAGTCCATCGTCAAAAGCCTTGCCCGGTGCCGATAAAAAGGTGATGGCGCTGGCCTGGGTGGCCATAACCGAAATACCCACGGTAAACCAGTTGAGTCCGCCGCCGTCATAGTACGCACTGCCCGAACTCTTTTTGCGGGCTCTCCAGAGTCCGTAGACAATGATAAAGGCCTGTGTGGAAAGTAAAATGATCCAGTCGATAGGTCTCATATCAGCTAAAGCGGGCCTCCACTCCCCATAGAAGGACCATCAGCAGCAGGAGCCACAACACCAGGGCTACGTATATCCGGGGCCAGTTAATTTTTTTCATATCGGGGCGCTTCAATAAAGTTCAGGAAAAGACGCATAGCTCCGGCATGACCGGCAGGTACCTGGCGAAAGAACGAAAGCCCGGTATAGATAAAGTCTCCCCGGCCATAGGTAGCATAGAGCAGGGCATTGTCCGACGGTTTCTCGCCAGGATCGGCCATCCGCAGCAGGGGCGTATATTCCGCTGCCACGTTGCCGGGGTAATAGAGTCCGCGTTCCTGCACCCAGTCGCTGAAATCGGCCTGTGTAATGCCTTTCATAAGCGGGTGCGCGGGCTGCAGTATTTCAACGGCCGCATTTTCATCGGTTACACGGTCGCGCGAGATGTCCATTTTATACGGTCCGATCTCTTTCGTGAGCAGGGAGGCCGTGGTATTGTACTGCACGATGAGGCGTCCGCCGTTCTTCACATAGTCCATGAGCAGGGGCTGGTATTTTACCAGCTCGTTGCGGGTATTGTAGGCGCGTATACCACAGATGATCACGTCGTAGCGCTGCAGTTTTCCTTCCGTAAAATCTTCACTTTTAATATATTCCAGCTTATAGGCTAACTGCAGCAGGGCGTCGGGAAGTTTGTCGCCGGCACCTTCGATGTAGCCAATGCGCTTGGTAGGCTGCGGCACATTCTTTACGATGCAGACCGGTACTTCCAGCACATTTTGTATGGTCTGGGCCGGTATATGCGGGTATTCGATACGGCGGGTGGTGAACGCGATCTGGCGTTCGCCTTCCCAGATCTCTACCCGGTAGCTGTTGCGGTTGGCGGCGGCGGCATTATCGGTAAAACGTATTTCGCGGTCGTTCATGCCGCCTTTTTTCATAGGCTGAATCTCGCGGCGGAATACTTCCTCACCGGTTTTACTGTTCTTTACGCGCAGGCTCATACCCGATATGTCTCTGTTGGCAGAGAATGTTACGTGAAAGGTTACCTGGTTCGTGGTAGAAAACACCACGGGTTTATTCGCATTCAATACCATATCGGCCATAAACACCGGGTAACGGTAGGTTTCGCCGATATCGGGCTGTGTCTTTTTGTAAATAAGCGGAATGTTACGTACGATCGGCTCCCCTTCCACCCAGAACGTAACGGGAACGGAATAGGGCTGATCTACCGGGTAAGGCAATACCTTAAAGGGTTCGGGGTACACAAAAAAGCCGTTTTCGATGCCATTGCGCAACCAGTACGGTGTACTTACCAGTCCGGAAGCCTTGTACTCAAGGGAATCGCTAACGATCTCGCCCTGTTTTACAGGCTGTGAACTGCTTTTTCCGTCTTTCTGTATCTCAAAACGAACGGCCTGGGGCGAACTGCTGAGCACTTCCAGCTGCACAACGGGATCTTCGTTGGCGGCAAATTCATATTTACGCAGCAGGGCTTCGGCAAAAATACCGGAGCATTGCAGGATGATCTCGTCCAGTTCGGCCAGTTTCTGCGTTTTCCAGCTGCTTTCGGGCAGAGCCTTGATCTTACGGCGCAGCGCTACGAGTGCCGGCACGCTCTGGTAAGGTTTATCAAAAGAATAGGCCGAAAGAATGGCCGCGATGCTTTTATCGATGCCTTTAGCACCGGGTACGCGGTTCCAGCTGAGGTCAATGCCTTCGAAAAGGTCTGTGGCGGCGCTATCTCCGCCCAGGTATTTCAGGTATTCGATCTCCGAACCCCGCTGACGCGCAGAACCAAAGCCCTGGGAACGGTGCATGGAACGGCTTTCAGCGGCCATTTCGCCATACCACACGCCTAATTGCGGGTTGTATTTACCGATGTCCACACTCAGCAGACCGGTTTTGTCGTAATCTTTATTTCCGAAGAAGAACCAGCTGGTATTCCAGTAAATGCGTTTTACCTGGTGTGGCTGCACATACGTAAGCTGTTCGGGGTAACGTTTGGGATCGACCGCTGCGGAAAATGCCTCCAGGGCCAGCTGTGCCGAAGCCGTATGATGGCCGTGTGTAGGGCCTGGCACCGGCGAGAAACGGGTTACGATCACATCGGGCTTCAGGTAACGGACCATAAACACTACATCGCCCAGCAGGGTATTGCGGTCCCAGATGCCAAAGGTTTCCTGCGGATTTTTACTGAACCCGAAGTCCAGGGCCCTTGTAAAATACTGCTTAGCCCCGTCGATATTGCGGGCGGCCAGCAGTTCCTGCGTGCGGATGATGCCCAGCTCCTCGCTCTGTTCGGTACCGATGAGGTTTTGTCCGCCGTCGCCGCGGGTAAGCGAGAGGTAGGAGGTCTCCAGCGACTTTTCCCGGGCAAAATAGGTAAGCATGCGGGTATTTTCATCGTCGGGATGCGCGGCTACATACAGCACATTGCCGCACACGGAGAGTTTTTTAAGCATCAGGTAGATCTCGGCCGAGCTGCGGCTGCGGTTCATATAGGGTTGGGCGTACAGGCCTGCGGCCATGCACAGGAGTGCAAGTACGATTGTTGTTCGCTTCATATTACAAGTATAACAAAAAGGTTCCGCGGCAGGTGCAAAAAACACAGGTTTAACAAAGGGCCGGGGCCAGGCTTCTGCACACAAAAAACAGGTTTTCAATACAGTACAAAATACCACTGGAATAGCTGTTCCGTTCGAATAACAAAAAAATAACAGCCGCATTTTTCAGATAAAAAGCAGAAGGTCTTTTATTTGCAATGCAATGAAAAAGGCCGTTATATCCATACTCCTCACCCTGGCTGTCACCGAATTTTCGCTGCAAGGCAATGCACAGAGCACTAAAAGCATCACCCTGCACCCGGATACCTACTTCTCGCTCACCAACGAGATGATCAGCATGGCGCGTAAGTATATCGGCACGCCTTATGTATACGGCGGCAAAACGGCCAAAGGCTTCGACTGTTCGGGCTTTATGTATTTCCTGTTCAAGGAGTTCGGCTATACCATTTCGCCCTCCAGCCGCGAGCTGTATACCTTCGGGCAGAAAGTAGACAAAGGCTGTGTACAGATCGGCGATTTTGCCTTCTTCAAAGGCCGCAAGAGTTCTACCATCGGCCACGTAGCCCTGGTGATCGGCGTTAACGGCGACCAGTTCGACATTATCCACGCCACCAACGGCAAAGGCATTACCATCGATCACAATTTCATGAGCCTGAGCTATTACAAGTCTCGCTTCCTTTCCTTCCGCCGTCCGTTCGATTTTTGCTGGGATTAGAAAAAGCTATTAGCTGATAGCTTAAAGCATACTTCGACAAACATCCGCGGGAAATCTGCGACATCTGCGGGAGCATTAAAAGCTTTGAGCTGATAGCCTATAGCTTACTTCGTATCTCCACTATAAACATCTGCGGGAAATCTGCGCAATCTGCGGGAGTATTAAAAAGCGTTGAGCAGAGAGCTTATAGCTAACTCTCTGTTTCCACTATAAACATCTGCGGAAAATCTGCGCAATCTGCGGGAGTATTAAAAGCTTTGAGCTGATAGCCTATAGCTTACTTCGTATCTCCACTATAAACATCCGCGGGAAATCTGCGACATCTGCGGGAGTATTAAAGCTGAGAGCTTATAGCTGACTTCGTATTTCCACTATAAACATCTGCGGAAAATCTGCGCAATCTGCGGGAGTATTGAATAGCTTTTAGCTGGGAGTTTATAGCATACTTCGACATACATCTGCGAGTATACCTGAAGACGTTTAGCCATCCTGTTATACTTTGACTACTTTTTAATATAACTACTTTTCTCTTTAGAAAAAGCATCTATATTTGCATCGTCATAGACAAACATCGCTTGCGATAATCAATACAATTTGGCTATGACTGAAATTCAAAAAACAAACGCTGCTGCAAAAGCAGAATTCGACAAAGGCAGGCACCTTCTGGCTTTTCAAACACTTTGGGAAACTGGAAGTGCAACTTCTTTTGTTTCTTACGCACAAAGAGAAGAAGGCTCAAAAACCAATTGGTTTACGGACAGTCGTTCTTCCAGTTTCTTTTGGAATGACTTTCTAAGTGATGAGAAGATTTTCCTTTCCATTTTCACATCTGATACTGCAGACCATTTACTTCACCTTTATTTTTCCCGGTACAAAAAGGCGGTTCAGCCTTTGGAAATAAGACTTGCCAAAGAGTTCCCCGCCCTATTTGTCAAAGCTATTCGGGTAAATCAGGTGTTCCTACAACCAGACAGGATTGACAATCTGTTAACGATTTCATTAGATGCAGAATTTCAGATACATCAGAAAATCTGGGGAAAACTTTATGAAGTGGAAACACAGCAATGGCAGGCAATTCAGTCAGAACTACAACCTGTTTTGCAGCTGCCTCTTGCAGAAACTCTAAGTCATTGCATCATTTGGCTGGAAATCAACCGATTTCAAAATAGTGACCAACGCAAGCTCAATCATCTCGCCAGTGTTTACAGTTTCTTTATAGAACTGGTACTAAGGAATGAATCTTGTAAGGAAAATGGCTTAAGAAACGTGGATGACTTTATTCCCTATTTTATAAAATCACTTCCTCCAGGATGTGATGATGCAAAATTTACGAAAACGAGTCCAGTATCCGGACTTCTTGAAAAAATCAGCGCCTGGATTGATTTCAAGGAATTCATCATTCCTCTATATAGCTTTGATTTGAATATAGAACCAAAGCAGGAAAATGGACTTTTATTGCTTGCCTCTACGCCCGAGGCATATTATAAATGGCTTTTGAACGGAGTCCGGTATCAACTTAATCAGCTAATCTATGTTCTTAACGCATATCAATTCATTGACGTCCTCGAGAAGTCTGGTGAAATAAAGATCCCCGGCAAGAACGAAAACGATATTCAATTAAACAGAAACTTAGCTGTTTCAAAACATGCAGCGCTTACCCAGCTTGGTGACTTATGTATTGAGACTATACAACTGGGCAAAACAAAGGTTGAAGCTGAAAAAATACTGGATCTTCTCATAACCTTTTCATTTAACAGACAGGTTCGCTATGAAAACAAGTTACAGCAGCTCTTCCACAGTTTTCCAAGTTGGAGCGAAGCCTTTATAAAGCTTTCCGCTCATTCCATTAATACAGACATTCGTCTTGACCCTTACTTTTTAATGAGCGAAACAGAATACAAAGAACTTAATAAAAAGGCCTTACCTAACGTACCGGAGGATTCTACAGAAGAAGTTCTTAAGCTATTCGGTTATCATGCAAATAAAAAGCCTGTGTTTAACCGGTTCAAATACAATTATGATGTATGGCTAAAGCCGTTTATGAGGATCGGAGATTTTCTTTTCTGTCCCATGTTGTTTTTTGCAAACAACAACTGGTTCTACACGTTTGCACAAGCGGCCTTATTCCAGCCTACCAAAAGAAGCGAAACTGAAAAAATGGAAGGTTATGTAGGCAAGTTATTTGAGGAAAAAGGATGGAAAATAAAAGTTACTAGTGATAAGGAAGCTAACACCATGAATGGGGATATTGACATCTTTATTGAAGATGATAGTGCTCTGCTCTTTATCCAGTTAAAAAGGACTTATCTCAGACTGGATCTAAAGGATGCATATTATGAAACTTGTATTATGGATGCCAAAGCTTCCAGACAATTAAATGATGCCGAAGAATATTTAAGTACAGCAAATGACATCTATAATGTAACACAGGAACCTCACAAATGGATTGTATCCACTTCTTTTGAAAACATGGGCGAAAAAATAAATGGCTGTCACAAGATCAATTACTTTGAGTTGCTGCATGCGCTGAGAAATCCTGAAATAAAAACACTCAGAGATTTTATTCACGAAATGGAAACAGATAAGAGCATAAAAGCTTTTACACCAATGCCATTCCAGGAAAATGTTCCCGATGAAGTTAAAGAGGTGATCTCAGACATACTAAAACCATTAGCCATTTTTGACTCAAACAAATACAGAATTCCCCTCCTTGCAGATGACGAGAAAGAGACATTCCATTACAATACACTATTTGACGATGCCATTAAGCTCGACAACGAAGGAAAGAAAAACGAAGCCTTGGTCTTACTGCAGGAATGCTCGTCACTACACCCAAATGACGGAGATGCACATGGAGCCATTGCAAACATTCTGACAGATATGGGTATCTATGACGCTGCATTTATCGCTTTTGATGACGCATTGAAGGCCCTGCCAAATGATCCATATATCACACGCAATTACAGTATAGCTCTTATCGAATCCGGGCGGTGGTACGATGGCTTATCCAAAGTACTTGATCTCTATGAAAAATTTCCTATGCTCGGCGATGTAAAAGTTCTTTTTGAGAAAAACTTTGAGTACTGTTTAAGACTCGGTGTTCTCACCTCAGATCAATTAGTAGAACTTGAAACGAAATGGAGCCGATTAAATGATTAGCTTGAAGTATCTCCTTAATTTTTTGTTTTTATTCCTACCTTTCCCACAGAAAGCGTTCCCTATGACCTCTTCCGCCTATTCGCTTATAAAACGTCCGCAGGTTAATCAGCCGTCGGTACAGCGCAAAGACGCGCCCCTGCTGCAGGCCAAAAATGCGGGGCTACCCGATTCCCTGCGTGGCGGACTGGAAAATATGCATGCCGGTGTACAGCCGGATACATCCAAAGGCATTGTACAACGGAAGATCAACTGGACCGAAGGGCCCCGGGTTAAAAACCGCAACCTGGCCATCCCCTTCCTGCGGCAGTACGATTTCGGGCTTACCCCGGTGATCCTGAACAGTACGACCATCGATGGATATAGCGGCATTGACAGTTCTGACCTGATCAAGGGCCCGGCCTTTGAGTTTGAGAAAGAAAGCGGCAAAGAAGGCGGAACGCTCCGGATAGCCCACGAAGCGGAGAACCGCGTGGGTTACACCATGGAACTGCCCTCTGCTCCGCCCTGGCAGGCACCTATAACACCGGGTAATGCCTACCTGAACCTGAAAGGCCAGGGTTTTAAGGGTGTGGAAAAAGCACTGCTGCATTTAGATGAAAAAGACGATATCCGGAATAAAGACAAGTCCCTGCTCCATGTAACGGAAAAGGTCTCTGAGAAGGATACAGAAGAATCCGAAGAGCCGGAAGAAAAGCTCCCCGCGCAGATAACCGTTGATGCCAATGGTCTGCCCGATTCCGGTGCGTTTGCCAACCTGGTGGAAGTTCACGAGGACCATCATGTGGAAGATCTGAAAAATATCCGCGATGAGGTCCTTAAGCCCTGGGATGAATTCATCACCACGGCTAAGCTTAAAGATTTCAGCCTGCAGGCAGCAACTCTTGAAGAAGGTAAAGAGGAATTTTACAAAAACGCCGGGGCTACGCCCAGAGACATCAGCGAACGCTTTTACGAGGAACTGGAACACAGGGGTAAAAGTTTCCATAAAACCAAAGAAGGCGACAAACCCAGCATCGGCTACGCCAGCCTGCTGAACAGGGTGCTGTATATCGGCTGGAAGCATCCGCTGGGGTAGACGTAAGCTATCGTTCCGCTTCTATCGGTTTATCGTCCTCTTTCAATGGCGTTAACTCTATTATCTGATACAGAAACCTAAGTTTTGTATATGCCCATATCAGTTCGCTGGGAGCCTGCCCGCCATAATCTTTTATTGTTTTAACGACTTTATTGTTCTTGTAAAAGGAGATAGTTATTTCTTCATCATCTGTCCAGTCTGCGCTATAAAGATCTTTCAGACTCATTATACCCGCTTTTTTAAAATCCTCCTCTATCTCCTTGTATTCATCCTTTGTAATCTTTGCCGAGTATAATCCATTGCGTGTATTATACATTTTTCCCCGAAAGAATACATTGCCCTCCTTGTCGATACTTACTTCTGCAATAGGGCAAGAACCTAAACAGCCGGAAGAAGAAAGAGTAATTTTATCGTATGTTTCCGCAGGATCAAGAAAATACTGAGGTCTATAGTATTTAAATATGATATCTTTTGCTTCGAGCGTTAACGTATCCGCTTCTATAGAAATAATTTTGCGACTGTTCCATGTAGTATCTGATGGATTATAGATTTTAAGACTGTCGTTCTCAATCTTGTATTTTGTCTCGTTCCCGTAGTAAACCATTTCCTTATTCTTATTTCGTCTGATGTATGCCTGTTTATTTTCACAGTAGCCATTTTCATGAAAAACATAGCCGCTAACGCCATTTATCCAGATTTCTTCTACCGGACCATTTTCGTACTTATAGATACTTCTTGCAAATTTCCACTCGCCGATAATAGCCTCCCTCACAGGCTGTTTTTCTGAGCAGGAAACCAGGATAAGCAGGAACAAAAAGAATATTAAAATTCTGATAGTAAGATATTTCATAAAATGAATATAGATAGTCTTATTTCTATAACGGAAAAATCATCCGGAACTTGCTATATATATTTGCGAACCGTAATTGCATTCACCAAAACTTCCACCAGCCATTCTTAGCTTTCCCCGAAGTCTCTTCTTCCAGATCAATAGAAACAGAAATCTCAGAATCTATTATCCATAAACTGGCCGTACCTATATTTATATGATTATTTTCCAGGAACGCGGTAGCCTGTTGTTCAAGGAAGCCCCGCTTCATTTCTTTCCACTGCATAAACAGCGTTTTATCTGTCTGCTCATCAAAATTAAAATCTAATTTCGAACGATAGTCCTGATCTTCGGCCTGTCTCCACAAATCTTCGGTTCCCGGCATTGGCGGCAAAGTCCGTATAAACCGGTGCATTAATTGTTTACGTTCTTCCAAAAGCACTCTTGGTACTTCCAGGATGGAATGGTGCTTCTTTTCAATTTTCTTTATCCGTGCAGCCAGAGTTTTCAATTGTTCTTCAGAATAGGTAGTTGATATACCCTTTGCAATTTTCATAGTACGGTCAAAAATGAAATAGTCCACAACCAAAACGGAGAAAAACTCATGATCACGTCTGTCGTAATAAAAACGTTCTGTTAAACTGCCAGGTGGCTGTTCAAACGCTGTAACAAGCCAATTTAATATTTGTATGTGGGGCTCCATTTAAAATCGAATGCAATATAATTTATAACGGCATTCTACCTGATGCTGATCCGTGATATTTACAATAAGTGCCAGAAAAATAGCCAAACATACGTTTTAGCTCCGCATATTCGCATGGTTTCCTTTAAAGCTTCACTAAAGACATATTTAAAATGCTGCGTCTGTAAACTGTCGGGCGGCACTGAAACTGCTGTCACCGGCATCTGCATTAAATAAATTCAGCCGAAAGCTGTGTGCAGGGGCTTATAGATATGTCTGAAATCACTGCTATAGGTGCCTTATCCAGGTACCCTAAATAATTGGCGACATCTATATACACCTCTGTTCCCATTACCCTAAGTCCCTGTACCGGCTCCCGAAGTCCGTGCAGACACTACAGATACTGCATATACAGAGTTATACAAGTCGCTGCAGACAGTTTCCGAATCCATACGGTTATCTTCCGGAGCTGAACGGGGGAGTTACCCACCAGGTACAACCACTTCCCCAACCGGAACGGACCACCCCGGCTAACGATTCTAACCTGTTTATAAGCGACTGTACCTATTTCAGGACCAGGTACAGGGAGTACAGAACCCAAACGAGGGAGTTCCGGACCGGGTACGATCTATCCGAAACCGGCTGCGGGGAGTACAAGACCGGGTATAGGGATATGAAAAGCCGATACAGGCAGTTGAATACCTAATGCAGGGAATGTGTGAGGTCAATAAATAGCGTGCGGAGTCCGCTTAGGGCCGCAGTATCTTCTCCATAGCCCGGCCTTTGGCCAGCTCGTCCACCAGTTTATCCAGGTAACGCATCTTTTGTATGAGGGGGTCTTCGATGTCTTCCACACGGTAGCCACAGATCACTCCGGTAATTTTAGACGCATTGGGGTTCAGCCGGGGGGCCTCGGCAAAAAAGGTCTCAAAATCCGTCTTGCGGTCTATCTGGTCCTGCAGACCTTTTGCATCATAACCCGTAAGCCAGAAGATCACGGTATCCAGCTCGGCACGGGTACGGCCTTTCTTTTCTACCTTCTGTATGTACAGCGGGTACACGCTCGAAAAGAGAATGCGGTATATTCTGACTGTTTTGGGGTCCATGTGTGTAGGTATTAGGCAGGTAAAGATAAGGAATTGAGGGATTCTTCCTGGTAACCACCGCACTGATAAACTTTACATCCGTATGCAGCCCTTACACCACAAGGGATTCCCGGGGCCTTGCTTCCTTTTTTAAGTTTTACTGTCTTGTACGAACATTTTCTCCGGCCTACCTTTGCAAAAGACCGGGTAAGATCGGTTTATACACAATTACGGACAATAATAAGGAAAAGTACCATGGCTGAAAAGAAAATACACGAAGGACGTAATGTAAAACGCTTCCGCGAGATGCTGGGCATAAAGCAGGATGCCCTGGCCTGGGAGTTAGGTGAGGACTGGAATCAAAAGAAAGTAAGCCTTATGGAGGCAAAGGAAACTATTGAGCCGCACCTGCTGGACAAGGTATCTTCCATACTGAAAGTACCCGTGGACGCAATACGCAACTTAGACGAACAGGAAATGATAAACATTATTACGAACACGTTTACCGATAACGAGATCGGGAATGCGTTCCAGTACTACCCGACTTTCAACCCGCTGGATAAACTCATGGAGAGCTTCGAAGAAGTAAAACGCCTCAACGCCGAACTGATCCGGGCCAAAGACGAACAGATACAGGTAAAACAAGCCTATATCCAGCGCCTGGAAAAGATGCTGGATACACGCTGAGATCCTTAGATACTAAATGCATATTTTACTAATCTTTAAAACATACATCTCATGCTGAATCCTGAACAGATCATACACGAAACCCTGCGGGAAGTGCGGGAAAAGCTGATGCAGTTCTGCAAAGAAAAAGGACTCGACTATCCCCAGGTCTCTGAAGACGGCACGGTCCGCTTTCAGTATAAGCCCTACGACACGGTCTACGATGTGGTTATTGATACCAATGAGACAAACGAAAAATTAAAAGAAGCCTTTTCAAAGGCTGTAGACACTACCCTGGCCATGATTATGGAAAAATTATGAGCCTGGAAAGAAAATTCAGTACTGTATATGCCGAGATTGTTCAGCACAAACTGGATATAGAAGGGCATGTAGCCTATACCTTATACAAAGCGGCCAAAATAAAGTACATTCAGCGATACCAGGCAGAGTGTAAGAAACAACCCACAGAAACCGAGCTGGAAACCTTTCATAAGATGGCCCTTACCATTATCCCCGCATTCCGGTTACAGGCGAACGGACTTTTGCACACGTTTTCCCAGCTAAACCTGGAGACCATGAAACGTAGAGTTGAGAAAGAAGTCAGAGCAAAGCAGGAAGAAAACTTAAAAGCGATCATTAAGCCTCTCATTCCACCCCCTGCTAAAGGCCCCTGGGACGGATTCTGGATGTCGGTCTTTGTAAAAAGTGTACAGGCCGCAATCGTAGGTTTCCTGCTCTTTTTCATCATTTTCGGTGCATCGGCTAAGGACGGTTTCTGGGAAGCTATACGGAAATTGCTTCCGTCTGGGTAAAAAATGTAGACTGTTACTGCACCGCCAGCCAAGTCAGGTTAGCGATGCCGTCTGCTCAAACGGAACCTTCATCCACCCTTTTTCGTATATGTAGAGAACAAACCATTAAAAACAGGAGATCATGATACGTAAAAACGCCTTCTTTATAACCGGAACACTGGGTATGGCCATCACAGCCGCACTGCACATATTTATGAGCCTGGCGCTGGGTCTTGAGTCGGCACACAGCACCTTCTTCAGCCTTTACCCTGTTTTTGTTGCCTTCCTGGCCATCGGCTCCGGGCAGATCATACGTGATACGCGCCGGGAAACCGCCCGCATCCGGGTGAAATAAAACCCTACCTTTACCCGTATGATGCGTAGCTTTTTATCTCTTGCGGGCATACTGCTCTGCGCCGCACTGTACGGGCAAAATAGGACAAGCGTCGATCTCACGGGCTTTGTGAATCCCTTTATCGGCACACAACGCATGGGGCATACTTATCCCGGAGCTACCGCGCCCTTCGGTATGGTGCAGCTGAGCCCGGAAACCCGCGTGCTGCCGATGTTCATAGACGGTAAATACAATGCCGATGTATACAAATACTGCTCCGGCTACCAGTACGACGATAGTACCATCTACGGCTTCAGTCACACGCATTTCAGCGGCACCGGCCATTCCGACCTGGGCGATTTCCTGCTGATGCCCCAGACCGGCAACCTGAAAACCGAACCCGGCGATCCCACTATACCTGGCAGTGGCTGGTACTCTACCTTCTCGCACAAACGCGAAAAAGCCTCGCCCGGCTACTACAGTGTGCATCTGGATCGTTACAATATCCAGGCTGAACTCACGGCAACGGAACGTACCGGTGTGCACCGTTATACGTTTCCCGCTTCGGATTCGGCCCATATCCTGCTCGATCTTACCTACAACATCTACAATTACGAGGGTAAAAATGTATGGACCTTCGTGCGCGTGGAAAACGACTCCACCGTTAGTGGTTACCGCCAGACCAGCGGCTGGGGACGTACCCGCACCGTGTACTTCGTGATGCAGTTCTCGAAGCCGTTTACGGCCTACGGACATAAAAAATACGATAAAACGCCCTACAACGGCTTCTACCGCAAATTCAACGAAGCAGAGAACTTCCCCGAAATGGCCGGGCACGACCTGCGGGCCTGGTTTCGCTTCCACACAGAAAAGAACGAAAAGATCCTGGTAAAGTTCGCCCTCTCTTCCGTAAGTACGGCCGGTGCCATGCTGAACCTGCAAACCGAGGTGCCGCACTGGGATTTTGACCGGGTGCACAACGAAACCCGTAAGCGCTGGAACAATGAACTCTCTAAAGTAGTGGTGGAAACCCTGACGCCTACGGATAAAGAAACTTTCTACACGGCACTGTACCATACCCTGCTGAGTCCCGTACTGTACGAAGATGTGGACGGGCAATACCGCGGCCTGGACCAGAACATTCACCGCTCCGACGGGTTCACCAATTACACCGTATTTTCGCTCTGGGATACCTACCGCGCCCTGCATCCCTTGTTTAACCTGCTGCAGCCCGCGCGCAACAACGATATGGTCCATTCCATGCTGGCTCACCACGACCAGAGTGTGCACCACATGCTGCCCGTATGGAGTCATTATGCCAATGAGAACTGGTGTATGATCGGTTATCATTCTGTTTCCGTCATTGCCGATGCCCTGGCCAAAGGCACTACAGACGTAAGTCCGGGCCGGGCCCTGGAGGCCTCAAAAAATACGGCGACCGTACCCTATTTCGACGGACTGGGCGAATACATGCGCCTGGGTTATGTGCCCGAGGACAAAAGCGGCAATTCGGTGTCCAAAACATTAGAATATGCCTACGACGACTGGTGTATTGCACAGATCGCTGAAAAAGCCGGCAATGAAGAGGCAAAAGATGAATATACGAAACGAGCGCGCAATTACCTGAACGTATACGATCAGAGCAGTCGTTACATGCGTCCGAAACTGTCCACAGGTCAGTGGCGTGAGGCATTTGACCCGCTGGACACACACGGACAGGGCTTCATAGAGGGTAATGCGCTGAACTACGGACTGTACGTACCACAGGATATCGATACCATGATCCGCCTGATGGGCGGCAAGTCACAGTTTGCGGCCCACCTGGACGATATTTTCACGAAGCAGCTCGACGACAAATACATCGAAAAGAACGAGGACATCACCCGCGACGGCATCATAGGCAGTTATGTGCACGGCAACGAACCCGGCCATCATATCCCCTACCTGTACAATTGGACCGACCGGCCCTGGAAAACGCAGGAACGCGTGCGCATGATCCTGCGCAGCATGTATACCAACAGTGCCGACGGGCTCTGCGGTAACGACGATGCCGGGCAGATGAGCGCCTGGTACATCTTCAGCGCACTGGGATTCTACCCCGTTACTCCGGGAAGTGACCGTTACGCGATCGGCAGTCCGCAGGTAATTTCGGCCGACCTGGACCTGCCCCGGGGCATGCTGAAGATCCGTACCGTGGGACAATCGGAGAAAAACGTATATGTACAGAAAATACTGCTGAACGGCGAGCTGCTGAAACGCAGTTACCTGCTGCACAGCGAGCTGGCAAAAGGCGGTGAACTGACTTTTTACATGGGCCGGAAAGCGAAAATGGCACAGTAGCAGCTTCTTAATTTTTGTTAGAAATACAACCCGGCATTCAGACGTCGCGTTTTAAAAAGAAACCTGACGCCATGAAACGTACACACATCCTTATTGCGGCCGGCTGCCTGGCAGTGGCACATTCCGCTTATGCTTCGGAAAAATTCAAGTCCATTGCCGAACTCCAGGAGAATGGCAGCATTTCGGTGCAAATGTTCAGCACCGGCAGCTATTCGGGCAACTGCGTAAACCTGCAGCTAAAGAACAACCGCTCCGATACCCAGTTTGTGTGGATAGAGGCCGGACGGCGCCTGGACAATCCCGTGGAGACCGACCAGGATATACTGCTCGTTCGCGAAGAAAAAATAGCCCTGCCTCCCTTTGCCAAAACGCAGCACCTGCTGTTCGGCTTTTGCTGCCAGGCATCGAACGGGGCGCCCAAGCTGGATACCACCTTTCGCATAGGTGCTATGGCCGGGGGAAACCTGGAATGGCTGGCCGGCTTCATCGGTTCTAAAAAGTATGATACCTATACGATACAACAGGCCGTCTGGGTGTTTTCGGATAATCATCAATTAGCCTCCGTAGTAGCTGGGAAAGATCCGTTGATAAGAGAACTACGTATAGCCATGGCTAAACAACTGAACATTACCCTGCCCTGGTACGACGTGCAGTACAAGACCGTAGAAAACACCCCCTTTTCGGGACAGCATACGCGGGTAACGGGCGAGATCGAGTTCCGGTCAAACGCGGCCGGTTTCCTCTCCATTAATGTACGCAATGAGGTGGGTATGCTGATGCATGTGGTCAGCGAAGAAGAGAACGCCGTGTATGGCAGCACCTATACCGTGCCGCTGAATATACCGGTGGAACACTGGGGAAAAGGAAAATACTCGGTAAATGTGTATATAGACGGCAACCTGAAGAAGAAGCAGGAGTTTGTGCTTTGATCCGCGGGGACATTTACCCGGTTTGTAACTATAAAAATACCTGTTGACGCTGTACGGAAATTAACCGTACGTTAAAGATTTGTACGTATTTTTTCCGTACATTTGTATATTAATCTGGGTATATGACTACGATCGCAAAAGAACAGGCAAGATTTGATGTACGGCTTTCCCGGGAGCAGAAAAAGCTCTTTGAAAAGGCCGCCGTTCTGGGTGATTTCCGCAACCTAACGGACTTTGTCATTTCTGCCGTGCAGGAAAAAGCCAAAGAAATTATCCGGGAAAAAGAACAGATCATTGCCTCGGAGAAAGACAGTCAGATCTTTTTCGATGCTGTTACCAATCCGAAAAAACCTTCCAAAACATTGAAAAAGGCGCTGGAAGCGTATAATACGTTCAGCTCAAAATAGCCTATGACCGAGCGCTTAGACAAAAAACACAAGCGAAACGATTTCGACTGTGGTAACGAGCTTCTGGACAATTACCTTAAAAACCAGGCCGGACAAGACCTCAAAAAAAAATTAGCAGTCTGCTTTGTCTTATCAGACCCTAAGACGTACCATATCCAGGGGTATTATACACTTTCCAACAGCAGTATTCCCCTGAACAGCTTTCCGGAATCTATCCGGAAGAAATTTCCCCGGTCTTATACTTCCATACCCGCAACACTGCTGGGAAGACTGGCCATTGACCAAACACACCAGGGCAAAGGCATCGGTAAAATTCTGCTGATCGACGCACTGAAACGAAGCTGGGAAGCCTCGAAGAAGCTGGGGTCTTTTGCTGTAGTGGTTGACCCCATCGATGAAGAGGCAGAGAAATTCTACGCAAAATACGATTTCATCAAACTTCCGGATAGCGGTAAAATGTTCATCGCCCTAAAAACACTCGAAAAGCTGTTTACATAAAGGGTATCCTTTCTCAGGATTGCGTTACCCTCTCCGGCGCTGCAGCCAGAATCTCGGCAGCCAGGCGGCTGGCCCCGATGCGGAAATAGCGCGGCTGTATCCACTCGCGGGTGGTATGCTGCTCTACCAGTTGCATGTACGAAAATGCCGTGGCCAGGTCGGCGATACCGCCCGAAGGTTTAATGCCTACTTTGAGTTCGCTCCTTATAAAATGCGCCTTTACGGCCATACACATCTCGCGCACCGCTTCCGGGGTGGCCGAAACGGCTGATTTCCCAGTGGAGGTCTTTACAAAATCGGCCCCGCTTTTAATGGCGATCACCGAAGCCCGGCGGACATTTTCCGGGCTCTGCAGTTCGCCCGTTTCCAGGATCACCTTCAGCATACGCGTTCCGCAGAGTTCCTTTACACTTTCTACTTCTTCGGCCAGGTACGCGCTGTCGCCCGAGAGAAATTTGCCGCGGTTGATCACAAAATCGATCTCGTCGGCACCGGCGTCCAGGGCCATACGCACTTCATCCAGTTTGATACGGAAAAAACTTTGTCCGCCCGCAAAAGCCCCAGCCACAGCGGCCATTTTAACCGGGGTACCGGCCAGTACCTCTTTTACGGCCGGCAGCAGGTTGGGCCAGGTACAGAAGGCCGCGGGGAACCAGCCTGAATGTTCATACTCTGCACGTATCTGCTGTGCCAGGGCGGCCACGCTCTTTTCAGAATCGGTCCCGTTCAGCGACGTATAATCCATGCATGCATACAGCAGTTTCAGTTGTTCCGTTGCGTACTCCATACTGCAAAGGTGCGGCAAAAAAAGAAAAGGGCCCCCTCTCCTTCTGAAAAAATAACAGTTCTCCTTTCCGTATGCAGCCATACCATTTCACACATACACGGCAGATATTTTAAAAATCTATATAAAACAGTGGTTTAAAAATAGAGAGAGGAATAAACCTTAAAAAATACAATACACGAAAATGAATTTTTAAACACAGTGAATAAGCAAGTTAGAGAAGAAAATTCAATATCTTACGTACACCTAACTAAACAAACCTATACATGAAAAAATCAGTACTTCTGGCTGCTATGCTGGCCCTCTCTCTCTATGCTTCTGCCCAGGTCGTTCCCCTTTTCCAGGAGAGTTTTGAGTCCGGTACCGGCAACTGGACACTGAACGGCGGCAGCGGCACCAATACCTGGGTGGTCAATAACCAGTATGCCGGCGGACTTTTCGGCATTATCGTCAACACGCCGCAGCAACCTGCCGTTATTACGGGCAGCCCCACTTCCAATTACCTGCACATTACCAATGGCGATATCTGCAGCATCCTGTCGATATGCAATGCCAATTTTGATACGGGTTCACCTTCGGACCAGACCGCTACGCTCAACAACAGCATCAGCACCCTGAACCTGCAGAACGTTACTTTTGCGTTCTACTATCTCTGTGCCGGCGATCCGGCCTCGGCGTACGGCAGCCTGGAATATTCGCTCGATAACGGTACCACCTGGACCGTAGCCAGCATGTACAATGGCGTAAGCAGCTGGACCACGTCTTCCATAAGTCTGCCTATCTGGGACAACCAGCCTTCGCTGAGATTCCGTTTCCGCTGGCAGAACGGCAGCCTGGGCAGCGATCCGGCCTTTTCGGTAGACGATGTGGTCATTAGCGCCCTATCGGCAGCCACACCGGCCGTTATTTCGCTCAACTCCATTCCCGCAACCTCCTGGTGCTTCAACACCCTGTTCAATACGCCCGTGCATTTTACCTCTTCGGGCACGTACTTTGCCGCAAATGTTTACAATGCCGAGCTTTCCGATGCTACGGGCTCTTTTGCCACCCCACTCAACATAGGTACACTGGCTACTTCGGCAACCGGCAACCTCACCATAAACGGCATTATCCCCGCCGGAACGCCCGCTGGCAGCGGCTACCGTATCCGGGTAGTGTCTACCGATCAGCCTGCCGTAAGTAACGACAATGGCGCCGATCTTAGCATCCATACCTTACCGGTGATCGACGGCGGACCCGACCGCACGATATGCGCAGGCTCTTCCGTTACGCTTACCGCCACCGGGGCTGTACAATACGGCTGGACCAACAGCGTGATCAATGCCTCGCCTTTTACGCCCGCAGCTACCCAAACCTATACGGTTACCGGCACCGATGCCAACGGCTGCCAGGGTACCGACCAGGTTACCGTTACCGTAGATCCATGCCTGGGCCTGGACAACAGTACACTTACGGATATACGCATTTACCCGAATCCTGTGCAGACCGATTTTACCCTGCAACTGCCCCCGGGCGAAACAGAGGGTTCGCTTTCCCTTACCGATCTCAGTGGCAAAGTGCTGCGTAATTTCAAGGTTACCGCAGATATGAGTACCTACTCCATCGGAGATCTTCCCGCGGGTTCTTACCTGCTGCTCTTCAAAGGCAGACAAAATACCTTTTCCACGGGTATACTAAAATACAAATAGGGGGTGATATAGAGAAAAAAGGTCCTGTCCTGCTTAAAGCGAGATGGGACCTTTTTCATGCAATATGTGGCTATCAGAAATTTTCGAATTCCGACTTCTCAAACAGCGGCAGAATGCGGTAGATGATCATCATGATGAACAGCAAACCTGTAAATACGGCCAGCACAATACGCTGCAGTGTACTACGGCTGAGGATAATACCGGCGATCAGCACCAGGAAAGTAACAATATCAAGCCCCAGCGTAAGTGAGCTGTAAAACTTCTGTATTTTCATGACCTCCTCGAATCCTGTATTTGTACTTCGCCATATTTTTACAATTACCTTATCTACAAATACCCATATCACAGGACGCACGGCCATTTCCCAGGCCAGCAGTATAAGCAGTATGGCATTATCGCGGCCAGGCAGGGCAGATTGTTTTGCAGGTGCGGTATAATACAATCCGGTTCCGCACTGGGCACAGAAGCGAGCACTATCCGGGTTGGGCGCGTTGCATTTGGAACAGTTCATAGGTTTTCAGATGTGGGTTAAGGAACAAATATAGAAACAAAAAAGACGGCCTTTGCGGACCGTCTTTCTGTGGAATTCCCTTTTATTGCGTTACAATGATATTGCAGGTCTTTTGCAGCGGCCCGTTCTCGAGGCGCAGGAAGTAGTTGCCCGGGCGGAAGTTCTCGTTCTCCAGGTATACCTTGTATTTGCCGGCGGGCTTCATGGTGCTTACATACACTTTCATGAGGCGGCCCAGCGGGTCGTACAGTTCCAGGCGTGTAAAGCCGTCCATGATCTCGAATTCGGCATAGGCCGAGCTGGTCATGGGGTTCGGGTACACGGTCAGTTTCAGCGCGTCGGAAAGGCTGTTCACCTCTTCGATGCCCGTAATACAGGCCGGGTCTACGATAGGCAGCTGCTGGTAGTTATGGGTGATGATGGTCTGCAGTACATTTTCCGGCACACAGAACCACTGGCTCAGGATGCTGGCGTATACACTGCGGAAATCGTACTGCATAGGCAGGTTATCGTTACCCGACACTACCGATGGAATGGACGGATTGGTACCCAGCACCCCGCCGTGGATCTTGCTGCCCATAATGAACATGGGCGCAGCCGCACCGTGGTCGGTACCCAGGCTGCCGTTGCTGGCGATTCGGCGTCCGAATTCGGAGAATACCATGGTAAGCACACGGTCTTCGATGCCCATGGCCGCAATATCGTCCTGGAAGCCCTTAAGCGCTTTGGACAGATGGGTAAGCAGCTGGGCATGTGCACCCGTGCTGTGGTTGCTTGCCTCGGCCTGTGAGGCGTGCGTATCGAAGCCGTACAGTCCCACCAGGTAAATGCGGGTCTTGAGGCCACCTTTGATCGTACGGGCCACGTATTTAAGCTCTTCTGCCAGGTAATTGCCTTCTGCAATATTCGGATAGAAATTGCCATTGGTAGGCTGCGCAATGAGTGCGTTCAGGATCTGTGAAGCGTAGGACTGTGTCTGCGATGCGATAAGGCGCACGTAGCTCAGTTCCGTTCCGGCGTAACCGCCCGGAGGCGCGTCGCTGAGGCCGGTATTCCAGGGATCGAAAATATTGGTACCCACCGTCATGCCCATCTGTGCAGCAGGGCCCTGGAACAGCAGCGGCACATTGGCACCGATGGAAATGGCCAGGGGATCGGGCATTACGGAATTGGGATAACCCGTAGGGAAACCCGGGAATTCAGAGTCGAGGTAACGGCCCACCCAGCCGGACTGCAGGTATTCGTTGGAATCCGAAGCCGAAAGCCAGATGTCCGTAGCGCGGAAATGCGAAAAATCGGGCTGCGGATAACCTACCGACTGTATGATCTGCATCTTGCCCTGGTTGAACAGGTCGCGCATGCCGGTCATGGCCGGGTGCAGACCCGTATTGTTCACGCCGTTCAGCGCCAGGGCCTGGTTCTGCTGAATGAGGATATTCTGGCGGGCATTGGCCAGGTTCGTATACTGATCGAGCGGCAGCACGGTATTGAGACCGTCGTTACCACCGTTCAGGAACACCATTACCAGTACGCGGTCCGTTTCGGTATGCGCCTGGGTAATGCTGTTGAGTATAGGATTTTCGGCAAAAGCCGTGAGCGGAATATTGTTGATGATACCGGGCAGCATTATGGCCGGTGCGGTATTCTTTAAAAACTGACGCCTTTTCATGGTAGCGGAGATTTAGGTTTTTTAGGCAATTTGAATTTCGGATTGGGAGAACATGGTCTCGAAGAGTGCCTTGAGGCGGGTTTCGACCGTATTGATCGCCCCCGGATCGGAAGGATTCTGTACATAGTCGTCCCAGGCCATTACCCAGTAGCTGTCGTTACCGAAACCGCCCGAAAGCAGGAATCCTTTCAGGAAATCGCGGCCCGTCTGTGAGATCGGGAAACGGTACAGCCGCTCGCAGGCTTCCTGCACCAGTGCATTCGGGTCCGACGGGTTCGTGAACGTGCTCACATAGGCCTTCAGATCGGGTTTAAGCGGAGTGGCGCCCCCGTAGTTAATACCGTTGAGCAGGGCTTTTGCGTAATCGATCCGGAAGGCAAGTGTGCTGGAATTGATCCAGTTCTCGTGGAAGGCCGGCGTCTGGTAATAGGCGGCCCAGCCCGCTACCTGCGGAATATCGTGTATGGCCATGCCCATATTGGCCGCATAGGCATACAGGCGCAGCTGTGCTTCTTTTCTCATGGCAGGATCTGCCGGCAGCTGTACTTCCAACTCGCGTACCAGGCCCAGTACCTGGTCGATCGGCGATTTGATGTAGCAGCTCATATTGGCCACATCGAAGAAATGCTCGCTCTTGAACAGCGCGGCCAGTACCGGCAGTATATCGTAGTTATTGCTTACGAGGATATTGGCCAGGGGTTCGATCACGTTCGTCTCTACCGCCGCGTCGATATTGTAGTACACAAAGAACATGTACAGGCGGCGTACAATGTGCTTAGCCGTTTCGTCCACGCTGAAGATCATGTTGAGCATGGCGTCGAGCTCGTTCTCGCCCGCAGCGCCCGACTGACCGCTGATCACCGTATTGTTGTAGAATGCGGAGAACTGTTTGCTGTTGGTATCGTGCTTGGTGGCATCGAAATAATATCCGCTGGCCGTGAGGTAATTGATGCGGTAACCCGTAAGCACCTTGGCCGCAGCTTTTACATCGTCCTCGGTATAGCCCGAACCGCTGCCCTTACCTACGGTAAACAGCTCCTGCAGCTCGCGTCCGTAATTCTCATCGGGAGCGGCGGCCGAGTTCAGGTTCCCGTTCAGGAACTGCAACATACAGGGGTCTTTGGTTATGGCTTTGGCAAAATCCTTTACATTGCCCATGGCATACTGGCGCAGCACGGTATTGTGTTTGTACATCCAGGCCGCGAACATATTATTGCTGCTGGTGGCAAAATGGTTGTGCCAGAAAAGCACCATTTTTTCATGGATCGATGGCCCGGAGGTCAGCATACGGTCGATCCACCAGGCGCGGTACGAATCTACCCGTGGCGGATTCAGTGTTACCAGGTTCAGCGTGGGCTCCTTATTTACCCAGGTAGCGCCATAGGCAATACCATCGGCATCGGCAGGATTTGTGTAATAGTTCAGCGGCGGGGCCGGGGCAGCGCCCAGCGGGGTAAGCACCAGGTTTACGGCAGCGTTCATGGTAAGACCACTGAGCTGGCTAACCAGGTTCTGCGGGGCTCCGAAGCCTGTACGGCGCAGCAGGTGTACCACCTGATCGTGTCCC
Source organism: Flavobacteriales bacterium (assembly GCA_052437175.1). GTDB lineage: Bacteria > Bacteroidota > Bacteroidia > CAIKAF01 > CAIKAF01 > JACVCJ01. The sequence continues at coordinate 478,607 of JBQVOK010000002.1, forward strand.
CAGGCGCCTGCATACGGCGTAATACCGCTTGCCACAATGCGCTCGGAACGATGCACATGATCGGGCACGGAAAACAAGGATGAAACAAAGGTTTTGCGATCCATAGGTTTATGGTTTAGGAAGGGAAAGTTAGTAATTTATACCTATCAGACACGGCATACTGCCGAAAATTTAATGAACGTACAAAAAAAACCGCCTCGCTGTACGCGAGACGGTCTGTATACGGTTTATGATATCTCTATAACTGGGTAAGGGTAAGGCGTATGCTCAGGCCCGCATTGGTATTGGCCGTGCGGTACTGACCGGCCATGAACGGATTGGTACGCAGGTAATCGTAGAACAGGCGTACACTTACGCTTTTGCTGATGGCATAGTCGGCATAGAACTTCACGGTAATGTTCTGTGAACCGGCCGTTACCGTCTGGGTAAGCGTACTGTTCGGGTCAGGCAGGCGGTGCACCGTGGTCTTGTTATCGCGGATACCGATATCGAGACGCAGCTGCAGGTCGTTCTCCAGCGGTTTGCCGGCCACTATGATAGGCAGACGCAGTTTTTCGATACGGTAACCGATACCGAAAATATATTCCATAGAGGTTACATGCGTTACCTGGTTGTTCTGGAAGTTGAGCGCGTAGTTACGGTTCTTCTTGATCTCGAACTTGGTGGTAAGGCTGTTCTTCCAGGTCATGTCGATATTGATGAGCGGACTGAACACTTCCATGAGGGAGATGTTCTGCAGGATGTAACGCGGCACAAAGTTGCCGTTGGTATCCCGCACGGCCGTGAAGCCCATGGCGTTCGGATCTTCCTGGAACAGCTGGTTATTGGTATAACCGGACACCGTGTAGGTAGATTTATACCCGTGCGAAATAACGAAGTTACGCAGCAGTTTTTTGAATGGTTTCAGGTTGCGGAGCCCGTCGTAGGTCACCGTCCAGTTGATGGACGGGATGCTCGGGAACAGGTTCATTTTGTAATCGCCCGGCTTGGTACCTGAGTAGGCCGACATAAAGGCGTTCAGGAGCACGTCCTGCTGGGTCATGGAATAACCGTCCCTGTAGGCCGGGTCGTTCGGCGAAGCGCCGTTACTGTTCGGGTTCTGATCGCCCAGGCGGCCCGACATTACATTCCGGTAATTGATGAGCTGTGCAAACAGGGCCGAACCGGCATCTTTGCCTCCGCTGGCATCTGCAAAAGAGGTGCGGATCATGTTGTACGACATACTGAAGTTACCGTTCTCCAGGTAACCGGACGTTACCCAGTCGCCCGCCTGCTCGTTGTAGCGGAACAGGCTCTGTGAACCACGTGTGAGCTGGCGGTTGGCCGAAAGCTGTATACGCAGGCTCTTGATCGGTTCTATATTGGCATTGATGTTCAGGTTGGATGTACGGGCACGCAGGAAGAAGTTGTTGAGCGTGGAATCGTTCGTAAGCCAGCCCCGCTGTGCGGCATAATGGCCGTAGTTACTGCCCGACCATTGTTCCCCGAAGGCAAAGGCCATGTGTGCCGCATCGAACGGACGGCGGATATCCTGGCCCAGCATATTGGAATTGGGCATATAGCCCGGCAGCGTGGTACCGTTGGTCTGCGTATAGGTGGCCGAAATGTTCTTGATACCCGTGGCGATACCCGCAAAGAACTTGCCGATCTTACCGGCATCGAAGGAGCCGCTTTCGCGTTTACCTTCCACGATCACACGGGCATTCTTTACATCTTCCTTGGCGGTGAATTTCACTTTGTTCTTGTCTACCACTTCCATGGTACCTTTTACTTCCTTGCCGTTCTCATCCAGTACTTTCACCTTCACCTTTTCGGTTCTCAGTTTGTGTTTGATGGTCTTGGCACGGTCTTTCTTAAATACAAAGTTCTCAAACTCGGCCTTTACGTCCTTCACCTTAGGCTTTTTGTCCTCTTTCTTCGGTTTTTCGTTCTCCTGTTCGTTTTCGCCCTCTTTGGGTGCCTTGTTCGGGTCCGGTTTTTTTGGAGCCGGCTTCCAGTTGGGGTTATTCAGGTTCTTGAGGTAATTGCTCTTATTGTAAAGCTGTGTAAAGTTAAGGTTGCTGGTAAGGTTAAAGTTATTGGTATTGCTTACCGTGTTGCCCCAGGGTTTGTACAGCTCGTTGGTGCTTGGGTTCATGAGCAGCTGACCGGTCTGCCAGTTGTAGCTGCTTCCGTAGGTACCGCTCACGGTCATCCAGTCGGTAAGCGGCAGCTTGCTGAGCGGCAGTGTATAAGTGGCCGTAAAGTTGTGCGTGTAATTGGTGGTACGGCCCAGGCGCCAGAAACGGTCGCGTACTTCCTTACGTTCGCCGGGAGTGTCCACTTTGCCGTCCGGCTCATCGATACGCGCATTCTGTATAGCGTTGAACTGTACGTTGAACGATTTAAAGATGGCGATATTGAAATCGTAGGTACGGTTCCATACGTAGTTTTTGCGGTAGCTCGGCAGGATCAGCAGGTCGTAGTCGGAGTTGTTGCGGAACAGCAGCTCGTTGTATTCGCGCTGTATATCACTGCGGAAGGCAAAGTTCTTGGGTACCAGGGTAGCGTTAAAGTCTTTGATGATGCGTGCCCATTTCGACTTGGTCTTCATCTTTTTGAAGGGCTCCCAGTACGGAACGGTGGGGGCAAAGGTATAGCCCACAATGGCGCGTTGTTTCTTGGTATTGTCGTAATCTACCTGGTAGTTGCGGATGCGCACCTCGTCGTAGGAATAGGTAAGGTCAAAGTTCTCGATATCCCAGAACATCACGTTCTTTTTATTGCCTGTGCGGTTCTTGCGTATATTGGTCAGGTTCCAGGAAATACGGTCGATACGGCTCACGGAACGCTGGCGCAGGGAGTCGCGGGCGGCGTTCGTGGGCAGGTCCGAAAGGGCATCGCGGAAGCGGATATCCCCCTGGATGGGATCGAACTGCGGCACGGCAATTTTGGTACCGTAACCTACAAAGATCGGCACGGTAAGGCCCCATTTCTGCGGCGTGAACTTAGCCAGCTCCAGGTTGGTGCTTACGTCGATGGAGAGCGTGTTCTCACGGGCGCGCTGCTGTGGTTTTTTATCGATGGAACCGAAGCCGGCCGTTTCATAACCGATACTGGCGTTAAAGTTACCCAGGTCAGCCAGCTGTGCCTGTAAGCGTCCTATGGCTGCCCAGCCTCCTTTTTCGAAGTAGTCGGTCACACGCAGTTCGTCTACCCATACCTGGGCGTCCATGGCTTCGCCGTTGTCCGAAGGATCAAAGGGGTTCAGCGTGCGGAAGGGGTTACGTACCCCGATCATGATCGATTTAATATCGCGCAGGTTGGGATTACCACGTACCGAAATACGATGCCCGCCCTCTGTAAGTTCGGTGAACAGCTGGGTTACTGAAATGGCCTGCTGGTTACGGCGGCGTTTCAGTTCGGGGAATTCCTGCAGCGGAATTTCCATTTTGTTATCCAGCGGCCAGATATTGTCTACCGCCTGTTTGTCGGCTGCGTTGTTATCGGAGAAGATCACCGGCAGCTCATATTCGTAGTAGTTCTCGTTCGGGTCGGCACCGATACGTACGAACACGGTCAGGTCACCGGTTTTATAATTTTTCTCGGCATTTTCGGCGTGGATGAACATTTCCATGTTCTTGTAGGCACGCAGGTCGAGGCTGGCGTTCTTGTACACTCCTTTGGCCACCCCGTCGGGCAGGTTGGTCACGTTCAGCACCAGCGACTGTTCGTTCAGCTGCTGCAGGTTGGGGTTAGACGGGTCTACCTCGCGGGAGATGCCGGGAGGCAGTTTATAGTTGAACGGTTGTTTCTGTGTATTTTCTTCAATGTTTACGGTAAACACGCTGAATTCCGGGTCCTGTGAAGGCGGGATCAGCGGAACGGGATCCTCCAGGTCGCCGGCATAACGGCGCCAGTCGGCACGCACCAGCTCAAAACGGCCGAAACGCAGGAAGATATCATCCGGGAAGCCCTGCAGTACCATACGCATAAATCGGATGGAGCGGAAGTCGGCGATATTACCGAAGGTTTCTTTGTTATTGGTACGCACCGGGATACGGAACTGGTACCACATTACCTTTTTAGCCTGTCCGTTGGCCGCGGTCACATTGGTCTCGCGGGCATCCGTAATAAAGTTCTGCCCTACCACCAGGTCGGCCTCGCGCAGACTTACGCGGTACTGGTAGTAGTTCTCACTCTGGTTAAGTGTATTATCGTTGTTGATGTCTTCGGTATTCGGGATCTGGGTCTGGGCATTGGCAATGCTTTCGGCCGGGGAGTTGCCCTGGGGACGCTGGTAGTAGCGGTAGCGGTCGTGGATGAACTCGCCGGGGGCCGGGGAGTTGAGGTTGTTGTCGTACGCGTCGCCTACATAGTGGCGGTAGTTATCGCCCGAAGGGTCCAACGTCATGGCATTGAGTGCGGCCTGGTCGGTAACCACAGCAGCGGCCTGGGTAAGGAAAGACTGGAACTTGGTCACCTCGGCACCGTCGATCATACCGTCGTAACCCGAGTCGAGCAGTTCGCGCTCCGAAGGTTCGCCGGAGAAGTTCTGGTTAATGAGCTGCTGACCGGGATAGTTACCCCACACCGATACTTTATTTACAAAGCCGTTAGCGCCGGCTTCCAGTCCGTTTTCAAAGAAGAAGTGGCCGTCCTGCATCAGGTCTTCGGTCATGTTACCCACCTGTATCAGCAGGTCCCCGCCCCCGTCGGGCAGCAGGTTCAGGTTGCTGGCATTAGGGTCGCCCGTGGTCCATTCCTTCAGTTCTTTCAGGTCGGCATCAAAGGGGTTCATAAGCCAGAACTCGATATAGTCTACGTTGGCACCGTCCCAGTCGGTGGTCTCTACGCGGCGCATCATGGTACCATAGCTCTTGCGCGGATCGATGATACGGCCGTTGGCACCCAGGCTGGCTACGTCAAAGTTATAGGGACCACGCTCATCGGGGTAAAAGTCTACGTTAAGCATGGGCAGGTTGGGCTGCTGACCCGGAGGCAGCTGCAGGTTGGGGAAAAGTTCCGTCTGGCGTACCTCGCGTACGTAGTTGTTGGAACGGGAATTCTTGTCCTGCGAAATGGGTTTGGGCATACCCTGGCGGAAGAATATGGGGTCCATATTATACCAGGAGAGCAAACCACGGCCGTAACCAGACTCCAGGCTGTTGAACTTTTCGGCATGCGGAAAGCGGTTTAGCTGGTGATGCGGCGCCGTACCCAGTTTCCAGGGCACAAAGTTGCGGATGTCCAGCACCGTTTCAGCACTCTCAAAGTCGTCAACCTGTGACACCCCTACTTTGCGGTCTTCTTTATTGTCTGAGGTCTTTTTATCGCGGATCACTTTATTGTAGCCCGGCAGCAGGTGTGCAAACTCACCGGTGGCCGAAATACGCGAAGGCGCCTTGGTATTGATACCCGGTATCTTGTCTATGAGACGGGTAAGCCAGGGCGCATCTTTATTATAGGCTACGTCAAAGCCGTAAATGGTATTGTTGATGGGCTCGTCGCCGATATTCACCTTTTGGGTGAACGGACGTTCCTGCAGGTTCATGATGGTTCCGCCGAATACCAGGTTCTTGTTCAGTTTGTAATCGAGGCGGGCTCCCATCAGGCGTTTCTGCTGCTGGTTAAAGAGCTCGTTCGTTTCCATACTTACCTTAATGGGCACGCCCGAGGTAAGAATACTCTGGTTAATGATCTTTACGCGGCCCAGGGTATAGTCCACGGTATAGTCTACGTTCTCCTGCAGCATCTGTCCGCCTGCCGTTACCGATACCGATCCTTTTTCGATATTGATGGCATTGAGCATGATCTCGGAACTGGCGTCGGACTGGTACTGACCGCCCAGGTAGAAACGGTTCCGTTCCGTATTTAGGCGCGCCAGGGGCTGTATGGTGGTATACAGGGAGTCGAACGAATACTTATCGGCCAGGGCCGGTGAGCCGAGTTTCTGCCTCAGGAATTCGCCAAAGGGTTCCCTCACGGGGAAAATGATCCGTCCGCCCTGGGGTTGTATAGTAAGCCCGCTGATAAAGTCGAAGAAACCATCGGGCTGCTGGTCGTTATTGGGATTAAGGCGGTCCAGGTTGAACACGCGCAGCAGGGGTGTTTCCTTAATGCCGGTAGGCAGGGCCGGATCGGGCAGAAAGTTGATGAGGGCCCCTTTTTCTACGTCGCGGTACAGTACCTGCAGCATAAAGTCTTTCTGGGCCACCTGCCAGGCGCCCAGGGGATAGATATTTTTCATCATCCAGTCCCAGTTGGGCTGGTGTACGTTGAGCGTGGTACTTTTGAGGAGCTTCAGCATGAGTGTGCTCGGCGCCGGAAGGTCGGTAGAAAATTCCCCTACCTGGTGCAGTTTGCCGTCGGCACCCACGTACTGGTAGGCCACCCCGAGTACCTCGTCGGAGTTCAGGGGCTGGTTCAGGGAGATATAACCCAGCAGCTCGTTGAACTGGTATTCCGACGGATTCAGCAGGCGGGCGTTGTTCAGCAGTTCGATCTGCTGTCCGCCCACGAGCGACTGGAATTTGGCACCGGAAACGGAACTACGGTCGCCCTCGGCCCAGGTTGCCGGGCTGTAGTAGGGCAGGTTGGCATTGTCGGGATAGCCTGCGCCGTTCACGGTATTGATGGGCCACTGCGATTCGCCCAGGGGCAGCAGGGCTACAATGTTACGTACATTTTCCACCGCGTTGATACGGTTGGTCACCCAGACCTCGAGGCGGGTGATACGCACCGAAGAATTCACCAGCGGCAGGTTCTGTAAAGCGCCGTCGTACTTCTGTTTAAAATATTCACCCAGGAAGTAGTGTTTATTGGCCTCGTAATCGGCGGCCGACACTTCGAATTTCTGTATCTGGGCACCGCCCTGCACATTGATCTCCTGGCGCTGACCACGTTGCTGCGAGAAAACGCCCGTAACGGTGAGTCGGCCGAACTGCAGACCCGCCTTACCCCCGAAAATACTCTGCGCTCCTGTGATCAGCGTGGTATTGAGCGGGAGGGACACGTTACCGAATTCGAGCACTTTAATGATGTCGTCTTCTTTTCCCTCGTACTTGAGGTTCATTTTATTATTGAAGTTGAACTGCTCCTGTGTATTGAAGTTGGTGTTCAGGTTGATCTTGTCGCCGATCTTACCGGTTACACCCAGCTGTATGTTCTGGTTAAAGTTAAAATTCCCCACCCGGCGCTGTTTCACGGGTATGGAGGGATTATCGTTACGGTTGCCGATGTACCCGAGGATCAGTTCCACGGTACCGTTGGGGCGTATGTCGATGGTATTGCTGCCGAAGATCTCGCCGAATTTTTCGCCCAGGTCGATCTTGGGTATCAGGCTGTTGTTCTCCTGGCCGGCGGTGCGGGCCTTTTCCTTTTCGCGCCAGTAGGCTTCCTGCTGTTTGCGCTGTTCGTATTTCTGGTATTCTTCAAAAGTGAGCTTTTCGCGACCGATCTCGGTATTGCCCACTTTGTAAATGATGGTATAGGTATTATCGCTCTCGTTGTAAACCACCTCTTCGGTCACGTTCGAAGGGTCGTTCATGTACACGCCGCCTGTGCCCGCGTTATCCGGGTTGAGCGGATAGGGAAGCGAATCAACGGGTGTCTGGGCCCCTACTGCCAGGAACGACAGGGACAGTGTAAACAGGGCTATAAGTTTAGGAAACATTTTCACAGAAGAAATCACAGGAATTTTAGGGCGATTTTTAAGAGTTTTTCGGTACTTTCGGCATTATCGGCATCGGCAAGTGCTTTATCAACTGCCTTTTCGGCCTGTGGGCGGGCAAAGCCAAGGGCAATGAGTGCGGCCAATGTTTCGGCTTTGATGGCTCCGGCGCTACCGGCGGGAGCAAGAGTGAGGTCTGGCTGCAGTGATCCGGCCTTGTCCCTGAGGTCTACAATGATCCGCTGGGCCGATTTTTCACCGATACCCTTTACGGCTTTAAAGGCGCGTACATCGCCGTGTGAGATACTGCGCTGTACTTCCTCGGGGGTCATGGCAGACAATATCATGCGTGCCGAAGACGGGCCTATGCCCGAAACCCCGGTAAGCAGACGAAACATTTCGCGCTCGGTACGGTCGGCAAAACCGAACAACATTTCGGCATCCTCGCGCACGATATGCTGCGTGAACACCACTGCGTTCTTCGATTCTTTCAACCGCGAATAGGTGTTCAGCGAAATATGGGCAAAATAGCCCACACCCCCGCAATCCACCACTACATGAGCCGGCGAAATCTCGTCAATATTGCCTTTCAGATGTGTTATCATCTACAAAATCTACTATTTCTCAGTCGCAAATCTCTAAAAAAAAATGATATTGTTAAGGATACCCCCTATAATCCATCTTTTCCTTTGCGGACCTGCGTGAATGCATTTTAACGATTCTTTAAACTTTTTATTGTTTGTTGGGCAACCAAATTTCCGCAGGTTTTTTTTCCCGCCGCCCGGAAAACAGCCCCGTAAAATGATCGCTTCTGTCTACCTGTCTATAAGATTTACTTATCCCCTGCGAATCTGCTTATTTTGTACCTTTGCACAAAAATTTTCATGGCGGCAACTTCAACCATACACATACATGCCGGAACGGAAGCGCCACCGTTCCGTCTGCCCGACGTGGTTACCGGCGCCATCTGCAGCCTGGACAGCCTGCGCGGCCCAAAAGGCACCCTGGTCATCTTTATGTGCAACCACTGCCCTTACGTGCTGCATATCCTGAACAAACTGGTAAGCGATGCCGCTGAATACCGCGCTGCGGGCGTTTCGGTGGTGGCCATCAGCAGCAACGATGTGCTAAAATACCCCCAGGACAGCCCCGAACGGATGAAAGAACTGGCCCTGGAGAAAAATTTCGGCTTCCCCTACCTGTACGATGCCACCCAGGATGTGGCCAAAGCCTGGTTTGCCGCCTGTACGCCCGACCTTTTCCTGCTGGATGCCGACCTGCGCTATTTTTACCGCGGCCGTTTCGACCAGAGCAATCATAAAAACAACCTTACTCCCACAGGCGAGGACCTGCGCGAAGCCGTAAACGCCCTGCTCGGCGGCGGCGCTCCCCCGGCCGAAGAACGCCCCAGCCTGGGATGCAATATTAAATGGAAAGACGATATCTATCCGTACGGATTATAAGACCCCGATTTACACACAAAACATCATGATCGAAACAGATATATGTATCATAGGAGCCGGCCCCGTAGGGCTGTTCTCCGTTTTTGAATGCGGCCTGCTGAAAATGCGCTGCCACCTGGTAGACTACCTGCCCCAGCCGGGCGGACAGCTTACCGAGATCTATCCCAAAAAGCCTATTTACGATATTCCCGGCTACCCTTCGGTACTGGCCGGCGAACTGGTAGACAACCTCATGAAACAGATCGAACCCTTTAAACCCACGTTTACACTGGGCCAGCGGGTAGAAGAACTGAAAAAGAACGAGGACGGCAGTTTTGAGCTCATTACCTCCAAAGACGAACACATCCGTTGCAAAGCAGTAGTGATCGCCGCCGGACTGGGCTGTTTTGAGCCCCGCAAGCCCAATGCCCGTAACCTGGAACTGTTCGAAGGTAAGGGCGTGGAATACATGGTGCTGAACCCCGAAGACTTCCGCAATAAAAAGGTGGTACTGGCCGGGGGTGGCGACAGTGCGCTGGACTGGGCCATTTTCCTGGCCGACGTGGCCTCCGAACTTACCCTGGTACACCGCAGCCGCGAATTCCGCGGAGCGCCCGACAGCGTGGAAAAAGTGTTCCGCCTCAGCGAAGAAGGCCGCATCAACCTGCTGCTCGATTCCAATATCTCTTCGGTGAACGGCAACGGCATACTGCGCTCCGTGAATATCGAAGACAAGAACAAGGAGATACAGACCATTGAGGCCGATACCCTGATACCGCTCTTTGGCCTGAGCCCCAAACTGGGACCTATTGCCAACTGGGGCCTCAACATCGATAAAAATGCCATAGAGGTAAATACCGAAGATTATTCCACCAATATACCGGGCATTTACGCCATCGGGGACATCAATACCTACCCGGGCAAACTGAAGCTGATCCTGTGCGGTTTCCACGAAGGGGCCCTGATGGCCCAGAGCGCCTTTAAGTATATGTATCCCGATCAGAAATTAAGTTTCAAATACACTACAGTGAACGGTATTAACCCGTTTTAGTACCGTTTTAACCCCATCAACCATAACGCTTTTGTATATTAGCCGCAAATTTCTTCTATGAAAAAAGCCTTAATTACCGGCATTACAGGACAGGACGGAGCATACCTGGCAGAATTTCTTCTGGAAAAAGGATACGAGGTGCATGGCATTAAACGTAGAAGCTCGCTTTTCAACACAGAACGGATCGACCATCTGTACCAGGACCTGCATGAGTCCGGAGTTCGTTTCAGACTGCATTACGGAGACCTGAGCGACAGCATGAACCTGACCCGCATTATACAGGAAGTACAGCCTGACGAGATATATAACCTGGGCGCCATGAGCCATGTGCGCGTAAGTTTCGACACACCCGAGTATACCGCCAATGTAGACGGCATCGGTACCCTGCGCATACTGGAAGCAGTACGCCTGCTGGGTCTTACCGAAAAGACCCGCATTTACCAGGCCTCTACTTCCGAACTGTACGGACTGGTGCAGGAAATTCCGCAGCGCGAAAGCACGCCGTTTTACCCGCGTTCGCCCTATGCCTGCGCCAAACTGTATGCCTACTGGATCACGGTGAACTACCGCGAAGCCTATAATATTTACGCGGTGAACGGTATCCTGTTCAACCACGAGTCGCCCCTGCGCGGCGAAACTTTTGTTACCCGCAAGATCACCCGGGCCGTAGCCAAGATCGGTATGGGCCTGCAAAACTGCCTGTACCTGGGTAACCTGAGCGCACAGCGCGACTGGGGGCATGCCAAAGACTATGTAAAGGCCATGTACCTGATGCTGCAGCAGGATAAACCCGAAGACTATGTAATTGCCAGCGGTATTACCACATCCGTACGCGACTTTGCCCGTATGGCCTTTGCAGAGATCGGCATCGAGATCGCTTTCAGCGGCGAAGGCGCCGGAGAGACCGGCCGCGTGGTAAAATGTAACCTGCCCGAGTTCCAGGTACCCGAAGGCCAGGTAGTGATACAGGTAGACCCGCACTATTTCCGCCCCACGGAGGTAGACCTGCTCATCGGCGACCCTACCAAAGCCCGCACACAGTTAGGCTGGGAACTGGAATACGACCTGCCCGCCCTGGTAAAAGATATGGTACAGAGTGACGTAAACCTGTTCCGCAGGGATAAATACCTGCTCTCCGGCGGGTACAAAGTATTGAACTATCATGAGTAATCTTTCGGATAAAAATGCCTGTATCTTCGTGGCCGGCGGCCGCGGAATGGTGGGCTCCGCCATTGTGCGCGCCCTGCGTGCCAAAGGCTATACAAATGTGCTGGCCCCTTCTTCTGCCGAGCTCGACCTTACCTCGCAGCAGCAGACACAGGAATGGTTCGGGCAGCATCGCCCCGAATACGTGTTCATGGCGGCGGCCAAAGTAGGCGGCATCCTGGCCAATAATACCTACCGGGCCGATTTCCTGTACCTCAACCTCATGATCGAGGCCAATGTGATCCATGCATCTCACATCTACGGCGTTAAAAAAATGCTGTTCCTGGGCTCTTCCTGCATTTATCCCAAACTGGCGCCCCAGCCGCTCAAAGAAGAATATTTACTTACGGGCGAACTGGAATATACCAATGAACCCTACGCCATTGCCAAAATAGCCGGCATCAAGCTGGTAGAAAGCTACCGCAAACAGTACGGCAGCGATTTTATTTCGGCCATGCCCACCAACCTGTACGGCCCCAACGATAATTATGACCTCAGCAATTCGCACGTACTGCCGGCCCTCATACGCAAATTTCATGAGGCAAAGATCAGTAATGCGCCTTCGGTTACCATCTGGGGCAGCGGTTCACCCCTGCGCGAGTTCCTGCATGTAGACGACCTGGCACAGGCCTGCCTCTTCCTGATGGAGGTGTACAACGGCGAAGACTGGCTCAACATTGGTGTGGGCGAGGATATTTCCATCAAAGACCTGGCCCTGCTGGTAAAAGAGATCAGCGGCTTTGAAGGCGAACTGGTGTTCGATACCTCGAAGCCCGACGGAACTCCCCGTAAATTAATGGATGTAAGTAAAATACATGCGCTGGGCTGGAAAGCTTCTATTCCGCTCCGGGATGGTATTGCGGCCGTGTATACGGAGTACGCACAGGCGCACACCGCCCTGTCTTAATGATCGGGACACTTTTTACAGCGCTTCCCCTTTTTGTATTTTTTGCAGCAATCCTTTTTCTTTTCGTCGCAGCAGAGGCTGCAGGCCGAAAGGGGCGTCTGAATGCCCTGTATTGCCGTATCGCTCAGTTTCATACTGCAAAGGTACGGCGCAAGATGCCCCCTTTTACAAAACTGCCGTTTTTCACCCGTTTAGGGGAGATACAGGCATAAAAAAGGCGAAAGTTGCCCTCCGCCCGTTCAATGATATTGTGCATCCGCAGTTTACTGTTTCAGGAACTTGGAAGTGAAGCGGGTATTACCGTCACGCACGGTGAGTATATAGGTACCCTGCGCCATATTGTTGCTGAACAGGTTTACGGATATAAAGTTCATGGTATTGCCCAGCACCTTGCGCGCCTGCGACTGGATCACGCGGCCCTGCAGGTCGGAAACCTCGATAATGATCTCGCTTTCTTTTGCGGCAAAAAAGTCGAAAAAGAGCTGTGAACCGTCGTTCGGGTTCGGGTATACAATGATCTTCTGATCGTTATAGGCATCTTCGCCGTTCATGTTCTTGAGCAGCATATCGGCATAGCCGAAATTCGGGATACCGTAGCCATAATCGCCGCCCGGTGTGGAATAGCGATCGGCGCTGCGCTGGATGGCATCGTACAGCTGCATGTTACTGGCCTGCGGATTGGCCTGCCACAGGGTAGCCACGGCACCGGCAATTACCGGTCCGCTGAACGAAGTACCGTTGCTGGGCCCGATCTCCCCGCTGCTCAGCGAAACCAGGGTACCCTGGCCCATGGCGCATACATTGGGCTTAACGCGACCGTCGTAAGAAGGTCCGCGCGAGCTGAAGGTGGCAATTTCGCGGTTGGCTTTTACCGCACCAATGGCCAGCACGCTGTCGCCATCTGCCGGTGCCCCGATGTAACGCCAGGGGCTCGAGCCTTCGTTACCGGCGCTGTTCACCACAAAAATACCCTTGCGGGCGGCCATATCGGCAGCGCGTGTTACTACGGCGGTATTACCGTTCATGTCCATATAGGTGTGGCTTCCGATGTCGTTATCGAACTTGGTATAGCCCAGCGAACTGTTGATGATATCGGCGCCGGCGCTATCGGCCCAAACGGCCGCAGCTTCCCAGTTATACTCTTCGGCCAGGGTCTCGCTGCCGGCATCTTCGGTGCGCAGCAGGTAAAAATTAGCCTTCGGGCCGGTACCGATCAGTTTACCCGGAATATAGCCCGCAATGCAGGAAAGTACCGACATACCGTGTGAATTATCTTCGTATACCGATTCTTCATTGGCCACAAAATCCCAGGTGCGCAGTATCTGGTGGTTCTCACGCAGGCTCTGGAAAGCCGGCAGCTCGTTCACCCGGAAGAAACCGCCGTCGAGCACCGCAATAATAAGGCCTTCGCCGGTGTAACCCTTGCTGTGCATATAGTCTACGCCGAGCATACCTACCTGGTCGATGCTCTTGCCGTAGTCGAACGTTTTGGCATTCTGAATATTGGAACCCTGCTGGCCGGATTTGGCACTGCTCTCCATTTTCTGGATCAGGGCGGCCATAGGATCTTTTTTAACCGAAGCAGCGCTGTACACCTCTTTTACTTCGGCTACCGGCTGCAGCTTATGCAGTTTTTTAAGCAGCTTCTCGTTCTCGGAGCTTACCATGATACAGTTGCTCCAGTTGCTCTTGTTGATGTAGGTATAGCCCAGGTCGGTTACCTGTTTAATGTAGGAACCGTTTACCGGGATGTCGGTCTCATCCACGCGGATACCGCTTTTACGGCGGCGTTCGAGGGCCCGCTCCGAAAGAAATTTCTCCGGCGCGCTGAGGGAGAAGGGGGAATTGGCTTTATCTTTAAAGAAGACCACATACTTTTTCAGCACGGCAGGCTGCTCATCGGCTTTCTGGGCAAAAGCCACGTTCAGCGTAAAGGCAAGCCCCGCAAGAAAGTATATACATTTTTTGTTCATGTTGTATACGTTTAGATCAAAGATAAAAAAATTTATGTCGGGCTGCCGCCATTTAACAGGCGCTATTCTTCGCCCCATTCCAGCACGGTCTGCCGGTATACGTAACCTTTTTTGATCTTGTTCATCACCGGCAGGTTATTGGTATCGGAACCCACTTTGTCGCGGAAAACGGAGTCGATCTTTATGTATTCCTTATACACAAGTCCCACGTTACGGGCGTATACCTCCAGTTGTTTGTACTTGTCGATCTTGGATTCGTAGGAGGCCCGGCTCTGGGCAAATGCGGCCGAATCGAACGGGATACCGTTGAGCGTGGTATCGGCGTCCACCTTTTCGAAACGAAAATCTTCGGACGATTTAAAATTAAAGCGGTTGCTGTTCCAGGTAGTGCCTTTTTTTACGGGGAATTGCAATTTTACGTACAGCAGGTTCTCCTCGGCGCGTATGGCATAACTGTTTTCGGTATAGGCCCAGTAAATGCGCGGGGTACCCCAGTCGTCGCCGGGTTGTGCCCGTTTGTAACGTTCAATGCGCATGGCGGTCTTACCTTCGGCCGTTTCAAAAAGGGTATCGCAGCGTTCTTTCAGCTGGTATACCTGTTGCAGGGTATCGAGCGAAAAATCGTCGTACCAGGTACTGTCTACCGCGTATATCACGTAAGCACCGCTCTTAAGGGGATAGTAATTCTCTCCTTTGTCGTAGTCGCTGGTCTCCTTCTTTTTACAGGCGCTGCCCGCTAAAACAAAAAAGACCATCAGGGCGATGGTCTCTCTCTTTACAGTATGTTTCTTAATAGAGATCCGCATGGGATTTAAGTTCTTTGGTATACTTGTAACCGTACTCGATACGCTGTTCTACCGGAATATTCTGCCAGTTAGGCACATTGGTCTTTCCTTTTATATAGGTATCTTCTTTGTACACCAGGCCTACGTTGTGTGCATACACCTCTTTATTGGTAATGATGTACACGCTGTCGCTCTGTTCCGTTTCGATGAGCGTAAGTGTATGCTCGTAGTTCTGTCCGCCGTAGCTGCCGCTCTTTTCAATGAGCGAGGCCGTCCAGTACTGGGCCAGGGCCAGGTTCTTGGCATTACGGTTCAGGCTGTCGCCGTTTTCGATCGGGGCCAGCAGCATAATGTACTTGATATTGTTCTTGAGCAGCTCTACAGTCCACTCTTTCTGGTTCTTGTTGTAGTATTTCTGGATGTAATCGTATCCCAGAACGGTATACCCGGCTGCATTACCGCCTCTTCTTTCGGTTTTGATGCGGGTCTGCAGGCCTCCGGTATTATCCGGCACGTCTGTTTCATAGGTCTCGCGGTACATGTAAGATACGGAACCGCTCGAGTCGGTGGTCCAGTACATACTGTCGATCTGGTATTCGTACTGGTGACCGATATCTACGGGCAGATACAGGGTTCTGTCGGCCAGGTCGGGGCCTTTGTCCTTTTTACAGGCGGCAAAGAATACAATAACTGCAAAAGCTGCCAGCAGGGATTTTATTGTGCGCATCGGTTATAAATTAACATCCAAATATACAAGATGATTGTACAAATGCAAAATTACGTTAAAATAAATCCGCCCGCAACTACGTCATTTCCATCGTAAAACACGGCGCTCTGCCCGGGTGCGGCCGCACTTACCTTCTGCAGGAAACGGGCGCGCAGCATATTGCCTTCGGTGTACAACTGTGCCTGGGCACCTTTGTCTTTATAGCGGATCTTACCGAGCACTTCCATACCTTCTTCAATATGAGCGAGCTTACCCATATTGTAGTCGCGGATGTACACTTCGGTGGTTTCCAGGTCTTCTTCATCGCCCAGCACCACGGTATTGGTCTCGGGCACAATGCGCGTCACAAATTTGGGTTTGCCCAGGGCTATGCCCAGGCCTTTGCGCTGCCCGATGGTGTAAAAGGGATAGCCTTCGTGCTGACCCAGTACATTGCCTTCGGTATCTACAAAGTTACCGCCGGCCACTTCTTCTTCCAGTCCGCTTACGCGGCGTTTCAGGAAACCGCGGTAATCGTTATCGGGAATAAAGCATATCTCGTAACTCTCGCCTTTTTTGGCAAGGGCGGTATAGCCATAGTTTTCGGCCATCTGGCGTATTTCGGTCTTGCGGAATTTACCCAGGGGCAGCAGGGTACGGGCCAGCGCTTCCTGGGAGAGGCCCCAGAGCACGTAAGACTGGTCTTTACTTTCGTCGAGCCCCTTAGACACCACATAACGGCCGTTATCCTGCCGTACATTGGCATAGTGGCCCGTGGCAATAAATTCACAATCGAGCTTATCGGCACGTTTCAGCAGGGCATCCCACTTTATGTGCGTATTGCAGAGTACGCAGGGGTTGGGCGTGCGGCCCGCCAGGTACTCGGTGGTAAAATTATCGATGATGTAATCGCCGAACTCTTCACGGATATCGATGATAAAATGCGGAAAACCTTTGTCCACAGCCAGTGCACGTGCATCGTTAATATCGTCCAGGCTGCAGCATCCGGTGGTTTTGCGTTCTCCGCCGGAACTGGCGTAATCCCATGTTTTCATGGTAACGCCTATTACTTCGTAACCCTGTTCGTGCAGCATCAGTGCCGTAACACTGCTGTCGATGCCGCCGCTCATGGCTACTAAAACTCTACTCTTTGATCCCATCGGGTGTATTCACTTGTATCGGCTTCTCAGGAGCCGTATTTATAATCATGTCTTTACCTTTGGCGCTTCCGTGCCTGTATTCCAGTTTATCTTTCGGAACGCCTTTTTCGTCATACCGTATCCACAAACCGTGCCGTCTTCCTTCTTCATCGTGCGAGCCCTGCACCTGTTTGGCGCCGCTGGGGTAATAGAACATCACCGGGCCGCTGGCTATACCCGCCTTGTAGGTAAAGGTACTGTGCGGTTTCCCGTCGGAGTAGTACTGTTTTACCTGGCCTTCCTTCAGGCCGTTCACATACATGCCTTCTTCCATAATGGCGCCGGTATTGGCCGTATCGCGGTAAAATACCTTGTAGGGCCCGTTCAGCACATCGGCTTTAAAGGTTTCGGTGCTGCGCAGGGTACCTGTTTCTTCAGAAAAGTACTTCCACTCCCCTTCTTTCTTGCGGTCGATGTAAATGCCTTCGGCCATTTTTTTACCGAGTGAATCGTACAGTACGGCCGCACAGGTCTTCATATCCTCTTTGTAGTCCATTTCGGCTTTCAGGCTGCCGTTGCTGAAGTACAGCTTAAACATTCCCAGGGGTTTATTGTTCTTATACGAACCTTCACTTTTCAGTTTCTGGTTGCCGTAATAGGTTTTCCAGGGTCCCTGTTTCAGCCCTTTGCTGTCGGTATGGTTCAGCTGCTGGGCAGACAGTTGCAGGGCCAGGAAGCCCGGGATTAAAAGGAATAGAACACAGGTAGATACGATCCGTTTTTTCATAATATACAGGCGAAGTTACAACATTTTATACGCAGCTTGCCGCTGTTTGATATAACCTTAACTAAAAATAAAGAATCTACAGCCCGCGGGGGGCCTGCTTGCGGCTTGTTGCGCAAAAGCGCTGTCCCTTTCGGGAAAAGGCTTTGCCATACCTTGTAAAAACGGGGAATATGTGTGCGGATGCTTTCATCAGGCTGCAAAGGTACAAAATCTGCTTTAGCTGCAGATAGATAAAACATATAGGGTCATAGACAAAAATGGTTTTGGCACTGGCATTGTAATTGTTTAGGAGATTCTAACTAAAAACAGGGCCTTTTTGCCTGCGGCAAGCGACAAAATGGCGTAATTATTATATTTACACAAAATGAAATTCGAAATAATAGACAAAATGGCATTTGCAGAGATTCAGGAGGAAGATTCAGAGCTTATACCTTTAATGACCCACGACGGGGACGATTCGATACGTGTGGAAGATCTGCCCGAGGCCCTTGCCATACTTCCGCTGCGCAATACGGTGCTGTACCCCGGTGTGGTCATTCCCATTACCGTGGGCCGCGATAAATCCATACGCCTGATCCAGGATGCCAACCGCGGCAAAAAACTGATCGGCGTTACGGCGCAGAAAGACATCCAGATAGAAGACCCGCAGTTTGCCGACCTGAACAAAACAGGCACCATTGCCCAGATACTGAAAATGCTGAAAATGCCCGACGGCAGCACCACCTGCATTATACAGGGCAAGCGCAAAATGGAAATGCTGCACGAGATCAGCGATACGCCCTACATTACGGCCGCCTACCGCATGATCGAAGAACCCGGTCCGGCCCCGGACGACAAGGAGTTTGAAGCACTCTTTGCCACCCTGAAGGAACACGCCATACAGATCATCGAGCAATCGCCCGAAATACCTACGGAGGCCAGCTACGCCATCAAGAACATCGAGAGCCCCTCTTTCCTTATCCACTTTGTAAGCAGCAATATGAACGCTTCGGTGGAAGAGAAACAGAGCATCCTGGAAATGGGAGATATCCGTGCCCGGGCTATGAAAGTGCTGGAGATCCTTGCCCGTGAACTGCAGATCCTGGAGCTGAAGAACCAGATCCGCTCCAAGGTAAAAACGGACATCGACAAGCAGCAGCGCGATTATTTCCTGCACCAGCAGATGCGCCAGATACAGGAAGAACTGGGTGAAGGCAGCTCGCAGGAGATCGAAGCCCTGCAGGAAAAGGCCCGGACTAAAAAATGGGCACCGGAGATCGCCGAAGTGTTCGACAAGGAAATTGCCAGGCTCGAACGCACCAACCCGGCCTCGCCCGATTACGGTGTCAGTATCAACTACGTAGAACTGATGCTGGAACTGCCCTGGAACGAATACACCACCGACAATTTCGACCTGAAAAAGGCCCGCGCCATACTGGACCGCGACCATTTCGGGATGGAAAAAGTAAAAAAACGCATCATTGAACACCTGGCCGTACTGAAACTGAAAGGCGATATGAAAGCTCCGATCCTTTGCCTGGTGGGCCCTCCCGGGGTGGGTAAAACCTCGCTGGGCAAGTCCATTGCCGAGGCGCTGGGGCGTAAATACGTACGCGTGGCCCTGGGCGGACTCAAAGACGAAAGCGAGATCCGCGGGCACCGTAAGACCTATATCGGCGCCATGCCCGGCCGCATCATACAGAACATTAAAAAGGTAAAAAGCTCCAACCCGGTGTTCATTCTCGACGAGCTGGACAAAGTAGGCAGCTCCTTCCAGGGAGACCCGGCCTCGGCCCTGCTCGAAGTGCTGGACCCCGAACAGAACACCACCTTCCACGATAATTACCTGGACCTGGATTTCGACCTCAGCAAGGTGTTCTTTATTGCCACGGCCAACAGCCTGGCCAATATACAGCCCGCCCTGCTCGACCGCATGGAGATCATTCAGCTGAGCGGTTACAGCACCGAAGAAAAGATGGAGATCGCCAACGGCTACCTGGTAAAAAAACAGGCCGAAGAGAACGGACTGAAAAAGAGCGAACTGAAACTGAACCGCTCCAACTTTGAGTTCATTATTGAGAACTATACACGCGAAAGCGGTGTACGCAGCCTGGAGCGCAAGATCGGTTCGGTGGCGCGCTATGTGGCCGTACAGAAAGCGGCTGACGAAGCCGTACCTAAATCCTTCAGTCCGGCCCTGCTCGAGGAAATACTGGGCCCGCCTTACGGACGCGAGAAATACATAGGCAACCAGTTTCCCGGTGTGGTTGCCGGCCTGGGCTGGACACCCGTGGGCGGCGATATCCTGTACGTAGAAAGCCTGGTTACCCGCGGCCGCGGAAAGCTGACGCTTACCGGCAGCCTGGGCAATGTAATGAAAGAAAGCGCCCTGCTGGCCATGGAATACTTTAAAAGCAAAGCCGAAGATTTCGGGCTCAATCCCCGTATTTTCGACTATACCAATATCCACATTCACGTGCCCGAAGGCGCCACGCCCAAAGACGGGCCTTCTGCCGGCGTTACCATGTTCACCAGTATTGCCTCGGCCTATACACAGCGCCTGGTAAAGAACAAACTGGCCATGACCGGCGAAATTACCCTGCGCGGCGAAGTACTGCCCGTAGGCGGTATCAAGGAAAAAGTGCTGGCGGCCAAACGCGGGGGCATTACCGATATTATTCTCTGCGAAAAGAACAGCAAGGACATCCGCGAGATCGAAGCCGAATACGTGGACGGGCTTACGTTCCACTATGTAAGCGACATGAAGGAAGTGGCCGATATTGCCCTTACGACCAAAAAAGCCACCGGAGCCAAACAGTTCGAGAAATGGATCCCGAAAAAACCACAGGCATGAGCCGTATAACCGAATCAGACAGTGGTTACCGCAACCTGGAGAACCTGGAGATCGCCGAAATTCTGCAGGGCATCAACCGCGAAGATCATACCGTGGCTGCTGCGGTAGAGCGCAGTATACCCCAGATCGAAGCCCTGGCGCACTGTTATTACGAGACCATCCGCAGTAACGGACGGGTGTTTTACATCGGGGCGGGTACCAGCGGACGCCTGGGTATTGTAGACGCCAGTGAACTGCCGCCCACCTACGGACTGGAACACGGACGCGTGACCGGTCTTATTGCCGGGGGCGACAGCGCCATACGCAAAGCTGTGGAATTTGCCGAAGACAGCACCGATGCAGCCTGGCTCGATCTGCAAAACGCCGGCATACAAAAAGGCGACCTGGTAATAGGCATTGCCGCTTCGGGCACCACACCCTACGTGATACACGGCCTGCGCCAAAGCCGTTCCGCAGGCATGCACACCGGCTGCATCACCTGCAACCCCGATGCCCCGCTCTGTGCCGAAGCCGATTTTCCAGTTGTGGTGGTAACCGGCCCAGAATTCATTACCGGCAGCACCCGCATGAAGGCCGGCACCGCCCAGAAACTGGTACTGAATATGCTTTCTACCGCTGCCATGGTAAAACTGGGTCGTGTAAAAGACAATAAAATGGTAGACATGACCCCTACCAATCATAAACTGATCGAACGAGGCATAAAAATGATCATGGAAGAAATACCCGTGAACGCAGAAACCGCCGAACTCCTGCTCACAACTCACGGCAGTGTGCGCAAAGCGGTAGAGGCCTGGTCCCGTGAAAACCCCTGAACCGCCTGAATTATTTTTCAGCGAAAATGCCCTTCTTTTACGTATACGTTTTTTTTGATAAAAATGTTCATTTCTGTCAAAAACAGGCACAAAAACAAACAAAAAAGGGCAAAATAGTCTCCAAAAGCCTTTTTTTTGACCTGCTTCTTTATTTTTTTGTAAACAAAGTGGTTTTTCATTTTTAAAACAGAAAGACTCTCTTAACTTTGTCTGCAAGCATACTATTTCAACACCATGAATCTTTGTCCCGCCGTTGCATTCTGCGGTCTGCACAGCGCCTGTTCATCCGGCGGGGGCAGGCTTTTCCTTCGTATACTACCCTTTTTGTATGCCACGCCCTTCTCTCTGCAACTTTTCCCGTCACTCACATCATTTCAGTATAACACCTTAATCTTTTAATTACAGATCCATGAAAAAACATGTACTCACTCTGGCAGGCGCGGCACTTGGTATGCTGGGCTATTCGCAGTGCCCCGTGAACAACATCGGCGGCGACCTGCTGATCTCGTCCGACATTACCATGAGCGGCACCTACAACATTACCGGTACCTTTCGTATAGAACCCGGTGTAAATGTACTGGTAGAGAGTTTCGCCAACGACAGTTGCGGAAAGCTGAGCATCAATGCCCGCAAGATCGAGATAGAAGGCACCCTCAACGGTAACTATTCCGGCTATACAGGAGGCAGCGGCGGTGCAGGTGCCCTGGCCGTGAACTCCATAACCGGCGACCAGAATGCACTTACCGGTTGCAACAATAAAGACAACCCCGGGCAGATCACCCTGGGCGGCGGCCAACCCGGCACGGCAGGTAACGGTCCGGGTGCAGGCAGCTCGGGCAATACCGGCAGCGTGGGCTCGGGTCCTAAACAACAATGCCAGAACAACGGCGACGAATACGGACTCATCGGCGGCAGTGCCGGTGCGGGTGGCGGCGGCGGAGCCTCTTACGGCGGTAACGGGACCACAGCCGGCAACGGCGGTAACGGCAGCGCCTCACACACGGCTTCCGGCGTAAGCGTATCTCCTGCCTATGCCGTATTAGGCGGTACCGGCGGACTTGGCGGTAATGCCGGTCTTACCTACGGTACCTCAAACGGTCCGGACATCGATCCCGGTTCCGGCGGTGCAGGTGCAGGCGGCGGCGGACGTTCCTACAACCAGGGAACACCCGGTAACCGCGGCGGTAACGGCGGCGGCGCCATTGAACTGAATGCACAGGACAGCCTCATTGTAACCGGAACCATCCTGGCCAACGGAGAGGACGGACTGGCCGGCGGCAACGGCGGCAACGGTGACCAGACGGCCGATTGCTGCGGCGATGCCTGTAACGATGCCGGTGAACGTACCCTTTCGGCCGGTGCCGGTGGCGGAGCAGGTTCAGGTGCGGGCTCAGGCGGTGGTATCCTGCTGCGTTGCGCCCAATATTCAGCCATTACAGGTACCCTCAGCGCCAACGGTGGCAACGGCGGTACGGCCGGTACCAAAGGCAACGGCGTTACCTGCGACTACAACGGCGGTGTTTTCTGCGGTTCACAATCCATTACGGCCGGTAACGGTAACGACGGTAACCGCGGCGGTAACGGCGGCGGCGGACGTATCAAAATATTCGTAAGCGACTGCTCCGATAATATCTTTACTGCAGCCTATACCGTAAACGGCGGAGCTACGGCCGGCGACACCGCTGCTACCGGCACCTACAACCTGACACAGAGCGCCTGCCAGACATCCGGTACAGGCCTGGAAAACATGCCCGAACTTATCTCCGGCATTTTCCCGAACCCCGCTTCAGACAACGTATACATTAAACTGAGCAACCTGGCCCTGCAAAACGGAGCCACGCTTTCAGTAGCAGATAAAACGGGCAGAATTGTGAAAGAATCGTACATTAGCAACCTGAACGGCAACACTGTACAGCTTCCGGTGGCCGATCTGAGCCCGGGCCTCTATTTCATCCGCATCAGCAATGAAAAAGGCAGCTCCGTTAAGAAGCTCATTAAATACTAAACACCACAACACACCCATGAAAAACCTGTTCCTGGTACTGGGCTTCCTGCTGTGCATACCCGTTGCCACAGCACAAACCCCGGAGGTACGGAGCCTGAGCTTTAACCCCGCACTGAAACCTTTTTACCACGGCGTTGCTTCCGGCGATCCCCTGGGCGACCGGGTCATTATCTGGACCCGCGTTACCCCCGACAGCGGATTTGCAGGGGCCGCCAGCGTAGAATGGCGTATGGCACTGGACACGGGCATGACCCAGATCGTGCAGTCGGGTACCCACACCACGCACGATTCTGTAGACTACACCGTAAAAGTGGACGTAACCGGCCTCAGCCCGAACACGTATTACTATTACGAATTCACCTACAACCAGAAACACTCCATCCGCGGCCGTACGCGCACCACGCCCGTGTCCATGCAGGACAGCCTGCGTTTTGCCGTGGTTTCCTGCAGCAATTACGAGGCGGGTTTTTTTAACGTATACCGCGTTATTACCGAACGCAATGATGTAGATGCCCTGATTCACCTGGGCGACTATATCTACGAGTACGAACACAATGGCTATGCCTTTAACAGCACGGCCAACCGCGTATGGGAACCATCCAATGAGATCATTACCCTGGCCGATTACCGCACCCGCTATTCCTGCTATAAACTCGATGACGACCTGATCCGCCTGCACCAGCAATATCCGTTCATTATGGTGTGGGACGATCACGAAAGCGCCAACGACAGCTGGATGAACGGGGCCGACAACCACGATGCCTCCGAAGGCCCCTGGATCGACCGTAAACGGGCTTCACAGCGCGCCTACATGGAATGGTTGCCGATACGTCCCAAGAACCAGGGCAATATCCAGGAGATCTACCGCAAGATCAACTTTGGTCCGCTGGTAGACCTGCTCATGCTGGACACACGCCTCATAGGCCGTGAACAACAGTCGGGTACCACCGGTTCCACGGTGAACGATCCCAACCGCACGCTGCTGGGCACCACACAGTACAACTGGCTCACGTCTAACCTTATGACCAATGCCGTACAGTGGAAAGTGATGGCACAGCAGGTGATGATGGCCCCGCTGAAAGTGGCCGGGTTTGCCATCAACGGCGACCAGTGGGACGGCTACCCTGCCGAACGCAACAAGATCATGAGTTTTGTGCTGGCCAACGATATTAAAGACGTGGCCGTACTCACCGGCGATATCCACTGCAGCTGGGGTAACGATATCCCCACGGCCAATTACCAGAGCAACGGCAGCGGATCGGCCTTCGTGGAATTTGTAACACCCAGCGTTACCTCACCCGGTTTCCCGGTGGGCGTAGGCGCCGGCGTGGTAAAGCTCATGAACCCGCACGTAAAATTCGTGAACCTGGACCTGCATGGCTTTATCCTGCTCGATATCAATCAGCTGAGGATACAGTCCGACTGGTTCTTTGTAAACACGATCGACCAGGCCAGCAACGGCTACACCTACGGCGACTCCTGGTACGAGAACCACAACGAACGCTTCCTGCGGCACACCAGCACCGTGGCTTTCCCGCGGCACGATATGGACAGGATACAGGCCCCCAAATGGCCGCGCGAATACGAAGAAGTGATCGTAAACCCGCCTACGTCCACCCAGGAAGAAGAAACCGCCGTGGTTGTGGGTGTGTACCCGAATCCTTTTACCGAAGGCATTTCCATGCAGGTATACCTGCCCCAGGCATCGGATGTGCAGCTGCGCCTGCTGGACATGAGCGGACGCCTGCTTGCCCTGCGTAACATAAGCCAGCAGCCCTCCGGGCTCGGTTTTCTTACCATGGACCTGCAGAGCACCCCTGCCGGCATTTACCTGTTGCAGGTACGTACCTCAGGCGGCGAACAGGTACTGCGTATCGTAAAACAATAAAATGTAGTGTAAAACATACCAAAGACGGTCCTGTGAATAGCGGGACCGTTTTTTATTTCCATCCACGTGGTTTTCCTTTAAAAAAGGTAAAAATTCAGGCGCAGTCAAGCGGCCATACCCATGAAGCAGGTCCGGGACCCTGCGGTCGGGCCTGCGGCCACTCCCATCGGGTGCGTGCACACAGGTCCGTTCCCCGGTACCAGCCCCGGCAATCCGGCAAAAGATCTATCTTTCTCGTTTCCTGCAAAATACACTGTCTTTTAAAACGTTAGTATACTGTTATCCGCAAACCTTAACGAAAATAAAATGTATATTTGTTCTGATGGGTACGTTCAGAAACATACGTAATCGCTCACTTCCCACCTTTGGGGGCAGTCTGCTTCTGGTATGTTACCTGTTCTACCAGTCCCTGCTGTTCAGCCTGATGCCGGCGGCCACCGTGGCCGGTAAACCGGCTACCCACCAGGAGCTGAACGCCCTGTATTCTGCCATACCATCGGGCAGCGGCGCCTTCGATGACCGCGCTCTGCAAACCACACAGGCATTCGTGTTCTTTATACAGGACCACGCCATTTTCCTGTGTACCTGGCCCGAACTGCCCGAAGCAGCGTCTACCCTGTTTTCCGATTTCCCCTACGGACAATCGTTCCGTATCTATTCCGGCATGTCCATTTACCTGGCACACCGGGTACTGAGGCTATAGCCGTTTCGTTTTTTACCGGATCGTATTTCTTTTTTATTGTCATGCGCTGTCTTTTCAGCCGCATGTACCTTTTTGATCTTTTTATTACATCCCCGCGCCCCGCGCGCGGAAAAAACGAAACTCGTATGCAAGAAAATAATCAGGCCTCTTCAGGCAAAGGAAACTGGGCCGGCGTATGGCTTATGATCGCCACCGTAGCCCTGCTCATCGCACTTAAAGTAATTTTCTTTTAAGGGATCGCCGCAAACGGCATTTAGATAAGCATCCCAAAGAGTCTGTACCTGCGTACAGGCTCTTTTTTTGTGCATTGTATGGTAAAAAAAAGAGGCTGTCTCACGTATAGCGAAACAGCCTCCTCATTATGTATAAAAAAGATCTTAGTTCTTCAGCAGTTTGCGGGTATATACCTTGTCTGCAGTATGCATTTTAAGAATGTACATACCGGCGCTGAGGCGGTCTGCAGCGATGTACAGCAGTCCGCTGTTATTCACGCGGCCTTCCAGTACGGTTTTGCCGGCGGCGTCCGTAAGCCTGTAGGTACCTGACGTAAAGGGTACGTCTACGTTAAAGCCTTCGTTAAAAGGATTCGGGAATACGTTCAGTTCCGGAGCATTGCTTTCATCCAGCGATACATTGCTGGCAACCGTTACCTGCACCGTACCCTGGCAACCGCGTGCATCGGTAATGGTAGCCGTATAGGTGCCCGGGGCCAGGCCTGTGGCTGTGTTGCCCGTCTGTACCGGCGTTGTGGACCAGGTTACCGTGTAAGGCGCCAGACCACCCGAGGGTGCCGCTGTAGCCGTACCGTTACTGCCGCCCGAAACGGTGGAAGATGTGGTAGCCGTAGGCGTATTGAAAATAATTACCTGTGAACTTACGGTATTGGTCCCCGATGCGTTGGTTACGGTAAGCGATACGTTATAGGTACCTGCTGTGTTCCAAACGATTCCCGCAGGATTCTGCTGCGTGGAGCTCGACGGAGTTCCGCCGGTGAACGTCCACTGCCATGAGGAGGGCGAACCCGAACTCTGGTCGTTGAAATTGATGGCAGTACCTTTACACACGCCCGTACCGGCCGATGTACCGATAGCCGCTACGGGAGCAGCTCCGTTGGGACTGATGGTAAAGTTGGCATTGGAAATATCGAAGAAGATATTGCCTACCGATTCCACCATAATACGGCAGGTAGTAACCGCAACACCGCCCACACTGGGAACGGTGATCTGCTGGGTACCGTCATTGGGGGTATTGGCCAGTACCATAATAGGATATGTATAGCCACCGTCGGTGCTGAGGCGGATGTTCACGTTCTGGCAGTTGATGCCGTTGGCCGTGGTACCGGCAATGTCCCAGGTTACGGTTTGTGTGGTGCCTGCTGTCCAGGCCACGGCGGTATTCGGAGCCGTTACGCGGAAAGGTCCGGTGCCGCTTACGGCAATAAAGCTGGTAGAGTCCATACTTACACCGCCGCCGCCGGCATGGTTATCACGCACGGTTACACGAAAGTTCATACGGCGACCGTAGTAAGGCAGTTTTTCCTGGTTACTGGTCTGGTTATTTACGATGAGCGACATACGCGGGAATACGCGGGTAGCCGAAGTATCGGGGTCAAAAGAACGGAACAGCGGATGGCTGCCCGAAGTAGGATTTGCCGCCAGGGTAACCGAGCTGCCGATGTTGTACTGTTCCCAGCAATAGGTAAGCTGATCGCCGGCATCGGCATCCTGTGCCACCGCTGTAAGACGAAACGGTGTGCTCAGCGGCACACGGTAGGTATTGGGGCCTGCCTCCACGGTAGGGATGGCATTACCGGTGTTCGTGGCCACATCGCAGGAGTTGCCGTTACCGGTGGTAATATAGGAACGCATGGTTTCAAAGCTGCGTGCATGGAAATAGGCATCGGAATTGGGTTGCAGGTCGTCGGAGCCGCAAATGCCGGCATAGGCCATAATGGTAGAACCGCTGCCCGGCTCATAGGCATTGTTAGACGAACGGTTGCCACCGCCGCAGGAGCCTGTGCTCGAGTTAAAGGAATGCGAACCGTTGAACTGGTGTCCCATTTCGTGGGCTACGTAGTCGATATCGAAGGGATCGCCTACCGGAGCCCCGCTTCCGGTTACACCACGGGCCTTCTGGGTGCTGGAGCACACTACGCCCAGGCCGGCCAAACCACCGCTGTTGGTGCCGAACACGTGCCCGATATCGTAGTTGGCCGAACCAATCACTGAAGTTACATTATTCTGGTTTTGTGTGATCATGCTGTTGGGATCGCCATTGGTATAGGGATCGCTGCCGGCATTGGTATAGATGAGCTGGCTGTTATTGGCAACCAGTACCATGCGCACGGCCAGATCGGTCTCATACACCCCGTTCACACGGTTCATGGTGGTGGCCTGTGCCGACTGTGCATTGGCCAGTGTGCCGCCGTGGAAAGCCGTATACTCGCCCGTTGCAGCCAGGGCCAGGCGATAGGTCTTAAGCTGGGTACCGTTGGGCAGCAGCGATTTTATGATCATTCCGTTCTCTTCTTCGGGCTGAACGCTTTCGTTTACGCTGCACACAAAATCGCTGTGCGGATTTTTAAGGTCTTTCTTATAATACAGCTGGTAATAGGCATTGCTCTGGTTACCCGCAGGGTCCATGCTCCAGGTGCCTCCCGGGCCCATAACCATTGCATGCAGTCCCTGGTAGGTGTGGTCCAGGCGGATACGACGCGAAGGTACCAGGGTACTGCGGCCGAGGTAGGTGCCGATCTCGGGGAACATAGCTGCCAGAGCCGGTTCCATCATGTTATATTTCCATATTTCGTACACTTCGGTGCCGCCGTCCGGTGTGGGCAGGGCAATGAGTGCTCCCGGGCCGCTGTTCTCGTACGGGGCCTGAGAAAGAATGTTTTTCCAGTCCTGGTAGTTTACCTGTATACCCAGGTATACATCGGGGTTTATGTGGCGGGTGCCGACCTCCGGGAATACGGCGACCTTCTCATAGGACATTTTCTGTACCTGTGAAAAAAGCGGCGTAGCCAGTAAACAAACAAGGGTGGACGATAGTAGTCGTCTTTTCATACAATAGGCTTTAAATTTTAGCAGTACCAAATTACAAATTACTATATAGCTAAGAAATGTTTAAGCTTTTTTAAGGGGCTCTTTTTCAGTACTGTCCAAAACTTTTTCTTCTCCCCTGAATAAGGGATAGCGCCTGCAGAAACAACGCAAAAGCAGCCGCTTATACCTGCGGGTCTGCCGGCTTTTCATGTCCGGCCAGCGGCAGGAATACACTAAAGGTACTGCCGCTGCCGGCCTCGCTTTCTACCGTTATGTAGCCGCCCATTGCCTCTATAAACTCCCGCGAAATAGCCAGGCCCAGGCCTGTACCCTCTTTCTGGTTCCCGGGCACCCGGAAGTAACGCTCAAAAATACGTTCCCGGTACTCTGGCGAGATGCCCCGGCCCTGGTCGCTTACGCTTAGCTGGAGAAATTTTTCGGTATAACGGGCCCTGATCCAGACCTCGGAGTGTTCATAGGAGTAACGCACCGCGTTAGAAATAAGGTTCGTAAGCACCCAGGCTGCCTTTTCGCCATCCACCCTTACCTGGGCGTTAATCTGCCCGGCACGGAGTGTAACGGAGGCTTTCTGTGCCGCCTGCCGGTTGGCGTCCATGGCATACTGCACAATACGGGAGGCATCAGTCACTTCCATATTCAGTGCCAGGTGACCACTTTCCAGCCGGGTCATGTTCAGTAGTTCACCAGTAATTTTCAGCAGGCGCCCGGCATCGTCGCTGATGCCGCTGAGCAGTTGCCGCTGTTCAGGATTCAGCAGCCCCGTGCGCTCATCTTCCAGCAGCTGCAGGCCCATTTTTATGGATGAGATGGGAGTTTTCAGCTCATGCGATACATTGGCGATAAAATGGGTACGGGCCGAATCCAGTTCCCGGTAGGCGGTTACGTTCTTCAGCACGATCACAAAGCCGCTGAGCCGGGTTTCATGTTCCCCGGTAGGTACAACACTCACTTCGTGTTCCGATTTTTCATAAAAATGCTCCTTCCCGTCCAGGGAGATCTGCAGAGTATCGTGCTCCATCTGCTCATAATGGCCAGGAGCCAGCATAATATTCCCGATCAGTTTGGCCATAAGGTCGTGGCGCGTGGCAATTTCCTGTGCATACTTGCCGCTTACCTCTTTTTCGGAGAGGGAGAGCACTTTCAGGGCCTCGGGATTGGCAAAGAGGATGCGTTTATTTTCGTCCAGGCCGATAACGCCGTCCTGCAGGTTATGAATGATGGCTTCGATCCGCTTCTTTTCCTGCAGCACCATGGCCACATTGCTGTTGTTGTATTCCGTAAGTTTTTCAGCCATGGTATTAAAGGCTTCGGCCAGGGGAGCAAATTCCGATCCGGGGGCAAAGTGCAGCTGCTGCCGGTAATCTCCCGCCGCTATCCTGCGGATGTTGACAATAAGCTGCTGCATGGGCCCGGCAACGTTCCCCGGCAGACGTACCAGCAGGAAAAAGGCCAGTACGATGCAGAATGTGCCCGTGACCGCGATCCAGAGCACGGCAACCCGGGCCGCTTTCTCCGCCGCCAGGCTTTTTACCTGTATGGCCGACATGTTCAGCAGCATAATTTCGTTCAGGTCGCCGCGTATCTGCCGGCGAAGCATCTCCTTATCCGCAGCCCCCGAGCGCAGTGAACGGAACCGTTCGCCCAGGGAAGCCGTGAGTTCCGCCTCGCCCATTTCGGTAAGGTTCTTCGACTGTTTGTCCAGGCTGCTCTCAAAGGCTCGGTATCCCAGGGTATCCGGCATATCGAGCGCCTTCATCATCTCGCGTGTATACGAAAGGCTGTAATAGTTGTTCATGAGTATACGTTCTGTTACCTTTTCCATGTGCCGCAGGCGGTCGGCACCCAGGAAGGTAAGCAGGGCAATGAGAAAAAACAGGAACCCGATACCCAGGGTTATTTTGGTCTTTATTTTCATGATCAGGAGAGAATTATAAGATCGATGCGGGATTCAGAAAGTTTACGCAGCAGTTTGTGGAATGCTCCGGTGGACAGTATTATACGCAGGAGACCCAGGTGTGGTTTACCGATGCATACCGTACTGACCTGCAATTTTTCGGCCTGTTCGATGATGCTGTCGGCAATGGACGCCTTTTTTACGCGTACCAGTTCTCCGCCCAGCTCGCTCACCAGCCTGAAATTATTGAGCAGGTGCCGTTGTTTGTCCAGCGGAATGCGGTCGGGACCTTCTGCGGGTGTCTGCACGTACAGCACATACCATTTGCTCTGGTAATAATTGGCCAGGCGGGCCGTTTTACGGATCACGTTACGGGCCGTTCGTTCGTTTGTACTGATGCAGGCCAGGAAACGTTCGTGCACGGGCTCCTTGCCGGCAGGCATTTCACGTTCCACCTTACGTTCCACATGAGAAGCCACTTCTTTCAGCGCCAGTTCGCGCAGCTGCAGGAGCTGTTCCGGTACAAAAAAGTTGGACAGGGCCTGTGCAATTTTTTCCGAGCGGTAGATACGGCCTTCTTTCAGCCGGGTGATCAGCTCTTCGGCGGTAAGATCTATGTTCACCACTTCGTCGGCCTCAGCCAGTATGCGGTCGGGGATACGCTCCCGCACTTCCACGCCGGTGATCTGCTGTATGTCTCCGTTCAGGCTTTCGATATGCTGTATGTTCACCGCACTGATCACGTTAATACCGGCTTCCAGGATCTCCAGCACATCCTGCCAGCGTTTTTCATTACGGCTGCCCGGTATATTGCTGTGCGCCAGCTCATCCACGATCACCACTTCCGGGTGCAGGGCCAGCACGGCTTCCAGGTCCATTTCGCTCAGTTCCTTGCCTTTATAATACACTTTTTTGAGCGGTATGGCGGGCAAACCACGCAACAGGGACTCGGTCTCGGCCCGTCCGTGTGTTTCTGCCAGGGCTATCTTCACATCCATGCCACTCCGGAGCAAAGTATGCGCTTCCTGTAGCATACGACAGGTCTTGCCCACACCGGCGCTCATTCCTATGTATATTTTGAACTTCCCCCGGCGCGAACGGCGGATAAGGTCCAGGAAATGCTCGGGTTCTGACGGGTACGTTTTCATATTAAAACCAGACGGTCAGGTTAGAAATGAGCCAGGTTGAAGAGGCCGAGGGAGCTCCGGCCGCGTTGGTATACACCTGGCGGTCAGACATCAGCTGCCTTCCCTCCAGGCGAAACAGGGCATTGTTACGGATCTTTACATTGAGGCAAAGACCGGCACTGTAGCTGGAAAAAGTGGGAATCCCGTTCAGCGGGGCGATCATTACCCGGTGCGGGTCGCTGAAATACTCGAGACGGCCCGACAGCGACAGTATCCTGTGAAAACGCCAGCGCGTGATAAAATTGGCCTGCCACCATACGGGTCTTGAAATGCGGCCGCCGGGCATCAGGCGTTCCTGCATGCCCACGTAGGCACAGGAAGTAATGCTTACCTTGCCCTCGGGGTTGAATATCCAGTAGACGTCGGTAAAATAGCGCGTCCTGAAATCGGGGCTGGTTGCGCTGCGCTCGTCCCCAATGTAAACATTCCAGTTGATGAGGTGCCTGGACGCGGGACGGTACTCCAGCTGTGCCCCGAACGACTTGCCCTTGTTCTGGTCACGGATCTGCTGCCAGCCGTTGAGAAAATACAGGTAGGCCGTTACTTTTTTATGCAGGGGCAGGCTCAGCCGGGCGCCACAGAGGTAATAGGGCACGTATTCCGGTGCAAAGCTGCGGGTATACATCAGGTGGTCGCGGCTTATGGCACTTTCGTTCGTATAGGGAGAACCCAGCACACCGGCATCGAGCCATATTTCTTTCTTACGGAAAAGTTTTACCCCGGCGCTGGCCTCAATTATGTTCTTCAGCACACCCGGTTCTGCCGCGTAATTGGCGTTCATATACGTACCAAAACCCGGCACAAAGCGGGCGCGCACGTGCTCCCCGTTGTACCGCAGATCGATATAGGCAAGATTTATATTGGCTTCGTTGCTGCGTGCCATGGAAACAAAATAGGGTACGTTCCCGTCGGCGGGATTGCTGAAATTGTACCCGTAATAGGCATCTATATAGCCCCCGATGGAAATCTTACCGAGTTTTTCACCACCCGTAGTGTCCATAAGACCCGGGTTAGAGACCTGTGCCCCGGCAGGCAGGCAGGGAAATACCACAAGAAAGCAGTATAACAGTTGCAGGTATCGTTTTTTCATCTGTATTATTTTTTTTCAGTCAGCGCATCGAGCGCCAGGTTCAAATGTAAGACATGTACCTTTTCAGGGCCAGCGATTCCGAGCAAAGGTCTTTCGGTATGTTCTTCAACCAGTTGCTGCAGGCGGATTTCGGGGATATTCCGGTAACGGCTGATGCGTTTTACCTGCACCCGGGCCGCCTGTACGGAAATATGCGGATCGAGCCCGCTGCCGCTGGCACTGAGCAGTTCGGCAGGCACTTCGTGCAGGGGCTGACCGGGATTGTATTTGCAGAACGTATCGATGCGGCTCCGCATTACAGACAGGTATACAGAATCGAAAGGCGCCTTGTTACTGCCGCCGCTACCCGCAGCATGGTAATTTACCGCCGAGGGCCGGGAATTAAAATAAGCGGGAGATCGGAAAGACTGACCCACCTGCTCAAAATACGAGCGGCCATTCACCGTGATCATACGCCCTTTTCCCCCGCCCGGGGCAAACTGTGCCGCGCCCCAGACCAGCAGTGTATACAGGCCCGAAAGCAGGATCAGCAGCAGGGCCGTAAGACGTAAAGCGGTTGTAAAATGCGTTCTCATAAAAACAAAGAAATTAAAAGATCAATAAGTTTAATTCCCAGGAAAGGTACCAGTATCCCGCCCAGTCCGTATATAAATAAATTACGGCGCAGCAGGGCCGAGGCTCCCAGCGGTTTATAGGCCACCCCTTTCAGGGCCAGCGGGATAAGTGCCGGAATAATAAGTGCATTGAAGATCACTGCCGACAGCACCGCCGATTCCGGGCTGTGCAGCCGCATGATATTGAGGCCCTGCAGGGCAGGTACCGAGCCGATAAAAAGGGCCGGTATTATGGCAAAATACTTGGCCACGTCGTTGGCTATACTAAAAGTGGTAAGGGTACCGCGGGTCATCAGCAGCTGTTTACCGATCTCCACGATCTCGATGAGTTTGGTGGGATCGTTGTCCAGGTCTACCATATTCCCTGCTTCCCTGGCGGCCTGGGTACCGTTGTTCATCGCTACGCCCACATCGGCCTGGGCCAGCGCCGGCGCGTCATTGGTACCGTCGCCCATCATGGCTACAAGGCGGCCGGCGGCCTGTTCGTTACGTATATAGTTCATTTTATCTTCGGGACGGGCTTCGGCTATATAATCGTCTACCCCGGCCTTGCCGGCAATGTATCGTGCGGTAAGCGGGTTGTCTCCCGTAACCATCACGGTTTTTACGCCCATTTTCCGCAGGCGCTCAAAACGTTCCCGTATGCCGGGCTTGATCACGTCCTGCAGTTCAACAACCCCCAGTACAACTTCGTTCCGGCACAGTACCAGCGGGGTGCCGCCATCGGCCGATATCAGATTTACGCGCTCCTGCACCTCCTCCGGGAAAACATTCCCGGCTTTCTCTACCAGGCGCCGGATGGCATCCGAAGCTCCTTTTCGTATACGCATGCCGTCGGCATTCACGCCCGAGCAGCGTGTCTCTGCCGTAAAACGGATGTACTCCGGGGACTCCGGTTTTTGCAGGCGGGCTTCGGGACCGGCCAGCTCCAGTATCGATTTCCCTTCGGGGGTTTCATCAGCCAGGGAAGCCCATACCACGGCCCGGGTAAAATCCTCTTCTGAAGTGCCCGGAGCCGGGTAAAAACGGGTAGCCCGGCGGTTCCCTATGGTAATGGTACCGGTCTTATCGAGCAGCAGTACGTCGATATCGCCCGCCGTTTCTACGGCACGGCCCGATTTACTGATCACGTTGGCGCGCAGGGCGCGGTCCATGCCCGCAATACCGATGGCCGAAAGCAATCCGCCGATGGTGGTCGGTATCAGGCATACAAACAGGGAAATAAGAGCCGCCACGGATACCGGCGCTCCTGCAAAAACGGCAAAGGGCTGCAGGGTAACCGTAACGATCACAAACACCAGTGTAAACCCGGCCAGCAGGATACTGAGTGCGATCTCGTTCGGGGTTTTACGACGGCTGGCCCCTTCTACCAGGGCGATCATCTTGTCCAGGAAACTTTCGCCGGGGCGGGTGGTCACCAGCACTTTAATGCGGTCTGACAATACGCGTGTTCCGCCGGTTACTGAACTTTTATCCCCGCCGGCCTCCCGGATCACCGGGGCGCTTTCGCCGGTAATGGCGCTTTCATCAACCGTAGCCAGTCCGCTTACGATCTCTCCGTCGGCAGGGATAATATCGCCGGCTTCACAGATAAACAGATCGCCCTGTGCAAGCTGGCTGGAGGAGACCATTTCGGTAGCTTCCGTAGCCGCATCTGTGACACGGCGGGCCGGCGTTTCTTCCCGGGTCCGGCGCAGGCTGTCGGCCTGAGCTTTACCGCGGGCTTCGGCCAGGGCCTCGGCAAAATTGGCAAAAAGCAGGGTCAGCAGCAGCACCAGGAATACCAGCAGGTTATAGCCCGCTTCTGCCCGGGGAGCCGTTACAATGGAAGAGATACTTACAATGAGCATGACCACGGTACAGAGTTCTACCACGAACATAACCGGGTTTTTGATCATATAGAGGGGATTCATTTTCAGGAAGGACTGCCTGAGAGCCTGTACGGCCACAGGGCCTGAAAGCAAAGGTTGCCGCTTATTTCTCATAACTATACTATTATTTAGGAAATGTAAAATACTCGGCCAGCGGTCCCAGCGTCAGTGCAGGGAAAAAGGAAAGCGCGGCCACGATAAAGATCACGGCAAAGACCACCAGTCCGAACGTAGGCGTATCGGTGCGCAGGGTACCCGGACCTTCGGGTATACTTTTCCCGGCAGCCAGGATGCCTGCAATGGCCAGGGGGCCTATGACGGGCAGGTAACGGGAGAGCAGCAGTACGATGCCCGTGCTGATGTTCCACCAGGGCGTGTTATCGCCCAGGCCTTCGAAGCCGCTGCCGTTATTGGCGGCCGAAGACGTATATTCATACAGCATTTCACTGAAACCATGAAAGCCTGAATTATTGAGCCAGCCTACCTCCGGGTTCTGATGATATATATACGCAGAAAGCGCAGTACCGCAGAGGATAAGCAGGGGATGCAATAATGCGGTGATCATAGCGATCTTCATTTCGCGGGCCTCGATCTTTTTTCCCAGGAATTCAGGCGTACGGCCTACCATAAGCCCGCTGATGAATACGGCCAGGATAATAAATATGTAAAAATTAAGGAAGCCCACGCCTACCCCTCCGTAAAGGCTGTTGATCATCATACCCAGCATCTGCATGGCACCGCTCAGCGGCATGTGACTATCGTGCATGCTGTTTACCGAACCGTTACTGGTAACGGTGGTGCTTACACCCCAGAACGCCGATGCGGCTGCGCCCAGGCGGGTCTCCTTGCCTTCGCTGTTGCCCTGCTCCTGGGCAATACCCATAGCGTCCAGGGCGGGGTTGCCCTGCATCTCCTGGTACACCGCCGGCACCAGCAGCAGGAAAAAGCCCAGGGTCATAACCCCGAATATGGTCCAGGCCAGTTTTTTACGTTTCAGGTAAAAGCCCAGGGCAAAGACCATGGCCACGGGAATAAGCAGAATGAGCATATTCTCGAGCATATTGCTGAAGTACGTAGGATTTTCGAGCGGGTGGGCAGAATTTACACCAAAGAAACCGCCCCCGTTGGTCCCGGCCTGCTTAATGGCGATCATGGCGGCGGCAGGCCCGCGGGAAACCTGTACGGTATCTCCTTCCAGGCCGATCATTTCCTGTTTCCCCTCAAAGGTCATAGGCGTTCCGCTGAACGCCAGCAGTAAGGCCGCGATAAAAGATACCGGCAAAAGGATGCGTGTACAGGAACGTACAAAATACACGTAAAAATTACCGAACGTAGTGGCCGTACGCTCCCTCATAGCCCGGAAGACCATGGCAGCCGCAGCCATACCTGTGCCCGCCGTTACAAACTGCAGGAACATGATGCATACGATCTGCGAAAAATAACTAAGTCCCGTTTCGCCGGAATAGTGCTGCAGGTTGCAGTTCACCAGGAAAGAAACCGCCGTATTGAATGCCAGATGAGGCGACATATCGGGGTTTTGGTCGGGGTTCAGGGGCAGCCAGGACTGGTTCATAAGCACCAGCATGGCAAAAAAGAACCAAAGCAGGTTAATGAGCAGTAAGGCCTTTATATGTTCTTTCCAGCCCATTTCCCGGGCAGGATCGACGCCCGAAAGGCGGTACAAAAGCGTTTCGGCCCGTCCGAAGATGCGGTCCGGGAAATGAGGTTTGCCGTCGTAGACCGCTGCAATGTACCGGCCCAGGGGCCAGGCAAAAGCAAGTACGGCCAGGTATATTAGTACAATACCAAGTATTTCTGTATACATAGCGCTCAGAATTTTTCAGGTTTTACAAGTACATAGCACATATATCCGAAAACGGCTATCGCTGCAATAAGAAGAGCTGTCATTTTAGTATATTTATTATTTTCAGATATTGCCGAACCAGTCGGTACATTTAAAAAACAGTGCAAACAGGAGCAGCACACCCGATAGAAGCAGTATGGTCATCATTTCAGCCTCCTTTTTTACATTCCGCAGGCATACAGCTGGCGGCGGTATTCGTTCATGAGTCCGGGAGGCAGTTTGGCCAGGTAACGCTTTCTCAGTTCGGGATGCAGGTCCAGGAACATAGAAAGAGTATATACATAAACCGCTGAAACCGCCCCGGCAACCTGGGACGTTCCGTTGTGCAGCAGCCATTCGGCGGCCTGCAACATTTTTTCGGCTCTTGCGTTACGGCCGTTACGCATACAATCGATGGTAAGATCAGCGAGACGGCTCATTTTTACGGGTACAGAGCGCAATGACTTTTTCATATACGTTTATCTTTTACGTCTATGCTATGCCAAAAGCTGTGCCGCAGCAAATGAACAAAAATCAAATGCCTGAATACCAGTTAAATAATTCAAAAAAGGGAGAAAAATACTCTTGCAACACCCGTTCAAAATGAAAGGGTATTTCTCAAAATGAAAAGGATCAGATACCGTATTCGTCGATCTTACGGTACAGGGTGCTGATGCCGATCTGGAGCAGGCGGGCGGCCTCGGCCTTATTTCCCCCGGTATAGTTAAGTACCTTTTGGATATGCAGTTTTTCGGCGGCGGCCATAGAAAAGGCCGAAAGTTCGCCTGCGGGGGAAGCCGCTGCGGTGTAAAAATCGAAGGGGAGGGTTTCCGGCGACAGTTCGGGGCCGTTCTCGAGGATCACGCTGCGTTCGATCACGTTCTTCAGCTCGCGGATATTGCCGGGCCAGGCGTGTTGCTGCAGGGCCAGCAGGTAGTCGGCCGAAGGTTTACGCAGCGGGGCATTTACCTTGTGCGCGTAAACAGCCGCAAAATGTTCTGCCAGCATGGAAATATCGCTTTTGCGTTCCCGCAGGGGCGGTATCACGATATGGATCACCGACAGGCGGTAATACAGGTCTTCCCGGAAACGGCCCTCTTCCACTTCTTTGCGCAGGTCGCGGTGTGTAGCCGCAATAATACGTACATCTACGCGGGTACTGCGTGTATCGCCCACTTTTATAAAATCGCCGCTTTCGAGCACGCGCAGCAGTTTTGCCTGCAGGTCGGGCGACATCTCACCGATCTCGTCCAGGAACAGGGTCCCCTTATGTGCTTCTTCAAAAAGACCGCGGGTATCTTTTACGGCTCCTGTAAACGCGCCGGCCTTGTACCCGAACATCTGGCTCTCGAGCAGATCGCGGGAGAAGGCGCTGCAGTTAACGGCCACAAAAGCCTGCAGGCGGCGCGGACCTGCATTGTGCACCGACTGTGCAAATACTTCCTTGCCCGTTCCGGTCTCGCCGTTGAGCAGCACAGCCACGTCGGAAGCGGCCGTACGCCGGGCCATATCCAGGGCCTTGCGGAAAGCCGGAGCCGTACCCAGTATACTTTCAAAGGAATATTTTTCGTCCAGGCGTTTTTCCAGCTGCCGTACCTTGCGGCTGAGCGCTGCCTTTTCGAGCGCTTTATATATGAGCGGAATGATCTTGTTATTGTCGTCGCCCTTGGTGATATAGTCGAACGCGCCGTTCTTGATCGCCTGTACGCCATCGGGTATGGTACCGTAGGCCGTGAGCAGGATCACTTCGGGCGGGGCGGCACCGCGGCGAACCTCACTGAGCCAGTCCAGGCCGTTACCATCGGGCAGCTTTACATCACAGAGCACCAGGTCAAAATCGCGGGACCCGGCAAGGCGCAGTCCTTCCCTGTAGCCGGAGGCTTCTGTAATTTCAAAACCTTCCAGGCGCAGTATCCTGGCCAGCAGGTTACGCAGTTTTACTTCGTCGTCTATGATCAGTATGTGTGCCAATGCGGTAAAATCGGGCTCAAAGATATAAAAGGGCTCGCCTGGTTCTATTTTTTATGTTTCCAGTGCCGGCTTTTTCCTTCGCGGAGCCATTCCATGGCCTGGGCCATACGTTTTACGCGGGTGCTCTCCTGTTTGGCCTCGGTGATCCATTCCAGGTACTCGCGGCGCTGCGAGGGACTCATGCCCATAAAATTAGTGCGGGTTCCCGGTTCGGCGTTCAGTACGGCGGCAAAATAGTCCGGTATTTCGATCGCTTCGCGCGGGGCCGCCGCTTTTTTAGGCAGGGTAACGCCCTGGTCCACCAGGAAGGCCGCCTGCTGAATGTACGATTCCAGCACATGGTAGGGCGGAATGTCCTTTTCGGAGCTCATGCGGCCCAAATCGCCCATGGAGCGGTTGGCATTCATACGGATGAGCCCGTGCGGGTCTTCCATGACGGGCGCCAGCCAGAAACCAAAGGCACAATGCGCCTTGAATGCCGCCATATTGCAGAGTATCTTCTTTTTATATACAAATACCGGCATGCCCCATTTTATTTCCTCGGTGACTTCGGGGCAGGCGGCGTGCACATAATCGCGCAGGGTGGCTAATATGGGCCGGGCAAAGGCGGCCGATTTTTCAATATAGCGGTCCGTTTCAGGATTTTTTTTCATGTTTCGAATGTAAACTGTTCAGTATTTCATTCATGGTATCCATCTGCATTTTCTGTATCTCCAGCAGTTCCTGCTGCTGATGGATGAGCAGGTGGTCCATTTTTTCGTGCAGGAAATGGATCTCGAGTTCGGCTTTCAGGTTCACCATATAATCCTGCTGGGCTTTTTCACGGTCTTTGGCTTCCTGGCGGTTCTGACTCATCATAATAATGGGCGCCTGCACGGCGGCTATACACGAAAGAAAGAGATTGAGCAGGATAAAAGGATAGGGATCGAAGCCCTTGTTGGCGAGGAATACCCCGTTCACCACGATCCAGAGTACGAGGAAACCGAGAAAGGACAGGATAAAGGTCCAGCTGCCGCCGAACGTGGCCACTTTATCGGCTATGCGCTGCCCTGTATCGGGCTCGCTGCTCACTTCCTGGCTCAGGGAGCCGCCTTTTACCGAGCGTTCGTTCAGTACGTCCACCGTACGGTAGTCTATTTCGCTCAGCCAGTCCACTTCCTTGCGCAGCACGCGGGTAATGTATTCCTGGCGGTATTCGTTCAGCTCGCTCAGGGCAATAAAATCCTCGTCGGCCAGGTCTTTGTGGTCTTCGAGTATAATGCCCTTTACCGGCTGGCGTATACGCCCCACCTTTACACGTTCTGCCACGGGGAACTTTTTCCCTGAAAGTTTGCTTGTGAAGTTTTCCATTT
The DNA here is from genome assembly GCA_052437175.1 of Flavobacteriales bacterium. Taxonomy (GTDB): domain Bacteria; phylum Bacteroidota; class Bacteroidia; order CAIKAF01; family CAIKAF01; genus JACVCJ01. Next base: position 519,382 of record JBQVOK010000002.1, read on the forward strand.
TCCCTGTTTTTCTACTCTCAAATATACGAAAACAAAAAAGGCAATACCCTGAAGGATATTACCTTTTCGTCTTAAACCTATGCATACGCGTACTTGCTTTCCGCGCAGCAAAACCACCTTTTTAATGTGCCACTGCTTTGAGTCCGATCACCGAAGCGATCAGTGTGGCAAGAAAGAACAGCCGTTTCGGATCGGCCGGTTCTTTAAACAGGAGCATACCCAGCAGGGCCGTACCAACGGCTCCGATACCCGTCCACACCGCATAGGCAGTACCCATGGGCAGGTCTCTGGTAGCGCGGAAGAGCAGGGCCATGCTCAGGAACAGGCAGATCACAAAAGAAGCCCACCACAACGCCGCTTCGGCACCCTGTGTCTCACGTGCCTTTCCCAGGCTTGCGGCAAAGCCCACTTCAAAGAGGCCTGCCACAATAAGAATCATCCAGCTCATAATCCTGTTTTTTTGCGTGACAAAGGTCTGCTTATGCCGGAACATTCTTTTTTACAAATGATAAAAAGTACCTCCCGGGAACTTGCTGTATACTATTCGGAGGTTTACAGATGTTATTTTTTATGCTCCTGTTGCAAGTGTGGTTTTTTTCTCCGTTACTTTGCCAACTGAATATTTTCTTCATGAACCGGTTACGGCATATCATCCATCTGGTACTGGCAGGTTTCTTCCTCTTCTTTGCGGGAGAGGTCAAAGCCATGAACAGGCTCAGCGAGGGTTTGTCGGAGGTTTGCCTGGAAGCGTCGGATGATATATATACGACCCTGATGCCTTCGCTCAGTGACGGAGAAAATATCATTTACAACTTTACCGAAGACCACCGGCAGAATTCTTCCCAGCGCGAACGCAGAAGCACCATTTACGGCGGCGACGGCGGTTTTATCCGCGCTGACGACCTTATAATTCTTTTATTTTCAGATCTTCACGGGCTCTTCAGCCGTAATTCTTCGGTAGTACATCGTAGCGTCGCCGAAAAATGTTCCATTATCCTGCTTATACGTTCCATACGTATTTAGGATCCTTGTACAGAATTTGCTATTCTGCTCATTACCCTGCGTAATGCAGGTATCTTATTTTTCCATTTAATTCAATTTTTATTTAATGAAAACGGCAAAACTTTGTGCTGCCGTAAGTTTCGTTGCGCTTTTTCTGCTGCAGGGTTCTGCCTTTGCACAGACAAAGATCACGTATACCGAAGCTAAAAGTCGTATGCTCAATCAATACCTGGGCATACTTGCAGCACACTATGAGATCGATATTGCCCAGGCCAATGTGGTACAGGCAAAATTGTGGAACAACCCCTATTTCCTCTGGAATGCGGATATGTACAGCGTAGAGACCAACCGCTATTTCTCCTTCGGAGAACAGAAACTGATACAGGTAGAACAGGTCTTTTCCATCAGCGGCAAGCACACCAATAGCGTAAAACTGGCCAAACTCGGGGCTGAAATGAGCGAGCTGCAGTACCAGGACGCAGTACGGGGAATGATCTATGAACTGAGCGATGTATACAACGACGTACTGATGCTGCAGGAGAAAAAAGAACTGTACGACAGTATTTCGAAAGGCTACGAACGTATGATACTGGCTTCGGAGACCATGCTGGCCACCGGGGCTATTTCTAAAAACGAACAGCTGCGCGTAAAAGCAGAAAAGCTTACGATCGACGCCACTTCGGCCATGGTAAACGCCGAACTGCTGCAAAAAAGAAGTGAACTGAACGTATTGCTGAACATTAAAGCCGATACGGAAGTAGAACTCGAAGAACGTGAGCTTCCCGAAGTATCGGGCCTGGACCCCGCCGAGCTGCTGAAAATAGCTTCGGACAACCGCCCCGACTATAAGCTCTCTATCAAGAATATTGAATACAACGAACGCGACCTGAAACTGCAGAAGTCGAACTCCGTGCCCGACCTGAAGTTCGGATACCAGCCGCACGATAAGGGATCGAACTACTACCGTTCGTACCAGGGTATGACCTTCGAGATGTCGCTCCCCTTCTTTAACCGCAACCAGGGTAATATCCGTGCCGCACGCACACGCATCGAGCAATCGAAGCTGAACTCCGACCTGGTGGTGCTTACCCTCAGCAACGAAGTGGCCGCCTCCCGGGCCAGCCTCATTGCCTATGCCGAAAAGGCACGCACCTTCAACGATTCGTTCCTGAAGGAACTGGAACAGATGCGCCGCGAAGCCGGAGAGAACTACATCCAGAAGAACCTGAGCCTGGTACAGTTCATCGATTTTCAGCGGGCCTATATCGATACCCGGCTGCAATACCTGGAACTAAAGAACCAATACCTGGACGCGGTGAATAACCTGCATTTTAACATCGGAAAAGAAATTTTAAAATAACTATGAAATATTCCATCATACCGGCCATTCTTTGTGTTTTATTAAGCGCCTGCGGCGGAAACAAAGCAAAAGAAAAGCCTGCGGCTACAGCCGGACCAAAAAGCAACAGCATCCGCCTTTCGGCATCCCAGAAACAGGGACTGAAGGCCGATACCGTAAAAATGATGCCCGACGAAGAACTGCTGACCGTTCCCGGTGAGATCAGCTTCGACGAAGACCATGTGATCCGCATTTTCCCCATCGTGAGCGGTACGGTAGACCGTATCTACGTTTCCCTGGGCGATTACGTACAAAAAGGACAGCTGCTGGCTATCCTGAGCTCTACGGACATCAACTCCTACCAGTCGGAATTTATCCTGGCCGAGAACAACAAAGACCTGGCCGAGAAGAACTTTAACCGCGTTAAAAAACTGTACGACAGCGGCTTTGCCTCCGGAAAGGAACTGGAAGAAGCCAGCAGCGACCTGAACAATGCCACGCAGACCTACCTGGCCCAGAAACGCCAGCTGAGCCTGTACGGTGCCGGCGCCCATGAGAACGATGCCGTTTTTAAAGTAACGGCCCCCATCAGCGGTTACCTGGTAGAACGTAACGTAAACGAAGGTACCCAGATCCGGACCGATAACAGCCAGAGCATGCTTACCATCAGCGACCTGAAAGATGTATGGGTGCTGGCCAATGTGTATGAAAGCGATATGTCGCGCATACATGTGGGCGATATGGCCGAGATCGTTACCGTGGCCTATCCCGACAAAGTACTGAGCGGAAGCGTTACCAAGATCAATACCGTGCTCGATCCCGAGGCACGCACCGTAAAGGCCCGTATCGAACTGAAGAACGAAGGCGACCTGCTGCGTCCCGAAATGTTTGCTACCGTTACACTGCGGCCGGTAAACGTAAACAGATCGCTGCACGTGCCCACACAGGCCATTTTTATCGAGAACGGCAGGAACTACGTAATAAAGGCAGAGGGCGATATGTATGTAAAAACAGAGATCAAACAGGGCCGCACCGGTAAAAACTATACACAGGTACTCGACGGTGTACGTGCAGGCGATATCATTCTTTCGCAGGGCGCCCTTTTTGTGGCTTCAGCCATCAATAACCAGTAAACAACGGCAACATGGATAAAGTATTAGATGCCGTTATCAGCTTTTCGCTGAAGAACAAGTGGTTTGTTTTTGCCTTCACCGCCATTGTGGTGGCGCTGGGCATAAACAGTTTCAACCGTACGCCCATCGAGGCCTTCCCGGATGTGATCAATACCCGCGTGGTGATCATTACCCAGTGGCCCGGCCGCAGTGCCGAAGAGGTGGAAAAATTCGTGACCATTCCCATCGAGACCGAAATGAACGTGGTGCCCAAAAAGACCAACCTGCGCTCCGTTTCGCTGTTCGGGCTTTCGGTAGTGACCCTACTTTTCGACGATGGGGTGGACGATTTCTACGCCCGCCAGGTAGTAGCCAACCAGCTGCGCAACGTAAGCCTGCCCGAAGGCATTGAAGCCGAAATTCAGCCGCCTTCCGGACCTACCGGCGAAATTTACCGCTATACCCTGGCCAGTAAGACCAAATCGGTGCGCGAACTGAAAGAGATCCAGGACTGGGTGATCGACAAGCGCCTGAAAGCCGTAGAGGGTGTGGCCGACGTAATTTCTTTCGGCGGTGAGGTAAAAACCTACCAGGTGAACGTGAACCCACTCAAAATGAATGAGTTCAACTTTGTGACCGAAGATGTGTTCGAGGCCCTGGAAAACAATAACGCCAACGTGGGTGGCGATGTACTCGAAAAAGGCTCACAGGCCTATGTGGTACGCGGTCTGGGTATGGTTAAGGATATCGAAGACATCGAGAACATCATCATCGACGTAAAGAACGGTATTCCCATCTTTATAAAAGACGTGGCCACGGTAGAGGAATCGTACCGTCCGCGCCTGGGTAAAGCGGGCCGCGACAGCGAACAGGACGTGGTAGAAGGCATTGTGCTGCTGCGCAAAGGCGAAAACCCGAGCGAAGTATTGCAGAAACTGGGCGATAAGATCAACGAACTGAATGAGCGCGTACTGCCCGAAGATGTGAAGATCAGCACCTTTTATGACCGTACCACCCTGGTGAACCACACCACGCACACGGTAATGGAAAACCTGATCGTGGGCGTACTGCTGGTAACGTTCATCCTGACCATCTTCCTGCTCGACTGGCGTACCACCTTCATCGTAGCCATTATTATTCCGCTGGCCCTGCTGTTTGCCTTCATCTGTATGCGGCTCAAGGGCATGTCGGCCAACCTGCTCTCTATCGGGGCCATCGACTTTGGTATTATTATAGACGGGGCCGTGGTCATGGTAGAGGGTATCTTCGTATACCTGGCACACCGGCAGCATGAGCTGGGCGTAAAACGCTACAACCTCATTGCCAAGCTGGGCGCGGTACGCAAAGTATCCATCGAGATGGGCCGCCCCATCCTGTTCTCCAAACTGATCATCATTACGGCCCTGCTGCCCATTTTCGCCTTTCAGAAAGTAGAAGGCAAGATGTTCTCGCCGCTGGCCTATACCATGAGCTTTGCCCTGCTGGGAGCGCTCATCTTTACGCTTACCCTGGTGCCGCTGTTGTGTAAACTGCTGCTTTCCAAAAACGTACGCGAACGCGAGAACCGGCTGGTACGCGGACTGGAAAACATATACAAACCGGCGCTGAACAAGGTAATGGCACGCCCCAAACTGAGCATCGGTATCGCCGGCGGCATCCTGGCCCTGAGCCTGCTGATCGGCGGCGGACTGGGAACGGAATTCCTGCCGCAGCTGAACGAGGGTTCCATTTACGTACGTGCCAGTATGCCACAGAGTATCTCCTTTACCGAAGCCAACAAAAACGCGGAGGAAATGCGCCAGATATTCCGCAGGTACCCCGAGGTACGCTCGGTGATCAGCCAGAACGGCCGCCCCAACGACGGTACCGACCCCACCGGGTTCTTTAACGTGGAGTTCTTTGTGGACCTGCTGCCCAAAGACGAATGGGAACGCGGACTTTCGAAAGAAGAAGTGATCGGCGAAATGCAGACCGAAATGGAAAGCAAATACCCCGGTATGATCTTCGGTTTTTCGCAGCCCATCTCCGATAACGTACAGGAAGCGGTGTCCGGTGTAAAAGGCGAAATGGCCATCAAGATCTTCGGCGACGACTTTACCGTCCTGGAGCGGAAAGCCGACAGTATAAAGACCATTATGTCGGGCATCGAGGGGGTAAAAGACCTCGGTATCTTCAAAAGTATCGGTCAGCCCGAACTGCGTATACAACTGGACCAGAAGAAAATGGCCCGTTACGGCGCCACCGTGGAAGATGCCAACGATGTGATCGAGATCGCCATCGGGGGTAAAGCGGTGACCACCAAGTACGAAGGCGAGCGTAAATTCGATATCCGCGTACGTTTCCAGGAGCAGTACCGCAACACGGTGGACGCCATCGGTAAAATACTGGTACCCTGCCACAAAGGCACACTTTCTACCAATGGCACCCGGGTTCCCCTGCGCGAGATCGCCGACATCAGCCTCGAAACCGGTCCGGCTTTTGTATACCGCGAATCGAACCAGCGCTTTGTTCCGGTGAAATTCTCTGTACGCGGCCGCGACCTGGGTAGTACCATTGCCGAGGCCCAGCAGAAAGTGGGCGCACAGATCAGCCTGCAGAAGGGCTATTCCATCAGCTGGAACGGCGAGTTCGAGAACCAGGTCCGCGCTACAAAAACACTGAGCATTGTGGTTCCGATCGCCGTAGCACTCATCTTCCTGTGGCTGTTCATTATGTTCGGTTCAGCCAGGGATGCCGGTATCGTACTGCTGAACGTACCTTTTGCCCTCATCGGGGGTATCATGGCCCTGTGGATCACCGGTATCAACTTCAGTATTTCGGCGGGTGTGGGCTTTATTGCACTCTTCGGGGTATGCGTACAGAACGGGGTGATCCTGGTTTCGGTGTACAACAAGAACCTGAGCGAACGTCTGCCGCTGGGCCAGGCCATTATTTCCGGCTCGCTTACGCGTATACGCCCGGTGGTGATGACCGCCCTGATGGCCGGTCTGGGCCTGCTGCCCGCCGCCCTCTCCACAGGTATCGGCTCCGAAACACAGAAGCCGCTGGCCATAGTGGTGATCGGAGGACTGATCTCTTCGACCATCCTCACCCTGCTTATTCTGCCCGTGATCTACAAACTTTTCAATAAGAAACGGACCGAAAAGAAAGTGTGGAACAATGCCGGTAACGACACCCACGACGCTACCGAAATAGAAGATTTTGAAAATTAATGAATCGCACCCCGTTCGATACGGAGTGAAAAAATAAAAGACAATGAAAAAAATTCTGTTAGGGCTCAGCCTGCTGATGATCACGATCTCTGCATCTGCCCAGAAGAATAAAGACAGACAGGACAGCGCCAAAGTAAAGCTAAAGCACTTTTACTACGGGTTCTCCTTTTCGAACGTGTGGACAGACCTGCGCGGACTGGGTCAGCCGACCTATTTTAAACCCAGCCTGGGGGCACATGCCATTTTCGAGTACATGTTCACCGACTACATCGGTATTTCGGCGGGTATCGGTTACCAGCAGCGCGGCGCGGGACTTAAGCTCGTAAACAACGATTATTACCCGAATGTGAACGACAGTACCTACCGCCTGCGCCTGCGCCAGCACTCGCTCGATTTTCCGCTGGCCCTGGTACTGAAAACGCCCAGGAAATGGCTTCCCGGCTTCCAGTTCAGCCTGCTGCTGGGTGCAGAGCCCAACTGGCTTTTCCGCGGAAGTACGTATATGTATTATGCCATCGAGGACTTTAATCTTACCACACTGTACACCAATCGCTTCCGTCGTTTTGAAGCGCCCCTGTATGCAGCCATAGGTTTAGACATTGATGCAGGACCACACGCGATGTTGCGTGTGCATGCGGTTACCAACCAGGGCTTTGTGGGACTGTACCAGCGACCCGGCCAGACAGCGTATACAGGCAGAACCGAAATGTATGGAATACGCCTCACGTTCATGTTCTAAGGCGGGGTTCCGCAGCTGTTGTGTGCTACTGATATTGTGTATGTTGACAAGTACGGGTCTGGCCCAAAACCGGACCAGGCCCGTATTTAAAGATACCATTCCCCGAACCTTCGACAGGCCGGGGGTAGCCGATTATCCTTTCCTGGTTGCACCGCGCAGTTTACAAACGGAGTTCGGGTTCTCGTACTCGCCCCAGTTCGGCGTTTCCGAAACCTATTTCCCCTCCGTACTGCTGAGGTACAGCCCGCATCACCGGGCAGAACTGCGGTTTGCGCTCAATTACGAACCTTCGTCCATCCGGTATATCCGCAACAACATAAAGCAAAACCAGGACGCCGGGGCCATCGGCACCAAAATACGCATCATGAATGCCCGCAGGGCGCGGCCGGCCATGTCGGCAGGTGTAAACGTGGTGTACCCGCTGCAGAAACTGCGTAACCCACAGATCGGCCTGTTACAGACCGAAGTGGTGCTGCACTTTATGAACAACATCGGCCCCTTCGGCATCAACTATAATGTAAGTTACTGGTGGGGCGGCACGCAGATGAGGCATACGCTGCAGTATGCAGCCTGCTTCTCGTACACCATAAAACAGTGGGAACCTTTTGCCGAGGTTTTCGGGTATGGCACTCAGGCCGGGTTTGAGCCGGGTTTCGACATCGGGCTCACCTATTGCCCGCGGCCCCGCTTCCAGGTCGATGTATCGTACATGCGCCTGTTCTCCGGTAACGAATATGCCGATATGATCTCGGCCGGATTCTCATTCAATATTGACTTCGACCGCTTCAGAAAAGAAAAGGATACAGAGGAGGATTAATCTTATTTTTCCATCTGGGAACGGATGAAAGGTATCCGGGGCGCCAGGAAATAACCGGTTAAACTGGCAAACAGGATGGGGACAAAATGCCCGAAACCTGTAAGAGTAGCCAACAGGATAGTTGTGCTCATAGGTGTACGGGTAACGCAGGCATTGATAGCTGCCATACAGCTTACAATGGCCAGGCTGGGGTTCAGGGAAGGAAATACCTGGTGAATAATAAGTCCCAGAGTGGTGCCTACAAAGAACAGGGGAATGATAAAACCACCTCTCCAGCCTGAGCTTACCGTTATGGCAATGGCAATAACCTTGCCTACCAGTATGGTCAGCAAAGCGAGCAGGGAATAATTACCGGCCAGGAGTTCGTTGATCTCATGATGTCCGAAGTACCGGGTAATGGGTAGGCAGTAAGCCATTATTCCCAGCAGGATACCGCCGATAAACGTACGCAGGTATATGGGTATGGGGCGTTTTTCGAAGAGGTACTTAAAAAATTTGACACAGTAAATAAAGATCCAGCCCATAGCCGTACCCGCAAAGGCAAACAGAACCGCATACACAAAATCGAAGAGGCCTGAGTAGGTATAGGAAGATAGATTCCAGGCAGGGCCCAGCCCCAGGTGTATAACAAAAGCAAATACCAGGTAGCTGAAGCAGCTTGCCACCAGGGCCGGTATAATGGCTTTATAGTATTCCACGGCATGTTTATGATGCAGTATTTCCAGGGAAAACAGACTGCCACCCAGCGGGGCGCCGAACAGGGCCGTAAAGCCCGATGCCATGCCGGCTATACTCAGGGAACGCAGTTCTTCTCCCTTAAGCCTGAAAATTTTTCCCAGCCAGGTACCTGTAGAACCGGTTACCTGCACCAGGGGAGCCTCAGGGCCCAGACTGCCGCCGGAAGCTACGCACAGCAGAGACGACAGGATCATCGAAGGATTGTTTTTAGGGTCCAGCTTCCCTTTATTGAAACGGATATTGTTTACAATAAGGTGTATTTCACCGGGATCGCCAATGAAATGGATTACCAGACCGGCCAGCAGGCCGCAGAAGGCCATCACCGGGATCACCTGCCAGCCCTGGAATACCGCCAGCCCGTGCATCAAAAGTTCCAGTACTACCCAATACGCGCCCGCAATCAATCCGCCGGTAAGCCCCAGCAATGCCCACAGCAGAAAGGTGCGGCTGAATACAAAGGGATTAAATCGTATTGGCTGGTCCAGGATATTGAGGTAGCTTACTAATTTTCTTCTTCTTTTCAGTTTCATTCTTCTATAGGTCCTTTATAATGAACGCATTTCGGCCCGGATGCGGCTGAGAGTTACCTGTGTTACGCCCAGGTAGGAGGCAATATGCCCCAGGGCCACCCGCTGCAGCAACTGCGGCTGGGTGCGCAGCAGCTCGCGGTAACGTTCCAGGGCCGTACCGGTCTGCCGGGAAATAAAACGTTCCTCGGTGCGGATCAGTTCCTGCTCGGCCAGTTTGCGCGCCCAGTTGGCAATATCTATATCGCTCAGGTAAAGTTTACGTACGTCTTCTATAGCAGCGGCCCAGAGGCGGCTGTCCTCCAGCAGTTCCACATGCTCATAGCCGGGCCGGTTGTGAATATAACTGTTGTACGAAAGTACGATATCGCCCTCCATACCGAACCAGAAGCTGAGCTCCTCGCCGTCTGCCGAATCACAGAAGGCCCGGGCAATGCCCTTTTCCAGGAAGTACATCCGGGTCTCGGTTTTGCCCGCACTAAAGAGACGATGCCCGCGCGGGTATGCCACCGCCTCAAAACAGGCAGCCAGCCGCCGGCAGGCTTCCTCTTCCAGGGGAGCCACAGACCGTATATATTGCCGGAGCGTTTCCATATAAAAACAGGGTAAATGTACAAAAAGCCCGGCAGCCCGACGGCAAAGGGTTCCGGCTTCTCAAAAACGGCTCTTCACTATTAAAAAACGATTGAATATAAATATTTTAACATATAAAATGAACTTTTATTCATAGGTTTGTAAGGTGACGAGAACGAAGAGCGGAGACAAAAAACAGGCCATTTTCGATGCCACATTACGCTGTGTGCTGCGTACCGGTTTCGGCGGATTAAAGATGGCCGCAGTGGCAAAGGAGGCCCGGGTGGCCACGGGTACGGTGTACCTTTATTTCAGGAACAAGGAAGACCTCATCAATGCACTGCTGCTGCACGTTAAGGCAGAGATACACACGGCCATGATGCAGGACGTGGAGACGGACGATCCCTTTTTTACGGCGTTTAAAAAAAGCATGATCAATTACATCGACTTCTGCTACGGCAGCCCGGAGAAAATGATCTTCATCGAACAGTTTTACCGTTCTTCGTACCTGTACCCGGAGACAGCCGCAGAAATTGAACAACTGGCCCTCCCGGTGCTGAACATGCTGAGATCGGCCCGTAACGAAATGCTTATCAAGGACATTGACCGCGAACTGATGCTGCGGCAGCTGCTGGGAGCCAGTAACGAGATCATCAAGTATTGTATAGACAGCGGCAGACCCATTACCAAATTGTTACGCGAACAGATACTGGACATGCTCTGGAGCAGCATACGGAGATAAAAAACGTCCGGTTCATTTATGAACTAAGATTCAGTAATGAACCGGACACTTCATACTAAGTAAATTAAGTCCAATAGCGGGCCGCAGCCCTTCCGCTTAACGCAGCGTTAATGCAGGGGCCGTTTTTTGATCATTCCGCCCTTGGTATCGTTGATGGTATGCTGGATCACGAAGGCTTTGGGATCTATCTTTTCCACTTCCACTTTCAGTTTCTGCACTTCGAGACGGGTGACCACCGCAAAAATGATCTTGCGGTCTTCTTCCACGCGGCCACTTTTACCATAACCGCCCTCTCCCTTGTAAACCGTAACGGCCATACCCAGGTTCTCGATAATGGCGGTCTTTATCTCTTCGGCCCTGGGCGAAATAATGGTAATACCCATGTATTCCTCGATACCGTTTATGAGGAAGTCGACCGTTTTGGAGGCCGCCAGGTAGGTGAGCATAGAGTACATGGCCGTTTCCAGGTCGATGAGCAGGGCTGCCGAAGCAAAGAGCAGCACATTGAACACGGCGATAAAGTCGCCCACGGTGAGGCTCGATTTCCGGCTTACGAACACCGCCAGTACTTCGGTACCATCTATGACACTGCCGCCCCGTATGGCCAGACCGATACCCGCCCCGAGAAAGAACCCGCCGAAAACGGAAATAAGCAGTTTATCGTGCGTGATCTCGGGCAGTTCTACAAAGTGCACCAGGAAGGAGAGCCCGATGACGGCGCAGAGCGTTTTGACCGCAAACTGCCGGGATATCTGTTTAGAACCGATATAAATGAAAGGCAGGTTGATAAGAATAATGAGTATGGACAGGTCCAGGCCTGTGAGCCGGCTTACCAGCAGCGAAATTCCGGTAACTCCGCCGTCCATGAAGCCGTTTGGCAGCAAAAAACCTTTGAGCCCGAGGGTGGCGCTGCCTATGCCCGCCCATATAAGCAGAACTTCTTTAATAGTATTCGCCCTTACCAATTTCCGGATCCGTGTCTTATCCTGCGCGTGCGATTTAAGAGAAACTTTCATAAAAACATAATAATCAGGTGTAACATAAAACGGGCAAGGCCTGCGTACAGTGTACCTTTCCCGGGATTTTTGTAAAATACAAAAAGTCTAAAAATAAACGATGCACATACGGGCAAAAATTTTAATTTTAATCCCGTTCCCTCTGTAATTTGTATTTTTACCGCTCTTAAAACAGCACAGACCAAAACAGCAATGCCCATGAGAATAGCACATGCCCTGGAGTTACCCGTTAAGATCGACATCACCGGAGATCCTCAAAAAGATGCCGAGATCGTGCTGTATGCACTGGCCGGCTGCGTAGGGCTGCTTATCGTATGCATATTACTGCTGGTCATTATTGCCGTTCGCCGCTCGCGCAAGCGCAAAAAGAAGGCCGCACTGGTCCTTGCCCAGCAACAGGCGCAGAAAGCAGCCGAAGAAAAGCAGAAGCAGGAAGAAATTGCCATTGCTGCCGAGGACACGCACACACATTACCAGCCCAAAAAAGAAGAAACAAAAGCAGAAGTGGCCGAGGTGACCGTGCCGGTTGTAAACGATGTGCCCGTTCCGGAGCCGGAAGTGAAAGCGCCGGAGCCGGAACCCCTTATCCCGCAGCCCAAACAGGAAGAGGTTCATATCCACAGCTCCCATATTCATGTAGAGGAAGATCCCGAAAAGAAAATGGAGGAGATCCGCCGCCGTATTGCCGAAATTGCGGAAAAGCGTAAAACGGAGTCCCAGGAATACCAGGAGATCACGCTTCCGAAGCTGGGCATCGACTACGGTCAGCAGACTGCGGCAGAGGAAAAAGAAGAGGCACAGGAGTTTATCCAGGCGCACAAATGGGAGGTTGAAAAAGTAACTCCGGAAGCGACCGAAGAAGAAATGCAGCAGACCGAAGAACCGGGATATGCCCCCGAAGATCACGATATGCAGGTACCCGAGGTAGTGTATACGGAGAGCGGCCACAGCGATATGTGGATACACCCCGAAACAGAGACCATTCTGCAGCATCCGGAGCCACAGTCCGAAGAGCCGGTGTATGCCCCCGAACATATACATACGGCTGCCGAAGATGTGGCCGCCGAGCACCACCTGCCGCCTGCCACCGAAATTCCCGTTCCGCACCTTCCTGCCGGAGAAACAGGATCCGAGCCGGAGCCGGAGGCGGAACCGCTTGTACTTCAGGCAAACAAGGACCTGGACGGGTATTTTCAGAACACACAGCTCCCCCTGAAGAGGCTTACTTTCGCCGAATGGGTAGACCAGTTTAAAAAATAATCCGCTCCCTTTTGCGTTAATGCCCCGTATGACAAGGATCCTGCAACGAACATTCCTTTTTTTCGCGCTTTGCTTTTGCGGCCAGGCCGCTTTTTCACAGGCACTTTCCGCTGCGTTCGATCCCCCGGGCCGCAAACGTTTTTATTTCAATGTGGGCGATGAGATCCATCTACGCCTGCGCAACGAGAACCAGATCAATACGTACCTGATCACCGACGTGCGCGATTCGGGCCTGGTACTCGAAGCCCGCTTTTTTACCCCTTACGAAGACATACAGAGCATCAGGCTGTTCCCGCGTAAACGCAACCGCGGTGCCAAAAAGATACTGGCATACACCGGTATTCTGCTGCCGGCCATTACCCTGGTAAATGCCCTCATTAATCCGGGTACCAACCTGCAGGTGGGCGTACCGCTGCTGGGAGTTGCCGTACCTACCCTTGCGGCCTATTTAGGTCTTAAAATGAACGACTGGGTAGGCGTAACCTACAACTGCCGCCGGAACCGCCTCAAACCCGTTATTGCTCCGCACCAGTTCAACGGCTTTCATTAAGCGTATTGTTTTATAAAAGCAAAAGCCGCCTTGCTTACAGCGAGACGGCTTTTACATATATATTGGATGTAAATTACCCTTTTACTTCCTCGTATTCCACGTCGGTAGCGTTATCTGAACCACCGCCCTGGTTTTGCTGACCCGGGTCCTGGGCTGCGCCCTGGTCCGCACCGGCATTCTGGTACATGGCGGCAGAAGCGGCCTGGAACAACTGGTTCAGTTTTTCCATAGCTCCGTCGAGTTTATCGATGTCTTTGGCGGCATGTGCATCTTTCAGCTCTTTCAGGGCTTCTTCGATGCCACCTTTCTGATCGGCCGGGATCTTGTCGCCGTGCTCGTTCAGCTGTTTTTCCATTTCAAAGATCATCTGGTCGGCGCGGTTCAGTTTTTCTATGCGCTCACGTTCTTTTTTATCCTCGTCGGCATTGGCCTCCGCTTCGTTCTTCATACGGTTGATCTCATCCTGGCTCAGACCGCTGCTGGCTTCGATACGGATCTTCTGTTCCTTACCGGTGGCCTTATCTTTGGCAGATACGTTCAGGATACCGTTGGCGTCGATATCGAAGGTAACTTCTACCTGCGGAACACCGCGCGGAGCTACCGGGATACCGTCCAGGTGGAAACGGCCGATGGTACGGTTATGGGCAGCCATAGGACGTTCGCCCTGCAGTACGTGGATCTCCACGGAGGTCTGGTTATCGCTGGCCGTAGAGAAGGTTTCACTGCGGCGGGTAGGAATGGTCGTATTGGCTTCGATCAGCTTGGTAAATACGCCTCCGTAAGTTTCGATACCCAGGGAAAGCGGCGTTACGTCGAGCAGCAGTACATCGGTTACCTCACCGCCCAGTACACCACCCTGGATAGCGGCACCGAGGGCCACTACTTCGTCGGGGTTTACGCTGCGGTTCGGCGCTTTGCCGAAGAATTTCTCCACGGCGCTTTGTATGGCCGGGATACGTGTACTACCACCTACCAGAATCACTTCATCGATATCCGATGTTTTCAGACCGGCTTTTTCCAGCGCGGTACGGCAGGGAGCGATCGTACGTTCTACCAGGTCGGCCACCAGCTGCTCAAATTTGGCGCGGGTAAGCGAGCGTACCAGGTGACGCGGCACATTATCGATCACGGTAATGTAAGGCAGGTTTATTTCGGTCTGAATGGCGTTCGAAAGCTCGATCTTTGCTTTTTCGGCGGCTTCTTTCAGGCGCTGCAGGGCCATCGGGTCCTTGCGCAGGTCGGCACCGTCGCTCGATTTAAATTCGTCGGCCAGCCAGTCGATGATCTTCTGGTCAAAATCGTCACCACCGAGGTGTGTATCCCCGTCGGTCGATTTTACTTCAAAAATGCCATCGCCGAGTTCCAGTACGGATACGTCGTGCGTACCACCACCACAGTCGAATACGACAATTTTGCTGTCTTTGTGCTGTTTGTCCAGACCATAGGCCAGGGCGGCAGCGGTAGGCTCGTTGATGATACGCAGTACTTTCAGGCCTGCGATCTCACCGGCTTCTTTGGTAGCCTGGCGCTGTGCGTCATTGAAGTAGGCCGGTACGGTAATTACCGCTTCTGAAACGGTTTCGCCCAGGTGATCTTCGGCGGTCTGCTTCATTTTCTGAAGGATCATGGCCGAAATTTCCTGCGGCGTGTACAGGCGGTCGTCAATTTTAACACGCGCCGTATTGTTGTCGCCTTTTACCACTTCGTAGGGCACGTTCGCAATTTCCTTGCTCACTTCGGAATACCCGTTGCCCATAAAGCGTTTGATAGAATATATTGTTTTTGTAGGATTCGTTACGGCCTGACGTTTGGCAGGCTTACCTACTTTACGTTCACCATTATCCATGAAAGCCACCATAGAAGGGGTGGTACGATCGCCTTCGTTGTTTTCGATAACACGCGGCTGACTACCTTCCATTACGGCCACACAGGAGTTCGTGGTTCCAAGGTCTATACCGATAATCTTTCCCATATAAATTACGTCTGTTTTTTTTTGAATGTAAATACAGATACTCAAACACCATGCCTAACTTAAAAACAGAGCTCCGGATGTATTTTTTGTCAGAAAAACGCCAAATTGACTGACAAATAGACAGCATTTCCGGGAATTCGTGACAGAAAAACGAGCCATCACCTGATGCCGGGCCGGCCTGGACTTCAACAGTCCCTGTTTACTCCCGGAGCTGTCCTATCTTTCAAAAAGAAAAAAGAACCGGCCCGTTTAAAAGCGCCCCAGCCCGGTAATGGTACGAAAGGTAAGATTGATCCGCGGGGTTTTTACTTTGGTGGTAGGTGGCAGGCGGTGCATCCAGTGGGTTTGCGTACTGCCTTTCATCAGCAGCAGACTGCCGTGTTCCAGCAGCAGGGAAACCACTTCGCCGCTCTGTTTGTGTTTAAACCCGAAACGGCGTTCGGCCCCGAAGCTAAGGGAAGCGATGGCCCCGTCTTTCTTCAGGTCTTTTTCTGCATCGCTGTGCCAGGCCATGCCTTCCGAGCCGTCGTGGTACAGGTTCAGCAGGCAGGAATTATAGGTTTCGCCTGTACATTCCTCGGCCAGGGCTTTCAGCGCCAGCAGATCGGGGGTCCAGGGCAGGGCGATCTTGGTGGTGTTCGAATAGGTATATTCAAAATCGGCATCGGCGTACCAGGCCACTTTACGTTTGGTTACGATACGTTTACCAAAGATCAGGGCTTCGTCGTTCTTCCATTCGATACCCTGCAACAACTTTTGCGTATACGCATCCGCCTCCGGGCGCTGCATAATACGCCCGTAATACAGTACGATGCCGTCGTGTGGCAGGAGGTTCGTATGTTCGTCTATATTATTCCCGAAAAGGTCCATTTTCCATTTTATATATGCCGCTTTCATACAATGTCCGCAGGGCCTGAAACCCGCTTCCCGGGCTTCTTCTGCAGTGGCAAAGAACACCCGGTTCTCCCGTTTCATGCGTTTGCCCGAAGCGCAATGCAAACGACCGTATATCTTCAGTTGCCGGTTACCTGCCAGCAGAATACTGCCTTTTCGTAAATGCATGCGCAATTCTTCCGCCGTTATTTCTGTGTGCCTCCACATCAGCTTATGGCATCGTGAAAGATCAGCCCCAGTGTATAGCGTTCGCCGCTGTGCAGCGGACTTACCCCGTGCTTTACAGCCGCCCGGTAATATCCCCGGCTGCCTTTCAGCGGACGGAAAGCCGTTGTAAAAATAAGCATATCTCCTTTAGCCGGCTGCAAAACCGTAGCCTTGGACTGCGCGCGGGGTTGCTGTTCGGTGAGCACAAATTCGCCACCCGTATGGTCTACACCACTTTCCGACAGAAAAAATACCGCCTGGAAAGGAAAATAACATGCACCGTACAGGTCCTGGTGCAGGGTGTTGTACCCTCCGGGGCCGTATTTCAGGATGAGCGGCGTGGCTTTCTGCTGTCCTGCCGCACGGCATTCCGCCAGCAGTTCTTCGTGGGTAGCCGGGAAACGGCGTTCTATGTTCAGCGCCTGCATCCAGAGATCAGCCACCGGCACCAGCAGGGGATAGAGCTGTTCGCGCAGCGATTGCAGCAGGGATGGCAGGGGATACGTAAAGTATTTATATTCTCCCTGCCCGAAACGATGCCGTTCCATGAGTACCGTTTTACGATACAGGTCAGGTTGTACATACAGTTGCCGTACCTGTTCACATTCTGCCGCATCCAGTATTGCCGGACATAACACATAACCCTGTCGGTTCAGGCTTTCGGCTATGTATTGCGCATCAATCGCTATCTTTTTCATACGGGTTCCTCCTGTCGGGCCGCTTCCCAGCCGATGATCGCTGTTTTCCGGTCGGGGCCCCACATATAGCCACCGCTTTCCCCGTTTGCACGGATGACACGATGACAGGGGATGAGATAGGCCACCGGGTTGCTGCCTATGGCCGTGCCTACGGCGCGTTGTGCATCCGGACTGCCGATACCCGCGGCGATACGTCCGTAGGTACTGAGTGCGCCCCTGGGGATCTTCAGCAGGCTTTCCCACACTTTCAGCTGAAAATCGCTGCCTTTCAGGTGAAGTTTAATGGCCGGAAGATCGCCCTTATGCACACGAAAGATGGCCAGGGCATTACGCTGCAGTTCGTCTTCGGCTTCCAGGTACTGCGCTCCGGGAAAACGGGCCTGCAAAGCAGCCAGTCCCTCTTCCCGGCTCTCGCAAAAGGCCATGTAGCAGATCCCTTTGCCGGTAGAGGCCACCAGTACCGTACCGAACGGACTTTCTGCAAACTGATAGCTTATATGCAGGTTACGGCCACCGTTGCGGTATTCAGCCGGCGTCATACCTTCGATGTTCACAAAAAGATCGTGCAGGCGTCCGGTGCCCGAAAGCCCGGTTTCCATAGCCGTTTCAAAAAGGGTGGCCTGTTGTTCCAGTATTTTTTTGGCGTGGGCAATACTGGTGTACTGCAGGAATTTCTTGGGACTGGTGCCCGCCCATTCCGTAAAAAGCCGCTGGAAATGCCAGGGGCTGAGGTGCAGGCCTGCGGCCAGTTCGTCCAGGTCGGGATGCGTACGGAAATGCGTACGTATATACCCGATGGCTTCCGCGATACGCTCGTAATTGATCTGTTCCTGTACTTTCATCGTTCTTGTATTTTACGGTACAAAGTTCCGAAGGTTTGGGCCGGCATACAACCCGAAACTTGCGGAGTTTAGTTAAAGAGCTTAAAGCGCCGGAAGGGTTCAGTAATACAGCTCAGCAATCGTTCTCCAGCGCCCGGATACATTCTTCACGTATCTCCCAGAGTTCCGCGGCTGTGTAGCGTTCAAAAGCCGGTTCGGAACGGTATTTTTCAAGCTGATCTTTATGAAATGAAATTTTAAAGGTAGTGATCTGCTCCGGCGTTATTTCTCTTTCCAGGATAAGATCCGGCAGGAATGCAGAGGGCTCTGCACCGGTTTTCGTATAGTCAAGCACTTCGCTGCCGTAACGCAGGTAACAATGTGCTTCGGGCATGTAGGGCAGCTGGTATGTACGGAGCGTTTCCGCTACTTCGGGTGTGTTCTGTGCATGCATGCGGAAGAGCCCGAGGATCAGGCGGATGCCCGGGAACCCGTTCTCATCGGCCAGTTGTTTCAGCAGGGCGTGTTTGGTGCTGCAGGTGCCCCGCTGTTCCCTGAAAAGGCTGAGCAGATCGGTTTTATCTGCATTGCGGCCATAGGGCAGGTTGCGGATGAAGGCGGCAGCTTCCTGGAAATTATATATACCCCGGCTCCGGAATGCATTGGAATCGGGCGCTTCTGCTATAATCTGAAAACTGGGAAACCTAAGGTCTTTATTCATTTTATTTAATTTCAGATAAGATGAAAATACAAATTGAGCTATTCCTATCTGAATTCAGGGAAACATTGCGCTCCTATTGCCCCTCCCTGATATTCAAATACAATCTGATCTGAATACAATATATAATTACAACTATCATTGTATTCCTGTTTCTGAAGAGCAGAAAGAGGCTGTGTGAACAACCGGTAAAAATACATCCCGAACCCTCTACGTACAAAGCCGATTTCGCAGGGCTCGCCGCTACGTATAGATATACAGTTTACAGATTCGAGTTTTCGCTGCAACGTTTTCAATATTTCCCTTGACCAGCCAATTTCTCGTAAGAGGCTGTCTGTTTTGTAAGAATAGAGTGGCAGATCCCAATTGTTGCTCCTGGAAAGACTATCTCTGATGTGAAAAGAAAGTTCGTCTTTTTTAGTAAACTCTAGATATACCGTTTTATTTTCCGGCTCCACGGAACGCATATACCTAACCAGGTCAGCGAACCCTTCAGAATTTTCCTTATAATTCTGCTCCAGGTCATCAACGTTTGAGGAGCTCTCTATGAACAACAGGCATACTACCGCAACAATGAAAACAGATACAAGAATACCAATGACGGCCCTTTTTCTGCCGGGCTTTTTTGTTTTCATCTACTCTGCGATCAGGGCAATGCCCTCAATTTCGACCAGGCAACCCGGACGACCAAGTCCCGACACAAAAGCTACGGTTACAAGCGGAAACGGATCGCCCTGTTTCCACTTCTGCTGGAAAGCGGCAAAGCCTTCACGCGGGTCCTGGCCCTGGAGCAGGAGTATGGTCATTTTTACCAGGTTTTTCATATCGCCTCCGGCACTGTGCAGTATCTTTTCGATGTTCTCCAGCACCTGTTCCGACTGCTCTTTCAGGGTATCGCCCTTTATATTACCGGCCGGATCGATGGCATTCTGTCCGCCGATATACAGGGTCTTGTGCGGGCCGGATACGGCAATGGCGTGTGAATAGCCCATTCCTGCAGCCATGGAGTCGGGATTGATATATTCCAGTTTCATAATACTTACGTTAAGTCCTACGTTTATTTTCACAAGTCCGGATGGAATTTTTCAAGCGGGATCTCCCCCCGGTTTCCGGCCTTGTTTCTTCAAAGATAGAAATTCGTAGTCTTTCTCAGGGAAAGAACGTGCGATTGGGTGCGAGTGTGGTTTTTGTGCGTGTTTGTGAGGCGGATGGTACCCGGTCTCAAGGTTTGCCAGCTCTCTGTTGTTGCCGCTCGCTTCGCTCGCGGCGCTTGCGCGCTCAGGTTGTTTGCTGACGCCTGATTAGGGTTACGGTGTTACGCGCTCGCTTCGCTCGCGCTGCACTGTCTGGTCCGCACTCGCGTTGCTCGCGCTGCGCTTAACGTTTTTATGGATTAGCTGCGCTGATCCCGAACGGGGGGATTATGACCCAAACAAAAGCCCAACCCGCCTGTGGCGGGATAGCTTTTGTGTTTCCCGGCGGCGCTGGAAAG
>JBQVOK010000002.1:539907-571739 GCA_052437175.1 Flavobacteriales bacterium
TAGCTTTTGTGTTTCCCGGCGGCGCTGGAAAGCAAGCTTTTTTACGCAATGGATTAGCTCCGCTGATCCCGAATGGGGGGATTATGACCCAAACAAAAGCCCAACCCGCCTGCGGCGGGATAGCTTTTGTGTTTCCCGGCGGCGCTGGAAAGCAAGCTTTCCGCTTGCCGGGAAACACAAAAGCCTTTCACTTTCGTGAAAGGCTTTTGTTTGTTGCCCGAGCTGGATTCGAACCAACACAGTCAGAACCAAAATCTGAAGTCCTGCCATTAGACGATCGGGCAATTGCGGGTGCAAAGATAAAACAGAAATCTTTCCCTGCAAATATTTTTAGCCATTTAATGCCTCTGCACCACCAACGATTTCAAGGATTTCGTTGGTAATGGCAGCCTGACGGGCTTTATTGTAGCTGAGTTTGAGCTCCTTCAGCAGTTCGCCGGCGTTGTCCGTGGCCTTGTGCATGGCCGTCATACGGGCACCGTGCTCGGCCGCCTGTGAGTCCAGGATCACCTTAAAGAACTGCGTTTTAAGCGAGGCCGGGATCAGGTTGTACACGATCTCTTCCTTGCTCGGCTGGTAGATATAATCCGTAGTAGCCGCAGAAGCCTGGTTTTTATCGTTTGAAGACGCAATAGGCAGGTAGTTGTCCACCACCGTAGTGATCGACGCCGCAGAGCGGAATTCGTTGTATACGATGTACACTTTATCGAACACCTTTTCGGCAAAAAGGCCCATTACCAGCTCGGCAATACCGTTGGCGTTGGCAAAGGTGGGTTTGTCCACCACCTCGTCGAACTGGGCCCAGATCTTTACATCGCGCTTGCTGAAAACACCGGAGGCTTTACGGCCGATACAGATCAGTTCGAGGTTGCCGCTTTTTACCTGGGCCGCATGCTCTTCCAGGAAGGCATTGGCTTTTTTGATCACGTTGGCATTGAAAGCGCCGCAAAGACCTTTATTGGCAGTAACCACCACCAGCAGGATACGTTTAGCCTCGCGCTGCTCGGCATAAGGGCTTTCGGTATCCGAAGAAACAGCTCCGCTCAGGTTGCCCAGTATCTCCTTCAGCTTGTTGGCATAGGGACGCATACGGGTAATGTTATCCTGTGCTCTCTTCAGCTTGGATGCAGACACCAGCTTCATGGCCGATGTGATCTGGCGGGTGGAGCTTACGGATGATATCCTGTTTCGTACTTCTTTTAAGCTTGGCATAAAAAATATATTACCTGTTCCCTCACCGAAAGCGAGGGAACAGAATCATTCTACAATTACTTGGCGAATTTGGCAGACACCTCTTTGGCTACTTTTTCAAGTACAGCGGTGATCTCATCGTCGAATTTACCGGCTTTCAGCGCATCCAGGGTAGGACGGTGCTGGGCATCCAGTACAGACAGGTAATCTTCCTGGAACTCACGCACTTTGTTCACGGGAACGCTGCGCAGCAGGTTTTTGGTACCGGCATAGATGATCGCGATCTGTTTCTCTACCGTCATCGGGCTGAACTGGGCCTGTTTCAGGATCTCCACGTTACGGGCACCTTTGTCCAGTACGAGTTTGGTAGCGCTGTCGAGGTCGGAACCGAATTTGGCAAAGGCCTCCAGCTCGCGGTACTGTGCCTGGTCGAGCTTCAGGGTACCGGCTACTTTCTTCATCGATTTGATCTGTGCGTTACCACCCACACGCGATACCGAGATACCTACGTTAATGGCCGGACGTACACCCGAGTTGAACAGGTTCGACTCGAGGAAGATCTGTCCGTCGGTGATCGAGATCACATTGGTCGGGATGTATGCAGATACGTCACCCGCCTGTGTTTCGATGATGGGCAGAGCGGTGAGTGAACCGCCGCCTTTTACTTTACCTTTCAGGGATGCCGGCAGGTCGTTCATTTCGGCAGCGATGGCGTCGTTGTTGATCACTTTCGCGGCACGCTCGAGCAGACGGCTGTGCAGGAAGAATACGTCACCCGGGTAGGCTTCACGTCCGGGCGGACGGCGCAGCAGCAGGGATACCTCACGGTAAGCAACGGCCTGTTTAGACAGGTCATCGTACACGATCAGGGCCGGACGGCCTGTGTCGCGGAAATACTCCCCGATAGCGCAACCGGCGAACGGAGCGTAGAACTGCATCGGAGCAGGGTCTGAGGCCGAGGCGGCAACGATCACCGTATAGGCAAGCGCTCCGGCATCTTCCAGCGTTTTAGCGATGGAAGCCACGGTAGAACCTTTCTGTCCGATAGCTACATATATACAGAATACAGGTTTGCCTGCTTCGTAAAATTCTTTCTGGTTGATGATGGTATCGAGGGCGATGGCCGTTTTACCGATCTGGCGGTCACCGATGATCAGCTCACGCTGTCCGCGGCCGATCGGGATCATGGCATCGATCGATTTGATACCGGTCTGCAGGGGTTCGTTCACCGGCTGACGGTAAATTACACCCGGTGCTTTACGTTCCAGGGGCATCAGCACGCTTTCGCCGGTGATGGGACCTTTACCGTCGATGGGGTTACCCAGGGTATCCACCACGCGGCCCAGCATTCCTTCACTTACGGGAATAGAGGCAATTTCGCCCAGGCGTTTTACGGTCTGCCCTTCGCGGATATCTCCGGAAGGACCAAGAAGTACGGCACCCACGTTATCTTCTTCCAGGTTCAGTACGATAGCGCGTACGCCATTCTGGAACTCGATCAGCTCACCGGCCTGTACATTGTTCAGTCCGTAAATACGTGCAATACCATCTCCTACCTGAAGCACGGTACCCACTTCTTCTAACTGAGCGCCCGTTTTAAAACCGGATAACTGCTCTCTCAGGATTGCGGATACTTCCGCCGGTTTAATTTCTGCCATAAAGCGAAATATTAATATTCTTTAATGTAAAGGTTCTGATTAAATGATCGTTTCAGGTCGCTGATCTCGTGAGCAAAGCTCATGTCGATCTGTTTATCGCCCACGGTAAGTATATAACCGCCGATCATGGACGGGTCTACTTTTTCTTCGAGGATGATCTCCGTAACGCCCGCGAACCCGGGAGCGGTACGTACAATATTTTTAATGCGGTCGCGCAGCAGGGCCGTCAGCGGTACAGCTGTAGCCACATGGGCAACCAGGATACCTTTTTTGGCATTGTACAGGTTCACATAAGCTTTGGCAATATCTCCCAGGTACTGTTCGCGGCGGCTTTTGGCCAGCTTTTCCACAAAAGCATTGGTCAGTTCCGAAAAGGAAGGGAAAACGGCACGGATAGCCGAAACCTTTTTATCGAAACGGATCACCGGACTTTTCAGCATGGCTTTAAAGTCGGCCACTTTATCGTATGTTTCGCCAAACACCTGCATTTCGGCAAACACCTGGTCGGCTACGCCTTTTTCCACAGCCAGGCTGTACAATGCATTTGCGTAGCGTACGGCTACTTTTGAAATTCCAGCCATCTTAGTTAAAGCTTGCCTCGTTCAACAATTTTTCAATGCTGTTGTGCTGTTTGTCAGCATCAGACAGTTTTTCGCGGAGGATCTTCTCAGCAATGTCCAGCGAAAGACGACCTACTTCGTTCTTGATCTCGGTCATGGCTTTCATTTTCTCATTGTTGATGCTTGCGCGGGCCTGTTCCAGCATTTTAGACGCTTCGGCCTGTGCTTTGTCCTTGGCCTCGGCGATCATCTTTTCAGATGCTTCGCGGGCCGTACGCAGCATGGTTTCGCGTTCTTTGGCGGCTTCGGCCAGCAGGTCCTCGTTCCGGGCCTGGATATCTTTCATGCGTTGTTCGGCCAGTTCAGCGGCTTTCAGCGCATCGTCGATTTTCTTTTCACGCTCATTCAGCGAAGAAAGGATAGGCTTCCACGCGTATTTTTTCAGCAGGAAGAACACGATCAGAAATGCGATCGAAGTCCAGAAGATCAAACCTAAACCAGGGAGTATTAAACCCATACTATATCTGTTTTTATTTTATTGTCTTAAAAAAGTCCCCGCCGGCCTGGTCAACCACCAGCGGCGGCAGGGAAATTCGTTTTGTGCGGATGCAGATTACGCGAGGGCAACCAGCAGACACACGATGATTCCGAAGAAAGCGGCACCTTCCACGAGGGCGGCAGCTACGATCATGTTGGAACGGATATCACCTGTAGATTCCGGCTGACGGGCGATAGATTCCATGGCGCTTTTACCGATGTTACCGATACCCAGACCAGCTCCGATTACAGCGATACCTGCTCCGATTGCAGCGTATCCGGCTTCTACAGCCATCATAATTTCAGCGATGCTCATTTGTTTAATTTATTTAAAGTTAATACATCCAAATTTTAGTGGGCATGCGCAGCCTCGTGCTCATGTCCGTGATCGTGTGCGTGTTCTTCCACGGCCTGACCAAAGTATACCGATGCCAGCAGGGTAAATACATAGGCCTGCAGGAAGGCTACCAGTAACTCCATTACGTTCATGAACACAGAGAAGGCAACCGACAGTACCGATACACCGTAACCGGCGCCCGTACCGAATTTTTCACCGAATATAAAGATCAGGGATACGAAAGACAGGATAATGATGTGGCCCGCGGTAATGTTGGCAAAAAGACGCAGGCAGAGTACGATCGGTTTGGAAACCACCCCGATGAACTCGATGATGAACATAAGCGGAACGGGCAGTTTGAGCCATGCCGGCACGCCCGGGGTCCATACCAGGTGCATCCAGTAGTCTTTTTTACCGCTGAAGATGGTTACCAGGAAGGTAAGCAGCGCCAGCACCAGGGCCACCGAAATATTACCGGTGATGTTGAAACCGCCGATGAAGGGCACCAGGCCCACTACGTTACAGATAAGGATAAAGAAGAAGATGGTAAGCAGAAAGGGCATGAAACGCTTGTAATGTTTTTCGCCGATCGAAGGTTTGGCCACCTCGTCGCGGATAAAGATCACCAGGGGCTCGATGAAGGACTGGATACCTTTGGGAGCGCCCAGGCCACGTTTTTTATAGCCTTTGGCCACGGTAAGCATAACCAGCAGCAGGATGGCCATAGCCAGGCCCAGACCGAAAACGGTTTTGGTAATGGAAAAATCGAGGGGTTGGGCATTGGTAGGGTGACCGTGCTCATCGAACGTCAGGTTACCGTGTTCGTCGGTCATGTAAATTTTTTCATGGTACAGGGCATAGCCGTTGTACACCGGAATGGGATCGTGGGCATGCTGCGGCGTGTGATGCTCTCCGTTTTGCTCAACAGCAATAGGATCAGCATGTGATTCCACGATATTGTGATCAGCATGAAATTTATGCGAACCAAAGAATTCAAGACCTTTTTCCGGAGAATACAGGATTATGGGCAGGGGCATCGAAAAATGGGTTTCGCGCTCGGTACCTTCGCCCAGGGTGAAGAAGTGAATCTCATGCGCGTCGAGCACGTGGTGAAGGATCACTTCGCCGGCTTTAAATTCCTTTTTTCCGCCCTCAGAGCCGCTTGCAAAAGCCATACCGGCAAAGGCGAACAGCACAAGGCAAAACGCCGAAAATTTTTGTATTAAACTGAATTTCATCACAATAAACCAAAAAAGAGTAGTTCTTGAAATCGAGCGCAAAATTACACACTTTCCCTTAAAAAAGAAACGTTGCACTGCTTTTAGCCAAACAAAATTTCAAAATACTGATTACGTACATATTAATTATTTTCACCCCGCATAAAGGCCTTGGAAAAGCGCCAGTCGATGACCGTAAAAACCAGGTAACTCAGCATGATAATTACCGCCGATTCTTTCATGTGCTCCTTGTCGAGCAGGAACACCAGCACCACCAGCAACGCCAGCACCAGTAATTTAAGCCCCGAAAAGCCCATATAGGCCGTAACGAATTTTTTGGGCTCCTTCTTTGCCAGCTGCCGGGCATAGGCATGTGCCAGGATAAAGAGCAGCAACATACCGGCTACAATTATGCCGCCCCAGCGGAAGGGATGCAGGTCGGGCTTCAGGTAGCGCAGCAGGGCATCGGCCCCGATCAGTACAATGGCCGCCAGGGATATGCTACGGATGAATGGAGCGATATTGTTTTTCATGCCGCAAATATACATGCTTAAACCGGGAAAAAGAGGTACCCCGATGCGGGGAAAAGAAAAGAGTGTCTGCATATCCGAAGATCTGCGCGGGGTATTGAACCTTTTGCCGGATTGATCCTACTCTACAGGCACTACCTGTTTTTTTACAACTACCCAGGTGCGACCGTTCTCCTGCCACATGAACACAGTTTCAGTCACTTCGGAAATATTGGCCCGCACCCGTGTAGTGAACATCTTGTTAAGCGGATCGATCTCTGCCGGAAAAAAAGCCATATAATCACTCAGCAGATCGCTGCGTTCAAAATATCCTTTTGCATTTTGTATGTAAAAATGATAGACCGCGCCGCCATTTCCGCCGGAATTGCGGATCAGGGCCAGGTCTTCCCTTCCGTCGAAATTAAGGTCGGTCACAATCACATCACCGTAGTCGTTATCCGTCACACCGGCCGTATCGTTCAGGCCTGTGCTGTACGAACGTATATTTGTACAGACAGCAAACTCGCTGTCCAGGAACCAGCCTGATCCATAGGTAATACGCTGCCGTACCCGGCCGGTCTTTTTCTGCCGTATTTCTACCGTTACCACAAAAGAATCGTTTTCCATACTGCCCGAGGCGGCCATTTTAACGATCCGGGTATGTAAATCGAAGCTGTGTGAAATACCTGTATGCAGGCATTCCTGGGCCCGCAGGAACAACGGGAAAAAGAGAATTAACAGAAGTGTACATTTTTTCATGATGGTGTTTTGCGAAAGATAAAACGAATTTACGGTATCAGAATGCATACGCGTTTTCCATACTGCGGGCTTTGCGCGAGTCTTCTTCCACCCGGTCAAAAGACCACACCTGCTGAAATACCGTACGTGAATTTTCAATAAGGGTGTCCACCGGAATTACCAGGTTACTTTCAGCCATGAGCTCCGCAAGTTTCGACTTGCGTTCGATCAGCTCCTGCATCTGTCCTTCATACATCTGCAGCTCGGGATTCTGAGCCATGCGCAGGATAAACGCCTGCAGGCTGTTTTTCTCTGCCAGCAATTGTGCATAGGGCTGTTGTGCATCATAATCGGTAAACCCGAGAGGTTCGTAAAAGGGCCCCCGGGCGCTGGTAACGTCCATCGCGATCACGTAGGGGATATTCCGCTTCTGTGCTTCTATTCCTACATGATAGGTAAGCAGCTGACCCAGGCGTAGTTTTTGTGGAGATGCATTGATATTGTGTACACGCATGGCATCAGGGATCTCGTTCTGTTGTGCAGGCTGCGGCTGCACGGAGCGGTCGGCATCCATTTTGTACTCATCCAGGCTTACACTACCTGTTATCGGTTGTGTACCATTTGTAGCGCGGTTCGTTACACTTCCGCCGAGCGTTATATCAGCTTGCGTAACATTTACCTCTACATTTCCGCTGCTGGTCGGGTGGGTATCAAGCATGCGGTACGGTTTGGCCTGGATCACATTCGCAGGCATGGTCCCGGCGTTCTGCAACCACTTGCGCTGAAGTACGCCGGCGTAGGACATGGCCTTCATGCCCATTACATCGGCTTCCTGTTCCAGGCTGCTGTCATCGTTCAGGGGCAGACCGCTTTTAAACTGCGTATTGGCTCTTACCCGGCCCTGTTTCTGCTGTACCACATGCCAGGCTTCGTGCGGCAGATGCCGTTCCTGTCCGGGGCCCAGGTGTATCTGGCTGCCCTGCGCGTAGGCGTAAGCCTGCAATTGCGCCGGATGTGCGGAGTTGTAATGCACCTGCACATCGTCCATGGCAAAGCCGGAAAGCTGTTCCAGGCCGGCCTTCAGCTCATCGGGCAGACCAGTACGGTTCTCCCTGCGTTGTACAGGCGGGGGCGAAAGGACTATATGCGGGGCTTTTTCGGCTGAAAGCACAACGCCGTCCTCTTCCGTACGCTTTTTGCGATCGGCATGCCGCAGAGCGGAAGTTTGCTGTTCTTTATGGGTACGGTCAGCCTGCATACATTCGGTTTAGTGGTGCCAGGCCGGACTGAAGTGCGTTCCTGCAAAAAAGATAAAAAGCGGAGAAGTGCCTCCGTTGCCGGCCAGCGTGGTTACACCGTGCACAGCCGGAGCCTGTGGATCCTGACGTACACCTTCGTGCACCACGTACAACGTATAGCGGTGCTGCGTGCGCGCTGTTACCAGGTTCAGGATATTCTGGGCTACCTGCGGGGTAAGATCGATGTTCCCGCCACCGGTAATACCCAGCTGTTGCCGGTATTCTGCAGCTTCCTCCCTGCTGATATCCACACCGGCCGCTTTGAAGATGGAAATGATGGAGCAGTTGTTATCCGTGCCGTCGGCAAAACCGATCTCATAGAACTGGTCGGCACCGAAACGCTCTGCCTCCGACAATACGCTTTTGTGCAGGTCTTCTTTTGTGGGCAGATCATCCTCCAGCTGCATCGAATGGCTGCCGTCGTCCATGGAGGAAGAAGGGACAGGACCGCTTATCTGCGATTGCTGCGGCACAGAGGTCGGAAGCATGGTATCGTACAGACCCTGGTTCTTATGGATCTCGTCCAGGCCCATATTAAAATTTCCCCGGGGGACAGACTGCTGCGAAAAACCGACCCGACCGCCCATACCTATCTGTGCCCGGGCTGTAAGGGAGGTATCGTAGCCAAAAATCTTCTGTCCGGGCCCCGTCTTATCATTAATGTTTCCGTTGGGCGTCACCTTGTTCTTGCCCCAGATATGCTTACCTTTTTTATCGTCGCCCACATACTTGGGGTCATACTGCGAAAGGCCGGCCTGGGCCGTGTATCCTTCAAAAATGACCCGTCCCCCTGCTACCGCATCGTGTAAGCCCAGGGTATCTATAATGTGTTTGATAGGGCTCTCCCCTACAGTATGGCTGAGGTCTACCTCCTCGCGCGCACTGTTACAGGCTGCTACAAAAATACGTATGGGCACATTTTTCTGATTGGCCTGGATGATCTCCTTTATGGCCTTCAGTACCTGGGGAGTTACTACGTTGTTGTTATCGTCCGAAAAGCTGCCCGGTCCGCCACCCATGGCTCCGTGCGCCACAATAATAGCTGTTTCGCCCGGCCGTATGTCAAAATCACTGCCTCCCTGCATCATATCCACGATCACGTGATCGGGGAAGGAGGTCTTCACTCCATCCAGGTACAGGGCAGGGTCACTGGGAGCGAGGTCCGAAGATTTGGTGGCAAACCATTTGGCACCCTCGGTAAGCGGTGTATTTACGCCTCCGCTGAACAGGAATACCTTGCGCTGCACCACATCTTCATTTCCGGCGCCGGCTGAACGCAGCTGTGCAGTAGCTTTTACACGGCCCTGTTTCTGCTGCACCACGTGCCAGGCTTCATGCGGCAGGTGTTTTTCCTGCCCGGGCCCCAGGTGAATATCGGTTCCCTGTGCGTAGGCATGTGCCTGCAGTGTGGCCGGTTTTGCCGAGTTGTAATGGACCGTTACATCATCCATGGAATATCCGGAAAGTTTTTCTACACCGGCCTTCAGGTTATCGGGCAGACCGCTGCGGTTCTCTTTGCGCTGCAAGGGAGAAGGCGAAGACAGGGAGAAGGGTGCAGCCGTTTCTAAGGACATCGTTCTTCCCTCAATGGCCTTATCTTTCGCCGGGCGCTCCTGCGACTGTTGTTTCCGTATTATGTCTGGTATGGCGGTCTGCATTTGTATTTTTAACTATTCAGTGCTTTTCCGTAGCCTTCCCAGTAAGGCAGGTGTTTATCCTTGTCGGCATACGCCGCCTGGAACAGTTCGCGCACTTTATTCAGCCTGGCCCCTGCCCTGGCTTTGGCAGCAAGACCATCCTTATACCCTGCATTCGTTGCCTTGCCTGCGTCCCAGCCGGCTTTGGCATGCGCACCGTCAGCTGCATCCGGGGCCGCATTGAGCGTAGCTTTGAGCCTGAGGATCTCTGTGTTGGCGGCTGTAATGAGGGACTGGGCCGCAGCAATTTCAGCATTGGCGACCGTTATGGCATCGGTGCAGGCTGTTTCCTGGGTGCTGTACTTTTGTTGCATGTGCACCCAGTAATCGTGCTTATCGAGGCTCTTGTTAAATTCTTTGCTCCATTGTTTTTTTCCGCCGGACGGGAACTGTATCACTTTTGCAGCGGCAGAGGTTTTTAACGGCGTGATCCGGGCTTTTTCGGCCGTCTTTGCCGTTACGACAGCTGTGGCCGCATTCACTTTAGCCTGCTGCGTGCTTACGATAGCCTCCTGTTTTTCAATATCCTGTTCTATAGGGCCGTTGGCCAGGGCTTTGGCTTTTTGCGCCTTGAATATGGCCGAATCCCGGTCGATATCCATCCCGGCATTATGCAGTTCAATGCCCACTACCGCCTCGGGGGTAAGGGTCTGCAGGTACAGTTCGCGGTTTTTGATGACACTGCGCTCATACTGGTAGTGACCGTCTATACGTCCGTCCTGCGGGGCCGGACGTGCACCTTTGGTCCCGAGGCCTGCGCGGGTCGGACTGGCCGCATGATAGTGGTTGATGAGAATATTATCTGCCTTTACTTTGGAAAGATCGATCTTGAATTTGGCACCGTCATCGCTGCGGAAGGATTCTCCCTGGTTGCCGTAAATGGCCTCGTCTTTAGCTGTGGAGGTGAGACTGAGACCACGCTGGCCCGGTCCGCTGCCCTTCCACTGGTGCAGGTGAGCCAGTACTTTTTTACTTTTACCGGGCCCTTCGGGAACCGAGTCCCGGTAGTCTCTTTCAGCCGTGGTCAGGTGCTGCCGGTCGAAATCCGCCGGGTCTACCCGGTCGGGCGAAACTCCGGTGGCGGCCCCCATGAGCGACTGGGTCTTACCCGTGAGAAATCCCTGTTCCTTATAGGCCATCCACTGGTGATAGCTTTTTTCCATATAGGCGTAGCGCCGGGTATGGTTCCCGAAATCATCGAGTACGTACTGGTTGTTCTCCCCGTCTTTTTTGCCGAGTTTTTTATACACGTCGCGCTCAATGCCACCATCGCCTTTATCGACGATCTTTACAAAAGCGTCTTTACCGCTCAGGATCGGTGTTGTAGGCTGCACACCCCCGTCTTCCGCTTTCCAGGTCTTATCTACAATATTGGACCCGGAGATGCTGAGTTTGGTGATCAGCTCGTCGATCACTACGAGCAGGGCCGTTTTTTTAGCAGCGTCGATCACATTGGCGGTGACCAGTTTGGTAAGTTCCGCTTCGATCCCGGCGCGGGTAAGTATTTTCGCGATCCAGGCCGCATCCAGGTTTATACCGGCCAGTTCTCCGCCGTAAGTATCCTTCACCTGCTTTGCTTTGTTGGTAACCGGGTCTGCCAGTGCTGTATTGTTTTTGTCGGTAGTTACTTTCTTGCGCAGCTTGTTGATCTCCCGCGCGGTATCGAACAGCTTCTGCACAGCTTCCCTGAATTCAGCCTTGGCAATGCTGTCGGGGTTAAAGGCCACCTTAGCCCCGCCCACGCGTTGCGCTACGGAAGAAGAGCCCGCCGAAACCTTTGTAAGGCTGCTTCCGTAAGACACTTTGCCTGCGGAAAGCGCTTTGGCGCCCATAAGATCGGCTTCGGATTCCAGGCCGCGATCATCGTTTATGGCGGTTTTTCCCTTTAACTGCGCGGTAGGTCTTACACGGTCCTGTTTCTGCTGCACCACGTGCCAGGCTTCATGCGGCAGGTGTTTTTCCTGCCCGGGCCCCAGGTGAATATCGGTTCCCTGTGCGTAGGCATGTGCCTGCAGTGTGGCCGGTTTTGCCGAATTGTAATGGACCTTCACATCGTCCATAGACAGCCCGGAGAGCTGCTCCACGCCGTTTTTGAGTCCCTCGGGCATACCGGTCCTGTTCTCTCGCCGCTGTACGGTGGACAAATGATCTTTCTTAGGCCTGGCCGCAGAAAGCGGGGCCTTTTTGGTTGTCTGGGTATGGGTTTGCATAAATGCGTGGTTAAACGATGGAACCAAGATAGCAAAATATTACAGAAAAGCGGCTGTTTCTAAACCAACGCGGCAAATGAATTTACGATCGCTTTTAGCCTCTGATTATGCACACATTAGGGGCCTAATCCGGCCCTGCACAAGGCTTTGCGCATTTGCGGAATTTTGCTTTTTGCCTTAGGTTTGTACCCCACTCTTCCGGAAACACAGTTCAGGTCCACTTTAAAACTTTTTTACCGATCATGAATGTGAAACCAAGCACATCCAAAAAACTCAGGGGGCTCGAACCCTGCGAAATTTACGAGATCATGCAGCTGCTCCTGCTTCGGGAAACGGCCAC
This sequence comes from Flavobacteriales bacterium, assembly GCA_052437175.1. Taxonomy (GTDB): domain Bacteria; phylum Bacteroidota; class Bacteroidia; order CAIKAF01; family CAIKAF01; genus JACVCJ01. Next base: position 552,200 of record JBQVOK010000002.1, read on the forward strand.
CGACCAGAACCGGGAACAGTTCTGGACCATTGCTCTCGATGCCGACAACCGCATCCTGAACATGGAGCGGGTAAGCCTGGGCTCCCTGGAATCGGCCGAACTGGGCCCGGCCGGCATTTTTGGCGTACCCCTGCTGAAAAAAGCCAGCGGCCTGCTCCTGCTGCAGTTTTGTCCGGGCGGGGAATTTTCTCCCGGCGAAGACAGCATCGATCTTACCGACCGACTTATACAGGCCGGTCACCTGGTGCAGCTACCCGTACTGGACCATGTACTGGTAAGCGGACAGAGTTATTACAGCTTTGCCCACAGCCGCCTGCTGCGCGAACTGGAGAACAACAGCAAATACCTGCTGAAACACCCTATGCTGAAAGAACGGCAGGATAAAATGGCCACCGAACAGGCCAGGGCCATCGGCGAAAACAACCGCACCCGCGATATTGCCCGGGCTATGAAGAAGAGCGGAGCCGCCACGGAATACATTATGGAAGTTACCGGGCTAAGCCGGGCTACCATTGCCCACCTGAAAACCGAAGAAAGCACACAAAACGGCGCCGCAAAATAACGTACAGGATCAGATACAGGGCTCTGTGCCCCAGCCACGGTGACCGCGTCCCTGCCGGCATTTCCAGTTTTTCTCTATACGCAGCACCTGCCAGGTATCACCGGTCTGCCGGGCCTGCATGCGTATCTGTACGCCGGCCTGTGAATCGTCGCTGAGTCCTTCCTGCCGGAGTACAATACGATACGTGCCGTCCTCTTCTCTTTCCGCGTGCTGTTCCCGGAAGCTGTTCCCTTCGGTCTCCGGCTCAGGGTAATACAATTCCATCAGTGTGGCTGCATCTTCAATATCGGTGCGGCCGCTGATCTGCACATTAAAGGCTGTAACGTCTTCCTGAACAAATTCCCCGGGGCCTGAACAGGCACTGAGCATACACAATACAGCCGGCAGAAAAAAATAGTTTTTCATAGTATTTAAAAATACAAAAAGATCATGGTTCTTTCCTGTACAAATCGACCAATACGCACAGAAGAGGCCTGAATAAATAAAAACAGACCTGTTTTTCTATTTAACACAAATGTTCATAAAAATATACAGCTTTGACACATAAGTATAGATTAATTAACGCTGATAATCAGCACTTTTCACATACTTTATATACAAAAATATGCATATATTAAAAGCTTGTGTATTTTTGCGGCAGCATCAATTTCTCAAACCGTTCCGCAATGGAATTAACCTGTTGTTCCTTACCCGGGAGCAAATTCACCTCTCATGCACCTTCTGCCGGCAGTATACTGTTCCGGGAGATTTTACGTTATATATATACCTCTATCACTCGCCTATGTCTCGTATCTTTTATGTACTGACCCTTGCGGTCCTGTTCCTGTGTCAGCCTGTTACGGTGCGCGCGCAGTACCTGCTCACGGCTATTTCGCCGCCACCCCAGTTCACCCATGACGATCTGTGGAACCTGACGCTCACCCGTACCAATACGTCGGATAACTATACGCAGTTTTACATTGCTTTGCGTATATTCAACAACAGTTCACAACTCGAAGTAAAGACCAATTCGGCTGTGCTGTCGCTCAACAACACGGTAACGGTGATCAATATCGGGAACATCGCCGATGTACAGCCTTTTACCATCAACTATTACAACGCTACGGTACTGCAGCAGGTAGTGGCTTCGGGAGGTCTTTTTCCGCCGGGCCAGTGGAACATCGATTTTACCCTGTACGGCCGCCCCAGCGACGGGGAGTTTACCGAGCTGGCCAATTACAGCTACCCGCTTATCGTAGATGCTTTCTGGCCGCCCATGCTACTTTCACCGGCTGACGGTGACACGGTACAGACACCGAATCCCATTCTTACCTGGACGCCGGCTTTCAGTACCTATATGTCCGGTAATGTCACCTATAACCTGCGTGTAGTGCCCGTATTTACGGGCCAGACCAAACAGCAGGCCATTACCGCCAATTACCCGGCTTACCAGGATGCAGGCATTCCCATGCCTTTACAGATCTATCCCAATACGGCACAACCGCTGGACAGCAACACGCATTATGCCTGGCAGGTAGAAGGTTTTTCGGGCAGCAGCTCACTGGGCCAGAGCGAAGTGTGGGAATTCTGTTATTGTTTCCGTGCCCCGGACAGCACCGTATACGGTACGGTACTGTATAAGCTTACAGACCGCCGCGACGCGGTGCCGGCCATACTGGACCTTAATTACCTGCCGCTCACGTTCAATGAGGAATATAACCCCGAAGACCAGGTGTTCCGTTTTACGATACGTAACCAGGAAGGCCGTATCGTGGCCGATGAAAACCAGTTTGAAGAAGTACGCCGTTTCGGTCAGAATACCTTCATCATCGACCTCTGCTCAGACGCACAGCTCGATCTGCCCGACGGGTACTATATGATGGAAGTATATCTTACCCAGAAAGGCACGTTGTATTTCCCCTTCATCCTGAAAGACCGCAAGCCCTGTAATTAGGCGTTTTTCTGTCCTTCGCCCCCCGTTGACCGTCCCCTCCTTTACAGTTACAGCAAATACATAAGCCTCCGGGCTATACAGAATTATAGATTGTCATGCATTCACGACGCACCCTCCAAAAGATCAGGGAAAGCCGCATCACCCGCGGTATATCCGTATTGTTAATCAGCGAAATTATTTTCCAGGCGGCCGCACCAGTACTCGGTCACGCGCTTACTTCGGGGCCTACACAGCCTGAGGTGGAAGGATTCCAGCCGGTAGGACTTACCGAAATGGTAGATCCGTTCACGGGTGATTTTTCCTACAGCATTCCGCTGATGGAAATTGGCGGGTACCCGCTGAATCTCAGCTACCAGTCGGGCGTTTCCATGGACCAGGAAGCCAGCTGGGCCGGGCTGGGCTGGAACCTGCATACCGGCGCCATTACGCGCCAGATGCGCGGCCTGCCCGACGATTTCTGGAACGACGAGGTGGTGGACCGGGCCAATATGAAGCCGAATAAGACCATTTCGGTAAATGCCACATTTGATACGGAATTGTTCGGTTTTGAAGCCAAACCGCCTTCCGGCTCTGATAAACAAATGCCGGGAGGCAAAGTAGGACTGAGTGCAGGACTGGGACTTACCTATAATAATTATACAGGTATTGATCTCAGTTTAAATGCAGGTTTCGGCCTCAAAGGAAATGAAAAACTTCCGATGAATGCAAGTCTTAACATGACATCGGGTAAAGACGGACTTACGATATCTCCCAACGTTTCCTACAAAAGTGGTTTTGAAAGCAGGAAGAGCGCAGTTTCAGGCAGCAGTACTATCGGAATCGGGGCCAGTATTAACTCCCGTCGGGGTATGACCAGCCTGGGTCTGAACGGTGGCTTTACCGTGCAGAAAACCAGTGAAAAGTTTAGCGGAAAAGATATGACCCGATCGATCTCCGGGGAATTCGGCATGAATAATTCCTCCTCGATCAATATGGGGGCCTATACCTTTACGCCCTCTGTAGAAAGAGCGATGGAAACCTTTTCGTTCAGCGGCCGTTTTAAAATCAATGGTGCTTTCATGAACCAGGATTTCGGAGTAGCTGTATCAGCGTATGGTACGGTACAGAAGCTGCTGGAGCAGGAAACCAAAGTGCCGGCATGCGGTTATATGTATGCCGAAAAAGCCAACAATAATGACGATGTATTACTCGATTTCAACCGCGAAAAAGACAACAACTTCTCCAAACACCATAAGCACCTGCCGCTGACCGCCTATACGTATGATATTTTTTCCATAGCAGCCCAGGGGCTCACGGGTTCTTTCCGTCCGCACCGCAACGAGATCGGGTATGTATACAATAACCGCAAGGTGAGTCCGAGCAATTCAGGTTCTTTAGGAGTAGAGCTGGCCGGAGGTAACGTAATTGACCTGGGTACGGATTTCTCCTTTAATTCCGTAACCTCTTCTTCGGGTGCCTGGCGCCAGGAAAATGAGGCCATCAGCAGTCTGCCGGCCCGGGAACAGGTAAAGAATAAAATTAACGAGGCCTGCTATTTCCGTATGATGGGCGAGAAGATCCCCGAAGCAGACCCGGCTTACCTGAACACACAGATCAAAGGCAACAGCGCCATACGTTATAATTTTGACCATAAACCGGCCGTTCCCAAGCTGAAAGTGGCCAACTCCTTTACCAACAGCAACGGGGGTAACCTGAGCGGTATTACAAACAACAAACGCCAGGACGGCGTGCGTGTTCCCCGCAATACCGCTGTATATGTACTTACCGTGGCCGAGATACTGAGCGCGTACCCGCACAAGCGCAAGAACATTTCGCCCTATGCTAAGGCCCACCACATTGCCGAAATTATCGTGGTAACGCCCGAAGGCATGCGTTATGTGTTCGGACTGGCCGCCTACAATACCAAACAGGTGGAACGCTCCTTTGCCGTGGGGGATACCCGTTCTTCTTCGGGCCTGGCCACCGGCAGCGAAGACAACAAACGCGGAAAGATCAATTACAACAGCGATGCCTGTTCACTGGATAACCCCTACGGCATCGACAATTACTACCAGGAAACCGAAACACCTGCGTATGCACATACCTGGATGCTGACCGAAATTCTTACGGCCGATTATTCGGACCTTACCGGTAACGGACCCAGCCAGGACGACCTGGGGGCCTACGTTTCCTTTAACTACGGCAGTATCGTGAACGGCGTACGCGTACCCGACGTAAGCGGTTACGGCTGGCGAACGCCTTCGAACGGAGTGAATTCAGCCACCTACATGCAGGGCCTGCGTACGAACAAAACCGACGATAAGGCCAGTGTGGTATTCGGTTCCAAAGACATCTGGTATTGCCATTCCATCGAGTCGAAAACGCATAAGGTAAGTTTTGACCTGGCCGACCGTGACGATGCCCTCGGCGTGGACGAACACGGCAACCTGCAAACCACGAAAAAGCTCAAACGCATCAACAGTATTACCTATCAGTCGGTGGAGCCGGGTGCCGATCCGATCAAAACCGTGTACTTCGATTATTCGTACCGTCTCTGTCCGCAAACGCCCAACTCCAATGCCTCCGGCAACAAAGGAAAACTTACGCTGGAGCGCGTGTATTTTACCTACGAGAACTCCAAAGCCGGACGTTACAATCCCTATGAGTTTACCTATGTGACCACGGATTCCCAGGGCAATGCCTTTCAATACGACTTTAATGAAACCGACCGCTGGGGCGCTGTAAAACCACACAGCAAAAACCCGAACGGACTGTACAATGCCGACTATCCCTATGCCATACAGGACGCCGCTTACCAGCGTGATGCGGCTGCGGCCTGGTCTATGAGCTCGGTAAAACTGCCCACGGGCGGAAAGATCGATATCACGTACGAGTCCGACGATTATGCCTGGGTACAGGACCGGCAGACCTGCAATATGTACATGATCAAAGGCTTTGCCCGGGCAAATACCAATGGCACGATCGATGCTTCTTCACAGGATACACGGGTGTTCAATCCCGATCAGTCCACGAACGATTTCCTGCTCATTACTATTCCGGACAATGCCGGCGGCAGCACACTGAGCCCGCTGGAATTCCGTACGCGTTACCTGCAGGAGCGTAACGGGAAGATCGACTATGGTCCGCTGAAATACCTGTATTTCCGCTTCCTGATGAATGTAGATAAGGGCAACCAGGAATCGGAGAACGAATACGTATCCGGCTATGCCGAGATCGATTACAGCGACCCGAATAAGAACTACGGCATGCTGGATGCTACCACGGCCTATGTAAAAATAAAGAGAATAACACCTACCAATGACCAGCTTTTCCGGGTGAGCCCTTTTGCGTATTCAGCCTGGTCATTCTCGCGCCTGTATACTCCGGAAAAGGCATATAACCAGCCGCAGCTGGACGACAACGATACCGAAAAAATTATTAAGACCCTGGCTTCAGCCGACTTCACATCCGGACTGTTTGAAATGCTGATCGGTGTAAACAAGCGCATGGGACTGCAGGGCTTTGGTTCCCGGGTGGACATCGGCTCATCCGGAAGTGCCACAGGTTCCTGGGTGCGTCTGTTAGACCCCGATGGTATTAAGTACGGTGGTGGCCATCGTGTAAAAAAGATCGAGATCAGCGATAACTGGCAGGATATGGCCCCGGCCGAAGCTTCGCGCAAGTACGGACAGGAATTCAGCTACCGCAGCGAAGATGGAACTTCGTCTGGTGTTGCGGCCTGGGAACCGGCCATGGGTGCCGATGAAAACCCGTTCAAACAGCCGGTGTACAACGATGACCCGGCCCTCAAACTGGTCATGGAAGAACGTTACTATGTGGAAGAGCCCTTCGGGGAGAGCTTCCTGCCTTCGCCGGGTGTAGGCTATGCCCGGGTAGAAGTGAAGGATATTGTATACTATGCCGGCGTAACCAGCAAAAGTACCGGAAAGACCATACAGGAATTCTACACGGCACGAGACTTCCCGGCGATCATTCAGTATACTAAAATTGAAGCGGTGCCCAAGCGTTCCAACCCCATCGTGAGCCTGCTTTCGTTCAACAGCTGGAACTATATGAATGCCAGCCAGGGTTATACCATCGAGATCAATGATATGCACGGCAAGCAAAAGCGTACCTCTATGTATGCCGAAGGCGCTACGGAACCATTTGCGTATACACATCATTATTACAAAACATACAATAACGGCAGGCTGAACAATATGTTCTCCGTGCTGGACGCACAGGGTAAAGAAACCATTACGGAAACCGGTACGGAATACGATATGGTGGTGGATTTCCGGGAGCAGGAGACCATGAGCTATATGGGCAGCCTGGCCTCGAACTTTAACTATGCCCTTACCACCACAGTACCGCCGGCCCCGGTGATCAGCATTAGCTTTTTCCCGAGCTTCAAACGCGATCATACGCGCTTCCGCTCCGTGGTGGTGACCAAGGTGATACAGCGTTACGGACTGCTGGAAAAGACCCTGAGCTTTGACAAAGGCGCCCTGCTGGAAACCCGCACCGTGTCCCTGGACCAGAAAACGGGTAATACCGTGGTACAGGAACTCAGCAATGAGTACAAGGACAAATATTACAAGACCGATCTGCCCGCACACTGGGCCTATACGGGCATGGCACAGGCTTCGGACAATATCATGTTCACATTTGGTACCAGCGGTTACAACGATGCTTCCAATTTTAACCGCTACACAGGCGAGATCACCTCCAGCTACCTGAAGCAGTACCTGCACCCGGGTGATGAAGTGATCCGCGTGAATCCGCGCAGCGGCAATATCGATCCCAATTCCAACACCAATGCCTGGCATTACTGGGTTTCGAAACATACCGACGGTAAGTATTACCTGATCAATTATGCCGGTGCCAAAGCCATTTTCCCGAACGGCTACCCGGCTTCGCTCGAGTTTAAAGTGATACGCTCCGGCCATCGCAACCAGCAGCAGACCCCGCTGAGTTCGGTAACCAGTATGCAAAGTCCCATCCGCAACGTATCCGGCACCAAACGCCTGGTATTCGATCAGAACCTGAACGTACTGGCCACTAATGCCAGCCAATTCAGGGAACAGTGGCATACAGATTTCCTGGTACCGCAGGTGCAGACGGATACTACCCGTTATAACACGGCCACTATAAATGCCGATAGCCTGGTGTATATCCTGAACAAAGCCCTGCAAAACGGCGTAACGCTGGAACAAGGACCACAGCAGCTTTCTACGGCTATTATGCCGGAATTTGAAGCGCTGTTCCCGCAGTGTCCGTCTTTAGCCAGCACCTTCGACGCCAGTGCGCTGCCTCCGTATACGGTAAGCAGTGGCGTTACAGCGCCCTGGTATATTCCGTCCGGTGCTGCTACCGGCCAAATTTTTGAAAGTATAGGTATTTACCTGAGCAATGAGACGACCCTGGGTGCAGGTATGCCTTGTACCTGTAATGATATACAGCTGTATTCCCTGCAGGACAATACCGTATTCAGCAACAGCATGTGGAATACCATTACAAGCTTCAGCATTTATATGGGCGCACCCATGCTGAATACGAATGTACCCCACATGATACTGATTGCCAATACCAGTTCCGGAGTACGCTTTTTTGCGCTGCGTACGTCCTGCTGGCTCATGGACGCCTTTATGGATTACGGTTATACCACTACCTACTCCTGCCTGGGCAGCGGCCAGACCGTGAACCCCTACATTGTGGGTATACTGGGCAACTGGCGCGCCTACAAGAACTGGGTGTTCATGGGCGACCGCAACAACACGCTTACCTCTTCTGACGATGTGCTGCGTACGGATGGTTACCTGCCCAATTACAAGCCTTTCTGGACCTTTATCAGCAATAAGCTCGATACGGCCAACTCCGGACAGGTATACGAAAGCTGGACCAACTCCAATACCATGACCATTTACAGTCCCTACGGCTTCGACCTGGAAAACCGGAATCCGCTTAACATATTCTCGGCGGCCGTGTACGGGTTCAAAAATATGCTTTCCGTAGCTGTGGCCTCCAACAGTATGAACAAGGAGACCGGTTACGATGGATTTGAAGATTACTACGCCAGCGCCTTTAATAATGCGTGTAAAAAACCACATTTCTGGGTGGCCGATAACCTGAACCGCATCACTTCGGCGGCGGCACACACGGGTTTGTACTCGCTGTCGCTCACGCAGTGGTATACGCGTTCCTTCCCGCTGTCGGGCCTGTATGGTAACCAGCAGACCCCGACCGTACCCTATGTGCTTAACCAGGACGATCTGCTGCGCGGCTTTTCGCTGAACAGCGGTCAGGCTGCGGCCAAGACCTTTGTGCTGTCGTTCTGGGCCAGACGTTCGAACTATAACGGTTCTGCCGATCTCGATATTACAGACGTAGGCGCAGACGTAAAGATCGGCAGTACATCGCTGCTGCTGTCTTCCACACCACGCAAGACCAACCTGGTGGAGGGCTGGCAGAAATTCGAATACCTGTTCTCCGTTCCGGCGGGAGCCAGCGGTAACCTGGACCTGATCCTGAAACCCGTGGCCAGCCAGGGCGGAACAGCGCCGAACGCCGTTTATTTTGATGATATCCGCATTCACCCGAACGATGCCCACATGAAATCGTATGTATACAACCGCCTGAACTTCCGTTACATGGCCGAGCTCGACGAGAACAACTTTGCCACCTTCTACGAATACGACCGCGAAGGCAAACTCGTACGTGTGAAGAAAGAGACCGAACGCGGCGTAATGACCATACAGGAGAACCGGAATCATGCCTCTAAACGGCAGAATTTACCTTTAGCGCCTATAGGAGGTGGCGGACAATAAATGCAGCCGTTATGAGAAAATCCCTGAATACAAGATATACGAACCGATCCTGTTCTGAACCCTCAAAAAATACGGGAAATATGTTCCGGAAAAAAACAATACTGAGATCCCTGCCCGGCGCCGTTCTTTTATGGGCTGCGGGCCTGTTTAACCTGCAGGCGCAGAATAACCTGGTAGTTACCCAGAGTACGCCCTATGCACTCAAGAACTATACGGATATATATACGCTGAGTACCTTCGGTGAGAGCAATACCACCATAAGCCAGATACAGGCAGGTACGGCGCCTTATAACGATAAGGACGTGGTAATGGGCATTTCTGCCTATTTTGACCCCTCGGTGAACAACTGCGTGAGCCTCAGCGGCAATTACCTGAAAGTGGAGGTGACCGTGGGCATACTGTATACCACCCTGATCGGCGGGGTGATCAATACCACCACCGATCAGTTCACGCTTACCATCGATAAGCATTATACCCTGGCGGCCTCTTCCGAAACGGAAAGAGCGGTGAAGACCATAGCCAACTGTTACCAGCTCGGGGCGCTCAGCATCAGCTCGGTAAAAGCCACCCTGCTGGATGGCACCATACTTACCAATACCCAGATCCCGGACAATATCTACCTGCAGGCTGAGCTACGCCGTAACCGTTATTATAAGCCGGTGGCGGGTTCGCTGGGCACAACCGTTTACTGGGGCGGCACCGTACCCCAGTGGGATACCCAATGCCTGAACAATATGCAGGTGTATAACGAATTCTCGGTTTCCTGGCTGCCGGTGAGCTGGGCCTCAGAATACGAGATCGAGTGGACATACGTGGATGATTACAGCGCCTCGGACCTTACGGCTCCGCAGGCGGCCAGCAACCTTCCCCTCAGCTTTAAGAACAATTCCTCGCGGGTACGCGTACCTTCTTCCCTTACGCATTACGAAATTCCCCTGATCTACGCCGGGGGCTGGGTATGTGCCCGTGTACGTGCGGTAACCCGTGGCGGTGCCAACCTGGACCAGGACCTCTTCGGCACCTGGTCTTTCGATCCGAACGACCTGGGTACCTACAAAGTATCCGACCTGAACCAGTTTGCCCGTTACCGCATTGGCCTGCATGCCAGCACATCCCTGGTGAATAATGCTAACTCGCAGTACGGCATTACCTTTTCGGAAGACGGTAAAATTCTGCCCCAGGGCAGTTATGCCGATGGTTCGCTGCGGGTACGCCAGAACAACCTGGCTGCCCTGGTTGATCCATTTCCTTCTACCCGCCCGGAAAGCTTTACCCGCAAGACCGGTGTGGTGACCGAAACCTTTTACGATTTTCTTGGTCGTCCGGCTGTTACTTCCCTGCCCGGCGTTACCGAACCCGGCTTCTGGTACAAACAGAAATACAACCTGAGCGATACCTATACCGGGGATAAGTTCAGCTATAAAGATTTTGACTTCGGCACGGCCGTAAGCGGTGTGTGTTATCCGCCTTCCAACGGTATGGCCACCACAAAGGGCGTAAGCAATTACTATTCTGCCGCCAATACCAACCAGACCCTGCACCAGAGTTACCTGCCCGATGCCATGAAGTTTCCCTTTACGCGCATTGTGTACGAGGCCGACAATGCCTCACGCCCTAAAGTACAGAGCGGAGTGGGCTATGACCACCGCATCGGCAGCGGGCACGAAACAAAATATGTATACGGCAATCCCTCGCAGGAAGAGCTGAACCTGCTGTTCGGCACCGATGCCGGTTATGCCGGTTATTACCAGAAAAGCCTGATCATCGATGCCAACGGACAAACCAGTATCACCTATACCGACCTGGCCGGCAAGACCATTGCCACGGCACTTTCGGGTAAATCGCCCACGACCCTGGCCCCGCTGAAGGACGCCTCCGGTAACGAACTGGAAGACGGCGGACTGCCCATTACGGAGAACCTGCTGGGTATTGTGGACGCCGGACAGAGCCCGCATGGCGATCAGAACCTGGTAAGTGCCGATTCTATGGGCTATACCGTGAACCGGCACCTGCTGGTGAGCAGCCAGAAAGATTACCTGATTCAGTACACCCTGCAGGAAACGGATTTCCAGGATAACTGTGTGCCTAATTTCTGTGCCGACTGCGTGTACGACCTGGAAATAGGCCTGATGGACGATTGCGGGTATTACATCATAGGCAATGCTTCGCATACTGGTCCGCTGAAAATAACATTGGGTGGTACGGTACTGGACAGTGGCCCGGTGCTCGACAGCATCTGCCAGACCAATACCGGCTACAGCCTTTCCCAGACGGTGAACCTGAAACCGGGCATCTACAACCTGGTGAAAAAGGTGCGCATCAATCAGACCGCTTTAAATCACTACGTAGATTACATGATGGCGCACGAGACCTGCTCGCCCGACATCAGTGATTTTTATACCGCGCCCGATCTTTCGGACTGTTTTATCGACTGCGGCAGCTGTCTTACGGCCCTGGGCACCGAAACGGCTTTTGTAACCCAGTACCAGTCTGAATACGGCTCCACCGAAGCCGCCCGCATGGCCTACCGCAACCTGGCCGCCCAATGCCAAAGCCTGTGCCCGGAATCTTCGTCCATCGACGAATGCGCCCTGGGTTACGAGATGATGCTCGGCGATATGTCGCCCAAAGGTCAGTACGGCGGGTATGAAGCCGGTTCCGCCACGGGTTCGGAACTTTCCATCTACAATTCCCTGAACGTATTGCCAGCCCGTGACCAGGACCAGTTCAGCAATGTACTGCCGGGTTCGGGACAGGGCAGCAGTGCTTTTGTATTCGGTACCGCAACGGCCGCCTACTGGCGCAACCCCATGTACTGGAACGAAGTAAGCCAGAGCTGGGTAAAAGGGTATTACGATGCCAACGGCAACCGTGCCATTGCCCTGCTGCAACCCGGCGGCGCCGGTTACCTGCCCGCCATTGTACCCGGTGTTACCGTGCAGACCGATGTGAACGGACAGGCCTATGTATATGCCGAACAGCTGCTGAACCTGCAGGATTTTGTAGAGATCTTCTGGCAGCCGTCCTTTGCAAAGTCGCTGGTGGTATATCACCCCGAATACTTTAAATACGAATACTGCCGCCACGCTTCGGAACTGCAGCTCAATATCACCGACTCTTCGGGCACGGTTGTACCCGTAAATACCTACCAGTACGGGCAGGTACTTTCTACCCTCAGCTTTACACAGGCCGCAGCGGCCGCCAACCTGAACATTCCGGTGGCAGGCAGTTACTGCAGTGCCGACCTGATACAGAAAATGCTGGCCCGCGATCCGTATTTTGCGGCTTCACAGTCTTCGGTCTCCTATGCCGACGACAATCTCTTTGCCCCGAATACGGGCTTCAGCACCAAAGATATGTTCCATGATGCCCTGTATTACTACCTGCTGGACCCAGGTACGGGCATCAGTTACGATATTGTGGAAACGGCGCACCTGAACCTGTACCAGAATGTACCGGCCACGGGCTGCAGCAGCGGAACCTTCACGGGAGTGAGTATTCCGGCTTCGGCCCTCACAGACGCCCTCTGGCAGCAGACGGTATACCTCTACACCGCGGCCCGGCAAAAGGCCATGGGTACGGCCCAGGATATTTTCCCGGCTATCAGCCGTAAAAACATACACAGCGATTGCATCGGCGTACAGGAATACGACCTGTGGACCAGTCCCGATGCCCCGCAGATCAACAGCAACCCGGCCAATCCCTGCAATACAGAAGATTACGTGCTGTATGCCGGTGCCGTACAACGTTTCCCCAGCCAGGAATCTGCCGCCGCACAGGCCGGTTACGAACTGCCCCCGGACCTGAACCAGCTGAACAGTTATGCCAGCCAGGTAACCCAGCTGGTAACGGGCAAATGCCCCGTACGCATCGACCTGGAGAACCTGCTGAGCCTGCTGGCACAGAACGGCAAACTGGATAACCTGCCGCAGACGGTAGACGTAACGAACGGGTACCTGGGCAATGCCCTGCACAGCTACCTGGGCCTTACGGGTACGATAAATGCCACTATCCTGCAAACCGGTTCCGCGCTGGAACTGATATTGCCGCAAAGCAGCGGGTTCAACTGCACCACGGCGGTTGCCAACCCGGTATTCCCGGCCGGTTATGGCTGGGGAGACGTATACCATGCCGCCGACCTGATGCCGGTAACGGGCGGGTACAGCGTAAACCTGTTCATCGATCATCCGGAGACCACTTACGTACAGGCCACGCTTACGAGCTGCCTGCCATTGAACACCTGCAGCACGGCCACTACCGCACTTTGTGCACCTACCGCCCTGATGAAGGATATACGCGCCCTGATGAATACCCTGGCCGCCAACGGCGTGCTGTGGGTCGGCGCCACGCTGAACGGCGCCTACACCGGGTTTATTACCCCGGAAATAAAAAGCCACCTGGATCAGGGCAGCGGTACCACCTACTATTGGGAATACCTGAACCCGGGCAGCGGACAGTTCAACCTGAAGAGCCAGAACGGAGCCGGTCTGCGCCAGATCACCATTACCATTACGGCCGGCAGCACGGTAAGCAGCGGCAACAGTTATGTATTCAACGAAATTATTCCGAACCCCGTAACCAATGCCACACCCACCCAAACGGGCACAGCACGTATGATGGCCGTGCAGAACACGGGCGCGGGAACTCCGTACTTTACGCCTGCGGGCACCTCCACCTATTACCTGGACATCAGCCTGAGTGGTGTAAACCTTTTACAGAGCGCCTATGCCACCGAATGCGAGGCCGTGCGCGACCCACGCTGTAATACCGCAGAACACCGCAACCGCGAACGCCTGGAGAACAAGCTGCGCAACGCGCTGAGTGCCGGTCTGGCTGTAGCCCTGGGCCGCGAAGCCAACTGTTTTACCTGGCCGGCCACATTTGGTAACGGAACGGCGTTCCATTTCAGTTCCATCAGTTCCATAGACACGGTGGCTGCCGATATGAGCGCCAGCAGCGACGGCATCAGCAGTTATACGGCCAAAGTAAGCGTGACCCTGGGCGCTACACATACATACTTTATACTTACGTACTGCCAGCCCCTGCGCAGCTGCGAACCCTGCGGAGATATTGTACCGCCGGTGGGTACGCGCGACCAGGCTTTCAGCGCCCCGGAATGGCAGGAGCCCATTACCCTGGACCCCGATATCGACTGTTACGAACCGGTAGTGCCCTTCCCTACGGATACCATCGAAGACCCCTGCGTGGCCTACCTGGTAGAACTGGCCAATGAAAATGCCTATAACGATCTGCAGGCCTACCTGGACAGTCTTCGCAGTGCCCTGCGTGCGGCCTATATACGCAAATGCATGACGCTTTCGGAGACCTTTACGGCCGCGTATACCGCTGACGAGTATCATTATACACTCTATTACTACGACCGTGCCGGTAACCTGGTGCGTACGGTGCCGCCGGCTGCGGTAAAACCCCTGCTCGCGGCACAGTCGGCCGCGGTAAATACGGCCCGTTTAGCGGGTACGCGCCTGGCGCCTGACCACAACAGCGGCAGCAATGCCAGCAGCGCCCTGGCTAACCGTTACCGCTACAATGCCCTGAACCAGCCGGTGGAACAGCTGAGCCCCGACGGCGGCAAGAGCCTGTTCTATTACGATAACCTGGGCCGGGTAACGTTCTCCCAGAATGCCAAACAGAGCGCGGTAAGCGCCCGCATGTTCTCCTATACACGTTACGATGCCCAGAGCCGCATCACCGAAGTGGGCGAACTGATCCTGGCTGCGGGTTATACCCTGCCTTCGCGCCCGGTAACGCACGAAAAAATCTATACAGACCTGATCTTTAACAGCGGCCTCAGCACCTATACCAAGGGGCAGTTCGTACGTACCTATTACGATGTGGCGGCAGGTACGGGCTTTTACCCGGCTTCGTTCCTCACGCAGAACAACCTGCGTAAGCGGGTGGCCTATACCACCTATGAACCGGGCAGCGGACTGGCCCCGGCCAGTACCTCGTACCAGAGCGCTACTTTTTACGATTACGATTACCACGGCAACGTAAAGACCATACTGAGCCAGAACAAGGACATACCTGCCACGGACCCGAACAATTTTATGTTCAACTTTAGCTACCAGCGCGTAGATTACCGTTACGATCTGGTAAGCGGCAAGGTACTGGAAGTGATGCTGAACAAAGGCCGTGAAGACCAGTACTGGTACCGTTACGGTTACGACGACCAGAACCGTCTGCGTACGGCCCAGAGCAGTGCCGAAGGCTACTGGTACGATACGGATGCCGATTACATTTATTACCTGCACGGACCGCTGGCCCGCGTGGAATACGGGCAGAACAACGTACAGGGAGCCGATTACGCCTATACCATACATGGCTGGCTGAAGAGCCTGAACAGCGAAAAGCTGGACCCCACGCTGGACCCGGGTAAGGACGGTTATACCGGTGTTTTTGCCAATACGGCGCGTGATGCCTATGGCTTTGCGCTGAGCTATTACCAGGGCGATTACACGCGCATCGGTACGGGCGGCAATAACTTCCTGCTGGCGGTACCGGGGGCTTACTACGGCAACAGCAACCTGTACAACGGCAATATTGTGGCCATGAACAACACGCTGAAGATCTGGAACAATACGGCCACGGTAGAACCGGTATTACAGGTGTTCGGGTACGACCAGCTGAACCGCATAGCGGAGAGCCATGCCTACAAGCAGAACGGTGCGGTAAGCAGTATAGCGGCCTGGAACGCGGGTGCGCCTGCGGGCAACCTGTACCGTACAGGGTATACCTACGATGCGAATGGCAATATCAAAAACCTGCAGCGTTACCATGCCACGGCGCAGATCGATAATTTAACCTATAACTACCTCAGCAACAAAAACCAGCTGGGCTATGTAACAGAAACGATCGGTGCGTCTACGGTGGCGTATGATATCGACAACCAGGGCGCGGGTAACTATACCTACGACAATATCGGCAACCTGCTGAGCGATGCTTCGGAGCAGATACAGGAGATAAAATGGAATGTATACGGCAAGGTAACGGAGGTGATCCGTACCAGCGGCAGCGCGCGCCCGAACCTGAAGTTCAGCTACGATGCAGCGGGGCGACGCATCACCAAAGCAGCAACCTGGAGCGGCAGCACTACCTATACCTTCTACACGCTGGACGCGCAGGGCAATACGCTGGCCATGTACAGCAAAACGTCCGTAAACAGTGACCTGATCCTGGAAGAGAACCTGCTGTACGGCAGCAGTCGTCTTGGTTTGCACAGGCGTGACAAAAAACTTAGCTTTGTAGCACAGACGCCAACACCTGTACAAGTGACAAGAGGGAAGAAACGATACGAACTGAGCGACCACCTGGGCAATGTGCACACGGTGCTAAGCGATCGTAAGAAAACGGAGTGCGTAAGCAATGTGTTCAGCGCGTATGAACCGGAGATCATAAATATGTACGATTACTATCCTTTTGGTATGCTGATGGAAGAGCGCAGGGGTCAAAAGCCGGAGTGTGCGACCAGTATAAGTGCTGTTACCAAAATAGCGTATATCTATGCGTTTCCGCTGAATGTAGAAGGATTTACAGCGGTAGGCGATGCTAATAATTCAGTGAGTAATGTGGGTGCAGCCCTTCGTGCAGCCCGAGGGGGAAGAACCTATGCAACATCGTGGGGTGCTGCACGCAGCGGGCATTACATGGTAAAAGGCGTTCCTTATACATTGTCCTGGAAAATGATGGGCCTCACTTTTGGAGGTACACAGCCTGCGGGCAGTGTATCTACCGTTGGGAAGACGATACAGGTACGTATAAAGACATCGGGCGGTAGTATTGTATCTACGACCAATGTTACGTTAACGGCGGCTATGGTTTCGGGCAGTGTATCTTTTACCCCTGCCACTACGGATAATTACATTCTGGAGTTTATTTATGCAGATGTAAGCTGTACCAATGCAGCCTTTGATATCGACGATGTACAGATCAGCTATGCTTCACAGCTAACCACGGTGAATTGTGCGAGTACAGGGGAGAAATATCTGTTTGGTCATAACGGGCAGATGAAAGATGATGAAATGTACGGCGTGGAAGGGACCTCTTATACCGCCGAATACTGGCAATACGACAGTCGTTTGGGTCGTAGGTGGAATCTGGATCCTAAGTCTAATCCGTCGATAAGTGAGTATGCTGCTTTTGCGAATAATCCAATATGGTTTAATGATGTTAAAGGAGATACTTTGGAGGTTGGTACCAGTGCACAAAGCCAAACGGATATAAAGAGTATTGTTAAGTCCAAAAACCAAGATTATGTGAAATTTGATAGTAGAAATCAGGTATATCTTGATTTTTCAGGTGTTAGTCCAGAAAAACAAGAAAATATTTTATATAATGATGAGGGGTTGAATCTATTAAATGACATGATTAGCTCTGATAAGAGAATGCTCTATGAAAGTTCAGAAGTTGCTCTATTACTGAATGAAGATTATGAAAAAACAGCAGGATATATGGCGAGGACATCATCTGGGATTATAAACTCATCTAATTTTGGTAAAGATTCCAACGAAGGTTATCAAACAAGACCAAGAGGTGGATATGATGGGCAAGTCATAATCCATCCTGACGCTAAGTATTATAAAAATGAAAGTAGCGGAGAAGTGAAATCGGTGTCAAAAAGTTCAGTTATATTTCATGAACTGGCAGAAAACTATGGACGCACACATTTGGGGCTTGATTATAATGATAAAAATGGCAAACTAGGTGCACATAATTATGCAAATGAAAGAGAAAAAAAATGGGGACAAACCACTAATTATAATCATGGAACAGCAAAAACATTACCATTGATGATACCATCTGGTGAAAAATTGCGTCAATTAAATGAAATAATTAAAAATTATTTAAATAATTAATATGAGAAATTTTAAATTCCCGTTAATTTTTTTTCTTTTGATAAGCACATTTAGCTGTGCTAGTTATAGAAAAATAAGCAGCAATCAATACGATTGTTCGAAAACAAATGGATTCTATTTAGACTGTTCATATGCTATGTGGGATAAGAGTTTCAGAATTGAAGAAGCAAAGAAAAATTCATCAACCTTTGAAATATTATCATGCATGTATTATCCTGAGCAAAAAATAGTATCACTTACGATAAATGTTAGAAACTACTCAAAATGGGGCGATAAAATTGATTCATTGGGAATAAGAGACCCCTTTATTAGAGCTGTAGATGTGAAGATATTTGAGGTAAAAAAAGAACGTTTTAACAAGAAGCATAAGTATGTTATAGTTGATACTATTGGTATAAGTGATTCTATAGGAAATGCCTCTATTCATCTGAATTATGATAATTATATAGTTATTTGGCCAGATTCACTTACTCCTGTTATTTTTCTGCCCTTAAATATTAAAGATTATTATAAAGAAAAAATGCCTAGAGTAATTAAAAGCAAAGTGGAACATTGGCGTTTAGAGGATATTGACGGCAATTATGTGAAAAAAAGGAGATTGTAGGGGGTAATGTGAGGTAATGTCCCAAAACGTCACCTGGCATTTTGGTTCCGTGTAGATTTCTGATATTCAATGCCAAATGATTGGCATTTTGCTTAAAAAGCGGGGGTATATTACTCCCGCTTTTTATTTTGGAACGCTATAAGCCCCGTATAATGCGGTATGTTCCCCCCGTCGTGTCCCAAAACGTCACCTGAGTGGTTAAGTTTTTTATTATGAATATTTTATGAGCGAAGCTGAAAAGCTTCGCTCTTTTAATTAAGTAAATTGTGAAGAAAATGACTTGTATTTACTGTGAAGGACCTTGTATAAAGAAAGGAGTGCGAAATTCGGTACAGAAATACCGCTGCAAGTCCTGCGGCAAATACTTTCAGTCGGCCCATAGAAAAGCCCGGCGAAAGCGCAGTATGCAACGCATAGGTTTACTTAGTTGCCGAGGTTGCGGTATACGGGACATTGCCTGGTTATTGCATATTCCTAAAACTACAGTACAACGCTGGTTATTACGTTTAGCAAATGAATGCAGCTATAACCCGGTATTTGAGCCGGGTGGCAGCTATGAAATAGATGAGCTGCGTACGTATTGCGGCAAAAAGAAACAGGAACATTGGATCATGTATGCCTTGCACCGGGAGAGTCGCCGGATTGTATATATGCTTCATGGTTCGCGCAATAAAGTAAACCTGCAGTGTCAGCTTCCCCGTATTGAGTACCACTTAAAATGTGAGTATCAAAGATAGATTTCATTTTAAAAGAACTTGCAAA